>NZ_CP022579.1:0-1200000 GCF_008274805.1 Oryzomicrobium terrae
ATGAGCGAATTCTGGTCAAACTGCCTGTCCCGCCTGGAGCAAGAACTCCCGGCGCAGCAATTCAATACCTGGATCAAGCCGCTGCGGCTTGAGGGGAGCGCCAATCCCGAGGAAGGGCTGCGCCTGTTCGCACCCAACGGCTTCATTCTCAAGTGGGTGCGGGACCGCTACCTGAGCCGCATCGAGGAATTCGGTCGCGAGTTCTTCAATACCGAAATTTCGATCGACCTGACCATCGGCCAAGGCAGCACTCCGGTGGCCCGCCCTGCCCCGGTCGTCCCGCCGCTGAGTGGCAGCAATGGAGGCGGCAGTGATGCGGTGGCGCCGGGCGCCAGCGAATTGCCGGCCTCGGCATCCCGACCGGCTGCCGCGCTGAAAATGCCCTCCCGGGAAAAGACCGGCTACGAGAAAACCCGCCTCAACGCGGCGTTTACCTTCGACAACCTGGTCGTGGGCAAGGCCAACGACCTGGCCCGGGCCGCTGCCATGCGCGTCGCGGAAAACCCGGGTAGCGACTACAACCCCCTGTTCATCTACGGCGGCGCTGGTCTGGGCAAGACTCACCTGATCCACGCCATTGGCAACCGCATCCTGGCCGACCGGCCGGACAAGGTACTGCGCTACGTGCACGCCGAGGACTACTACCAGGACGTGGTGCGCGCCTATCAGCAGAAATCCTTCGACGTTTTCAAGCGCTACTACCGCTCGGTGGACGTGCTCTTGATCGACGACGTGCAGTTCCTGAACGGCAAGAACCGTACCCAGGAAGAATTCTTCTATGCCTTCAACGCCCTGATGGAGGCGAAGAAGCAGATCATCATCACCTGCGACACCTACCCCAAGGACATCACCGGCCTGGAAGACCGGCTGATCACCCGTTTCGACTGGGGTCTGACCGTACAGATCGAGCCGCCCGAGATGGAGATGCGGGTGGCCATCCTGGAAAAGAAGGCCGAGGCCGAAGGGGTGCGCCTGGACAAGGAAGTAGCGTTCTTCATCGCCAAACACCTCAAGTCCAACGTGCGCGAGCTGGAAGGGGCGTTGAAGAAGGTGCTGGCCTATTCCCAGTTCCACGGCCGGGCCATTGGTCTGGACATGGCCAAGGAAGCCCTGAAGGACGTGATCGGCGCTTACAATCGCCAAATCACGGTGGAAAACATCCAGAAGACGGTGGCCGAGTACTACAAGATCAAGGTCGCCGACCTCTACTCGAAGAAGCGCACCCGGATCATCGCCCGCCCCCGCCAGGTGGCGATGTGGCTGGCCAAGGACCTTACCCCGCACAGCTACCCGGCCATCGGCGATGCCTTCGGTGGACGCGACCACACTACGGTGCTCCATGCCGTTCGCACCATCGAAGATCTGAAAATGAAGGACAATCAGCTCAATCACGATCTGCACGTGCTCTTGCAAGTGCTCAAGGGCTAATTGCAGCTCCCAGGCAGGGGATAAGCAGGCGGGAAGCCTGTGGAAGAAATGGGGATTACTTCCCCTTTTTCCCCGTCGCAAAAGTTGTTCTACTTGGCTCCACAGCGTCGTACAGCCGTTATCCACGGTGTTTTTTTCGATCTAAGCCAAGGATAATCAAGCGGTTTTTTGTGTTATCCACAGAGTTGTCGTTCGGTTAACTAATCATTAGGGTTTTATTTATATGCTTCTCATAAAAGCGTCTCGCGAGACCTTCCTCGCGCCTCTGCAGTCGGTATCCGGCATCGTCGAGAAGCGGCACACCCTGCCGATCCTGTCCAACGTGCTGCTGGAAAAGCGCGGCGATCAGCTGACCTTGCTGGCCACCGACATCGAAATTCAGATCACCACCTCCACCGGCGGTGCCGAAGACGGAGCCGACGGCGCGGTGACCGTGGGGGCCAAGAAGCTGCAGGACATCCTGCGCTCCCTGCCCGAAGGCACCGATGTTTCCCTGGTGCTCGAAGACAAGCGCCTGACGGTGCGTGGCGGCAAGAGCCGCTTCGCCCTGCAGACCCTGCCGGCGGAAGATTTCCCGCGCATGGCCCTGTCTGAAGGCGACACCCGCACCTTCACCGTCACCCAGAAACAGTTCCGCCAACTGCTCGCCCAGACCCAGTACGCCATGGCTGCCCAGGACGTGCGCTACTACCTGAACGGCCTGCTGCTGCTGGTCGATGGCGGCGAGTTGCGCGCCGTAGCTACCGATGGCCACCGCCTGGCCTACGCCAGCATGGCCCTGGAAGGTGAAGGCGTCGCTGCCCTGCCCCGCCAGGAAATGATCCTGCCGCGCAAGACGGTGATCGAACTGAACCGTCTGCTTGCCGATTCCGACGAGCCCCTGGAACTGGCCCTGACCCCCAACCAGGTGCGCTTCACCTTCGGCAACGTGGTGCTGGTCTCCAAGCTGATCGACGGCAAGTTCCCCGATTACGAGCGGGTCATCCCCGCCCAGCTGCGCAACACCCTGACTCTGGAGCGCTCCACCCTGCTCTCCTCCCTGGTGCGGGTGAAGATCCTGACCAACGAAAAGTTCTCCGGTGTGCGCCTGGTGGCCGCCGATAACGCCCTCAAGCTCAACGCCGCCAACGCCGAGCAGGAAGAAGCCCAGGAAGAGCTGGAAGTGGCCTACAGCGGCGAGCCCCTGGATGTGGGTTTCAACGTCAACTACCTGCTCGATGTGCTCAACAACACCCATGCCGAGACCATCGAGTGGCATTTCAACGACGCCAACTCCAGCGCCCTGATCACCCTGCCGGGCAACGAGCGCTTCAAGTACGTCGTCATGCCGATGCGCATCTGATCCGGCGCGTGCAGCGATTTAAGGTCCGCCGCTCGGCGGGCCTTTTGCAGTTTTTAGTGGAACAGGAACAATGAGCGAAGAAAACCCGCAAATGAACAACCCGCAGGAAGCCTCACCGGCCTACGGCGAATCCAGCATCCAGATCCTTGAAGGCCTGGAGGCCGTGCGCAAGCGCCCGGGGATGTACATTGGCGACACTTCCGACGGCACGGGTCTGCACCATCTGGTCTTCGAGGTGGTGGATAACTCCATCGACGAAGCCCTGGCCGGTCATTGCGACGACATCGTCGTCACCATCCACGCCGACAACTCCATCTCCGTCACCGACAACGGCCGCGGCATCCCCACCGGGGTGAAGATGGACGACAAGCACGAGCCCAAGCGCTCCGCCGCCGAAATCGCCCTCACCGAACTGCACGCCGGCGGCAAGTTCAACCAGAACTCCTACAAGGTTTCCGGCGGTCTGCACGGCGTTGGCGTCTCCTGCGTGAACGCCCTCTCCAAGTGGCTGCGCCTCACCGTGCGCCGCGACGGCAAGCGCCACTTCATTGAATTCAACCGGGGTGTGCCGGTGGAACGGGTCATCGAAGTGCGCGACGGCTTCGAAGTCTCCCCCCTGAAGATTCTCGGCGACACCGACAAGCGCGGTACCGAAGTGCACTTCCTGGCCGACGACGAGATCTTCGGCAATGTGGAATTCCACTACGAAATCCTGGCCAAGCGCCTGCGCGAGCTGTCCTTCCTCAACAACGGCGTCAGCATCCGCCTGGTGGACCAGCGCAGCGGCAAGGAAGAGCTGTTCGCCTTTGCCGGCGGCGTGCAGAGCTTTGTCGAGTACATCAACCGCAACAAGTCCGTCCTGCACCCCAACATCTTCTACTCCGCCGGCGAAGCCAAGGTGGCCGACGGCGTCACCATCGGCGTCGAAGTGGCCATGCAGTGGAACGACACCTACCAGGAACAGGTGCTCTGCTTCACCAACAACATTCCCCAGTCCGACGGCGGCACCCACCTCACCGGTCTGCGGGCGGCGATGACCCGCATCATCAACAAGTACATCGAAGAGAACGAGATCGCCAAGAAGGCCAAGGTGGAAATCACCGGCGACGACATGCGCGAAGGCCTGGCCTGCGTCCTCTCGGTGAAGATGCCGGACCCCAAGTTCGCCTCCCAGACCAAGATGAAGCTGGTCTCCTCCGAAGCCCGCCCGGCGGTGGAAGAAGTGGTGGCGGCCAAGCTGGCCGAGTTTCTGCTGGAACGTCCGCTCGACGCCAAGACCATCACCGGCAAAATCGTCGAGGCCGCCCGCGCCCGCGACGCGGCGCGCAAGGCCCGGGAAATGACTCGGCGCAAGGGCGTGCTCGATGGCGTCGGCCTGCCCGGCAAACTGGCCGACTGCCAGGAGAAAGACCCCAGCCTGTGCGAGCTGTACCTGGTCGAGGGCGACTCCGCCGGCGGCTCCGCCAAGCAGGGCCGCGACCGTAAGTTCCAGGCCATCCTGCCCCTCAAGGGCAAGATCCTCAACGTGGAAAAGGCCCGTTTCGACAAGCTCATCTCCAGCCAGGAAATCGCCACCCTCATCACCGCCCTGGGCACCGGCATCGGCAAGGACGAGTACAAGCCCGAGAAGCTGCGCTATCACCGCATCATCATCATGACCGATGCCGACGTGGACGGCGCCCACATCCGCACCCTGCTGCTCACCTTCTTCTACCGGCAGATGCCCGAACTGGTGGAGCGCGGCCACATCTACATCGCCCAGCCGCCGCTGTACAAGGTCAAGCACGGCAAGACCGAGCGCTACCTCAAGGACGACCACGAGTACCACCAGTTCCTGCTCAAGATGGCCCTGGAAGAATCGCGGCTCATCCCCAAGGCCGGCGCCGAGCCCATCACCGGCGCGGCCCTGGAAGAGCTGGCGCGGGAATACCTGCTCTCCGAGGCGGTCATCAACCGCCTCTCCAACCTGATCAACCCCGAGGTGCTGCACGCCATCGTCGCCAAGGACCTGCAGGTGGACGTCTCCAGAGAGGCCGCCGCCCGTGCCTCCGCTGAGGCCCTGTCGGCCCACGTCAACCACGGCACCCAGATCGTCGCCCACTTCAACGAGGCCGACGAGCGCTGGCAGCTGCGCGTCGAGCGCATGCACCACGGCAACCTTAAGGTCGGCGTGATCGACGAGGACTTCGTTCGCTCCGGCGACTACACCCAGCTGCGCAAGGCCGCCACCCTGCTCTCTGGCATGTTCGGGCCTGGTGGCAGCATCGAACGCGGCGAGAAAAAGCAAGCGGTCGCCGACTTCGCCGAAGCCATGGCCTGGCTGCAGAACGAGGTGGAGCGCGGTATTTCCAAGCAGCGCTACAAGGGCCTGGGCGAAATGAACCCGGAGCAGCTGTGGGAAACCACCATGGACCCCACCGTGCGCCGCCTGCTTCGCGTGGGCATCGAAGATGCCATCAGCGCCGACGGCGTGTTTACCACCCTCATGGGCGAACTGGTGGAACCCCGCCGGGCGTTCATCGAAAGCAACGCGCTGTATGCCCGGAACATCGACGTTTGATGGTTGTAGGCACCCCGCGAATGCCTAGATCGTTCTCAAAACACTAGGCGTTGTAGGGCCCACTTGAAAATGGCCGCTCAGGATGAGCGGCCATTTTTCTCGATTACCCCCTTCTTTCCGCGATGCCCCAAACCCTTGCCGCTGCCGTCCACAGCGATCTGCTGATCAAGAAAAGCCGTTTCATCGGCTGCGTGCAGCCGGTGGCCGATCGGGCCACGGCGCAAGCTATGGTTGCCAGGTTGCGTGCCGAGCATGCGGGGGCGGCTCATGTCTGTTGGGCGCTGCTGGCCGGTGGGCAGTCGGCGGCGGTGGATGATGGGGAGCCCAGCGGCACGGCGGGGCGGCCGATGCTCGATGTGTTGCGCTACCAGAACCTGGAAGGCGTGCTGGCCACGGTGGTGCGTTACTACGGCGGCGTGAAGCTGGGGGCCGGCGGTTTGGTGCGGGCCTATACGGATTGCGTGGCCCAGGCGCTGCGCGGTGCCGAGAAGGTCGCCATCGTCCGGCAGCGGGACCTGCGCTGCCAGGTGCCCTATTCCCTCGAAGGTCTGCTGCGTCGGGAGCTGGAGGCCGCAGGGGCAACGCTGCACGCGGTACGGCATGGGGATCAGGTCGAATTCGCCTTCGCCATGGCCGAGACTTCGGCCGAAGCGTTTGTCGGGGCGCTCAGTGAGGCCGGTCAAGGGCGAATCGTCTGGCTGCCGGCGGCGTGACACTGCACCGCTGGCGTTGGCGGAGGGAGGCGTGCTGCCAAGGCGGGCTGGGGTGTACTGGAAAAATAGCGAACTTTCCAGTATTATCAATGGGTTGCCCCGGGACAATTCTCTTCCCTCAACCACCCCGGGCCAAACTCCCATGAAGGCCCACTGCGCATCCCCGAGATAGGTAAGAGTTCGCCCGCCCTGCGGTGACGACACCATGCCCGGCAAGTTTTACGACTTGCATCTTGCGCGGCCTGGGTTGTGACCAACACCTTGACGAGGAGCCCCCATGACCCCGCGCCAATGGTTTTTCCGGGTGATGCTTACCCTGTTCTGTTGCTTTCCCCTGGCGGCCCAGGCCTGCTTCGAAGAAGCAGCGGAACAACACGATGTGCCAGTCGATGTTCTCAAGGCCATCGCCAAAATCGAATCCGGCGGCAATCCGAACGCGGTGGCCCGCAGCAAGAACGGCACGATGTACATCGGCCTGATGCAGATCGGTACCGGCTGGCTGCCGACCCTGGCCAAGTTCGGGATCACCCGGGAAAAGCTCAAGGACCGCTGCACCAACGTCCAGACGGCAGCCTGGATTCTGGCCGGTTACGTGGCCCGCTATGGCGACCTCTGGGCGGCGGTGGAGGCCTACCACTCCGGCTTTCCGCGCAAAGCCCAGCTGTACAGTAAACGGGTGCAACGGCTGATGCCGCCCTCGGCACTGGCCCAGGAGTGATCCGGCCCTAGTCCGGTAGTCCTGCACCGGCCGTCGCCTTGGCCACTGCGCTCAACGAGCAGGGACAGGGGCAAAGTGCTGGGCAGCCCGTCAGCCGATCCGATTAACCACTGCCACAACGGCCACGCCTTGGCGTGGCCGTTGTCTTTTCATGGTCGCTTTCGCTTTAAAGCTACAGGGGCCGCACCGGCACGCACAGCTGGCATTCCATGACGCCGCTGACGGCATCGTAGTAGGCGTCGGCCGGGTAGTACTCGAAGAACGGCCGGCTGTCAGGCTGCATGCCGCTGCTGGGCAGCCAGCGGCGCAGCAGCTCGGTCCAGGCGCCGCCGATGGCCGGGCCGTCGCCACGGAAATCGGCCACGGCATAACGTCCCCCCGGCAGGGTAGCGATGCTGACGGGGGCGTGGGCGACGAAGTCCTCCGGGACCACCACGCAGGCATCGTAGCGGCACTTGCCGGGCGGGGTGACATCCGGGTCGTCGTAGCCGATGCCGTAGCAGGAGGCCCGCTCCAGCCCGTTGGCGTGGCGCCAGGGCAGGAACTGCTCTTGCCAGAAGCGGCTGATGCTCGGGCCGTAGGGGCCGATGTGGCGCATATAGGCGACCCGTACCGGGGACAGGGTGGCAATCGTGACGTTCATGATGGGCTCCTTGAAAAGGGGTTCGCCATCATGGCCGGTCCCCTCCCCCGGTACCTGATCGCGCTTGCTTTCCACCTGATCGAGATTGCGCCGCGCCGCCAGGCTGGCTTCCCGGCGGGCGGGGGCGCTCCTGCGCCAATCGCTCGGGGTCATGCCGAAATGCTGCTTGAAGGCCCGGGAAAAGGCCTCGCTAGAGCCAAAGCCCACATCCAGGGCGATGTTGAGCACCGGCGTGTGGCGCTGGTGGTTCAGCATCAGGGCTCCGGCTTCGAGGCGCCGCCGGCGCACGTAGTCGCCCAGGGTTTCGCCCATCCAGGCGAGGAACAGCCGGTGGAAGTGGTAAGGCGAAAAATTCGCCACGTCGGCGATGCTGGCCAGGTCCACCGTACCGGCCAGGTGCCGGTCGATGTGATCGATCACCCGGTTCATGCGCTGGGCGTACTCGCGCCACGAATGCCGCGAGTCGGCGCCGGAGGATGCGCCGTTGCTTTGGAAAGTCATGCTTGTCGCCTGGCCGTGAAAGGAAACACCGCCATGGCAATGGCGGCCCGGGCGGCGATTTTATTCCAACGGTGTGGAAACGGCCGTTACCGGCTGGCCCGGCGCGGGCTGCGGATCACCAGGGCGATGCCGCCCAGTACGGCGAGCGACGCCAGCATCAGCCGCAGGGTGATGGCCTCGCCGAGAAAGGCCGCCGCGCCCAAAGCGGCGAGCACCGGCACGCTCAGTTGCACCGTGGCGGCGCTGGTGGCGCGCAGCAGCGGCAGGGCCCCGTACCACAAGGCGTAGCCCAGGCCCGAGGCCAGGGCGCCGGAAGCCACGGCATAAGCGGCACCGGCGGCACCGGCGGCATCGACGCTGGCGCTGGAAAGCTGGGCCAGGCTCAGGGCCAGGGCGAAAGGCACGGCGCGCAGGAAGTTGCCGGCGGTGCTGGCGGCCGGGTTGGCGACGCCGCGGCCGCGCAGCGAATAGACCCCCCAGGCAACACCGCTGGCCAGCATCAGCACGGCACCCTGCAAGGGTGGGGCGGACAGCCCGGGCAGCAGCAATCCCACCAGACCGGCGGCAGCCAATGCCATGCCGGCGGATTGGCGGGCACCGAGGCGCTCGCCGCGCCACAGGCCGTAGCCGATCATGGTGGCCTGCACCGCGCCGAAGAGCAGCAGCGCTCCGGCCCCGGCGGGCAGGGTGCGGTAGGCGAAGGAGAAGGCGGCGGCGTAGGCGAACAGGGCCAGGGCCGAGGCCCAGCTGCCATGGGGCGGGTGATCAGCACTGCCGCCTGTATGGGCAGATCCGCCGCGCAGGCGCACCACCAGCCACAGCATGAGCGCGCCGGAAGCGAGGCGAATGGTGGTGAAGCTGGCGGCGTCGATGCCGGTTTCGCGCAGGGCCAGGCGGCAGAGCAGGGAATTGGCGGCGAAGGCCAGCATCGCCAACGTTGTCAGCAGGAGCACTCGGGCCAGGGACATGGCGCCTATTCCAGCACGGATTCGGTGGGGTGGAGGGAGGGGCCGGGAATGGTGGGCGCTGCCGTCGCGGGTGGAGCCTTGGCAGTGGCGGCTCCATCCCTTATGTCCGTCATTTCTGCCAGCAGCCAGGCGCGGAACGCGGCGACGATGGGCCGCTCCAGGGCGGCGGGCGGGCACACCAGATGGTAGGCGAGGGGCGCGTGGAGGGCCTGGGGAAAGGCCACGGCAAGCTTGCCGGCGTCGCGTTCGGCCTGGGTCAGGGTGGCGCTGGCGAGCAGCACGCCCTGAGCGGTGGCAGCGGCTTCCAGGGCGAGCAGGCCATTGCCGAAGCGCTGCTCGCGCAACGGCGCCACCAGAGGCACGCCGGCCTGGCACAGCCATTCGGACCAGCCGAAGCGCTCGGCCGAGCGCAGCAGGGTGCTGTCGCTCAACAGGGGCACGGCCAGCAAGTCGGCGGGAGTGGCCAGGCGCGGCAGCAGGGCCGGGGCGCAGAGGGGCACCAGGTCGAGATCGAGCAGGGGTGTGGCGTGCAGGTCGGCGTAGCGGCCGTAGCCGAGGCGTACCGACAGGTCGATGCCGGCGCGGCGGAAGCTGGCCGCGGTGACCGGGCCGCCGGGGGCGGAATCCACCGAACTCAGGCTGGCCTGCAGGCGCACCTCGGCCTCGGGGCAGCGGGCGTAGAAGCGGTGCAGCCGCGGCACCAGCCACTTGGTGGCGAACAGGGGTTCGGCGCAGACCGTGACCACGACCTGATCCTCATCGTGGGCGCGCAGTTGCTCCGCCGCCTCGGCCAGGGCGGCAAAGCCCTCCTGCAGGCGGGGCAGGACCGCTGCCGCTGCCCGGGTGAGGATCACCTTGCGGTGTTGGCGCACGAATAGCTCCACCCCCAGCTGGGTTTCCAGGGCCTTGACCTGGTGGCTGACGGCGGCGGGGGAGACGTGCAACTGCTTGGCCGCTTCGGCAAAGCTGCCGGTGCGGGCGGCGGCCTCGAAGTACGACAGGGCGATCAGGGGCGGCAGACGCCGCACCGTCGAGTTGCCGCGGGCCTGGAGTGGTCCGTCGTCCCGGCAGCCGGCACCGGTCGGCGGGGTGGTTTGCTCGGCGTCGGTCGGCATTGGAGGGGATGCGGGCGTGGGGCGTTCCATGGCGGCATCCTACGCGAGCCTGGCGGCGCCGGTTAAGCGCTCCTTAGGCTTAGGCTGCAGGGGTAACCGTGACCTGGGCGGTGATCGAGTGGGCGATGAAGCAGTTGCGGTGGGCCCCGTCGTGCAATTTGGCCAGGGCGGCGGCGTCGGGCTGCTTGTCGCCGCTGAAGCTCACCTGGGGCGCCAGCTCGATCCGGGTCACCGCCAGGCGGCCGGCCTCGTTCTTTTCCAGATGGGCCACCGGCGCATCCCGGTAGCTTTCGACCTGGTAGCCCTGGATGGCGGCGATGGCGAGAAAGGTGAGCATGTGGCAGCTGGCCAGGGCGGTCAGCAGCAGTTGTTCCGGGTCGGCGCAGGCGGGGTCGCCCTGGTACTCGGCAGAGGCGGAGACGTTCACCTGCTGGCCGCCGTTGAGGGTGGCCAGGTGGTTGCGGGAATAGGTGGCGGGGTCGGCGGCGTTGGCTGCGCGCTGCCACGCGATGCTGGTGCGGTGTTCGGACATGGGGACTCCTGGCAGGGCGAGGCGGGCGTCGGGGGACGGGCCTGGCCTGCGCTGACCCCTGTATCGTAGGTGCGCGGCGGTACGGCGTAAAACGATGTTTTCTAAGCGCCTGGCTTAGTTTTTCTCATGCGAAGCAGCGGCGGCAGCATCAAGGTCGGCGTCAGTCGTCGGGTTTGATGCGGCTGGGGCCGGGATTCATTAGTTTTTCTCGGCCACATCGGTGCGCTCCGTGCGGCATGGCCGGTGGCGGCCCGAGCCAGCGGGTGGCGGCGTGCTTAGGTCAGCGAGGTGAACATCTGGATCATTTCCTTGAACTCGCTGCCGACCTGCTGCACGGCGAATTCGTAGCGCACGGCGTTTTCCGAGAACTTGGAGCGTTCCACGTCCATTTCCACCGTGTTGCCGTCCACCGAGGCCTGGTAGGGCTGGTGGTAGCGCAAGGTGTCGGGGAACGGGGCAGTGTTGCCGTGGGCGGGGATGTGGCTGGCGGCGGTGAGGTTCAGCGCCACCGGGGTATGGTGGGCGTTGGCCAGGGCGTCGTGCAGGGCGCTGGCGAAATCGATGTCCACCGCCTTGTACTGGGGGGTGTCGGCGTTGGCGATGTTGGAGGCGATGATCGACTGGCGCTTGGCCAGGACGCCGAGGGCGGATTCCTGGAACCCCGGGTCGGCCTGCTTGCCGAGGGGGATGAAGGGGGAGCCCTTGAGCGGATCGAGCGACATGGCGCGAGACGGGCGGCGGCCCGGCGGATGGCAAAGAGTGGCGAGTGTAGCGAGGCAGCCTGTCAGCGCCCTGTCGGCGGGCACGCGGGTTCGTCGGCGCCCCCGCTTGTTGGTAAGCTTGCAGCCCGCAATGATTTTGGAGTCACCATGCAACTTGATCGCCTCTTGCAGAGCCAGGGGTTCGGCAGCCGCAAGGAATGCCGCCAGCTGGTGCGTAACGGCTGGCTGACGATCAACGGGGAGACGGTGGAAGACCCGTTTCGCGAGGTGGAGGCCGCGGGGTTCACCTACGAGGTGGACGGCGAACCCTGGGAATACCGGGAAACGGCCTACCTGATGCTCAACAAGCCGGCGGGCTACGAATGCTCCCGGGAGCCGATGCACAACAAGAGCGTTTTTGCCCTGCTGCCCGATCCCCTGGTGGGGCGCGGCGTGCAGCCGGTGGGCCGGCTCGACAGCGACACCACCGGGCTCTTGCTGCTGTCCGACAACGGCCAGTTCATCCACGCCCTGACCTCGCCCAAGCGCAAGGTGGCCAAGACCTACCGGGTCACCCTCAAGCACGCCGCCGATGCGGCCTTTACCCAGAAGCTGCTCGACGGCGTCTGGCTCAACGACGAGAGCGAGGCCACCCGGGCTGCCGGGGCCGAGCTGGCCGATCCCACCACCCTGCTGCTGACCATTACCGAGGGCAAGTACCATCAGGTGAAGCGCATGGTGGCCGCCGCCGGCAACCGGGTCGAGGCCCTGTGTCGCGTCGCCCTGGGCGGACTGGCCCTGCCCGCCGACCTGGCCGAAGGGGAATGGCGTTGGCTGAGCGAGGCCGAACTGGCCCAGCTGCAGGGGTGATCCGGGGCTGACCGAGGGGGGGAGCGGCGCCTCCCGCCCGCCGCGTTTTCCCCTCCAATCTTTAGTAACCCGGCCAAACCCCGCGCCCTGTCTTGTTCTCCAGGCAGCCACCTTGTAGAACAAGCATCCACGCGGGTTTCCCGAGATGCCGCGCCAGGATCGAGTCCTGGCGCGGCTTTTCATTGGGGGGCCGAAGCATTCGTCGACGCCACCATCCCCTGCCCCGTTCAGGAGCCCAGGGCGGTGTCGAGCAGCATCATCACCGCGAAGCCGCCCACCAGGCCCAGGGTAGCCAAGGTCTCCCGGCCGCGGCGGTGGGATTCGGGGATGATCTCGTGGCTGATCACGAACAGCATGGCGCCGCCGGCCAGGGCCAGGCCCCAGGGCAGGGCCTGCGCCGCGCTGCCCACCACGGCGGCGCCCACCGCCGCCATCACCGGCTCCACCAGGCCGCTGGCGATACCGGCCAGGGCGGCCCAGCCGCGGCTGACCCCGACGCTGGCCAGGGCCATGGCCACGACGAAGCCTTCCGGAATGTCCTGCAAGGCGATCCCCATGGCCAGGGCCGTGGCACCGGCCTCGCTGCCACCCTGGCCGACGCCGATGGCCAGGCCTTCGGGCAGGTTGTGCAGGGTCACTGCCAGGACGAACAGCATCACCCGCTGCAGTTGCGGATTGGCAAGGGTGGCGGCCCGGGGGCCATCCGCCTCTGCTTCGTCGAAGTGCACGTGGGGGATCAGCCGCTCCAGGACGAGCAGCAGCAGCGCGCCGCCGACCAGACCGAAGGCCACCAGGGTGCCGGCGCCCCAGGGACCGTGGCCGAGGGCCTTGGCCGATTCCAGGCCGGGCAGTACCAGGGAGAAGGCGGTGGCGCCGAGCATCACCCCGGCGCCGAAGCCGAGCAGGCCGTCGTGGGCCGCCTCCGGCAGGCGCCGGGCGAACAGCACCGGCAGGGTGCCGGCGGCGGTGGCCAGGGCCGCCAGGGCGCCGTCGCGCAGGGCGGCGCCAACCATGGGACGCTCGGCCAGCCAGGCCAGCAGCAAGTCGCCGCCCTGAGCGAGGAGCAGGCCGGTCCCGGCGATCCAGAGGGCGATACCGAGCAGCTGGCGCGGCTTGATCTCGATGGCGTCGCCGCTGGCCAGGGTGGCAATGGGGCTGGACAGGGTGGGCATGGCGGGCCTCAGTGCCGGATCAGGGTGAGGTAGGCTTGGGCGGCGCTGGGCGCGGGGGTATCGAGCCAGCGGCCGGCGAGGCGGTCGAGGGTGGCGAGTACGGCATTGGCGCGGCGGATCGGGTGGCTCATAGCGATGCTCCATCAATTTGTGAGCTTATGATAGGAACAGGCGATATATTGCTCAAATTGAACGTTGAGATAATTGCGATAGAATCAACCTATCAATAGCGGCTGTCCGGATGCCCCGGCCCGCCCCAGCAAAGGAACCGCCATGCTTACCCTGACCGACATGCGCTACCTGGTTGCCCTGGCCCGGGAACGCCACTTCGGCCGCGCCGCCGCGGCCTGCCGGGTGTCCCAGCCGACCCTGTCGGTGGCGATCAAGAAGGTGGAAGAGCGCCTCGGGGTGATGCTGTTCGAGCGCAACGTGCAGGAGATCCGCATCACCGAGGTGGGCCAGCGGCTGGTGGACCAGGCCGAGCGGGTGCTGGCCGAGGCCCTCAAGCTCGAAGAGCTGGCCAACCAGGGCAAGGACCCGCTCAAGGGCCCGCTGCGCCTGGGGGTGATCTACACCATCGCCCCCTACCTGCTGCCGCCCCTGATCCCCGCCCTGCACGAGCGGGCGCCGGAAATGCCCCTGTTCCTCAAGGAGGATTTCACCGGTCACCTGATTCCGGCCTTGAAGCGTGGCGAACTCGACGTGATCGTCATCGCCCTACCGGTGGGGGCGCCGTTCAACGAGCCGGGCCTGGTGGCCCAGCCGGTCTATGACGAGCCCTTCCGCGTGGTGGTGCCGGCCGGCCACCCCTGGGCCACGCGCGAATCGGTGGGCCGCGGCGAGCTGAGCGGCGAGCACCTGCTGCTGCTCGGCCAGGGCAACTGTTTCCGCGACCAGGTGCTTGAAGCCTGCCCGCACACCATGGGTGAAGGGGGCGAAGGCGGCACCCTGGAGGGCAGCTCCCTGGAAACCATCCGCCACATGGTGGCCTCCGGCGCCGGGGTGGCGGTGATGCCGTCCACCGCCGCCGACCCGTTGCGCGACAAGGAGCCCCTGGTGAAGGTGCTGCCCTTCAGTGAGGACGTGGCCGGCACGGGGGCTGAGGCCTTCCGCCGTGTCGGCCTGGTGTGGCGTGTCACCTTCCCTCGCCCGCCAGCCCTGGACGCGGTCAAGGCGGCCGTGCTGGCCTGTGTCAGCCAGGGACTGCCCGGCGCAGCGCCGGTGCGCCCCTAGGCGGTTGCCGGCCTTCCCGCGCCCCGCCAGGGTGGAGGGTTCCTTTGAAACCGACCCCTTGAAACGCCGCGCCCCGCTTCATTGAGCGGGGCGCGTGGCTGGAACTCCGCGACTGGCGCGGGGGTTCAGCGGGTGGGGCGGGAAAGCAGCGTCAGCCTTCGGCCTTGGCCGGGGCCTTCTTCGCTGCGCCCTTGGCGGGAGCCTTGGCGGCGCGGGGCGCCTTCTGCTCGAACTCGAAGCCCACCTTGCCGTCGTCGCCGACCTTGAGGAAGGCGGAGAACTTGCGCCGGGTACGGGCCGAGACGAAGTCCTTCAACAGGTCGGTCTTGCCCGTGGCGAGCAGCTTGTGCATCTGGTCCCGGTCCACCGGCTGTTGCAGGATGATCTTGCCGGAGCGGAAGTCGCAGGTGCGCTCCGGCCCGACGCTCTTCTCGCAGACGTAGGCGTTGCCGTGCTCGAACACCCGGCTCTTGCACTTGGGGCAGGCGCCCAGAGGTTCCTGGCCGGAGAAGTCCACCGGAGCGTCGCTGCCCTCTTCCCCCGCCGGGCCGTTGCCGAAGTCGAATTCCGGCTCCAGCTTGTCGTTGAGCTTGACCGCGGCGACGAAGGGCCGGCCCATCTTGTTGCGGAAGCCGATCAGCGGGCCGACCTCGCGCTTTTCCAGCAGGATCTCGATTTCGGCCGGTTCGAACTGGCGGCCGGCGACGATCTTCCACAGGGCGAAGTCGCAGGCGGTGCACTGGAACTTCTTGTAGGTCTCTTTCACCTTGCCGCCGCAGCGCGGGCAGGGGGTGGCCAGCTCGCCGAAATCGCCGGGGATGGTGTCCGCCTCGTAGGATTTGGCCCGTTCGACGATGCGCCGGGTCATCTCGGTGATTTCGTCCATGAACTCGGCCCGGGAGAGGTCGCCGCGCTCCATGCGCGCCAGCTTCCATTCCCATTCGCCGGTCAGTTCCGGCGCGGTGAGTTCGGCCACGCCCAGGCCGTTGAGCAGGGTGAACAGGGAGAAGGCCTTGGCGGTGGGCATCAGCACCCGGTCTTCGCGCAGCAGGTAGTTTTCGGCGATCAGGTTCTCAATGATCTGGGCGCGGGTGGCCGGGGTGCCCAGGCCGCGGCCGGCCATGGCGGCGCGCAGTTCCTCATCGTCCACCATCTTGCCGGCGCCTTCCATGGCCGACAGCAGGGTGGCTTCGGAATAACGCGCCGGTGGGCGGGTCTGGGTGGCCTTGATGCGCACTTCTTCGGCGGCCACCGTCTCGCCCGGGGTCACCGGCACCAGGGTGGCGTCGTCCTCGCCGGCCGCTTCCTTGCCGTAGATGGCCAGCCAGCCCGGCTGGGTGAGGATCTTGCCCTCGGTCTTGAAGGCGTGGGTGGCGCCGCCAGCGGTGACCCGGGTGATGCGGGTGGTGACCAGGTATTCGGCGGCGGGGAAGAACACCGCCAGGAAGCGCTTGACCACCAGGTCGTAGAGCTTCTGCTCGGGCTCGGACAGGTGCTTGGGGGCGGCCTGGGTGGGGATGATGGCGAAGTGGTCGGAGACCTTGGCGTTGTTGAAGATGCGCTTGTTCGGCTTGACCCAGTCGGCGTGCAGGATCTTGCGCGCGTGGGGGCTGAAGCGGTGAATCAGGGCCTCGTCGTGGCCCTTGCCCAGGTCGTCGCCGGTGAGCATGGCCAGGGTGGCCTTGACCGTGCCCAGGTAGTCCTCCGGCAGGTAGCGGGAGTCGGTCCGGGGATAGGTCAGCACCTTGTGCTTTTCGTAGAGGGCCTGGGCCAGGCCCAGGGTGGCCTTGGCCGAAAAGCCGAAGCGGCTGTTGGCCTCGCGCTGCAGGCTGGTCAGGTCGAAGAGCAGCGGCGAGAGGCGGGTCTCGGGCTTGGCCTCCTCGCTCACCTGGCCGGGTTTGCCCTGGCAGGCGGCGCGGATGGCTTCGGCCTGGGCGGCGTTCCAGATGCGGTCGGCGCGGGCGTGCTCGTCGTCCTGGTCCTTGCTCTTGAAGGTCTCGTCGAACCACTTGCCGGCGTAGCTGCCGGCCTGGGCGGCGAAGTCGGCGTCCACTTCCCAGTAGTCCCGGGGCTTGAAGGCGCGGATGGCCTTCTCGCGCTCGACCACGATGGCCAGGGTCGGGGTCTGCACCCGGCCGACGGTGGTGAGGTGGAAGCCGCCGGTCTTGGAGTTGAAGGCGGTCATCGCTCGGGTGCCGTTGATGCCCACCAGCCAGTCGGATTCGGAGCGGCACACGGCGGCATCGCGCAGGCCGTTCATCTCGCTGCCGGCGCGCAGCTTGGCGAAGCCGTCACGGATTGCCTGGGTGGTCATCGATTGCAGCCATAGCCGCTGCACCGGTTTGTCGGTCTTGGCGTGCCGGGCGATGTAGTTGAAGATCAATTCCCCTTCGCGCCCCGCGTCACAGGCGTTCACCAGGCCATCCACGTCCTTGCGTTTGATCAGCTTGGTGAGCAGCTTGAGGCGCGATTCGGTCTTCTCGATCGGCTTCAGTTCGAAATGGGGCGGAATCACCGGCAGGTTGGCGAAGGACCATTTGCCGCGCTTCACCTCGACCCCTTCGGGCAGGGTTAGTTCAAGCAGGTGGCCGATGGCCGACGAAATGACGAAATCCTCGGATTCGAAATAGTCGTCGTGCTTGGTGAACCCGCCCAACGCCTTGGCGATGTCGTTGGCGACGGAGGGTTTCTCGGCAATGATCAGCTTTTTGCCCATGGGGGACCTTCGGGTGCGGGCCGGGCCGGAAGGCCATGCCACATGAATTCGGAGAGACGGGAAATACGGAATTGCGGCCGATGATATGCGGCTGCCTGGGGGCTGGCAACCTGAACCGGCGACGCCGGGCGGGCGGAAAGAGGCTGGCGGGCGGCCCGAGGGGGCCACCCGGATGGGGTTAGTGCAGGACTTCGTCCTCGGGATCGGCCAGCAGCGCCTCGATCAGCAGGGTGTCGAGTTCCACCGACTGGCTCCACAGCACCATCAGCACGATCACCTTGAATTCGGGCAGCGACATACCCTCCTCGCCCTTGGCCAAGGCCGTCGCCCGTTCCAGGATGACTTCGCGCTGGGCGGGGGAAACGATGCGGGAGTTTTCCAGGAAGAGCAGAAAGCCCAGGCATTCGGCACCGAGCCGTTGTACTTCGTCGGCGGTGAAGATGCGCTGGCTGGCGATGCGGCCTTGGGGAGCATCGGCCGGCTCGGCGAGTTCGCCCTCTGCGTTGAGGCCGCCGAGCCAGGTCAGGGCTTCGTCGATTTCGCCCTGTTCGAACCCCACCGCCGAGAGTTTCTTGGCCAGGGTCCCCGGTTCGGGGCGGGCGCTGAACTCCATATAGTGTTGGAAGAGATAAACGAGGATATCGAACATGGCAGAGTCGGCTGAGGTGAAGCGAGAAATACTGAAGCGCTGAAGGCGTGGCCGCCGTACAAACCCGAGCCCTGGAGAAGGGTCAGGCGAGACGCTGGTAGCGTCCCCCGGGCAGCCGCGCGATGCGGCCTTCCAGTTCCAGCGTCCCCAGCATCGCAAGAACCCCCTCGCCCGTCAAGTTCGGGTCCTGTTCTGCGAGGCGGACGAACAATTCGTCCAGGGTTGCCGGCGCATGTCCCAGAGCGCTCAGCAGCGGCACTTCGGTGGTGCTGGTCGCGGGGGCGGTGAACAGATCCGGGGTTGCCGTGACGCTGCCCGAAGCGGTAGGCGCAGGGTGGGGCCAGCGCAGCTCTTCCATGATGTCGGCCGCGTCGTCCACCAGCTTGGCGCCGTCCTTGATCAAACGATGGCATCCCTTGGACAGGGGGGAATGGATCGAGCCGGGTACGGCAAATACGTCACGACCCAATTCACCGGCCAGCCGGGCGGTGATCAGGGAGCCACTTTCGAGAGCGGCCTCCACCACCAGGCAGCCAGCCGCCAAGCCGGCGATGAGGCGGTTGCGGCGGGGAAAGTTGTGCGCCAGGGGCGGCATGCCGAGGGGAAACTCGCTGATCACCACGCCCCGCTCGGCAATGGCCCGGGCCAGTTCCCGGTGTCGTGCCGGATAAATGCGGTCGGCACCGGTGCCGACCACGGCCACGGTGGGGCCATTGACCGCCAGGGCGCCGCGATGGGCGGCGCCATCGATACCCAGGGCCAGGCCGCTGACCACGGTGATGTTCTGGCCGGCCAGGTAGGCGGCGAAGGTTTCGGCATCGCGGATCCCCTGAGGGGTGGCGTTGCGTCCACCGACGATGGCGATGGCCGGGGTATTGAGCAGGGCGGCGTTGCCCTTTACGTAGAGTAAGGAAGGCGGATCTGGGGTATTCAGCAGGGCCCGGGGATAGTCGGCATCCGCCAGGGTGACCAGAGCATTGCCCGGTTGCTCGTGCCAGACCAGGGCCGCGTCGATGGCAGCCTGGGTATCGGTATCGAACAGATGCCGCGCCACCTGATCCCCGGCGATTCGGGCGATGGCACCGAAGCCGGCGTCAAACACCGCTTCGGGCAGGCCGAAGGCGGCGAGTAGGTCGCGTTGGGTCTTGGGACCGACCCCGGGTGCCAGGGTCAGCCGTAGCCATGCCGCCAGGGAAGGGTCGGCCATGGCGCCTCCTGGGTTAGGGATTGCGCAGGGTGTCGTTGGCCTCGACCGGCTGGGTGGCGTCGAGCACCAGTGCGTAGGCAACCCGGTCCATGACGCGGAAGACGAAGGCCAGGCCATTGCGGTACTCGGGCAGTTCCACCTGTTCCTTCTTGCCGTTCTCGGCGCGCTGTTTGACCAAGGCGGCGCTGCGGTAGATGGCCAGGATATGGCCCACTTCCAGACCGTCGTTGGTGCCCTTGTTGAGCACAAGCATCGAATAGCGACCCGCCTGCGCCAGGCCGCCATATATGGAGATCACTTTGGCCGAGACGGTGCCGGTGGGCGCGTGGGGGGCGTAGGTGATCAGTTCGGGCTGGGTGGCGGGGGTCAGCCGGTCGCCGCGACCGACCTCCTGGTTGGCGGTGATCACTTCCACCACGGCAGGTTCGCCTTCCTTGGCGACCCGGGCGGTACCGAGGTACTCGGCTTCGTAGCCGAGCAGTTCCTTGGTATCGGGGTCGATCAACTTTTTACCCGGACGGTAGAGCAGCCATTGGTGCTGCCCTTCGGGAATGCCGCTGACGAAGGCACGATCACCGCCGCCGAGCATGACCCGGCCTTCCTGGGTGGAGACGATGCGCGGCGAGGTCGCCAGGGTCTCGGCGCTGACGACCAGCGGCTTCGAAAGGAACGGCTCGATGTCCCGGGGCGAAATGCTGGGAATGGCGTCCTTTTCTTCGCTCTTGTAATTGGTTGGCGCGATCGTCTTGGTCTTGGTGCTGGAGCCGCCACTGGCGATCTTTCGGGCCAGGGTCAGCTGGGGGCGGCCATCGGCGCCCTTGATCAGCACGATCATGTCGCCCGGATAGATACGGTGGGGGTTCTTGACCTGCTCCCGGTTGAGCCGCCAGATTTCCGGCCAGCGCCAGGGTTGTTGCAGGAATTCCCCAGAAATCCCCCACAGGGTGTCGCCTTTCACCACCTCGTGGCGGTCCGGCGCGCCATCGGCCAGGGTCAGGGGCGCAGCCTCTTGCGCCGTGGCGGTGACCGCGATCATCCCCAGCGTCAGGGCGGCTATAATTCGTTTCATCGTGCGGTTCCTTGAGAACGGCGGATCTGGCCGAAAAGCGGGGCTTGGTGCAAAAGGGTGAAAGTCCTGGCTCAAGCGGCGATTCCCCGGAAAGTGCTCCGCGAGTCGGACGTAGGCATCATCCACGTCGTTCTCAGCCGCTAACCGTTGATTTTCCCCCTGGTATCGGGCGCCGAGTCTGTCTGGATTCTGCCCCCATTCCCAGTCCGGAGCAAGTTTGCCATGGCCCTGTTGCCCATTTTGCGGTTCCCCGATCCCCGTCTGACCAAAATCGCGACTCCCGTTCAGATTGTTGACGACGGCATCCGT
The DNA here is from genome assembly GCF_008274805.1 of Oryzomicrobium terrae. Lineage (NCBI taxonomy): Bacteria > Pseudomonadati > Pseudomonadota > Betaproteobacteria > Rhodocyclales > Rhodocyclaceae > Oryzomicrobium > Oryzomicrobium terrae. The sequence continues at coordinate 20,447 of NZ_CP022579.1, forward strand.
CGCCTGGCGGCCGATATGGCGGAAACCATGTATGAAGCGCCCGGTATCGGCCTGGCTGCGACCCAGGTCAACGTGCACAAACGGGTCATTGTCATCGATATTTCTGAAACCCGCGATCAATTGCTTACCTTGATCAATCCCGAGTTGATCGCGAGCGACGGTCATCAGGTCTATGAAGAAGGCTGTCTGTCGGTGCCTGGCATCTACGACAAGGTCGACCGGGCGGCAACGGTGACCGTCCGTTATCTTGACCTGACCGGGCAGGAGCAGACGCTGGCCGCCGACGGGTTGCTGGCGGTGTGCGTGCAGCATGAAATCGATCATCTCAATGGCACGGTCTTCGTCGACCACCTTTCCCAGCTCAAGCAGGGGCGGATCAAGGCCAAGCTGGCCAAGCAGGCGCGCATTACCGCCTGAGCCTGCCTCGCTTCGCTCTGCGCGCCGCTAGCCATGACGCGCGGAGCCTCCGTCCGCGCAATGCGGCGGATACTTTTTGTCACAGCTTTTCCCCGACTTATTCACAAAACTATCCACAGGCGGAGGCCGGTGCCTTCGCGGGAGAGGTTATGCGCGTTGTCTTTGCCGGTACGCCGGAATTTGCCGCGGCAGCCCTGGAGGCGATTGTCGCCGCCGGGTTTGAAGTTCCCCTGGTGTTGACTCAGCCGGACCGCCCTGCAGGGCGCGGCATGGCCCTGCAACCTTCGCCGGTCAAGACGCTGGCCGAGACGCACGGACTGCCGGTTTTTCAGCCCGTCTCCCTCCGCGATGAAGCGGCGCAGGCCCGGATTGCCGCTGCCGCGCCGGACATCATGGTGGTGGCGGCCTATGGTCTGATCCTGCCCCAGGCTGTCCTGGATTTGCCGCGCTTAGGCTGCATCAACATTCACGCTTCCTTGCTGCCCCGCTGGCGCGGCGCGGCGCCGATTCATCGGGCCATTCTCGCCGGCGACGCCGAGACCGGCATCTGCATCATGCAGATGGAGGCCGGACTCGATACGGGGCCCGTGCTGGCTCGGGCCGTGCTGCCCATCGGAGAAGACGACAGCGCCGGCCGCCTCCATGACCGGTTGGCGGCCTTGGGGGCTGAGCTGGTGGTGACAACCCTGGGCAAACTCAGGGCAGGCCCGCTGCCGGCCACCCCCCAGCCCGAGGCGGGAGTGACCTACGCCGCAAAACTGGCGCGCAGTGAGGCCCCTTTGGATTTCACCAAGCCGGCAGCGGCACTGCTGCGTCAGGTGCGGGCCTTTGACCCCTTCCCCGGCTCCACTGCTGAGGTTGGTGGGGTGCTGGTGAAAGTGTGGGACGCCCAGGTGCGGCCCGTGCGTGGTGAGCCCGGGGAGGTGCTGGCCGCGGATCGGAACGGGATTCTAGTGGCTTGCGGCGAGCAGGGTTTGCTGCTCACAGAGTTGCAAAAGCCTGGCGGCAAGCGTTTGCCCGCAGGGCAGTTCCTGGCCGGATTCCGCATGGTGCCGGGCGACCGTTTTGCGCTCCCCCGGGCTGATGCTTGAAATTGCCGGCGCTAGCCCAATGTATCGTTTGATGGCCTGTTGGTCATCGCAACACGAAGGAGATTGCCCATGTTTACCAATTGGCTGAAAACCTCTGTCTTGATGGCGGCCATCATTGCTCTGTTCGGGGTGATCGGCGCACTGCTCGGTGGCAAGCAAGGCATGCTGCTGGCCCTGCTGTTCGGTGGCGCGATGAACCTGTTCTCCTACTGGTTCTCGGACAAGATGGTCTTGAAGATGTACAACGCCCAGGAAGTGGACGAGACCAGTAGTCCCTACCTCTACAACATGGTCAAGGAGCTGGCCGGCCGAGCTGGTTTGCCCATGCCCAAGGTTTACATCATCGATGAGGCCCAGCCGAACGCCTTTGCCACCGGTCGCAATCCGGAAAATGCCGCGGTGGCGGCGACGAGCGGCATCCTGCAAATGCTTTCGGCCCGGGAGCTACGCGGGGTGATGGCGCATGAGTTGGCCCACGTCCAACACCGTGACATTCTGATTTCGACGATTTCCGCCACCATGGCGGGTGCCATTTCTGCCCTGGCCAACTTCGCCATGTTTTTTGGCGGGCGTGACAGCGAGGGGCGGCCAACCAATCCGGTAGCCAGCATTGCCGTCGCCCTGCTCGCCCCAATCGCGGCATCCTTGATCCAGATGGCCATTTCCCGCGCCCGTGAGTTTGAAGCCGATCGTGGCGGCGCCGAGATCAGCGGTGATCCCCTGGCCTTGGCGGATGCCTTGGCCAAGATCGATGCCTACGCTCGGGGTATCCCCATGGCGACCGCCGAGTCCCATCCCGAAACTGCCCAGATGATGATCATGAATCCGCTTTCCGGCGACGGTATGGCTGGCCTGTTTCGGACCCACCCGGCTACCGCAGAGCGTATTGCTCGGCTGCATGCCTTGGCTGGGCGATGAGGGTCATCTGGCCACCCCGAACCAACCCCGGCCTTGCGCCGGGGTTTTTGTTTCACGTGAAACAAAAAGTCGGTCTCTTGCGTGATGTTTCACGTGAAACATTCTTTGGTTAGCGAATAGCGAGCAGCGCGCTGAGCCAGAATGCCAGACGTCGTCCAGCGGCGACGACCTGTCGGTCCGCAATGCGTTGTGCGTTGTCCCGGTACTCCGGGCTGAGGGTGATGGGCTGCGGCCCGGTAAGGTTGCGATAGACAACGGAACGGGCCAGGTGCTGGGCTTCGCGGATCCACTCCTGGGGGGTGCGCGGCGGAATGGGGGGCATGCCCAGATCGAGCTCCAGGGCCTGGGCTGTCAGCTTTTCCCCGTGCAGCCAGGGTGGTCCGGGGCGATCGTCCCACCAGGCGTGCAGGGACTGCTGCGTGAGCCGGGGATGGCTCGGGTCGTGGATCAGCAGGCCGTTGCCGCCGCTATCCGGGATGTCGCCCTGCAGACGGGTAACGGTATGCAGTGGTTGATGGGCATCGGCACACAGATGGATGAGCCAGACCAAAGCTTGTGCCCGGTGTTGGGCAGGCTGCGTGGTGTCGGCCAGGATTTTGGAAAGATCCTCCAGGGCGTTGTCCAGGTTGCCACCCAGGCGGTTGTTGCCTAATCGTCCTTCGCCGTCCAGGGGGCGGTTGAGGTAATGCCAGTCACTGTGCCGCTCGCCGTCGTCGAGTGTGAAGGGGCGTGTCGCTGCAGACGTTCGTTGCGAGTCGCGAAAGCGTGGGTCGCGCCGCAGTTCGTCAGCCCAGGTTGATGACGCAATGAAGGCTTCTTCGTTCGCGCTGGCGGGGGTGTCGTTGCGGCTGCGGGCGACCCAGCGTGGCCAGTCCGGGTGCTGGCGCAGCAGGGTCCCGATGCTGTCCTGGGTTTCGTTATCCAAGTGCCGCCAGGCAATGGCGGCCACCAAGCGATGTCCAGCATTGTTCCAAGCGTGGGCCGGTGCAACGAATACGCTTGCCAGGACGGCGGTGAGGAGAAGACGGCGAAGTGAAGTGCGGCGCATGGCCAGGGGTGATTTCCAGGGCGAAGGATAGGGGGCGGACGGGAGCGATTATCCGCCGTAAACCCCCGGCCGACAGGCCCGGGCCTGGGGTGGGGGCGTGCTAAACTGCCTGGCATGACTGATCGCTCCACCCGCTCGCCCCGTATTTCCCTTTCCCGCCCCAACACCGCGCCTCATTCGGGCAAGGTGCGTCATGGTGGTTCACATGCTGCTTCCGTGGAGCGCCACTTGCCCCCCTGGCCTAAGGCCGATGCCTTGGCCACGGCGTTCCTGCTGGCGGTGCCGGTGGTCGGTGGTGTGTTGGATGGCCGCAGCCTGGCGGAATTGCTCGGCCGTGGTGTGCCGGTGCCGCGCGGCCGCGAAGCGACAGGAACCGTGCGTGCCCAGGCGCAGGATATGGTGTATTGGACATTGCGCCGCTATGGGTTGGGCGACGCCATTCTGTCCCGCTTGCTTGAACGGCCTTTGCCCAGTGTGGAAATCCGCGCCTTGTTGCTGCTCGCCCTGTACCGTCTCGATGCCGAGCCGGACGACAGCCATACCACGGTGGACCAGGCAGTCGAGGCGGCGGGACATCTGGCGGGTGGGCGTTTCAAGGCGTTGGTCAATGCGGTGCTGCGTAACGCCTTGCGCCGGCGCGACAGCCTGGCTCAGGCCACGGCGGACGATGCGGATGCACAAACCTGGCATCCAGCCTGGTGGCGCGCAAAATTACAGCAGGCCTATCCGGATCGCTGGGTGGAGTTGCTGGCCGCAGCCAATCAGGCGCCGCCCATGGCGCTGCGCGTCAACCGCCGCCGGGCGAGCGTGGTGGAGATGGCACAACGACTGGTCGAGGTGGATTGCCCGACGGAGGCCTGTGGCGCGGACGGCCTGCGCCTGCTGAGGCCACGGCCGGTGAGCGACATTCCTGGTTTTGCGGAGGGGCTGGTTTCGGTTCAGGATCCGGGCGCCCAGCGGGCGGCCCACCTACTGGCGGCAGCGCCGGGCCAACGCGTGCTCGATGCCTGTGCCGCCCCGGGCGGCAAGGCCGCCCATATTCTCGAACTGGCCGATGCGCGCCTGCTCGCCCTCGATGTGTCGCCGGAACGCTGCCAACGCATCGAACAGAATCTGGAACGGCTCGGCCTGGCGGCGGCGGTCAAGGTCGCCGATTGCCGCGATGTGGCCCGTTGGTGGGATGGCAAGCCCTTCGACCGCATTCTTGCCGATGTGCCCTGTTCCGCTTCCGGTGTGGCCCGCCGCCACCCGGACAGCAAATGGCTGCGTCGCCCCGAGGACATTGCCTCGTTCGCCCGGACCCAGGGGGAAATTCTGCGGGCCCTATGGCCTACCCTCGCCCGTGGCGGAAAAATGCTCTATGCCACCTGCTCGGTTTTTCCGGAAGAAAACACCGAACAGATCGCCGCCTTCCTGGCGGACCCGGCGGTGCATGGCCAAGTTGAGTTGCTCGGCGAGGAAACCTTGCTCCCCTGCCCCGATCACGATGGCTTCTACTACGCTCTGCTGCAAAAAACCCTCTGAGGCTCCGCTGCGGTGGATGCCCGCGGCGAGCAGTCCGCGGTGCTCCCTGGCGCGACAGTGCTGGCGCGGCCTGCTTGTGCTGTTGGCGATCCTGTTGCTGGGCATGGTGCCGGCCGTTGCTGCTGAAATCGAGGTGCGTCAGCCGGTACTGGTTGCCGGCGACGATGGTTATGCGGTGTCAGCCGATTTTGTCTTCGACCTGCCTGCACGCTTGGAAGACGCGGTCACCCGAGGGGTGGTGCTGCCTTTCGTGATTGAATTCGAGATAACCCGGCGGCGCTGGTGGTGGCTCGATGAAAGCGTGGTCACGCGCAGCCAGACGGTGCGTCTGTCCTACCATGCCCTGACCCGCCAATACCGCTTGTCGGTCGGGGCATTGCATCAAAGCTTCTCTTCCCTGGAAGAAGCCCTGCGCCTACTGTCCCGGCTGCGTCACTGGACCGTGCTGGAGCGCTCCCAATTGCGCTCGGGCGATCCCTACGAAGCGGCATTGCGGCTGCGCCTCGATATCTCCCAGCTGCCCAAACCCTTCCAGATCAGTGCGTTGGCCAACCGGGACTGGACCTTGAGTTCGGACTGGGCGCGCTGGTCGTTCGTGCCCGCGTCCCTGCCGAGCGAGGCGCGATGAAGCTGCTGATCGCGGTAGCCGCTGCCCTGGGAGGCTTCCTCCTGCTGCTGCTGACCCTGGCGTCGGGCAATACCCCGCTGTTCACCCGCCAGTACCCCTGGCTACTGGTGGGCAACCTGGTGGTAGCGCTGAGCCTAGTCGGGCTGGTCGGCTGGCAGTTCGCCCTCCTCGCCCGGGAGCACCGGGCCAAGGTCTTCGGCTCCAAGTTGAAGCTGCGCCTAGTGTTGTTTTTTGGACTGATGGCGGTGGTTCCCGGGGCGCTGGTGTATGGGGTTTCGGTGCGTTTTGTGACCAAGAGCATCGAGAGCTGGTTTGACGTGCGGGTGGAGAAAGCCCTGGAGTCCGGCCTCAACCTCGGCCGTTCCGCCCTCGATACCCGGCTGGCGGAATTCACCGCCCGGGGACGGGCGGTGGCTCAAGAGCTGGCCGACCGTCCGGACGTGCAGCGCCGGGTGATGCTCAACCGCCTGCGCGAGCAGGCCGATGCCGAAACTGCCCTGCTCGTCACGGCCCAGGGCCAGCTGCTGGCCTCGGCTTCGGCCGGTCTGTCGAATCTGCTGCCGGCCCTGCCGACTACCAGCCAGTTGAAACAGGCCCGTCTCAACCGGGGGCTGGCCGAGGTCGAAGGGGAAGGGGGGCAGGATCTGACCCTGCGCGTGCTGCTGCCGATCAGCACCTTCAGCTTGGGCGAGGAGCCCCGCTACCTGCAGTTGTCCCAGCCCGTGCCCAAGGCCCTGGCGGCCAATGCCGAGGCGGTCCAGGCGGTGTATCGGGATTACCAGGAACTGGCCCTGGCCCGCTCCGGCCTGACCCGCTTGTACGCCCTGTCCCTGACCTTGACCCTGTTGCTCGCCCTGCTCGGCGCCATCGCCCTGGCCTTCGTTCTGGCCCGGCGCCTCTCGGCGCCCCTGTCGATCCTGGCCGAAGGTACCCAGGCGGTGGCTGCTGGCGACTTCACGCCGCGCCAGGCCATCTACAGCCGCGACGAGTTGGGGGTGCTGACCCAGTCGTTCTCGCGCATGACCCGCCAGCTCGACGATGCCCGGCGCGAGACCGAGCGGCACCGGGCCGAGCTTGAATCGGCCCGGGCCTATCTGGAAGAAATCCTCGGCAACTTGTCCGCCGGGGTGTTGGCCTTCGATCGTCGCTTCGTTCTGCACGCCGCCAACCAGGGGGCCGGCCACATCCTCGGCGACGATCTGACCGGTCTGATCGGCGAGCCGGCGGATAGCTGGCCGCGCCTGGCCGACTACGGCCGGGCGATTCGCGATGCCTTTGCCGATAACCCGGATGAGGACTGGCAGCGCGAGGTGGATCTGGTCGGCACCGACGGTGCCCACCGCATCCTGTTGGTGCGCGGCTCGACCCTGCCGGCCGCATCCGGCGGCGGCTTCGTCGTGGTCTTCGACGACGTCAGCCAACTCATCGCTGCCCAACGTGCCGCCGCCTGGGGCGAAGTGGCGCGTCGCCTGGCCCACGAGATCAAGAACCCTCTGACGCCGATCCAGCTGTCCGCCGAGCGTCTCCAGGTCAAGCTGGCTGACAAGCTGGCCAACGGCGACGCCGATCTTCTGCAACGCTCCACCACCACCATCATCAACCAGGTCCAGGCGATGAAACACATGGTGGACGATTTCCGCGACTACGCCCGCCTGCCGCCGCCGGAGCTGCGTCCCCTCGATCTGAATGCCCTGGTCGGCGAGGTGCTCGGGCTCTACGAAACCTCTCAGGTGCCGGTCGTGGCCGACCTGAGCCCCGATCTGCCGCCGGTACTGGGTGACGCCACCCAGTTGCGCCAGATCATCCACAACCTGTTGCGTAACGCCCAGGATGCGGTGGAGGGCCTGGGCGGCAGCGGTGTGGAGGAAGCAACCGGTCCCGCCCCGGCGCCGCGCATCGAACTCACCACGGCCCTGGCCGGCCGTTACGCCGAACTGCTGGTGGCCGACAATGGCTGCGGGTTTCCGGCGGAGGTGCTGGCCCGGGCCTTCGAACCCTACACCACCACCAAGGCCAAGGGCACCGGCCTCGGCCTGGCCATCGTGCGCAAGATCGCCGACGAACACGGCGGCGACGTCATCCTTTCCAACCGGGCACCCCGGGGTGCCCTGATCCGGGTGCGCATCCCCCTGGCTACGGCCCCCGCCGATGCCCGGCCTGTCGCCTGATCGCATGAAACACACGAATCGAGTATTGCCATGGCCCAGATCCTCGTAGTCGACGACGAAGTCGGCATTCGCGAGCTGCTCTCCGAAATCCTTGCCGACGAAGGCCACGCCGTGCTGCTGGCGGAAAACGCCGCCGCCGCCCGGCGCGTCCGGGCCGAGCGGCGCCCCGACCTGGTGCTGCTCGACATCTGGATGCCCGACACCGACGGCATCACCCTGCTCAAGGAATGGGCGGCGGCGGGCCAGCTGAACATGCCGGTGATCATGATGTCCGGCCACGGCACCATCGACACCGCAGTGGAAGCCACTCGCTTCGGCGCCGCCGATTTCCTGGAGAAGCCGATCGCCCTGCAGAAACTGCTGGCCACGGTGAAGCGCGTGCTCAAGCACGAAACCCCGGCGGCCAAGCCGGTGATGACCCTGGAAGCCTTTGCCCACGTCCCGCTCTTCAAGGACTTCCGCAAGCGTCTCGAACAAGCGGCGGCGCGCACCCCGGCAGTGCTGCTGCGCTGCCCCGCCGGTGGCCTGGCCGAAGCCTGCGCCCGCACCCTGCAGGCGCCACAGGCGCCCTGGCTCGACCTGTCCACCGAGGCCGGCCCCCTTACCCAGGAGCGCCTCCAGGAAGTGGCCGGCGGCGTGCTGTTCGTGCCCGAACTGCCCAGCCTGGGGCGGTTGCAGCAGATGAACCTGGCCTTTGCCCTGGAACGGCTGGAACGGCACAAGCTGATGCTGGTGGTGGCCAGCAGCAAGTCCGCCACCACCCTGCCCGACGCCGGCTGGGACCCGGCCCTGGTGAGCCGCCTGGCGGAAGTCCGCCTGGCCCTGCCGCCCCTTACCGACCGGGGCGACGAGGTGCCGGAAATCGCCGCCCTGCTGCTCACCCTGCTCGCCGAGCGCGGCGAGGTTCCGCACAAGCGCCTGGCCAGCGGCGCCCTCAACCTGCTGCGCCAGCAGCGCTGGCCGGGCGATGACGGCGGCTGGACGGCCCTCGCCGCGGCGGTCAAGAACCTGGCCCTGACCGCCCTCGATGATGAGATCAGCGCCGAGGAAGTGGCCCGCCTGCTCACCGCCGAAAGCGCGGCGGAAAACGGCCCGGGTCAGGCTCTCAGCGCCTTCTTCGGCGAGCCGCTGCGCGAGGCTCGGGAAGCCTTCGAGAAGGCCTACTTTGCCCACCACCTGGCGGTGGCCGGCGGCAACATGACCCGGGTGGCGGAGCAGACCGGACTGGAACGCACCCACCTTTACCGCAAGCTCAAGCAGCTTGGCCTGCCCGTCGGGCGCAGCAAGGAATAAGCGCGTCCCGCGGTTGCGGGCGCGCCAGAGGAGCAGCGGATGAAGATCCTCATTCTCGGCGCCGGCCAGGTCGGCGCCAGTCTGGCCGAACACCTGAGTTCGGAGGCCAACGACCTGACCGTGGTCGACATCGACCGGGAGCGGTTGGCCCTGTTGCAGGATCGCTTCGACCTGCGCACCCTGGTCGGCGACGCCTCCACCCCCGGGGTGCTGGAGGCTGCCGGTGCCGCCGATGCCGACCTGCTGGTGGCGGTCACGCGCAGCGACCCGGCCAACCTGGTGGCCTGCAAGCTGGCCCACAGCCGCTTCAACGTGCCGCGCCGGGTGGCCCGGCTGCGCAATGCCGACTTCTTCGCCGACCCGAGCCTGTTCGCCCCGGAGCACTTCGCCGTCAGCGAGGCCCTCTGCCCCGAGCAGGAGGTCACCGACACCATCGTCCGCCTGGTGGAATTCCCCCGCGCCCTGCAGGTGCTGGAGTTCGGCGGCGGTCGCCTCACCCTGGTGGGGGTGCGCGCCTACGAGGGCGGCCTGCTGGTCGGCCATCCGATCCGCGAGATGCGCCGCCACCTGCCCGAGGACATCGACGCCCGCATCGCCGCCCTGTACCGGCGTGACCGGCCGGTGCCGCCCACCGGCGAGACCCGCATCGAGGTGGGGGACGAGGTGTTCTTCATCGCCCCCAGCGAGCATCTGCCGGCGGTGCTGCGCGAATTGCGCCGCGAGGAGCAGCCGGTGCGCCGGGTGGTGGTGGCCGGCGCCGGCAACATCGGCGCCCGGGTGGCCGGCGCCTTGCAGCGACGCTGCCGGGTGACGGTGGTGGAAGCCAACCGGCTGCGCGCCGAGGATGTGGCCGCCCAGCTCGACGACGCCATGGTGCTGTGCGGCGGAGCCAGCGACGAGGACGTGCTCGATCAGGCCAACATCGGCGAATCTGACCTGTTCCTGGCCCTGACCAACGACGACGAGGACAACATCCTCGCCGCCAGCCTGGCCAAGCGCCTCGGCTGCCGCCGGGTGCTGGCCCTGATCAACCGCCGGGTTTATGCCGACATGGTCCAGGGCGGCCCCATCGACATCGCCCTGTCCCCGGCCGAAGTCTCCGCCGGGGCCTTTCTCGCCCACGTGCGCCAGGGCGACGTGGTCCAGGTGCACCGCCTGCGCCGCGGCGCCGCCGAGGCCCTGGAGCTGGTGGTGCACGGCGATGCCCGCACCTCCAAGGTGGTGGGCCGGCGCATCGCCGACCTGGACCTGCCCGCCGGGGCGTCGGTGGCCGCCCTGGTGCGGGCCATGGACGTCCCCCGGGTACTGGAGCACAGCGAGGCCGACGTGGAAACCCGCTACGGCGAGGTGATCATGGCCCATCACGACACGGTGATCGAGGCCGGCGACCACGTCATCTTGTTCTGCACGCGCAAGGAGCTGGTGCCCAAGGTGGTGCGCCTGTTCCAGGTCGCCGTCGGCTTCCTGTGAGCCCCGTGCTACCTCCGCCGGCGGCGCCGGCCTCGCCTTCCAACCCTGGCGCCGCACCCCGGGCCGAACCCGCTGCGGCGGGCCGGCGCCGCCGGGTACGTCGCCACCTGCGTCTGTTCTTTGCCGGCGAACTGCCGCTGCGCCCCAGCCGCGGGCTGCAGCCCTACCTGCCGGTGGTGCGGGTGTTCGCTCTGATCCTGTTCTTCTTCGGCGCCACCCTGCTGCTGCCCCTGCTCGTCGCCTGGGGGCTGGACGACGGCGCCGGCCCGGCCCTGGGCGCCAGTCTGGCCCTGACCCTGGGCAGCAGCGCCCTGCTGCTGCTCGCCACCCGGCGCGCCACCGGCGATCTGTCGATACGGGACGGTTTCCTGCTGGTGGTGCTGACCTGGGCGGTGCTGCCGGTGTTCGCCGCCCTGCCCCTGATGCTGCAATTGGGCACGAGCTTCACCGACGCCTACTTCGAGGCCGCCTCCGGCCTCACCACCACCTGCGCCACGGTGCTCACCGGGCTGGACGCCCTGCCGCCCTCGATCAACCTGTGGCGCTGCCAGCTGGCCTGGGTCGGCGGCATGGGCCTGATCGTGCTGGCGGTGGCGATCCTGCCCCTGCTCGGTATCGGTGGCCGGCAGATGTTCAAGGCCGAGACCCCGGGGCCGATGAAGGAGCGCAACCTGACGCCGCGCATCGCCGAGACGGCCAAGGGCCTGTGGGGCGTCTACGTGCTGCTTACCGCCCTGTGCGTAGGTGCCTACCGCTGGGCCGGCATGACCTGGCTGGACGCGGTGATGCACGGCTTTTCCACCCTCGGCCTGGGCGGCTATTCCAGCCACGACGCCAGCTACGGCTACTGGAACAGCCCGGCCATCGAGGCGGTGGCGGTGGTCTTCATGCTGGTGGCCGGCCTCAACTTCGCCACCCACTACCTGGCGCTGCGCCGCCTGTCGCTGCGCGCCTACCGCAACGATCCGGAGGCTGGCTGGTTCCTCTGGCTGATGCTCGGCAGCGTGGCCGGCATTACCGTCTATCTGGTGTCCCTGGGGGTCTATCCCGACCCGGCCAGCGCTTTCCGCCACGCGGCCTTCAACGTGGTGTCGGTGGCCACCACCACCGGTTTCGCCACCACCGACTACAGCCAGTGGCCGCCCTTCGCCACCCTGTGGATGCTGTTCCTGTCGAGCTTCGCTACCTGCGCCGGCTCCACCGGCGGCGGTATCAAGATGATCCGGGCGGTGATCCTCTATCAGCAGGTCAAGCGCGAGATCCTGCGCGCCCTCTACCCCAGCGCCGTGGTGCCGGTGCGCCTGGCCGGCGCGCCGGTGCCCTCCCCCATCCTGTTCGCCGTGCTTGCCTTCGCCTTCATGTACATGGCCAGCACCGCCCTGCTCACCATGATCCTGGTGGGGGTGGGCCTGGAGCCTCTGACCGCCTTCTCGGCGGTGGTGGCGATGATCAACAACACCGGCCCGGGGTTGAACGAGATCGGCCCGGCGGGCAACTTCGCCGGGCTGACCGACCTGCAGACCTGGATCTGCTCGTTCACCATGCTGCTCGGCCGGCTGGAAATCTTCACCCTGCTGGTGGTGTTTTCTCCGGCGTTCTGGCGGCGCTGAACCTGCAGGCCGGAAACCAAGGACTGGCGCGGGTCTCCACGTAGCCACCGCGGAATGCCGCGCCCTGTCTGGTTCTTGGCGGTTTCTCCTCGGAGAACAAGGACTGGCGCGGACTTTCAAGGTGGTCGCGTCGCGTCCATTGCCTGGCGCCCTTTTCCACGGAGCATGCCCGGAAAGCCACGCCAGGCGCGGGCTTTGCCCAGAGCGCCTGTCTGCCGCACCGCCGCCGGACAGGGCGGCCCACGCCTCTTTTTGACCCAATCGGTGTTTCGCCCCGGCGGTTTTGGGATAATCCCCCTTTTGCCTCTTTTCGGAGTGCCGCCATGGCCCGCCCGCAGAACGACACCTTCCTCCGCGCCCTGCTGCGTGAGCCCACCGACTACACCCCGGTCTGGCTGATGCGCCAGGCCGGCCGCTACCTGCCCGAGTACTGCGCCACGCGCAAGCAGGCCGGCAGCTTCCTCAACCTGTGCAAAAACCCCCGGGCGGCCTGCGAGGTGACCCTGCAGCCCCTGGAGCGCTACGACCTGGATGCGGCCATCCTCTTCTCCGACATCCTCACCGTGCCCGACGCCATGGGTCTGGGGCTGTACTTCGCCGAGGGCGAGGGGCCGCGCTTCGAGCGCCCCCTGGCCGACGAGGCGGCGATCAAGGCCCTCAAGGTGCCGGACCCCTACGGCGAACTGAAGTACGTCATGGACGCGGTATCCGAGATCCGCGGTGCGCTGAACAACCGGGTGCCCCTGATCGGCTTCTCCGGCAGCCCCTACACCCTGGCCTGCTACATGGTCGAAGGCGGTTCCAGCGACGACTACCGCAAGATCAAGACCATGCTGTACTCCCGCCCCGACCTGCTGCACCACATCCTGGCGGTGACGGCGGATGCGGTGACCGCCTACCTGAACGCCCAGATCGATTCCGGCGCCCAGGCAGTGATGATCTTCGACTCCTGGGGCGGCGGCCTGTCGGCGGCGGCCTACCAGGAATTCTCGCTGCGCTACATGGAGCGCATCGTCGCCGGGCTGAAGCGCGAGAAGGACGGCGAGAAAGTGCCGGTGATCGTATTCACCAAGGGCGGCGGCCTGTGGCTCGAATCCATCGCCGCCATCGGCACCGACGCCGTCGGTCTGGACTGGACCATCGACCTGGGCGAGGCCCGCCGCCGCGTCGGCGACAAGGTTGCCCTGCAGGGCAACCTGGACCCCTCCGTGCTGTTCGCCCCGGCCGAGGTGGTGGCAGCCGAGGCCGTCAAGGTGCTGGCCTCCTTCGATCGCCCGGGGCCGAGCAACACCGGCCACGTCTTCAACCTGGGCCACGGCATCTCCCAGTTCACCCCGCCGGACGTGGTCAAGACCCTGGTGGACACGGTCCACGCCGAAAGCCGTCGGCGCCGTCAGGCTGCCTAAGCCCATCTGCCCTGCTTGGGTGTCCGTCCGGGCACCAAAGCAGGGCGAAATCCCCGGCGTAGGCTTGACTTATGCACAGCGCCGCGTTCTCTGCCCCGCCCCGGTGCGGTGGGCGTGAGAATATGACAAGGCAGCGACGGTGTTGTTCAGGGCATTGAAAACAAAAGAATTTTTATTTGCCGATTTTTTCGGCAATATGACAGAAAGCCTTGATCCATCGGCCTCGTGCCGATTTTTGGGCCCGTTCCCCACAGAGTTATCCACAGGTTCTGTGCACAACCTCCGATTCGCCAGTACTGGCGGCCCTTGCCGAGTTTTCTCTGTCGGGAGACTGACGTGCCGGTAGTCAGTGTCGCCCTCGACGTTCCCCTGCACCGCAGTTTCGATTACCTGGCCGACGATGCCACGGCCGACGACATCGGCCGCCGGGTCAAGGTGCCCTTCGGGCGCGGCCGTAAGGTCGGCATCGTCATCGCCGTCGGTGAAGCCAGCGAGCTGCCGCAGCATCAGCTGAAGACGGTGGAGGAGATCCTGCGCGACCTGCCGCCCCTGCCCGAGGACTGGTTCCGCCTGTGCGAGTTCGCCGCCGCCTACTATCAGGCGCCCCTCGGCGAGGTGATGCTGCAGACCCTGCCCGGCGCCCTGCGCCGGCCCGATCCGCCCAAGGCCCGGGCGATCAAGCCGAAGCTGGCCAAGGGGGCGGTTGTCCCCGCCCTGCCGGCGCTTACCGCCGATCAGGAGGCGGCCCTCGCCGCCATCCGTGCCGCGCCGCCGGGCTTTGCCGGCTGGCTGCTGCACGGCATCACCGGCAGCGGCAAGACCGAGGTGTACCTGCGCCTCATCGCCGACGCCCTGGCGCGCGGCCAGCAGGCCTTGCTGCTGGTGCCGGAGATCAACCTCACGCCCCAGCTGGAAGCGCGCATCGCTGCCCGTTTTCCCGGCATCGAGCTGGTCAGCCTGCACTCGGAGCTGACCGAGGCGGCCCGCCTGCGCCACTGGAAGGCAGCCTTCGCCGGCCGGGCGCGCATCGTCGTCGGTACCCGCCTGGCGGTGTTCACTCCGATGCCCGAACTGGGGCTGATCGTGGTGGACGAGGAGCACGACGCCTCCTTCAAGCAGCAGGACGGCATGCGCTACTCGGCTCGGGACGTGGCGGTGGTGCGCGCCCGGGGGCTGCGCATCCCGGTGCTACTCGGCTCGGCCACTCCCTCCCTGGAATCCTGGGCCAACGCCCAGCCCGGCCCGCAGCAGCGCTACCGCCTGCTCACCCTGGGCGAGCGTGCCGTGGCCGGCGCCCGGTTGCCCGATATCCGCCTGGTGGACACCCGCCGCGAGACCCTGGACGATGGCCTCTCGCCGGCCCTGCTGGCCGCCCTGGAGGCGCGCCTGGCCCGGGGCGAGCAGAGCCTGGTCTTCCTCAACCGGCGCGGCTATGCCCCGGTGCTGGCCTGTCCCTCCTGCGGCTGGGTGTCGCGCTGCAAGCGCTGTGCCGCCAACCTGGTGCTGCACCTCAAGGACCGGCGCCTGCGCTGCCACCACTGCGGCTTCGAGGCCGGCATCCCGCGGGCCTGTCCGTCCTGCGGCAACCAGGACATCCACCCCTTCGGCCGGGGCACCCAGCGCCTCGAAGAGCGGCTCAAGGCGCGCTTTCCCGACGCCCGCATCCTGCGCGTGGACCGGGACGCGGCGCGCAGCCGCAAGCAGTGGGAAGCCCTGCTCGAACAGATCCACCCGGACGAGGCCGCCGGCACGCCCCGGGCCGACATCCTGGTGGGCACCCAGATGCTGGCCAAGGGCCACGACTTCCCCCACCTCACCTTCGTCGGCGTGGTGGGGGCCGACTCCGGCCTGTTCGCTGCCGACTTCCGCGCCCCGGAGCGGCTCTTCGCCATGCTCATGCAGGTGGCCGGCCGAGCCGGCCGGGCCGAGCTGGCCGGCGAGGTGCTGATCCAGACCGAGCAGCCCGGCCATCCCCTGTTCGCCGCCCTGCTCGCCCACGACTACCCGGCCTTCGCCGCCCGGGAGCTGGAGGAGCGCCGCCAGGCCGGCTTCCCGCCCTACACCTACCAGGCCATGCTGCGCGCCGAAGCGCCGGACATGGCCGACTCCCTGGCCTTCCTCAAGGCGGCAAAGGCCCTGCCCATCCTGGCCGCCCATCCGGCGGTTTTTGCCTACGACCCGGTACCGATGCGCATGGCCCGGCTGGCCAACCTGGAGCGGGGCCAGCTCCTTTTCGAATGCGGCGCCCGCCCTGCCCTGCAGGCCTTCTTGAGTGATTTTGGCCCGGCCCTGGCGGGCATCGCCGCCCCCAGCCGGCTGCGCTGGCACCTGGAGGTGGACCCCCTGGAGTGCTGATTTGGGCGGGTTGGCACGGCGGTTGCACTGGGAAGCCTCCGTTACCAGGAGCCGCCCATGAAAATCGTCGATACCACCCTGCAGCAAACGTCGGCCCACCGGGAAGAGTCCCGCACCGATCTGGCCCACGAAAGCCGCATCACCGCCGTCAGCGGTGGCCTGTTCGGTGCCCTGATGGCCCAGGCGCGCTCCGGTGCTGCCCCGGGGAGCAGCGATACGGTCAGCAACGTGGCCTCCGCCAGCGGCAGTGGCGACAGCAGCGCGCCGCCCTTGCCGCCGGGCTTTCTCGCCATCGACTGGAACGCCCTGAGCAGCGAAGCGCCCTCCCAAACCGACCATCTGCGCCTGCAAAAAACCCTGGAGCGCCTGCTCGCCGACCTGCTGGCCATCCTGCGTGGCGAGCCGGCGGATGGCTCGGCGCCCCTGTCCCTGTCAGACCTGTTGCCAGCCACGAAGGCGGTGAGCGACGGCGCAGCGGACACCGATCCGGCCGTGGCCGCCAGCAATCGGCGCCCGGCCGTGGCGGTAACCTGGCAGAGCACCACCACCACGGCCCATTACGAAAGCGAAGCGGTCAGCTATTGCGCCAAGGGCCAGGTGTGCACCGCCGATGGCCGGCAGATCGACGTTTCCCTCGACTTCGCCCTGGCCCGGGAAAGCCTGGCGGTGAGCCGGGTCGAGCAAAGCGGCAAGGCCTACTACTTCAAGGACCCGCTGGTGGTCAGCCTGCCCGGCGGCACCGCCAATCTGGACGGGCCGGGGCTGTCCTTCGACCTGGACGCCGACGGCACGGCCGAAGCCATCCCCTTCACCGGCCGGGGCAGCGCCCTGCTCGCCTGGGACCGCAACGGCAACGGCAGCATCGACGACGGGCGCGAACTGTTCGGCGCCCTGAGCGGTGACGGCTTTGCCGACCTGGCGGCCCTCGATAGCGACCACAACGGCTGGATCGACGAGGCCGACCCGGTGTGGAGTCATCTGGTGCTATGGCAGCGCCAGATGACCGAGGCCGCCGCCCCATCCTCCACCTCCTCTGCCTCTGCTGCCGGGACGCCGCCCGCCGTGACGGACCGGTTGATCAGCCTCAAGGAAGCGGGCATCGGCGCGCTGTCGGTCAGCGGGGTGAGTACCCCGTTTCTCTACAAGCGCCAGCAGGACGATGGCAGCAGCGACGTGCAGGGCATGCTGCGGGCTTCCGGCGTGTATCTGATGGAAGACGGTCGGCCCGGGGCCCTGCAGCAGGTGGATCTGGCCGTGTGAGCGCGGCCGACTGTGGTGGGAAGGCTGCGCCGACGTTACTCGGCCCGCGTCACTGAGGAGCCGAGCCGTCGCCAAGGCCGCTGGCGCAGCCCGGGTGACGTTTCCATGGGGTGGCGTGGGGGGGCGCTCTAGCCCGCTGGCCGATCGTGCCATAGCGGCGCCGCCGGGGCGGTGGCGCCGTTAGCGTTGGCGGCGCTCCCGGGCCGGTTGGCCTCCAGCCAGGCAGCCCGCTCGCTGAGCTTCTTCTGCCAGCTGGCCGGCAGGGCCGGCACCGTGGCCAGCAGGTGGCGCAGCCAGGCCGGCGACGGATCGGCGGTGCCGGCCGGCAGGCAGTGCCAGCCGTTCCACAGGGCGGCCAGGCTGAGCCGTCCGGCACCCTCTTCCACCTGTACCAGGGCATCGCCCGGGCGCACCGTGCCGGCTTCCACCACCCGGTAGTACCAGCCGGTCAGGCCGTGCTGGGCTATGTAGTAGGCCAGGCCGGAGCGACCCGAGGCGATGCCGAAGCGGGCGTCGATCTTCCAGCACGGCGAGCGGGGCTGACTCACTTCGAGCAGCGCCGTGCCCAGGCGGAAGCGGTCGCCGATGCACACCGTGGCCTCGTCCAGGCCCGCCACCGACAGGTTCTCGCCCATGCTGCCCGGGACGAAGGGCGCCTCGGCCCGGGGAAAAGCGGTGGCCAGTCGGGGGTAGTGGTCGGCACAGTACTGATGCACCGCCTTGTCCGGCCCACCATGCACGCGCAGATCGGCCTGCTGGTCGCCGGCGATGCCCAGGGGGCCGACGGACGCCGCTTCGACCAGGGGCTCCTTGAAGATGCCCGTGGATTGGCCTTCCGGCGGCAGGGGCTTGATGGAACCAATGAAGATGCGGGTTTCCAGGGGGGAGGTGTTCATGGTCTTCCTTGGTGCGGGGGGGCAAACGTTACGGACGCTCAGTCGGCCAGGGGCCACAGCCAGGCGGCACCGCGCACCCCGGACGAATCGCCGTGCACTGGCGGAACGAGGCGGGTCACTACCCGGTTGGAAAAGACGTGGGGCAGCCACTGCCGCGGCACGTTCTCGTACAGCCGGGCAATCGCCGATAGGCCGCCACCGAGGACGATCACCTCCGGGTCGAGCAGGTTGATCACCTGGGCCAGACCCCGGGCGAGGCGCTCCTCGTAGCGGGCCAGGGTGGCGGCGCAGGCCGGATCGGCGGTGACGCCGTCGGTTGGGGATGCCCGGGCGACGATGGACGGGGCGTCCAGCACCGGGCCGGGAGGACGAGGCGTGTGGCGCCGGTGGTCGGCAGCCAGGCCCGGTCCGGACAGGTAGGTCTCGATGCAGCCGGCGCGGCCGCAGTAGCAGGGGGGCAAGGGCAGATCGTCGCCGCCGGGCAGTGGCAGGGGCATGTGGCCCCATTCCCCAGCGATGCCGTTGGCGCCCACCAGCGGCTCACCGTTGATGACGATGCCACCGCCCACGCCGGTGCCGAGGATCACCCCGAACACGCTGGTGGCACCCTGTCCGGCGCCATCCACCGCTTCCGACAGGGCGAAACAGTTGGCGTCGTTGGCCAGGCGCACCTCGCGCTGCAGCAGGGTCTGCAGGTCGCGCTGCAAGGGGTGGCCGATCAGGCAGGTGGAGTTGGCATTCTTGATCAGGCCCCGGTGGTCCAGGGCGCCCGGATGGCCGACCCCGACCGTGGCCCGGGCGTGGCAATGGGCCTCGATGTCCTCCACCAGGGCGGCCACCGCGCCCACCGTGGCCGGGTAGTCGCCCTGGGGCGTGGCAATGCGCCGGCGCGCCAGAACCTGGCCGTCCGGGGCCAGGGCGATGGCTTCGATCTTGGTACCGCCGAGGTCGATTCCGATACGCAGCATGAGGTGATGCCAAGGATGGAGGGACGGCAATTAAAAGCCGTCCGGGGCGACGAGGCAATGGGGGCGCGGTGAACCACCCGGGAGTGGCCTGAACCCCGCGGTCCGACCTAGGCGGTGCGGTGGGTGACTTCGACGGTGATGTGGGCCAGTTCGCTATGCCTGCCCAGGCGGTGCCGGTAGTAGTCGGGGCCGGCCCGGGAGGCGGTGGTCAGGGCGACGATCGCCGCGTAGCGGCCCCGGCCGACCCGCCACACGTGCAGATCGGTCAGTTCTGCCGGATGCTCGTTCTCGCGGCGGATGTCGTCGAGGATCTCCGCCACCACCGGCGCGTCCATTTCCGCGTCGAGCAGCACCCGCCCGGTGTCGCGCACCAGGCCGATGGCCCAGACGGTGATGATGGCCGAACCGACCAGGCCCATCAGCGGATCGAGCCAGCTCCAGCCGAACATCAGGCCGCCGAGCAGGGCGACGATGGCCAGCACCGAGGTGGCGGCGTCGGCCACCACGTGCAGATAGGCGGCGCGCAGGTTGAGGTCGTGGTGATGGTCGTGACCGGCGTGGTGATGGTCGTGATCATGATGGGCATGGCCATGGTCGTGGCCGCCGCCGTGCAGTAGCCAGGCGCTGCCGAGATTGACCAGCAGGCCCACCACCGCCACCACCAGGGCTTCCCCATAGCTGACGGGCAGCGGGGTGCGCAGCCGTTCCACCGATTCCCAGACCATGGTGGCCGCCACCACGAGCAGGAACAGGGCGCTGGTATAGCCCCCCAGCACCTCGATCTTCCAGGTGCCGAAGGCGAAGCGCGGATTGTCGCGATGGCGCCGCGCCAGGGCATAGGCCAGGGCCGCCAGGCCGAGCGCGAAGGCGTGGGTACCCATGTGCCAGCCGTCGGCGAGCAGGGCCATGGACTGGCTCAGGTAGCCGGCGGCGATCTCCACCACCATGGTGACCAGGGTGAGCAGGGTCACCCAGCGGGTACGCCGCTCCGCCGCGCCGGCTTCGACGAAGAAGGCGTGGGAATGGGCGCAGCCAGGCGCAATGGGGGGCGGAGCCATGGTGGAAGGTGTTATTCGCCGGTGACCGAGGGCGCCGTGGTCAGACGCGCCAACGCGGTCGCGTAGGCGCCGTGCACCTCGTCGTGGTGGGCAACGGAAATGGCCATGTCGTGGGCCAGACCGTTTTCCAGGCTGTAGACCCAGCCGTGCACCGTCAGATCCTGTCCCCGGTCCCAGGCGTCGCGGACGATCGTGGTGTGGCTGACGTTGAACACCTGCTCGATCACGTTCAGTTCGCACAGGCGGTCGTGGCGCAGGTCCGGGTCGGCGATGCCGTCGATCATGGCGGCGTGTTTCTGGCGCACGTCCTGGATGTGGCGCAACCAGTTATCCACCAGGCCGACGCGCAGGCCGTGCAGGGCGGCCTTGACCCCGCCGCAGCCGTAGTGGCCGACCACCAGCACGTGTTTGACGCGCAGCACGTCCACCGCGTACTGCAGCACCGACAGGCAGTTCAGGTCGGAATGGACCACCACGTTGCCGACGTTGCGGTGCACGAACACCTCGCCGGGGTCCAGGCCGGTGATCTGGTTGGCCGGGACGCGGGAGTCGGAACAGCCGATCCACAGGTATTCGGGGGCCTGGATCTTGGCCAGGCGATCGAAGAACTCCGGGTCCTCGGCGCGGATCTTCTCCGCCCAGCTGCGGTTGTTTTCAAACAGGTGATCGAGGTGGGGCATGATGAGGCGGATCTCCGTAGCACGCACCGGCGGCGGGGAGGCGGAAGGCCTCCCGGAAGCGGCGCGGTGGGGATGGAACGACGGCTAGTTTACCCCAGCGGGCCGGCTCGGTCGGACAGCCGCCGGTCAGGTAGAATGGAACGACTATTCAGGAGAAAGCGTCATGATCGTCAAGTTTTTTTGCAAGAATGCGGCTGATCTGATCATGTTCGACGACGTTGCCCGCAAGCTTCTCACAGTGCTGGGCAAGGAACCGACGGCTCGCGGCATCATCCTTGCCGAAGAAGTGGCCGAAGCCTTGGATCGCCTGGCTGCCGTGGTCGCCCACGACAAGGCGCTCAAGGAAGAGGGACAGGGCGCCACCGTGGAAGTACCCGAGGTGGGCGTGGAGCCCCACGAACTGGTCGGCCTGGGCACCCGGGCCCAGCCGCTGATCCAGATGCTCGGCCGGGCCCGGGAGAAGAACGAACCGGTGCTGTGGGAAGCGGCGAAGGATTTCTACCCGCCGCGCTAGCCCCGGGGCGGGCCGTTTAATTGACCGTGGGCGGGGCGTTGAGGCGTTCCACCGCCTCGCGGATCTTGCCCGGCTCCTCGAGGCGCAGGATGCGCCGCACGAGCGGGGTCAGTTCGCTGACGTCGGACTTGAGCACCTGCTGCTTTACTTCCAGGATCTGGGCAGGGTGCATGGAGAACTGGCGCAAGCCCATGCCCAGCAGCAGGCGGGTCAGGGACGAATCGCCGGCTAGTTCGCCGCACACCGACACCGGTACTCCGGCCTTTTCTCCGGAGGCCAGGGTGTGGGCCATCAGCATGGTTACCGCCGGGTGGAGCGGGTCGTAGAGGTGGGAGACCTCCTCGTCGGCCCGGTCGATGGCCAGGGTGTACTGGATCAGGTCGTTGGTGCCGATGGAGAGGAAGTCGAGGCGCTTCAGGAACATGTTGATGGCCAGCGCTGCGGCGGGGATTTCGATCATGCCGCCGATGGCCACCGCTTCGTCGAACGGGATCTTCTTCTCGCGCAGGCTGGCCTTGGCCTGGGCCAGGGCGGCCAGGGTGGCGTCGATCTCGCTGGCGTGGGCCAGCATCGGCACCAGGATCTTCAGCCGGCCGTAGCGCGAAGCGCGCAACAGGGCGCGCAACTGCACCTGGAACATCTTCGGCTCGGACAGGGACAGGCGGATGGCGCGCCGGCCGAGGGCCGGGTTGGTCGAATGGCGCGAGGTGTCGAGGGCCTTGTCGGCCCCCAGGTCGAAGGTGCGGATGGTCACCGGGCGGCCGTCCATGCCCTTCAGCACCTTGCGGTAGGCCTCGAACTGCTCGTCCTCGTCGGGCATGTCGCCCCGGTTGAGGAAGAGAAACTCGGTACGGAACAGCCCTACCCCCTGGGCGCCCGCCTCCAGGGCGGCGTCCACGTCCTCGGGCAGTTCGATGTTGGCCAGCAGCTCGATCTTCACCCCGTCCAGGGTCTCGGACTCGGCGGTCTTCAGGCGCTTCAGCTTGGAGCGCTCGATCTCCCGCTCCGACTTGCGCAGCCGGTACTCTTCCAGCACCCGGGGGTCCGGATTGACGATCACCACGCCGCGGGTGCCGTCGATGATCACCAGCTCGTTGTCGCGGATCACCGAGCGTGCGTCGCGCAGGCCGACGATGGCCGGGATGGCCATGCTGCGCGACAGGATTGCGGTGTGGGAGGTGGCCCCGCCCACGTCGGTGATGAACGAGGCGAAGCGGTGTTCCTTGAAGGTGATGACGTCGGCCGGCGACAGGTCGTGGGCGACGATGATCTGGTCCTCCTCGCGCATCCCCTTGGCCGACTTCATCGACTGGCGCCCCGGGCGGCCCATCAGCTCCTTGATCACCCGCTCCACCACCTGGCGCACGTCAGCGCGGCGCTCGCGCAGGTAGGGGTCTTCGATGGCGTCGAACTGTTCGACCAGGGCTTCCATCTGCTGCACCATCGCCCACTCGGCGTTGCAGCGCCGTTCGCGGATGATGGCCAGGGGCACTTCGGACAGCTCCGGATCGGCCAGCAGCAGGGCATGGATGTCCACGAAGGCCTGCAACTCCGGGGCGGTGTTGGCGGTTTCCTGGCGCAACTCCTCCAGTTCGCTGTGCACCGCGCCGATGGCCGCCTGCAGGCGCGCCACTTCCTTTTCCACCATGCGCGGCGAAATGGTCAGCTGCGCCACCTCCAGGGTGGCGTGGGACATGAGCTGGGCGTAGCCGATGGCGATGCCGCCGGACACCCCCAGGCCGTGCAGGGTGAAGCTCATCTCGGAGGCGGCGGAACGCGCCGGGGCGGCGGGGGCGGGCAGCTTATTCTCCTTCGCCGAACTTGTCGGCAATCAGCGCCAGCAGGGCCTCCATGGCCTGGGGTGCGTCGCCGCCGATGGTTTCCAGGGTGACCTTGGAGCCCTTGCCGGCGGCCAGCATCATCACCCCCATGATGCTCTTGGCGTTGATGCGCTTGCCGCCCTTTTCCATCCACACCTCGCACTGAAAGCGGCCGGCGGTCTGGGTCAGCTTGGCCGAGGCGCGGGCGTGCAGGCCGAGTTTATTGACGATTTCCGTTTCGCTGCGGACCGTCTGGGTCATGGTCGAATTCCTGTTGCGAGTGGCGATATTGTTATTGAAACAGTGCTTACGGCTGGTCCGCTGCCGGCTCCGCCGCCGGAACCGACACGGTGCATTCCACGGCGGCCGCCTGAACCCGTTCCACCAGGGTGGCCAGGGGCTGGTCGCGGAAGCGCACGGCGCGCAGCACCATGGGCAGGTTCACCCCGGACAGGGCGGCTACCTTGCCCGGTACGAGCAGTTCCCGTACCAGGTTGCAGGGGGTGGCGCCGAACAGGTCGGTGAGCACCAGCACGCCGGCCCCGTCGTCGAGGCGGGCGAGCTCGTCGTGGAGGCGGCTGAGCATCGCATCGCGGGGCTCGTCCTGGCCGGCGGAGACGGCCGCCAGCCGTTCCGGCGGAGTGCCATAGACGTGGGTGGCGCAGTCGATCAGGGCACGTCCCTGGTCGCCGTGGGCAACAATCAAGATTCCAGCAGTCATTCCATTTTCATGCAACATCGTGGGGCCCATGCCCCGGTTTAGTTCGCGGCCGGGGGCGAAGGTTGCGTCGCCGCCGGCAGGTCCACTTCGGTGTAGGCCGGCAGGGTCTTGCCGTCGGCCCCCGGCACCCACTGCACGCGGGAGGCCAGGGCCCGGCTGACCTCGATCCGGCCATCCTGGCCGACACGCAGCACCTGGTTCAGGCCGAAGCTGGCGGCCTGGGCGCGCCATTGCTTCGGTCCGGCGATGAAGATCGGCTTGGAGGCAGCGTCCGACAGGGCGCCGACCCCGGCGGGCAATCCCGGCCCCGGGCTGACCAGTACGGTTACCGCCTGGGTGTGGGTCACCGGCTGGCCGGTGCGCGGGTCGAGGAGGTGACTATACCGGCGCCCGTCCACTTCGAAGAAGCGCTGGTAGTCGCCGGAAGTGCCGATGGCCTCGCCGTCCTTGAGGGTCAGGGCGGCCAGGGGGCCGGGCTGGCGTGGGTGCTGGATACCTACCTTCCACGGCTGGCCGAACTTGTCGCCCAGGGCCATGACGTTGCCGCCGATATTGATCAGGGCGTGGCTGATGCCGCGCTGGCGCAGGATGGCGGCGGCCCGGTCGAGGGCGACGCCCTTCAGGTAGCCGCCGAAATCCAGGGCGACGCTGCCCTTGCGGCTGCGCGCCTCGAACCCGCCGCCGGCGGTGGGGCTGACGGTGACGTCGGCGATCGACGGGCGCGAGGCCAGCCAGCCGGCCACCTTGCCCGGGTCGGGCAGGCGCGGCGCGAAGGTGTCGGAATGGAAGCCCCACAGGGCCACCAGTTGGCCGATGCCCGGGTCGAACAGGCCGTTGCCGAGGGCGGTGAGGCGCTGGGCTTCCTGGATGAAACCGGCCAGTTCGGCGCTGACCGGCACCACCCGGTTGGCGGCGAAGGCCCGGTTCAGTTCGGTAAGGGGCGATTCCTGCCAGGCGTGGTAGGTACGGTGCAGCCGGTCGAACTCGGCCAGCACGGCGGCGACGGCGTCTTCGGCATCGCCCTTGGAGACGGCCGGTTCGGCCACCAGCACCTCGACCCGGGTGCCGAAGACGAAGGCTTCGCGCTGCACTGGGGTCGGGGCGCCGCAGGCGCTCACCAGGGCGCCCAGGGCCAGGCCGAGCACGGCGCTGCGCAAGGCGCGCCAGGTGCGCCCGATGACCGGGGGGCGGTGCGGGGCGGGACGGAAAGCGGGGGAAGGATGCTGCATGGGGCGGACGGTGGGCCGGCCGGCGCCGGCGGGAAAGGCGTAAGCCGCCAGTGTAGCGCCCCCTGAGGGGCGTGGGGGGCGACTCAGGTCAAACTGCGCTGCACCGGATCGACGAAACGGTAGGCGCCGGGCACCCGGGGCAGCTGGGCCGCTGGCGTCCGGGTGGTGGCCCGGTAGCGGGCGAGAAAGGCCTCGCCCAAGGGCGCGCAGGCGCTCAGCACCTTGGCTTCGTAGGCCTCGAGAAAGATGCAGTCGGCACCGTCGCCCAGGCCGCGCCGGTCGATGAAGGTCCATACCGGTTCGGCCGCGGCAAAGCCCAGGGCCGGGCCCACGTCCACCGCGGCATAGCCTTTCTCCCGGGCGGCCAGACGGGCCAGCTCGGCGCCGCTGACGGTGTATAGCATGCCGTTCACCGTTTCGCCGGGGGCCTCGGCCAGGTTGAGAAAGGCGGCATCGCTCTCACGCCCCAGCTGCTCGCTGAACACCCGGTGGCGCGAATCCCATACCCGCACGTAGCCGGGCAGCTCCACCGCCTGGACCTCGTGGGCGGTCAGGGGGCGTTGCAGGGCCCGCTCGGCGCTGGCCGGGTTCATCAGGGAGCCGTAGGCGAAGACGCGCAAGCGCGGGGAAGAGGGGGCGAGCGGAGGCGGGGTCATGGAGGCCTTGCGGTCAGGTGAGTAGTTCCAGCTGGAGCACCCGTCGGCCCAGCTCGTCCAGGGCCTGGCGGCGGGCCGCTTCGTCGCCGGCGGCGGCGAGCAGCTCCCGGGCGCGCCGTTCCGCCGGGGCCAGGGCATTGGCGGGCAGCTCCGCCAGGGCGGCCAGCACGGACGCATCGGTTGCGGCGCCGGCGGCGTGGTCGGCGAGCAGGGTTTCCAGCAGCAGGGCGCCGCGCTTCTTGTCCGAATCGATCTTGTCCAGCCAGGCCAGCCCTTCCCGGGCGGCGCTGGCAGCCGCGGTCAGGGCGGCGGCGCGGGACGGCGCGGCGGCATCGTCGAGCACGGCGCGGCAGTAGTGCGACACGGCCAGGTTGTGCAGGGCGACCGGCAGTTCGTCCTCGTCGCCGAGGCGCTCCTTCAGGTCGGCGGCCAGGGTGGCGGCGGTGACCGCATCGTCGAGGCGGGCGCGGCAGACGGCTGGGTCGCCGGCGGACGACAGGGCGGCCTTGCGCGCCACGTAGGCGATGTTGCTCAGGGTACCGCTGTACCACTTGCCGCTCACCCCGGGGATGGCCAGGGCGCGGCGGTGCTCGTCCAGGGCGGCCGGGTAGTCGCCGGCCCAGTCCAGGTAGAGGGCCAGGTAGTTGTGGTAGCGCCAGTAGGCGATGGCCGTGGCGGCGCTCCCCCCCTGGCTGCCGGCTTCCGGCGGGCTGGCCAGGAGCCAGCGGCGGGCGGCGTCGAGGCGCTGGCGGCCCTCGTCGCGGCGGGCCTCGTCGAGCACCGAGTAGATGATCCAGGCCCCTTCCAGGTAGGCCTCGGCGCGCAGCAGGGGCGGCACCGCCAGGGCGGCGCCAGAGCCGCTGTCCGATGCAGCGTCGAGCTCGGCGAGCAGGGGGTCGATGGCCTGGGCGGCGGCGTGGGGGTCGCCGCTGCGCTCTTCGAGGCGGGCCAGGCGGATGCGGGCCCGGGTCGGGTCCAGGGGGGCCAGCTTGGTCCAGATGGCGATGGCTTCCGGGTAGGCGCCGACCACTTCGAACAGGCGGCCGAGGCGGGCCAGGGTGTCGTAGCCGAAGGCGTTGAAACGGGCGGTTTCGGCCAGCTCTTGGGTGAAGGCGGCCGTGCCCACGCTGGCGCCCGCGTCCACTACCCGGGGCAGGTAGCGGCCCAGGTCCTGCAGGTTGCGCCGGCCGGAACCGGCCATGACCCGTTTCATCAGGTCGTAGCGCTCGCTCTTTTCGACCGCGGCGATGAAGCCGCCGACCACCTCCAGCAATTGCTGGGCGAGGCGGCGGCGGGTGCCGGCGGCGGAGGCCGGCAGGTCGTGCAGCACGGCGCACAGGGCGGCGCTGACTACCAGGTGGGTCAGGGGGTCGTCCGCCTCGACGAAGGTCTGGGCATTGGCGCTCAGGCCGTGGAACAGGGCGGCCCACAGGGCGCCGTCCCGGGCCGTGGGCTGGTCGGCCGTGTTGCTCCCTTCGGCCAGGAACCACAGGCCGCTGTCCGGATCGTCGCGCAGCAGGCCGTAGTCGTTCAGGCAGCGGTTGAGGAAGCGGCTTGCCTGGGCCCGGGTGATGCCGTTGCCGGCCAGGGGCAGCAGGCGGTGGAAGGCGTTCTCGCTGAAGATCCGGGCGCCGCTGGCCGGGGCCAGGGGGGTGAGGGCCTCCGGGTCGAAGGCGGCCAGGGCGAGCAGCGGCAGCCAGGCCTGCTCGGTGGCCGGAATCAGGTCGATGAGAGTGGATGGGGCGTTGCCGCTGGGGGCGGGGCGCGGGTCCGCCGCCACGTCTACCGCCAGGCCGGGCAGGGCTTGGGCGGCGGCACGTACCTCGGTCACTTCATCCTGGCGGATGTGCAGCACCAGGGCGCAGTCGGGGCGGCTGACGTCGCCCAGGGCCGGCAGCAGGATGCTCCAGGCCAGGGGATCGGCCGGGGCGGCGCCGTGGCTGGCACTGGCGGCAGCGCCCGGGGTGCTCTGGGGGTTCCACACCTCGATGCGGGCCACCTGGTCGGCGCCCAGGCGCTTCAAGCGCTGGCGCAGGCGGCGGCGTTGGCGGCGCTTGCTGTTGAGGAAGTCCTCCACCACCAGGCGCACGGTGTGGCCGACGCTTTCCAGGTTCTCCTCGAACAGGGGCAGGCGGCGGAACAGGCGCACCGCCACCATGCCGGCGAAGAACAGCAGGGTGGAGAGGAGCAACAGGCGCCCTTCGCGGATCGCGTCGTCGTGGCTGGCGCCCTCCTCGTACACCCACTCGCCGATCACGTGGTGCAGCGAGTTGCCGAAGATGTCGAGGATGCCCAGGGTGAGCAGGAACACCAGGCTGGTCAGGAGCATGCCGGACAGCTCGACGAACCCGGCCCCCAGCCGGCCGCTGCCGCCGTGGGCATGGCGGGCCTGGTCGAGGCCGCGCAGCAGCGCCACCGGGGTGAGCCCCTCGCGGCAGATCAGGTGCAGGGTGTCGCCGTCGCGCAGGGCCACCTGGTCGGTGGCGGGGGCGTGGCGGAAGGTGCCGGGCAGGACGGTCAGGGAGCGGGGAGCAGGCGAGGTCATCGGCGGAAGGACAGGACCGGGCGGAGGGTGGGCAAGCAGGTTGCCAGCGCGGGCAGGGCCGGATGGCGGGTAGGGGGCGCCCGTCGCCGGGCAAAACGCGCCGGGGCCGCACCGGGCGCCGATCTTACCGCGTTGGCATGACAGTTCCCAGCGCCGCCGGCCACGGCCGGAAGCGCGGGGGCTGGCCTGCCGACATGGCTGGAAAGCCGCGTCCCTGGCCGATCTTCACAGGGTATGCCTGAAAAGCCGCGCCCCGCCTTGCTCTCCGGGCAGGATAGCTGGAGAACAAGGCGGGGCGCGGTGATTGGCGATATGGGGTCGGAGACGGGGTGCGATGCCAGGGGTGCTACGGGACTGCACCGGTCACGACGCCGCCGGCCCGATTACTGGCCGCAGTGCCGGATTCAGGCGGCGACCAGGGAATCCGCCGGGGCGGTCCGTTCCAGCTCCAGGGAGGCGGCCAGCAGGGCCAGCCGGGCCACCACGCCGTAGGCGTAGAAGCGGTTGGGCGGCGCGTCCGGGTTGCCGCCGTACTCGGGCTGGTTGCAGCAGGTGTCGAAGGCCAGCGGGGTGAAGTGCATGCCCGGGGCGTTGAGGTTCTCGTCCTTGCCGCGGCCGCCGTGGACCCGGTAGAAGCCGCCGACCACGTAGCGGTCGATCATGTACACCACCGGCTCGGCCACCTGCTCCTCGACCCGCTCCACGGTGTGCACCCCTTCCTGGATCAGCACCGACGAGACTTCCAGGCCCTCCTTGATGACGCTCATCTTGTTGCGCTGCTTGCGGTTGAGGCCCACCACCTCGGAGGCGTCGTGCACCGTCATCACCCCCATGCCATAGGTGCCGGCGTCGGCCTTGACCACCACGTAGGGCTTCTCGTCGATGCCGTACTCCTGGTACTTGGCGCGGATGCGCGCCAGCATCATGTCCACGTTGCCGGCCAGGCAGTCCTCGCCGGTGCGCTCGTGGAAGTTGATCTGCTCGCACACCGCGAAGTAGGGGTTGAGGCGCCACGGATCGAGGCCGAGCAGTGCGGCGAACTCGTTGGCCACGTCGTCGTAGGCGGCGAAGTGCTGCGACTTGCGCCGGGTGGACCAGCCGGCGTGCAGCGGCGGCAGCAGCCACTGCTCGTGCAGGTCGGTGAGAATCTCCGGAATGCCCGCCGACAGGTCGTTGTTGAGCAGCACCACGCAGGGGTCGAAGCCCTCCAGGCCGAGGCGGCGGCCGTTGCGCTTCAGGGGTTCGAGCAGCAGGGCGTGGCCGTTGTGCAGGTCGATGGGCGTGGGTTCGGTGATCTCCAGGTTGAGGGAGCCGATGCGCACGTTCAGCCCGGCATGCTTGAGGATGCCGGCGAGTTGGGCGACGTTCTGCAGGTAGAACAGGTTGCGGGTGTGGTTCTCCGGCACCAGCAGCAGGTTGCGCGCCTCGGGGCAGAGCTTTTCCACCGCCCCCTGGGCGGCCTGGACGCACAGCGGATGGAAGGCGGCGGTGAGGTTGTTGAAACCGCCGGGGAAGAGGTTGGTATCCACCGGGGCAAGCTTGAAGCCGGCATTGCGCAGGTCCACCGAACCGTAGAAGGGCGGGGTGTGATCCTGCCACTTGCTGCGCAGCCATTGTTCGATGCGGGCGCTCTCGTCGAGGAAACGCTGCTCCAGTTCGAGGATCGGGCCGGTCAGCGCGGTGGTGAGGTGAGGAACCATGGTGTCTCCGGGGCGGCGGTGCGGGGAGGTAGAACCGGGGCCGCCCGTTGGGGAAGTCGAGTGAGGGCCAGATGTTACCCCGAGCGCCGCGGCGATAGAACTTCGCAGAGGCGCCGTCCATATAACCTCGCGCACCCTTGCCAATGGGCGCCTACCCGACCATCATGCCGCCCCGCCTGGCGGCATCTGTGCTGGGCGCCATAACAATTTTAAGGAGTTTGGGATGTTCCACTGCCGTTTTGTTCCGCTAACTGCTGTGGCCCTGCTGGCCAGCGCCTGTTCCATTAGCACTACTGTCAAACCCGTGGAAAAGCCGCTGACCAGCCTGTGCCTGCACTACAACAACGATGTGTTGATGGATGGCTTCCATCCCGAACTGGAGGCCCAGATCCAGAGCGCCGGCATCCGTACTCAGACCTACAAAGGGCCCCGGCCTGCCGACTGCGAAACCTATGTCGAATACACCGCCTCGTGGCGCTGGGACTTGGCCATGTTTCTGCGTTATGCCCAGCTGCGCGTGTTCGAGAGCAACCGGTTGATCGGCGAGGCCACCTACGACGCGCGCTACGGCGGCGGCCGGCCGGACAAGTTCGGTCCCACTGCCGGCAAGCTGCGCAAGCTGACCGATCCCCTGTTCGCCGCCAGCCGCGTGGCCGCCGGCCTGCCCGCCACCACCGTGGCCGAGGCCGAGTAAGGCCGGGCCCGGGGCACCGGGACGCGCCCCGTCCAAGCGTTCCGGGGCGCTTGAGCGGGGGAGCGCCGATCCCGGTAAACTCCGGCCTTTCCCCCGGCGCAGGCAGGGCCGCGCCGGGCTGCTTTCTTACCTCCTTCGATTGCCGATTGCGCCCATGCGCCTCTTCCGTCTCGCCCGTATCGTTTCCGTCGCGCTTCGCCATGGCCTGGACGGCATGCTCATCGAAGCCGAGCCCACCGGCCGGGCTGCCCGCTGGCTGGCGCCGCTGCTGCGCTGGCGGCGTTTTTCCCAGCCCCGGGCGGTGCGCCTGCGCCTCGCCCTGGAGGCCCTCGGGCCGATCTTCGTCAAGTTCGGCCAGGTGCTGTCCACCCGTCGCGACCTGCTGCCGCCGGACGTGGCCGAGGAACTGGCCAAGTTGCAGGACCGGGTGCCGCCCTTCCCCTCCGAGCAGGCGGTGGCCGAGATCGAGGCCGCCTTCGGCCGGCCGCTCCACGAGGTCTTTCCCGAATTCGACCGTACCCCGGTAGCCTCGGCCTCGGTGGCCCAGGTGCACTTCGCCAAGCTGCCGGACGGCCGCGAGGTGGCGGTCAAGGTGCTGCGCCCGGGCATGCGCCCGGTGATCGCCCACGACCTGGCGCTGATGGACACCCTGGCCCGGCTGGTGGAGGCCGTCTCGGTGGATGGCCGGCGTTTGAAGCCCCGGGAGGTGGTGGCCGAGTTCGCCAAGTACCTCTACGACGAGCTGGACCTGATGCACGAGGCGGCCAACTGCTCGCAGCTGCGGCGCAACTTCGAGCATTCGCCGCTCTTGGTGGTGCCCGAGGTGTACTGGGACTACTGCGCCACCGCGGTGATGACCATGGAGCGCATGCACGGCACGCCGATTTCCCAGACCCAGGTGCTGGCGGCCAAGGGTATCGACCTGAAGGCCCTGTCCCGGGCCGGGGTGGAGATCTTCTTCACTCAGGTGTTCCGCGACGGCTTCTTCCACGCCGACATGCACCCGGGCAACATCCTGGTGGCCGATGACGGCCGCTACATCGCCCTCGATTTCGGCATCGTCGGCACCTTGAACGAAGTCGACAAGAACTACCTGGCGCAGAACTTCCTGGCCTTCTTCCGCCGCGACTACAAGCGGGTGGCGGAAGCCCACATCGAATCCGGCTGGGCCCCGGCGGAAACCCGGGTGGACGAGCTGGAGGCGGCGGTACGCACCGTCTGCGAGCCGATCTTCGACCGGCCGCTGAAGGACATCTCCTTCGGCAAGCTCTTGCTGCGCCTGTTCCAGACCAGTCGCCGCTTCAACGTGGAAATCCAGCCCCAGCTGGTGATGTTGCAGAAGACCCTGCTCAACATCGAGGGCCTGGGCCGCCAGCTCGATCCGGAACTGGACCTGTGGAAGACCGCCAAGCCCTTCCTGGAGCGGTGGATGAGCCGCCAGATCGGCTGGCGTGCCCTGCTCGAAGGGGCCAAGCACGAGGCCCCCTACTGGGCCAAGGAGCTGCCCCAGCTGCCGCGCCTGATTTACCGGCGCCTGGCCGAGGAGCCCCGCCGCGACGACGAACTCCTCAAGCAGCTCCTGGCCGAGCAGCGCCGCCAGCGCCACACCCTGTTGCTGATCGCCCTGGCGGCCGTGGCCGTCCTGGCCCTGGAAGCGGGCCGCCTGCTGGGCTGATCCCGGGCCGGCGGCGTAGCGCCGCCGGCCGCTGCTCCGCCAGTCCCGCCCCGCCAAACCCAAGACAGGGCGCCCTTCTCCACGGGGTATGCCCGGAAAATAAGACGGGGCGCGGCGTTTCCGCCGCACCCCGTGAAGATGCCCGACTGGCGCGGGGTTTGAGGCCCCGCCTACGCCTTCTGCCCGCCCTTACTTCAGCCAGCCGCGGCGGCGGAAGTAGATGAACGGCGCCATCACCGACAGCACCATCAGCCCGATCGAGAACGGGTAGCCGTACTCCCAGTGCAACTCGGGCATGTGCTCGTAGTTCATGCCGTACACGCTGGCGATCAGGGTCGGCGGCAGCAGGGCCACCGAGGCCACCGAGAAGATCTTGATGATCTTGTTCTGGTTGATGTTGATGAAGCCGACGGTGGCGTCCATCAGGAAGTTGATCTTGTCGAACAGGAAGGTGGTGTGGCCGTCCAGGGAGTCGATGTCGCGCAGAATCTGGCGCGCCTCCTCGAACTGCTCGTTGGTCAGGCGCTTGCCGCGCATCAGGAAAGAGACGGCGCGGCGCGTATCCATCACGTTGCGGCGGATCCGGCCGTTGGTGTCCTCTTCCTTGGCGATGGCCGACAGCACCTCGCCAGCGGCTTCGTCGGTGAGCTGGTTGCCGAGCACCCGGTGGCTCACCTCGTCGAGGGCGGCGTAGATCTCTTCCAGGGCATCGGCCGAGTACTCCACGTCGGTGGCGTACAGGTCGAGCAGCACGTCCATGGCGTCGGCCACGTGGCCCGGCTGGGTGCGGGCGCGCATGCGCGACAGGCGGAACACCGGCAGGTCGTCGTCGCGGATCGAGAACAACAGCCCGCCGCGCAGCACGAAGCGCACCGGCACGTTGTGGTCGTCGTCGTTCTTGTCGAGGAGAAAGTCCGAGCGCAGGTGCAGGGCCCCGTCGTCGGTCTCGTAGAAACGCGCCGACGCCTCGATGTCGGTCAGATCCTCCGGCGTCTCCAGGTCCAGGCCCCACTGTTCGTGGGCCCAGGCGGATTCCTCCTCGGTCGGCTCGACGATGTCGATCCAGATCGGCGTCTTGCCGGCCAGATCGCCGCGACGGACGGCCTGGGACTGGCGCAGGCGGCCATTTTGCAGTTCGAAGATATTGATCATGCTCGTGCCTTACCGAATGGAACGGGGCACGGCGGCACGCGCTCGGCGCTGACTGACAAACCGGCAACGGTCACGCCGCCGCACGGCCGAAGGGCCGCGTCAGCGGATGAACAAGCGGATTTTGATTGTCCCCCAGGACGGGGGACAGGCGGGCGGGGCGGCGGCGCGCGTGGCGCGGCCTAACCCCGGGACGCGGTCACCCCGTCGTGGCGGTCAGCGGGAGCGGCGTTTTGGCGGGGCAACAACTGCCACCGTCCGAGCCACCCTGGCAACTGCCCACGTCGGAATCTCCGGAGATGAAAACGGGCGCGAGGTTAGCACGCTTGCTGCACTGCGCCAATAGCTGTTTTTTCATCCGGCGCCCCGCGCCAATCCACGTCGCATCGGGGCCTTTCGGCCAGGTCCGCCGGGCCTTGTCCAGGGGGCGAAACCCGGCACTCGGAAGGGCGCGCGGGGACGCGCCGCCAGGGGGGCTAGCGGCCAGGCGGGCGCGGTGGCCGCCCGGCCCGTCGGCCCCCGCAGCAGTGCCAGGATCAGCCCAGCCAGCCGGCGAAGTCGACACCGGCCAGGGCGGCCACGCCGAGGGCGGCGAAGATCGCGGCGCAGGCCACGTGGATGGCCTTGACCGGCAGCTTGTGGGCCAGCTTGTCGCCCACCAGCACCGCCGGCACGTTGGCCAGCATCATGCCGAAGGTGGTGCCCAGCACCACCGCCGCCAGGGAGTCGAAGCGCGCTGCCAGGGCCACCGTGGCCACCTGGGTTTTGTCGCCCATTTCGGCGAGGAAGAAGGCGATCAGGGTGGTGGCGAAAGCACCGTAGCGGGCTTGCGGCGCCTCGTCGTCGTCGAGCTTGTCCGGCACCAGAATCCAGCCGGCCATGGCCAGGAACGACAGGCCGAGCACCCAGCGCATCACGTCGGGGCCGACCAGATGGGTGATCCAGGCCCCCACCGCGCCGGCGGCGGCGTGGTTGAAGACGGTGGCGACGAAGATGCCGGCGACGATCGGCCAGGGGCGCTTGAAGCGGGCGGCCAGGACGAAGGAGAGCAACTGGGTTTTGTCGCCGATTTCAGCGAGGGCGACGATGCCGGTGGAGACGAGAAAGGCTTCCATGAGGGTCGGTGCGGGGGCCGGTAACAGGGTCGGGCGATCGGGACGCAAGGACGCCACGGCCACCGGCTCCCCGGGTTTCCCTGGAAAAAAGGCCGCGTCGTCCCTGGTCTCGCCAGACCGGGCGGCGACGCTGTTGTCGTCCGACCAGGCCCGCGCCGGCCAGGAAGGGCGCCGTTGCGGCAGCGTGCTTCCAGTATGTTGACCGACGCCCCCACCGTTGCGGCGGGGCGGCTACTCCCCAAAGAGCGGGCGCATTATAGCCCAGGCAATCCCGTTTGCCGCACTGCCATGCCGTTGGCGAGGCCGTCGAACGGGTGGCGGTTCGCTCTGTCCAACGGCTAACAACGGCTGCGTCCCGCTCGGAGGTGTGCCATGAACGACCGTCTCAAGGCGACTGCACCCACGTCGCCGACCCAGGGCGCCGCACCTGCCGCCACAAGCGTGCAGACGACGGTGCAGGTTGCCGCTTCTCCTTCTCCCCCGTCTTCCCCTCCCCGTGCCGAGCCGCCGGCGGTGGCCCTGATCGGCGCCGCCTGCAACCTGGGCGGGCCGGCCACGGCCAACGTCTGCAGCAGCGCCGGGCCGGCCGCCCTGGCCCGCCTCGGCGTGGCCGGGGCGGTGCGCCGCGCCGGGGGCGAGCCCCGTTCCCTGGAGCTGCTCGAACCGATCCCGGCCCAGGACCCGGCCGAAGGGCGGCTGGCCCAGCTCGGCCGCTATCTGCCCCGCCTGGCCCACGCCGTGGCGGCGGCCATCGACCGGGGCGACACGCCGGTGGTGCTCGGCGGCGACCACAGCATCGCCGCCGGCACCTGGCGCGGCATCGGCCAGGCCCTGGGCGCTGCCCCCGGGCTGGTGTGGATCGATGCCCACCTGGATGCCCACGTGGCCGAGTCCTCCCCCACCGGCAACCCCCACGGCATGCCCCTGGCCGCCCTGCTCGGCCTGGGTAGCCCGGAACTGGCCTGGCAGGACGGCCCGGTGCTCGATCCGCAGCGGGTGACGGTGATCGGCGCACGCAGCTTCGAGGCCGCCGAACTGCGCCATCTGGTGCGCCTCGGGGTGAAAATCGTCGCTCCGGACGACCTGGCCCACCACGGCTTCGCCAAGGTCCTGGCTGACGCTGTGGCGCGGGCGAGTCACCAGGGGAGCGCGCCCTTCGGTGTGACCATCGACCTCGACGTGTTCGACCCGAGCGACGCCCCGGCCACCGCCGTGCCGGTGCGCCATGGCCTGACCGCCAAGGAGGTGCTGCCGGCTCTGCGCGGCCTGCTGCGCCGCCCCGGGTGCGTCGCCCTGGAGATCGTCGAATACTGCCCCGAGCGCGACCCGGACCTACGCACCGGCCGCCTGGCGGTGGACCTGGTGGAAGCCGCCCTGGCCCCGGACGCGGCCACCTTAACGGACTGGGAGCTGCGCTACGGCGCCCACAACTACGCCCCCCTGCCCCTGGTGGCCTGCCGCGGCGAAGGTGCCTTCCTCTTCGATACCGCCGGGCGGCGCTACATCGACATGATGGCTGCCTACTCGGCGGTGTCCTTCGGCCACAGCCACCCGCGCCTGGTGGCGGCGCTGACCGCCCAGGCCCAGCGCCTGGCGGTGACTTCCCGGGCCTTCTCCAACGACCGCCTGCCCGTGTTGTTGAAGCGCCTCACCGAGCTCACCGGCTTCGACCTGGCCCTGCCGGCCAATACCGGGCTGGAAGCGGTGGAAACCGCCCTCAAGGTGGCGCGCAAGTGGGCCCATGCGGTCAAGGGCGTGCCCGACGAACAGGCCGAGATCATCGCCTGCGCCGGCAACTTCCACGGCCGCTCCATCGCCATCGTCGGCCTGTCCACCGAGGACCAGTACCGGGCCGGCTTCGGCCCCTTCCCCGGCGGCCTGCTGACCATTCCCTACGGCGACGCGGCGGCCCTGGAGGCGGCCATCACCCCCAACACCGCCGCCTTCCTGGTGGAGCCGATCCAGGGCGAGGGCGGTATCGTCGTGCCGCCGCCGGGCTACCTGGCGACCTGCGCTGCCATCTGCCGGCGCCACAACGTGCTGCTCATCGCCGACGAGGTACAGACCGGCCTGGGCCGTACCGGGCGGCTGCTCGCCAGCCAGCACGAAGGCGTGCAGCCCGATGGCCTGTGTCTGGGCAAGGCCCTGGGCGGCGGGCTGCTGCCGGTGTCGGCCTTCCTCGCCCGGCGCGAGGTGCTGGGGGTGCTCAAGCCCGGCGACCACGGCTCCACCTTCGGCGGCAACCCCCTGGCCGCCACGGTGGCCCTGGAGGCCCTGGAACTGCTGCTCGACGAGGACCTGCCGGCCCGCTCAGCCCGGCTCGGCGCCTGGCTGCTGGAACGCCTGCGCGGTATCGCCTCGCCCCTGATCAAGGAAGTTCGCGGCCGGGGCCTGTTCGTCGGTGTCGAGGTCCAGGGCGTGAGCGCCCGGGCGGTGGTGGACGGTCTGCTCGCCGCCGGAGTGGTGACCAAGGACACCCACGGCACGGTGATCCGCCTGGCGCCGCCCCTGACCATCGACGAGGCCACCTTGGCCGCGGCGGCGGATGCTCTGGAGCGGGTGCTGGCCGGGCTGGAGCGGCGGTCATGAACGGCACCGGGGCGCTTCTGCCGCGCCAACTGGTGTCGGTCAATCCGGCCAGCGGCCACGAACTGGGTCGGGTGGCGGTGACCTCGGCGGAGGAGGCTGCCGACCAGGTGGCGGTTAGCGCTGCCGCCTTCCGCCGCTGGCGCGAGGTGCCGGCGCCGCGCCGGGGGCTGCTGGTGCGCGCCATCGCCGACGCCCTGCGCCGCGACAAGGCGCGCCTGGCGGCCCTGGTGAGCGCCGAGGTGGGCAAGATCCGCAGCGAGGCCGAGGGCGAGATCCAGGAAATGATCGACATGGCCGACTACGCCGTAGGCCTGTCGCGCCAGTTGCACGGCCTGACCCTGCCCTCGGAGCGACCCGGCCATCGGCTGCTCGAACAGTGGCATCCCCTGGGGGCGGTGCTGGTCATCACCGCCTTCAATTTTCCCGCCGCGGTGTGGGCGTGGAACGCCTTCGTCGCCGCCGTGTGTGGCGACACGGTGGTGTGGAAGCCCAGCTCCAAGGCGCCCCTGACCGCCCAGGCGATCAGCCAGCTGGTCGAGGCGGTGGTCAGTGAGCGCCTGGCCGAGGTGGATGGCCGGGGCGTGTTTGCCACGGTCTATTCCGACGAGCCGGCCACCCTGGACGGCCTGGTGGGCGATGGGCGCCTGCCCCTGGTGTCATTCACCGGTTCCTCGGCCACCGGCCGCCGCGTCGCCGTGGCGGTGGCCCGGCGCCTGGGGCGCAGCCTGCTCGAATGCAGCGGCAACAACGCCATGATCGTGGACGAGACCGCCGACCTGGAACTGGCCGCCCAGGCCCTCTTCTTCGGTGCCATGGGCACCGCCGGGCAGCGCTGCACCAGCACCCGGCGGGCCTTCGTGCACCGCGCCGTGCTGCCCGCCCTGGAAGCGCGCCTGGCGGCGGCCTGTAAGGCGGCGCCGGTGGGCGATCCCACCGATCCGGCCACCCTGGTGGGGCCCCTCATCGACGAGGCGGCGCGGCAGCGCTTCCTCGCCGCCGTGGCGGCCCGGGAGGCGGCCGGCGAAACGCGCCTGGCCGGCGGCCGGGCCCTGCCCGGCCCGGGCCACTTCGTCACCCCGGCCCTGTTCCGGGCCGAGGCCATGGCGCCGCGGCATCGGGAGGAGGTGTTCGGCCCCCTGCTCACCCTCTTCCCCTACGACGACTTCGCCGCCGCCATTGCTGCCCACAACGACGTGCCCCAGGGCTTGTCGGGGGCCCTGTTCACCCGGGACCTGGGCCGGGCCGAGCGCTTCCTCTCGGCGGCCGGGGCCGACACCGGCCTGGCCAACGTCAATACCGGTACCTCCGGCGCCGAGATCGGTGCGGCCTTCGGTGGCGAGAAGGACACCGGCGGCGGCCGGGAGGCGGGTTCCGATAGCTGGAAGGCCTACATGCGCCGCCAGACCAATGTAATCAACGACGGCGCAGCCCTGCCGCTTGCCCAAGGTGTGCGCTTTTCCCTACCCGGAGCGTGATTTCCCGATCCGCCGATAAAACTTTTTCCACGAGGGGCAGCCCAATCCTTCAAGCGATTCCGGGAAAGAGCAAACGGGACCGCGCACCGCACAGGAGGCCATCATGTCCATCTTCGCCAAGTACCAGAGTCGTTACGAGGCGGCGCAGGAAGAGGAAATGTCGCTCCAGGAGTACCTGGAGTTGTGCCGCAACGACCGCTCCGCCTATGCCAGCATCGCCGAACGGATGCTGATGGCCATCGGCGATCCCGAAGTCATCGATACCCGCCAAGACCCGCGCCTGTCGCGGCTCTTCGCCAACAAGCTGATCCGCATCTACCCGGCTTTCCGCGAGTTCTACGGCATGGAGGAGGTGATCGAATCGATCGTCGCCTACTTCCGCCACGCCGCCCAGGGGCTGGAGGAAAAGAAGCAGATCCTCTACCTGCTCGGCCCGGTGGGCGGCGGCAAATCGAGCCTGGCCGAACGTCTCAAGCAGCTGGTGGAGAAGGTGCCGTTCTACTCGGTCAAGGGCAGCCCGGTGCACGAGTCGCCCCTGGCCCTGTTCGACCTGGAGGAGGACGGGCCGATCCTGGAGGAGGACTACGGTATTCCGCGCCGCTACCTCAACAGCATCATGAGCCCCTGGGCGGTGAAGCGCCTGCACGAGTTCGGCGGCGACATCACCAAGTTCCGGGTGGTCAAGCTGCGCCCCTCGGTGCTGTCCCAGATCGCCATCGCCAAGACCGAGCCGGGGGACGAGAACAACCAGGACATCTCGTCCCTGGTGGGCAAGATCGACATCCGCAAGCTGGAGAACTACTCCCAGGACGACCCGGATGCCTACAGCTACTCCGGCGGCCTGTGCCTGGCCAACCGGGGCATCCTCGAATTCGTCGAGATGTTCAAGGCGCCGATCAAGGTCTTGCACCCCCTGCTTACCGCCACCCAGGAGGGGAACTACAAGGGCACCGAGGGCTTCGGCGCGATCCCCTTCGACGGCCAGATCCTGGCCCACTCCAACGAAGCGGAATGGACCGCCTTCAAGAACAACCGCAACAACGAGGCGTTCCTCGACCGCATCTACATCGTCAAGGTGCCCTACTGCTTGCGCGTCAGCGAGGAGGTGAAGATTTACGACAAGCTGATCGCCAACTCGTCGCTCGCCAAGTCGCCCTGCGCGCCGGACACCCTGCGCATGATGGCCCAGTTCTCGGTGCTGTCGCGCCTCAAGGACCCGGAGAATTCCAGCATCTACAGCAAGATGCGGGTCTATGACGGCGAGAACTTGAAGGACACCGACCCCAAGGCCAAGAGCTACCAGGAGTACCGTGACTACGCCGGGGTGGACGAGGGCATGACCGGGCTTTCCACCCGCTTCGCCTTCAAGATCCTGTCCAAGGTGTTCAACTTCGAGCACAAGGAGATCGCTGCCAACCCGGTACACCTGATGTACGTGCTGGAGCAGCAGATCGCCCAGGAGCAGTACCCCCCCGAGGTGGAAGAGAAGTACCTGCGCTACCTCAAGGAGTACCTGGCGCCGCGCTACGCCGAGTTCATCGGCAAGGAGATCCAGACCGCCTACCTGGAGAGCTACTCCGAGTACGGCCAGAACATCTTCGACCGCTACGTCACCTACGCCGACTTCTGGATCCAGGACCAGGAATTCCGCGACCCCAACACCGGCGAGATCCTCGACCGGGGGGCGCTCAACGAGGAACTGGAGAAGATCGAGAAACCGGCGGGCATCAGCAATCCCAAGGACTTCCGCAACGAGGTGGTGAACTTCGTGCTGCGCGCCCGCGCCAAGCACGACGGCCGCAACCCGGCCTGGACCTCCTACGAGAAGCTGCGCGCGGTGATCGAGAAGAAGATGTTCTCCAACACCGAGGAGTTGCTGCCGGTGATCTCCTTCAACACCAAGGGCAGCACCGACGAGCACAAGAAGCATCAGGACTTCGTCAATCGCATGATGGAGAAAGGCTATACCGAGCGTCAGGTGCGGCTGCTCACCGAGTGGTACCTGCGGGTGCGCAAGTCGGCGTGAACACCGTCTGTCGCTCCCCGGTGTGGCGCGCCCGCTCGCGCCACGCACCGCCCGGACCGCCGGAAGGGCCCAACCCTTCCGGCCCTGGCGACGCCTAGAACAGCCCAAGGAGGCACCATGACCGTCCGCATCATCGATCGGCGGTTCGACAGCAAGAACAAGAGCGCGGTCAATCGCCAGCGCTTCATCCGCCGCTTCAAGGGGCAGATCCGCAAGGCGGTGGCCGACGCCATCTCCCGCCGCGGCATCACCGACATCGATTCGGGCGAGAGCATCTCGATCCCGGGCAAGGACATTTCCGAACCCCAGTTTCACCACGGCCAGGGTGGCGTGTGGGAAGGGGTGCAGCCGGGCAACGACCGCTTCCACTCCGGCGACGAGATCGAGCGCCCCGCGGGCGGGGGCGGCGGCAAGGGCGGCGGTGGCGGGGCGAGCAACGAAGGCGAGCATCTCGACGACTTCGTGTTCACCCTGTCCCGGGACGAGTTTCTCGACATCTTCTTCGACGACCTGGCCCTGCCCAACCTGGTCAAGCGCCAACTCGCCCAACTCGAGGAGTTCAAGCGGGTGCGCGCCGGCTTCACCCACAGCGGTGTGCCCACCAACATCAACATCGTGCGCACCCTGCGCGATGCCACCGGCCGGCGCATCGCCGCCAGCGCCCCCTACCGGGCCAAGATCCGCGAGTTACAGGCGCGCCTCGACGAACTGCTACGCGACGACCGCACCGAGATCGATCCCGAGGTGGTGGCCCTGCGCAAGGAGATCGCCCGGCTCAAACTGCGCATCGAGGCCATCCCCTTCATCGACGACTTCGACCTGCGCTACAACAACCGCATCCGCATCCCCCAACCCTCAACCCAGGCGGTGATGTTCTGTCTGATGGACGTATCCGGCTCCATGGACGAGCAGAAGAAGCAGACCGCCAAGCGCTTTTTCATGCTGCTCTACCTGTTCCTGAAGCGCAGCTACGAGAAGATCGAACTGGTCTTCATCCGTCACCACACCACCGCCACCGAAGTGAACGAGGACGACTTCTTCCACTCTCGGGAATCCGGCGGCACCGTGGTGTCGAGCGCCCTCGACCTGATGCAGAAAATCATGGCCGAGCGCTACTCGTCGGCCCTGTGGAACATCTATGCCGCCCAGGCCTCCGACGGCGACAACTGGGAAAACGATTCGCCCCACTGCGCCGAGCTGCTGGCCGAACGCATCCTGCCCGGGGTGCAGTACTTCGCCTACATCGAGATCACCCCCGGCGAGCCGCAGAACCTGTGGAAGGAGTACCTGGCCCTGGAGCCCCGCTTTCCCGGCCGTTTCGCCATGCAGCGTATCGAGGGGCTGGCAGACATCTACCCCGTGTTCCGCGAACTGTTCAAGAAGAAACTGGCCTAGCCGGACCGCCACCGCGGCACCCACGCATCCCGAGGAAGTCGCCATGGACATTCCCCTCCTCTCCCCGCCTCCCGAGACACCGCCCCTGGCGCCGCCCCAGGAGGGCCACCCCCTGCCCGACGGTTCGGAATGGACCGAGGAACTGCTCACCCTCTACGACACGGAGATCGGCCGGGTGGCCGCAGGCTACGGCCTGGATTGCTATCCGCACCAGATCGAGGTGATCACCGCCGAGCAGATGATGGACGCCTATGCCTCCATCGGCATGCCCGTGTTCTACCACCACTGGTCCTTCGGCAAGCAGTTCCTGGCCACCGAGCGGCGCTACAAGCGCGGCCAGATGGGGCTGGCCTACGAGATCGTGATCAACTCCGATCCTTGCATCGCCTACCTCATGGAAGAAAATACCCTGACCATGCAGGCCCTGGTGATCGCTCATGCCGCCTACGGCCACAACAGCTTCTTCAAGGGCAACTACCTGTTCCGCCAGTGGACCAGCCCGGACGCCATCATCGACTACCTGGTGTTCGCCCGGCACTACATCGCCGAGTGCGAGGAGCGCTACGGCGCCGACGAGGTGGAGCAGCTGCTCGACGCCTGCCACGCCCTGATGAACGTGGGGGTGGACCGCTACCGACGTCCGCCCAAGCTGTCCACCGACCAGGAGCGGGCGCGCATCCGCGAACGGGCCGACTACCTGCAGCAGCAGGTCAACGACCTGTGGCGCACCCTGCCGGCCAAGAGCGGCGACCGGGTCGCCGAAGCGCCGCGGCGCTTTCCCGAGGAGCCGGAGGAAAACCTGCTCTATTTCATCGAGAAGCACGCGCCCCTGCTGGAACCCTGGCAACGCGAGATCGTGCGCATCGTGCGCAAGATCGCCCAGTACTTCTACCCGCAGCGCCAGACCCAGGTAATGAACGAGGGCTGGGCCTGCTTCTGGCACTACACCCTGCTCAACACCCTGTACGACCAGGGGCGCCTGTCCGACGGCTTCATGCTCGAATTCCTCCAGCACCACAGCAACGTGGTGCTGCAGCCGCCCTACCACCACCCCTGGTACTCCGGCATCAACCCCTACGCCCTGGGCTTTGCCCTGTGGCGCGACCTGCGCCGCATCTGCGAGGAGCCGGACGACGAGGACCGCCAGTGGTTCCCCGAGATCGCCGGGTCCGACTGGCGCGCCACCTTCGACTTCGCCATGCGCAACTACAAGGACGAGAGCTTCATCGCCCAGTTCCTCTCCCCCCGGCTGATGCGCGAGTTCCGCCTGTTCACCCTGATCGACGACGACCGGCAGGAGAACCTGGCGGTGGGGCCGATCCACGACGAGCAGGGCTATCGCCAGCTGCGCCAGACCCTGGCAGACCAGTACAACGTCCATTCCCGGGAACCCAACATCCAGGTGTGGGATGTGAACCTGCGGGGTGATCGTTCCCTGACCCTGCGCCACTTCCAGTACCGGCGCCGGCCCCTCGCCGTGGATGCGGCCGAGGCGGTGCTGTCCCACGTGGCCACCCTGTGGGGCTTCCCGGTCACCCTGGAAACCCAGGGCGAGGATGGCAGCGTCACCCGGGTGGCGGAGTGCTGCCGGGAGCGGCGGCAGGCCTGAGCGATACGGCGGCACTGCCGGATGGGGCCGTGGCCAGCCCCCTATCGGGGTGCCGTGGTGAAAAAGGGGCGGGAAACGAGGATTTCGCACCCCTTGCCCCGGCCGCCGCCGCCCTGTGCGAGGCGGCCGGAACCCGTCCTGGCGCGGGCTTCCCCCGGTTTTTCGGGGTATGGCTATAATCCGACGTTTCCACCGCTCGACGCCACGATCCCCGGCCTCTTTTCGGGGAGATAACCGCCGCCCGACGGGGCGGCCGCGTCGTTTCTCCATCTTCCTGCCCTGCCGCCGAGGCCCCCTGGATCATGCTCGTCTGGTTCGTCGGACTCTATCTGCTCGTCACCATTTCCATCGGCCTCTACGCCGCCTCCAAGGTGAAGAATGCCGCGGACTTCGTGGTGGCCGGGCGCCACCTACCCCTGCCGGTGATCGTGGCCACCGTGTTCGCCACCTGGTTTGGCTCGGAAACGGTGCTCGGCATCCCCGCCGCCTTCGTCAAGGACGGCCTGCGCGGCGTGGTGGCCGACCCCTTCGGCTCATCGATGTGCCTGATCCTGGTCGGCCTGTTTTTCGCCCGGCCCCTCTACCGCCTCAAGCTGCTGACCATCGGCGACTTCTTCCGCGGCCGCTACAACCGCAGCGTCGAACTGATCACCGCCATCGCCATCGTCATTTCCTACCTGGGCTGGGTATCGGCCCAGATCAAGGCCATGGGCCTGGTCTTCTCGGTGGTCACCCAGGGGGCGGTGACGCCCGAGCAGGGCATGTTCATCGGCATCGCCATCGTGCTGGTCTACACCCTGATGGGCGGCATGTGGGCGGTGGCCATGA
The DNA here is from genome assembly GCF_008274805.1 of Oryzomicrobium terrae. Classification (NCBI taxonomy): domain Bacteria; kingdom Pseudomonadati; phylum Pseudomonadota; class Betaproteobacteria; order Rhodocyclales; family Rhodocyclaceae; genus Oryzomicrobium; species Oryzomicrobium terrae. Next base: position 64,977 of record NZ_CP022579.1, read on the forward strand.
CCGACGCCTTCCAGATGACCGTGGTCATCGGTGGCCTGCTCTTCATCGCCTGGATCGTCGCCGGCCTGGCCGGCGGCGTGGGCACCGTGGTGGCCCACGCCGAGGCCGCCGGCAAGCTCGACTTCCTGCCCCGCTTCGAGGCCCGCGACATGGTGGCTTTCATCGCCGCCCTGGTCACCATGGGCTTCGGCTCGATCCCCCAGCAGGACGTGTTCCAGCGCGTCTCCTCGGCCAAGAGCGAGAACGTCGGCGCCCTGGGCTCGGTGCTGGGCGGCAGCATCTACTTCGTGTTCGCCTTCGTGCCCATGTTCCTGGTCTATTCGGCGACCCTGATCGATCCCCAGCTGGTGGCCCGCTACCTGGAGACCGACGCCCAGTTCATCCTGCCCCAGCTGATCATCCAGCACACCCCCTTCGTCGCCCAGGTGTTGTTCTTCGGCGCCCTGCTGGCGGCGATCATGAGCTGTTCCTCGGCCACCCTGCTGGCCCCCTCGGTGACCTTCACCGAGAACATCCTGCGCCCCTTCCTGCCCGACATCACCGACGGTCAGCTGCTGCGCGCCATGCGTATCGTCGTCTTCGTCTTCGGTTTGGCGGTACTGGCCTTCGCCCTGTCGTCCTCCGAATCGATCTTCGAAATGGTCGAGAACGCCTACAAGGTGACCCTGGTGGCTGCCTTCGTGCCCCTCGCCGCCGGGGTGTACTGGTCCCGGGCCACCACCCAGGGTGCCCTGTTTTCCATCGCCGCCGGTGTCGGGCTCTGGCTCAGCGGCGAGGTGCTGGCCCCGGAAGGCTATCTGGACGGCTTCCTGCCGGTGCAGTTCGCCGGTCTGCTCGGCGCGATCGCCGGCATGGTGGTCGGCTCCCTGCTGCCCCAGTGGTTCGGCCGTTTTTCCGCGCAAGCGGCGCGCAGCCATGTCTATTGAGCCCTTCTCCGTGCGTACCCCGAGCGGGCCACGGCTGGGCTGAGCGTCCGGGACCATGAGCCAAGCTACCGCGCCCGCCCGCCCCCTGCCGTCGCCCCGCGACGGTCACAAGCTGGCCGTGCCTCTGGCCCTGGCTTATGTTGCCCTGGTCATCTACGCCAGCCTGCACCCCTTCTCCGGCTGGACCGACCGGGGCCTGCCGCCCCTGGCCTTTCTTCATGCCGCCTGGCCGCGTTACTGGACCGGTTTCGACGTGGCGATTAATGTGGCCGCCTACGTGCCCCTCGGCCTGCTGCTGACCCTGGCCCTGGACCGCTTGCCCACCCGGGTGCTGCCGGCGGTGCTGGCGGTGCTGCTGGCCAGCGGCCTGTCCCTGGGGGTGGAGGTGCTGCAGAACTGGCTGCCGACCCGGGTGCCGTCCAACGTGGACTGGGCCACCAACAGCCTGGGTGGGCTGGTCGGTGCGCTCATCGGCTTGCTCACCGGCCCCCACTGGCTGATCGCCCTGGCGCGCTTCCGCAACCGGCTGCTGGCGCCGGTACCCCACGCCGAGATCGGCCTGACCCTGCTGCTGGTGTGGTGCGTCACCCAGCTCTCGCCGGAATACACCCTGTTCGCCACCGGCGACCTGCGTGCCTTCCTGCCCCTGCCGCCGGGGCTGCCCTTCGACGTGCCCCTGTTCCGCGTGCTGGAGTCGGTGATCACCGGGCTCAACCTGGTGGCAGTGGGCCTGTTCGCCCGCACCCTGTTCGGCGGGCCGCGTCTGCCCTGGTGGGGCGGGCCCGTGGCGGTGGTGCTGTTCCTCGCCTGCGGCCTGCTCGCCCGGTCCCTGGCCACCGTGCTGTTCCTTTCCCCCGACGAGGCCTTTGCCTGGGCGACGCCGGGGGCCCTGGAGGGGCTGGAGTGGGGCAGCATCGCCCTGTGCGTGCTGATCTGGCTGCCGCCGGTGCCCCGGGCCATCCTGGCCGCCTTCCTGCTCATGGCGGCGGTGGCCCTGGTCAACATTACCCCGGAGAATCCCTATTCACCGGTGGCCTTGAACATCTGGCGCCAGGGCCACTTCCTCAATTTCAACGGCCTGACCCGCCTGGCCGGGGGGCTGTGGCCCTTCATCGCCGTGCCCTTCCTGATGGTGGCCGGGCGCAAACTTTAGGCGCTGGCGCCGGTCTCTCGTCCGACGGCCGCCCGCCCCGGGGGGGCCAGGGGCGCCGCCCTCGGGCCGGCCCCGTATAATTCCCGGGCTCGGCCTTCGCGCCGTCGCCCCACTTCAGGAGTCTTTCGGTGAGCTATTTCAAGCACCACGTCTTTTTCTGCTGCAACCAGCGCGGCCCCGGTGAAACCTGCTGCAACAACCACGGCGCTTCCGACCTGCAGACCTACGCCAAGGAGCGGGTCGCCGAGCTGAAACTGAAGGGGCCGGGCAAGGTACGCATCAACAAGGCCGGCTGCCTCGACCGCTGCGACCAGGGGCCGGTGATGGTGGTGTACCCGGAAGCGGTCTGGTACACCTACGTCGATAAATCCGATATCGACGAGATCATCGAAGAACACCTGAAGAACGGCCGGGTGGTGGAGCGCCTCAAGGTATGAGCCCGACCGCTGCCAGCGCCGTGCTGATTCCCGGTCCGGCCGGGGACATCGATACCCTGGTGGACCTGCCCAGGGGCGAGGTGCGCGGCATCGCCCTGGTGGGCCATCCCCACCCCCTGTTCGGCGGCGCCAATACCAACAAGGTGGCCCAGACCCTGGCGCGCACTTTCGTCCAGCTCGGCTATGCGGCCCTGCGCCCCAACTTCCGCGGTGTCGGCAAGAGCGCCGGCAGCCATGACCACGGCCAGGGCGAGAGCGACGACATGCTGGCCGTGCTGGCCTGGGCCCGGGGCCAGTTCGACCCGGCCGGCACCCTGCCGGTCTACCTCGGCGGCTTTTCCTTCGGCGCCTACGTCCAGGCCAAGGTGGCCGCCCGTCTCAAGGCCGCCGGCACCCCGGCGCGGCGCCTGGTGCTGGTGGGCACGGCGTCCGGCCACGTCGAGGGTGCCCGCCACTACGAGACCGACGCGGTCGCTCCCGACACCATCGTCATCCACGGCTCGGCCGACGAGACCGTGCCGCTGGCCAACGTCTTCGCCTGGGCCGAACCCCTGGAGCTGCCGGTGGTGGTGGTGCCGGGCGCCGACCACTTCTTCCACCGCCGCCTGCACATCCTCAAGGACATCATCGTCCAGGCGTGGAAGGACTGAGGCCATGGTGACTGCCGCTCCCTGGGCGCCTGACCGCGCCATCGACCTGGACGATGCGCCGCCCCTGTCTGTCGCCAACCTGGTCAAGCGCTTCGGCGACCAGGTGGTGGTGCGGGGCCTGTCCTTCGCCGTGCCCAAGGGCACCTGCTTCGGCCTGCTCGGCCCCAATGGCGCCGGCAAGACCACCACCCTGCGCTGCTGCCTGGGGCTCACCGCCCCGGACGGCGGCGAGGTGCGCCTGGCCGGCCTGCCGGTGCCCGAAGCGGCGCGCCAGGCGCGCATCCGGGTCGGCGTGGTGCCCCAGTTCGACAACCTGGACCCGGACTTCACCGTGGCCGAAAACCTGCTGGTGTACGGCCGCTACTTCGGCCTGGGCGACAAGGCGGTGCGCGCCGAAATCCCGCGCCTGCTCGACTTCGCCGGCCTGGCGGGCAAGGAGGACGCGCGTATCCAGGCCCTTTCCGGCGGCATGAAGCGGCGCCTGACCCTGGCCCGGGCCCTGGTCAACGACCCGGACGTGGTGTTCCTCGACGAGCCCACCACCGGCCTCGATCCCCAGGCCCGCCACCTGATCTGGGAGCGCCTCAAGCAGTTGAAGGCCGCCGGCAAGACCCTGATCCTGACCACCCACTTCATGGACGAGGCGGAACGCCTGTGCGACCGCCTGGCCATCGTCGATCACGGCACCCTGGTGGCCGAGGACACGCCCCGGGGGCTGATCGCCAGCCATATCGAGCCCCAGGTGGTGGAAGTGTTCGCCGAGGCCGACCACGGCCTGACCGCCTGGGCCGAGGCCCGGCGCGGCCTGGCCAGCCGGCTGGAGATCGCCGGGGAGACCGCCTTCTTCTACTGCCAGGACCCGCGCGCCCTGCTGGCCGAACTGGAGCAGGCGCCCCAGTTGCGCTACCTGCACCGGGCCGCCAACCTGGAAGACGTGTTCCTCAAATTGACCGGCCGGGACCTGCGCGACTGAGGCCAGTCCGGCCGCGTCAGTCCGGCAACAGCTCCCAGCGCGGCAGGCGGGCGGCCTGGCCGTGACAGGCGCCGGTCTCGTCCACCAGGTTCCACACCGTGGCGCCGCTGACGCGGAAGCGCTGGCCGGTGCGGGCGATGCGGATGCCCTGGTAGTCGGCGATGTAGCCGTGGTCGGTGACCCGCTGTAGCAGGCGGGCCCGCTCTTCCCGGTTGGGTGCCTCGGCCGAGTAGCGCGACGGCAGGGCGGTGAAGGTCGGCCAGTCCATGGCGAACAAGGCCAGGGCCGCCGGATTGGCGAAGTTGAAGATCGGGTCGTCCCGGGTGTCGTGGGACACCAGGGCGTAGGGCGCGGTCAGCAGCGCTTCCAGGGCGGCCGCCGGGGACAAGTGGGGCGCTACCAGGTCGGTGCCGGTGAGGCGGCGGTAGCTGGTGCGCAGCAGCGCCGCGTGGTCGATCAGCCAGGAGCGGTCGGGCATGGGGTGTGGCTCACGGTGAAAAGGTCGTAACAAGCGCGCAAGCGCCGCAGCAACGCACAGAAAAGAGGTTGTCAGTATGCCGTTCGAATCACGCGCCGCCAATGCGGCACCGTCGCGCCAGACCGGCCTGGATTGGGGCCCGCCGCGCTTTTCGCTACGCTTCGTCCCGGTGTGGCGGCGCAACTTCCTGGTGTGGAAGAAGCTGGCCTTCACCTCGGTGCTCGGCAATCTGGCCGACCCGCTCATCTACATGCTCGGCCTGGGTTACGGCCTGGGACGCCTGCTGCCGCAGATCGAGGGCCAGCCCTACGTGATGTTCCTGGCCGCCGGCACGGTGTGTGCCTCGACCATGAACGCCGCCACCTTCGAGGCCCTCTACTCGGCCTTTTCGCGCATGCACGTGCAGAAGACCTGGGAGGCGATCCTCAACACCCCCCTGGCCCTGGACGACGTGCTCACCGCCGAGCTGGTCTGGGCGGCGTGCAAGAGCCTGCTCTCCGGCGTGGCGATCCTGGTGGTGGCCACCGCGCTCGGCCTGATCACCTCGCCCCTGGCCCTGCTGGCGGTGCCGGTGATCTTCCTCACCGGCCTGGCCTTTTCCGCCCTGGGATTGATCTGGAACGCCCTGGCCAAGGGCTACGACTTCTTCATGTACTACTTCACCCTGTTCGTCACGCCGATGACCCTGATCTCCGGGGTGTTCTTCCCTGCCGCCGAGCTGCCCCCGGTGGTGGCGGCGGTGGGCGAGGTGCTGCCCCTGTCCCACGCCGTCAAGCTGATCCGTCCCCTGCTCGCCGGGCAGTGGCCGGCGGCGGCCTTCGCCCACCTGGCGGCGCTGCTGGCGATCACCGGCGCGGCCTTCTGGGTGGCCACGGTTTTGACCCGGCGCAGGTTGCTCAAGTAAGGCGGGCCGTACAATGGCGCCCATGACTGACGTTTCCGACGTTTCCGCTCCCGCCGACGCATTCCTGCTGGTCCTGACCAACTGCCCGGACGCGGCCTGCGCCGAGGCCATCGCCACCCGGCTGATTGAGACGCGCCTGGCCGCCTGCGTCAATGTGCTCGCCCCGTGCCGCTCGGTGTACCGCTGGCAGGGCGCGGTGGAGCGGGCCGACGAGGTGCCGTTGCTGATCAAGACCACCGCCGCTGCCTACCCGGCCCTGGAGGCAGCCCTGCGCACCGCCCACCCCTACGAGGTGCCCGAGATCGTCGCCGTGCCGATCGACCGGGGCCTGCCCGATTACCTGGCCTGGCTGGCGGCGGAAGTCGCCCCTGCGTCCGGTGCCTCCGGCGCTACTTTTTCCTGCTGATGCCCATGCTCGCCCGTCTCGTCGCCCTGTTTGTCCTGGCCTTTGCCCTGGCGGCTCCCGCCGCCGCCCAGGAATTCCTCGATCCCAAGGTCGCCTTCCAGCCCAGTGCCAGCAAGGTGGATGCGGCCAGTGTCGAGGTGCGCTTCACCATCGCCAAGGGCTATTACCTGTACCGGGACAAGTTCCGCTTCGCGGCCCCGGGCGCCACCTTTGGCACGCCGGTCTTCCCCAAGGGCAAGATGAAGAAGGACGACCTGTTCGGCGATGTGGAGGTGTTCTACGACCAGGTGGCGATCCGCCTGCCGGTGCAGGGGACGCTGCCGGCCACGATCACCGTCACTTCCCAGGGCTGCGCCGAGGGCGGCATCTGCTACCCGCCCCAGGAGATGGACGTGACGGTGGCCCAGGCCGGAGGTCAAGGACTGGCGGCCTTCGCCAAGGGGGCAGGCTCGAACGCCGCGCCAGACGCGGCATCCGGCATGAGCACCCCGGAGAGTGGCGCCAATGCTGGGCCTGCGGCCGATGCCCCGGCGACGCCGGAAAAAAGCACGGCCGCCGCCGCCGCGGACGGCGACGAGAGCGGCGCCATCGCCCGTATGCTGCGCCACGCCGGCTTCTGGGCCAACCTGGCGGCCTTCTTCGTGGCCGGCCTGGGGCTGTCGCTGACCCCCTGCATGCTGCCCATGGTGCCGATCCTGTCCGGCATCATCGTCGGCTCTGGCAAGGTCAAGCCGGCCCGGGGCCGGGCCACTGCCCTGGCCGTAGCCTACGTGCTGGGCATGGCGGTGACCTACGCCCTGGCCGGGGTGGCCGCCGGCCTCACCGGCACCCTGCTCTCGGCCCTGATGCAGAACCCCTGGGTGCTCGGCTTCTTCGCCCTGGTGTTCATCGCCCTGTCCCTGGCCATGTTCGGTTTCTACGAACTGCAGATGCCGGCCTTCCTGCAAAGCAAGGTGTCGGAGGAGGCCTCCCACCTCAAGGGCGGCTCCCTGCCCGGGGTGGCAGCCATGGGGGTGCTGTCGGCCCTGATCGTCGGCCCCTGCGTCGCCGCGCCCCTGGCCGGCGCCCTGCTCTACATCGGCCAGACCCGGGATGCTCTGCTCGGCGGCGCCGCCCTGTTCGCCCTGGCTCTGGGCATGGGCGCCCCCCTGATCGCCCTGGGCGCTTCCGCCGGCACCCTGCTGGTCAAGGCCGGCCCGTGGATGGCCCGGGTCAACCAGACCTTCGGCGTGCTGCTGCTGGCCACCGCCCTGTGGCTGGTGGGACCGGTGCTGCCCGAGGCTCTGGTGATGATCGGCTGGGGCCTGCTCGCCCTGGTGCCGGCCATCTACCTGCACGCCCTCGACCCCCTGCCCGCCGGCGCCCGCCCCTGGCAGCGCTTCTGGAAGGGCCTGGGGGTGGTGCTGTTGCTCTACGGCGCGGCAGTGCTGCTCGGCACCCTGGCCGGCGGGCGCGACCCGCTCCAACCCCTCAAGCCCTTCGTCGCCCAGGCGGGAAGTGTCGGCACTGCCCAGGCCGCCGCCAGCGAAGGGCCGCGCTTCGAGCGGGTGGCCAGCCTGGCCGAACTGGATGCCCGGCTGCGCACCACCGACCGGCCGGTGATGCTCGACTTCTATGCCGACTGGTGCGTCAGCTGCAAGGAGATGGAGCGCTTCACCTTTGCCGATCCCAAGGTGCGCGCGCGCCTCGACCAGTTCCTCCTGCTCCAGGCCGACGTCACCGCCAACGCTGCGGCGGACAAGGCCCTGCTCGCCCGCTTCAACCTGTTCGGCCCGCCGGGTATCCTGTTCTTCGACGCTGAGGGCAGCGAGGTGCGCGGCCACAAGGTGGTGGGTTTCCAGAACGCCGAGAAATTCGCCGCCACCCTGGACCGGGTCCTGGCCAACTGACGATTCTTTCGGCCCCGTTCCCCCGGGCGGGGGAAGTGGCGCTGCCGATGCTAAAATCCTTGTTTTTTCGCCCACGGGCGCAGCTAAACAGGGAGTGTTTCGTGCAAATCGTCTGTCTTGACCTGGAAGGTGTCCTGATCCCCGAAATCTGGGTCGAATTCGCCGCCCGTACCGGCATCCCCGAACTCAAGCGCACCACCCGGGACGAGCCCAACTACGACGTGCTGATGCAGTACCGCCTGGGCATCCTCAAGCAGCACGGCCTGGGCCTGCCGGACATCCAGAAGGTCATCGCCGAAATGGGCCCCCTGCCCGGCGCCAAGGAATTCATCGAGTGGCTGCGCCCGCGCTTCCAGGTGGTGATCCTGTCCGACACCTTCTACGAATTCGCCATGCCCCTGATGGAGCAGCTCGGCTTCCCCACCCTGTTCTGCCACAAGCTCGAAGCCGACGCCCAGGGCTTCCTGGTGAACTACCACCTGCGCATGCCCAACCAGAAGCAGGAGGCGGTGAAGCGCTTTAAGGAGCTGAACTTCAAGGTGATCGCCTCCGGCGACTCCTACAACGACACCACCATGCTCGGCGAAGCCCACGCCGGCATCCTCTTCTGCCCGCCGGACAACGTCATCCGCGAGTTCCCCCAGTACCCGGTGGTGCTCGACTACGCCCAGCTGCAGGACGAAATCCTCAAGGCCAGCGCCCGCATCTGAGCGTGACCCACCCGGTGGCGGCGGCAGTGCTCCGGCGCGCCGCCCCGCCCCGCCTCGTTTTTCCCATTGCCCACCGCCATGCACCGCGAACGCTTCTATACCCTTACCGCCTCCTGTCCCGACCGGGTCGGCATCGTCGCCCAGGTGTCCGGCTTCTTTGCCCAGCACAAGGGCTGGATCCTGGAAACGTCGCTCCACGCCGAGCCGGATTCGGACAGCGCGCCGGGGCGCTACTTCATGCGCCTGGAAGTGAAGGCCGATTCCCTGCCCTTCATGCTCGCCGAACTGCGCGAGCGCTTCGCCCCTCTGGCCGCCGAGTTGAACATGGACTGGCGCATCACCGACAGCGCGGTGAAGAAGCGGGTGGTGCTGCTGGTGTCGAAGCAGGAGCATTGCCTGTACGACCTGCTGGCCCGCTGGCAGGCCAAGGAGCTGGATGTGGAGATTCCCTGCATCATCTCCAACCACGACACCTTCAAGGGCTTCGTCGAGTGGCACGGCATCCCCTTCCACCACATTCCGGTGACGGCGGACAACAAGGTTGCCGCCTTCAAGGAGATCCAGCGCATCTTCGAAGAGGTGAAGGGCGACACCATGGTGCTGGCGCGCTACATGCAGATCCTCTCGCCGGAGCTGTGCGCCGCCTACCCGGGGCGCATCATCAACATCCACCACAGCTTCCTGCCCAGCTTCGTCGGCGCCAAGCCCTACCACCAGGCCTACACCAAGGGGGTGAAGCTGATCGGCGCCACCTGCCACTACGTCACCGCCGACCTGGACCAGGGGCCGATCATCGAGCAGGACGTGATCCGGGTGGACCATTCCGACACCCCGGACGACCTGGTGCGCTACGGCAAGGACATCGAAAAGACCGTGCTCGCCCGGGGCCTGCGCTACCACCTGGAAGACCGGGTGCTGACCCACGGCAACAAGACCATCGTCTTCCGCTGAGCCGTCAGCCACGGCCAGCCGGCGGGGGGGCACACGGGAAAGGGGCGCTGCGGCGCCCCTTTTCATTACCCGCCCAGATCCGCGTAGCGGTAGGTCGGCGCCGGGGTGTTGGGCACGTAATGGGTGACCAGGGGTTGCCCTGCACGCCACAGATGCAGCAGGAAGCCGCCGGGTTCCAGGGTGAAGGCCAGGTCGCCGGGTGTTCCCTCCAGCGCCAGGGCAATCTGGTGGGCCGGCGAAGGGGCGGTGATGGCCGGGCGACCCGCGAAGACGGTACTGACGAAGCGGTGCACGTGGCCGCACAGCAGCGCTTCAACGTTGTCGTGGCGTGCCAGCCAGGCAGCCAGGGCCGCCTCGCCGCGACAGGCGATGGCATCCATACCTGGAATACCGATGGCGAAGGGCGGGTGGTGCATGACCAGAAGCGCCCGGCCGGTGGTCGGACAGGCGGATTCGAGCCAGGCCAGGGCGGCCGCGTCGACCCGGCCGTATTCCTCACCGGGGACCAGGGTGTCGAGCAGCAGCAGGGCGCCTTCCGGCGTGTCGAGACGGCGGTGACAGGGAGCATCGATATCGCCGCCCCAGTGCTGCTCGGGGAAGGCGGTACGCAGGGCGGCACGCCGGTCGTGGTTGCCCGGCATGAGCGCCACCGGGCAGGGCAGGCTGGCCAGGGCGCGGGCGAGCCAGTCGTATTCGACGGCGCTGCCCCGGTCGGCCAGGTCGCCGCTCAACAGCACCAGGTCGGGAGCCAGGGTGGCGATGCGCGCCAGGGCCGCCGTCAGGCAGGCGGCCGTATCCACCCGGCCGTAGAGCAGGCTCGGGGGCGGCTGGAGATGGAGGTCGCTGAGTTGAACGATGCGCATGGTTTCAGCATAGCAGCGCCACCTGGCCACGCGTCATCCCGGTGCGTCAGAAACGACAACGGGCGCCCGAAGGCGCCCGTTGCGTTGCGGGAGGTCCCGCGCCTTACATGTGGTAAGCGGACTCGCCGTGGGAGGTGATGTCCAGGCCTTCCCGTTCTTCCTCCTCGGGGACCCGCAGGCCGATGAACATGTCCACCAGCTTGTAGGCCACCAGGGCGACCACTCCGGACCAGACCAGGGTGACGCCGACGCCGGTCAGCTGGGCGATCACCTGGTCGGCGATGGAGTAGCTGTCGGCGACCTTGTTAGCCACGTAGTCGTAGATGCCGGCCCCGCCCAGGGCGGGGTCGGCGAACACGCCGGTGAGGATCGCCCCCATGATGCCGCCCACGCCGTGGACACCGAACACGTCCAGGGAGTCGTCGGCGCCGAGCAGGCGCTTCAGGCCATTGACGCCCCACAGGCAGACCACGCCCGCCAGCAGACCCATGATGATCGAGCCGACGAAGCCGACGAAGCCGGCGGCCGGGGTGATCGCCACCAGGCCGGCGACGGCGCCGGAGGCGGCACCCAGCATGGAAGGCTTGCCCTTGATCATCCACTCGGCGAAGACCCAGGAGAGGGCTGCGCAGGCGGTGGCCACCCAGGTGTTGAGGAAGGCCAGGGCGGCGGAGCCGTTGGCTTCCAGGGCGGAACCGGCGTTGAAACCGTACCAGCCCACCCACAGCAGGGAGGCGCCGATCATGGTCATGGTCAGGCTGTGCGGGGCCATGGATTCACGGCCGTAGCCAACCCGCTTGCCCACCAGGAAGGCCCCCACCAGGCCGGCCACGGCGGCGTTGATGTGCACCACGGTGCCGCCGGCGAAGTCCAGCGCGCCCTTCTGGAAGAGGAAGCCGGCGGTGGCGTTGAGCTTGTCCGCCGAGGCGGCGTCGAGGTAGCCGTCCGGACCCGCCCAGTACCACACCATGTGCGCCATCGGCAGGTAGGCCAGGGTGAACCAGATCACCATGAACAGCAGCACCGCGGAGAACTTGATGCGCTCGGCGAAGGCGCCGACGATCAGGCCGCAGGTGATGCAGGCGAAGGCCCCCTGGAAGGCGATGTACACCATCTCGGGGATGGCCACGCCCTTGCTGAAGGTGGCGGCCAGGCTATCCGGGGTGACGCCCTTGAGGAACAGCTTGTCGAGGCTGCCGAAGAAGGCGTTGCCCTCGGTAAAGGCGATCGAGTAGCCGTAGATCACCCACAGCACAGTGATCAGCGAGAAGACCATGAACACCTGCATGAGCACGGAGAGCATGTTCTTCGAGCGCACCAGGCCGCCGTAGAAGAGGGCCAGGCCGGGGATCGACATCAGCATCACCAGGGCGGTGCAGACCATCACCCAGGCGGTGTCGCCTTTGTTCACCGTGGGGGCCGGTGCGGCCTCTGCGGCGGGGGCTTCCGCCGCCGGAGCGGCGGCAGGTGCGGGAGCCGCCGCGGCCGGTGCCGCTGCTGCGGGAGCGGTGACGGCCGGGGTGGCGGAGGCCGGCTTGTCGTCGGCGAAGGCCGGAGCGGTGAACGCCACCGTTCCGACCAGGGCCAGGGCGAGGCCGAGACGTGCAAAGAGCCGTTTCATCATGGGACTCCCTCGGTTAGAGCGCGTCTTCACCGGTTTCACCGGTGCGGATGCGGATCACTTGTTCAAGCGGGAAGACGAAGATCTTGCCGTCGCCGATCTTGCCGGTGCAGGCAGACTTCTCGATGGCTTCCACCACCTGGTCGAGGATCTCGTCGCGCACGGCGGCTTCGATCTTGACCTTGGGCAGGAAATCGACCACGTACTCGGCACCCCGGTACAGCTCGGTGTGCCCCTTTTGCCGGCCGAAGCCTTTGACCTCGGTCACGGTGATGCCCTGCACGCCGACGGCGGCGAGGGCTTCCCGGACCTCGTCAAGCTTGAACGGCTTGATGATGGCGGTGACCAGTTTCATGTCGTGCCTCTGCGGAGAAAGTTAGAACGTACGGGAAACGGACAGGACGGCGATGCCCTTGCCGGCGTTGTGCTTGCTGGAGCTCACGTTGCCGTCGGTATCGATGCTCTTGGCGAAGCAGTAGGGATTCACGCCGACACCGGAGCAGCTGCCCTTGGCGTTGGTGCCGACGTAGGAGGCACCCACCACCCAGCCGCTGAGATCCTTGGTCACGCCGACCTTCCAGTCGGTGTAGTCGCCGTTGTGCACATTCTTGAAGTACAGCTGGCCGACGTGGGCGTTGACGCCCCAGCCGTCGCCCAGGTCGTAGTTGGCCGACAGGTCGAGGTACGACGTGCCGGCAGTGCTACGGCCGGTGGCGGCGCCGCTGGCGTTGATGCCCTTGGCAGCGAAGTAGTCGTCGATGGCGTAGGAGTACTTCAATGTCACGAACTTCCAGGAGCCGGCCACGTACAGTTCCTTGTTGGTGACGGTTTCACCACCGGTTTTGCCGACCAGGGGGCCTTTGCCGGAGCCCGGGTAGTAGTACAGCAGGGCGCCCAGGTCGACGCCGAAGTCGCCAAAGGTTTGCTTCCAGCCGCCGTAGAAGTCCATTTCCAGATTGCCGCCGGGGAAGCCGGCGCCGGAGGCGACGTTGGAGTTCCAGTTACCCACGTAGAAGCCGCTGGCATGGGAGTAGTCGAAACCGCCTTGCAGCGCCGGCTGGCCGTAGGTCTGATCGATGCCGCGGAACCGGTAGCTGGAGAACAGGCCGACGTTGGCGGTCAGGGTGTGCGGGCTGGCGGGCTCGGCGCTGGCCTCGGGAGCGGCGGATTGGGCGAAGGCCGGCAGGGCGCTCAGGCCGAGGGAGGCGACGGCGATGGCAAGAAGGGTTTTACGCATGTTGGACTCCTTTGTCTCAGCAAATGAAAAAACTACATCGCCGTAAAAGCAGCCACCGTGCCAACCAAAAATATATCTAATAATTAAATGGTTACAAGGTTGCATTGCTGGTGCAAGAAAGGATTCGCACCGTTGCAGCGCGAACATATTGGCATACGCACCATCCCGGTGCGAGTGCTTTATGGCGCAGATGAATAACGCTGCACGGGAAAAGCACGATGCGGGGGATGGGTATGCTGAACCTCTGTGACGGGAGCAATCCGCAACCGGCACCATTCAATTCGGCAGGGTCGGGGTGAATGCTGGCAGGCGCAGGAGATAGTCGCCCAGGACGCGTAAAAGAGAGATCAAGATCCGACGGGTCGCTATCAACACAACGTTATGGCGAAGCACCGGCCAAGGCGGGGTGTGGCCGAGACGGCAAGGCCCCTGTGCTACACTCGATCGGAGATAGGCTACAGCTCATTTCAAGGACATCGTCATGATTGACCCGAAGGCTTTCGAAGAGTTCTCCAACCGCATGAGTGCCCTGTTGGCGGCCTCGCCCGCTGCGGATATTGAAAAGAACGTGCGCAGCATGATGAGTGGCTTCTTTGCCAAGCTGGATCTGGTGACCCGGGAGGAATTCGATATCCAGACCCAGGTGCTGGCCAAGACCCGGGAAAAGCTTGAGACCCTGGAAGCCCGGGTCGGCGAGCTGGAAAAGCAGCTGGGCGGCAAGAGCTGAGGTGATGTGATGAGACCGGGGCACGCGTCGGGCTGTGTGCGCCAGACAGGCCGCTGGCCCGGCGTCGTGCTCGCCTTGCTCCTGCCTGGGGCATTGCCCGCCGTCGCGGCACCGGAGCGCTTCACCGTCGATCCGACCCACACCTTTCCCCAATTCGAAGTCAGTCACCTGGGCTTTTCCCTGCAACGCGGGCGCTTCAACCAGACCCGGGGCAGCGTACTGCTCGACCGGGAGGCCCGGCGGGGCGAGGTGGCGATCACGATCGACGCGGCTAGCGTCGATACCGGGCTGGAGGCCCTGGAAAAGGTGCTGCGCGGCGACGACTTCTTCCAGGTCGAGCGCTACCCCACCCTGACCTTCCGCAGCCGTCAGCTCTATTTCCGCGACGACCTGCCGGTGGGCTTGGAAGGGGATCTGACCCTGCGTGGCGTGACCCGCCCCGTCTCCCTGATCATTACCCAGTTCCGCTGCGGCACCCAGCCGCTCACCCGTCAGACGGTTTGCGGCGCCAATGTTCGAGGCAGTCTGCGCCGCTCCGATTTCGGCATGAATGCCTTTCTCCCCTTCGTGGGTGACGAGGTGGCGCTCGAAATCCAGATCGAAGCCACCCGCGATCCGGCGCCATGAGCCTGGCCCAGGTCCACAGTCGCGCCTTGGCCGGCGTGGCCGCCCCGCCCGTGATGGTGGAAGTCCACGTGGCCAACGGCCTACCCGCCTTCTCCCTGGTCGGCCTGCCTGAAGCCGAGGTCCGCGAAGCTCGGGACCGGGTCCGCGCCGCCCTGCTGACGGCCGGTTTCGATTTTCCCGCCCGTCGGCTCACCGTGAATCTGGCGCCTGCCGACCTGCCCAAGGATTCCGGCCGCTTCGACCTGCCGATTGCCATTGGCCTGCTGGCGGCCACCGGACAATTGCCCACCACCGCCCTGGCCGGGGTGGAACTGGCCGGTGAGCTTTCTCTTTCCGGCGAATTGCGCCCGGTGCGCGGCGGCCTGTCGATGGCTCTGGCGGCCCGTGATGCCGGCCGGGCATTGATCCTGCCCAGTGCGTCGGCGACGGAGGCGGCGCTCGCACCCAAGGGGAATGTGCTGGGTGCCACGACGCTGGCGGCGGTATGCGCCCATCTGACCGGGCAGACGCCCCTGGCCGCACCCGCGGTGGAGGCCATCCCGACCCCTGGCTATCCCGATTTATCCGATGTGAAAGGGCAGGCCGGCGCCCGCCGGGCGCTGGAAATCGCTGCCGCTGGTGCCCATGCGTTGCTGCTGGTCGGGCCGCCGGGTACCGGCAAGTCGATGTTGGCCGCCCGGCTGCAGGGCATCCTGCCGCCCTTGAGCGAAGAGGAGGCCCTCGAATCGGCCGCCCTGCTTTCGGTCGCCGGCCTGTTCGATCCAGCCGCCTTCGGTCGGCGTGTCCAGCGTAGCCCGCACCATTCCGCTTCGGCGCCGGCCCTGGTCGGGGGGGGCAATGACGCCCGCCCCGGGGAAATCTCCCTGGCCCATGCCGGCGTGCTGTTTCTCGACGAGTTGCCGGAATTCGACCGGCGCGTCCTCGAATCCCTGCGCGAGCCCTTGGAATCCGGGCGTATCCAGGTTTCCCGGGTCGGTCGGCGGGCCGATTACCCCGCCCGTTTTCGCCTGGTGGCGGCCATGAATCCCTGCCCCTGCGGCTACTTGGGGCACCCGCAGCGGCCCTGCCGCTGCACGCCCGATCAGGTCGCCCGCTACCGGGGACGGTTGTCCGGCCCCTTGCTCGATCGGCTCGACCTGCAGGTCGAGGTGCCGGCCCTGTCCGCCACCGAGTTGGCCAACGCTCGGCCGGGCGAGAGCAGTGCCGCGGTTGCCGGCCGGGTGGCCCAGGCCCACCAGCGGGCCCTGGATCGCCAGGGGTGCGTCAATGCGCGCCTCGAGGGCGCGGCCCTGGAGCAGCATGCCCGGCCAGATGCCGCCGGCGCCGCGCTGCTGGCCCAGGCGGTGGAGCGGCTCGCCCTGTCCCCCCGGGCCTACCACCGGGTGCTGCGGGTTGCGCGTACCATTGCCGACTTGGCCGGGTCTCGGACCCTGGCCCCCGGCCACCTCGCCGAAGCCCTCGCTTTGCGCCCGGGCGGCTGACGCCGTCTCCCTGTCTTCTTCTATGCCGCAGCGGTTTCATGCCGTTCCGGATCGACTACCTATGCCGTCTTCACCTTCCGTGACACCGCCTCGGGGGCTGGCCCTGCTGCTGGCAGCCATGGCCGCCCTCGGCCCGTTTTCCATCGACGCCTACCTGCCGTCGTTCCATGCCATTGGGAGCGAGTTGGGCGCCGGTGAGCTGGCGGTACAGCAGACGCTGACCTACTACCTGGCGCCTTTTGCCCTGATGACCCTGTGGCACGGCGCCTTGTCCGACGCCTATGGGCGCAAGCGGGTGGTACTCGCCGGCTTCGCCCTGTTTGCCCTGGCCTCGGTGCTCTGCGCCCTGGCGCCCCGCATCGAGGTGCTGTGGCTGGGACGCTTGCTGCAGGGCGTGACGGCGGGAGCCGGCATCGTCATCTCCCGGGCGCTGATCCGGGATCTCTTCGATGGGGCTCAGGCCCAGAAGCTGATGGCCCACGTGGCCATCATGTTCGCCCTGGCGCCGGCGGTGGCCCCGGTGATCGGCGGCTGGCTCGAAACCCTGCTGGGCTGGCGGGCGGTCTTCGTCTTCCTCGCCGGCTTTGCCCTGGCGCTGCTGGTGCTGTGCTGGCGCTACCTGCCCGAAACCCTGCCGCACCATCAGCGTCAGCCGTTCTCCGCCGGCTATTTGCTCCGCGCCTATCGACAGGCTTTTACCCAGCCGGCGTTCATGAGCGCATGCCTGGGGATTGGTTTCTTCTTCATGGGCTTCTTCGTCTATGTGCTCTCCGCCCCGGTGTTCCTGATGCAGCACCTGGGGTTGGGCGAGACCCAGTTCTACTGGCTGTTTGGCCCGGGCATGGGGGGCTTAATGATCGGGTCGTGGCTATCCGGTCGCCTGGCCGGGCGGCGCAGCCCGCGCCAGTTGCTGACCCTGGCCATGACGGTGATGGGGGCCGCCACCCTGCTCAATCTGGCCGTCTGTCTGTGGTTGCCGCCTGGTGTCCCGCAGAACGTGCTGGCGATCGGCCTCTATACGGTGGGCATGTCGGTGTCGATGCCGGTGCTGACCCTGCTTGCCCTGGATATCTTTCCGACCCAGCGTGGCCTGGCGGCGTCGGTCCAGTCCTTCGTCCAGTCGGCCATCAACTCCCTGGCCTCCATCGCCTTCGTGCCCTTCCTCTGGGCCGCCCCGCTCCACCTGACGTGGGGCCAGGGGACCATGTTCCTGGCGGGGGGGCTGATGGTGGCCCTGTACTTCCGCCATGAGCGTCGGCAGGCGGCATAGCCCGCAGCCGCCTCTGTTCGTGCGCTGATCTCCTCGTTCGCACACTCTGTCACGGCATACCGCGTCCCGAAGGCAGGGGGGACTATCCCATTTGGGCACGCTGCTACCGTTTAGTCGGTAAACCTGCACGCCTGTCGCCTTGACGAAACGCCCCCCTACCCCCTGCCTCTAACTGAACACAGACCCTTCGCCAGATGGGGTTATTTGCTGGCGTGTGACGCATTTGGGGCGTGCGCTGGGGAGAGGACAAAAGCATCAAAACGAACAACATGTTGATGACCTTGCTGGCCGTGATGCGTTTTAAATTGGCTGGCGGGTACGAACGTAAAAATTAATTGTTGTATTTGCTAACGATATGAATTTGAACGGATAGTTCATGTTTGTACGTTGATTTGCGTTGTTTTTGCGTTTTTGCTATAGAACAGCTTATTTCTTTTAAGTAATTAGCAGTTCAAGACCGTTAAAAATTTCCTTGTCGATGATTTTTGCCGATCTATAAAAGAAATACGGGAGTCTGCTGATGTTTTTTGCATTCCCCGGTGTCATCCGTGATGCATACAAGCTCGGGGATGAACAGCTCTCTCATAGCTTTGTTGCTCTGTCATCTGTTCAAGGAGTCGGTCATGAAAAAGTTTGCCTACGAATTTCAGCGCTTCCTGCGTGACGAAGAAGGTGTCACCGCCATTGAATACGGCTTGATCGCAGCCCTGATCGCCATCGCGATCATCGTTGGGGCCTCGCTGGCGGGGACCAACCTCAATAACTTGTTCTCACGGATCGGTCGCTGCCTGGCCAACCCCAGCGCGGCTTGCTGAGCGCGATGCAACCGGTGCCGTGGAGCATTCCGTGGCACCGGGTTGCGGGGGTGAAGTCGATCTACGCACTAGTTGAGATGGGAGGTCAGTCATGAACGGGTTTATGCACACCAGACTCCAGGACTTCCTGCGAGATGAAGAAGGGGTGACGGCCATCGAGTACGGTCTGATCGCTGCCTTGATCGCCATCGCCATTATCGTCGGCGCATCCTTGGCGGGGACGAACCTCAATGCTCTCTTCAACCGCATCGGGGCGTGTTTGTCCAATCCGTCGAGCGCTTGCTGAGTTCGTGCCAGGGGTATGAATGCGGCACCTCCCAGTGCCGCAGAAAGCGGGGGAGTCATGGGGGTCTCTTGCGGAGGAGCGTTGCGACGGTTCCGTGACCTGCTCGTGGAAGAACAAGGCGTCACCGGGACCGAGTACGCACTGGTGGCTTGGTTGATCGCCATTGCTCTAATCGTTGCCCTGCTCTTTGCCGGGGGGTCCGTCGCAACCTTGTGGACCAACTTGGGCAACTGCGTGGCCTCGTTCGGCACAAGCTGCTCGCTCTAAAAACCATATCGCCATTACACCGACGGCAGCGATGAGCCGGGGAGGGGAAGTTGCGCCCGGAAATTCCTGCAGCCGCTGCTAGATGTGCAGGGGGAGAAAAAAATGGCGCACCCGCTCTTCATCCAGGACGGCTTCCTGGTCGTTGCCGACGGCGCCTGGTTTATCGAGTTTCGCCTGGTGCTCCTGGCCGGTTTCGTGCTGGCCGCCGCCGTGGGCGACCTGCACCGTCGGCGCATTTCCAACCGTCTGATCCTGTGCGGTTTGGCCGTGGCCTTCCTCTGGCACCTTTTCTATCCCTATGACCTGGGCTGGCTGCGTGGTCTGGCCGGACTGGCGGCCGGCATCGGGATATTGCTGCCCTTCTTTCTGCTCCGCGGCATGGCCGCCGGCGATGTCAAGTTGATGGGGCTGGTCGGAGCATTTGTCGGCCCGTGGGGAGTCGTCTGGGTCACGTTGCTGACCTTCCTCCTGGGCGGAATCTGGGTCGTCGCGTGGCTGACGGCAAAGCGGGCCTGGCCTCAGGTCATGGCCAACTTGTGGGTGATGTGGCAGACCCTGGGCCTGACGCGGGCGCCTGCCTTGGCGCGGGCCGGGGAGGATGGGGGCCTGCCCTCCGTGGGCGCAATTCCCTACGGCGTGGCGATTGCTGCAGGGGCGTTGCTTCTGGTGGCCCTGTTCAAACAGGGATGGGTGCTGATGTGAGTCGTGGCGGCGGGTACAACGCTGCCCGCGCCGGTCCTCAACGAAGGAGAGCGCGATGTTGATGTCGGATTCAGCGATCGGCCTGCCGCGTGCCGATTCCGAGGGGTTCATCGTGGAGCGGCGCAAGTCGCCACCGGGCGCCCATGACCAGGTCGCTTCCCTGATGCCGCGGCGGCCCGCAACGGTCGAGGCCACCGGCCTTGAACCGTTGTTCATTGCCGACCTGCTGGCAAAGACCCTGTTCCTGCGCGGCAAGCTTTCCTTGGCCGAACTGTCGGCCCATGTCCGCCTGTCCCGGGGAGTGCTGGATGCGGTGCTGGTTTTTCTGCGCAACGAACGCCTGATCGAGGTGGCGCGGCGTGGCAGCAACGAAGGTGACGTGGAGTACCAACTCACCGAGGAAGGCCGGCGCCGGGCCATCGAGAAGTTGGAACGCTGCCAGTACGCCGGGCCAGCGCCCGTGACCCTGGCGGACTATACCCGGGTCGTCGAACAGCACTCCATCAGCCGGGGCCACGTGAGCCGGGATGAAGTGGAGCACGCCTTTGCCGACGTGATCGTGCCCGACGGCATGCTGGATCGCTTCGGGCCGGCCATGAACTCGGGGCGGGCCATGTTCGTGTATGGCCCGGCGGGCAGCGGCAAGACCTATCTGGCCGAGCGCCTCTGCCGCCTGCTTGGTGGGGCGGTGCCGGTGCCCCACGCCGTGCTGGTGGATGGGGAAGTCATCCAGGTGCTGGATCCGTTGGTGCACAAGCCGGTACCGATTCCCGAGCGCCCCGGCGGGTTGATCGACCGGCGCGAGATGGTGGATCAGCGCTGGGTGTTGTGTGAGCGCCCCGTGGTGCTGACCGGCGGCGAATTGAGCCTGCCGATGCTGGATCTGCATTTCGACGAGAGCAGTCGCTTCTACCAGGCGCCGCCGCACTTCAAGGCCAACAACGGCATCTTCATCGTGGACGACCTGGGGCGCCAGCTGGTGGCCCCCCGGGATCTGATGAACCGCTGGATCGTCCCGCTGGATCGGCGCTGTGACTACCTGGCGCTTCACACCGGTTACAAATTCCGGGTGCCCTTCGACGTGGTGGTGGTGTTCTCAACCAACCTAAATCCGAGCGATTTGGCCGACGAAGCTTTTTTGCGACGCCTGGGCTACAAGATCCGCATCGGTTCGCTGTCCGTGGATGATTATCGAAAAATTTTCGAGAAATATTGCACGGAGCAGAAAATAACTTTCAAAGAAGACGTTTTTGACTACCTCGTTCGGGAACTACATGGGCATTTTAACCGTCCATTACTTGCATGCTATCCGCGTGACTTGTTGGGACAGGTGCGTGATCTGGCGATCTACAACAACGAGCCGCCAGAGCTGACAAAAACAGCCATAAGGCATGCGTGGGAAACCTACTTCGTAACGGAGTAAGCAGGGTGGCCCGCGGTACGTCGAACTCGCCGTGCAGCGGGGCCCGCGATTGGGGGTTGAAATGAAAAACACAAGAGCGTTGGTCATGTTCGCGGTATCGCTGGTGGCGGGGGTGCTGGCTGTCGTCGCCGCGGCGCGCTGGGTCAATCAGCAGGCCACCGGCAATACCAATCGGCTCGCGGTGGCGAGCGTGGACCTCCAATTGGGGCAGCCCCTCAATCCTGAAATGGTCAAGCTGGTGGATTGGCCCCGGGACAGCATGCCGCCGGGCGCCTTTACCGAAGCCAAGGACCTGGGCAGCCGGGTGACCCGGGTGGCTATCCAGCGCGGGGAGCCGATCCTGGAATCCAAGTTAGCACCGGTGGGCAGCAAGGCTGGCCTGTCCGCCGTGATCGCCTCAGGGCGGCGTGCCATGACGGTCAAGGTCAACGAAGTGGTCGGAGTGGCGGGCTTCGCCCTTCCCGGCAACTACGTGGACATCATGGTCAACACCCAGGAAGAGGGAGCCAATCAGAGCAACCAGGACCGGCAGATATCCAAGATCGTGCTGGAGCGCATCCTGGTGCTTGCCGTGGCCCAAGAGGCAAGCAGGGACGAAGCAAAGCCCAAGGTGGTGAATGCCGTGACCCTGGAAGTCTCGCCTGAAGAGGCCGAGAAGCTCGACCTGGCCCGCAGCGTTGGCACGTTGTCCCTGGTGCTGCGCAATCAGGTGGAAACCCAGGATGCCAAGACCGCTGGGGCAACCAAGCAGACCCTGCTGGTGGCCCAGGCGGCCCGGACCGCTCCGGCACCGGCAGGGGCGCCGGCCAGCAAGCCGGAACCGGTGAAGAAAGCGGTGAGGCCGGCAGCCGGGAGGTCAGCCGGAGGCGGCAACTGCGTGAAGGTGCTCACAGGTACGCAAACCTCTCAGGAATGTTTCTGACCTCAGTGCGGGGGCAAGGAGAAAAAATCATGGCACACCATGGCACGACACTACGCAACCGTTCCAGCCGCCCGAGCGGCTGGGCCTTGGGCCTGTTGTTGGCCCTGGGGGGTGGGGGGGCGCTGGCTCAGACGGCAGTGGAATACAGCAACGTGGCCGCCTCCCAGGGCGCAGCCAGCAGCGCTGGGGCGATGAAGGTAGCCAAGGCCGCTCCCGGGGCGGGGCAGACCCAGTCGGCCGGCGCTCCGGCGGCGCCGAGCCGGGGCGATGGCCCCAACTGTAGCGGCGAGGTGACCCAGCCGACCATGGTCAATGTAGCGACGGGAAAATCCACCCTGCTGCGGCTGCCCGAGCCGATCATCCGGCGCAGCCTGGGCAATCCCAAGGTGGTCGAGGCCCGTCTGGTCTCGCCGCAGTTGCTCTACGTGCTGGGCATGGACAACGGCGCGACCAACATGATCCTGCAGGGCAAGAGTGGCAAGTGCGTGGTGGTGGATGTGGTGGTCGGCTTCGACACCGCCGGACTGCGCGCCAAGATCGCCGAACTCTTGCCCGATGAAACCGGCGTCAAGGTCAGTTCCGCAGCAGACAGCCTGGTCCTTTCCGGCACCGTGTCCGATGCCCTGAACGCCAACCAGATCGTGACCCTGGCCAACGCCTATGTGCGTACCGGACCTCCGGGCAGCAACCAGTCGGGCGGCGGAGCTGCAAACATGGCTTCCCCGACGACCCAGAACCTGTTGTCGCCCCGGGTAGTGAACATGATGGCCGTAGCCGCGCCGCAGCAGGTGTTGCTGGAAGTGAAGGTGGCGGAGGTCAATAAGACCCTGCTTGAGCAGATGGGCGCTGGTTTCAATTTCCAGTTGCCAGGTATCGGCTTCATCCGCCAGTTTCAATCAGCCTTTCCCATTAATGGCA
This sequence comes from Oryzomicrobium terrae, assembly GCF_008274805.1. Taxonomy (NCBI): domain Bacteria; kingdom Pseudomonadati; phylum Pseudomonadota; class Betaproteobacteria; order Rhodocyclales; family Rhodocyclaceae; genus Oryzomicrobium; species Oryzomicrobium terrae. The sequence goes on from NZ_CP022579.1 coordinate 87,613, forward strand.
GTGGCAGCAGTAGCAAAGGCGTACTGGCTTTGTTTACATCGAAAAAAACCCAGGCACTACTCGAGGGCCAGGATCAGAACGATCTGTTGAAGATTCTCGCCGAGCCGAACCTGATCGCCATCAGCGGCCAGGAAGGCAGCTTCCTGGCCGGCGGCAAGATTTTCATCCCGGTCTCCCAGACCGGCACCCTGGGGGGGGCCAGTACGATCACCCTGGAGGAAAAGGAGTTCGGGGTAGGGCTGCGCTTCACTCCCACCGTGCTCTCCGGTGGCCGGATCAACCTGAAGGTGGCGCCCGAAGTGTCGGACGTCAATCCGGAAGGCATCGGTGTTTCTCTGGCCGGTAGTTCAGGTGGCACCTCGATCCTGCCCTCGATCCTTACGCGGCGGGCTTCCACCACGGTGCAGTTGATGGATGGCCAGAGCTTTGCCATCGGTGGCCTGATCAGCAACAACGTGCGCCACAACATCACGAAATTTCCCTTCCTTGGCGACGTGCCGATCCTGGGCACCTTGTTCCGCAGCGACAGCTTCAAGAACGAACGGACCGAGCTGCTGTTCGTCGTCACGGTCCACCTGATCAAGCCCCTGCCGGCCGACTACGCTTTGCCGACGGATTCCTATACCCCGCCGGGGCGTGCGCGGCGACTGCTCTTCGGTCGGATGGAAGGTGCGGCTCCCGACAAGCCGGGGGCTCCGGATCAGGATAACGACGACGACCAGGCACAGGCCGCACCTCCGCCCGAGGCACCCCGCGCCAAGCCTGCCAGTGGATTCGAAGTGAAGTGAGGAGACGGCCATGAGCACGTTGCGACATACCCCAAAGGCCATCGGCGGTGGCCTCCTGCTAGCCCTGCTGCTGGGTGGCTGCTCCAACACCCCCTACTGGGACGCTCACTTCGGCGAGGCGGTCGAACTCGCCAAGGCACAGCAGATCCTCAACCCCGATGCCGGCAAGAACCCGGATCCGGTCGCGGGCATCGATGGCCGGGCAGCGCGAGAAGGCATTGAGGCGTACCAAAAATCCTTCCGCACGCCGGAGACGCCCGCCAGTCCCTTCAGCATAGGCATCAGTGGCAGTAGCGGCCGCTAAGCGCAAATGGAGCAGTGCCATGAAAACCGGGTGTGGAGTCGGCAAGAAGCAAGGGGGGGCGGTCGCCATCATGGTCGGCCTCCTGTCCTTCTTCATGCTTATCGGCATGTTGGGTATCGCCGTCGACCTGTCCCAACTCTATTCGCGCAAAACGGAGTTGCAGAACGCCGCTGATGCTGCGGCCCTTAGCGGGGCCAAGGATTTGAACCAGACCGCCGCGGGGGTGGCCAAGGCCATCAACGATGCGATCGCCACCTTTGCCCAGAATTCGGGTAGCAATCTGATTGGCGGTATCGCCATCACGGCGGCCAACATCCGCGTCGGCAGCTGCCCCAACCCGAGCGACCGGCTGCCCCTGCGCAATCCCAACTGCTCCTTCGTCGCCGCCAGCAGTGTCACCAGCGACGCCCTGGCGGCGGGCATGACCTTTATCGAGGTCGATACCGGTAACCACAGCAACGCCACCTACTTCATGCCGACCCATCTCCTGCAAGGGACGGCTACAACGGGGGTGGGGACGTATGGCTACGCGGTGGCCGGACGCTTCGTCCAGAACGTGACGCCGATTGCCGTCTGCGCCATCACCAAAACCAAATACATCGACTACCCGACAGGGGAACGTCTCGAATACGGCTTCCGGCGCGGAGTCAGCTACAACATCATCGACCTCGATCCCCTGGGCGGAAGCCCCAACAAATTCCTGCTCAATCCGGTGGATGTGCCGCCGGGAGCTTGCAACCCGAGCCATGCCAGTGCCAGTTTCACCAATCCGTTTCTCTGCATGGGCAACAGCGCCGTGGCCTCCAACATCGCCACCAGCCCCACGGTGTATGTGAATACGGGTTTCTCGTCGTCGGCGGACGCACAACTCAACTCCCGTTTCGATGTCTTCGGCGGTGCGTCCAAGTGCGATCCGGCCACGGCGCCACCGGATACCAATATCAAGCAGTACACCCACGGCGCCAATGCGCCCTGGATGGCGCCTGACACGACCACACAAGATTTCGTGGGTCAGACGAACCATATTCCCGATTACTTCAACATCGCCAACCCGACCGTACCGAAGGCGATGACCTACACAAACTACGGTGTGCTGTCGTCCTATACCCAGGCGCTCAAGTCCGACGGCTCCAACTTTGCCGCTACCAATATCAACTGGAATCAGCTCTACAGCGCGCCACTCGGGGCCACGCCGCCCACCAGCTATCCAAGCCCGTCGCCCTATCTGTCGGGACTCAGCGCCTACAGCCAGAAACCCTCGGGGGCGAACGGCACGGGGGTTGCCGGGCGGCGCATGTTGAACCTGGTCATCGTCGATTGCACGACCCTGAGCGGCAGCGGATCGTGCGCCACGATCAAGGCGTTGGGGATCGGCCGCTTCTTCATGACGCAAAGGGCCAATCTGCCGGGGTCGATCATCACCGAGTACGCCGGCCTGATCAGCCCGGTGCCCGAGGCCGACATCAAGCTCTACCGGTGAATGCCATGAAATCCATCGCACTTCGCTTCCAACAACGCGGTGTGGCTGCCGTCGAACTGGGCCTAACACTGGTCTTCCTGCTGCTGATCGCTGCCGGCATCTTCGAGTTCGGTCGGGCCTTCTGGCATTACAACGCCCTGGCCAAGGCGACCCGGGATGGGGCGCGCCTGATGTCGGTGAATGCCAAGACGAACATTGCCTCGGTTGGCATAGCTGCCGCCAAGAGCCTGGTGGTGCAGGAGGTCAACGGCGCCAACCTGACGCCGCAGATCACCACCGCCAACGTGGTCGTCACCTGCTCACCAAGCTGCACCGATGGTACGGCGCCGAACAGCGTCACGGTCCAGATCAGCGGCTACACGCTCAACATCGGCGGGGTGTTTCCTTTCTTCAATCCCAACACCCTGAGCACCTCGAACATTCCGGGGATTGCCCTGGCGCCCTACACCACCATGCCCTACATGGCCAATTGAGGCTCGCCATGATCCGATCCCATACCCCCACCCAACAACGCCAGCGCGGCGTCGCCGCGGTGGAATTCGCCCTGGTGTCGATCTTCTTCCTCACCCTGGTACTCGGCATCATCGAACTCGGCCGCCTCATGTACGTGTGGAACACGGTGCAGGAAGTGACGCGGCATGCCGCACGGGAAGCCGTGGTGCGCGACTTCACCACCGATGTCGATGCGATAACCCGTGAGGCGGTCTTCGGCGGCGGCACGACGGGGCTGGCCTACATGCCGGGCAGCCCGGAAGTGACCAACAGCACGGTGCGGCTGACGTACCTGGATATCAACCAGAACCCCGTCAATCCGGCGCCGGCCGACCCGGCGGACAACATGTCGGCCTGCGGCGATATCACCCGCACCACCAGCTGCATCCGCTACGTGCGGGCCGAGGTGTGTGACACGACCAACTGCGGTGGGGTGTTCTACCAGCCATTGATCGGCTTTCTGCTCGGCATGTCGGGAATCGACTGGGCAATACGCATTCCGATATCGCCGGTGGTGATGCCTGCCGAAAGCCTGGGGTTTGTCGCCTCCTCCTAGGCGACGTGACGTTTGTGGGTTGCGAATCATGAAAATCAACGGGGAGAAGATCATGAACCTGGTCGTCGTCTCGCCTCAGCGGCAGCGGCTCAAGGACATCACGTCGATGCTCCAGGGCATGGAAGGCCAGGTTGCCGTTACCGGTGTCGAAGGGGGGCTGGACCGTCTGGCCTCGATCCCGGTGCACGATGAGCCCGACGTGCTCATCCTGGACAGCGCGGACAACGAGATGGCGCACCTCGACAAGATCGAGCGGCTCAACCACCTCTATCCCGAGATGGCTTGCATCGTCCTGTCCGACAGCCAGTCGCCCGAATTCCTGCTGCGTGCCATGCAAGCCGGGGTGCGGGAAGTGCTGCCCCATCCGGTGTCGCCGCCGGTGCTGACCGCGTCGATGGCCCGGCTGATCAAGAAGGCCAATGGCAGTACGCCGCGCCACGGCACCATCCTCGCCTTCGTCGGCTGCAAGGGGGGCTGTGGCACCACCTTCGTTGCCGCCAATCTGGCCTATGCCCTGGCCCAGGAAGAGTCGACCAAGGTGCTGCTGGTAGACCTGAACTTGCAGTTTGGCGATGCCTTGCTATTCATTTCCGACCATAAGGCAAGCACCACCCTGGCCGATGTGGCCGAGCAGATCGACCGGGTCGATGCCTCGTTCCTGGCGTCGTGCCTGGTCAGCATCACGCCCAACCTGGGGGTTCTGGCCGCCCCGGAAGACCCGGCCCGGGCCTTGGCCGTCAAGCCGGAGCACGTGGATACCTTGCTGCGCCTGGCCCGCAACAACTACGACTTCATTGTCGTCGATGCCGGCCGGGGCTTGGATCCGGTGAGCGTGCGCGCCATGGATCACGCCGACGTGATCTTCCCGGTGCTGCAGCTGACCCTGCCGTTCATCCGCGACGGCAAGCGGCTGATGGAGGCCTTCCGCTCCCTTGGCTATGCCAAGAGCAAAGTTCGGCTCCTGGTTAACCGCTATCAGAAGGGCGGCATCCTCGGCCTGGCCGACATCAGCCGGGCCCTGGGTCAGGAGGTGGAGTGCGTGGTGCCCAACAACTTCGAAGCGGTGGCGGCATCGGTCAATCAGGGGGTTCCGATTCTCAAACTGGCGGCGGCCAGCAATGTGTCGAAATCCTTGCAGGAAGTGGCCCAGTCCCTGGTGGCGAAACCCAAGGAGGAGACCGGCGGTTGGTTTGCCCGGGTCTTCCATCGCGCCTGACCCGTTCATCGAGGAGAATCATCATGTCATTGCGCGACCGGCTCAACGAAACGGATAGCGAGTCCCTGCGCGGCCTCGATCCGCGCGGCTATGGCTTGGGTAGCCAACAGGCCTACCAGGAACTGAAGACCCGCCTGCATCAGAACCTGCTTGAGCGGGTGGACCTGGAGCGCATGCAGCGCCTCAGCGAGGAGCAACTGCGCGAGGAACTGAAGAACCTGGTGGAGCGCATGCTGGTGGAAGGCGGCGTGGTCCTCAACGACGCCGAACGGCGCAACCTGGTGCGCGACATCCAGTACGAGATGCTCGGCCTGGGGCCGCTGGAGCCGCTGCTCACCGATCCCACCATCTCGGACATCCTGGTCAACACCTATAAGCAGGTGTACGTGGAACGGCGGGGCAAACTGGAGCTGACCAACGTCACCTTCCACGACGACGCCCACCTGCTGAAGATCATCGACAAGATCGTCTCCCGGGTGGGGCGGCGCATCGACGAGTCGAGCCCGATGGTGGATGCCCGTCTGGCCGATGGCTCCCGGGTCAACGCCATCATTCCGCCCCTGGCCATCGACGGGCCGATCCTGTCGATCCGGCGCTTCGCCGTGGTGCCCCTGACCATGGCCGACATCCTGGAATTCAAGACCTTGACCGGTCCCATGGCCGAGGTGCTGGAAGGCCTGGCTACCGCCAAGGTGAACGTCCTCATCTCCGGCGGTACCGGCAGCGGCAAGACCACCCTGCTCAATATCCTGTCCGGATTCATTCCGAGCAGCGAGCGCATCGTCACCATCGAGGATGCGGCCGAGTTGCAACTACAGCAGCCACATGTGGTGCGCCTGGAAACTCGGCCGGCCAACATCGAGGGCAAGGGCGAGGTATCCCAGCGCGCCCTGGTGCGCAACGCCCTGCGCATGCGCCCGGATCGCATCATCCTCGGCGAGGTGCGTGGTGCCGAGGCCCTGGACATGCTGCAGGCCATGAACACCGGTCACGAGGGCTCCATGGCCACCATCCACGCCAACACCCCCCGGGATGCCATCAGCCGCCTGGAGAACATGATCGGCATGGCCGGCCTCAACCTGCCGCCTCGGGTGATTCGCCAGCAGATCAGCTCGGCCATCGCCGTGGTGCTGCAGGCATCGCGGCTCACCGACGGCAAGCGCAAGATCGTCAGCATCCAGGAAGTCACCGGGATGGAGGGGGACATCATCACCATGCAGGAGGTCTTCACCTTCCGCCAGGAAGGGATCGGCCAGGACGGCAAGGTGATTGGCCACTTCGCCGCCACCGGCGTACGGCCGCGCTTCGTCGAGCGGCTGCGCACCCACGGCATCAGCCTGAACGACAACCTGTTCGACCCGAGCCGGCACTTCGAATAACGGCCGACCCGCATGGGAGCTCCACCATGGACTACCTCTACTACTTTTTCCTGCTGTTCCTCTTCCTGGCGGTCACCCTTCTCCTCGAAGGGGCGCTGACCTGGTGGAATACCACCCGGGGCACCGAGGCGCAGCGCATCTCGAAGCGGGTGCGGCTGATGTCGGCAGGGGCCCACGCCGGGACCGGCGATGACCTGTCGATTCTGAAGAAGCGCCTGCTGGCCGAGGCGCCGGGACTGGCCAAACTGCTGTTGCAGATTCCTCGGGTGCACCAGATTGACCGGTTGCTCGAACAGTCCGGCCTGCCGTGGACGGTAAGCCGTTTCCTCGGCTATTCCCTGCTGTGGGTGGCGATCGGCCTGGCTATCGGCTGGGCACTGCACCTGCCGATGCTGCTGTGGCTCGGTGTGGGGGTGGCCTGCGGCTTTGTGCCGTTGATGCACGTGCTGCGCCGGCGCGACAAGCGTATCCAGCGTATAGAGGAACAACTGCCCGACGCCCTCGACCTGATCGGCCGGGCCCTGCGCGCTGGCCATGCCTTCCCCAGTGCGCTGAAGATGGTCGGGGAGGAGATGCCCGATCCCATCGCCGGTGAGTTCCGCACCACCTTCGACGAGGTCAATTACGGCTTCTCGATGCAGGTCGCCCTGACCAACCTGGCGACCCGGGTGCCGAACATGGATCTGCGCTACTTCGTCATCGCGGTACTGATCCAGCGCGAGACCGGCGGCAACCTGGCCGAACTGCTGGGCAACATCAGCACCATCATCCGCGACCGCCTCAAGCTCCTCGGCAAGATCCGCGTGCTTTCTGCCGAAGGGCGACTGTCGGCCTGGATTCTGGGCCTGCTGCCCTTTGTCACCGCCGCCATCATCAATTTCGTCAACCCGGACTTTCTCAAGGTCCTGTGGACCGATCCCACCGGCCTGAAGCTCGTCGGCATGGCCGCCGTGATGATCGTTTTCGGCATCGTCTGGATGCGCAAGATCATCCACATCCACGTCTAAGCCCGAGATAAAAAAAGAGGGGGCGCCATGAATGCCGTACAGCTGATTTTCCTCGTCCTGGTCTTCGTCGCCGTGTTTGCGGTGGCGATGGCCGCCATGTGGCTGTTCTCGCCCAACCCGCTGCGCCAGCGCCTGCAAGGCGTGCTGGGCGCAACCGTAAGCGATGACGTCTCGCCCCAAAGCAAATGGGTCGAGACCATCGTCAGGGCGGCCACGCCCCTGGCCAAGCTGCGCCTGCCCGACCCGGGCTGGGAAGGTTCGGCGCTGCGCATCCGCTTCATGAACGCCGGCTTCCGCGACCCCATGGCACCGGTGCTGTTCTTTGCCGCCAAGGTGGTGCTGGCAGTGGGGCTGCCGCTCCTGTTGTTCTTCTACCTGACCCTGAGCGGGGCGACGGCCCGTCCCGAGATGGTCTTTGCCCTGCTCTTCCTGTGCTGCGGCATTGGCTACTACCTGCCTAACCTGGTGCTCCGCCACATCACCAACCGGCGTAAGCGGGACATCTTCGAGGCGTTTCCGGACGCCCTCGACCTGCTTACCGTCTGCGTCGAGGCTGGCCTGGGTCTGGACGCCGCCTTGCAGCGGGTGGCCGAGGAAATCCGCCTGACCAGCCCGGCCCTGTCGGACGAATTGACCCTGGTCACCCTCGAACTGCGCGCCGGCAGTGCCAAGGAGGCGGCCCTGCGCAACCTGGCGCTGCGCACCGGCGTGGAAGAGGTGGATACCCTGGTGGCCATGCTCATCCAGGCCGAGCGCTTCGGTACCAGTACCGCCGACTCCCTGCGGGTGCACGCCGACACCTTGCGCACCAAGCGGCGCCTGCGGGCCGAGGAGCTGGCGGCCAAGGTGGCCCTGAAACTGCTCTTTCCGCTCATCTTCTGCATCTTTCCCACCCTGATGCTGGTGCTGCTCGGTCCGGCCTTCATCCAGATCAGTCGCATCCTCCTGCCGACCATGACCGGCGGGCAATAACGGCTAGCGAAGGAAATGCCATGAAAAAGACGATCACCGTAGCGATCCAGGCCGCCCTGGCCGCCGTGACGCTGGCCAGTTGCGCGAATACCGCTCCGGGGCCGATGACGAAGATCCAGCCGGTACTGCGCATGAGCAATCAGGTCGGTCCCGACGCCTGGTACCAGCTGGGGCGCTACTACCAAGGGCAGAACCGCCATGAGCGGGCCGAACTGGCGTTCCGTCGCGCCTTGCAACTCGACGACCACCATGCCGAAGCCCACAACGCCCTGGGCGCCACCCTGGCGGCCCAAGGCCGTCTCGACGAAGCCGCCCAAGCCTTTCTGGCCGGGGTGAATGCTGCGCCCCGGGCGGCCCATATTCGCAGCAACCTGGGGCGGGTCTATCTGCTCCAGGGGCGGCGCGACGAAGCGATTGCCATGCTGCAAGAAGCCCTGAGCCTCGATCCGGCCAACGGGGGCGCCCGGGAAAACCTGGCCCTGGCCCAGGCGCCCGGCGGAGCGCAAAGCGGGGTGGCTCGCGCCGAACCCGCCGCCACACCGGCTCCGTTGGCGCCCAAGCCCGCCGCGGCCGCCGTGGCGAATACGGCCACCGTCGAGGCCGGAGGCGGCATCACGATCATTACAGCCGTGCCCCTGGGGGACGCCCGGGCTACGGTGCAGGAGGTGGCCGCCAATGCACCCCCCGTCGCACTCCAGGCGATGGTGCCGCAACACGATGCGACGGCGTTGGTCGTCCTGGCTGCCGCTAGCCCGGAGACGCCTCGACAGGTGGATATCGGTCGGATCACGCCGGTGGATGTCACCAGAGTCACCGATCTTCCTTCCCGGATGACGCCCCCTGCCGTGGCACCAGAAGCTGCCGCCATGGCGGCAGCCGCGGTGGAGCCCACGGCACCGCTCCAGACGGCTGCCATCACCCCGGAGGCTGGGGCGGTACCGGCAGCGGGGGGCTCCTCCCGCGCCCGCTTCCGTCTGGAAGTGGCCAACGGCAACGGTATCACCGGCCTGGCCCGGCGGGTCAGCCGCAGCCTGGAGGCCTACGGCTTTCCCCTGGGCCGGTTGACCAACCAGAAGCCCTACCAGCAGGCGGTCACCCAGATCCAGTACCGGGCTGGCTTCGAGCAACAGGCCCAGACCCTGGGCGCCAGCTTTCCCCAGCGCTCCGTCGTCATCGCCCGGGGGGACATGGATGCCCGGGCCGATGTGCGTATCGTGCTCGGCCACGACCTGCCCCGTGACTTCACCCTCAACCTCAACCCGGCGGCGGCACCGCTGCGCCTGGCGGCGGCCGCTGCGGACCTGAACAACGAATGACGATGGCGAGACGGGCAGGCGGCAGTTGGCGCCCGTTCCGTTGAGCCGCTGGGTGGCAATGCTGTCCGGGTGAGGCCGAACGCCGGTACGATAACGGGGTCGGCACCCGCGGCGGTGCCATGTCCTTTTCGGGATCGTTCATGTCCTTTTCCTGGCCCCGTTTCGATTTGTCGTCCTGGTCCACCCGCTGGCGGCCCATGCTCCTCGGTGCCCTGGCCCTGGTCGGTTGCGATACCGCCAAGCTCGATGCCACGGTGCCCGGCCAATCCACCAGTGCCGACGTGATCAAGCACTGGGGTGAGCCGCCGGGGCGCTGGGAGAACGACGATGGCAGCATCACCTGGGAATACCCGCGGGGCCCCATGGGCACTGCCACCTACCTGATCACTCTGGGGCCGGACGGTATCGTGCAACGGGTCGAGCAGGCCCTGACCGAGACCAACTACGCCCGCGTCCGCCCGGGCATGAGCCGGGACGAAGTGCGCCACATTCTGGGCAGCCCGGCGGGCACCACGGTGTTCGAGCGCCAGCAGGAGGAAGTATGGGACTGGCGCATCGCCGGCGACCTGCCGTGGGAAGAGTGGCACTTCTACGTCAATTTCGACCTTGATGGCCGCGTCAAAACGACCTCCAAGGCAATGATTCAAAAAGGATAAGCGCCGCTCTGCCTTGACAGCGACGGCACCGCCCCCTACCCTCCTGCCTTCGCGCCGATTTGAGCTCAGCTTGCGGGCGCGTTACAAATTCCGCTAAAGCGACGTGCCAACCCGCTCGCCGCCACGCTGAGCGGGTTTTTGCTTTTGGAGCCTCCATGTCCGCGCCCCACGTTTCCCTGTCCGCCCCCGCCCTGCAACCCGACCGCACCGCCGAACTGACGGCCCTGATGCAAGAGCGCATCCTGGTCCTCGACGGCGCCATGGGCACCATGATCCAGCGCCATAGCCTGGGCGAGGCCGACTACCGGGGCGAGCGCTTCCGCGACCATCCCAAGGACTTGAAGGGCAACAATGACCTGCTGCTGCTGACCAAGCCCGAGGTCATCCGCGGCATCCATGCCGAGTACCTGGCGGCCGGCGCCGACATTCTCGAAACCAACACCTTCAACGCCACGTCCCTGTCCCAGGCCGATTACGGGCTGGAAGCCATCGTCTACGAGCTGAACGTGGCCGGCGCCCGCCTGGCGCGCCAGGTGGCCGACGAATTCACCGCCACCAACCCGACCAAGCCGCGCTTCGTCGCCGGGGTGGTGGGGCCCACCTCGCGCACCGCGTCGATCTCGCCGGACGTGAACGACCCGGGCTACCGCAACGTCACCTTCGACGAACTGGTGGAAAGCTACACCGAGGCCGTGCGCGGCCTCACCGACGGCGGCGCCGACATCCTGTTGGTGGAAACGGTGTTCGACACCCTCAACGCCAAGGCCGCCCTGTTCGCCATCGAGCAGTTCTTCGACAACGTCGGCCGGCGCTGGCCGATCATGATCTCGGGCACCATCACCGACGCCTCCGGCCGCACCCTGTCGGGCCAGACCGCCGAGGCCTTCTGGAACTCCCTGTCCCATTCCCGCCCCCTGTCCTTCGGCCTCAACTGCGCCCTGGGAGCCAAGGAATTGCGCCAGTACGTGGAAGAGCTGTCCCGCGTCTGCGACTGCTTCGTTTCGGCCCACCCCAACGCCGGCCTGCCCAACGCCTTCGGCGGCTACGACGAGACGCCGGAGCAGCTGGCCGAGGAAATTGCCGACTGGGCCCGCCACGGCTTCGTGAATATCGTCGGTGGCTGCTGCGGCACCAGCCCGGACCATATCGGCGCCATCGCCAAGGCGGTGGCCGGCATCGCCCCCCGCATCATTCCGCAAATCGAGCCCCAGCTGCGCCTCTCCGGCCTGGAGCCCTTCAACGTCGGGCCCCAGAGCCTCTACGTGAACGTGGGCGAGCGCACCAACGTCACCGGATCGAAAGCCTTCGCCCGCATGATTCTGGAAGGCCGCTACGACGACGCCCTGGCGGTGGCCCGCCAGCAGGTGGAAAACGGCGCCCAGGTGATCGACATCAACATGGACGAGGCCATGCTGGACTCCGTGGCCGCCATGGAGAAATTCCTCAAGCTCATTGCCTCGGAACCGGACATCTCCCGGGTGCCGATCATGCTCGACTCCTCCAAGTGGGAGGTGATCGAAGCCGGCCTCAAGTGCATCCAGGGCAAGGGCATCGTCAACTCCATCTCCATGAAGGAGGGGGAGGCCAAGTTCCTGGAACAGGCCAAGCTGGCCCGCCGCTACGGCGCCGCCGTCATCGTCATGGCCTTCGACGAGACGGGCCAGGCCGACACCTACGCGCGCAAGATCGAGATCTGCAAGCGGGCCTACGACCTGCTGGTGAGCATTGGCTTTCCGGCCCAGGACATCATCTTCGACCCGAACATCTTCGCCATCGCCACGGGTATCGAGGAGCACGACAACTACGCGGTGGATTTCATCAACGCCACCCGCTGGATTCGTGAAAATCTGCCCCACGCCCAGATTTCCGGCGGCGTTTCCAACGTCTCGTTCAGCTTCCGCGGCAACGACCCGGTGCGCGAGGCGATCCACACCGTGTTCCTCTACCACGCCATCCAGGCCGGCATGACCATGGGCATCGTCAACGCCGGCATGCTCGGCGTGTACGACGATCTGGCGCCGGAACTGCGGCAGAAGGTGGAAGACGTGGTCTTGAACCGCCACCCGGGCGCCGGCGAAGCCCTGGTGGAGTTCGCCCAGACGGTGAAGGAAGGCAAGGCCAAGGACACCGGGCCCGACCTGACCTGGCGCACCCTGCCCGTGGAAAAGCGCCTGGAGCATGCCCTGATCAAGGGCATCACCGACTTCGTGGTGGCCGATACCGAGGAAGTGCGCGCCGCCCTGGCCGCCGCCGGCAAGCCGCCCCTGGCGGTGATCGAAGGGCCGCTGATGAACGGCATGAACACCGTGGGCGACCTGTTCGGCGCCGGCAAGATGTTCCTGCCCCAGGTGGTCAAATCCGCCCGGGTGATGAAGCAGGCGGTGGCCCACCTGATCCCCTACATCGAGGAAGAGAAGGCCCGCACCGGCGCTTCCTCCAAGGGCAAGATCGTCATCGCCACGGTCAAGGGCGACGTGCACGACATCGGCAAGAACATCGTCGGCGTGGTGCTCGGCTGCAACGGCTACGAGGTGGTGGACCTGGGCGTCATGGTGCCCGCCGACAAGATCCTGCACGCCGCCAAGGAGCACGGCGCCCAGGCCATCGGCCTGTCCGGCCTGATCACCCCGTCTCTCGAAGAAATGAGCCACGTGGCCGCCGAGATGGAGCGCCAGGGCTTCGCCGTGCCGCTGCTGATCGGCGGCGCCACCACCAGCCGGGCCCACACCGCCATCAAGATCGCCCCCAACTACAGCAAACCGGTGGTGTACGTGCCGGACGCCTCCCGGGCCGTGGGCGTGGTCACCAGCCTGCTGTCGGAAACCCAGTCCGCCGACTACCAGGCCCAGGTGGCCGCCGAGTACGAAAAGCTGCGGGAGTTGCACGGCAAGAAGAAGGGCATTCCCCTGGTGTCCCTGGAGGCCGCCCGGGCCAATCCGATCAAGCTCGACTACGCCCCGGTGGTGCCCAAGAAGCTCGGCGTCACCGCCCTGCGCGACGTGGATCTGGCCACCCTGGCCAAGTACATCGACTGGGGCCCCTTCTTCCAGACCTGGGACCTGGCCGGCGCCTTCCCCAAGATTCTCGACGACGCGGTGGTGGGCGAGACCGCCCGCCAGGTGTACGCCGACGGTCAGGCCATGCTGGAGAAGATCATCGCCGAGAAGTGGCTCACTGCCCACGCCGTGTTCGGCCTGTTCCCGGCCAACGCGGTGGGGGACGACATCGCTTTCTATGCCGACGAAACCCGCGCCGCCCCGGTGTTCACCTGGCACGGCCTGCGCCAGCAGCAGGAGCGCCCGGACGGCAAGCCCCAGCAGTGCCTGGCCGACTTCGTCGCGCCTGCGCAAAGCGGCATCAAGGATTACGCCGGCGCCTTCGCCGTCACCGCCGGCCTGGGCATCGAGGCCAAGCTGGCCGAGTTCGAGGCCGGCCACGACGATTACCACGCCATCATGCTCAAGTCCCTGGCCGACCGCCTCGCCGAGGCCTGCGCCGAATGGCTGCACGAGCGGGTACGCAAGGAGTACTGGGGCTACGCCGGTGGCGAGACCCTGTCCAACGACCAGCTGGTGCGCGAGGAATACCAGGGCATCCGCCCGGCCCCCGGCTACCCGGCCTGCCCGGACCACACCGCCAAGGGCGGCCTGTTCGACCTGCTCGACGCGCCGCGCAATGCCGACATGGGTCTCACCGAGTCCTACGCCATGACTCCGGCAGCGGCGGTGTCCGGCTTCTACCTGGCCCACCCGGACGCCCACTACTTCGCCGTGAGCAAGATCGGCCGCGACCAGCTCGAAGACTGGGCCCGGCGCGCCGGTTTCAGCGTGGACGAAGCCGCCCGCTGGCTCGCCCCCCTCCTCTAAGGGTATCCCCGCTGCCCGGACGGGCACGGCGGCACCGTTCATCGTGCCGCCGTGCCTGCTGTCGGAATCCCTCCCGTCTTTGCTGCGGTGCCAGAACCACGCTTTCACCCTGGTGCCATAATGGTTTTGCCATAGCGCTCCATGGGGCGCCAGGCGACCTTGCCGGCCGAGGCCGTTGATCGGTTGTCTGCCGGCCTCAAAAAGAACGAGGAGGCTGAAATGAGTCAAAAAGTGGCTTACGTCACGGGGGGAATGGGCGGTATCGGTACCGCCATCTGTCAGCGGCTGCACAAGGATGGCTTCAAGGTCATCGCCGGTTGCGGCCCCACCCGCAATTACGAGGAATGGCTGAGCGAGCAGAAGGCCTTGGGCTACACCTTCTACGCCAGTGCCGGCAACGTCGGTGATTGGGATTCCACGGTGGAAGCCTTCGCCAAGGTCAAGGCCGAGCACGGCCCGGTGGCCGTGCTGGTGAACAACGCCGGCATCACCAAGGACGGCCAATTCCGCAAGATGAGCAAGGCGGACTGGGACGCAGTGCTGTCCACCAACCTGGACAGCCTGTTCAACGTCACCAAGCAGGTCATCGACGACATGATCGAGGCCAACTACGGCCGCATCATCAACATCTCGTCGGTGAACGGCCAGAAGGGCCAGTTCGGCCAGGTGAACTACTCCACTGCCAAGGCCGGGATTCACGGCTTCACCATGGCTCTGGCCCAGGAAGTGGCGGGCAAGGGCGTCACGGTGAACACCGTCAGTCCGGGCTACATCGGTACCGACATGGTCCGTGCCATCCGTCCCGACGTGCTGGAGAAGATCGTCGCCACGGTGCCGGTCAAGCGCCTGGGTGAACCGTCCGAAATCGCCTCCATGGTGGCCTGGCTGGCCTCTGCCGAAGGCGGCTACGCCACCGGTGCCGATTTCTCGGTCAACGGCGGCCTGCACATGGGCTGACCGCCGGCCCTGCCACGCCTCGGCAACACCGGCCCGCTCTCCAACCGAGGCGGGCCGGTCTTTTTTTACGGGTAGGACTGCGCCGCGCCGGGGATTTTTCGGATTTGCCATGGACGCCCCGGGCACCGGGTGGTTTCATAGCTCCAGACAATGCTGTCGAGATCATCATGAAGAACATCAAACTGGCCCTCTGGGGCCTGCTGCTGATCCTGACCGGGCTGTGGTTGTTGGCCGATACCCTGGTTCCCACCCCGTTCACCTACTTCACCTTGCGCGGCGTGCTGGTACAACTTACCGGCGTGCTGGCCTTCGGCGCCATGAGCGCGGCCATGGTGCTGGCCACCCGGCCGACCTGGCTGGAGCCCCGCCTGCGCGGGCTGGACAAGATGTACCGCCTGCACCAGTGGCTGGGCATCGGTGCCCTGGTGGCCGCCGTGATCCACTGGTGGTGGGCCCAGGGCACCAAGTGGATGGTGGGCTGGGGCTGGCTGGTCAAGCCGGGGCGTAAGGGCGGTGGCCCCGGTCCCGATCTGGGCACCCTGGAAGGCTGGTTGCGCAGCCAGCGAGGCCTGGCCGAATCCCTGGGCGAATGGGCGTTCTATGCTGCCGTGGTGCTGATCGTGCTCGCCCTGGTCAAGCGCTTTCCTTACCACCTGTTCGCCAAGACCCACACGCTGCTGGCGCCGATCTACCTGGTGCTGGCCTACCACACCGTGGTGCTGACCAAGGTCGAGTATTGGCGCCAGCCCGTCGGTTGGGCTCTGGCGCTGTTGCTGCTCGGTGGCCTGGCATCGGCCCTGCTGGTGCTGGCTGGCCGGGTTGGCGCCCGCCGCAAGGTGGGGGGCACCATTGCCGCGATCACCCACTACCCGGAATTGCAGGTACTGGAAACCACCCTCACCCTGGCACCCGGCTGGCCCGGCCATGCCGCCGGGCAGTTCGCCTTCGTCACTTCGGACAAGCGCGAGGGCGCCCACCCCTACACCATCGCCTCGGCGTGGCGGCCCGGCGACAACCGCATCACCTTCATCACCAAAGCCCTGGGCGACCACACCGGCCGGCTGCGCGACCGGCTCAAGGTCGGGGCGGCGGTGATCGTGGAAGGCCCCTACGGCTGCTTTACCTTCGCCGATGCGCCACCCAAGCCGCGCCAGATCTGGATCGGCGCCGGCATCGGCATCACCCCCTTCGTTGCACGCATGAAGCAACTGGCCGGCACCCCGGGAACCCAGGCAATCGACCTGTTCCACCCCACGGCCGAATACGCCCAGGCGGCCATCGACAAGCTCACTGCCGATGCCCATGCCGCCAAGGTGCATCTGCACCTGCTGGTCAGCCCCCGGGACGGCGTGTTCGACGGCCCGGGCATCCGTGCCGCCGTGCCCGACTGGCGTAACGCCAGCATCTGGTTCTGCGGCCCGCCGGGCTTCGGCCAGGCGCTGCGCGCCGATTTCCTGGCCCAGGGCCTGGCGCCCGAGGACTTCCACCAGGAGTTGTTCCAGATGCGCTAGGCGGGCCGTACCTAGCCCCTGGGAGACAATTTGCGCCGAGAAGATCGAAATCTCGCCCCGGGCTGCCTACAATAACGATTTGCTCCCCGCACCTACACGGACTCCGGAACTCTCATGACTTTCAAGGTATTCATCGACGGCCGCCACGGCACCACCGGTCTCAAGATCGACGAACGGCTGTCGATCCGCCCGGAAATCGAAATCCTCACCATCCCCGAGGACAAGCGCAAAGACCCGGCGGTCAAGGCCGAGTACATCAACAACGCCGACGTGGTGTTCCTCTGCCTGCCCGATGCGGCTTCCAAGGAATCCGTGGCCCTGCTCAAGCCGGGCAACACCAAGACCCGTTTCCTCGACGCCTCCACCGCCCACCGCACCCACCCGGACTGGGTGTATGGCCTGCCCGAACTCAACGGCGGCCAGCGCGAGCGCGTCAAGAACGCCCAGAAGGTGGCCGTGCCCGGCTGTCACGCCAGCGGCTTCATCATGCTCATGGCCCCCCTGGTGGCCGGCGGCATCGTGCCCAAGGACTACCCGGTCAGCACCTACTCGATCACCGGCTACAGCGGCGGCGGCAAGGAAATGATCGCCAGCTACGAAGAGCCGGCGACCCTGCCCGAGTCCATGAAGAGCCCGCGTTTCTACGCCCTCGGCCTGGCCCACAAACACCTGCCGGAAATGCAGGCCCAGACTGGCCTGGCGCACCAGCCCCTGTTCACCCCCATCGTCGGCAACTTCGCCCAGGGGATGGTGGTGGCGGTGCCCCTGCTGCCGCGCCTGCTGCCCAAGAAGGTCACCCCGGCCGATATCCAGGCCTACTTCGCCGAGTACTACGCCGGCGAGGTGTTCGTGAAGGTGATGCCCCTGGATGCCGCCCCGGTGCTCGACAACGGCTTCCTGCCGGCCACCGCCTGCAACGACACCAACCGGGCGGAAATCTTCGTCTTCGGCCACGGCGACCAGATCCTGCTCGCCTCCCGCTTCGACAACCTGGGCAAGGGCGCTTCCGGCGCCGCCATCCAGTGCATGAACATCATGCTGGGGGTGGATGAGACGACCGGGCTGGCGGTGTAACAGCTGCCTAGTCCGGCACAGCAAAAGGCCGAAGCGGCATGCCCGCTTCGGCCTTTTGTTTTCATCCCGCTTCGCCCGGGGAGCGTGGCCAGGCCATCAATTCAGCTGCAGGGACATCACCGCATTTTCCAGGGCCACGCCGCGCACCACCGGGTACTGGACCTGCTCCACGACAAAGCCGAAACGGCGGAAGAACGGCTGGGCGGTCAGGCTGACGTGGGAATGGAGCCGCGTCAGCCCCTGGGCGCGGGCCGTATCGAGCAGATGGCGCATCAGCATGCTGCCCACACCCTGGCCGGCGTAATCGGCGGCGACGAAAAACTGGTCGATGTAGCCCGTGGGCTGCAGGTCGGCAAAGCCCGCTGGCACCCCCTCCACCTCGGCCACGTAGGGGCGGTTGGCCTGGATGCGGGCGATCCACTGGTCCTCGTAGTCGGCATCGACCGTGCGCGGCGCCCAAGCGTCCAGCTGGGCCGGCGTGTAATCCCGCGCCGCCAGGCCATGGACCGAGGCGCGGAAGACGCCGAGCAAGGTCAGCGCTTCGCCGGGGAGCAGGGGGCGGATGCGCATCGCTTCAGTAGAGCAAGAAGGGCGTCCGCTCGGCTTCCCAGGCCGCCTCGTCCGGCCGTGCCAGGGCATCGAAATCCCCAGGCATCGCCTCGGCGTCATCCACCCAGTCCCGCAGCAGCGGGCTGCCGTTGATCAGGTCGATGGCCAGGCGGTCCCGTTCGTATTCGTAGGGAAAGTCGCGCCAGATCGGGTAGTCGGGCTGCAGGCGGCGCAGGGCCTTGAAGGCCAGGGTCTGCAGGCGCCAGGGCTGGAAGGCGGCATGGTCGTAGTGGGCCGGGTCTTCCACGTGGATCTGCACGCCGTGGCACAGCTTGCCGGCGTGCTTGTGGAAGGTGGGCTCGAACCAGCATTCCCGCAGCACGCAGCCCTTGAGCCATTCAGGGGCAAGGGCGCGCATCTCGGTGATGATCGCCCGGGCGTCGATGTCCGGGGCACCGAAGAGTTCCAGGGGGCGGGTGGTGCCCCGGCCTTCGGAAAGGGTTGTGCCTTCCAGCATCACCGTACCGGCGTAGGCCCGGGCCATGGAGAGATTGGGGGCGTTGGGGCTGGGGTTCACCCAGCTGCGCTCGCCCAGGGGCCAGCCGTAGCCGGGGCCGGCTTCGGGCTGCCAGCCGGCCATGGTGATGACCTGGCAATCCACGTCCAGCTTGAGGGTGGCGATGAACCAGTGGGCCAGTTCGCCCATGGTGAGGCCGTGGCGCATGGGTAAAGGTCCGGCACCGACGAAGCTCTCCCAGCCCTGGCGCAGCAAGAGGCCTTCCACCGGGCGGCCGGCGGGGTTGGGACGGTCCAGCACCCAGACGCTCTTGCCGTGCTTGGCGGCGGCTTCGAGCACGTAGCGCAGGGTGGTGATGAAGGTGTAGATGCGGCAGCCCAGGTCCTGCAGATCGACGAGCAGCACATCGAAGCTGTCCATCATGGCGTCCGTGGGCCGGCGCACTTCGCCGTAGAGGCTGAAGACGGGAATGCCGTGCAGGGGGTCCACGTAGTCCGGGGACTCCACCATGTTGTCCTGCTTGTCGCCACGCAGGCCGTGCTGGGGGCCGAAGGCGGCGGAAAGCTTGAGGTCGGGCAGGGCCGCCAGGGCGTCCAGGGAATGGGTCAGGTCCCGGGTGACGGAGGCCGGATGGGCGAGGAGGGCAACCCGCTTGCCCGCCAGGGGGCGGCGCAGGGCGGGGTCGGCGAGCAGGCGGTCGAGGCCAAACTGGATCATGGGATGTCCTACAGGTCGGGCAGGGCGAGGGGAACGGCAAGCGCGAAACCGTCCCGGTGGTGAAAGTCGGGTTTGCCGGCGGGGTGGGCCAGGGCCCAGTAGGAAAGCGGGCCGTCGGCACGCTCGACCACCGTGGTCAGGGCCAGGCGGAGCGGGCCTTCTCCCTGGGGCAGGGCGGTGGCGGGCAGGGTTGCCCTCAGGGCGAGTACCCCTGCTTCCCGATCTGCTTCCCGATGCCAGGCCAGGGTGGGGGCGGGCAGGGCGAGCGCCCCGTCGCGCTGCCGGTAGTCGGCAAAGGCGTAGGCTGCCCACTGGCCGGACGGTGAGAAGTTGTATTCCCGGTAGGCCGGCTGGTCGCCCCGGGCAAGGAAGACCTCGAAGCAGGTGTGGGCCCACAGCCGGTCCGGGTCCAGCGGCGTGGCCGGGGAGGCGATGCGCAGGGCCGCCAGATCGCCTTGCAGCCGATAGTCCAGGGCCAGGCCACCGTCCCGGGTCGGGCCTGCGGTCACGGCGATGCCGGTCACGGCCGGGGCGGGAAAATCCGGGTGGGCCGCCAGGGCGGCGCTGAGCGGGGGCGGGGTGGTTATCATGGTTGAGGCGGATTCTAGCCTCCTTCCCGGGGCCGCACCCAGGCGGGCGGTGGTGAAACGCGCCCGCGTCGTCTATTCCTAGAAGTGTGCTGTTCCCATTTTCAGGAGTCCGTCATGAATCCTCCCTCCATCCCTCCGGCGACGTGTCGGCACCGTTTGTCTCACGCGGGGTGGCCGCACCTCGGCGCTACCCTGGGCCTGCTGCTCGGCCTGCTGGCGCCCCTGGCCGCCCAGGCCAAGCCCCCGTCCGTGACCCTGGCCTGCGGCGGTATCGGCGAGGAAGAGTCGAATCCGATGCTGACCGACGCCGCCAACCATGCCCTCACCATCATCTTCGCCGGCAGTGGCGGCGCCTACCTGTCCGGGGTGCAGACCCAGGTCAGTGGCCCCCCGGGCGTCAGCGCCAAGGACGACAGTTGCGGCCCCATCGGCCAGGTGGACGTGAGTCGGGCCGGGCGCTACACGGTGCAGGCCACCTATGCCGGCAAGCGCCAGGACAAGACCCTCAACCTGGCCCCAAAGGGCGGCGGGCGCCTAGTGCTGCGCTGGCCGGAGGACTGAGCGGGGCAGCAGCGGGCCGCGATGGGCAACGGAAGGCCGGATTAGGAGGGGGCGCGGCCCATCCCCTAAAATCCGGGTATCCGCCGCTCCAAGTCTCTGCGGGCCGAGTCCCCGGCCACCCCGGGAGGGGCGCCGCTGCCGGTGCGCCCCGCCGTTTGCCCCCTAGCCAAGGTTTCATGTCCGCCGCCTTCCCCCTCCGTTACGTCGAGCCCGTGTTCCGTCCGCCCAGCGAGGCGGACTCCCTGATCCTGCCCCTCACCGACGGCTGCTCGTGGAACCAGTGCACCTACTGCGAGATGTACACCGCCCCGCAGAAGCGCTTCCGCGCCCGGGACGAGGACGAGGTGATCGACGGCATCCGCCGCCTGGGGGAGTTGTACGGCGACCGGCTGCGCCGCGTCTTTCTCGCCGACGGCGATGCCCTGGTGCTGCCCACCCGGCGCCTGCTCGCCTACCTGGAGGCGATCCGCGCCCACCTGCCCGGGGTGCGCCGCGTTTCCAGCTACTGCCTGCCGCGCAACCTGCGCAAAAAGAGCGTGGACGAGCTGCGCGCCCTGCGCGAGGCCGGCCTGACCCTGGCCTACGTGGGCGCCGAATCCGGCGACGACACGGTACTGGCCCGGGTGAACAAGGGCGAAACCTTCGAGACCACCCGGGAGGCCCTGGACAAGCTCGGCACGGCCGGCATCACCCGCTCGGTGATGCTGCTCAACGGCCTGGGCGGTACTGCCTACTGGCAGCAGCACGCCGACAACTCGGCCCGGCTGATCAACGCCACCCAGCCCGAATTCCTGGCCACCTTGGTGGTGAGCTTTCCCAAGGGCGAGGAGCGCTTCCGTGCCGGCTTCCCCGAATGGCAGCCCCTGGACCTGTCCGGTCTGCTGGCGGAAATGGAGCGCCTGCTGGCGGGGCTGGAGCTCAAACGCACCGTCTTCCGCAGCGATCATGCCTCCAACTGGCTGGTATTGAAGGGCAACTTGCCGGTCGACAAGGCGCGGCTCCTCGCCCAGGTATGCAACGCCCTGGCCGCGCCGCAAGACGCACCGCTGCGCCCCGCCTGGGCCCGGGGGCTGTGACGATGGGCGCCCCCACGACCGGCAACGTCGCCGAGGCCGACCCGGCTACCCGTGCCGCGCCGCTGCGCTCCCTGGCCGACCGGGTGCGTCAGGTGGCCCTGTTCGAAGTCTTCGGCCTGGTGCTCATCACCCCGGGTTTTTCCTGGGCCAGCGGCACGCCGCTGCTCGACTCGATCGGCCTGCTTGCCGTGCTCGCCCTGGTGGCGGCCCTGTGGAACGGCCTCTACTGCACCGCCTTCGACCGGCTCGAATGGCGCCTGGCCCGCCGCCAGGCCGACCGGCGCCCGGCCCTGTGGCGCCTCGTCCATGCCCTGGGCTTCGAGGGCGGCCTGCTCGTCCTTACCCTGCCGATCATCGTCGCCTGGACCGGCCTCGCCTGGTGGCCCGCCCTGGTGGCCGACATCGGCCTGGCCCTTACCTACACGGCCTACGCCTACCTGTTCAACCTGGCCTACGACCGGGTCTTCCCCATTCCCGCGCCCCGAGCCGCCGCCACGGCGACGCCAGGGCTTCTGGCGGACACTAACACCGCGCCGGCTACCTCCGCTTCGGACACCCCATGACCGCCTCCCTCCCCATGCCCTCCGCCGCCGCGCTGGGCGTCATCGGCACCCTGCACGCCGCTGCCGACCTGTCCCGCCTCAACACCCTGGCCCTGCCGGCCATGGCCGCCCACCTGCTGACGGTGACCGAACCGGCCCAGTTGCAGGCCCTGCATCGCGCCCTGGCCGCCGACCCCGCCTTGGCCGCCCTGCCCCGCTTCGTCCTCGGCGGCGGCAGCAACCTGGTGCTCACCGGCGACTTCCCCGGCCTGGTGCTGAAGATGGCCATCCCCGGCCGCGAACTGGTGAGTGAGGATGCAGACGCCTGGTACGTGGCCGGCGGCGCCGGCGAGAACTGGCACGACTTTGTGTTGTGGACCCTGCAAGCCGGCTACCCGGGGCTGGAAAACCTGGCCCTCATCCCCGGCACCGTGGGCGCCGCCCCCATCCAGAACATCGGCGCCTACGGCCTGGAAGTGGCCGAGCGCCTGCACCGGGTCGAGGCCATCGACCTCGAAACCGGCGAGGAGCGCACCTTCACCCGCGACGACTGCCGCTTCGCCTATCGGGACAGCCTGTTCAAGCAGCAGGGTTGGCACCTCACCGGGCACATCGCCATCACCCGGGTTGTGTTCCGCCTGCCCAAGGCCTGGCAACCCATCGTCCGCTACGCCGACCTGGCCCGCTGGCTCGAAGAGCGGGGCCAATTCACCCCCACGCCCACCCAGGTGGCCGAGGCCGTCATGGCCATCCGCCGCGCCAAGCTGCCCGACCCGATGGCGGTTCCCAACGCCGGCAGCTTCTTCCACAACCCGGTGGTGGATGCCGCCACCGCCGAGCGCCTGGCCGCCGCCCACCCGGGCCTGCCCCGCTACCCCCAGCCCGACGGCCGCATCAAGCTCGCCGCCGGCTGGCTGATCGAACAATCCGGCTGGAAAGGCAAACGCCTCGGCCCCGCCGGCATGTACGAAAAACAGGCCCTGGTACTGGTGAATCTGGGCGGGGCGAAGGGCGCCGACGTGGCGGCGGTGATGCGGGCCGTGCAGGCGGATGTGGCGGCGAAGTTTGGCGTGACCCTCACTCCAGAGCCGATTTTCGTTTAATACAATTTGTACTTGGATGGAGTGTTGCTTTCTTCTTTTAGAAACGCCTCCAGTTTTGATGGTCTGGTGCTGCTAATGTTCTTGTCTGTCGTAGCCTTGGTGGCTAAGTGTTTGAACTTGAGTTTTATCATTGGTCGTTCGTCAATACGTCCAATCTTCCAGGAATAGGCGCCAAAACCCAGGGTTGGGGTGGAGGTCGCATTGTGGGAAAGAACCTCCACGTCCTTGGGTACATAAACTTCCAGTGTGCCATTAATCGTTAGTCCAAGGCTTGCCCATTCTTTTTTTTCTTTGTCCTTCAACTCGATGGACGAAATGGTCATCACCCCGGTCTTGTCCGTTTGCACAGAGAATGCTTCCATAACCTTGAGGGGTTGGCCTGCCAATTTCTCTTGCTCAATCTCTAGCTCGTAGCGGCCATTGCCTTTGTGGATAGCTTTGCGTATTTCCTTGTTCTTCCTGAAGTTGTTGGCGTCTGTTTCCAAGTTCTTCATGTCTTTTTCCGAAAGTTTCCCGCCGTGGGAAATGTGGGCTGCAACTAATGCATTCACAGCCGTTCCGGAATAGTTAAATGAATAGGCGCCATCTGGTTTTACATCTACTTTAGCCGTGAATTTCTCTGGAACTAAACATCCTGCAAGTGCTGTGATACAGGCGGCAAAAAAGGTATTTCGAAAAATTTTCTTGTTCATATAAACCCTATTTGTGCTTTGCGCTTAAATTAAGCTGCCCCGTGCGATATGGAGCATGCTTGAATTGTACGGTTTGAATATATTGTGTTCGTGTATTTTTTTACTCGGACAAACAGGTTGCCACTCCTTCCGCCAATCCCTCCGCCATCAACCCCTGTCTCCCCCGATCCCGCAACAGCAACTCCTCCTCCCGATTCTTCAACATCCCCGCTTCGAACAGCGCCGCCGGCATCGGGCTGTGGGAGATGACGTAGAGCGTGTCGTAGAAGCGCACGCCGTTTTCCTCGTCGGCCCAGGGGCGGGGCGTGCCGGCGGGGGTGGTGCCGTGGTGGGTGGCGGGGGCGAAGCCGCGTTGGCGCAGGGCGCGGCCCATGGCCGAGGCGCAGGCCAGGCTTTTTTCCAGTTGCGGGTTGCGGTGGGAGACGAAGAAGACGAAGCCCCGGTATTCGTCGGAGTAATCCAGTTGTCGGCCTTTCCAGGTCCAGGGGATGAGCTTGGAGGGCTGCACCGAGTCGTGGTGGATCGAGAGCAGGAAGGCGCTGCCGGCGGCGGCATCGACCCGGGCTTGCAGGCCGTTGCCGTTGCCGCTGGTGCCGCCATTGGTGGCGCCGTTGTCGCTGGGCACGTCGATCAGGCCGTCGAAATTGACCGGCTGCACGGCGATGCCCCGGCTTTCCAAGGCGGGGCGCAGCACCTGGGCCAGGTTCAGGTTGAAGTCGAACTCGCTGATGCCCCGGGCGCTGGTGGCGCCGGAAGCCGACAGGGAATGGCCCACGTCCACCGCCACCCGCAGCGGGGTGGCGGCCTCGGTGGGGCGTGCAGGGGCGGGGATTGGCGCCGTCGGCTGCTGGGGCGCGGGGGGCTGCCCGGTGCAGGCCGCCAGGCCCGCCAGGAGTGAGCCCAGCAGCACCAGGGCTACAATAGGGGACCGGCGCAGTCGGGTCGGGTCGCGTTCCATCTCCTTCCGGATCGCCGCGTTTGGTGCTGCAATCGCTGCGTAATGCGCGCCAAATCCCCGACGTTCGCCCTGCCTTTGGTCTTCGCTCTTATCCACGTTCTGCCCTGCCTCCCGCCCCATGTCCGCCACCGCTCCGCTCCGTTACGTCGTCACCCCCATCGACCCCACCGGCCACTACTTCGAGGTCAGTTGCACCCTACCCGACCCCAAGGTCCAGGGCCAGCGGTTTAGCCTGCCGGCATGGATTCCCGGCAGCTACATGATTCGGGAATTCGCACGCAACGTGGTCGAAATCTCTGCATCGTCGGATAACGTGCCGGTCACACTGACCAAGATCGACAAGCACACCTGGCGCGCCGGCCGGGTGCCCGCCGGCCAGTCCCTCACCGTCACTGCCCGCATCTACGCCTGGGACCTGTCGGTGCGCGCCGCCCACCTGGACGAGACCCACGGCTTCTTCAACGGCACCAGCCTGTTCCTGCTGCCCGAGGGCCATGCCGAACGGCCCTGCCAGGTGGAGCTGCGCCGGCCGGCGGGGGAGGCCTACGCCGCCTGGCGGGTGGCGACCACCCTGCCTCGGGCGAAGAATGCGGCGAATGGCGCCCAACCCTACGGCTTCGGCGGCTATGAGGCGGCCAACTACGACGAACTGGTGGATCACCCGGTGGAAATGGGCACCTTCACCCTGGCCACCTTCACCGCCGGCGGCGCGCCTCACGACATCGCCATCACCGGCCGCCACGCCATGAGCGCGGCGGACCTGGAGCGCTTGTGCGCCGACCTGGCCCGCGTCTGCCAGTGGCAGATCGACCTGTTCGGCGGCGCGCCCGGCAGTGCCGCCCCGGTGGAGCGCTACCAGTTCCTGGTGATGGCCGTGGGCGACGGTTACGGCGGCCTGGAGCACCGGGCCTCCACCGCCCTGATCGCCAGCCGCGACGACCTGCCCCACGGCCTGCCCGCGACCGGCGCCCTGCCCGAGGGTTACCTGCGCTTTCTCGGCCTGTGCAGCCACGAGTATTTCCACACCTGGAACGTCAAGCGCATCAAGCCCGCCGCCTTCACCCCCTACGACCTGGCGGTGGAGAACTACACCCGCCTGCTGTGGGCCTTCGAGGGCTTCACCAGCTACTACGACGACCTGGCCCTGGTGCGCAGCGGCCTCATCGACGAGGCCGCCTACCTGGCCCTGGCGGCCAAGAACCTCACCCAGGTGCAGAAGGGCTCGGGGCGGCTGCGCCAGAGCGTGGCTGAATCGTCCTTCGATGCCTGGATCAAGTACTACCGGCCCGATGAGAACAGCGCCAACGCCGTGGTCAGCTACTACGCCAAGGGCGCCGCCATCGCCCTGGGGCTGGACCTCAAGCTGCGCCAGACGAGCGGCGGCGCCGTCAGCCTGGACGACGTGCTGCGCCTGCTGTGGCGCCGCCACGGCCAGACCGGGGTCGGCGTGGCCGAGGACGGCATCTTCGCCGCCGTGGCCGAGGTGGGCGGGGCCGGCGTGGCACGCTGGCTGCGTGCCCGGGTCGAGGCCGCCGAAGAGCTGGATTTGGCGCCCCTGTTCAAGGCCATGGGCGTGGAATTGACCTGGGACACGCCGGCCAAGGCCCCCACCCTGGGGATCAAGCTGGAGAGCGGCGCCGCCGGGGGCGAGGCCAAGATCGCCGCCGTTTACGCCGACGGCCCGGCCCACGCCGCCGGGCTGTCCGCCGGCGACACCCTGGTGGCCTGGAACGGCCTGCGCGTCACTGCCGCCAACCTGGACAAGCACCTGGCCCGCCACCGGGCCGGCGACGCGGTGGCCCTGCACCTGTTCCGCCGTGACGAGCTGTTGGAAAAAACCGTCACCCTGGCCGCCCCGGCCGCCGACACCGCCCAGCTCAAACCTGCCCGCCGCGCCGCCCCGGCCGCCCACCTGCGCCGTGCCGACTGGCTGCAAGGGAGCGACGCATGAGCGCCCCCTGCACCCGGGGCGCCGCGCCCCAGCGCAGCACCCCCCACGGCCGCTCCGGCGCCCCAGGTCCGGGCCTCGGCATGGCCGGCCTGACCCTGCTGGCCGGCTTGCTCGGCGGCGGCCTGGCCGAAGCCGAGGACGCGCGGCGCGACAAACGCCCGGCGGCCCTCCAGGCCCAGGCCGGGCTGGCGGGATCGGCGGGGGCTGATCGAGCGGAGGAACGGGACGGCGCCGCCGTCTACGCCCAGGTCTGCGCCGCCTGCCACGGCGACGGCACCCTGGGCGCTCCCCGCTTCGGCGATGTCCGGCGCTGGCGTGGCCTGATCAAGGAAGGGCTGGACGACCTGGTGCCCTCGGCCCTGGCCGGCATCCGCGCCATGCCGCCCCGGGGCGGCGACGCCACCCTGACCGACCGGGACGTGGCCCGGGCGGTGATCCACATGACCAACGCCGCCGGCGCCCGCTTTGCCGAGCCCAGCGCCGCCCAGCTCGACCGTTGGGCGGCTAAGGCCGAGCGCCGCCTCCGCAAGGCGGCGACCAAGGCCGGCGGAGCGCCTGCCGCCGTCGCCAGCCCGGCTACCTCCGCCAACTCCGCCAACTCCGCCAACGCGGCCTCTCCGGCCCGCCAGAACACGCCATGACCGCCGCTTCCCCCTGCCCGCCCGCCCTGATCGCCTTCGCCGACCCCCTGCCCGCCCCCACCACCGACCGGCCCGCCCCGGAGCGGGTAGTGGGCCCGGCCCCGGCGCCCCTGCGCACCACCCGGGAGGCCTACAGCGCCGAGGACGGCGCCATCTCCATGGGCGAGTGGTGCTGTGAGCCTGGGGCGTGGAAGATCGCCTTCCACGCCGGCCGGCACGAGTTCTTCCACGTCCTGGAAGGGCGGCTGCGCCTGCTCGACGAGGCCGGCCATGCCCGGGAATTCGGCCCCGGCGACGCCTGCATCATCCCCGCCGGCTTCCGCGGCGAGTTCCACGTGCTGGAACCGGTGCGCAAGCGCTACGTGATGATTGACCGACCGGTGGGTTGAAGGTGGCACGGTGCCAGTGCCAGTCCGGCTGCCGGGCGTGCTGGCGGTAGCGGTGCCAACGGGGTAGTGCACCAGGCCATCGGCCGGAAACCTAGGCTGGACGCGGACCTTCGTGGCATGGCCTCGAAGAACCGCATCCAGCCTTGTTCTCCACGATGCCTGCCTGGAGATTCCCGACTGGCGCGGAGTTTGGCGATGGGGGCGTTGCCCTCTCTGCGGGGACCTCCGTGGCGGACGGGGCCGCTCCCGCTGGGCGCTTACGAGGCCGTTGGGACACGCGCGTCAGATCGCGCGGCGTCCTGCCGAGGAATTTCCGCCCCACTGGCCCGGCGCCCGAGCCGCCGCATGGGGGCATGGGCGGTGCCTGGCGGCCTGTCGTACCGCCACCTTGGCTTTGTGATCCCGGTTCGGTAGGCGCCGCAGCGCTCCTGCGCTCCTGCCGCCGCGGCTTCCCGCGCGGCCGGGGAGGCGGCCTGCCCGATCCCGGGGGCTGGCCGCATTGGTGACGCGTTGCCCACGCATTGACAGCGCGCATTTGACAGCGTTTTCCCCCGGGGAGTAAGGTTCGTCCCTCAGCGCCGATTTGATTTCAGCTTGCGGGCGCTCAATAAATACGGCTAAAGCGGGACGCGAAGAAACCCAGTCCTGGCTTGGCCGACTGGGTTTTTTGCTTTACGGGACACCATGAGCACCACGACACCTCAATCCCCTGCCGCCCCGGCCGCCACGGCGCCCGGTTCGGTGGGCGTGGTCACGCCGCAGAAGGCGGTGTTCGACGCGCCGATCACCCTGTCCGCCGGGGTCACCCTGCCCCGCTTCGAACTGGTCTATGAGACCTACGGCACCCTCAACGCCACGGCCTCCAACGCCGTGCTGGTGTGCCACGCCCTGTCCGGCAGCCACCACGTGGCCGGCGTCTATGCCGACGATCCCAAGAGCCTGGGCTGGTGGGACAACCTGGTGGGCCCGGGCAAGCCTCTCGACACCGACAAGTTCTTCGTCGTCGGGGTGAACAACCTGGGGGGCTGCTACGGCTCCACCGGCCCGATGAGCACCAACCCGGCCACCGGCAAGCCCTACGGCGCCGATTTTCCGGTGGTGACGGTGGAGGACTGGGTCGAGGCCCAGGCGCGCCTGGCCGACCGGCTCGGCATCGGCACCTGGGCGGCCGTCGTCGGCGGCAGCCTGGGGGGCATGCAGGCCCTGCACTGGACCGTGGCCCACCCGGAGCGGGTGCGCCACGCCCTGGTGATTGCCTCGGCGCCCCAGCTATCCACCCAGAACATCGCCTTCAACGAGGTGGCCCGCCAGGCCATCCTCACCGATCCGGATTTCCACGGCGGCCACTACTACGAGCACGGCGTGGTGCCGGTGCGCGGCCTGCGCCTGGCGCGCATGGTGGGGCACATCACCTACCTGTCCGACGACCAGATGGGCGAGAAATTCGGCCGCGAACTGAAGAATGGCGAGCTGCAATACAGCTACGACGCCGAGTTCCAGATCGAGTCCTACCTGCGCTACCAGGGTGACAAGTTCACCCGCTACTTCGACGCCAATACCTACCTGATCACCACCAAGGCCCTCGACTACTTCGACCCGGCGCGCAATTGCGGCGGCGACCTGCGCGCTGCCCTGGCCCCGGCCAAGGCGGGCTTCCTGGTGGTGTCGTTCACCACCGACTGGCGCTTCTCGCCGGAGCGCAGCCGGGAGATCGTCTACGCCCTGGTGCACAACGACCGGGACGTGACCTACGCCGAGGTGGACTGCAACTTCGGCCACGACTCCTTCCTTCTCGACGACCCCCAGTACCACGACGTGGTGCGGGCCTACGTCGACAACATCGCGGTGTGAGGCGGCCATGACTGCAAGCAACTCCCCCCTTTCCAGCCCTGCCGCCCAGCGCCCGGCCCCGGCCGCCGATCCCTACGCCCTGGCCGGCGGCTCCCGCTTCGACTTCGACGTGATCACCGCCTGGGTGGCCGAAGGCGCCCGGGTCCTCGACCTGGGCTGCGGCGACGGCAGCCTGTTGAAGCACCTGCGCGCGGCGCGCCGGGTGCGCGGCTACGGCGTGGAGATCGCCCCGGCCCAGGTGACCGCCTGCATCCGCAACGGCATCAACGTCATCCAGACCGACCTGGAGCGGGGCCTGGCCGGCTTCGAGGACGACTTCTTCGACCACGTCATCATGTCCCTGTCGTTGCAGACGGTGCACCACACCGAGCAGATGCTGCGCGAGATGCTGCGCGTCGGCCGGGAGGCGGTGGTGTCGATCCCCAACTTCGGCTACCACCAGAACCGGGCGGCCATCGCCGCCGGGCGCATGCCGGTGTCCGACTACCTGCCCTACCAGTGGTACGACTCGCCCAACGTGCGCTTCTTCACCATCGCCGACTTCGAGGCCCTGTGCGACAAGCTGGGCATCGCCGTGCGCGAGCGGCGCGCCTTCGCCGCCGGCCAGCCGGTAGCCGACGATCCCAACCTCAACGCCGACGTGGCCCTGTACCGCCTGGGCCGTCTCAACTGGGCGGTGTAGGTGGCGCGTTCAGGTCCTCTGCGTTACCGCATCCGCCCACTGCGGACGTGAAAAAGCC
The DNA here is from genome assembly GCF_008274805.1 of Oryzomicrobium terrae. Lineage (NCBI taxonomy): Bacteria > Pseudomonadati > Pseudomonadota > Betaproteobacteria > Rhodocyclales > Rhodocyclaceae > Oryzomicrobium > Oryzomicrobium terrae. The sequence goes on from NZ_CP022579.1 coordinate 118,064, forward strand.
GGCCCGCAGGCCGGCTTTTTCGTTGCACGGGCCGCAAGCGCCCGGTGGGGCGCCGCGGGCCGCGGCCTCAGGCCACCTTGAGGGTGCGCTTGGTGGCGTGCATGGTGCCGGTGTCCCGGGCGCGGGTGTGCCAGGACAGGGCCTCTTCGAGAATATGCGGGGTGTGGCCGCCGCGCAGGCAGGCCCGCTCGAAGTAATCCGACAGGGCGTCGCGGAAGTCCGGATGCACACAGTTGGCGATGATGGTGCGGGCCCGTTCCCGGGGCGCCAGACCGCGCAGGTCGGCCAGGCCCTGTTCGGTGACCAGGATGTCCACGTCGTGCTCGGTGTGGTCCACGTGGCTGACCATGGGCACCAGGCTGGACAGCTCGCCGTTCTTGGCCACCGACTTGGTGGCGAAGATCGACAGGTAGCCGTTGCGGGCGAAATCGCCGGAGCCGCCGATGCCGTTCATCATGTGGGTGCCATAGACGTGGGTGGAATTCACGTTGCCGTAGATGTCGGCTTCCAGGGCGGTGTTGAGACAGATCAGGCCGAGGCGGCGCACCACTTCGGGGTGGTTGCTGACTTCCTGGGGACGCAGCACCAGCTTGTCGCGGTAGCGCTCCAGGTTGGCGAACACCTCCTTGCCCCGGGCGGCGGACAGGGTGATCGAGGAGCCCGAGGCGAAGTCCAGCTTGCCGGCGTCGAACAGGTCGAAGGTGGAGTCCTGCAGCACCTCCGAGTACATGGTCAGGCCGTGGAAGGGGCTGTCGGCAAAGCCCGCCAGCACGGCGTTGGCGATGGTGCCGATGCCGGCCTGGAGCGGCTGCAGCGAGGGCGTCAGGCGGCCGTGGCGCACTTCGTTGGCGAAGAAGTCGATCAGGTGGCCGGCGATGGCGGCGGTTTCCTCGTCCGGCGGCAGGATGTTGGCCGGGCTGTCGCCCTTGTCGCTGATGACGATGGCGACGATCTTCTCCGGCGGGATGGCGATGGCCGTGCTGCCGATGCGGTCCGACACCGAGGTCAGAGGCAGCGGGTCGCGATGGGGGCGGCGGCCGGGAATCCAGATGTCGTGCAGGCCTTCCAGGGCTAGGGGCTGGCTGACGTTGATCTCGACGATCACCTTCTCGGCCAGGATGGCGAAGCTGGCGGAGTTGCCCACCGAGGTGGTGGGGACGATGGCGCCGTCTTCGGTGATGGCGGCGGCTTCGACGATGGCCAGGTCGATCGGGCCCATCTGGCCGGTGCGCAGCAGCTCGACGGTTTCCGAGAGGTGCTGGTCCACGAACATCACCTCGCCCCGGTTGATCGCGCCGCGCAGGGTGGCGTCGGACTGGAAGGGGATGCGCCGGGCCAGGGCGCCGGCTTCGGTGAGGATCTTGTCCAGATCGTTGCCCAGGGAGGCGCCGGTGATCAGGTCGATCTTCAGCGGCGACTGGCGGGCCCGCTCGGCGATGGCCACGGGCACCACCTTGGCGTCGCCGGACCGGGTGAAGCCGCTCATGCCCACGGTCATGCCGTCTTTGACCCAGGCCGCGGCGGCTTCCGGGGTGGTGATCCGCTCACGCAGGCGCGGCAGGCGAATGCGGGCGTTGAGAACGTCCTCGGCAAGGGTCGGGGGCAGGGCTTGGGGCATCGCGGTTTCCTCCATCGTGGCCCGGGGGTCAGGGGTTGAAACTAAACGTAATCCATAATTACAACATAAGCTAAGTACTTAAGAAAACAGGTCTTATATATTACCCAATAGTAAATCGTTTGATTATGAGAGTTTTCTTATGAGCCCGCCGCCAGGCCAGGCCCAGCAAGGGGTGGCGCAACTGATGCGTCATGGCGGATGAATGGCGGCCCTTTCCCTCCCCGGCCCGATATGCGACCCTCTCGGGCGCTCGGGGCCGCGTTCTGCCCGGGCGGCCGGCTGGCCCCGTTCCCATGCCGCCGGATCGATGCCCCATAAAACCTCCCGCTGCCAGTTTCCCGCCCCCGTCGTGATTTCGCCCGCCGCCTTCGCCCCGCTCGCCCCCCCGCCACTGCCGCTTGCCCGCTCTGTCAGCTCTGCCCGCGTTGCCCGCCGTTTGCCGGAGGGCGCGCCATGGTGAGCCGTCACCACGTCGGCCGCGCCTGGCGGCTGCTGGCCATCCTCATCCTCGGCTTCGCCTCCGGGTTGCCCCTGGCGCTTACCGGCCAGGCCATGCAGGCCTGGCTGACGGTGGATGGGGTCGATCTGGCCACCATCGGCTTCTTCGGCCTGGTGGGCATCCCCTACACCTTCAAATTTCTCTGGGCGCCCCTGATGGACCGCTTCGAGCTGCCCTGGCTGGGGCGGCGGCGCGGCTGGCTGGCCCTGACCCAGTTCGCCCTGGCCGGGCTGCTGTGGTGGATGGCGACCCTGTCGCCCAGCGCCACGCCCCAGCTGTTCGCCCTGGCGGCGGTGCTGGTGGCCTTTCTCTCGGCCTCCCAGGACGTGGTGGTGGATGCCTACCGCACCGACCTGTTGCCGGAAGAGGAGCGGGGCCTGGGGGCCTCGGTGCACGTCTTTGCCTACCGGCTGGCGATGATTCTGTCCGGCGGCATCGCCCTCATCTGGGCCGGCCAGTGGCACTCCTGGCCGCGGGTCTATGGCGTGATGGCGACCATCCTGCTGGTCTGCGGCGTGCTATCCCTGGTATTGCTGCCCCGGGTGGCCTCGGCCTCGAAGCCTCTCGATTCGGACCCGCGTCGCGAACTGCTCGGTTTTGCCGCCATGATCGCCGGGGTGGTGGTGGGCTACGCCCTGGCCCGCCAGGCCCTGGTGCTGGCGGGCCTCAACCCGAACGATGCGAACAAGTGGATCCAGCTGCTGTTCGTACTGGTGGAGATCGCCGCGGCCCTGCCGCTGGCCTACTGGCTGGCCAAGCGCACCGGCTTCGAGACCCTGAACCGTTCCCTGACCAGCTACTTCGCCCAGAACGGGGCGGCGGCCTTCTTGCTGCTGATCATCCTCTACAAGCTCGGCGATGCCTTCGCCGGCAGCCTGACCACGCCGTTCCTGATCAAGGGCATGGGTTTCCTGCAGGAAGAGGTGGGCATCGCCAACAAGGTCATCGGCATCTGGCTGACCATCCTCGGCGCTTTCGTCGGCGGCCTGATCATGACCCGCCTGAGCCTGTACCGGGCGCTGCTGGTGTTCGGCGTGCTGCAACTGGTGTCCAATTTTGGCTTCTACGTGCTGGCCCTGCTCGGCAAGGGCGCCTGGGGCGCGGTGCAGGTGCCGGCCTTCGACTGGGGCTTCGTCTCGCTGCACACCCCGGCGGCCCTGGATTGGTTGCTGCTCACCGTGATCGCCGGCGAGAACATCACCGGCGGCATGGGCACCGTGGCCTTCGTCGCTCTGCTGATGGCCCTGTGCAACCAGCGCTTCTCGGCCACCCACTACGCCCTGTTGTCGGCCTTCGCCGCGGTGGGGCGGATCTACGTCAGCCCCCTGTCCGGGGTGCTGTCGGAATCGATCGGCTGGCCGGCCTTCTTCCTCTTCTCCCTCGTCATCGCCGCCCCCGGCGTGTTCATGGTCTGGTGGATGCGCCACGCCCTGGCCGCCCTGGGCCGCCCGCCGGTTCCGGTGGGCGCCGACGACTGATTCTTTCCCTGCTTTCGCCTATGTCCGCTGCCACCCTCATCACCGCCGCCCGGGATCTGTCCGCCGCCCTGGCACCGCTCACCTTCGCCCCGCCGGTGACCCACGTCTACAACCCCCTGGAGTACGCCTGGGCGCCCCACGAGGCCTACCTGCGGCGCTACGGCGAAGGGAGCAAGCGCGTCGTCTTTCTTGGCATGAACCCGGGGCCCTTCGGCATGGCCCAGATCGGCGTGCCCTTCGGCGAGATCGCTGCGGTGCGCGACTGGCTGGGCATCACCGCTCCGGTGGGCAAGCCGGCCCAGGAGAACCCGAAGAAACCGGTGGAGGGGTTTGCCTGCAAGCGTTCCGAAGTCAGCGGCGCCCGGCTGTGGAGCCTGTTCCGCGAGCGCTTCGGTACCCCCGAGGTTTTCTTCGCCACGCACTTCGTCGCCAATTACTGCCCCCTGGCCTTCTTTGCCGAGGGCAAGAACCTCACTCCGGACAAGCTGCCGGCAGCCGAAGTGGCCCCGGTGATCGCCGCCTGCGATGCCCATCTGCGTACCGTGGTCGAGACCACCGGGGCCGAATGGGTGATCGGTATCGGCGCCTACGCCGAAGCCCAGGCGGTGCGCGCCCTGGCAGGGATGGCGGTGAAGACCGGGCGCATCCTGCACCCCAGCCCGGCCTCGCCGGCGGCCAATCGGGGCTGGGCACCCCAGGCAGTGGCCGAGCTGGTGCGTCAGGGCGTCTGGCCGGCCTGAACGGTCCCAGCGCGCTCCGGGCCGGGGCAAGACGGTCAGTTCGGATCAGGATGGGATAGGCACCACGTCGGCGCGCAGCCAGGGGTCGGCGGCCGCAACCCGACCGAGGGCCGGTCTTGGCCAGGAGGCAGGCGGCTACCGCACGGGTGCGGCACAATGCGCAGGATCAGGAGCGGGCGAGAAAGTCGGCCAGGCGGCCGCGCAGGCTGCGCCCCAGGGTCCACAGGGCCAGGCCGCGCTTGCCCCAGCGCCACAGGCGGCGGGGGCGCAGGATGACCAGGGCGGCCACGGCGGCGCCGATCAGGCCGGGGTGCTCGCGCAGACGGCGCACCCGGTCGGCCAGGCCATCCACCTTGCCCAGGGTCTGGGCCAGGGGTTGGGCCTGGGCGGCGATACGGCGGCGCTGCAGGTCGATTTCCGACTGCAGCCAGCCACGCCGCATGGCCAGTTCGAGGCGTCGTTCGTTCATGGTCGGGGGATCACTCGCGGCCGCGCAGGCGGCGCAAGTCTTCGCGCAGTTCGGCCAGGCTGTGGGCGAACAGGGGCGAACCCCGCTTGGCAACCTGCTGGAAGCGCCGGGCAAGCAGGACGAAGGCGGCGAAGGACAACACCGTCAGTCCGCTGAGTACGGCGATGCGGTTGTCCCAGAAGGCGGCCACTACAAGGGCGATCGCCAGTACCACCCCGAGCAACAGGGTGAACACCGCGGCGACGATCAGGGTGAGCAGGGAGAACACGCGCAGCTTCTCCTCTTCCACTTCGGTGGCGAGGAGTTCGAGGCGCGTATGGGCGGTGGCGACGAAGGTCGCCAGCAGCCCCTTGAGCGAATGAAACAGCCCGGAATCGGCCGGGGTGGCCTCCTCCGGGCGGGCGTTTTCACCCATGGTGCGGCTTAGCGGCGGCCGATCAGAACGCCGATCACCAGCCCCACGGCGGCGGCGACGCCGACGGCCTTCCAGGGATGGTCATGGACGAAATCATCGGTGGCGCGGGCGGCTGCCTTGGTGGTGTCGATCAGGGCGGCTTCGGCGTCGGCCAGGCGCACCTTGGCATCGCGCAGGCGATCCTGGATGCGGCTGCGCAGCTCGGCGGCCTTTTCACCGGCCTGGCTGGCGGTGGCCTTGAGCAGTTCTTCGGCATCGGCGACCACGACCTTGAGGTCGGAAACCAGCTTGTCTTTGGAGAGGGCGGCGTCTTGCGGCATGGCAAACCTCGTTATGATGGGGTCAAGTCGAGTGTTGACGTTAATCCGTCCCTAGGCGAATTGCAACGCGAAACCGTAGCAACAGGTGACGGTTGATGACGGCGTGGCCGTGTTCACGCCAGGGTGAAGTCGTAGTCCAGGGTGAGCGGGGCGTGGTCGGAAAAACGGCTGTCCACCCAGATTTCGGCGTGGCGGGCCGCGTCGGCCAGCCCCGGCGTGGCGATCTGGTAATCGATCCGCCAGCCCACGTTCTTGGCCCAGGCTTGGCCCCGGTTCGACCACCAGGTGTAGCGCTCGGCGCGGTCGTCGACCCGGCGGAAGGCGTCCACCCAGCCGCCCTGCTCGAACAGGTTGGACAGCCAGGCCCGTTCCTCAGGCAGAAAGCCGGAGTTCTTCTGGTTCGACTTCCAGTTCTTCAGGTCGATTTCCTTGTGAGCGATGTTCCAGTCGCCGCACACCACCACTTCCCGGCCGTCGCGCTTGGCCTCGGCCATCAGGTCGGCCAGCACCGGGGCGAATTCGGCCATGAAGGCGAACTTGGCTTGCTGTCGTTCCTCCGAACTGGAGCCCGAGGGCAGGTACAGGGACACTACCGTGAGCTTGCCGAAGTCGGCGCGCAGGTAGCGGCCCTCGGCGTCGAAGCCCGGGTGGCCAATGCCTTCCACCACCCGGTCCGGTTCATGCCGGCTCCACAGGCCGACGCCACTGTAGCCGCGCTTTTCGGCGCAGTGGTAGTAGGCGTGGTAACCCGGCGGGGCGACCATGTCCGGGGACAGGTCGGGAATCTGGGCCTTCAATTCCTGAAAGCAGAAGATGTCGGCCCCGTGGCTGGCGACCCAGTCGGGGAAACCCTTGTTCCAGGCGGAGCGGATGCCGTTGAGATTCAGTGAGACGATGCGTAACATGGCGTGATTGGTGGTTTTTGAGCAATTTTCCCCGTTCCGGCCGGTTTTTTGCGTCGGTGGGGCTGAATGGAGCGGTACATGCAGGATTTTCGCCAGGAATTCATCGCCTACGCCGTTGCACGCAACGTGCTGCGTTTTGGTGAATTCAAGACCAAGGCCGGGCGGCTGTCGCCCTACTTCTTCAACGCCGGGCTGTTCAACGACGGCGAAGCGCTGGCGAAACTGGCCCAATTCTACGCCCAGGCCATCGGCGCCTCGGGCTTGCAATGCGACGTGCTGTTCGGACCGGCCTACAAGGGTATTCCCCTGGTGTCGGCGATCTCGGTGGTCCTCGCCCAGCAGGGTCAGAATTTCCCCTACGCCTACAACCGCAAGGAAGCCAAGGACCACGGCGAGGGCGGCGTGCTGGTGGGCGCTCCCCTGGCCGGCCGGGTGCTGATCATCGACGACGTGATCTCGGCCGGAACCTCGGTGCGCGAGTCGGTGGAACTGATCCGCCAGGCCGGCGCCACCCCGGCTGGCGTGCTGATCGCCCTGGACCGCATGGAACGCGGCCAGGGCGATCTCTCCGCAGTCCAGGAAGTGACGCGCGACTACGGCATCCCGGTGGTCGCCGTCGCCACCCTGGACGACCTGATGGCCTACTTGGCCGACCACGCCGAGTTGGCTGCCCACGCCGACGCCGTGGCCCGTTACCGGACCCAGTACGGTGTGCCCCGTTAACCAGCCGCGTTGGCCCATGGCGCCGGCCGCGCTGCTGGCGCTGGCCTGCCTGTCGCCCCTGGCGGCCGCACCGGCCATGGCCGGCACCCGGCTGATCTGTTGTGAGGATCCGGCCAACGGCCGCTCGGTGTGCATGGATTCGATGCCGCCCCAGTGCGTCGGCCGCGCCTGGCGCGAGCTGGACGAGCGCGGCAACGTGGTGAAGCGGGTCGAGGGGCCGATCTCCGCCGATCTGCGCGCCCAGCGCGAAGCCGAGGCGCGGCGCAAGAAGGAAGAAGAAGCGGCACTGCGTGAGCAGCGGCGCAAGGATCAGGCCCTGCTCGACACCTATCCCGGTGGCGAGAAAGACATCGATTTCCTTCAGGCCCGCTGGGAGCGGGACGTGCAGGAATCGATCAAGCGCGCCGAAACCCGTCTGGCTGATGCGCAGAAGCAGCAGAAGCGCTACCAGGAAGAGGCCGAGTTCTACAAGAAGAAGCCCCTGCCCGAGGAGTTGCGCCGCAACCTGGGTGAAGCCGACGCCGAGATCAAGTCGCAACAGGAAATTCTGCTGGCGAAACGCAAGGAGCTGGATTCGGTGCGCGCCAAGTTCGACGATGATCGCCGCCGTTATCGCGATCTGACGGCCCGGCCGCTGCCCCAGGGTGGCCCTGGGGTCGATCGCGGCCGCCCGCGCTAGCCGCGCTCTGCCGCGCTGAAAACGACAACGCCAGCCCGAGGGCTGGCGTTGTCGTTTGGGCGGCGGGGATTGCGATCAGCCGGCCAGCTTGGCTTTCAGTAGGTCGTTGACCTGCTGCGGGTTGGCCTTGCCCTTGGCCGCCTTCATCACCTGGCCGACCAAGGCGTTGAAGGCCTTCTCCTTGCCGGCCTTGTACTCGGCCACGTTGCCCGGGTTGGCCGCCAGCACTTCGTCCACCAGCTTCTCGATGGCGCCGCTGTCGGTGATCTGCTTGAGGCCTTGCTTGTCGATGATCTCGTCGGCGGACTGGCCGTCGCCGTTCCACAGGGCCTCGAACACCTTCTTGGCGATGGCGTTGGAGATGGTGTTGTCGCCGATGCGTGCCACCAGGCCGGCCAGCTGGGTGGCAGACACGGGCGACTCGCCGATGTCGCGGCCATCCTTGTTGAGCCGGGCGGACAGTTCGCCCATCACCCAGTTGGCCACGGTCTTGGCCTGGGCCTTGCCGGCGGCACCCAGGGCGACCACGGCGGCGTCGAAGTAGTCGGCCACTTCCAGGGAGGCGGTCAGGGTCGCCGCATCGTAGGCGGACAGGCCGTACTCGGCTTCCAGGCGGGCGCGCTTCTCACCGGGCAGTTCGGGCATGGCTGCTTTGACCTCGGCCTTCCAGGCGTCGGAAATCACCAGGGGCAGCAGGTCCGGGTCCGGGAAGTAGCGGTAGTCCTGGGCATCTTCCTTGCTGCGCATGGCCCGGGTCTCGCCCGTGTCCGGGTCGAACAGCACGGTGGCCTGCTCGATCTTGCCGCCGTCCTCCAGGGTCTCGATCTGCCAGCGCACCTCGTAGTCGATGGCCTGCTGCAGGAAGCGGAAGGAGTTGAGGTTCTTGATTTCGCGGCGAGTGCCCAGGGGCCCGCCGGGGCGGCGCACCGAGACGTTGGCGTCGCAGCGGAACGAGCCTTCCTGCATGTTGCCGTCGCAGATGCCGATCCAGCGCACCAGGGCGTGCAGGGTCTTGGCGTAGGCCACGGCTTCGGCGGAGGAGCGCATGTCGGGCTCGGAGACGATCTCCAGCAGCGGCGTGCCGGCCCGGTTGAGGTCGATGCCGGTCTTGCCGTGGAAGTCCTCGTGCAGGGACTTGCCGGCGTCTTCCTCAAGGTGGGCCCGGGTCAGGCGCACGGTCTTCTCGTAGGCGTTTTCCCCTTGCCCGACTTGCAGCACCAGGTTGCCGCCGACCACTACCGGCAGCTCGAACTGGCTGATCTGGTAGCCCTTGGGCAGGTCCGGGTAAAAGTAGTTTTTACGGGCGAACACCGAGCGCGGCGACACTTCGGCGCCTACCGCCAGGCCGAACTTGATGGCGCATTCGACGGCCTTGCGGTTGAGCACCGGCAGCACACCGGGCAGGGCCAGGTCGATGGCCGAGGCCTGGGTGTTGGGATCGGCGCCGAAAGCGGTGGAACTGCCGGAGAAAATCTTGGAGACGGTCGAGAGCTGGGCGTGGGTCTCGAGCCCGATGACAACTTCCCACTGCATTTACAGGCCCTCCGGCATCTGCTGGTGCCAGTCGGTGGCACGCTGGTACTGGTGGGCGACGTTCAGCAGGCGGGCCTCGCTGAAGTAGTCGCCGATCAATTGCAGCCCCACCGGCAGGCGTTTGCCGTCGCGCTGGGCGAAGCCGCAGGGCAGGGACATGCCGGGCAGGCCGGCCAGGTTGACGGCGATGGTGTAGATGTCTGAGAGGTACATCTGCACCGGGTCGGCCGCCTTCTCGCCGGCGCGGAAGGCCACGTCCGGGCTGGTCGGGCCGAGGATCACGTCGCACTGGGCGAAGGCCGCGGCGAAGTCCTGGGCGATCAGCCGGCGCACCTTCTGGGCCTGCAGGTAGTAGGCGTCGTAGTAGCCGTGGGAGAGCACGTAGGTGCCGATCAGGATGCGGCGCTTCACTTCGGCGCCGAAGCCTTCGGCACGGCTCTTCTTGTACAGCGAGGTGAGGTCGGTGTACTCGGCGGCGCGGTGGCCGTAGCGCACCCCGTCGAAGCGCGACAGGTTTGAGCTGGCCTCGGCCGGCGCGATCACGTAGTAGGCCGGCACCGACAACTTCATGTTGGGCAGCGACACCTCCACGATCTCGGCGCCCAGCTTGCGGTATTCAGCGATGGCTTCATCGACTGCCTTGGCCACGTCGGCGTCCATGCCGTCGGCGAAGAACTCCTTGGGCAGGCCGATCTTCAGGCCGGCCAGGGGCTGCTCCAGGTCGCGGGCGTAGTCCTCGACCGGGCGCTCCAGGCTGGTGGAGTCCTTGGGATCGAAACCGGCCATGGCGGAGAGCAGCAGGGCGCAGTCTTCGGCACTCTTGCCCATGGGGCCGGCCTGGTCCAGGGACGAGGCGAAGGCGATCATGCCCCAGCGCGACACCACGCCGTAAGTGGGCTTGAGGCCGGTCAGGTTGCATAGGGCGGCGGGCTGGCGGATCGAACCGCCGGTGTCGGTGCCGGTGGCGATCGGCGCCAGGCGGGCGGCCACCGCCGCGGCAGAACCGCCGGACGAGCCGCCGGGCACCCGGCTGCGGTCCCAGGGGTTCTGCACCGGGCCGTAGTAGGAGGTTTCGTTGGACGAGCCCATGGCGAACTCGTCCATGTTGGTCTTGCCCAGGGACACCATGCCGGCGTCTTTTTCCAGGCGGGTGACCACGTGGGCATCGTAGGGCGAGACGAAGGTCTCGAGCATCTTCGAGCCGCAGGTGGTGCGCCAGCCTTCGGCGCAGAAGATGTCCTTCTGAGCCAGGGGCACCCCGGTCAGGGCATGGGCGTTGCCGGCGGCGCGGCGGGCGTCGGCGGCCTTGGCCGCGGCCAGGGACCTCTCGGCGTCCACGGTGATGTAGGCGTTGAGGTCCGGGTTGAGCCGGGCGATGCGGTCCAGGTAGAGCTGGGTCAGCTCGGTGCTGGAGATGCGCTTGTCGGCCAGGGCGGCCGACAGTTCCTTGAGGGAGGCGTTGATCATGGCTTACTCGATCACCTTGGGCACGAGGTACAGGCCGGCCTCGGTTTCCGGGGCCACGGCCTGGTAGGCGGCACGGCGGTCGACTTCGCTGACGGCGTCGTCGCGCAGGCGCTGGGCCAGATCCTGGGCGTGGGCCATGGGCGCCACGCCGGCAGTGTCGATGGACTGAAGTTCGTCGATCATGGCGAGAATGCCGTTCAATTTGTCGCGAACGGCATCGCTTTCGGCGGGCGTCACCTCAAGGCGGGCGAGGTGGGCGATCCGGGCGACCTGGTCGAGGGTCAGGGACATGGGAGAAACACCCGTAAAGTCTTATACTGGAAAGCTTTATAAGGTATCATAAAAGCTTTATTCGCCGCAGCCCGCAGGGGTTCCGGCGCCCCGGAGCGAGCGGTGTGGGCCTGGGCGGAAAACCCTTCCGAACCTGCCTTCGTCAGCCCCCGGCATAGCTAAAAATTCAGGATTTAAGACGTACGGACTGTTGGGGAGCAGTCCGGCGGATTTCAAAGCTCAAGGATTCAATCGCAAATGTTCGGCTTTCTGCGCAGTTACTTTTCCAACGACCTGGCCATCGACCTGGGTACGGCCAATACCCTGATCTACGTGCGTGGCAAGGGCATCGTTCTGGATGAACCGTCGGTAGTGGCGATCCGCCTCGAGGGCGGCCCCAATGCCAAGAAGACCATCCAGGCGGTGGGCAAGGAAGCCAAGCTGATGCTGGGCAAGACGCCGGGCACCATCACCGCCATCCGCCCGATGAAGGACGGCGTGATCGCCGACTTCACCGTCACCGAGCAGATGCTCAAGCAGTTCATCAAGAAGGTGCACGACTCCAAGCTGCTGTCGCCCTCGCCGCGCATCATCATCTGCGTGCCCTGCGGTTCGACCCAGGTGGAACGGCGCGCTATCCGCGAATCCGCCATCGGCGCCGGCGCCTCCCAGGTGTACCTGATCGAGGAACCCATGGCCGCGGCCATCGGCGCCGGCCTGCCCGTGGCCGATGCTACCGGCTCAATGGTGGTGGACATCGGTGGCGGCACCACCGAAGTGGGCGTGATTTCCCTGGGCGGCATGGTCTATTCCACCTCTGTGCGCGTCGGCGGCGACAAGTTCGACGAGTCGATCATCAACTACATCCGCCGCAACTACGGCATGCTGATCGGCGAAACCACCGCCGAGAACATCAAGAAGGAAATCGGCTCCGCCTTCCCGGGTTCCGAAGTCAAGGAAATGGAAGTGAAGGGCCGCAACCTGGCCGAGGGCATCCCCCGCGCCTTCACCATTTCCTCCAACGAGATCCTCGAGGCCCTCACCGAGCCGCTCAACCAGATCGTTTCCGCGGTCAAGTCGGCCCTGGAGCAGACCCCGCCCGAACTCGGCGCCGACATCGCCGAGCGCGGCATGGTGCTCACCGGCGGCGGCGCCCTGCTGCGCGACCTGGATCGGCTGCTGATGGAAGAGACCGGCCTGCCCGTGGTGGTCGGCGAAGATCCGCTGACCTGCGTGGTGCGCGGTTCCGGCCTGGCCCTGGAAAAGATGGACAAGCTCGGCAGCATCTTCGCCAACGAGTGATCCGGCGTATCGAGTACCGCGCGAGCACACCGTGATTCCCTGGGGCGGTACCCCGTGGGCCGGGACGATTCAGTCGCCCGGCCCGCGTTGTTTGGGCCCCCGCTTCGTTTTCTTCCCCTTTCCCGCCTCTCCCTGACCGCCGATGGACCATCAGCCGCCCCCGTTCTTCAAGCGCGGCCCGGCGCCCCTGGCGCTCTTGTCGATCTATTTCGGCCTGTCCGTGTCGCTGCTGGTCCTCGACCACCGCTTCCATTACCTGGAACTGCTGCGCAAAGGCATCGCCACCGTGGTGCTGCCGGTGCAGCAGGCGGTGCAGACGCCGCTGCGCGCCATGACCGGCGTGGGCAGCTATTTCTATACGGTGGATGCCCTCAAGGGCGAAAACCAGGATCTGCAGCGCCGCCACCTCGAAGACGCCGCCGCCCTTTCCCGCGTCCAGCAGCTTGAGGCGGAGAACCAGCGCCTGCGTCGCCTGCTGGAAATGCGCGAGCGGCTCGCCACAGGGGGCAAGGCCGCCCAGATCCTCTACGGCAACCGGGATCCGTTCACCCGCCGCGTGGTGGTGGACAAGGGCAGCCAGGCCGGCCTGACCCCGGGCCAGCCGGTCATCGACGACATCGGCGTGATCGGCCAGGTGACCCGTACCTACCCGTTCCTCGCCGAAGTCACCCTGATCACCGACAAGGACCAGGCGGTGCCCGTCCAGGTGGTGCGCAACGGCCTGCGTTCGGTGGTTTTCGGCCTGGGCAACGGCGCCCTGGAGCTGCGCTACATGCCGGCCAACGCCGACGTGCAGAACGGCGACGTGCTGGTCACCTCGGGCCTCGACGGCGTCTTCCCGGCCGGCTTCCCGGTAGCCAAGGTGGTGCGCATCGAGCGCGACGCCTCCTACTCCTTCGCCCGCATCATCTGCGCCCCGCTGGCCGGCGTGGAGCAGCATGGCGACGTGCTGGTGATCAATTCCGCCCCGGCCGTGCCGGCACGGCCCGAGCCCGAAGCCAAAGCCGAGAACGAGGACAAGGCCGGCGACCGGGCCACCAACAAGTCCAACAAGCTGAAGAAGGCCCGCCAGGGGCGCAACTGACCGGAATAGGCGCGACACCCCATGCAACCGACCTTCTCCTCCTCCCGCATCCTGCTGCCGGCCCGTCCCTGGTTCGTGCACCTGACGCTGCTGCTGGCCTTCGTGCTCAACTGCCTGCCCAGCCGTGCCTGGCCGGGGGTGCCCGACTGGGTGGCCCTGGTGCTGTGCTTCTGGAGCGTGCGTGAATTCCGCCTGGTCGGCATGGGCTGGGGCTTCGTCCTCGGCCTGGCGATGGACGTGGCCGACGGCAGCCTGATGGGGCAGCACGCTCTGGCCTACGTGCTGCTTGCCTACGGGGCCGCTGCCCTGGCGCGCCGCGTGCTGTGGTTCCCCCTGCTGACCCAGGCGCTGCACGTGTTGCCCCTGCTGTTCGGCATCCAGGTGCTGCAATTGGCGATCCGCACCTGGTCCGGGGCCGAATTCCCCGGCCTCGCCTACCTGCTCTCGCCCCTGGTGGAAACCCTGTTGTGGGTGCCGGCCACCTACCTGCTGTTGCTGCCCCAGTACCAGCCGGTGGAACGGGACGCCAACCGGCCCATCTGACGCCGGCCCTCCACTCCCCGACGACTGCCTGCCATGCCTCATGACTTCGCCAGCCAGGACCGGGAACAGTCCCAGTTTCGCTTTCGCCTCGGCTTTGCCGGGGTGGCCGTGCTGCTCTGCTTCACCCTCCTGTTCATCCGCTTCTTCTACCTGCAGGTACTGCAGCACGACTACTATGCCACCCGGGCCGAGGACAACCGCATCTCCCTGATTCCGATCATGCCCAACCGGGGCCTGATCCTGGATGCCAACGGGGTGGTGATGGCGCGCAACTATTCGGCCTTCACCCTGGAGATCATCCCCTCTAAGAGCGGCGATCTGGACGAGACCATCGACGCCCTGGCCGCCATCATCGACATCCAGCCGCGGGACCGGCGCCGCTTCAAGAAACTGCTCGATGAGAGCAAGAACTTCGAGTCGATCCCGATCCGCACCAAGCTCACCGACGAGGAAGTGGCGCGCTTCGCCGCCAACCGCTACCGCTTCCCCGGGGTCGAGGTGAAGGCGCGCCTGTTCCGCCAGTATCCCCAGGGCCCCCTGGGGGCCCACGCCATCGGCTACATCAACCGCATCAACGCCAAGGATGTGGACTGGATCGAAGAGAACGAACAAAGCGCCAACTACAAGGGCACCGAGCACATCGGCAAGACCGGTCTGGAGCAGCACTACGAGTTCGACCTGCACGGCGTGACCGGTTACGAGCAGGTCGAGGTCGATGCCGGCGGCCGGGCCATCCGCACCTTGGCGCGCACGGCACCGATTCCCGGCAACAACCTGACCCTGACCCTGGATGCCAAACTCCAGGAGGTGGCGGAAAAGGCCTTCGGCAACCGGCGCGGTTCCCTGGTGGCGATCGAACCGTCCACCGGCGGCATCCTTGCCCTGGTGTCCACCCCCACTTTCGACCCCAACCTGTTCGTGGACGGCATCGACCCGCAGAGCTGGAAGGAACTCAACGAGTCCCTGGACAAGCCGATGGTGAACCGGGCCTTGAACGGTGCCTATCCGCCCGGCTCCACCTTCAAGCCGTTCATGGCCCTGGCTGCCCTGGAAACGGGCAAGCGCACCCCGGGGCAGGCCATCGCCGACCCGGGCTTCTTCAACTTCGGCGGCCACCAGTTCCGTGACGACAAGAAGGGCGGGCACGGCATGGTGGACATGTACAAGTCGATCACCCAGTCCTGCGATACCTACTACTACATGCTGGCCAACGACATGGGCATCGACAACATCGCGGCCTTCATGAAGCAACTGGGCTTGGGCCAGGCCACCGGCATCGACATCGCCGGTGAGTCGGTGGGGGTGCTGCCGTCGCCGGAATGGAAGAAGCGCCGCTTCAAACGCCCCGAGCAGCAAAAATGGTTCGCCGGTGAAACCATCTCGATCGGCATCGGCCAGGGCTACAACGCCTACACCCCGTTGCAGCTGGCCCTGGCCACCGCCACCCTGGCCAACAACGGCGTGATGTACAAGCCGCACCTGGTCAAGTACATCACCGACACCCGCACCGGCGAGAAGCGCCTGATCGAACCCAAGCCCCTGCGCACCCTGCCTTTCAAGCAGCAGAACATCGACACCATCAAGCACGCCATGGTCGGGGTAAACAAGGAGGGCACCGGCGCCCGGGCCTTCGCCGGGGCCGCCTACGAGTCCGGCGGCAAGACCGGTACGGCCCAGGTGTTCTCGCTCAAGGGCGGCAACTACAAGGAATCGGCCACCCACGAACGGCTGCGCGACCACGCCTTGTTCATTGCCTTCGCCCCCGCCGACAAGCCCAGGATCGCCCTGGTGGTGCTGGTGGAAAACGGCGGTTTCGGCGCCCAGTCGGCGGCACCGATCGCCCGTCAGGTGCTCGACTACTACCTGGTCGGCAAGGAGGCCAAGGGGCCGGCTGCCGAAGACGCTTCCGGAGAAGAAAGTGCCGACGTTCATTAACCGCTTTCTCAACCGGCTGACCGACCACCTGGACGGCCCCCTGCTGGTGATCGCCGGCTTGCTGCTGCTGATCGGCACGGCCACGGTCTATTCGGCCACCTACACCACCCTGTCCCGGGTGCCCAGCCAGATCCTCAACATTGCCACCGCCTTCGCCGTGATGTGGGTGGTGGCCCGCACCCAGCCCACCACCCTGATGCGCTTTGCCGTGCCGCTCTACGTGATCGGCCTAGTGCTGCTGGTGCTGGTCTTCCTCTTCGGCGTCAAGGTCAATGGCGCGCGGCGCTGGCTGTCGATCGGCTTCACTCGCATCCAGCCCTCCGAGATCATGAAGATCGCCATGCCGCTGATGCTCGCCTGGTACTTCCACAAGCACGAGGCGGCGCTGCGCTTCAAGCACTACGTGGTGGCGGCCCTGATCCTGATCGTGCCGTTCGGCCTGATCGCCAAGCAGCCCGACTTGGGTACGGCCATCCTGGTCGGTGCCGCCGGCTTCTTCGTCATCTTCTTCGCCGGCCTGTCGTGGAAGGTACTGGTGGGCCTGCTGGTCGCCGGCGGCTCGGCCCTGCCTTTCCTCTGGAACGTGCTGCACGACTACCAGCGCAAGCGCATCCTGACCCTGCTCGACCCCAGCTCCGACCCCCTCGGCGCTGGTTACCACATCATCCAGTCCACCATCGCCATCGGCTCCGGCGGCCCCCTGGGCAAGGGCTGGCTGAACGGCACCCAGACCCACCTGGAATTCATCCCGGAGCGGCACACCGACTTCATCTTCGCCGTGTTCTCCGAAGAATGGGGCCTGCTCGGCAACATCGTGCTGCTGGTGCTCTACTTCTTCCTCGTCGGCCGCGGCCTGGTCATCGCCACCAACGCGCCAACCCTGTTCTCGCGCCTGCTGGCGGCCGCCGTCACCGGCCTGTTCTTCACCTGCGCCTTCGTCAACATGGGCATGGTGGCGGGCATCCTGCCGGTGGTGGGGGTTCCCCTGCCGTTCATGTCCTACGGCGGCACCGCCCTGGTGACCTTCGCCCTGGGCCTGGGTATCCTGATGAGCATCCAGAGCCATCGCATGCTGGTGAAGAAATGAGCATTCCCCACCGCGCCGTTCCCGGCTGGCTGACCCTGTGCGCCATCTCCGCCCTGGCGGCGGCGCTGGCCGCCTGTGGCAGCGCGCCGTCCCGCGCCCCGGGCGGGGCCGAGGTGAAGACCCCGGCCAAGAGCGCCAAGCGCATGGTGCCGGCGCGCAAGGGCGGCGGCTACTACCAGGACGACGGCCCCGGCGACGAGATTCCCGCCGATCTGGACGATGTTCCCGACGCGGTGCCGCGCCTCGAGCCCCTGCACCGCTTCGCCAACCGGCCCTACGTGGTGCTGGGCAAGGAATACGTGCCCAACACCAGCATCCAGCCTTATCGCGCCAAGGGCATCGGCAGCTGGTATGGCAAGAAATTTCACGGCCAGAAGACCTCCATCGGCGAACCCTACGACATGTTCGCCATGACCGCCGCCCACCCGACCCTGGCGATTCCCTCCTACGTGCGGGTGACCAACCCGGCCAACGGCCGCTCGGTGGTGGTACGGGTCACCGACCGGGGCCCGTTCCACGCCGACCGTGTGATCGACCTGTCGTACACCGCTGCCTACAAGCTCGGCTACATCAACAGCGGCAGCGCCCCGGTGGAGGTGGAAGCCATCATCCCGGACGGCACCAACGTCTCCTACGCCCAGGTGGCGCCGCCGCCGGTCCGCCCCGTGCCGGCTGGAACCCCGGCGCCGGCCCCGGTCGAGGCGCCCCGCCCCGATCTGGGCGCCACCGCCCAGGCCGAGTTGGACCAGCTGGAAAAGAACCTGAGCCGGGCGGAAACCCCGGCCCGGGGCACGGTCATGGGCAACCTGTTCATCCAGCTCGGCGCCTTCGCCAACGCCGACAACGCCGAGTCGCTGCGGGCGCGCCTGTCGCGGGAGCTGGACTGGCTCGACCGCCTCGGCGTGTTCGCCGCCGGCGGCATCCATCGCGTCCAGGCCGGACCCTTCGCCAGCCGCAGCGAGGCCGACCGGGTAGCGGAGAAAATCCGCGGCGCCCTGGGCTTCAAGCCCACCATCGTCAGCCGCTGAGCCCGGCCGCCCCGGTCCGCCATCCACCCGGCGTCGGCGGGGCTCCACCAGAGCCCACCAGGCCAAACTCCGCGCCCTGCCTTGTTCTCCAGACAGGGGTCTTGGAGATCCGCAAAAACAAAGGCGCTTGGAGCGGCATGCTCCAAGCGCCTTTATCCATGCGGGGTTCCGCAGAGGCCCCGCACCGGACTGGCCGCGTCGCCGGCGGATCAGCCGAGGCCGCTGCCGTCGGTGGTCTTGTAGATGAACGCAGCCCGGGTGATGTCGGTCATCCACACCAGGCCGTCGCCGATCTGGCCGGTCTGGCTGATCTTGACGATGCAGTCGACGATGGCCTCGGCCACGTCGTCCGGGGCGACGATCTCGATGCGCACCTTGGGCGTGTAGTCGGTCAACTCCTCCTTGATCGACGAGGGCGGCGCCTGCCGGGTCGGGGCGCTGCAGCCCTCGGCCTTGCTCACCGTCATGCCGGGAAAGCCGGGCAGGTCGCGCAGGGCGGCGCGCAGGGCGGTGAGCTTGTTGGGGCGGATGATGGCCTTGATTTCCTTCATGCTTCTACCTCTTCTTCGTCGAACCAGCGGTACAGGGTGGGCACCACCACCAGGGTGAGCAGGGTCGAGGTGATCAAGCCGCCGATCACCACGATGGCCAGGGGGCGCTGCACTTCCGAGCCCGGCCCGCTGGCGAACAGGAACGGGATCAGGCCGAGCATGGCCACCGTGGCGGTCATCATCACCGGGCGGAAGCGCAGGGTGGCGCCCTGCACCACCGCCTCGGTCAGGCTCATGCCCTCGCGGCGCAGGCCGCGGATGTAGGACACCAGCACCACCCCGTTGAGCACGGCGATGCCCCACAGGGCGATGAAGCCCACCGAGGCCGGCACCGACAGGTATTCGCCGCTGACCGCCAGGCCGACGATGCCGCCGATGGAGGCGAAGGGCAGCACCAGGATGATCAGGGTGGCGTAGCGCAACGAGCTGAACAGCAGGAAGAGCAGGAAGAAGATCGCCGCCACGGTGATCGGGATGATCACCATCAGGTGCGACAGGGCCCGTTCCATGTTCTGGAACTGGCCACCCCACTCCAGGTAGTAGCCTTCCGGCAGCTTCATCTTTTCCGCCACCTTCTGCTGCAGCTCGGCGACGAAGCCGCCCAGGTCGCGGTCGCGCACGTTCACGCCGACGACGATGCGCCGCTTGGCGGTCTCGCGGCTGATCTGGGCCGGGCCGTCGGACAAGCGGATCTCGGCGACATCCTCCAGGGGCACCTGGGCGCCGCCCGGGGTGGAAATGAGGATGTGGCGGATCACCTCGACGTTGTTGCGGAAGCGCTCGGGCAGGCGCACCACGGTGGAGAAGCGCCGCTCGCCCTCGTAGATGTCGGTGGCCACCTTGCCGCCGATCGAGGTTTCGATCACGTCGTGCACGTCGGAAGCGTTGAGGCCGTGGCGGGCGATGGCCTGACGGTCGATCTCGATCATCAGGTACTGCTGGCCGGTGACCCGCTCGACGCGCAGATCCTGGGCGCCGGGGATGGCCTGGGCGATCTTGGCGATGGCTTCGGCGGTCTTGCGCAGCTGATCGATGTCGTCGCCGAACACCTTCACGGCAATGTCCGAGCGCACCCCGGTGACCATCTCGTCCACCCGGTCCGAGATCGGCTGGGCCATCACCACCTGGACCCCGGGCAGCACCTTGAGCTTGTCGCGGATGGCGCTGTCGATGTCGTCCTGGGTCCAGCCGGCGGGCCACTCGCTGCGCGGCTTGAGGCTGACGATGGGGGTCGATTCGTTGGGCCCCTGGGGGTCCGCCGGCGATTCGCCGCGGCCCACGCCGGACACCGCCGACTTCACCCCGGGCACTTCCATCACCAGGCGCATCGCCTCCATCTCCATCTTGATCGACTCGTCGAGGGAGATGTTCGGCACCCGGTTGATGCCCGGCACCACCGAGCCTTCCTTCATCTCGGGGATGAAGGCGGTGCCGAGCAGGGGGATCAGCAGCAGGGAGGCGACGAAGGCGGCCACGGCGGCCCCCACCGTCTTGCGCCCGTGGGCCAGGGCCCAGTGCAGCATCTTCAGGTAGGGTGCCTTCAGCTTGGCGATCAGCCAGGTGTCGTGCTCGCCCTGGCCCGCCGGCACCTTGAGCAGGTAGGAGGAGAGGACCGGCGACAGGGTCAGGGACAGCACCAGGGACACCGCCAGGGCGATGGCGATGGTGAAGGCCAGGGGTGCGAACATCTTGCCTTCCATGCCCTCCAGGGTCATCAGCGGCAGGAACACCAGGATGATGATGCCGACGCCGAAGATCACCGGGGTGGCCACCTCGGTCACCGCGTTGAACAGGATGCGGATGCGGCTCTCCCCCGAATCGTTGGGCCGCCCCAGGTGGGCGAAGGCGTTTTCCACCACCACCACCGAACCGTCCACCATCAGGCCGATGGCGATGGCCAGGCCGCCCAGGGACATCAGGTTGGCCGACAGTCCGGCCTTGTTCATGGCGAAGAAGGTGAGCAGCGGGGTGAGCACCAGGGTGGCGACCACGATCAGGGACGAGCGCACGTCGCCGAGGAAGAGCAGCAGTACCACCACCACCAGCACCACCCCTTCGAGCAGCACCTTGGTGACGGTCCACAGGGCCGCGTCTACCAGTTCGGAGCGGTCGTAGTAGGGCACGATCTTGAGACCGCCGGGGAGCATGTCCTTGTCGTTGATCTCCTGCACCCGTTCCTTGATGCGGCTGACGATCTGCTTGGCGTTCCCGCCGGCGGTCATCATCACGATGCCGCCCACGGCTTCGGTGACGCCGTTCTTGACCAGGGCGCCCTGGCGCACCTCGTGGCCGATCTCGACGCTGGCCACGTCGCGCAGGTACACCGGCACCCCGTCTTTTTCCTTGAGCACGATGGCGCGCAGGTCGTCCTCGTCCTTGGCCAGGCCGACGCCGCGGATCAGGTACTGCTCGGCGTAGTGGGGCAGCACCCCGCCGCCGGAGTTGGCGTTGTTGCGCGCCACCGCCTGGTACACCTCGGCCACGGTCAGGCCGTAGTGGCGCAGCCGGTTGGGGTCCACCAGCACCTGGTACTGCTTGACGTAGCCGCCCTGGGAGTTGATTTCGGCCACCCCGGGGATCGAGCGCAGCATCGGCCGCACCACCCAGTCCTGGGCGATGCGCCGCATCATCAGCTCCTCCTCGGTCAGGGCGCGATCGCCGTCGTCGGGCCGGTCCAGGGTGTACTGGTAGATCTCGCCCAGGCCGGTGGATACCGGGCCGAGCACCGGAGTGATGCCGGCGGGCAGGCGCGAGCCCACTTCGAGCATGCGCTCCATGACCAGCTGGCGGGCGAAATAGACGCTGGTCTGGTCGGTGAACACCAGGGTGATGAGGGAGAGGCCCGGCTTGTTCAGGGAGCGCATCTCGGTCAGCCCGGGCAGGCCGGTCATGGCGATTTCCAGGGGCACCGTGGCGAAGCGCTCCACTTCTTCGGGGGAACGGCCCGGGGCTTCGGTGGCGATCTGCACCTGGACGTTGGTGACGTCGGGGAAGGCATCCACCGACAGCTTGCGCGCCGCGTCCAGGCCGAAGGCGAGCAGGATCACCGCCAGCACGACGACGATCAGGCGCTGCTTGAGCGAGGCGCGGATGAGGGACTCGATCACGGCTTACGCCCCTTCCAGTTCGGCGCGCTTGCGCTCGTTGTTGAGGTGGAAGGCGCCGTCCACCACGATCTTCTGTCCTTCCTTGAGGCCGGACATGAGTACCCGCACGCCGCCGCTGTCCGGGCCGAGGGTGACCGGGGTGAGGCGGAACTGGCCGGCCGCCACCTCGACGAAGACGTGGTCCTTGTTGTCCTCGCGCACCACCGCGGCCGCGGGCACCGTCAAGCGCGGCTCGGGGCGGGCGGCGATGACCATGGTGGCGAGCATGGCCGGCTTGAGGCGGCGCTCCCGGTTGTCCAGCTCGGTGCGCACCAGCACCGTGCGGGTCTCCGGATTGACCGTGTCGCTGATGTAGATGAGCTTGCCGGTCAGGCTGGCATCGCCCAGGGCGGGCACTTCCATCTTCACCTGCTGGCCGACCTTGACCAGGGCCGCCTGCTGTTCCGGCACATCGGCCACCGCCCACAGCCGGGACAGGTCGGCCACGGTGAACAGGGCGTCGGCGGGTTGCACCACCTGGCCCTGGGTGACCTTGCGTTCGACCACGGTGCCGGCCACGGTGGACACCACCGGCGAGAAGGAGTCGATGGCGCCGCTGGCGGCCAGGCGCTCGATGCTGCCGCTGGACATGCCGAGGATGCGCAACTGGTCGGCGGCGGCCCGGGTCTCGGCCTGGGCCGTGCTGTATTCGTTCTCGCGCCGTTGCAGTTCGGCCGAAGCGATCACCCCGGCTTCGTGCAAGGTACGGGCCCGCTCCACGCTGCGCCGGGCCAGTTCCGAGGCGGCGCGGCTCTTCAGGTATTGCAGCTGGGCCTGGCCTAGTTCGGTGGAGTTGATGCGCGCCAGCATCTCGCCGGGCTTGACCGCCTGGCCCAGGGTGGCGCGGATTTCCGAGACCCGGCCGGTGATCGGCGCGCCGATGCGCGCCAGGCGCTGCTCGTCGAAATCGAGACGGCCGGCGACGCGCAGGGTTTCGGCCACCGGGGTCAGGCTGACGGTGGCTACCTTGAGGCTTTGCAGCAGGGCCGGCTGGGGGGTTACCAGCGCTGGGTCCGCGGCGGCGGCCGCTGCCGGCTTGGCCTCTTCCTTGCCGCAGCCGGCAAGGGCCGTCAGAACGGCCAGGGAAACCAGGGTGATGGCGGCCAGGCGCCGGGGTGAGCGGGAGGTGTGCGGAGTCATCGTGTCAGTGCCCGGAGGTGGCGGGAAGAGGGGAAGTGGCAGGGGCGGCGGCTGGAGCAGCAGGGGCGGTGACCGGGGCGGCCGCCGACGGCGACAGCAGCGAGGCGGTGCGCAGCCGGTCGAGCTCGACCACCGCGGCCGCCAGCTCGAAGCGGGCGGTGATCAGCTCGTTGCGCGCGGCCCGATAGACGCGCTGGGCGTCCAGGTAATCGAGGATGCCGCGCTCGCCGTAGCGGTAGGCGGCCTCAGCCACCTTCAGGGCGTTCTCCGCCTGGCGGACGATGCCCGCCTCCAGGGCGGCCACCTGGCTGGTGGCGATCTCGTACTGGTGGTAGGCCCCTTCCAAGGACTGGAGCAGGGTGAAGCGCTGCTGCTCCAGGGCGTAACGGGCGCGCCGGGCCTGGGCGCCAGCCTCGGCCACCGGGCCGCCGCGCCGGTCCCACAGGGGAATGGTCACGACCACGCCGATCTTGTCGTTGCGCACGTCCGGGTCGTTGTCCCGGGTGGCCTTGAGGGCCACCGCCGGGGTGCGCAGGTTGCGCTCCAGGGACAGCTTGGCCTCGGCCTGCTCGGCCTCCTGGCGGCTGCGCGCCAGTTCCGGGTTGCGCTCCAGGATTTCCTCGCGCAGGCGCGGCAGGGGCGCCACCGCCAGGCTGGTGGGCAGGGTGCCCAGCAGGCTGAACTCGACCGGCAGCTGGCTGCCGACAAACTGGCGCAGGGCGGCCTTGGCCTGGGTGACGCGGAAGTGGGCGCTCTTGGCCCGGTTTTGGGCGGAGAGCATCTCGGCGTCGGCCTTGATCAGCTCGTAGCGTGCCGATTCGCCGGTATTGACCAGCAGGGCGATGCGACCGCGGATGTCTTCCATCAGCTTCTGGTCTTCCTCGGCGGCGCGCAGTTCGGCCTCGCGGCGCAACACCTCGTAGTAATGCAGCTTGACCCGGGCTTCCACGTCGGCGAGAAAGCCCCGGTATTCGGCCTCGGCCACGCGCAGTCCGGCCTCCGCCGTGCCGATGCGCGCCGAGCGCACCCAGGGCAGGTCGAGGGGTTGGGTCACGCCGACGGTATAGGAATTGCCGCTGCTGCCGCCGGGGACGTTGGGCCGGACGTTGCCCGCCACGTATTCCACTTCCGGGTTGGGAAAGGCCCGGGCGGTGCGAATGCCGGCCTCGGCCGCCTCGCGCTGGGCGCGGGCCGCCTCGGTTGCCGGGGTGGCCGACAGGGCCAGGGCCACCAGCTGCTCCAGGGAATGGCCGCCGACGGGCGTGGCAGCACCCGCCAGGGGCGGGCGGGCAGGTTTGGCGGCGGGGGTGTCGGCCGCTCCCGCCAGGGGGGTGGCCAGGGTCAGCAGCAGCGCGGCGAGCAGGGCGGCCGGACTGGGGCCGTCAGGAAGCGGTGGAAAGCCGGGGGGGCGATGGGGGAACATGGGAGCGCAAGGAGAAGAAAACGGGGCGCTCCCAGGAGAACGGGGGCGCAACGGGCAGAGGCGTAGGGGCCAGGGCGTGGGGGCGTCGTTGAAGGTGTCGTGGAAAAAACGGCGGTCTGTCGGTGCCCGCGGTGCAGGGTGGCATCGCTCGGCGAAACTGACGGAATGCTGACAGTGAGTTGATTTTAGATGACATCGGGGCGGCGCTTCCGTAACAGTCAGTAATTCGTCAGTTTTCTGACTAATGACGGACCCGGCGTGCAGGCAAGACCACGGCGCGGCATCCGTAAGAATCGGTAAAACCCTTGGCCGGCGCGGCTCGGCACGGGTCGGCCCTGTGCTATGATCGTTTGCTTCCTGTCAGCTCCGCGGCCTGCCGGACTGCCTCCGTCGGCCTCCACAGCGCCTGCGCCGCCCGGAAATCCCCGTCCGTCTTCACTCTTCAGGTAGCCCCATGTTTTCTGTCTCCCGGTCCCCCCTCGCCTGTTCCGCCCCCGCCTCGTTCATCGCCCGCCCGGCCGCCCTGGTGTTGTCCGCCGCGCTCCTCGCCGCTGCTGTGCCTGCCCAGGCACAGCAGCAGATGCCGGCGCCGGTGCTCGATGCCAAGGCCTGGCTGCTGGTGGAATTCGGCTCCGGCCAGACCCTGGCGTCCCAGAACGCCGACCAGAAGATCGAGCCGGCGTCCCTGACCAAGCTGATGACCGCCTATCTGACCTTCTCGGCCCTGCGTCAGCGCGTGCTCACCCTGGACCAGACCGTGCAGGTATCCGAAGCCGCCTGGCGTGCCCAGGGCTCGCGCATGTTCATCGACATGAAGCGCCCGGTGACTGTGGAAGAACTGATCAAGGGGATGATCGTCCAGTCCGGTAATGACGCTTGCATCGCTTTGGCCGAAGCCATCGCCGGCGGCGAAGTGCAGTTCGCCGATCTGATGAACAAGGAAGCGGCCCGTCTGGGCATGACCAACACCCACTTCATGAACGCCACGGGCCTGCCCGACCCGCAGCACATGACCACCGCCACCGACCTGGCCAAGCTGGCCACGGCGCTGATCCGCGATTTCCCCGCCGAGTACGGCAAGTACTACTCGATGAAGGAATTCCGCTACAACAACATCACCCAGCCCAACCGCAACCGCCTGCTGTTCATCGACCCGAGCGTGGACGGGGTCAAGACCGGCCACACCGACGCCGCCGGCTACTGCCTGATCTCCTCGGCCAAGCGCGGCGAGCGGCGCCTGCTGTCGGTGGTGCTGGGCACGCCGAGCGACGGCGCCCGGGCCCAGGAATCCCTCAAGCTGCTCAACTACGGCTACCAGTACTACGACGCGGTCAAGCTCTACGCCGCCGGCCAGCCCGCCTCCAAGATGCGGGTGTGGAAGGGTAAAGAGAGCACCGTGGGGGCCGGCTTCCTCAACGACTTCGTGATCGCCGTGCCCAAGGGCGCCGTGTCCGGCGCCCTCAACCAGGGCGCCTCGGGCAAGCTGGCGGTGAGCCTGGAATCGAAGCAGCCCCTGGTGGCGCCGATCAACAAGGGCGACGTGGTCGGCACCCTGAAGATCACCCTGGAAGGCAAGCCCTACGGCGAGTATCCGGTGGTGGCCACCGAGGCTGTGCCGGTGGCCGGCTGGTTCGGCCGCCTGTGGGACACCATCCGCATGTGGTTCGCCTGAGCCTCTGACCCGGGCGGCCCGCTTCCGCGGGCCGCCCCTTGCCCATCGTTGTTGCCGTCACCGGGAGCCTCTTCATGATCGCCGACATCGTCTACCTCAACGGCCAGTTCCTGCCCCTGGCGGAAGCCAAGGTGTCGCCTCTGGACCGGGGCTTCCTGTTCGCCGACGGGGTCTATGAAGTGATCCCGGTGTACTCGCGCCAGACCTTCCGCCTCGACGAGCACCTGCGGCGCCTGCAGGCCAGCCTGGACGGCATCCGCCTGGCCAACCCCCTGAGCACCGCCCAGTGGCAGGCGCGGGTGCGCGAGATGATCGGCCACTCCCCCTTCGACGATGCCCAGATCTACCTGCAGGTGACCCGGGGCGCCGACGACAAGCGCGACCATGCCTTTCCCACCGGCGTCGCGCCGACCGTCTTCATGTTTGCCAGCCCCCTGGTGACGCCGGACGAAAACCTGCGCCGCCTGGGCGTGGGTGCGGTGACGGCGGTGGATAACCGCTGGCTGCGCTGCGACCTGAAGACCCTGGCTTTGCTGGCCAACGTGCTGTTGCGCCAGCAGGCGGTGGACCACGGCTGCGCCGAAACCATTCTGGTACGCGACGGTTTCGTCACCGAGGGCTCGGCCTCCAACCTCTTCCTGGTCAAGAACGGCGTGCTGGTCACCCCGCCGAAGAGCCACCTGATGCTGCCCGGCGTGACCTACGATGTGGTGCTCGACCTGGCCGTCCGCCACGGCGTGCCCACCGAGGTGCGCGAGATCCTCGCCGACGAACTGCTCGACGCGGACGAGCTGTGGATGACCTCTTCCACCAAGGAAGTGCTCGCCATTACCCGCCTCGACGGCCGCCTGGTCGGCCACGGCGAGGGTGCCGGCAAGCCCGGCCCCCTGGGCGAACAGATGTGGCGCTGGTACCAGCAGTTCAAGAACGACGTGATGCGCGCCGGGCGCGACGCCTGAACGTGCCGCCGGGCTTGAAAACGGGGCGGGCCGCCACTATCTAGTAGTGGATTTCGGCCCCGCGCCGACGCTTTGCAAAGGCTTTTTCGTGACTCCCACTCCCCGCGACACCCTCCTCGAATTTCCCTGCGCCTTCCCCCTCAAGATCATGGGGCGGCGCGAGGACGCCTTTGCTCAGGCGGTGCTGGACGTGGTGTTGCGCCACGATCCGGAATTCGACGGGGCCACCATGGAAATGCGGCCGAGCAAGGCCGGCAACTACCTGGCCCTGACCGTCACCGTCACCGCCGTCTCCCAGGCCCAGCTCGACGCCCTGTACATGGAGCTGACCGGCCATCCCCTGGTGCTGATGGTGCTGTGACCTCCCCCGTCGCCACGTTGCCCGGTAGCTGCAACCCCCCATCCCCGGCAGCGGCAACCCCCGCCATCGTCCTGCGCCGCCTCGGCCGGGCCGAGTACGAACCCACCTGGCAGGCCATGCAGGCCTTTACCGCCGGGCGCGATGCCGCTACCCCCGACGAGTTGTGGCTGGTGGAGCATCCGCCGGTATTCACCCTGGGCCAGGCGGGCAAGGCCGAACACCTGCTGCGCGACGTCGGCATCGCCACGGTGAAGATCGACCGGGGCGGCCAGGTCACCTACCACGGCCCCGGCCAGGTGGTGATCTATACCTTGATCGACCTGCACCGGCGGGGCCTCAAGGTGCGCGAACTGGTCAGCCGCATCGAGCAGGCGGTGATCGACCTGCTCGCCGAGTTGGGCATCGCCGCTCGCCGCGAGGACGGCGCCCCGGGGGTCTATGTGGACATCCCCGGCGCTGTTCTCGGCCCCATGGGGGCCAAAATCGCTGCCCTCGGCCTACGCATTCGCAACGGCTGTTCCTACCACGGTGTGTCCCTCAACGTGGCCATGGACCTGGCCCCCTTTGCCGCCATTAACCCTTGCGGCTACGAGGGTTTGGCGGTGACACAGACCTCCGACTTGGGGGTATCCTTGAGCCCCCCGGAAGTGGCCGAGGCCCTGGCCCGCCACCTGGTCGCCCAGCTCGAGCGCGGCGGCCGGTCCACCCCCGACCTGTAATACCCGAACGACCCATGCGCCTCCCCGCCGCCACAAGCGGGCCGGGGAGCCCAGCGCGGAGATTTTTCATGGCTGAAGCCGGCGTTAAGCAAAAGGGCGAACTGAAGACCGCCCGCATCCCCATCAAGATCGTGCCCCAGGCGCCCCAGCGCAAGCCCGAGTGGATCCGCGTCAAGGCCGGCAACCCGGACGGCCGCTTCGGCGAGATCAAGCAGATGCTGCGCGAGCAGAAGCTGCACACCGTGTGTGAGGAAGCCGCCTGCCCCAACATCGGCGAATGCTTCGGCCGCGGCACCGCCACCTTCATGATCCTGGGCGACATCTGCACCCGCCGCTGCCCCTTCTGCGACGTCGGCCACGGCAAGCCCCTGCCCCCGGACCCGGACGAGCCCGCCCACCTGGCCGACTCGGTGGCCCGCCTCAAGCTGCGCTACGTGGTCATCACCAGCGTGGACCGGGACGACCTGCGCGACGGCGGCGCCCGCCACTTCGTGGACGTCATCCGCGCCGTACGCGAAAAATCCCCCAGCACCACCATCGAAACCCTGGTGCCCGACTTCCGCGGCCGCATGGACACCGCCCTGGACGTCTTTGGCGAAGGCCTGCCGGACATCCTCAACCACAACATGGAAACCGTGCCGCGCCTGTACAAGGCGGCCCGGCCCGGGGCCGACTACCAGCACTCCCTGACCTTCATGCAGGAGTTCAAGCGCCGCTACCCGAACGTGCCGACCAAGTCCGGCCTGATGGTCGGCCTGGGCGAAACCGACGACGAAATCCTCGACGTGATGCGCGACCTGCGCGCCCACGGCGTGGAAATGCTTACCATCGGTCAGTACCTGGCACCCTCCAACCACCACCTGCCGGTACAGCGCTACGTCCATCCCGACGTGTTCAAGATGTACGAGGAAAAAGCCAAGGAAATGGGTTTTTCCGGTGCTGCCTGCGGCCCCATGGTACGTAGTTCGTATTGGGCAGATCAGCAGGCCCATGGGGCGGGAGTGGTGTAAATCTGGGCTCTGGGCTACGCCTCGCAAGCGAAAACGGCTACCGGATACGGTAGCCGTTTTTCATTCAATCACGCCGTTTCAGGCCAGCTTATAAGCCCCGGTTGCCGAGTTCCTGATCGATTCTGTGTAGAGCCCAATCCGTGATCTTGCGCCGAACCTGGAATGCCCAGAGCAAGCAGCCGATACCGAACTTGAAGCCGCCGCTCAACTTGGCGTCCTTCAGCGCGGAGAGTACGGCGCCTACCCGCTCAGACATCGGGCTGCGGATGGATTCAACGTTGAATTGACCGACAGGCCAGGCTGGGACGGCCTCTTGGTTAGCGCCTGGGTCGTTGATGCCGGGCATCAACGGGATGAGCGGCAGTTCGGCGGCAGTACCGCTGCCGATCAGGTAGGGGCTCCGGTCCGTTGGCATGCGCCCTGCGAACAGCGGGTTGTCGGCAGGCAGGCTGAAGTGTCGGGCCAGGAACTGCTGGCAGTTGCGTCGGCCGAGCAGATAGTCGTGCAGACGGTAGCTGCGGTGCAGGAAGCCAGAGAAACCGCCCAGGGCGCCGCTGGCCAGGGCATATCCCTTGCTGATGGCGCTGTCCTGTCCCCGGCTGGGGGAAACCAGAAAGCGGCTGAACACATTGGGTGCCAGGGCCAGGGCCACGTCTTCCGGCTTGAAGCGGGCCTGCTCCTTCCAGGCGGTGGTGAGGCCAAGGCCGGCGCGGACCAGATCCACCGGTGCATCAGGGCCTAACTGGGCGGGGTCGGGGAACGGGTCCACCATGATGATGGCTCGTGTGGCCGTCAGCCCGTCCCGGGGGTTGTGTCCCAGTTCCCCGGCGAGTTCCTTGCGTGCCAGGTCCAGGGGTTCGTTGTTCATGACGCCACCATCGACATTGAGGAAGGTATAGGTGGGTGATGGCGGTGGGTTTTTCCAAGTCGGCTTGATCTGGATGAAACCCGGAGGTTGTCCGCCTTCGCCGGGCACCATCACGTAGCGGTAGTCGTAGTCGCTGGTCTTGCGCGTGAACAGGCGGGGCAGGAGACCGATGGGGAAGGCGGCGGAAGCCAGGGCGGCAGTGCCCAGGTCCTGCCAGACCTGCACATTCCAGCTGTTGGGGTAGGCGAGCAGCGTTTCGTCGGGACAGATCGACGGGCTGTCGCGGGCGTCGCTGCTGTAGGCCACGGCAAAGCGCAGCCAGTCGGCGTGCATGGTCATTTCGTGCCCATTGGCACTGTTGCCCTTCATGGCGATCGAGTAGGGAACGCCACACAGATTGGTGACGGTGAAGATGAGCTTGAGAGGATCGGCCACGTAGGGGCGGTCGGCCAGGGGCGCGTTGCTGTAGCTGATGGCATCGGCGGCAATGCGTGTCAGGCAACTGGCGTCGAGCAGGCTTTGCGGCAGCGCGTTACGGGTGAGGTCGCCGGTTTCGAGCAGTTTGGTGATATCGATATCCTCGACCCAGGCCTTGAACAGTGGGTTCGTCGGGTCGAGCTTTTTGGCCGTGCAGTGGGGAAAGCGGTAGCGCAGCGCCGTGGCGGCGATGGCACCGCTGATCGCTCCGGCCGAAGCCCCGGTGATCACGCGGATCCTGACCTCGTGACGGGGCACGTCCCGGCCCGCGGCCTTGGCGTCCTGCCAGGCCTCGAGGGCCTCGAAGAGAAAATCGAGCACCCCGGCCGTGTAGGCACCGGCCGAGACGGCGCCGGCGAGCACGAGGCCAATCTCGAACGTTCCTTCCGGCGGCGCGGGTGGGGCCAGGGGGCGGCCTGCTGTCAGCTCCTGGGGATATGCATCCTGCGTGACGATTTCGCTAGCCATGGCGTACCTCCTGAGCGGTTGTCGATGGACTGACTCCCAGGTGTTGAGGGGAGCTTCCAGCTTAGAAGGTCGTACGGAAAATCCCATTTGAATTTCGCGGATGGCGGGCAGCCTGCTGTCAGGCTGGCGGAAGACAAGGTGCGTGGGGATTAGGGTTACGCTCCGGTCAGCCTGCTGCGGTAAAATCCTTGCCCCAACTGAACAAGTAAGGACCAAATCGTGAGCGCTCCCGTCGCCCTGAGAAACCTGAGCAACCAGACCCTGTTCCGCCAGGGGGACGTGTTCGTCCTGTTTGGCGAACTGTTCGGCCGCGGCTACGCCAACGGCCTGGTGAACCAGGCTCGGGAAGCAGGCATGACCCTGATCGGCATGACCGTGGGCCGGCGCGAAGCCGACGGTTCCCTGCGTCGCCTCACCGATGACGAGCTGGCCGCCGCCGAAGCCAACCTGGGGGGCAAGATCATCAACGTGCCGCTGATGGCCGGCTTCGACATGGACGCCCCGGCCGGCACCCCGACCCCCACCGAGATGGTCGGCGGCATGGGCCTCAAGACCTGGCAGGACGACAAGCTCGACTGGGCCCAGGTGGAAGCCTGCCGCGCCGTCGGCGTGGCCCGCTTCAAGGCCGGGGTGGCCGAGGCCATGGCCCAGCTGGACGGGATGATTCCCGATGGCGCCCGGGTTTTCTTCGCCCACACCATGGCCGGCGGCCTGGTCAAGGCCAAGGTCTTCCTGGCCATCGCCAACCGCATCTACAAGGGCCGCGGCGAGCGCTTCATGTCGTCCCGCGCCCTGCTCGATTCCGATCTGGGCAAGCTCAACCTGATGAACTTCGACGAGGTCACGGCCAATACCTTCGGCTACCTCATCGAGGGTAGCGCCGCCCTGCGCGAGCGCATCGAGAAGACCGGTGGCAGCACCCGCTACACCGCTTACGGCTACCACGGCACCGAGATCCTGATCGACGGCCAGTACCAGTGGCAGACCTACACCAACTACACCCAGGGCTACGCCAAGAAGCGCCTGGAGGACATCGCCCGGGCCGCCTGGGACAAGGGCGTCAAGGCCACCGTCTTCAACTGCCCGGAAATCCGCACCAATTCCTCCGACATCTTCGTCGGCGTGGAACTCTCCCTGGTGCCCCTGCTCAACGCCCTCAAGCGCGAAGGCTGCGGTGCCTGGGGCGAGGCCCAATGGGCGGCCTGCCAAGCCCTGCTCAAGGACGGCACCACCCTGGCCGAGGTGCTCGCCACCCTGGACCGCTACAACGTGGACCCGGTCATGGTCGGCTTCCGCAACTTCGACGCCTGGCCCATGGACAACACCCCGGAGCTGGCCGAGTGCATGATCGGCACCGCCGAGGGCATCACCGCCCTGCACAAGGAGCGCACCGCTCTGATCACCGACCACCTGAGCGCCTTGGTGATCGAGGCC
Source organism: Oryzomicrobium terrae (assembly GCF_008274805.1). Classification (NCBI taxonomy): domain Bacteria; kingdom Pseudomonadati; phylum Pseudomonadota; class Betaproteobacteria; order Rhodocyclales; family Rhodocyclaceae; genus Oryzomicrobium; species Oryzomicrobium terrae. The sequence continues at coordinate 150,387 of NZ_CP022579.1, forward strand.
ACCGGTCCGTTGATGTTTAACGAGGCCGCCCAGCCGAGCGGCCCGGTGCTGTGGCTCAACCACGACGTCATCGCCAAGCAGCTGGCCGCCCTGCACGCCTAAGGCGGATACCTGCAGCAGATGTGCGAAGAGCCGGCCTAGCCGGCTCTTCTGCTTTGTGGGGGGGGCGGCGTCGGTGCGCCGGCGCCGTGGTGCGGGCCGGGTCCCGCTAGCGCGCGCTCCCTGCTCCGTTTGCCCCGTTCACCGCGGCCCGCCAGGCCTCGTAGCCGCCCTTGAGCGGATGCACCGAGGAATAGCCCCGCTGCAGCAGCTCCTGGGCTACCTTGACCGCGGTGGCGTCCTCCGGACAGGCGCACAGGGTGACGATGCACTGGTCCTTGGGCCAGGCCGCCGCGGCCTGCTCCAGGGCCTCGGCGGCCACCACCGTGGCGCCGGGGATCGGGCCGGTTTCGGCGATCATCGCCGCACCGCGCAGGTCGAGCAGCAGGGGCGGTTGGTCCGAGGCCAGGGCGTCGAGCAGTTCGCCCGGGGAAATGTGCGGAATGGCGGCCAGCCGCTCGAAGCGGTACTTCTGCCAGAACTTCCAGCCCAGCCACAGCACCAGGATGGCCAGTACCCCGCCCACCACCAGGCCGCCGTTGGCGCTCAGGGCGGCGATGGCCTCCTGGACCTGCTCGCGCAGCAGCCAGCCGGCCAGGATGGCGCCACCGGCCCACAGGGCTGCCCCCGCCCCGGCGGCGGCAAGAAAGCTCGGCAATGCCATGCGCAGGGCGCCGGCAATGGGCGGCGCCACGGTGGAAAACCCCGGGACGAACTTGGCCACCACCAGGGACCACACGCCCCAGCGGATGAAGCGCCCCTCGGTCTCGGTGACGCAGGACCCCGGGTTGATCGACAGCCGGCATAGGCCGCTCAGCACCCGGTAGCCGAAGGCCCGCCCGGCCAGGTACCACAGCCAGTCGGCGATCACCGAGGCCAGCACGGCGGCGGCGAGCATCTGGCCGGCCTGGCCGTAGCCCAGGGCCAGGCTGCCGGCCACCAGCAGGGTGGGCACCGCCGGCACCGGCAGGCCGACCTGCTGCATCAGCACGTTGATGAACACGACCCATACGGCATCGCGTTGCAGGGCGCTGGTGATCTGGCTGATATCCATCGGGTCTCTCGCGGGCGCCGCGCGGCGGGGCCTCGGGTGGTGGGGATGACAGGATAGCGGAAGCAGCGCGCCGTCCGACAGGGCGCCGGAGCAGCGGCGGATTGTGGCTCGGGCACGGCGGCGCAAGGGCGCGCATTACGGGGCGCATGTCATTATGGACCTCGACCAAACCCCGCGTGGATACTCGATCTTGGCGACATGGCCTTGGAGAACCGCGCCAATGCTTGTTCTCCAAGGTGGCATCGTGAAGAACAAGGCGGGGCGAGGGTTTTGGCCGGGGTGTCGTTGGCGCAACAAGGCGGAATCGCCCCCGGGCCTGCCACTCCCGTGCCGGTTGCCCCGACACCGTCCCCGGCGCATGCTGGCCCTTTACCCTTGGGACGTTCCGTCCCGCTCACGACGAGGAGTGCTGTCATGCTCGACTGGAAAACCTACCGCAAGCAGTTGGTCACCCGCATCGGCGAGATCGCCGGCCTCAGCCCGGACACGGTCAAGGGCTACCAGACCCTGAGCAACGCCGGCAAGGCCACCAACCACCTGGACGCCAAGACCCGGGAGCTGATCGCCCTGGCGGTGGTGGTGACCACCCGCTGCGACGGCTGCATCGCCGTGCATTCGGCGGCGGCGCTCAAGGCGGGGGCCAGCCGGGAGGAAATCGCCGAAGCCCTGGGCGTGGCGGTGGCCCTCAATGCCGGTGCTGCCCTGGTCTATTCGTCCCGGGTGATGGACGCCATCGCCCCGGACGAGGGCCAGGGTTAAGCCGATCGCGGGGCCGGCGCGGCCAAAACGCGTCGGCCGGCGCCTGCCTTGAGCGCCGACGGCAACAGCCGGTGCTGGCGGGGCGCTAAGGAAGGGAATGTGACGCCAGGGGCCGCCATGCCGGCCCGTTCGTCCCGTCTCTGCCCAGGCCACGCTGCGGCAAATCCGATGCCGCGCAGCAGCGGCGGCGCCACTCAATACGGGCGATGGGTTCAGCCCGGAAAACGCCGTCTCAGGCGGCGCCGAGGCGCCACAGGGAGGTCACTTCCTTGCTGCGCGCCGCGTGCAGCGGGTCGTCCGGGTCGCCGGCCTTGGGGTGGCGCGGGCGGATGTCGTGGCGGCCGAGCACGGCCAGCCCGGCCGCGTCGATCCACGCCAGCAATTCTTCCCGGGACCGCAGCCCCAGGTGCTCGGCCAGGTCCGAGATGATCAGCCAGCCCTCGCCGCCCGGGGCCAGATGGGCCGCCAGGCCGGCGAGAAAGCCGCGCAGCATGCGGCTGTCCGGGTCGTACACCGCGTATTCGATGGCCGAGCTGGGCCGCGCCGGCACCCAGGGCGGGTTGCACACCACCAGGGGCGCCCGGCCGTCCGGGAACAGGTCGGCCTCGACCACCTCCACGTGTTTATCCACCCCCAGCCGCGCCAGGTTCTCCCCGGCGCAGGCCAGGGCGCGCGGGTCCTGGTCGGTGGCGACGATCTTGGCGACGCCGCGCTTGGCCAGCACCGCCGCCAGCACGCCGGAACCGGTGCCGATGTCGAAGGCCAGGGCCGGCGCCGGGCGGGGTAGGGGCGTGCTGGCCACCAGGTCCACGTATTCGCCGCGCACCGGCGAGAACACCCCGTAGTGCGGATGAATGCGTCCGCCCAAGGCGGCAATCTCCACCCCCTTCTTGCGCCATTCGTGGGCGCCCACCCGGCCGAGCAGTTCGCGCAGCGACACCACCGAGGGGCCGTCGGCCGGGCCGTAGGCTTCCAGGCAGGCGGCGGCCACGTCCGGCGCCCGGCGCAGGGGGATGGCGTAGTCGGCATCGAGGGGAATCAGCACCATCCCCAGCACCCGGGCGCGCTGCCCCTGGGCCTGGCGGTGCAGGTGGAAGGCCTCGGCCGGGGTGCGGCTGGGCGGTGCCGCCTTGGCCTTCTTGCGTGCCGCCGGGCTGGGCTTGTCGGCGCGCCGGGCCAGGGCCTGCAACAGCTGCCGGGCGTTGTGGAAGTCGCCGCGCCAGAGCAGGGCGGTTCCTTCGCAGGCCAGCCGGTAGGCGGTATCGGCGTTCAGGGTGTCGTCGGCGAGCAGCACCTTCTTGGGCGGCGGCGTGCCGTTTTCCGAGCGCCAGCGGGCGGCCCGGGGCGTGTCGCCGTCGGTCCAGTGAAGTTGGGGGATGTCGCTCATGGGGAGGGCCGGGCTCGGTGGGACGGGGCGGATGCCCCGGGAGCGGCGATTGTAGAGAGGCCCCGAGCCTGGGGCAACGCGGTGAGGCGGCCGGCCTGGGCCGGGAGGCTGCCCGGTAGGGGCGCGGGGAGTGTGTTGATAGTTTGTTGCTATTCACAGTATCAAAACAATTGACTGGAATAACTGGCGGCCGGGCCCTAAGATGCATCCATCGCAGCACCCAACCTCAACCGATTTGCCACAACCTACCAAGGAGAATCACCGATGAGCACCTCCCTGATCAACACCGAAATCAAGCCGTTCAACGCCACCGCCTTCCACGCCGGCAAGTTCGTTCCCGTTTCCGACGCCGACCTGAAGGGCAAGTGGTCCGTGGTCTTCTTCTACCCCGCCGACTTCACCTTCGTCTGCCCGACCGAGCTGGGCGATCTGGCCGACAACTACGCCGAGTTCCAGAAGCTGGGCGTGGAAATCTACTCCGTCTCCACCGACACCCACTTCACCCATAAGGCCTGGCACGACAGCTCCGAGACCATCGGCAAGATCAACTACCCGATGATCGGCGACCCCACCGGCGTCATCACCCGCAACTTCGGCGTGATGATCGAAGAAGCCGGCCTGGCCGAGCGCGGCACCTTCGTGATCGACCCCCAGGGCAAGATCCAGATCATCGAGATCAACGCCGGCGGCATCGGCCGCGACGCTGCCGAGCTGCTGCGCAAGGTGAAGGCGGCCCAGTACGTGGCCTCCCACCCGGGCGAAGTCTGCCCCGCCAAGTGGAAGGAAGGCGAGGCCACCCTGGCCCCCTCCCTGGACCTGGTCGGCAAGATCTAAGTCCCTGACTCCCGCCGCGTTCTCGTAACGCCACGCAGGAAACTCCCCCGGGCCCCGGCCCGGGGGCCGGGAGCGGTTTGCACCCGGCCCCCGGATTCCAGCGGCAAGGCGCCTGCCCCAGGCCCAGACACCTTCCCTCTGCAATCCCCTTCCAGATTTCACCAATTCAGCTTCCTCGGGAGACCCCCATGCTCGACGCCAACATCAAGACCCAGCTCAAGGCCTACCTGGAAAAGCTCGTCCAGCCCATCGAACTGGTGGCCTCCCTGGACGATTCCGCCAAGGCCCAGGAAATGCGCGGCCTGCTGGTGGACATCGCCGAACTCTCGCCCAAGGTGACCCTGCGCGAGAACGGTACCGCCGCCCGCCGTCCGTCGTTTGCCATCGCCAAGGCCGGCGAGACCCCGCGCATCCACTTCGCCGGCATCCCCATGGGCCACGAGTTCACCTCCCTGGTGCTCGCCCTGCTGCAAAGCGGCGGCCACCCGCCCAAGATCGAGGCCGATGTGATCGAACAGATCAAGGGCCTGGACGGCCAGTTCAGCTTCGAGACCTTCGTCTCCCTGTCCTGCCATAACTGCCCGGACGTGGTGCAGGCCCTCAACACCCTGGCCGTGCTCAACCCCGGCGTCGAAGCGGTGATGATCGACGGCGGCATGTTCCAGCAGGAAGTGGAAGATCGCCAGATCATGGGCGTGCCCGCCGTCTATCTCAACGGCGAACTGTTCGGCCAGGGCCGCATGGAACTGGGCGAGATCATCGCCAAGCTCGACACCGGCGCCGCCGCCCGGGCCGCCGAGAAGATCGCCCAGAAGGACGTGTTCGACGTGCTGGTGGTGGGCGGTGGCCCGGCCGGCGCGGCGGCCGCCATCTACGCCGCCCGCAAGGGCATCCGTACCGGCGTGGCGGCCGAGCGTTTCGGCGGCCAGGTGCTCGACACCCTGGGCATCGAGAACTTCATCTCGGTGAAGGAGACCGAAGGCCCCAAGCTGGCCATGGCCCTGGAACAGCACGTCCGCGACTACGACGTGGACATCATGAACCTGCAGCGCGCCGTGGGCCTCAAGCCCGCCGCCGACGGCAAGCCCGCCGAGGTCACCCTGGCCAACGGCGCGGTGTTGAAGAGCAAGACGGTGATCCTTTCCACCGGCGCCCGCTGGCGCGAGATGGGCGTGCCCGGCGAAGCCGAGTACCGCACCAAGGGCGTGGCCTACTGCCCCCACTGCGACGGTCCCCTGTTCAAGGGCAAGCGCGTGGCGGTGATCGGCGGAGGCAACTCCGGTGTGGAAGCAGCCATCGACCTGGCCGGCATCGTCGCCCACGTCACCCTGCTGGAATTCGGCAGTGAGTTGCGCGCCGACGCCGTGCTGCAAAAGAAGCTCCACAGCCTGCCCAACGTCACCGTCATCACCCAGGCCCAGACCACCGAAGTCACCGGCGACGGCCAGAAGGTGAACGGCCTGGTGTACAAGGACCGGGCGAGCGGTGAAACGAAGAAGGTGGAGCTGGAAGGCATCTTCGTCCAGATCGGCCTGCTGCCCAACACCGATTGGCTCAAGGGCACGGTGGAACTGTCCAGCCGCGGCGAGATCATCATCGACGACAAGGGCCAGACCACGGTCCCCGGCGTCTTCGCCGCCGGCGACTGCACCACGGTGCCCTACAAGCAGATCATCATCGCCATGGGCGAGGGCGCCAAGGCCAGCCTGGCCGCCTTCGACCACCTGATCCGCACGTCGGTGACGGCGTAAGTTTTACTGCCCCACAAACAAAAAGCCCGCCCCGGGGAACCGGGGCGGGCTTTTTGTTTGTGGGTGGGTGATAGACCGGATGGGGGCATGAAACTCAGAGAGTTTTCAGCAACACAAGGCGTGAGAAACAGGTGTCCTACTTGCAGAGTAGAGATCGTTTGCTATATCGACAATGCTTTTGACATTTCATTGATTGCTCAATAGCATAAAGAATATGAGAGACGCTTATGTGAGAATGTCTGATGATTGCTGTGGTGCGTCTAAACAGGAGATTAACTGGCTCTATATGAAAAATGGCACGGGCCGATAAATTAAAATCAGGTTGAAATGCCGTGATTAAACTTCTGAGAATATCTTCTTTCCTATGCGTAGGTAGTACATGTGTGTGCCTGGGATTGGCAATTTGGCAGCCAACGGGTTATTCGTCTCTATTGAATATCGGATTAGCTTTGTTGGTGTTCGCATTATTTTTTTTGGTTTGGCGTCACTACCTTCTGCATTCGCCGGTTCCTACGCGTTATGGCCGTCAAATTACTATTGATCGACATCCTGTTGCCTACAGGTTATGGTTTGTTCTGATTTCGTTGTTTTGTGGGTTCGTCCTCTACGTTCTTCTACGCGCCGGGTTATAACTACCTACCCATCTGACAATGGAATCAAGGTGCGCAGAGATGTCTGATGCGCTAGTTCCATTTGCTTGCAACGCTAGGCGCCTTGCTGATGATTCGTTGGTCCATTAATCTTATCTACGGCTCTGTCACCGTGAGATTTGAAAGCCAATATTCAATTTATGAGTCGGTTTCTAGACTGGTTGCTTTTGTTAAACCATAAATTATCGGCTCATTTTCTAGGCAATATGCTGTCAGTAATGTTGCCGAGAAGAATGTGTCTATTCGACGCATATTGCCCTTTATCCGCAATTCCTGGGGGTGATTTTTATCGGTTCTTTTGAACCGCTTGGCGCCAAGTCTGTACTCAAAGGTGAGTTTAGATTCTCAAACTGGACAAGGATATCCATGTCCATTTAGTCCGGGTTTATCGCCTTCAGGACCGTACGTGCTACCGTGGCAGTCCTTGTCAATGCTTCTGCCGACCCATGGCTCCCGTTATTTGGCGTAGGGATGTTTACCATGGGGGTCGCATTGGTTCGTAGTGGAAAATGGTTTGCCAGAAATGACGTTGCCTGGCTTACTCAAGTCATTTCTGGTGCGCTCTGCTCAGATGGTGCCCAACAGCCCGGTTCAGGGGACGGTGAGCGAGCTTCTCCCTATAAATGAAGCTGTACACGCAAAGTGTGCATTCGAAAGCTAACCCCATCAGTGCTTACGCCGATGGGGTTAGTTTTTTAGAGAAGGCTCCGAACACCCTCGATAAAACACTCCCCAATCACGGCCGCTTGTTCCCCCGCTCCATCCGCTTCGCCAGCATGGCGTAGCACCCATCCGATACCTCCTTCTGGTGGTCCAGCAGGCAGTTCACGAGGCGGCCGCCGCCGGGCTGGACGCCTTGGCAGAGGCGGCTCACATCCTGTTTGCAGGCGGCCAGGCCGTGCTGGTTGTCCAGGCGTTGCTTGAGGGCGTTGTAGCAGCCGTCGGAGATGTCCTGCTGGTGGTCGAGTAGGCAGTTCTGGGCGGGGCCGGCGCCGGGGCAGAATTTCTGGACGTCGGCCTGGCAGGCGGAGGGGGTCTGAGCCTGGGCGAGGGCGGGCAGGCCGGCGAGGGTGAGGAGCAGGGGTAGAGCGAGGCGGAAAGCGGGGCGGAGGATGTGGCGGAACATGGCGTCACCTGGGGGCCGAAGATGAAAAACGGCCCCGGGGGCGTGAACCTTCCGGGGCCGGTGTGGTGCTGCAGGGGCGGGCTCAGCCCCGGTGCGGACGGGCGGCGCGGACGTCGTGGCGGCGTTCCGCCCGGTCGGCGTTCAGGTCGCGGCGCTCGGTGTTGCGCTCGTGCAGATCCTGGCGGCGGTCGGCCCGGTCGCCGGCCAGGTCGCGGCGGTCCTGGCGGATGTCGCGCCGGTCGTTGCCGATGTCGCGACGATCCTGCTGCACGGCCCGGTTGTCCTGGCGCAGGGTGGAATCGTCGCGGCGCAGGTTCTGGCGATCCTGGGCGAGGGCGGCGGTGTTGCCGCTCTGCCGGTCGTTGCGCAGGGTGTTGAGGTCCTGGCGGCGCTGGGCGGCGGCCTGTTGGTCGGCGCTGCGGGCCTGGTTGAGCTGGCTCCGGTCCTGGCGCAGGTCGGCGCGGTCGGTGTTCAGGTCGCGGCGATCCTGGCGGATGTCCCGGTTGTCTTGACGCAGGTCGGTCCGCTCCTGGCGTAGATCGCGCCGGTCCTGACGAATGTCGCGGGTGTCCTGGCGGACCTGGGGGCTGGCGGGGGGCGTGCCGTCGGTGCTTTGGGCAAAGGCGGCGGAGGCACTACAGGCGGTGCAGACGGCAAGGGCGATAAGCGTGTGGCGGACCATGGCGATCTCCTCGTGAGGTGCGTTGGCTAGGTTGTCAGGGGGGCTCTCGGGTACTGCGGTAAAGCCGGTCTGCAGGGGCGTGTTGCTTGTTTTGGGCAGTGCCGACCGGCAGGGACTGCCCGGTGGCGATGCCACCGTTCTGCCGGGCGCACTTGCAAGGTAGCGGCGCAGATTGACGCGGGTCTGACCTGAAGCCTCCGCCGGTGGTAAGGAAATGTAAGTTCGTCGGCAAACGTAAGCGCGCCTCGGCGGGCAGGCCCGGTTGGCAAGCCAGGGGAGATGGCACGCGGAAGGGGGCGTGCCCCGCCCGGCGCGGGCTGGCCGATGGTGGCGGGGCTGGGGTATGGGCACCGGGGACCCGGCGCCGGGGAAGGGGAAGGAGGCGGTGGGAAAGGCGTCTCAGAACGGCGGGTTGTTCTCGCCCTTGAGGGCCAGGAATTCGTCGATCAGCCGGGCCAGCACTTCGTCCTCGTCGCCTTCGGCCACGCCGAGCAGTTGGGCGACCCGCTTCATCTTGCTCGGGCTGACTTTGCGCGGCGCCGGGGCGGCCACCGTGGCCGGAGCTGGGGCCGTCGTTGCTGCGCCTGCCGGTGCGGGGGGCGGGGCCACGCTCGGCGCGGGCGCTTCGCTGGCCGGGGCGGCTGCCGACGGTACAACTGCGTCGGCGGTCGCCTTCTTCTTGCTGCGCTTCAGCCCTTCCGCCGTCAGGGCGCTTTCCACCGCCTGCTTGGGCAGCTTTTCGCCGTCTTGCACCTGCTCGATCAGGGTGTCGACCCGGGCCTCGTTCTTCTGCGCCAGCTTCTCCAGCTGGATGGCGGTGGTGGTGCTGGAAATCTTGCCCGAGTCGAGCAGGGCGCTGACCTTGGGCGACAGGTTGGCAGCGGCGGTGGCCTGGTTGAGCCAGGACTGGGGCCGGCCGAAGTGCTCGGCGGCGGCCTCCCGGCTGTCGAAGCGCTGGGCGATGGCCTGGATGGCGTTGGCCATCTCCCGGGTCTCCAGGGGGGCCCGCACGCCCTGGCCCAGGTTCTCGAAGACCTGGATCTCCAGGGCCTCCTCCGGGGCGCAGGGGCGCACCAGGGCGGGCACCTTGGTTTCGCCGGCGAGCATGGCGGCGCGCCAGCGGCGTTCGCCGACGATCAGCTTGTGCCGCCCGTCGGCCCCGGCGGGCTGGACGATCAGGGGCTGGATCAGCCCCTTGGCCTGGATCGAGGCCACCAGGGCCTTCAGCCCGGCGGTATCGACCTGCTTGCGCGGGTGCTCCGGGTCCGGGTCGATCAACGCCAGGTCGATCAGCTTGAAATCGGGATGGGTGTCTTTGAAGGCCATGGCCGCTCCGCAGGGGTAAGGCGACGTTCGCCGCCGTGACGGCCACGGCGGCGAACGAAAAAAGGGGGCGGCATGGTGCGACTTTTCGCGGTGGTTTTCAACTCCCCCGAATGGGTGGCGCCAGGGTGCGTACGCGGGCCTACACCCAGGCGTCCTGGCGCTCCGACGTCACGACCCGCCTTATCCCAACCCCGCCTCCCGCCTCACTCCCAGGTCAGCGCCCCGCCGGTCTGGTACTCGGTGACCCGGGTCTCGAAGAAGTTCTTCTCCTTGCGCAGGTTGGCCTGCTCGTCGAGCCAGGGCAGCACGTTCTCGGCGCCGGGGAAAGGCTCGGCCAGGCCCAGCTGGCGGGCGCGGCGGTTGGCGATGAAGCGGAACTGGCCCCGGTGCAGGTCGGCGTTGTAGCCGAGGATGGGCTCCCGCAGGATGTAGCCGGCGTAGGCCGATTCGGCGGCCTCGGCCTCGTCCCACATCCGGCGCAGGGCGGCCGGGTCCAGGGTCAGGTTCTCTTCCTGCAACAGCTGGCGCACCACCCGGATGCCGAAGGCACAGTGCAGCACTTCGTCGCGCATGATGTATTGCAGTTGCTCGGCGGCGCCCTTCATCAGGCCCCGGCGTTGCAGGGCGAAGATGGGGGTGAAGCCGTTGTAGAACCAGCAGCCCTCGAATACCCCGGCGAAGAACAGGTAGGCCAGGGCGAATTCGTGCAGGGCGTCCCGGTCGGTCAGGTCCTTGCCCGATTCGAGCACGGCGTTGAGGCGCCGGTTGGCCAGGGCGATCTTGCCGTGGATCTGCGGCACCACCCGGTAGCGGTTGTAGATCTCCTGCTGGTTGAGGCCCAGGCTCTCGATGCAGTGCTGGTAGGTCCAGGTGTGCAGGGCTTCCTCGTAGACCTGGCGGGCCTGGTAGATCTGCAATTCCGGGGCGCTCATCTTTTCCATCACCGCCAGGCCGATGTTGCGCATGGCCAGGATGTCGGAGGTGGTGAGGTAGGACAGCACGTTCTCGAAGACGTGACGCTCGGCCGGCGTCAGCTTGTGGTTGTAGTCGTGCACGTCCTGGGCCATGGAGATTTCCAGGGGCGTCCAGTGGTTGCGGTTGGCGTTGAGGAAGAACTCCCAGGCCCAGGGGTACTTGAAGGGGGCGAGTTGGTTGATGTCGGCCTTGCCGTTCACCACCCGCTTGTCCTCCGGGTTGATCGGGGCGAGGGAGAGGCCCGCCGTGGGCTGGGCCAAAGTCCGCGCCAGTGCTTGTTCTCCGGCCGGCATGGTCGAAGAACCAATAGGGGCGCGGCTTTCCAAGATGCCTGCCTGGAGATCGGCCATGGGCGCGGGGCTTGGCGCAGGGGCCTGGGCGGGCGGGGTCGCGACGGCGGGGCCGTCGTCCCAGTCGTTGAGCAGGAAGGCGGTCATTGGCAGGCCTCGCAATCCGGGTTGTCGATGGCGCAGAACTTGGGTTCGGCCGGGGCTGCGGGCACGGCCGTCCGGTCGATCGGCGCGCCGGTCTTTTCCATGGCGGTGGCGCCCAGGGTGCGCAGGTAGTAGGTGGTCTTCAGGCCCCGCGTCCAGGCCAGCTTGTAGATTTCGTCGAGCTTCTTGCCCGAGGCCACGGCCACGTACAGGTTGAGGGACTGGGCCTGGTCGATCCACTTCTGGCGCCGCGCCGCGGCCTCGATCAGCCACACCGGGTCGATCTCGAAGGCGGTGGCGTAGCGGGCCTTGAGTTCGGCCGGGATGCGGTCGATGGGGGCCAGGGAGCCGTCGAAGTACTTGAGGTCGGCCACCATCACCTCGTCCCACAGCCCCAGGGCCTTCAGGTCGCGTACCAGGGCGTCGTTCACCACGGTGAATTCGCCGGACAGGTTCGATTTGACGTAGAGGTTCTGGTACTCGGGTTCGATTGAGGCCGAGAGGCCGACGATGTTGGAGATGGTGGCGGTGGGGGCGATGGCCACGCAGTTGGAATTGCGCATGCCCACCTGGGCGATGCGCTGGCGCAGGGCCTCCCAGTCCTGGGTGGCGCCGCGGTCCACCTCGACGAACCCGCCCCGGGCGTCTTCCAGCAGTTGCAGGGAGTCCAGGGGCAGGATGCCCTGGTCCCACAGGCTGCCGGTGAAGCTGGAGTAGCGGCCCCGTTCCTCGGCCAGGTCGGTGGAGGCCCAGTAGGCGTGGTAGCACACCGCTTCCATGGAACGGTCGGCGAAGACCACCGCCTCGTCCGAGGCGTAGGGCAGGCCCATGGCCTGGAGGCAGTTGGAGAAGCCCATGATGCCCAGGCCCACCGGGCGGTGCCGCACGTTGGCGTTGCGCGCCTTGGGGGTGGCGTAGAAGTTGATGTCCACCACGTTGTCGAGCAGGCGCATGGCGGTGCGGATGGTGCGCTTGAGCTTGGCCTGGTCCAGGGTCCACTGGCCGTCCACCTGCACCAGGTGGGCCGGCAGGTTCACCGAGCCCAGGTTACACACGGCGGTCTCGGTGTCGGAGGTGTTGAGGGTGATCTCGGTGCACAGGTTGGAGCTGTGCACCGTGCCCACGTGCTGCTGGGGCGAGCGCAGGTTGCAGGCGTCCTTGAAGGTGATCCAGGGATGGCCGGTCTCGAACAGCATGGTCAGCATCTTGCGCCACAGCTGCACGGCGGGAATGCGCTTGAACAGCTTGATCTCGCCCCGCTCGGCCCGGGCCTCGTAGGCGGTGTAGGCGGCCGCGAAGGCCTTGCCGTACTTGTCGTGCAGGTCGGGCACGTCGCTGGGGGAGAACAGGGTCCAGTCCTGGTTGTTCATCACCCGCTGCATGAACAGGTCGGGAATCCAGTTGGCCGTGTTCATATCGTGGGTGCGGCGGCGCTCGTCGCCGGTGTTCTTGCGCAGTTCGAGGAATTCCTCGATGTCCAGGTGCCAGCTCTCCAGATAGGCGCACACCGCCCCCTTGCGCTTGCCGCCCTGGTTCACCGCCACGGCGGTGTCGTTGACCACCTTGAGGAAGGGAATCACCCCCTGGCTCTTGCCGTTGGTGCCCTTGATGCGGCTGCCCAGGGCGCGCACCGGGGTCCAGTCGTTGCCCAGGCCGCCGGCGTACTTTTGCAGCAGGGCGTTTTCCTTGACCGACTGGTAGATGCCTTCCAGGTCGTCGGAGACGGTGGTCAGGTAGCAGGACGACAGCTGGGAATGGCGGGTGCCGCTGTTGAACAGGGTCGGCGTGCTGCTCATGAAATCGAAGGACGAGAGCAGGTTGTAGAACTCGATGGCCCGGGCTTCCCGGTCGATCTCGTTGAGGGCCAGGCCCATCGCCACGCGCATGAAGAAGGTTTGCGGCAGCTCGATGCGCTGCTCATCCACGTGCAGGAAGTAGCGGTCGTAGAGGGTTTGGAGGCCCAGGTAGTCGAACTGCAGGTCCCGGTCGGCCACCAGGGCGCGGCCCAGCACCTCCAGGTCGAACTCGGCCAGGCGCGGGTCGAGCAGTTCGGCGGCGATGCCGCGGCGGATCGCCCGGGGGAAGTACTCGGCGTAGCCGGCGGTCATGGCGCCGTGGGCGGTGGGCTGGCCGAGCACCTCGACGCGGATCGAATCGAGCAGCAGCCGGGCGGAAACCTTGCTGTAGGCCGGTTCCCGCTCGATCAGGGTGCGGGCGGCCAGCACCAGGGACTGGCGCACCGCCACCACCGGCACCCCGTCGTAGAGGTTGTGCAGGGCGTGTTCCAGCACGGTGTCCGCAGAAACGTCGGCCAGGCCGGCGCAGGCTTCGCGCACTGTGGCCAGCAGGGCGGCCCGGTCCAGGGGGCGGCGGATGTCGCCATCCACCACGTGCAGCACCGGCGCGTCGCTGGCCGGCGCGGCGGCGGCCTGGGCGGCCCGCTCGGCAGCGCGCTTTTCGCGGTAGAGCACGTAGGCCCGGGCCACGTCGTGGGAGCCGGAGCGCATCAGGGCCAGTTCTACCTGGTCCTGGATGTCCTCGATGTGCACCGTGCCGCCGCCGGGCAGGCGCCGGGTCAGGGCGTTGACCACGGTGGCGGTGAGTTCGCCGACCACATCGCGGATGCGGGCCGAGGTGGCGCCCTGGTGGCCTTCCACCGCCAGGAAGGCCTTGGTCAGGGCCACGGCGATCTTGTCCGGGTTGAAGGCCACCACCGCGCCGTTGCGGCGGATCACCTCGAAGCTGCGGGCGCTGACACTGACGCCGAGGCCGGTGTTGAAGGCGGTGTCGGTCAGGTCGGGGCCGGCGGCGTGGGACAGGGCGGTGGCCGGAGCGGGGCTCCGCTCGGCGGTGATGGCAGGGTGGTGCATGCAGGTAACTCCCCGTGGCGGGAGGGGAGCGACCGGAAGCGGAGGGGCGGGGCACCGCGGCGCCGGGCCAGGGGCCGGCCGTCGTCGTTGCACCCGGGCGGCCCGGGGCGGACCGCCACTCCTTCCCGGGGGCACCCCGCCCCAAGTCAGAACGCAGAACGCGCCGGCCAGGCCCGGATGGGCGCACAGCACGGCGCTGCGGCGATGGCCGGTCTCCTGGCTCGCGGGTCGTGGCGTTGGCAGCGTGGCGGCACGGTGGTGTTGCGTGCATCCACTCCGGCCCCGGCCTTCCCGGACGGCGTGGCGTCCAGTGGCGGATGGGGCGCGCTCACCGCTTACAGTTGCGGGGGCAGCTTCGGCTTGGGCGGTTGCGGGCAAACGCCCCGCCGCACCGAATTCCAGTTTCATCCCCTAAAGGGGAAACCATCGTGGCCGGGAATGTACCGGAGAGGGAAAAGCCGCGTCAAGAAAAAACCACTAGATGTAGTGCTTGTGTTTAGTTTTTTGACTACATGTTGTGGTCGTGGTGGCGGTTAAATGCGTATGGCATTGTGGCGTATCCCCTTTCCTGGAGCGGCCATGCGCGCCCTGATCCTTGCCCTCGGCCTGATGCTGCTGCCCGTCGGCGTCCTTGCCGACCCAGCCCTGCTGCTGGCCCGGACCTACCGGCCCGGCACCGGGGTGGACCTGGGCGCCTACTGGGTCAGCGAAAAATACGACGGGGTGCGCGGCTACTGGGACGGCCGGCAGCTGTGGAGCCGGGGCGGGGAACCGATCGCCGCTCCGGCCTGGTTCACCGCCGGCTGGCCGGCCACGCCCCTGGATGGCGAGCTGTGGGCCGGTCGGGGCGGTTTTGCCCGGGCGGCGGGGACGGTGCGTCAGCAGGTGGCGGTAGAGGCGGACTGGCGTCAGTTGCGGTACCTGGTGTTCGACCTGCCGGCCCATTCGGGCACTTTCGATGAACGCCTGGTGGCCCTGGAGGTGGCGGTGGCGGCCATCGGCCAGCCCTGGGTGCAGGCGGTGGTCCAGTTCCGCGTCGCCAGCGAGGGGGAATTGCGCCGCCGTCTGGCGGCGGTGGTGGCCGACGGCGGCGAAGGCCTGATGCTGCACCGCGGCGATTCCCGCTACCAGGCCGGGCGCAGCGACGACCTGCTCAAGGTGAAGCCCTACGACGACGGCGAAGCCCGGGTGGTGGGCTATCTGCCGGGCAAGGGCAAGTACCGGGGCCAACTGGGGGCCCTGCTGGTGGAAACCCCGGAAGGGCGCCGCTTCGGCCTGGGCAGTGGCCTGGACGATGCCGCCCGGCGCAATCCGCCCCCCGTGGGGACCTGGGTCACCTACCGCCACAACGGCCTCACCGAGCATGGCCTGCCGCGCTTTCCCCGCTACCTGCGGGTGCGGGCGGACTGGAGCGCCGGCACGGCGGCCCGCTAAGCGCGGCGTGGGGAGGCAGGGGCTCGGGGCCAACCACCGACCCTGTCCGCCTGGGACGCTGGACCGGGCGCCACCGGGCTATGGGTGTCCCCAACGGGATTCGTTGGTGCGGCACAGGCGGAACGGGGCGGGGCGGCGTCGGCCTTGATGCCAAATGGGCATGACAAAAGAACCGAAATGAACGATTTGTTTTCTGACAAAAGCTGACAAAAACTGGCTTTCCCTGGTTTTTTACTGGGTTTTTAGTGACAAAACGCACGTTCGGCAGGCTTTTGCTGGAAATATTTCGTGCAGTGCAAAATATTTCATTCCGCCGAGCCAATTGGAGTCGTAAGCTGCGGCCTCGTTATTCGTCCGCTCCTTGCGCCCATGTCCATCCTCCCCAAAATTATCCGCCCGGTAGGCCGTCTGGCCGCGTGCCTGATGGGGGGATGGCTGCTGTGCGCGGCTACCGCGCCGCACGCCGCCGATGCGATGCCGTCGCCCCCGTCGCCCGCCGTGGCGCCGGCTGAAGCGCCGACCTATTACGGCGCCGAGGTGCCCCCCACGTCCGTGCTGCGCTTCAAGCCGATCCAGGCCTGGCAGGCCCTGCCTCCGGACACGGGGTTCGTCCGCTCGCGCTTGTCGATGATCTCCAACGAGACGGCGGTGATCGCCCAGATGCTGCTGTTTGCCGTGCTCGGGCTGATCGTTATCTATACCGTCCGCCACTACTACTTCGCCTTCAACCGTCTGTTCGGCCGGCAGCGCCACCCCTACGTGGATATCGACACGGCGGTCTGGCCGACGGTGACCGTGTTCATCGCCGCCCACAACGAGGAGGCGGTGATCGCCAACTCCCTGGAGGCCCTGCTCGACGTGGACTACCCGCCCGAGCGCATCCGCCTGATGCCGGTGAACGACCGTTCCACCGACCGCACCAAGGAAATCATCGACAGCTACGTGGCCCGCTTTCCCGGGCGCATCACGCCGTTCCACCGCACCGGCGGCAAGCCGGGCAAGTCGGCGGCGCTGAAGGACGCCACCGAACTGGTGGACAGCGACATCATCATCATCTTCGATGCCGACTACGTGCCCGGCAAGGGCCTGATCAAGCAGCTGGTGGCCCCCTTCCTCGACCCGGAAAACGGCGCGGTGATGGGCCGGGTGGTGCCGCTCAACACCGGCAGCAACCTCCTTACCCGCCTGCTCGACCTGGAGCGGTCCGGCGGCTACCAGGTGGACCAGCAGGCGCGCATGAACCTGCGCATGGTGCCCCAGTACGGAGGCACCGTGGGCGGGGTACGCCGCGCCGCCCTGGAAAGCATTGGCGGCTGGCGCGACGACGCCCTGGCCGAGGATACCGACCTGACCTACCGCCTGCTCCTGGCCGGCTGGAAGACGGTCTACCAGAACCGCTCCGAGTGCTACGAGGAAGTGCCGGAAAGCTGGCCGGTGCGGGTGCGCCAGATCATGCGCTGGGCCAAGGGCCACAACCAGGCCGCGCTGCGCTACGCCGGGCGCCTGCTGTTCTGCCGTGGCGTGAGCTTCGCCGAGCGGGTGGACGGCCTGCTGCTGCTCGGGGTGTATGCCATGTCGCCGCTGCTGCTGTTCGGCTGGATCCTGGCCATCTTCCTGTTCTACTGCACCACCAACCAGTGGCTGTCCGGCGCCCTGGCCATGTTCGCCCTGATGGGCTACGGCGCCCTGGGCAACTTCGCCGCCTACTTCGAGATCTCGGCGGCGGTGCATCTGGACGGCAACCGTAACCGCATCCGCCTGCTGCCCCTCAACCTGTTCGGTTTCCTGATCAGCCTGCTGGCCATCGCCCGGGCCACCTGGAACCAGTTCTTCTTCGACTGGCTGCTGCGCCGCAACCTGGTGTGGGACAAGACCGTACGCTACCGCCAACCGGGCGCACCGCACGTGGCGCTGCCTTCCGGGTCGACGCCCCACCACCAGATCGGCGCGCTGCGGTGAGCATGATGGGACTCCTGCTCCTGGCACTGAGCTGCGCCGTGCTCTTCCTCCTGCCTCTCGTTCCCGCCGCGCTGGAATGGTGGCGCCCCAGCGACAACGCGCCGCTGCGGGTGGTGCGCGAGTACGACGGCAGCATCAGTCATTTCGCCGCCAGCTTCCAGCGCTTCGTCGATGCCCAGCTGCGCCCCTACCTGGAGCAGGCACGCAGCAGCGCTGGCCAGGTGGAAGGGGCCCTGGCCAACGGCACCCGCATCATCGCCGTGGCCCCCGGTCAGCCACTGCACCTCGATGACGAGGAGGAAAAACGGCGGGAATGCGAGCGCCTGATCCTCTCCCCGGGCGACCTCACCCTGCCCGGCGAACGCATCTACTCCGGCGAGATCTTCGCCCAGGGCGCGATCCACGGCGGCCCCGGCCTGGTGCTGCGGGCGGCCCTGGCCAAGGGCGACATCGATCTGGCGGCAGAAAGCTACGTCATGCGCTGGATCCACGCCGAAGGCGAGGCCGTGGTGGGTGTCCGCTCGCGCCTCTACGGCCGGGCCTCGGCCGTGCGTCGTCTGGCCGTGGGGCCGGGCAGCCAGTTCGGGCGCATCTTCGCCCCCCGCATCGAATTCACCCCGGTGGCCCCCCCTGCCCGCCCGGCCCGCCTGGTGCTGCAACGCCGGCCTGCCCTGGCGCTGCCGTCCCGCGTACAGGCCAACGACGTCGGCCGCTGGCTGGTGCGCGGCGACCTCGCCGTCCAGCCCCAGTGCTGGCACCGCGGTCACCTGATCGCCGCCGCCGGGCTGCAGGTCGGCGAAGGCGCTTTCGTCGCCGGTTCGGTCAAGGGCAACCGGGACGTTACCCTGGCGGCCGGCAGCTGCGTGCTGGGCAGCGTGGTGGCCGCCGGCAGCGTGTTCCTGGCCCAGGACAGCCGCGCCCTGGGCCCGATCGTCGCCGAGGATGTGGTGGAAATCGGGCCGGGTTGCGTGGTGGGCACGCCGGAGCATCCCACCACCATCACCGCGCCGCACATCCGCGTTGCCCCCGGCGCCCTGGTCCATGGTTCGGTCTGGGCCCGGGAAGGCGGCGAGGTGCTGGCATGAGCCCGGTCAAACGCCTGCTCGCTCGGCTCGCCCTGGGCCTCAGCCTGGCCGTTTCGCCCTGGCTGGCCCAGGCGGCGGATCTCGATCTGGTGGGTTACCAGCGGGCCGACGGCGCCATCACGGTCCACCGCAACGGCGATTTCGTCGATCCCTACTTTGCCCTGAAGGCCTTGCTGGCGGCCCGGGAACTGGGTCTGGACGTCACCGGCCCGGCCCGGCGCTGGATCGACTGGATGCTGGCGCGGCCGACCCGGGACGGCCTGTTCGGCCGCTACTGCGCCGACTCCGAGGGCGCCTGGAGCCAGTGCCAGGAGGCCGACGCCGACGATTCCCTGCTCGCCCTGTGGCTGGAGCTGCTCTATGTCACGGCCCCCGACAGCGGTCTGCCGCCGGCCTGGCAGGACAGCGCCGCGCGCAGCCGTGCCGCCCTGGACAAGCTCTACGATCCGCGCCTGGGCGGCTACGTGATCTCCCCGACGCTCCACGTCGCCCTGCTCATGGACAACTGCGAGGTGGTCGGCGCCCTGCGCACCGTGGCGGCCCGCCTCCAGTCCATGGGCGATGTGGCCGGAGCACGCCGCCTGCGGCGCCAGACCGACCAGGCCGAACGGCGCCTGACGTGGCTGTTTCCCGCCAAGGCCGACGGCCTGCTGCGCCATACCAGCGAGGCGGAGGGGCCCGATGCCTTCTATCCCCACCTGGTCGCCCAACTTTATCCCGCCCTGCACGGCCTGCCCACCCTGCTGAAAAAACCAGCCATCGGCTACCGCGAGTGGATGCGCCGTTACCGCCACGCCTGGCTGACCCTGGCGGTGGACGACTATCCCTGGGGGCTGGTGGCCCAGGTGGCCCAGCAGCAGGGCGATACCGCCACGGTGGCGTGCTGGGTGCGCCAGACCGCCCCGTTGCGCCACGGCGCCCGCTGGCATGTCCTTGAAGAGGCCTTGTGGCAGGGCCTTTCCACCCACGTCGATCCCGATACCCCATGTTCGCTGCACTGAAACGCTTTCTCGTCGCCGTTCTGCCCTGGGGGCTGCTGTTCGCCGGGCTGGCGGCCCTGTACGTCTGGTGGGGCGAGCGCGACGACGCCGCCCTGGCCGAGCACGCCGTGTACCTGATCCTGCCCGAAGGCCAGAACCCGGCCGACCCGGCGGTGACCATTTGGCTCGATGCAGCCCGGGAAGAAGGAATCCCGATGCGCACCATCAGCGATTCGGACTTCCTGCAGCGCCCGGGGGAGAGCGACCGGCGCACGGCGGCGATCCTGCCCGATGGCCTGCACCGGGACATCACCCCGGTCTTTGTCGGCCGCCTCGAACAGTTCGTCGCCCGGGGCGGCCAGCTGATGCTGGTCTATGACGGCGGCACGATCATCAGCAGCGACGCACCGGCCGGTGGCGCCTCGCCCCTGTCGAACCTGGTCGGGCTGCGCTATGGCCCGGATCGGGAGCGTTTTGGCCAGGGGGGCGTCGAGCGCGGCCCGCTGCTGACGACGGAAACGGGTGTGCGCCTGTTGCAGCTGCCCCCGGGCAAGACCGTCGCCATGGAGGCGCCGGCGGCGCAAGCCCTGCTCGGCGGCAAGACATTCGCCATTACCGGCTACCAGTACGGCGCCCTGCTCTACCCGATCCTGCCCACGCGCGGCGCCTATGCCGGCGAGGCATTGCTCGCCAGCGAATCCGGCGGGCTGGCGGCCGGCTACCGCAAGGTGGGCCAGGGCGGCGTGCTGTTCGTCAACACCCCCATCGGCTACCTCAAGGGCCAGACCGACGGGACGCTGCTGCACACCTTCCTGCACCACCTGGTGTTCGACCGGCTCGGCCTGCCGGTGCTGAAGGCCACCGCCGACGGCATCGGCGGCCTGGTGTTCAACTGGCACGTGGACTCCAACGCCTCGACCCCCGAGTTCGAGCGCCTGGAAAGCTTCGGCGCCCTGGACCAGGGGCCGTTCTCGATCCACTTCACCGCCGGTCCGGACATGGCCGTCTTCGGCGACAAGCAGGGCCTCGACCTGGAGCACAACGCCCAGGTGCGCAAGTGGGTGAACCGCTTCCGCGAGCGGGGGGACGCTCTGGGGGACCACGGCGGCTGGATCCACAACTACTTCGGCGGCCGGGTGAACGACACCAACAGGGACGAGATGGTCCAGTACCTGGAGATGAACGAGAAGGCGGTCGCGGCCATTGCCGGGCAGCCGTCCCGGGAATATTCGGCGCCCATGGGCAATCAGCCGGAGTGGGTGACCGAATGGCTGGAGGCCCACAACATGGTGGCCTACTACTTCACCGGCAACACCGGCATGGCCCCCACCCGCAGCTATCGCAACGGTCGCCTCAACGCCAAGCGCATCTGGTCCTTCCCGGTGCTCATCCTGGGCAACATGGCCGCCTTCGAGGAATTCGATGAAGAGGACCTGAGCGACGACGAGGTCAAGGGCTGGCTCACCGCCGCCGCCGATTTCGCCGCCGACACGGGCACCCTGCGCACCATCTATTCCCACCCCCACGGCTTCCACCGCTTTCCCGAGGCCCTGCGTGCGCTGTTCGCGCACACCCGGGAGCTTGCCGCCGCCGGCCGTTTCCGCTGGACCACCATGGCCGGAGCGGCGGATTTCCTCAACCGGCGCGAACAGGCGACCTGGGCCTACAGCGGGCGCGGCGACCGCCTGGTAATGAACGCCAGCCATCCTACCGATTTGAGCGGCCTGGCCTGGGAAGTCCCCAAGCAGGCTGGTGCGGCTCCCCGCATCGTCGGCGGCGCAGGCCGGGTCGAGGACATCGGCCGCGCCTGGCGCGTGGTCGCGGGCCACGGTCGCACCTTCGCATTCGAATTCACCCGTAAGGCACTGCCATGACTCTTTCCAGTTCCATTCTCCTGTGCATGGGCACCCGGCCCGAGATCATCAAGATGGCGCCGGTCTACCACGCCTTGAAGGCGGCCAACCTGCGTCCCCTGGTGCTGCATACCGGCCAGCATCGCGAGATGGCCAACCCGATGTACGAATTCTTCGGCATGCAGCCGGCCCTCAGCCTGGAGCTGGAGCGGCGCCGCGAGTCCCTCTCCCACCTGTCGTCGCTGATGGTCGACAAGATCGGGAAAATCCTCGAAGACAGCGCGCCGTCGGCGGTGCTGGTGCACGGCGACACCTCCAGTGCCCTGATGGCCGCCCTGGCTGCCTTCTACCAGCAGATCCCGGTGGGGCACGTGGAGGCCGGGCTGCGCTCCCACTGCGCCTACGATCCCTTCCCCGAAGAGAAGAACCGGGAACTGATCGGGCGCCTCGCCAGCTGGCACTTCGCCCCCACGGCCCAGGCCCGCGCTAACCTGCTGCGCGAAGGCATCGCCGCCGAGACCATCCACACCGTGGGCAACACCATCGTCGATGCGGTGCACCTGGCCGGCCAGATGGACGGCGCCAAGGAAGCGGCCATCCCCGAGCTGCAGCGGGATCTGGCCCGCCTGCCGGCGCTGCTGCCGGGGCGCCGCCTGATGCTGGTCACCTCGCACCGCCGGGAGAATCTGGATGGCCCCCTGGCCAATATCGCCGGCGCCGTGCGCGACCTGCTGCTGGAATCCCCCGACCTGCTGGTGGTCTGGCCGGTCCATGCCAATCCCCGGGTCAAGGAGACGGTCCATGCCGTTCTCGACGAGCTGCCGGCGGAAGCGGCCGAGCGCCTGTTCCTCACCCAGCCCATGGGCTATGCGGCCCTGATGTGGCTGCTGCACCGGGCCTGGCTGGTGCTGACCGATTCCGGCGGCATACAGGAAGAGGCCGCTGCGGTGCATACTCCGATCCTGGTGCTGCGCGAGACCACCGAGCGCCCCGAACTGATCGAGGCCGGCGCCGGCCGGTTGGTGGGGACCGACCGCCAGACCATCGTCACTGCAGTACGCGAGCTGGCGACCCGGCCCGAAACCGCGGCGGCCATGCGCAACGCCATCAACCCCTTCGGCGACGGCCATGCCGGCCAGCGCATCGCCCAGGTCCTGTCCACCAACCTTGCCCCCCAATTCCCATGGCTTTCCGCTTCTCCCGTCTCGGCCTGACCCTGCTGCTCGGCCTGACCTCGAGCGCCTGGGGGGCGGACCAAGCCGCCGCGGGGGGCCCGCTGGACGTGGTGGCCAATGCCCCCGCTGCCCCGGTCAATGCCAGTACCGATGCTCCTTTCATGGCCCCGCCCCCGCCGGCTGCCGTGCCGCCCGCCAGCGGCAAAGCGGCGGAACCCCAAGGCCAGCCGGCAGATGCCGGCGCAGACGACGATCTGCCGGGCCCCCCCGGACCGCCGGGGCCTCCCGGGCCTCCCGGGCCTCCCGGACCCCCGGGGGAACCTGGCGAACCCGGGGAGCCGGGTGAGCCTGAGCCCGAGGTGCCCGGTCCGCCCGGGGAGCCCGAGCCTTTCGTGCCCCATGGCAGCATCGACGTCGGCTTCGGTTTCAGTGCCCTGACCGCCGGTTATCAGAACTGGAATGGCCAGTTCGTGCGGGGGGTGCTGGCTTCGGACCCGAACAACACCTGGGCGGCGGAAGTGGCCAACCTGAGCCAGTTCGGCGCCGGCGGCATCCTGTTCGCCCTGGGGAACACCCACGTCATCAACGACGACTGGTACGTGTCCACCGCGGTGAGCAGCAGCGACGGCGGCTTCTTCCTGCCCCGGGCCCGCGGCGACGTGGTGCTCAACCGCAAGTTCCTCGAGGCGCGCAACCTGGTGATCGGTGTCGGCGTTTCCGCCATCAAGGCCAAGGACGTGCACCGGGATCTGGCCCTGACCCTCGGCGCCGCCTACTACTTCGATGCCCCCTGGGTGATCGAGGGCGGCGTGCGCATCAACCGCAGCAACCCGGGCAGCGTGATCACCGACTACTACAACGTGGCGGTCACCTACGGCCGCGACAAGGAGCGCTTCATTTCCCTGCGCTTCGCCCACGGCCAGGAGGGTTACCAGGTGGTGGGGGACACCACCGCCCTGAGCAACTTCTCCAGTCGCGACACCATGCTGACCTGGCGCGAGTGGGTGCAGCGCGATTGGGGCGTGCAGATGCGCGTGGGCGAGTACCGCAACCCCTACTATCAGCGCATCGGCGGCGAGTTCAGCCTGTTCTGGGATTTCTGAGCGCCATGGATTCCTCCCTCGACCTGCAGAAGCGCCTCGACAAGATCCGCTCCCACGGCCACGGCGGGCGGCAGATCCGCCTGCACCGGGCGATCTACCAGGTGTCGCTGCACAAGGGCAACCTGCTGATCGCCCTGCTGCTGCCCCTGGTGTTCAACCTGGCCCTGCTGTTCGCCATCGAACGCATCGTGCCCTTCTGGTTCGCCGTGCTGAAGTTCTGGTTTGCCGCCACCGATCTGCCGGGCACCCTGATCGCCGCGCCCTTCGATCTGGTGGTGGCCACGGTCTGGTTGCCGCGCATCGACCTCTACGCCGGGGCTCCCAGCCAGCTGCAATGGTGGATCAGCGCCCTGAGCTGCGTGGTGCTGTGGATCGGCACCCGTTTCATCCCGCCTACCCGCATGCTGCCCCTGATCTACGCGGTGCGCGCGGTGGTGCTCATCCAGATCAGCGCCCTGGTCTACTTTGCCCTGGTGCCGGCCTCGTTCCCCCATGGCCTGGGCTCGTACCTGTTCAGCGGCCTGTCGATGGGGCTGATCCTGATGTTCCTGGCACCGTGGATCCTCGGCTTTACCTACTACGTGTTCAACTTCCCGCTGCATCAGAAGGTGGCGCTGACGCTCCTGGTGCTGGCCTATTTCGCCCTGGCCCTGCCCTTCCAGTTCGCCTTGCACACCGTGCTGCTGTGGCATCTCAGCCTGCTCTTCCTGCCCCTCTTCTACCTGCTCTTCGGTAGCTTCCTCGACGTGATGATGTTCATCGCCTTCTACGCCTGGGGAATGAGCTGGGATTGGCCGCCCCTGACCTGGCGGCGCCACGCTGACGAAACTGCCTGACCCGGTCCCCCGGCCCGGTGGCGGGCCGGGGGAGTGCATCAGCCTGCTGCGTACTGCTCGCGCAGGGCGCGTTTGTTGAGTTTGCCGACGCTGGTCTTGGCCAGTTCGCTGACGAAGACGATGCGCTCCGGCACGCCGTAGCGGGAGATTACCCCCTGGTCGGCGTAGCCCTTGAGATGGGTGCGCAGGGCGTCGGCATCGAGGGACTGGCCGGCCCTGAGCACCACCAGGGCCAGGGGCCGCTCGCCCCATTTTTCGTCGGGCACGCCGATCACCGCCACCTCGCCCACCGCCGGATGACGGGCGATCAGGTCTTCCAGTTCCAGGGACGAGATCCACTCGCCGCCGGTCTTGATCACGTCCTTGATGCGGTCGGTAACCTGCAGGTAACCGCGGGCGTCGATGTGGCCGATGTCCTGGGTATGTAGCCAGCCGCCGGCCCACAGGGTTTCCGACGACGCCGGATTATGCAGGTAGCCCTGGGTCAGCCAGGGGGTGCGCGCCACCACTTCGCCGACGCTCTTGCCGTCCCGGGGGGTGGGGTTGAGCTCCCCGTCGGCGGTCATCAGGTTCACCAGGGGTACGGGGCGGCCGGTCTTGGTGCGCAGGGGCAGGTCGGCCTCCCCCAGGTCGGCGTCGTCGATCTGGGCCAGGGTCAGGATCGGGCAGGTCTCGGACATGCCGTAGCCGGTGAACACGTCGATGCCCCGCTCCCGGGCCTGGCGGGCCAGGCCGGCGGTCATGGCCGAGCCGCCGATGATCAGCTTCCAGCGCGACAGGTCGATGGCCTTGCCCTCGGGGGCGAGCAGCAGCATGTGCAGGATGGTCGGCACGCAGTGGGAGAAGGTGACCTGCTCCTGTTCCACCAATTGCAGGATGGTGGCCGGCACGTAGCGGCCCGGGTACACCTGCTTCACCCCGAGCAGGGTGGCAATGTAGGGCAGGCCCCAGGCGTGTACGTGGAACATCGGCGTCAGCGGCATGTACACGTCGTCACGGTGCAGGCTGCCCTGGCGCGGCGCCGCGGCCAGCCCCAGGCCCACCGCCAGGGTGTGCAGCACCAACTGGCGGTGGCTGAAATAGACGCCCTTGGGCAGGCCGGTGGTGCCGGTGGTGTAGAAGGTGGTGGCCCGGGCGTTCTCGTCGAAGTCGGGGAAGTCGTAGTCCGGGGCGGCGGCAGCCAGCAGGGCCTCGTACTCACCGGCAAAGCCCGGTGGTACGGGCTGGCCGTCGTCGCTGATGAAAAGGGCCGTCTTGACCGTTTCCAGCTGGCTGCGGATTGCCTCGAAGACCGGCAGGAACTCGGCGTTGACGATCACCACGTCGGCCCGGGCGTGGTTCAGGGTGTAGAGAATCTGTTCGGGGGAGAGGCGGATGTTCACCGTCTGCAGCACCGCCCCCATCATCGGCACGGCGAAGAAGCATTCCAGGTAACGGTGGCTGTCCCAGTCCATCATCGCCACCGTGCTGCCCGGGGCGATGCCCTGGCCGGCCAGGGCGTTGGCCAGGCGGCCGATGCGCGTGGCCAGGTCCCGGTAGGTATGGCGCACCTGGCCCCGATAGACGATCTCCTGGTCCGGGGCGGTGGCCAGGGGCGTGTGCAGCAGCTGCTTGATCAGCAGCGGGTAGGCGTAGGCCGAGGGGGTGCGTTCGATCAGGGGCGGGTTCATGGTGCTGTCTCCTTAAGGCTGTTGGACTTGTTGTTACCGCGAAACCAGATGATCGGGGAGGGCTAGGCGCTGCCGGTGGCCCCCTCCAGCCGGGTGATGAGGTGGGACAGGGCCAGGGCGGCGGTGGCGGCGCGCACCGCCTCCCGGTCGCCGGGGAAGTGGCGGGTGACGGCCTCGACCCCGTCCGGGCCGGCCCAGGCAAAGCATACCGTGCCCACCGGTTTCTCCGCGCTGCCGCCGCTGGGGCCGGCGATGCCGCTCACCGCTACGGCCCACTGGGCGCGGCTTTTGGCGATGGCCCCTTCGGCCATGGCGCGGGCCGTGGCTTCCGAGACGGCCCCCGTGGAAATCAAGGTCTGGTGCGGCACGCCGAGCATCTCTTCCTTGGCTGCATTGGAATAGGTGACGAAGCCCCGGTCGAACCAGGCCGAACTGCCGGCAATTGCCGTGACCGCCTGGGCGATCCAGCCGCCGGTGCAGGATTCGGCCGTGGCCAACCAGTCGCCCCGGGCCAGCAGCAGGTTACCGGCCCGCTCGGCGAGGGCTTCCAGGTCGCGTTGGGTGGGCATGGCGCAGGCTCCGCAGAGGTGGGGGGTCAGCCGACGATGAACTTGGCGATGGCCAGCACCAGGATGGTGTAGGCCCCGGCGAACACATCGTCGGTCATCACGCCGAAACCGTTTTTCACCTTCTCGTCGAAGTAGTTGGCCGGG
This sequence comes from Oryzomicrobium terrae, assembly GCF_008274805.1. NCBI lineage: Bacteria > Pseudomonadati > Pseudomonadota > Betaproteobacteria > Rhodocyclales > Rhodocyclaceae > Oryzomicrobium > Oryzomicrobium terrae. Next base: position 177,142 of record NZ_CP022579.1, read on the forward strand.
AACGGTTTGACGATGTCGAAGACGCGAAAGAGGAAGAAGGCGGCGGTCTGCCACAGCCAGCCGGCCGGGCAGAACAGCAGCACCAGCCAGAAGGGCACGATCTCGTCCCAGACGATGGCGCCGTGGTCCACCACCCCCAGGTCGCGGCCGGTGCGCTGGGCGGCCACCACGCCGCCGACGAAGCACACCAGCAAAAAGACGAGCAGGGGCAGGTCGGCTGGGAAGGTGTGGCGCAGCACCGGGAAGGTGGCCCAGGCGAACAGGGTGCCGACGGTGCCCGGGGCGAAGGGCGACAGGCCGGAGCCGAGGCCGCAGGCGACGAAGTGGGCGGGGTGGGAAAAGAGGAATTTCAGGCCGGGGCGGGTGCTCATGGGGCGGAATGTTGTTGCGGGGGGTGGGGCGCCGCCGAATGCTGGCGCCGGTCAGTGGGAGAAATGGTCGTAGCCGCGTCGCGCTACCGGGAACGGCTGGCCGGCGGCGTCGAGGACCAGCACGGTGCCGGCCGGGGCGCTATCCGGAGCGGCCAGCACGCCGCAGCAGGTCAGCGGCAGGGCCAGGGCGCGGCCCAGGGCGGCGATGGCTTCCCGGGCCGCGGCGGGAGCGGCGAAGATCAGTTCGTAGTCGTCGCCGCCGGCCAGTTGCGCGTCCCGGGCGATGGTCGCGGCGACCCCGGCGGGCAGGGCCGGCAGGCGCTCGGGCCAGACCGTGGCGACCAGGCCGGAGCGCCGGGCGATGTGGCCCAGGTCCTGGAGCAGACCGTCGGAAACGTCGATGGCGGCGTGGGCCAACCCCCGTTCCTGCAAGGCCAGGCCGAGGGCGACCCGGGGCTGGGGGCGGGTCAGGGCGGCGAGGCAGGCGTCGCGCAGCGGCGCTTCATCCGCGACCGGCGCCGCGGGCAGGTCGAGACCGCCTTGCAGGTGGCGCAGGCCCAGGTTGGCCAGGCCGGGGCGGCCGGAGACCCACAGGTCGTCCCCGGGCCTGGCGCCGTCGCGGCGCAGGGCGCGGCCCGGCGGCACCTCGCCCAGGGCGGTGACGCACAGGTTGAGCGGACCCCGGGTGGTATCGCCGCCGATGATGTCCACGCCGAAGGCGCCGGCGCAGGCGAAGAAGCCCCGGGAAAACGCGGCAATCCAGGCTTCGTCGGCCGCCGGCAGGGCGCCGGCGAGCAAGGCCCAGCGTGGCCGGGCCCCCATGGCGGCGAGATCCGAGACGTTCACCGCCAGGGTTTTCCAGCCCAGGCCTTCCGGATCGGTGTCGGCGAAAAAGTGGGTGCCGGCCACCAGCATGTCGGTGGTGGCGGCCAATTGCATTCCCGGCGTCGGCGTGACCAGGGCGCAGTCGTCCCCCGGCCCCAGCTCCGCCCCGGGGGTGGGGCGGGCGAAGTAGCGGTCGATCAGGTCGAATTCACTGGAGGGGCCGGGCATGGCTGGAGCGGAAAGGGGCTGCGGGGGCCGCCAGGCGGCCCCGCGCGGTCAAGCGCTGGGCGGAGGAGCGGCCTTGCGCGCTTCCACTTCCACCGGGCGCAGCCGGGCGGCCAGTTTGTCGAGCACGCCGTTCACGTACTTGTGCCCGTCGGTGCCACCGAAGGACTTGGCCAGTTCGATGGCCTCGTTGAGGATGACCTTGTAGGGGGTCTCCGGGTGGTGCTTGAACTCGAAAGTGCCGAGCAGCAGCACACCGGCTTCGATCGGCGACAGCTCGTCGAAGGGCCGGTCCAGGCAGGGGGCGATTTCCGCCGCCAGGGCCTCGTGCTGGGCGAGCACGCCGCGCAGCAGGGCGAGGAAGAAGTTGCGGTCGATGGGCGGCTCCTTGGCCGTGGTCTCGGGCGCCGCATCCGGGTTGGCGGCAGCGAACTCGGCGGCCTCTTCGGCCTCGATCGCCTTGGCAGCGATCACCAGGGATTCCAGGGTGGCCTCGATGGCCGCCTCGTCGTTACCGCCGACGCGCCACTGGTAGAGGCCCTGGATCACGTATTCCCGGGCCAGGCGGCGGGGGGATTTCTCCCGGGGCTTCCAGGGCTTGCCGACCTGGTGGCGCAGGACCTTGCCGTCGTTCTTGCTCATACCCCCTCCCGAACGGCGATCGCCGCGTGCAGGTTGGCCATTTCCACGGCGGCCTTGGCGCAGTCGCTGCCCTTTTCGTGCATGCGGGCCAGGGCCTGGTCGTCGTCCTCGCAGGTGAGCACGCCGTTGGCGATGGGCACGCCGGTGTCGAGCTGCACTTCCATGATGGCGCGGCAGGCGTCGTTGGACACCACTTCGAAGTGGTAGGTCTCGCCGCGGATCACCGCGCCCAGGGCGATCAGGGCGTTGTAGCGGTTGGTTAGGGCGAGGCGCTGCAGCACCGGCGGGATTTCCAGGGCGCCGGGCACGGTGGCGACGGTGATGTCGGCATCGGCCACACCCAGCTGCTTGAGCTGGGTGACGCAGGCCGAGAGCAGGCCTTCGCACACGTCCTGGTTGAAGCGGCTCATCACCACGCCGACCTTGAGGCCGGCGCCGGCGAGATTCTCGTCGTATTCGAAAACGTTGTTGAAACGGGCCATGGCAGGCTCCAGAAAGGCGTTAGAGGGCGGCGGCGTCGGCCGGCGAGGCCACGTAACCGGTGACCTCCAGGTCGAAGCCGGTCATCGAGGGCATGCGCCGCGGGCTGCCCAGCAGCTTCATCTTGCGTACCTTGAGGTCGCGCAGGATCTGGGCGCCGATGCCGTAGGAACGGGGGTCCCACTTGCGCGGCACGGGCTTGGCAGCGGGGGATGCGGTGAGGGCTTCCTTGAGGTCGGCGCCGCTTTCGGGACGGTGCAGCAGAACGATCACGCCGGTGCCGTGCCGGGCCACCGCCTGCTGGCACTGGTCCAGGGAGAAGGCGTGACGGCCGCTGTTGGGGTCGAGGAAGTCGAGGATGGAAACCGGCTCGTGCACCCGCACCAGGGTTTCGGTGTCCGGGCCCGGGGCGCCCTTGACCAGGGCCAGATGCACCTCTTCGGCCACCCGGTCGGCGTAGGCGATCAGCTGGAACTCGCCGTGGGGCGTGCTCACGGTGCGCTCGGCAACACGGGAGACCAGGGTCTCGACCCGGCTGCGGTAGTGGATCAGGTCGGCGATGGTGCCGATCTTCAGGCCGTGCTCTTGGGCGAACTCGATCAGGTCCGGCAGGCGGGCCATCGTGCCGTCGTCCTTGAGGATCTCGCAGATTACCGAGGCCGGTTCCAGCCCCGCCAGGGCGGCGAAGTCGCAGCCCGCCTCGGTGTGGCCGGCGCGCACCAGCACGCCGCCGGGCTGGGCGCGCAGGGGGAAGATGTGGCCGGGCTGGACGATGTCGTCCGGGCCGGCGTCCTTGGCCACGGCGGCCTGCACGGTGCGGGCGCGGTCGTGGGCGGAGATGCCGGTGGTGACGCCCTCGGCGGCCTCGATCGAGACGGTGAAGGCGGTGCCGTGGGGCGTCTTGTTGTCGCGCACCATCTGCTCCAGGCCGAGCTGGCGGCAGCGCGCGTCGGTCAGGGTCAGACAGATCAGGCCACGGCCGAACTTGGCCATGAAGTTGATCGCTTCGGGGGTGACGAATTCGGCGGCGAGCACCAGGTCGCCTTCGTTTTCCCGGTCTTCCTCGTCCACCAGGATGACCATCTTGCCGGCACGGATGTCGGCGATGATGTCCTGGACGGGAGCAATGGCGGAGGCTTGCACGGGGTTCATGCGGTTACCTCGCTGTCAGTGGCGTCGGCTTTGATCATGCGTTCGGCGTAGCGGGCGATCAGGTCCACCTCCAGGTTCACCTTGGCGCCGGGCGCCAGCAGGTGCAGGGTGGTGTTGTCCAGGGTGTGGGGGATCAGGTTGATGGCGAAGTCGCAGCCATCCACCGTGTTGGTGGTCAGCGACACGCCATTGACGGTGATCGAGCCCTTGCGGGCGATATAGCGGGCCAGTTCCCGGGGGGCGCGGATGACCAGGCGGCGGTTGTCGCCGACGGCATCGAAGGCGAGCACCTCGCCCACCCCGTCCACGTGGCCGGACACCAGGTGGCCGCCGAGGCGGTCGGCCAGGCGCAGGGCCTTCTCCAGGTTGAGGGGGCCGGAACCGTCGAGGCCGACGGTGCACGACAGGGATTCGGGGGAAACGTCCACCTTGAAGTCCCGGGGGCCGAGTTCGACCACGGTGAGGCAGACGCCGTTGCAGGCGATGGAGTCGCCCAGGGCGACGTCGCTGAGGTCCAGGCTGCCGGCGTCGATGCTCAGGCGCACGCCGGCTTCGCGGGGGGTGCGCTGGGTGATGTGGCCGACGGCGGCAATGATTCCGGTAAACATGGGAAATCCCGCGCAAGCGGTGAGGGGAGGAAAGGGGCGGATTTTACCACGGGGCCGCGCCGCCCCCGGCGGTGCCTGGCGGCGACCTGTGGGCGGCAGGGCGGGGCGCTGGCGGCCCCCGCGGTGCCCGGCGCAGAACCGGGCGTGGCGGGAGGGCGCCTAGGGCTTCTTCGGGATGATGCCGTCGGCCTCGGCCTTGGCCCGCTCCGCGGCGCGCTGCTTTTCCTTGGCTTCGCGCTCGGCCTTCTTCTCCGCCACCTTGGCGTCGCGCTCGGCCATGCGCTGGCGGGATTCGAGCACGCTGGCGCGCTGGTCCTCGGCGCGCTGGGCGGCTTCGACGCCCTGGGCCGCCTTGTCGGCGCGCTTGGCGGACAGCCGCGCGGCGGTTTCGCGGCGCTCGGCGGCGGCCTGGGCGTTGCCGGTTTCCACCGCCTTGGCCTTCTCGGCCTGGCGCTGTTCCCGCTCCGCGTCCTGGCGCGCCTTGTCGGCACGGAATTCCTCGCTTTGCCGCTCCTGGCTGGCGGCGCGGCGGGGCGCTTCCTCCCGGGCCCGGGCGTCGCGGCTGGCCACGTCCCGGGTGCGGATTTCCAGTTCCAGTTCCCGGGCCTCGGCGTCCACCTTGCGCGCTTCCAGCTCGGCGGCGGTCTTGGCCTTCTTGGCATCGCCCTGGCAGGCGTAGACGCGGAAGCGCTGGTAGCAGGCGGTGAATTCGGCCTCGTACTTGGCCCGGGATTCGTCGCGCATCGCCCGGGCGTGGGCGCGCAGGGCTTCGGCCCGCTCCACCAGTTGGCTGCGTTCGGCGTCGCTGCTCCAGACCTGCTGGTTCGGCCCCGCGGCCTGGGCCAGGGCGGGGCCGGCCGGCAGGGCGGCGAGGCAGAGGGCGATCAGGGCGGCGCCCAGGGGGCGGATGGCGGGGGAAAACGGGAAAACGGTGGTGCGCATGGCCATGGGGGAAAATCCGAATCCCCGTAAAATAGGGGATTTCCCCGTTTTCCGAAACCCGCAGGCCGTCGGCCGGGGTGGAAAACGCACCGTTTCGACCCCGTTTCACCCTCGCCACTCTAGCCGCTGGATTTGCCATGATCGTTCTTCGCCGTTTGACCTTCGCCCGGGCGGGCCACCCCCTGGTGCGCGACGCCTCGCTACAGATCGCCCCGGGTTGGCGCGTCGGTCTGGTGGGGGGCAACGGCAGCGGCAAGTCCACCTTCTTCGCCCTGTTCAACGGCGGCTTGCACCCGGAATCCGGCGATCTGGAGTGGCCCGAGCGCTGGGTGATGGCCCACGTCGCCCAGGAGACCCCGGCCCTGCCCTCGCCGGCCCTGGACTTCGTTCTCGACGGCGATGATGAGTTGCGCCGCCTGGAGGCCGACCTGGCTCGGGCCGAGGCCAGCCACGACGGCGAAGCCATCGGCACCATCCACGCCCGCCTGGGCGAGATCGGCGGCTACGGCGCCCGGGCCCGGGCGGCGGAACTGCTGCACGGCCTGGGCTTCCACGACCCGGATTTTTCCCGCCCGGTGGCCGAGTTCTCCGGCGGCTGGCGCATGCGCCTCAACCTGGCCCGGGCCCTGATGTGCCGCTCCGACCTGCTGCTGCTCGACGAACCGACCAACCACCTGGACCTGGATGCGGTGTTGTGGCTGGAGACCTGGCTGAAGAGCTATCGGGGCACCCTGCTGCTGATCTCCCACGACCGGGATTTTCTCGACGCGGTGTGCGGCAACGTGCTGGCCATCGAACAGCAGGCCATGACCCTGTACAAGGGCGGCTACTCCGACTTCGAGACCCAGCGCGCCGCCCAACTGGCCCAGCAGCAGTCCCTGTTCGAGAAGCAGCAGCGCGAGGTGGCCCACCTGCAGGCCTACATCGACCGCTTCCGCGCCAAGGCCACCAAAGCCCGCCAGGCCCAGAGCCGCATCAAGGCCCTGGCGCGCATGGAGACGGTGGCGGCGGCTCACGTGGATACCCCGTTCACCTTCAGCTTCCGCGAGCCCGAAGCCCTGCCCGACCCCTTGCTCAGCCTGGACAAGATCCAGGCCGGCTATCGCAGCGGCGCGGGTGAGAACACCATCGAGCGCACCATCCTGTCCCACGTGCGCCTGACCATCCGCCCCGGCGACCGCATCGGCTTGCTCGGCATGAACGGCGCCGGCAAATCGACCCTGATCAAGCTGCTGGCCGGCGTTCATCCGCCCCTGGCCGGCGAGCGCCAGGAGGCCAAGGCCCTCAAGATCGGCTACTTCGCCCAGCACCAGGTGGAAGCCCTGCGCCCGGAAGGCTCGGCCCTGGACCACCTGCGCTGGCTCGACCCGGATACCCCGGAACAGCAGCACCGGGACTACCTGGGCGGCTTCGACTTCCGCGGCGACGCCGCCACCCGGCCGGTGGGCCCCTTCTCCGGCGGCGAGAAATCGCGCCTGGCCCTGGCCCTGCTGATCTGGCAGCGCCCCAACCTGCTGCTGCTCGACGAACCCACCAACCACCTGGACCTGGAGATGCGCGAGGCCCTGGCCTTCGCCCTGCAGGGCTTCGAGGGCGGCGTGGTGCTGGTCTCCCACGACCGGCACCTGGTCAAGACCACCGCCGACACCCTGCTGCTGGTGGCCGACGGACAGGTGGCGCCCTTCGACGGCGACCTGGACGACTACGCCGCCTGGCTGGCCCAGGCGCGCAACGCCGCCCGGCCGGTGGATGTGGAGGCCAAGGAAGCCAAGGCCGAGCGCGCCGCCAGCCGGGAAGCCGACGCCGCGGCGCGCAAGGAGCTGCTGGCCAAGCGCCGGCCCCTCCTCAAGGAAAGCGAGCAGCTGGAGAAGAAGCTGCAGGGCTGGCAGGGGGAGAAGAAGCTCTTGGAGGAGCGCCTCGCCGATTCCAGCCTGTACACCAGCCCGCCCCACCCCCAGCTGGCCGGCCTGCTCAAGCGCCAGGGCGAACTGGCGGCGATGATCGAGGACGGCGAGATGCGCTGGCTGGAAGTGCAGGAAGCCCTGGAAGCCCTGCCCGAGGCCTGAGCCCGCATCAGGCTGTGCCTGGCCGTGGCCGGGGGGGCAAGAAAAAGGCTGACGCCCTGAACCCTAGGACTGGCGCCGATCTCCACGGGGTATGCCTGGAGATCGAGCATTGGCGCGGGTTGTAGCGATGCCTGCCTGGAGATGCCCGACTGGCGCGGGGTTTCAGAGGGCGGCCCAAGCGTCCATGAAACAGGGACCCTATCGATGGCGCGCTAAACCGCGTTGAACGCAGCGCCCGCAGAAGCGCAGGGAACGCGGAGGAAAGCGAGAAAAATTGCCCAACTCAGGGCCTGTTTCGGCCATTGCGTTCCGGTGGTTCTCTGCATACGTTGCGTCCCGTGCGGTTCGCTTTCCCCCGGGCAGCAAGTCGAATAGGTAATTCCCATGAAAAAGCCCGAGATGGCAGCGCCTCCCGGGCTTTTTTGCCGCCGTCCGCAAGCGGGGCGGCGGACTGACGTACGGCGTACTGCGGTACTTGCCGAGGCCGCTTACTCGACGCCCTGGCTGGCCAGATAGTCCTCGTAGCTGCCCTGGTAATTGACCACGGTGCCGTCGCCCTTCACCTCGATGATGCGGTTGGCGATGGTCGACACGAATTCCCGGTCGTGGGAAACGAAGATCAGGGTGCCCTTGAACTTGTCCAGGGCGGTGTTGAGGGACTCGATCGACTCCATGTCCAGGTGGTTGGTCGGTTCGTCCATCACCAGCACGTTGGGCTTTTCCAGCATCAGCCGGCCGAAGATCATGCGGCCCTGTTCGCCCCCGGAGATGACGTTGGTCGGCTTCTTCTGCTCGTCGCCGGAGAAGAGCAGCCGGCCCAGGGTGCCGCGGATCAGGGTTTCCAGGTCGCCGCCGTCGGCGATGGTGGCCCGGGCGTAGGGCGCCACCCAGTCGGTCAGGCTGACCGGGTTGGCGAACTCGGCGGCGTGGTCCTGGGCGTAGTAGCCAAGCTTGGCCTTGTCGGCCCACTTCAGGCTGCCGTGGTTGGGGGTCAGCTCGCCCATCAGGAGCTTCAACAGGGTGGTCTTACCGGCACCGTTCTCGCCGATCACCGCCACCCGGTCGCCGGCTTCCACGGCGAAGGTCAGGTTGTTGAAGATCGGCCGCTCGCCGCCCGGGTAGGTGAAGGACAGGTTTTCCACTTCCACCGCCAGGCGGTGCAGCTTGTCCTTGTCGTCGTACTCGAAGCGGATCCACGGGTATTGGCGGGACGAGGGTTTCACGTCCTCGGGCTTGATCTTGTCGATCAGCTTGAGGCGGGAGGTGGCCTGCTTGGCCTTGGACTTGTTGGCGGAGAAGCGGCGCACGAATTCCTGAAGCTCGGCGACCCGTTCCTTGGCCTTGGCGTTGGCGTTCTGCTGACGTTCCCGGGCCTGGGTCGAGGCTTCCATGAAGTCGTCGTAGGTGCCCGGGTAGACCGTGATCTTGCCGTAGTCCAGGTCGGCCATGTGGGTGCAGACCTGGTTGAGGAAGTGGCGGTCGTGGGAAATGATGATCATGGTGGATTCGCGCTCGTTGAGCACGTTCTCCAGCCAGCGGATGGTGTTGATGTCCAGGTTGTTGGTCGGTTCGTCGAGCAGCAGGATGTCCGGGTTGGCGAACAGGGCCTGGGCCAGCAGCACCCGCAGCTTCCAGCCCGGAGCCACCTCGCGCATCGGGCCGAAGTGCTTGTCGGTGGGGATGCCCACGCCGAGCAGCAGCTCGCCGGCGCGCGACTCGGCGGTGTAGCCGTCGTACTCGGCGAACTTGCCTTCCAGCTCGGCCGCCTTCATGTAGTCGTCTTCGGTGGCTTCCGGGTTGGCGTAGATGGCGTCCTTCTCCTGCATGCACGCCCACATCTCTTCGTGGCCCATCAGCACCACGTCGATCACCCGCTGGTCCTCGTAGGCGAACTGGTCCTGGCGCAGGTAGGCCATGCGCTCGTGCACGTCCTTGCTGACGTTGCCGGCGGAGGGGTCGAGGTCGCCGCAGAGGATCTTCATGAAGGTGGACTTGCCCGCCCCGTTGGCGCCGATCAGGCCATAGCGGTAGCCCTCGCCGAACTTGACGGAGACGTTTTCGAACAGGGGCTTGGCCCCGAATTGCATGGTGATGTTGTTGGCGACGAGCACGGCGAATCCTGTGGCGGGTTGAACCCGCGTAAAAGCAAAACCCTGAATTATACCCGACGGCGATTGCCCCTTTTTTCCACGCACCGCCGGCCCCCTCCCGGGGGGCGCGCGCAGGCCGGCGCCGGGGCGGCAGACCGCCGGCCGCCGCCGTCCGGGCGACGGCACATGAGAACCGGGTCCGGGCACGTATAATCGCGCTTTTGCAATTTTCGTCCGGCGATGACCCACGATATCCGTTCCCATCTCACCAGCCTGCTGCAGGCCGCCCTGGCCAGCGTCGCCCCCGGCGCCGAGGCCACCGCTGAAATCCACCTGGAGCGCCCCAAGCAGGAGTCCCACGGCGACTTCGCCACCAACCTGGCGATGCAGCTGGCGCGGGCCCTGAAGAAGAACCCCCGGGAAATCGCCCAACAACTGATCAGCGAACTGCCCCGCTCCGAGTGGGTCGAGAAAGTGGATCTGGCCGGCGCCGGCTTCATCAACTTCACCCTCAAGGCCGCCGCCAAGCTGGCGGTGGTGCGCGCCGTGCTCGATGCCGGCGCCGATTACGGCCGCGCCAACGTCGGCGGCCAGCAGAAGCTGCAGGTCGAATTCGTCTCCGCCAACCCCACCGGGCCGCTCCACGTCGGCCACGGCCGCGGCGCCGCCTACGGTGCCTCCCTGTCCGACCTGCTCGCCTTCGCCGGCTGGGACGTGACCCGGGAGTACTACGTGAACGACGCCGGTCGGCAGATGGACATCCTCGGGGTGTCCACCTGGCTGCGCTACCTGGAGCGCCACGGCGTGGCCGTGCCCTTCCCGCCCAACGGCTACCAGGGCGACTACGTGCGCGACATGGGCGAGCAGATCGACGCCGCCCACGGGGCCAAGTACGTCCGTGCCGCCGCCGAGATCCTGGCCGACGTGCCCGACGTGGAGGCCGACAAGGAAGCCCACCTGGACGGCCTGATCGCCAACGCCAAGCGCCTGCTCGGCCCTGACTGGGCCTACATCCACCAGCATGCCCTGTCAGAGCAGCTGGCCGACGGCCGCGACGATCTGGAAGAGTTCGGCGTGCGCTTCGACGTGTGGTTCTCGGAAAAGTCCCTGTTCGACACCGGCCTGGTCAAGCGCTGCGTGGACCGTCTGGAAGCCGCCGGCCACCTGTACGTGCAGGACGGTGCCAAGTGGTTCCGCTCCACCGCCTTCGGCGACGAGAAGGACCGGGTGGTGCAGCGCGAGAACGGCCTGTACACCTACTTCGCCTCGGACATCGCCTACCACCTCAACAAGTACGAGCGCGGCTTCGACAAGATCATCAACATCTGGGGGGCCGACCACCACGGCTACATTCCCCGGGTGAAGGGCGCCCTGCAGGCCCTGGAGTTGGACGAGGCCAAGCTGCAGGTGGCCCTGGTGCAGTTCGCCGTGCTCTACAAGGACGGTCAGAAGGCCTCCATGTCCACCCGCTCGGGCGAATTCGTCACCCTGCGCGAGCTGCGCCGCGAGGTGGGCAACGACGCCTGCCGTTTCTTCTACGTGCTGCGCAAGTCCGACCAGCATCTGGACTTCGACCTGGACCTGGCCAAGAGCCAGAGCAACGAGAACCCGGTCTACTACATCCAGTACGCCCACGCCCGGGTGTGCTCGGTGGTCAACCAATGGGGCGGCGAGGTCGCCGACCTGGCCAAGGCCGACCTGGGGCTGCTCACCAACCCGCGGGAACTGGCCCTGGCCGCCCGCCTGGCCGCCTTCCCCGAGGTGATCGAAGCCGCCGCCCGGGATCTGGCGCCGCACATGGTGGCCTTTTACCTGAAGGATCTGGCCGGCGACTTCCACGCCTGGTACAACGCCGAGCGCATGCTGGTGGACGATGCCGCCCTGCGCGATGCCCGCGTCGCCCTGGCCCTGGCCACCCGCCAGGTGATCCGCAACGGCATGGCGCTGCTCGGCGTCTCCTGCCCCGACTCGATGTAATTCCGGAAATCCCTTATGAGCCGTGACCTGAAGCGTCCCCAAAGCCCCGCCGGCAAACGTTCCCCGGGCAACAAGTCCCGGGGCGGCACCCTGATCGGCATCATCATCGGCCTGGTGCTCGGCGTTTGCGCCGCCCTGGCGGTGGTGTTGTACATCAACAAGGCGCCGATGCCGTTCGTGGACAAGACCCAGCCGCCGCCCAAGGACGCCAAGGAAGCCGCCGGCAACCTGGCCAACACCAAGCCCGGCGCAGCTGGTGCTGCGACAGCGGCCGCGGCGCCCCAGGCGGCCGTGCCGGTGCCCCTGCCCGGCAAGCCCGGCGATCCGGTGCCGGAAAAACGCTTCCAGTTCTACGACATCCTGCCCGGCAAGGCCGAGCCCAAGAGCGAGCCCGCCGACAAGCCGGCCGCCAAGGACGGCAAGGAAACCAAGGAGGCCGCCAAGGAGGCCAAGGAGCCGGTCAAGGAAACCGCCCTCTACCTTCAGGCCGGCTCCTTCCAGAGGCCGGGCGATGCCGACAACCAGAAAGCCAACCTGGCCATGCTCGGCATGGAAGCGACGGTGCAGCAGGTAATGGTCGGCGACAAGGTGTGGTACCGGGTCCGTCTCGGACCCTATGGCAAGATGGACGAGGTGAACCGTGCCCGTTCCGAACTGGCCAAGGCCGGCATCGAGGCCAGCCTGGCCAAGAACAAGGACTGATGGAGATTCCCCATGGTGAAGACTGATCGTTCCCGTCGTGATTTCGTCCTGGCTGCCGGTGCGGCGGCCACCCTGGCGGCGTTTGCGCCCCTCTCGGCCCTGGCTGCCCCGGCGGTGCGCGGGCGCGACTACCAGCCCATCGATCCGCCCCAGCCGACCGAATCCGGCGGCAAGATCGAGGTGATCGAGTTCTTCTCCTATGGCTGCCCCCACTGCAACGACTTCCACAAGCCCCTCGACGCCTGGGTCGCCAAGCTGCCCGCCGACGTGGCGTTCAAGCGCGTGCCGGCCGCCTGGAACGGTGCCTGGGCCAACCTGGCCAAGCTCTACTACGCCCTGGAAGTGACCGGCGACGTGGCCCGCCTGGACGGCGCCATCTTCGCCGCCATCCACGAACAGGGGGTGCGCATGCCGATTCCCGACGTGATGCAGGAATGGGTGGAAAAGCAGGGGGTGGACGGGCGCAAGTTCGCCGACGCCTACAAGTCCTTCGGCGTTGCCAGCAAGATCAACCGGGCCAACCAGATGGTCCAGTCCTACCGCATCGGCGGTGTGCCCGCCCTGGCCGTCGAAGGCCGTTACCTGGTCAGCACCGAAGGGGTGAAGAGCCTCGGCGAGGTGCTCACCCGGGCCGACGCGGTAATCGCCCAGGCCCGTAGCGACAAGGCGCGTAAGTAAGCGTGGTCTCTGGCCTGCCCGTGCCCGCCGGCGCGCCGACGCAGCCCTCGCCGGGGCTGCCGCGGCGCGTTTTCATTACCGGCGCCAGTTCCGGCCTGGGTGAAGCCCTGGCGCGCCAGTACCTGGCCTTGGGCTGGCAGGTCGGCCTGGCCGCGCGCCGCGCCGCCCGGCTCGATGCCCTGGCCGCGGAACTGGGGGCTGGCGTGCTCGCCACCTATCCCCTCGACGTTACCGACAGCGCCGCCCTGGCCGCGGCGGCAGCCGACTTCTGCGCCCGCTTCGGCGCGCCCCACGTGGTGATCGCCAACGCCGGCATCTCGGTGGGCACCCTCACCGAGGAAAGCGAGGACCTGTCCGCCTTCCGCCGGGTGATGGAGGTCAACGTCTTCGGCATGGCCGCCACCTTCGCGCCCTTCCTGCCGGCCATGAAGGGCTTGCGCGACGGGGTGCCGCGCCGGGTGGTGGGCATTGCCTCGGTGGCTGGCATCCGCGGCCTGCCGGGGGCCGAGGCCTACTCGGCCTCCAAGGCCGCCGCCATCGCCTACCTGGAATCCCTGCGCCTGGAGCTGGCCCCTTCCGGCATCCGCGCCGTGACCATCTGTCCCGGCTACGTCGAGACGCCGATGACGGCGGTCAATCCCTACCCGATGCCCTTCCTGCTGCCGGCCGCCGAGGCCGCCCGGCGCATGGCCCGGGTGATCGAGGCCGGCGCCAGCTACGCGGTGGTGCCCTGGCAGATGGGGGTGGTGGCCAAGCTGCTGCGCCTGCTGCCCAACCCCGTCTACGACCGCCTCTTCGGCCACGCGCCGCGCAAGCCTCGGGGCTTGCCGCTGTAGCCCGTCGGCATGAGCCCTGGCAATTCTTTTGTCATCGCTCGGCGATTCCCCGCAAAGCCGCATAAACCCTATATCCGCAAGGGATTTAGGGGTGTTACAAAACAGTTCTGGCGCCCTGTTGGCGAGCGGTTCATCATGGCGCCTTTCCCCCTAGGAGAGGCGCCGTGTTTTTCTCGTCGACCAAGGAGACGCTGGCCCGCGTCGAGAACGAGCGTAGTGCGTTGAGCGCCGACAATGCTCGCCTGGAGGCGCGCATCGCCACCCTGGAAGCGGAACGGGCCGCCCTGTCCGATGAACTGACCCAACTGCACCAGCGCCAGGCCCTGCTCGATGGCGTGTTCACCAGCCTGGGGCGCTTCGGCGATTCGCTGACCGGCCTGCAGGGCTCCTTCCTTGGCCTCACCACCACTCTGCAGGGGGGCAAGGAATCGGCCACCACGGCAGCCGCGGAATCGGAAACCAACCGGGCCGCTTTCCAGACCATCGCCGCCAACCTGACCGACATGGTGGGACGCATGACCGAGGCCTCTGGCAGCGTCGAAAGCCTGTCCAAGCGGGTCACCGACATCGCCGGCTTCGTCAGCCTGATCAAGGAAATCGCCGACCAGACCAACCTGCTGGCCCTCAACGCCGCCATCGAGGCGGCCCGGGCCGGCGAGGCCGGGCGCGGCTTCGCCATCGTCGCCGACGAGGTGCGCAAGCTGGCCGAGCGCACCACCAAGGCCACGGTTGAAATCTCCGGCCTGGTCGGCACCATCCAGGGCGATACCCAGCAGGCGCGCAGCGTCATGTCCCTGGGGGCGGCCGATGCGGCCCGTTATTCCGCCGAGAGCGAAGCCGCCACCCACAGCATGGGGCGGCTGCTCGACCTGTCCCAGACCATGGAGCGGGCGGTGTCGTCCTCGTCGCTGCTGGCCAACGTGGAATTGGCCAACATCGACGAACTGGCCTTGAAACTGGAGGTGTACAAGGTCTTCCTCGGCCTCTCCCACCTGCGCCCCGAGGAACTGCCGGACGAAACCCAGTGCCGCCTCGGCCGCTGGTACTACGAAGGCGAGGGCAAGGCCCACTTCGCCCGGTTGCCCGGCTACACCGAGATGGAAACCCCGCACAAGGCGGTGCACGACCACGCCCGCCGGGCGGTGGAACGCTTCTACGCCGGCGATGCGGACGGTGCCCTGGCCGCCCTGGCGGCCATGGAGCAGGCCAACCTGACGGTGATGGCGGGCATGGGGCGCATGCTCGGCGGATTGAACTAACGCCGCCGGCGGCGGCCCCATGGGTAGGTTTTCTGCCCGTGGAGGTTGCCATGCCGATCACCGACGAAAAAAGCCTGACCTTCGATCTGGTTGCCGCCATCCGGCCGGTGGCGGTGGGCGCGCCTTGGCAGTGGCTGCGCGCCGGCTGGGGCGATCTGCGCGCCCATCCCCTGCCCAGCCTGGCCTACGGGGCCGTCTTCGCCCTGTGCGGCTGGCTGTTCGCCATCACCCTGGACCATGCCGCGGCGCTGTTGAGCGCCCTGGTCACCGGCATGCTATTGGTGGGGCCGTTCCTCGCCCTGGGCCTCTACGATCTGTCCCGTCGCCGCGAGCGTGGCGAACCGGTGCAACTGCTCGCCTCGGCTCTGGCCTGGCGCCACAATCTCTCCAACATCGGCCTGTTTGCCGCCGTGCTGGCGATCGTGCTGATGGTCTGGGCGCGGGCGTCGATGGTCATCTTCGCCGTCTTCTACGAAGGCGACATGCCTTCCTTCGCCGGTTTTCTGCGGGCCTTTTCCGCCCTCGACAACCTGGAGTTCGTCGTCTTCTACCTGGCCGTGGGCGGTTTCTTCGCCACCCTGGTGTTCGCCGTCTCGGTGATCGCCGTGCCCCTGATGCTCGACCGCAGGATCGACGCCATCAACGCCGCCATCGCCAGTGCCACCGCCCTGGCGCGCAATCCGGCGGCGATGCTGCTGTGGGCGGTGCTGATCGTTGCCCTCACCGTGCTCGGCTTCGCCACCGGCTTTCTCGGCCTGGTGGTGACCATGCCCCTGGTGGGGCACGCCACCTGGCACGCTTACCGGGCGTTGATGCCGGAGCCGCCGGCGGGGGCGTGAGCGTGGGTGATTCCGCCAGCGGCGCTAGGCGTCGCGTCCGGCTTACCAGGGGATCGGTTGGCCGTCGCGGAAGAAGCCGCCGGTAGGGCCGTCGTCGGGCAGCAGGGCGGCCCAGACGATCGATGCGGCGCCGTCGGCGGGGCTGCGCGGGGCATCGCCGCCGCCCATGTCGGTGCGGCACCAGCCGGGGCAGACCGCGTTCACCTTGACGTTCTGGGAGGTGGCGTCGATCAGTACCTCCAGGGCGGTGGTGCGGGTCAGGGAGTTCAACGCCGTCTTCGAGACACGGTAGGCCGGCCAGTAAGGGGCCGATTCGGCCAGGGAGCCCATGCCCGAGGAGACATTGACCACCCGGCCGTAGTAGCGCGCCACCATGCCCGGCAAAAAGGTCTGGATCATGCGCAGCGGGCCGAGCACGTTGACCGCGAAGGTCTGGGTCAGCACCGCCGGGTCGGCCGCATACACGCCCTGGCTGGCCGGGTCGGCCGGATTCTTCGGATCGAGGAAGACGCCGGCGTTGTTGACCAGGATGTCGGCGCCGCCGTAGGTGCTTTGTACCCAGCTGCCCAGGGCGGCCACCGAGGCGGCATCGGTCACGTCGGCCGCCTGGCCGACCACGTCTAGGCCTTCGGCGGTCAGGGTGGCGACCGCCGTAGCCAGGGCCGTGGCATCCCGCGCCACCATCACCACCTTGCAGTCGGCCTGGCCGAGTTGCCGGCAGACCTCCAGGCCCAGGCCCCGGCTAGCGCCGGTCACGACCGCGGTTTTTTTGGTTAGCATCGCATTCTCCTTTTGTCTCGATCAGTACGCGCCGCGCTGCAGCGTGGCTCGGGCCGGGCCGATGGCGCCCGCTTGGTCGGCAACCGTAATTTGGCGCGATCGTTTCTTTCTAGCATGGATTTTTTCATTGGCACGGATGACGCTGCGCTGAACGGGGCGATCCCCGCCGATGCCCGGGGCGTCCACCATCCCCCGGCCGGTCCCGGGGCGCGCATCGTCTCCCTGGTTCCGTCGATCACCGAACTGCTGATAGACCTGGGCCTGACACCCCTGCTGGTGGGGCGCACCGGCTTTTGCATCCATCCCCGCGAGGCGGTGCGGCGCATTCCCAAGGTGGGCGGCACCAAGGGCTTCGACCTGGCCAAGCTGCGCGCCCTGGCACCGACCCACGTCATCGCCAACATGGACGAGAACCGGGTCGAGGAGATCGAGGCCCTGGCGGACTTCGTCCCCCACGTGGTGATCACCCACCCCAATGCTCCGGGGGATAACCGGAGCCTCTACGCCCTGCTCGGCGCCTTGTTCGACCGGCGTCCCCAGGCTGCGGCCCTGACGGCGCAACTGGAGGGAGCCCTGGCCGATCTGGCCGGTCTGGCCCTGCCCCGGGAACGGGTGCTCTACCTGATCTGGCGCGACCCCTGGCTGACCGTGGCGCGCAATACCTATATCGGCGCCACCCTGGCCGCCGCCGGCTGGGACACGGTGCCGGCGTGCCAGGGCGGCGCGACCGGCGCCGACCGCTACCCGGCGGTGGATCTGGCGGCAGCGGCGGCCCAGGCCGAGCGCATCCTGTTACCGTCCGAACCCTACCACTTCGGCGCCGCGGAGCAGGACGAACTGCAGCAGCGCTTTCCCCAGGTGGCGGTGACCCGGATCGATGGCGAGATGGTGTCCTGGTACGGCAGCCGGGCGCCCCGGGGGCTGACCTATCTGGCCCAGCTGCGCCGCGCCCTGGCGCTACCGGCCCGCGCCTGAGCGGTGGGCCCGGGCTCGTGGGGGGGCGCCCCGCCGGCCTCTTTGACCGAGGTCAAGGGGTTGCTAGCGGGGGGCGCCTAGACTGTGCCTTTTCCATTTCCAGCGTCGCGCCATCATGGTGAGCAGCTCCACGACGACGAACCTTCCCGCCCCGCGCATCCCCCACCTGGTCTGCCCCGCCGGCAGCCTGCCGGCCCTCAAGGCGGCGGTGGACAACGGTGCCGACGCGGTCTACCTCGGTTTCAAGAATTCCACCAACGCCCGCAACTTCGCCGGGCTCAACTTCGACGACAAGGGCCTGCGCGAGGGCCTGCGCTACGCCCGGGACCGGGGCCGCGAAGTGCTGGTGGCGATCAACACCTATCCCCAGGCCGGGCGCCTGCCTGAATGGCACGGGGCGGTGGATGCCGCCGCCGACCTGGGCGCCACCGCCGTCATCCTGGCCGACGTGGGCCTGCTCGCCTACGCCGCCGAGCGCCACCCGGACCTGCACCGCCACCTGTCGGTGCAGGGCTCGGCCACCAGCTACGAGGCGATCAACTTCGCCCAGGACGCCTTCGGCGTGCGCCGCGCCGTGCTGCCCCGGGTGCTGACCCTGGCCCAGGTGGAGAACGTGGTGCGCCACACCACGGTGGAAATCGAGGTGTTCGGCTTTGGCAGCCTGTGCGTCATGAACGAGGGGCGCTGCTGGCTTTCTTCCTATGCCACCGGCGAGTCGCCCAATACCGTCGGTGCCTGTTCCCCGGCCAAGTACGTGCGCTGGGAGCAGGACGGAAAGAGCATGAACGCCCGGCTCAACGGCATCCTCATCGACACCTACGGCGAAGGCGAGCCGGCCGGCTACCCGACCCTGTGCAAGGGCCGCTTCGAGGTGGCCGGCGAGACCGGCTACGCCCTGGAAGAGCCCACCAGCCTGAACGTGGTCGAGCTGCTGCCGCAGATCGCCGCCGCCGGTGTGGCCGCCATCAAGGTCGAGGGGCGCCAGCGCAGCCCGGCTTACGTCGGCCAGGTGACCCGGGTGTTGCGCCAGGCCATCGACGCCCTGAAAGCCCCGGGTTTCGCCGTCAAGCCGGCCTGGCAAAGCGAACTGGCCAAGGTGGCCGAAGGCACCCAGGTCACCCTGGGCGCCTACGACCGGCCCTGGCGCTGAGGAGCCGTCCATGCCCAATCCGATCAAGCTCGCCATCGGCCCGATCCTGTTCTACTGGAGCAAGGACGAGGTCCAGAACTTCTACCTGCAGGCCAGCGATTCGCCGGCCGACATCGTCTATGTCGGCGAGAGCGTCTGCTCGCGCCGCTGCCAGCTGCGCACCGCCGACTGGATTGGCCTGGCCCGAGACCTGGCCGACGCTGGCAAGGAGGTGGTGCTGTCGGCCCTGGCCCTGGCCGAATCCGAGGGCGACCTGATCGCCCTGCGCAAGCTGGTGGCCGCCTGCGCCGAGAGCGGCGGGCGCATCCGCCTCGAAGCCAACGACCTGGGCGCCGTCAAGGTGGCTGCCGAGGCCGGCGTGCCTTTCGTCTGCGGCCCCCACCTCAACGTCTACAACGAAGCGACTCTGGCCTGGTTCGCCGCCAAGGGCGCCACCGCCTGGGTGCCGCCCCTGGAGGCGCCGCGCAGCCTGATCGAGCCGCTCCACGCCAGCCGCCCGGCGGGCATGGCCACCGAGGTGTTCGCCTGGGGCAAGATCCCGCTCGCTTTCTCGGCGCGCTGCTTCACTGCCCGCCACTACGGGCTGAAGAAGGACGACTGCCAGTTCCGCTGCCTGGATCACGCCGACGGCCTGACCCTGGCCACCCGGGAAGGCCAGTCCTTCCTGACCATGAACGGCATCCAGACCATGTCGGCCCAGCACTACTCACTGCTCGCCGAACTGCCCGTGCTGCGGCAACTGGGCATCGACGCCCTGCGTCTGTCGCCCCAGTCGAAGGATTTCTTCGCCGTACTGGCCGCCTTCGACGCCGCGCGGCGCGATCCCGCAGCCACGCCGTCCTTGCCGCCGGGGTGTACCGAACATGGCCTGTGCGACGGCTACTGGCACGGCCAGGCAGGGATTGCCAAGGTCAGTGCCGAGGACGACACTCTCGCTACTGCCGCCTGCGGCGCGTAACCCACGATTCCACCATGACCGCACCCTTTTCCCTGCCCGGACTGCCGGGCCTCAACCTGCAGGTGCCGACCTTCCGCCTGCCCGCCTTCGTCACCCGCCTCGGCCAGCGTCTGCCCCAGTGGCCCCACACCCTGGGCCTGGTGGGGGGGCTGAACGGCCTGCTGCTGATGAAGCTGCTCGATACCGAAACCCTGGAGCCCCTGACCGGCCGGGTTTTCGCCGTGGAGGTCGAGGACACCGGCGCCGCCGCCCGCTTCACCTTCGACGGGCTGCGCTTCGTGCCCCTGCTGGCCGCCGACGGTCCGGCGCCGGACCTGCGTTTTTGCGCCACCCTGTCGGCCTACCTGCAGCTGCTGGCACGCCAGGAAGACCCGGACACCCTGTTCTTCCAGCGCCGCCTGGTGATCGAGGGCGATACCGAACTGGGCTTGCTGGTGAAGAACCTGCTCGACGCGGTGGAATGGCCGCGCCTGCCCTTCCGGACCGCCCGGTCGTAAGGGCGCGCCAGCGGACGGGCACCACGAATTTGAAGCGGGGATTGGTGAGAGCCCCCCGGGGAGGAAGACCGGCACCCGACCAGGGAAAGTCGGCATAACAAGAGATGGGGGCGCCTGCGGGTGCCCCCGTTTCATTTGTACCGTTTCATTTCTGTTTCTTTTTCATTTCATTTTCTTGCAATCTGCGCTGGTTAGGATCGGCCCGTCTCCACTACCCGTGAGTAGGTCCGGCATGAACCGCCCTGCGTCCTCCGCCCGCGCCCCCTCGTCGGGGTTGTTGCGTCGCTTGTTCTTCCTGGCCCGCCGGGTCTCCGGCAACCTGCGCTTCCGTGCCAAGTTCGCCCTCACCGGGGTGATGTTCTTCGTCCCCCTCGGACTGCTCGCCGGCCTGCTCGCCTACGCCCTGCACCAGGACGTGCACCGCCTGGAAACCGAGCGCCGTGGCCTGGCCGTGCTGGCCCCCAGCCTGACCCTGGTGCTCGACCTGCAACGCCTGGCCGGCGCCCGCGCCGCGGCCGCCGAAGGCGGCGACGACGCCGTCTTCGCCCCCCTGGCGCAACAAGCCGGCCAGGACGCCGTCGCGGCCCTGGCCCAACTGCGCAGCCGCCTGCCCGCCGCCACCCCGGCCGTGCGCGAGGCCGGCGAAACCCTGACGGCCCTGTGGCAGAACGGGGCCCTGCCGGAAGCGGTCGAGGACGAGGCGATCCAGGGCAGCGCCAACCTGGTCACCCTGGCGGCCGAGGACAGCGGCCTGGTGCGCGACAGCGACGCCCTCGGCCACGTCCTGCACGGGCTGCTCGCCGAGCGCCTGCCGGCCCTGGCCGCCTCCCTGGCCGATGCCCGGGACGGCGGCGTGGTGGCGGTGATCAAAACCCGCCTGCCGGCGGCCAAGCGCGGCCAATTGCTGGCCGCCCGGGGCGGGTTGGATACCTGGACCGCCGCCCTGGTGGCGGCCACCCAGCGCCTGGGGCGCCATGACGCCGCCCAGGCCGAGGCGATCCAGGCCGACGTGGACGACCTGGTCCAGGCCGTGGCGGCCCTGCAGGAAAGCCTCACCACCAAGGTTCTCGATACCAGCGATTTCGATATTCCGCCCGGCGACTACTTCGCCCGGGGCGACGCCGCGGTGACTCGCCTGGCCGCCCTGGCCGCGCGCCTGCAAGGCGCCGCCGACGACGGTCTGGCCGGTCGCCTCAACGCCGCCCGCACCCAGCGCAACCTGGCCCTGGGCGGCGTGCTGCTGGTGCTGCTGGTGCTCGGCTACAGCTTCTTCGGCGCCTACCAGTCGATCCAGGATGAGATCGATGGCCTGCGCACCGTCACCCAGGCCCTGGCCGCCGGCGACCTGCGCCCCCGGGTGGCGCCGGCCTCCAAGGACGAACTGGCCGACGTGGGGCGGCGCTTCAACGCCATGGCCGATTCCTTCGCCGGGCTGATCGGCCGGGTCGGTTCCGCCTCCCACTCGCTGCAGGGCGCCGCCACCTCGGTGGCCGCCGGCAGCAGCGAGGTGCGCCTGGCCTCGGAACAGCAGCGCGAAGGCGCCAGCCAGGTGGCGGCGGCGGTGCAGGGGCTGGCCGTGAGCATCGGCGAAGTGGCCGCCCACGCCCGGGAAACTGCCCAGGTGGCGGCCCAGGCCCGAGACGCGGCGGACGCCGGCGAAACCTTGTCGCGCCAGGCCGCCGCCGATATGGAAGGGCTGGTGACGGTGGTCGAGGACACGGTGCGCCGGCTCGACGTGCTCGACGCCCGTTCCCGGGAAATCGGCGCCGTCATCGCCACGATCCGCGACATTGCCGACCAGACCAACCTGCTGGCCCTCAACGCCGCCATCGAGGCGGCCCGGGCCGGTGAAGCCGGGCGCGGCTTCGCCGTGGTGGCCGACGAAGTGCGCAAGCTGGCCGACCGCACCGCCACCGCCACCCGGGAAATCGGCAGCACCATCGCCGCCATGCAGGCCGAGGTGGACGGGGTGGCCGGGGCGATGCGCGCCAACGCTGCCCAGGTGGCCGGCGGCGCCGACCAGGTGCGGGCCGTGGCCGAACGGCTGGTGACCATACGCGGCGCGGTGGAAACGGCGACCCGCCACGTGCACGACATCGTCAGCGCCACCGAGGACCAGAACCAGGCCGGCGCCGACATGGCCCGCCACGTCCAGGTCATCGCCGACAGCGCCGAGGACAACCACTCCCGGGTGGCCACCGTGGCCGAGCACGCCCAGGATCTGGAAACCCTGGCCCGGGACCTGGCCGGCGCGGTGAGCGGCCTACGGGTGGCGTAAGGCAGGGGATTTTTAGGCGGGGTGGCCAAACCCCGCATGGATAAACGATTTTCACGGCATGCCCGTGGAGATCGGCCAGGGGCGCGGCGTTCCACCGTGCCTGCCCGGAGAGCCTCGTCCTTTCTAGAGTTTGGCGCGGTGGTGTGCAGGAATGTGCGCGAATGGCCGGCGGCAGGAGTGGCTGCGGCGCGGGCCGCCGGGAGCGCCGGACGAAAAAACGCCCGGCGCGGGCCGGGCAGGCATGAGCGGTGTGCCGGGGCCGGGCGCCCCCGCCCGCGATCCGGGGGGAGCATCCGGCGGCCGTCGGTCTTACAAGCGGAAGCGACTGGTATCCGTCTCCAGGCTGGTCGCGGCGCCGAGCAGGGTGGTGGCCCGTTCCCGGTTGGTCTGGGCGGTGCGGCCGGTCTGCTCGGCCATCACCGCCACCTGCTCGACCTGACGGGCGATGCTCTGGGCGGCACCGGCCTGTTCCTGGGTGGCGCCGGCGATGTCCTCGATGGCATCCACCACCTGGGCCGAACGGTCGGCCACTTCGCCCAGGGCCACTTCGAGCTGGCGCGAGGCGGCCACCGAACGGGCCACCTGGTCCACCGCGCAGCCGATGGTCTCGCGCACCGAGCCGACCCCGGCCTGAACCTGGGAGAGGATGGCGGAGATTTCCTGGGCCGACTTGCCCGACTGCTCGGCCAGCTTCCTCACCTCGTCGGCCACCACGGCAAAGCCGCGCCCGGCCTCGCCGGCCCGGGCCGCCTCGATGGCGGCGTTGAGGGCCAGCAGGTTGGTCTGCTCGGCGATGCCCTTGATGGCGGACAGGACGTGCTCGATCTCCTGGGAGCGACGGCCCAACTCGCTGACCTGCTCGGCGGATTGCTGCACCGCCTGGGACGAATCCTCCATGGCGGCAATGGCTTCACCCACGGTCACCTGGCCGGTGGCCACCACGCTGCCGGCTTCCCGGGTCAGGTCGAGGGCCGAGCGGGCGCCGTCGGCGACCTGGTCGATACTGGTGGACAGCTGCTCGGCCGAGGCCGACATGGAGGCGGCGGCCTCGCTCTGGGAGGCGGTGGCCTGATCCAGGTCGGCGGAGGCGGTGGACAGCTCCTGGGCGGTGCTGCCCAGGGCGCCGCTGGTGTCCTTGAGGCGGGCGATCAACTCCCGGGTGGCGGCCATGGCCTGGCCGAGGGAGCGGGACAGCACGTCCACTTCGTTGCGGCTGGCCGGGTCGCCGTGCAGGGCCACCGACAGGTCACCGGCGCCGAGGCGTTCGGTGGCCTGGACCAGCCCGGACACCGGCTTCAGGCGCCAGGCGGCGAAGGCGGACAGGGCGGCCACCAGGGCCAGGCCGAGCAGCACCGAGAGGCCGATCATCTTGTTGCGCAGGGCCAGGGTGTCGTCGGTGAATTCCGAGGTCCACGAGCCGACGGCGACGATCCAGTGCAGTTCGGGCATTTCCCGCACCACCACCACCTTGTCGCGCATCTTGCCTTCGGCATCGGCCCAGGGGTATTCGAGCATGCCGGTCTTGATCTTGAAGATCTGCTCGCCCACCGAGGCTGCCGCCGGGCCCGCATCGGCCAGCTTCTTGCCTTCGAGCTTGGGGTGGATGACGTACATGCCTTCCTTCTGGTCGCCGTGGGGTTCGGACAGCACGTAGGGGTAGCCGCTCTTGCCGACCTTCATGGCCAGCAGCTTTTCCTTGAGCAGGGCAACGTTGCTCTCGGCGTCGAGACGCATGGTGATGGCCCCGACGGTCTGGCCCGCCTCGTCCTTCACCGGGCTGACGGCGATGGCGTACATCTTGCCGCTGCGCTGGATGGTGCCGACGTAGGGCTCGCCCTTGAGGATCGCCGGCATGTAGTTTTCCTTCTCCGGCACCGCCTCGCCGATCCGCGACACGCCGCCGGCATCCTTGAGCAGGGTGTCGGCCCGGTAGAAGCGCTCGCCCTGGCGCACCAGGAAGGCGGCTTCGCGGCCGTTGTTCTGCTTGCCGAACTGCTCGAGGAAATCCCGGTTGCCGCTCAGCACCAGATTGCCGGCCACCAGCTCGGGCAGGTCGGTCTTGCCGGTGTGGACGGTCCGCCCCGACAGGCGCACCGGGCCGGGCAGGGTGCGCTCGAAGGCCTTGAGGTTCTCCATGGCCCGGGCCTTGAGCGAGTCCTGGGCGAATTCCAGGGTGGCGGTGATCAGCGCCGCCTGCTCGTTGAGCACGGTCTCGGTGCGGGCCAGGGCGCTCTCCCGGGCCAGATAGGCAATGACGCTGCTTTGCACCACGATCATCAGGAGAGTGGCTAGGGCGGCCACGGCGAGGATTTGCTTGGAGAGTGGCAGGTGTCTCATGGGCGCTTGTGGTTGTTGTGTTTGCAGTGACGGGGCATGGCATCCCCCGGAGAGGCGCACTTCTTTGGTGCGTCTAGTCCGATTGTAGGGGAAATACCACTTTTGTAATGTGGTCTTAATCCACAGGGCCATAAAAAAGGCCTGGCGGAGAGCCAGGCCTGGTGCGGTGCTTGCCGGTGAGGGCGGGGAAAAGCGTGGCTTTATGGCGGATTTCGTCGTTATCTCTCGCGAAATTCCCATTTTCTTAGGGTGCCGCAAGCCGGTTTCGGGCCCCTCGCGGCGTGGTCGCCGTTGTCAATGTGGAGTTTTGTCGGCTGTTGAGGGCGGTACCGTGGGAAATGGCGGCTACCCGCGCCTGCTTTTCCGGTGAGTTGGGTGCCGCCGACGGAAGTGCCCGCGATAGGCCTCCAGCGGCGCCCCTGGTCGGGTACCGTCAAACCTTGAAGCGGCTGGTATCGGACGACAGGGTCTCGGCGGACTGGAGCAGGGAATCGGAGCGCTCCCGGTTGGTCTGGGCCGAGCGGCCGGTCTGCTCGGCCATCACCGCCACCTGCTCGACCTGACGGGCGATGCTCTGGGCGGCGCTGGCCTGTTCGTGGGTGGCCCCGGCGATGTCCTCGATGGCCTCGGCCAGTTGCCCGGAGTGCTCGGCTACCTGGCCGAGGGCGCTTTCCAGTTGGCGCGAGGCATCCACCGAGCGGGCCACCTGGTCCACCGCGCAGCCAATGGTCTCGCGCACCGAGCCGACCCCGGCCTGGACCTGGGAGAGGATGGTGGAGATTTCCTGGGCCGACTTGCCCGATTGCTCGGCCAGCTTGCGCACCTCGTCGGCCACCACGGCAAAACCGCGCCCGGCTTCGCCGGCCCGGGCGGCTTCGATGGCGGCGTTGAGGGCCAGCAGGTTGGTCTGCTCGGCGATGCCCTTGATGGCGGTCAGGACGTGTTCGATCTCCTGGGAGCGACGGCCCAGCTCGCCCACCTGGTCGGCGGACTGCTGCACCGCCTGGGCCGTTTCCTCCATGGCGGCGATGGCCTGGCCGACGGTGCTCTGGCCGGTTTCCACCACGCTCTTGGCTTCCTGGGTCAGGGCCAGGGCCGAGCGGGCGCCCTCGGCGACCTGGTCGATGCTCACCGAGAGCTGCTCGGACGAGGCCGACATGGAGGCGGCGGCCTCGCTCTGGGCGGCGGTGGCCTGGTCCAGGTCGGCGGAGGAGGCGGACAGCTCCTGGGCGGTGCTGCCCAAGGCGCCGCTGGTGTGCTTGAGGCCGGCGATCAGGTCGCGGATCGAGGCGATGGCCTGGCCGAGGGAGCGGGACAACACGTCCACCTCGTTGCGGCTGGTCGGGTCGCCGCTCAAGGGCGCCGAGAAATCCCCGGCGCCGAGGCGCTCGGTGGCCTGGACCAGCCCGGACACCGGCTTCAGGCGCCAGGCGGCGAAGGCCGCCAGGGCTACCACCAGGGCCAGGCCGAGCAGCACCGAGACGCCGATCACCTTGTTGCGCAAGGCCCGGGTGCCACCGGTGAATTCATCGGTCCACGACCCGACCCCGACCTTCCAGTGCAGCTCGGGCAGGTCGCGCACGACGATCACCTTCTCGCGCTGGTTACCGTCGGCGTCGGGCCATTCGTAGCTGAGCAGCCCTTCCTTGTGCTGCAGAATGGCCTCGCCCACCTTGGCGCCCTGCGCGCCCAGTTCGGAGAACTTCTTGCCCTCCATGGTGGGGTGGATCATGTACATGCCTTCCTTCAGGTCGCCGAAGGGCTCGGCCAGGACGAAGGGGTAGCCGGTCTGGGCGATGCGCGTCTCGTGCAGTTTCTTCTTCAGCAGGGCCACGTTGCTTTCCGCATCCATGCGCATGGCGACCCCGGAAATCACCTTGCCGCTGTCGTCGGTGATCGGGAACACGGCAATGGCGTTCATCTTGCCGCCCCGTTGCACCGTGCCCAGGTAGGGCTTGTTGGCCAGGATGTCCGGCGTGTATGAGCCGGGGGCGTTGGCGGGCATTTCCTCGCCGTTGCGGTATTGGCCATTGGCCCGCTTGACCAGGGTGGCGATGCGGTACAGCTTGCCCTCATGGGCTACCAGCCAACCCACCTCGCGTCCCTGGTTGGCCTTGGCGAAAGCTTCGAGAAAGGCGGAGTTGTTGTTGAGCACCAGGTTGCCAGCGGCCACTTCAGGCAGTTCGATGTCCCCGGTCTTGATCATGCGCCCGGTCAGGTGCACCGGGCCGGGCAGGCTGCGTTGGTAGTCGGCCAGGGCGCTGCGGGCCTGTTCCTTGAGCGACGACTGGGCGTATTCGAGGGTGGTGACGATCAGGGCGGCCTGCTCGTTGAGGGCGGCCTCGGTCTGGGCGATGGCACTGTGCCGGGCCAGGTAGGCGACCACGCTGTTCTGGACGAGCACCATGATCAGGGTGGCGAGGGCGGCGATGACGAGGATTTGTTTGGAGAGGGAGAGTCGTTTCATGGCTTGAGTGGGGTGGGCTCCGTTTAGCGTACCAACTATGCCTAACGGGTATGCCAGGATTTATTTTTTGTATGCACGGCCGATTCTACTGCGAACGTCATAGGACGCATAGATGGGTAATGCGTTGCGCTTACCGTAACGCCAATACTGGCGCGGGGTTCCGGGCGATTCGGCGTCGTGGCGCTGGTGATGAAACGCTGGGGCCAGGGCCGTCACCCGGCGTCGGCGGCATTGCACCGCCAGGGGGAGTCTGGCCCCCGCCGGGGCTTGCGGGGGCGGCAGGGGCGTAGAAACGCCAACGGGGGCCGAAGCCCCCGTTGGTCGTTAGCGCTGTTACCGCGGCGTTCAGTCCGCCGTCGCCGTGTCCAGGCGGAACTTGACGAAGGCGCCGGGGGCCGGCTCCAGGGCTTTCAGGCCGCCCTTGCCTGGAACCCGGGCGGGGACGGTCTTGCCGCCGTTGAGCTCGCTCACCCAGGTCTGCCAGTCGGTCCACCAGGAACCGGGGTTCTGGGTGGCGCCGGCGAGGAAGTCGTCGCTGGTTTCCGGCAGGGTGGCGGCCGGGTTGGTCCAGTAGCCGTACTTGTTGGCCACCGGCGGGTTCACCACCCCGGCGATGTGACCGGAGCCGCCCAGCACGAACTTGACCGGCCCCTTGAACAGCCGGGCGCCCAGGTAGGTGCTCTTCCACGGGGCGATGTGGTCCTCGACGGTGGAAATGAAGTAGGACGGCGTGGTGATCTTGGAGACGTCGATCTTGACCCCGTCGATGGTGATGCCGCCCGGGTCCTTCAGCTTGTTGGCCATGTACATGTTGCGCAGGTAGAAGCTGTGCATGGCCGCGGGCATGCGGGTGGAGTCGGAGTTCCAGTAGAGCAGGTCGAAGGGGAAGGGGTCCTTGCCCATCAGGTAGTTGTTCACCACGAACGACCAGATCAGGTCGTTGGCGCGCAGCATGTTGAAGGTCATGGCCATCTCGGAGCCTTCGAGGAAGCCGCGCTCGTTCATCTTCTTTTCCAGGGACGACACCTGGTCCTCATCGATGAACACCCCCAGTTCGCCCGGGATGGAGAAATCGATCATGGAGGTGAAGAAGGTGGCCGAGGCGACCCGCTTGTCCTTCTTGGCCGCCATGTAGGCCAGGGTGGTGGCCAGCAGGGTGCCGCCCAGACAGTAGCCGGCCATGTTCACTTCCTTCTCGCCGGTAGCCTGGCAGACCGCCTCGATGGCGGCCAGGGAGCCTTCGAGCAGGTAGTCCTCGAAGCTCTTCTGCGCTAGATGGGCATCCGGGTTGACCCAGCTCATGATGAAGGTGGTGTGGCCCTGATCGGTGGCCCACTTCACGAAGGAGTTCTTCTCGCGCAGGTCGAGGATGTAGTACTTGTTGATCCAGGGCGGAATGATCAGCAAGGGGGTCTTGTTCTGCTCCTTGGTGGTCGGCTC
This sequence comes from Oryzomicrobium terrae, assembly GCF_008274805.1. Taxonomy (NCBI): domain Bacteria; kingdom Pseudomonadati; phylum Pseudomonadota; class Betaproteobacteria; order Rhodocyclales; family Rhodocyclaceae; genus Oryzomicrobium; species Oryzomicrobium terrae. Next base: position 205,716 of record NZ_CP022579.1, read on the forward strand.
GTACTGGATCAGCTGGAACAGGTCGTTCTGGAACACCACCTTGCCCGGGGTGGCGGCCACGTTCTTGCCCGGCTCGAAAGCGCTGGTGTCGGTCATGCGGATGCGCAGCTGGCCGTCCCCCGCCTCGATGTCGTGGAGCAGGTTGTTGAGGCCCTTGACCAGGTTCTGGCCGTGGGTCTTGACCGTCTCGCGGAACACTTCAGGGTTGGTGAAGGCGAAATTCGACGGCGACAGGGCGTCGATGTACTGGCGGGTGTAGAAATTGACCTTCTTCTGGGTGTTGTCGTCCAGGCCTTCGACGCAGCACACGGTATCGTGGATGTTGCGGGCGGCGATCAGGTAGGACTGTTTGACGAAGTCGAACAGGAAATGCTGTTCCCAGTCCTCGTCGCGGAAGCGGTTGTCGCCCTTGGCCGGCGTGGCCACCGGCTGGGCATTGACCCCCATCATGCGCAGCATGGAGCCCTGCCACAGGGAGAAGTAGTCCCACATCATGCCCATCTGGGCCTGGGCCAGCTTGTAGGGGTTGGCCATCAGCCGGGCCGACAGATCCATGAAGGCCCGGGCGATGCCCAGTTCATCGGAGGGGGGGGCGACCCCTTCCTTGGCCTTCTTCTCGATGAAATGGGTCAGCAAGCGGGAGGCCCGCTGGGCCACTTCGGCGTAGGACTTGGCCATTTCGGCCGGATTGGGCAGGGGGGCGCCGGTTTCGTTCTCGACTTGCTGCGACATCGGTGTCTCCTTGTGGTGAATCAGGTCATACGGCACTGCGCTGGTACGGATCGCCCCCGGCTCAGGGTCAGGGGCGGCGGAAGCGGATCACGCCGTCGCTGCCGGTTTCCCGGTGCAAGCGTCTGGCGTGTTCCAGAAAATTGAGGTGGGCGATGGCCTCGCTCATGGCGAACATCACCTGATGCGCATCCAGCTCGCGCTTGAACAGCACCGGCAGCAGGTCACCGGCGCTCTGCGCCTCGGCGCAGGCGGCCTCCACGTCGGCCAGGCGCTCGTCGTGGTGGGCGGCCAGCGCCGCCACCCGCTCGCCCAGACCGTGGAACGGCCGGCCGTGGGAAGGCAGCACAAGCGGGTCGTCGCCCAGGGCGCCGTAGCGGGCCACCGATTCCAGGTAATGAGACAGGGAATCGGCGCGGGGCGTGGCGGCGAAGACGCTGACGTTGGTGGTGATACGCGGCAGGACCATATCCCCGGAAATTAATACGTCATGCTTACAGGAAAATAACGCCGCGTGTTCAGGTGCATGACCGTAGCCGGTGATCACCTGCCAGTCGGCGTCGCCGATGCGGATCGTGTCGCCGTTGATGAGGCGGTCGTAGCGCCGCGGCAGCTCGGGCACGCCCTTGCGGTAGGTGCCGTCGCGGGCGGCCAGTCGGGCGCAGCGTTCGGCGTCCAGGCCGTGCTGGCGAAAGAAATCCACCATGTCCTCGGTGCCGTGGCCGGCACTCTGATGCCACACCGCGTGGGCGGTCAGGTACTCGCCAGCGGTCATGGCCAGGGGCGCGCCGGTGCGTGCCATCAGCCAGGTCGCCAGGCCCAGGTGGTCCGGGTGGAAGTGGGTGACGACGATGCGCTCCACCGGCTTGTCCAGCCCGGCCAGGACGGTTTCCCAGGCCGCCTGCACCTCGGGGCTGGCGATGCCGGTATCGACGATGGTCCAGCCGGTGGGGGATTCGAGCAGCCACAGGTTGATGTGGTCGAGGACGAAGGGCAGGGGCATGCGCAGCCACCAGACGCCGGGTGCCACTTCGATACGCTCACCCGGGGCGGGCAGGTCGGGGAAGGGATAGCGGGGCTGGCCGGCGAGGTCGCCGGGGGCGGCGGCAGCGGGTGCAACGGTGGTCATGAAACGTCCGTGAATTGATAGGGGTTGGGGAAACTGACTACACTGGGGGGCTGTGGCGTCGCGTTTTGCGCCGCCCATCCCTCTGGGATATGCCGCGGTGTTTCGGCCTATCCACACTCCGGGACTCCCGGAGGCGTGTTGTCTCTTTTCTTCGACTATAGCCCTCCAGCCCCCGGGCTGACCACCCGGTCCCGTTTTCCGGCCCTCGATACTCCATGCCCACTACCCGTACCTACACCATTTCCGAGCTTGCCCGGGAGTTCGACATCACCCCCCGGACGATCCGCTACTACGAGGATCAGGGCCTGATCGCGCCGAGCCGGGAGGGACGCAACCGGGTCTATTCGCGGCGCGACCGCATCCGCCTCAAACTGGCCCTGCGCGGCAAGCGACTGGGCATTTCCCTGGCCGAGATCCGCGAGATGATCGACATGTACGACATCGGCCGCGGCGACGAAGTGCACCAACTGGCGCGTTTTCTCGACGTGCTGCAAAAGCGCCGGGCCGCCTTGCTGCAACAGCGCGAGGACATCGAGGCGGTGCTCGGTGAGATCGATACCTTCGAAGCGCAGTGCCGGCAGATGCTGGCCAGCCAGGGCGATACCCTGGCTGCCGGTGTGGAGCGGGTCCGCGCCAAGGCCTGAGCGCTTTGCGCGGGCGTATGTTGACGTTTACGTCAACGTCACGTAAAAAACTCCCTGTCCACCCGCCCCCTGGAGCCGTCGATGCCAGCCCACCGTTCCGCCTTCTACCCCGCCGACGCCGAGTTCGCCGATCGCGTGCGCGCCAGCTTCGACCGGCAGAAGGCCATGGCTCACCTGGGCGCCAGCCTGGCCGACGTGGACGCCGGGCGCTGCGTCATCCAGCTGCCTCACCACGACGCGGTGACCCAGCAGCATGGCTACATCCATGGCGGGGTGGTGGGCGCCATCGCCGATTCCGCCGCCGGCTACGCGGCCATGACCCTGACCCCGGCGGACAGCAGCGTGCTGACCGTTTCCTACACCCTGAACCTGATGGCGCCGGCCGCCGGCGACCACATCGAGGCCCATGGCGAGGTGGTGCGCGCCGGGCGCACCCTGGTCGTCACCCGGGCCGACGTGTTCGCCTACAAGGATGGCCAGGCCAGCTTGTGCGCCACCCTGCAGCAGACCATCATGGTTCTCGCCAACCGGCCGGAACGCTAGGCTGGCGCAGCATCGGGCCGAAATCGCAGTACCCCCAGTACCCCATATAAAACGACAATCCGGAGACAAACCATGCACATCCCTTCCCTCGATTTCGGCCTGGGCGAAACCCTGGACATGTTGCGCGACACGATCCGCGATTTCGCCGAAAAGGAGATCGCCCCCCGGGCCGCCGAGATCGACCGTAACAACGAATTTCCCGCCGACTTGTGGAAGAAATTCGGCGACCTGGGCCTGCTCGGCATGACCGCCGAGGAGGAGTACGGCGGCACCGGCCTGGGCTACCTGGCCCACATCATCGCCATGGAGGAGCTGTCCCGCGCCTCCGCCTCGGTGGGCCTGTCCTACGGCGCCCACTCCAACCTGTGCGTGAACCAGATCCGCCGCAACGGCAACGCCGCGCAGAAGGCCAAGTACCTGCCCAAGCTGATCTCCGGCGACCACGTCGGCGCCCTGGCCATGTCCGAGCCCAACGCCGGCTCCGACGTGGTGTCGATGAAGCTCAAGGCCGAGAAGAAGGGTGACCGCTACGTCCTCAACGGCTCCAAGATGTGGATCACCAACGGCGGCGACGCCGACACCCTGGTGGTGTACGCCAAGACCGACGTGAACGCCGGCGCAAAGGGCATGACCGCCTTCATCGTCGAAAAGGGGTTCAAGGGCTTCACCCACGGCACCCACCTGGACAAGCTGGGCATGCGCGGCTCCAACACCTACCCCCTATTCTTCGACGACTGCGAAGTGCCCGAGGAAAACGTGCTGGGCGGCGTCGGCAACGGCACCAAGGTGCTGATGTCCGGCCTCGACTACGAGCGTGCCGTGCTGTCCGGCGGCCCCCTGGGCATCATGGCCGCCTGCATGGACGCGGTGGTGCCCTACCTGCACGAGCGCAAGCAGTTCGGCCAGAGCATCGGCGAATTCCAGCTGATGCAGGGCAAGGTCGCCGACATGTACTCGGTGTGGTCCGCCGCCCGCGCCTACGCCTACGCCGTCGGCCGCGCCTGCGACAACGCCGACCACGCCCGCAGCCTGCGCAAGGATGCCGCCGGGGTGATCCTGTACACCGCCGAGAAGGCCACCTGGATGGCCGGCGAGGCCATCCAGACCCTGGGCGGCGTCGGCTACACCAACGAATATCCCACCGGCCGCCTGTGGCGCGATGCCAAGCTCTACGAGATCGGCGCCGGTACCAGCGAGATCCGTCGCATGCTGATCGGCCGCGAGCTGTTCGCCGAGACCGCATGAGCAAGAATCCGCCCGGGGGCTGCAAAGCCTCCGGGCCGGAGCATTTCAACCTAGGAGAGCACTATGTCTGACCCCATCGTCATCGTTTCCGTTGCCCGCACCCCCATGGGTGGCTTCCAGGGCGACTTCAACAGCCTGACCGCACCCCAGCTCGGCGCCACGGCCATCAAGGCCGCCGTGGAACGGGCCGGCATCAAGCCGGAACAGGTGGAAGAGGTGGTGTTCGGCAACGTGCTGCAAGCCGGCGTCGGCCAGGCCCCGGCCCGCCAGGCCGCCCTGGGCGCCGGTCTGCCCCTGTCCGCCGGCTGCACCACCATCCACAAGGTATGCGGCTCCGCCCTCAAGTCGGTCATGATGGTCCATGACAGCCTGCTGGCCGGCTCCTACGAGATCGGCGTCGCCGGCGGCCAGGAGTCCATGTCCAACGCCCCCTACCTGCTGCCCAAGGCCCGCGGCGGCTATCGCCTGGGCCACGGCCAGCTGCTCGACCACATGTTCTTCGACGGCCTCGAAGACGCCTATCAGAAGGGCCGCCTGATGGGCACCTTCGCCGAAGAGTGTGCCGAGTCCTACGGCTTCACCCGCGAAGCCCAGGACGAATGGGCCATCCAGTCCACCGTGCGCGCCCAGAAGGCCATCAAGGAAGGCCTGTTCAAGTGGGAAATCGCTCCGGTGACCATCGCCGGCAAGAAGGGCGATACCGTGGTGGACCAGGACGAGCAGCCCCTGAAGGCCCAGGTCGAGAAGATCCCCGCCCTCAAGCCGGCCTTCAAGAAGGACGGCACCGTCACCGCCGCCAACTCCTCGTCGATTTCCGACGGCGCCGCTGCCGTGGTGCTGATGAAGGAATCCAAGGCCAAGGCCCTGGGGCTGACGCCCATCGCCAAGATCGTCGGCCACACCACCCACGCCCAGGAACCCAACCTGTTCACCACCGCCCCGGTCTTCGCCATGGAAAAGCTGCTGAAGAAGAACGGCTGGAGTGTGGCCGACGTTGACCTGTGGGAGATCAACGAAGCCTTCGCCGTGGTCACCATGGCCGCCATCAAGGATCTCAAGCTGGATCCGGCCAAGGTCAACGTGCACGGCGGCGCCTGCGCCCTGGGTCACCCGATCGGCGCCTCCGGCGCTCGCATCCTGGTGACCCTGATCGGCGCCCTCAAGCAGTACGGCAAGAAGAAGGGCGTTGCTTCCCTGTGCATCGGCGGCGGCGAGGCCGTGGCTGTCGGCGTGGAGATGCTGTAACGTGCGGACGGCCGGCGCACTCCCCATGGCGCACCCTGCGGTGCGCGGCATGGCGGGCGCCGGCCGTCCTCCCGTCCGTCCCGCGAAAGCCCCCGTCTTGAATTCCCCGTCCGCCACTGCCGAAGCCGCCGGAATCGCCCGGCTTACCCCGGCCATCCTCGCCAAGCTCGTCGTCACCATGTTCTTCTGGGGCGGCACCTGGATCGCCGGCCGCGTCGTGGTCCAGGAAGTCCCGCCCCTGGCCGCCGCCTTCTGGCGTTTCCTCACCGCCGGCCTGGCCCTGGCCGCCGTGGCCGTGGTCAGCGAAGGCGGCCTGCCCAAACTGTCGCGCCAGGAGTGGCTGACCGTCACCCTGCTCGGCCTGTCCGGCATTGCCCTCTACAACTTCTGCTTCCTGTTCGGCCTGAAGCACATTGCCGCCGGCCGGGGCGCCCTAGTGGTGGCCCTCAATCCCGCCGTGGTGGCCCTGTCCGCCTGGTTGTTCTTCGGCGACCGGATGACCCCGCCCAAGGCCCTGGGCATCGTCCTGGCCATGGCCGGCTGCCTGTTGGTGATCGCCAACGGCCACCCCACCCGCCTGTTCGCCGGCGCCATCGGCCTGGGCGAAGTGCTGATTCTCGGCTGCGTCGTCTTCTGGGCCATCTACACCTTCATCGGCCGGCGCGCCACCGCCACCATGAGCGCCCTGGCCGCCACCGCCTACGCCAGCCTGATCGGCTGCGCCATGCTCGGCGCCGCAGCCGCCGTCAACGGCGACCTGGGCGTCCCCGACTACAGCCCGACCGCCTGGTCGGCGATCCTTTTTCTTGGCCTGCTCGGCACCGCCCTGTCCTTCACCTGGTACGCCGACAGCGTGCAGCGGGTGGGGCCGGCGCGCACCGCGGCCTTCATCAACCTGGTGCCCCTGTTCGCCGTATTGCAGGGGGCCTGGCTGCTCGGCGAGCGGCTGTCCACCGCCGCCTACCTGGGCGGCGCCCTGACCATCGTCGGCGTGATGTTCACCACCGGCGTCCTGGGAGGCCGTCGCTTGTCGCAGTAAGCAATCGAACCGGCGCCCCGCCACCACCATAAAACAACCGGGACGGGGCGCCGGACAACACAACGGGAGCGGCCTGCCCATGACCATGGGCGGCGCTCCGTGGAGATGAGAACGTGGAGGAGACACCCATGCTTCGCAACCACCTGCCCGGCGGCCGTACTGCCCGGAGCGCCGGTTCGCCCGTCCGGAGTGCGTCATGAGCGCGCCCCTGGACTTCTACTTCGACTTTTCCTCGCCCTACGGCTACCTGGCGGCGGAACGGATCGACGACCTGGCGGCACGCTACGGCCGCACCGTGACCTGGCACCCGGTCCTGCTCGGGGTGATCTTCCAGAAGACCGGCGCCGTGCCCCTCACCCAGGCTCCCCTCAAGGGCGACTACGTCGCTCGGGACTTTGCCCGCTCGGCCCGCTTCATGGGCCTGCCCTACCGGGCGCCGAGCCGCTTCCCCATCCCCACCCAGGTCGCTGCCCGGGCCTTCTACTGGCTGTGGGACCAGGACCCCGACCAGGCGCGCAGCTTCGGCCGCGCCCTGTATCGCGCCCTGTTCGTGGACGATCGGGACATCTCTGCCCCGGACACCGTGCTCGACCTGGCCGCAGCCCAGGGCATCGACCGTGCCGCCCTGGCCGACGCCCTGGCCGCGCCGGCCCTCAAGGAACGCCTCAAGCAGGAAGTCGAGGCGGCCCTGGGGCGCGGCGTATGCGGCTCCCCCTACATCGTCGTCGACGGCGAACCCTTTCTCGGCGCCGACCGGCTGCCCCAGCTCGAACGCTGGCTGGCCGCCGGCCCCGGCGGCTTCTGACGGCCCCGCGCCATCCCGATCGTTTCGCGCCCCACTCCAACCGCACCGCGCCCTTCCGCAAGTGACGCCATGACCATTCTGACAACCCAGCTCAATCCCCGCTCCCTGGACTTCCAGGCCAACGCCGAAGCCATGGGCACCCTGGTGTCCCACCTCCAGGACACCGTCAACCGCATCGCCCTGGGCGGCTCCGAATCCGCCCGGCAAAAGCACCTGGCTCGGGGCAAGCTGCTGCCCCGGGAACGGGTGAACACCCTGGTGGATCCGGGCTCTCCCTTCCTGGAGATCGGCCAGCTGGCGGCCTACGGCATGTACGGTGCCCCTGGCGACAACTACGAGGTGCCGGCCGCCTCGATGATTGCCGGCATCGGCCGCATCGAGGGCGTCGAGTCCATGATCGTTGCCAACGACGCCACGGTGAAGGGCGGCACCTACTATCCCCTCACCGTGAAGAAGCACCTGCGCGCCCAAGAAATCGCCGAGCAGAACCACCTGCCCTGCGTCTACCTGGTGGATTCCGGCGGTGCCTTCTTGCCCCTGCAGGACGAGGTCTTCCCCGACCGGGACCACTTCGGCCGCATCTTCTACAACCAGGCCAACCTGTCGGCCAAGGGCATTCCCCAAGTCGCCGTGGTGATGGGCTCCTGCACCGCCGGCGGCGCCTACGTGCCGGCCATGAGCGATGAATCGGTGATCGTGCGCGAGCAGGGCACCATCTTCCTCGGCGGTCCGCCCCTGGTGAAGGCCGCCACCGGCGAAGTGGTGTCCGCCGAAGACCTGGGGGGCGCCGACGTGCACACCCGGGTTTCCGGCGTGGCCGACCACTTCGCCGAGAACGACGCCCACGCCCTGGCCATCGCCCGGCGCATCGTGCGCGACCTGAACTGGAAGAAGCAGCCGCCAGTGACCCTGCTGCCGCCGCGCCCGCCCCTCTACGACGCCCGGGAGCTGTACGGGGTGATTCCCACCGACACCAAGAAACCCTTCGACGTGCGCGAGATCATCGCCCGCATCGTGGACGGCTCCGAGTTCGACGAATTCAAGGCCCGCTACGGCACCACCATCGTCTGCGGCTTTGCACGCATCTTCGGCTACCCGGTGGGTATCGTCGCCAACAACGGCATCCTCTTCTCGGAATCGGCCCTCAAGGCCGCCCACTTCATCGAACTGTGCGCCCAGCGCGGCATCCCCCTGGTGTTCCTGCAGAACATCACCGGCTTCATGGTCGGGCGCAAGTACGAAAACGGCGGCATCGCCCGGGACGGGGCCAAGATGGTCACCGCCGTGGCCACCGCCAAAGTGCCCAAGTTCACCGTGGTCATCGGCGGGTCGTTCGGCGCCGGCAACTATGGCATGTGCGGCCGAGCCTACTCGCCCCGCTTCCTGTGGATGTGGCCCAACGCCCGCATCTCGGTGATGGGCGGCGAGCAGGCCGCCGGTGTGCTGGCCACGGTCAAACGCGACGGCCTGGAAGCCGCCGGCAAAACCTGGAGCGCCGAGGAAGAGGCCGCCTTCAAGGCGCCGATCCGCGACCAGTACGAAACCCAGGGCCACCCCTACTACGCCAGCGCCCGCCTGTGGGACGATGGGGTGATCGACCCGGCCGACACCCGCCGGGTCCTCGGCCTGGGCCTGTCGGCCGCCTTCAACGCCCCGGCGGAAGAAACCAAGTTCGGCATCTTCCGCATGTGACCTCCGCACGGATACGACCATGACCACCTACAACGCCATCCTGCTCGAAGTCGACGGCCCCGTCGGCATCCTCACCCTCAACCGGGGCGACCGCCACAACGCCTTCGACGAAACCCTGATCGCCGAGATCACCGCCGGCCTCAAGGACCTGGAAGCCAACCCCGCCGTGCGCGTGGTGGTGCTTTCCTCCACCGGCAAGAGCTTCTGTGCCGGGGCCGATCTCAACTGGATGCAGCGCGCCGCCGGCTACAGCCCGGAAGAGAACCTGCGCGACGCCCGCAACCTGGCCGAGCTGCTGCGCACCCTCAACGAGCTGGCCAAGCCCACCGTGGCCCGGGTCCAGGGCCCGGCCTACGGCGGCGGCGTCGGCCTGGTGTCGGCCTGCGACGTGGCCATTGCCACCTTCGACGCCCAGTTCGCCCTGACCGAGGTCAAGCTCGGCCTGATCCCGGCGGTCATCAGCCCCTACGTCATCCAGGCCCTGGGCCCCCGGGCGGCGCGCCGCTACATGCTCAGCGCCGAGCGCTTCTCCGCCGCCGAGGCCTACCGCCTTGGCCTGGTGCACGAGATCGTGCCCGACGAGGCGGCCCTGGACGACGCCGTCGGCGAAATCGTCGATGCCCTGCTCAAGAACGGTCCCAACGCCCAGGGCGAATGCAAGGCCCTGATCGCCGCCGTGGCCGAGCGGCCCATCGACGCCAACCTGATCGAGGACACCGCCCAGCGCATCACCCGGGTGCGGGCCTCGGCCGAAGGCCGCGAAGGCATCGGCGCCTTCCTCGACAAGCGCAAGCCCGCCTGGCTGGCGTAAGCCCATTCCGCACCATTCCGCCCGGAGCCGTGGCCGCACTGATGTGCCGCCCTGCTCCGCGCCTCAAGGGGAACCCATGTTCAGCAAAATTCTCATCGCCAACCGCGGCGAAATCGCCTGCCGCGTCATCAAGACCGCCCGCCGCCTGGGCGTGCGCACTGTCGCCGTCTACTCCGAAGCCGACGCCGGCGCCCGCCACGTGCGCCTGGCCGACGAGGCCGTGTGCATCGGCCCCGCCGCCGCCCGGGAATCCTATCTGGTGGCCGAGCGCATTCTCGCCGCTGCCCGCGCCACCGGCGCCCAGGCCATCCACCCGGGCTACGGTTTCCTCTCCGAGAACGCCGAGTTCGCCGACGCCTGCGCCGCCGCCGGGGTGGTGTTCATCGGCCCGCCGGCCGCCAGCATCCGCGCCATGGGCAGCAAGTCCGCCGCCAAGGCCCTCATGGAAAAGGCCGCGGTGCCCCTCACTCCGGGCTACCACGGCGACAACCAGGACCCGGAGTTCCTCAAGCAGCAGGCCGACGCCATCGGCTACCCGGTGCTGATCAAGGCCGCCGCCGGGGGAGGCGGCAAGGGCATGCGCCTGGTGGAAAAGGGCGACGACTTCATCGCCGCCCTGGCCTCGTGCAAGCGCGAGGCCAGCTCCTCCTTCGGCAACGACCACGTGCTGGTCGAGAAGTACATCACCCGGCCGCGCCACATCGAAATCCAGGTGTTCGGCGATACCCACGGCAACTGCGTGTACCTGTTCGAGCGCGACTGCTCGGTGCAGCGCCGCCACCAGAAGGTGCTGGAAGAGGCCCCCGCCCCGGGCATGACCCCGGAGCGCCGCCGCCAGATGGGCGAGGCCGCCGTGGCCGCCGCCCAGGCCGTGGGCTACGTCGGCGCCGGCACGGTGGAATTCATCGCCAACCAGGACGGCTCGTTCTACTTCATGGAAATGAACACCCGCCTCCAGGTGGAGCACCCGGTCACCGAGATGATCACCGGCCAGGACCTGGTCGAGTGGCAGTTGCGCGTCGCCTCCGGCGAACCCCTGCCCCTCAAGCAAGCCGACCTGGCGATCCACGGCCACGCCCTGGAAGCGCGCATCTACGCCGAGGATGCCGACCGGGGCTTCCTGCCCTCCACCGGCCGCTTGCTGCGCCTTGCACCGCCGGCGGAAAGCCTCTACGTGCGCGTCGATACCGGGGTGGAAGAGGGCGACGAGATCACTCCCCACTACGACCCGATGGTGGCCAAGCTGATCGTCTGGGATGAGAACCGGGACGCCGCCCTGGCCCGCATGCGCCAGGCCCTGGCCGACTACCGGGTGGTCGGGGTGACCAGCAACATCCCCTTCCTCTCCCGCCTGGTGGCCTGCCCGGCCTTCGCCGGGGCCGACCTGGATACCGGCCTGATCGAGCGCCAGCGCGACTACCTGTTCCCCGGCGACGCCCCGCTGCCGGCGGCGGCCCTGTTGGTGGCCTCGGTGGCCGAGCTGCTGCGCGAGCAGGCCCAGGCCGAGCAGGCGGCCCGCACCAGCGCCGACCCCTGGTCGCCCTGGGCGAGCCGGGACGGCTGGCGCATGAACCTGACCGGCCGGCGCACCCTGACCTGGAAGTCCGGCGAACTCGAAACCACCGTCGAGGTGGCCTACGGCGCCGACGGCAGCGACAGCTGGACCCTGGTCCTGGCCGGTGATGCGGGAGCCGGCAACGGGAGTGGCAGCCAGGTGCTGGCCCGGGGCAAGTGCCTGGGCGGCGACCGCCTGGCGGTGGAGCTGGACGACCGGCGCCTGCTCGCCAGCGTGGTGGCGGTCAACGACGCCCAGAGCGAGCGGCGTCACGTCTTCCTCAACGGCAGCACTTTCATCCTGGAGCGCCACGACCCCCTGCACAAGGTGGAGGCCGGTGGCCATCAGGGTGGCGGCCTGACCGCGCCGATGCCGGGCAAAGTGGTGGCCCTGATCGCCACGCCGGGTCAGAAGGTCGAGGCCGGCGCGCCGCTGCTGATCCTGGAAGCGATGAAGATGGAGCACACCATCACCGCCCCCAAGGCCGGGGTGGTGAAGGCCTTCCGCTACGCCGCCGGCGACCAGGTCAGCGACGGCGCCGAGCTGGTGGATTTCGAGGCGGCCTGAGCGCCCGACTTACACGATGGCCGGCGGGGCGGGATGTCCCGTCCGCCGGCCACGTCCTGCTAAGGAATACGACATGTCCCTCCCCCCGATGAATCTGCCCCAGCGCGTCAAGCTGGTGGACGTGGGCCCCCGCGACGGCCTGCAGAACGAGAAGCAGGTGGTCCCCACCGCGATCAAGGTGGAACTGATCGAGCGCCTGGCCGCCGCCGGGGTGCCGGCGGTGGAGGCCACCTCCTTCGTCTCGCCCAAGTGGGTGCCGCAGATGGCCGACAACGCCGCGGTGATGGGCGCCATCCGCAAGCAGCCCGGGGTTGCCTACCCGGTGCTCACCCCCAACCTGCAAGGCTTCGACGCGGCGGTGGAGGCGGGCGCCCAGGAAGTGGCGATCTTTGGCGCCGCCTCCGAATCCTTCTCGCAGAAGAACATCAACTGTTCTATCGCCGAGAGCCTGAAACGCTTCGAGCCGGTGGTGGCCGCCGCCAGCGCCCTGGACATCCCGGTGCGCGGCTACGTCTCCTGCGTGGTCGGCTGCCCCTACGAGGGCGCCATTGCCCCAGAGGCGGCGGCCCGGGTCGCCCGCACCCTGTTCGAGATGGGCTGCTATGAGGTTTCCCTGGGCGACACCATCGGCGTCGGCACCCCCCTGGCGGTGGCGCGCATGATCGAGGCCTGCGCCGCCCACGTGCCGGTGGAAAAGCTGGCCGGCCACTACCACGACACCTACGGCATGGCCGTGGCCAACATCCTGGCCTCGCTGCAACTGGGCATGAGCGTCTTCGACGCCTCGGTGGCCGGCCTGGGCGGCTGCCCCTACGCCAAGGGCGCCTCCGGCAACGTCGCCAGCGAGGACGTGGTCTACCTGCTGCACGGCCTGGGCATCGAAACCGGCATCGACCTAGACAAACTGGTGGATGCCGGTGCCTTCATCTCGGCGGCCCTGGGCCGCGAGAGCGGTTCCAAGGTGGCCCGGGCGATCCTCGCCAAGCGCAGCTGAGGTCGCGGGAGGAAAATCGGGCACCCCGCGGAACCCCGCGCCAGTCGTGGCCTCCAAAGGGGTCTGCCTGAAGATCGGCCACTGGTGCGGCTCTCCAGGCAGGGGGCATGAAGATGCCCGTCACGCCTGGGCCTTGGCCCCTCCCTGTTTTTTGCACTGCTCAAATGACCGTACCTTCCCCCTGCATCAACGTCTGCGTCATGGACAAGGCCAGCGGCCTTTGCCAGGGCTGTCTGCGCACCCTGGACGAGATCACTGCCTGGGGCCGCGCCAGCGACCCCCAGCGCCTGGCCATCCTCGACGCCGTGGCGGCGCGCCGCGCCCTCCAATCCAACGACTCCAACGCCCGGAGCCCGCAATGAGCAGCGATGACCTGTGCGTCGGCATCTGCATGATCGATCCGGACACCGGCGTGTGCGAAGGCTGCGGCCGCACCTCGGACGAGATCTTCGGCATTCCCACGCCGCCGCCACCTTCCGAGCCGGACAAGACCGTGCCCCTGCCGGCCAATGTCCAGGCCGAAGTCGGCGCCGGGAGCGACTGATGGGGGCCGCCGAGCGCATCGCCGCGGTTCTGCCCGATTCGCTGCAACTGCTGGAGCGGGGCTGGCTGTCGTCCAACAACATCCTGGCCTTCGACGGCGAGGCCGCCTCCCTGATCGACAGCGGCTACGTCACCCACGCCGCCCAGACCGTGGCCCTGGTCGAGCGGGCCCTGGCCGGCCGCACCCTGACCCGGGTGATCAACACCCACTCCCACTCCGACCACATCGGCGGCAACGCCGCCCTCAACGCCGCCTTCGGCTGCCAACTGGTGGTGCCGGAAGGCCTGGCCGCCACCATCGCCGAGTGGGACGAGGACGCCCTGCTGCTCTCGCCCCTGGGCCAGTCCGCCGCCCGCTTCCAGCACCACGCCACCTACGGCGTGGGGGATCGCTTCGTCCTCGGCGGCCTGGAATGGCAGGCCCTGGCCGTGCCCGGCCACGATATGGACGCCCTGGCCCTGTACAACCCGGACGAGCGCCTGCTCATCTCCGGCGATGCCCTGTGGGAGGACGGCTTCGGCGTGATCTTCGCCGAGGTGCTCGGCACCGCCGACGGCCTGGCCGCCACCCGCGCCACCCTGGACATGCTCGGGCGCCTGTCCATCGACGCCGTGCTGCCCGGCCACGGCCCGGCCTTCGGCGCGGTGGACGCGGCCCTGGAACGGGCCTACCGCAAGCTCGCCGGCTTCGAGGCCAGCCTGGACCGGCTGGCGCGCCACGCCATCAAGGTCATCGTCGCCTTCGTCATGCTCGAAAAGCGCCGCATCAAACGCGCCGACCTCGCCGAATTCCTCGCCAGCCTGTCCTTCGTCACCAGCGTCAACGCCCGCTACCTGGGCCTGGACGACGAGGCCCTGGCCGACTGGCTGGTGCGCGACCTGACCCGGGCCGGGGCGCTGCGCGAGGACGAGGGCTGGCTGACGGCGGGCTAGGGCCAACCCGCGTCTCCCGTAGCAGCCCGGTGCTACCCGGCGCCGCCGTCCCCGTGGAGAATGACCGGACGGGCCGGCTCGGTTGACCCTGCCGGCCCCCATCCCCCGGCGCCCGTCATGGGCGCTCCCGCGAGGACACGAGGACACAAGGAGACATCGATGGCTGCCAAGAAAATCCTGATGCTGGTCGGCGATTACGCCGAAGACTACGAGACCATGGTGCCCTTCCAGGCCCTCACCATGGTCGGCCACACGGTCCATGCCGCCTGCCCGGGCAAGAAGGCCGGCGAGAGCGTGCGCACCGCCATCCACGACTTCGAGGGCGACCAGACCTACAGCGAGAAGCCGGGCCACAACTTCACCCTCAACGCCACCTTCGACGCCCTGCGCGCCGAGGACTACGACGCCCTGCTGATCCCGGGTGGCCGGGCGCCGGAATACCTGCGCCTCAACCCCCGGGTGATCACCGCCGTGCAGCACTTCGCCCAGGCCAACAAGCCCATCGCCGCGGTCTGCCACGGCGCCCAGCTGCTCGCCGCCGCCGGGGTCATCCAGGGCCGCACTTGTAGCGCCTATCCGGCCTGCGGGCCGGAAGTGCGTCTGGCCGGCGGCACCTACGCCGATATCCCGGTGGACCAGGCCCACACCGACGGCAACCTGGTCACCGCCCCCGCCTGGCCCGCCCATCCGGCTTGGCTGGCTCAGTTCCTCGCCGTACTCGGCACGCGCATCACCCTGTAAACGCCAGACAGCACGGGCCGGCCGGGCGAACCACGCCGCCGGCCCGCGGTCTGTACGGACTGGCCGCCGGGGCGATCATCCGCCCCGGCCCCCTGTTCCCTCTCCCCTTTTTTCGCCGCCCCGGAGCCGCCCATGTGCGAGGTCTATGTCAAAGCCGACCCGATCCTCTACGAGTCCCGCTCCCGTTCCCTGCGCATTCACGGTGTGGTGACCACCCTGCGTCTGGAGAACCTGTTCTGGGACACCCTGGCGGAAATGGCCGCCGGGGAGGGCGTCTCCACCAACCAGCTGATCGCCACCCTGCACGACGAGATCGTGGCCTTTCGCGGCGAGGTGGATAACTTCGCCTCGTTCCTGCGTGTCACCTGCATGCGCTACCGCCAGTTGCAGGCTCAGCCAAGCGAGCAGCGGACGACTCCGGCCGGTGCAGCGGAAGGCGGGGGTGGCGTGGGCGGCGGCTTGGCCCTGGTCGGTGGCGCGGCGCGCTAGCCGTTGAGCTGTATTAGGGCCTGCTTAGGGCCTGCCCGGACGCTTTGCTCGGTGCCCCGCCGCCGTGGGCCGGCCGGCGGTGGCTGCTCTGGAATGACGGCTTTGCCGTGGGGTGTTGTGCCCCATCGGGGGCGGCCCCTTTACCTTGCCCCTTCGCCCGTCCCGCATCCCTGCCCTCACGCGGTGTCGTACCGGCTTTTTGCAGGCATCCGTTACGCTCATTTGTAGCCTCGACGTCGGGGCGCTCCCTCCGCCTGAACGGCTGCCTTGGCCGGGACTGACGCTCCGCCCATGCCCGGCGACTTGCCGCATCCCGCCCCCCCTTCCGTATAATTCCCCTGCGGTCTGCGTACCGCCCTTTTTCGTTTTATGCCCGTGTCACGGGCGTTGGCCGGTGAGTGGGTATTTACCTTCCGCCTGGGTCGATGCGCCGGACGGGCCGTTTAAGCCCCCGCGTCACCCGCACGGGGGCGGCTGAGTTTTATCGGGAGCCCCCATGTCCATCCGTTCCGCCCGTCCTTTCCTGGCGGCGCGCCGTCGCGCCGTCGCCGGCCTGTCCGCTGCCCTGCTGCTGTCCGCCGGTTTCGCCCTGCCGGCCCACGCCGAAACCGTGTTGCGCGTCTCCGCCATCCCCGACGAGGCGCCCACCGAGCTGCAGCGCAAGTTCGCACCCCTGGGCAAGTACCTGGAAAAAGAGCTGGGCATGAAGGTGAGCTTCGTGCCGGTGTCCGACTACGCCGCCGTGGTCGAGTCCCTGGCTACCAGGAAGCTCGACCTGGCCTGGCTGGGGGGCTTCACCTTCGTCCAGGCCAAGATCCGCACCCACGGCACCGCCATCCCCATCGTGCAGCGGGAAGAGGACGCCACCTTCACCTCCAAGTTCGTCACCGCCGATCCGGCGATCAAGTCCCTGGCCGACCTGAAGGGCAAGACCTTCGCCTTCGGCGCCCCGTCGTCCACCTCGGGCAGCCTGATGCCGCGCTACTTCCTGCTGCAGGCCGGCATCAACCCGGAGAAGGATTTCAAGACCGTGGCCTTCTCCGGCGCCCACGACGCCACCGTGGCCTTCGTTGCCGCCGGCAAGGCCGAGGCCGGGGTGCTCAACGCCTCGGTGTGGGACAAGCTGGTGGAATCCGGCAAGGTCGATCCGGCCAAGGTGCATGTGTTCGCCACCACCCCGACCTACTACGACTACAACTGGACCGTGCGCGGCGACCTGGATCCGGCCGTGGTGAAGAAGCTCACCGCCGCCTTCCTCAAGCTCGACCCGAAGAACCCGGAACACGCCGAGATTCTCAAGCTGCAGCGGGCCAGCAAGTTCATCCCGACCAAGGCCGAGAACTACGCCGGCATCGAGCAGGCGGGCAAGGCCGCCGGGCTGCTCAAGTAAGCGGGCGGGGCGCCGGGGTCGCTGCTTTTGGCCCGGGCGCCCCTGCCTGGTGGGCCGCCTTGGCCGTTCCTGTCGTGACCACTGCCTGAAAACCGAGTACTGGTGCGGACCTTCACGGGGTATGCCTGAAGACCCGCGCCAGTACTTGTTCTCCAGGCAGGCATCGTGAAACTCCGCGCCCTGCCTTGGGTTTGAGCCGGTGCCACGCAGACGGCCTAGCCTTCAGCCCCACTCCGGCCCCGCTCTGGCCCTGCATTTAGTCCTACGTTTAGCCCCGTTTTCCGCCGGGTTGCTCCCGGCATCGCCGCCCGACGCCCTCGCCACCCCGCCACCCCGCCACCCGCCGCCCCGTCACCATGTCCTTCGCCCTCCATCGGGTTTCCGTCCATTACCCCGCCGGCCGTGCCGCCACCGCGGCTGCCCTCGACGACGTCACCCTGACCGCTGCGCCGGGGGAGCGCATCGCCCTGATCGGCCCTTCCGGCGCCGGCAAGACCACCCTGCTGTCGGTGCTCGGCACCGTGCTGGCGCCCACCGTGGGCAGCGTCGAGCTGCTCGGCGCGGCGCCCTGGCGCCTTTCCGCCCGGGGGCTCAAGCAGCTGCGCGGGCGCATCGGCACCGCCTACCAGGCGCCGCCCATCCCGCCGCGCCAGCGGGCGGTCACCGCCGTGCTGGCCGGGCGCCTCGGCCAGTGGTCCGCACTCCAGGCCCTGGCCTCCCTCATCTATCCCCGGGACATCCCCGGCGCCCGGGCGGCCCTGGCCCGGCTCAATCTGGACGAGCGCCTGTTCGACCGCTGCGACCGCCTCTCCGGCGGCCAACTGCAACGGGTCGGTATCGCCCGCCTGCTCTATCAGGAGGCCGGGTTGATGCTCGCCGACGAGCCGGTCTCGGCCCTCGATCCGGCCCTGGCACGCACTACCCTGGAGGTGCTCAACGCCGACGCCCAGGCCCGCGGGGCCACCCTGGTGGTCAGCCTGCATGCGGTGGACCTGGCCCTGGAATGCTTCCCCCGGGTGGTGGGGGTGCGCGCCGGGCGCATCGCCTTCGACCTGCCGGCCGCCGACGTCAGCGATGACCTGCTGCACGCCCTCTATGCCCAGGAGGGCGGCGGCCTGCCGCGCTTTGCCGACGAGGCCGACCAGGTCGCACTCCGGCCAGCGGCGCCCGTCGTCATCGGGTGCTGCTGATCATGGCCGGCGCGCGCGCAGCGGCATCCCTGCACCACGGCGTCCGGCCGGACCGGGACCCGGCCGCCCGAAGGCGAGCCACCGCCACCCTGGTGGCCGTGGTGGCGCTCTGGCCCCTGCTGCACCTGGCCGGCTTCACCCCGGCCGGGCTGGCCACCCTGTTCGATCCGGCCAACGTCGCCACCCTGGGCCGTTTCCTCGCCGCCTTCCTGCCGCCGGAGATCGGCGCCGAGTTCCTCGCCCTGCTCGCCAAGGCGGCGGTGGAGACCGTGGCCATGGCCAGCGCCGGCATCGCCCTGGCCTTCGTCCTGGCCGTGCCCCTGGCCCTGGGCGTGACCCGGGTGCTGGCGGTGGCCGAGCTAGGTGGTCGGGCCGGTGGCCAGGGCGCCGCCCCGAGGCAGCGCCAGTGGGCCGCCAGGGCCCGCCGCGCCTCGCTGCGCGGCGTGATGATGGTGCTGCGTGGCGTGCCCGAGCTGGTCTGGGCGCTCCTTTTCGTGCGCGTCTTCGGCCTGGGGCCGGCCGCCGCGGTGCTGGCCCTGGGGCTCACCTACGGCGGCATGCTGGCCAAGGTCTATGCGGAAATTCTCGAATCCGGCGACCCGCGCCCGGCCCGGGCCCTGCTTGCCGCCGGCAGCGGCCGGCTGGCCGCCCTGGCCTACGGCCTGCTGCCGGTGAATGCCCGGGAGCTGACCTCGTACACGGTCTACCGCTGGGAATGCGCGGTGCGCGCCTCGGTTGTGATGGGCTTCGTCGGCGCCGGCGGCCTGGGCCAGCTGATGGACCAGGCGATGAAGATGCTCAACGGCGGCGAGGCAGCCTCGATCCTCGCCGCCTTCCTCGCCCTGGTGCTGCTCGCCGACGGGGTGTCGGCCCTGCTGCGCCGCCGCCTGGAAGCCGCGGGGGAGCGGACCGACAACGCCCGCGCCGGCCGCCCCGGCGCAGCGCCCCGCGCCGCCGGCGTGGGGCCGGTGGGGGCCTTGCTGGCACTCCTCCTGATTGGCCTGGTGGCAGGCAGCTTTGCCTATCTCGACCTGGGGCTGGCGGGCCTGTTCACCGCCGACGCGGCGGCCGGCGTGGTCGATTTCCTCGCCCAGTTCCTGCGCCCCGAGGTGTCCCCGGAATGGTTGGCCAAGGTGGGCTGGGGCGCCCTGGAGACTCTCGCCATCTCCGCCTGCGGCAGCCTGCTGGCGGCCCTGGCCGGGGCCGTGCTGGCCCTGCCGGCGGCGGGCCGCTTCGGCGCCACCGCCAAGGCCCTGGCCCGCTTCTGCCTGAACGTACTGCGCGCCGTGCCGGAACTGGTGTGGGCCACCCTCACCGCCCTGGCCGCCGGCCTCGGCCCCCTGGCCGGCGCCCTGGCTCTGGCCGTGCACACCGCCGGGGTGCTCGGCCGCCTCTACGGCGAGGCCCTGGAAAACGCCCCGGCGGCGCCGGCCCAGGCCCTGCGCCTGGCCGGTGCCGGGCCATTGGCGGCGTTCTGCTATGGCACCCTGCCCCAGGTAGCGCCCCAGTGGCTGGCCTACGGGCTGTACCGCTGGGAGATCAACATCCGCATGGCGGCGGTGCTCGGTTTCGTCGGCGCCGGGGGGCTGGGCCAGGCCCTGTATTTTTCCCTCTCCCTGTTCCACTACGCCGAGGCGGCTACCCTGATCGCCGCCATGCTCGCTCTGTCCGTGGCGGTGGACGCCGCCAGCGGGGCGCTGCGCCGGCGTCTGGGGTAGGCGCCGCGCTCTCCGGCTGGAGGCCGGAGGCGGCGGTGCGGTGGCGCGGTGGCGCGGGCTTTAGCGCGCCTGCCAGGCCGGCGGGCGGTAGCCTTCCTCGCCCATGGCCGCGGCCAGTTCGTAGCGGTTGCGTCCTTCGGACTTGGCCACGTACATGGCCAGGTCGGCCTGTTCCAGCAGGCCTTCCACCTGGTCTGCATCCCCAGGCATGAACGCCACGCCGACGCTGGCGGTGAGTTGCACCGTGCCGCCGGGAACCGGGCTGCCCACGGGAATCGGCAGGGCGACCTGGTCGATCAGCTTGTCGGCCAGCTGGGCGCCGTCGCTGTGGCTGAACATGCCGGGCAGGCCGATGATGAATTCATCGTTGCCGGGCCGGGCGATGAAGTCGGTGGTGCGGATGCAGGCCTTGAGGCGGCGCGCCACTTCCCGCAGCACCAGGTCGCCGGTCTTGTGGCCGTAGCGGTCGTTGAGCTGCTTGAAGCCGTCCAGGTCGAGGACCATCAGCGTCAGCTCCTCGTTGCGCCGCTGCCCGGCATGGCTGAAGCGGGCGAGGCGCCGTTCCAGGCCGTGACGGTTGAGCAGGCCGGTGAGGGGGTCGTGCAGGGCCAGATCCAGAGCGGCGTGGCGTTCGCGGCGCAGCAGGTAGATGCGGTAGGCGAGTGCGATCGAGAACAGCAGCATCTCCAGGGAAGTGGCGAGCTGGAAGCTGTGGTTGAGCAGGGTGCTGGGGGTCATGTAGCCCAGGTTGCGCATCACGAGCAGGAAACTGCCGGCCATGGGGGTTAGCTGGGCAAGGAGAAAGATGCGGGCCGGCCGGTGGCCGCGCGCCACGCAGAAGATGCTGGCGAGGAGGGTGAGCACGATGGTGATCGCCGCCAGGTACATGGTCAGCTGGTTGCCGAGGCCGTAGAAGCCGATCAGGCTGAACAGGATCAGGGCGATGGCGGCGGCGATGATCGCCAGCAGCGGCCGGACGATCCACGGCACGGTCTGGCGCAGGTTGAGGAAGGCCTGTTGCCACAACACCAGGGACGTGACGTAGATGCAGGGGATCAGGTTGTGCTGCTGGTCCGCCAGCCAGGGGAAATTCGGCCACAGGTATTGCAGGGTGTGGCCGTTCAGCTCGGCGACGATGAGCAGGGCGAAGAACGAGCAGGCCACGTAGTAGTAGAAGGTGCGGTCGCGCAGCAGGGTGCCGACGAAGGCGTTGTAGAACAGCATCGCCAGCATCAGGCCGTAGTACAGACCGAACAGCAGGGCTTCTTCCCGGGCGTAGAGCTGGAAAGCCTCCTCTTCCCAGACCACCAGGGGCACCGACAGGCTGTCGCCGGTGGCGACGCGCAGGTACAGGGTGTGGGTGCCGTGGCCCGGCGGCAGGGTCAGGGGAAAGAGGAAATTGCGGTAGGGCAGGGGCCAGCTGGCAAAGGGCATGTGGTCGCCGGCACGCTGCTCGGACATGCTGCCGTCGGAGCGGGGCGTGTACAGGCGCACATCGTCCAGGTAGGGGTAGGGCAGTTCGAGCAGCCAGGAGCGGGGCAGGCTGTCCTGGGTCAGGGTGAAGCGCAGCCAATAGACGTCGCTGCTGTAGCCGAACGAGGCACTGCTGGTCAGGGGGGTGAAACGCTCCGACTGGGCCCGGGCCTCCTGGGCACTGAGCCGGCCGGTCGGGTCCACCAGCACGCTCACGTGGCCGATCAGGGATTGCCCGTGGGGCGCATATTCGAGGGCCAGGTCGGCCCGGGCCGCGGTGGCGGCGAACAGGCAGCAGAGGGCCAGCAGCAGGGTGACGAAGATGCCGCGGCGGGAGTCCGTTGTCCCCAACGTTCCGGCCAGGCGGAGTAACGGCCCGGTGGCCGGGCGGGCAGCCCCGCTCACCGCGCCAAAGCCTGTTCCGCCAGGCGCACCCAGTAGGTCACGCCCAGGGCCAGGATGTCGTCGTTGAAGTCGTAGTGGGGGCTGTGCAGGGTGCACGCCCCGGCGCCGGTGCCGTGGGGGTCGCCGGCACTGCCGTTGCCCAGCCAGACATAGCAACCGGGCTTGACCGCCAGCATGTAGGCGAAGTCCTCGGCGCCCATCGAGGGCAGCGAATCGGTGATGACGTTGCCCGCGCCGAGCAGCCCGGCGGCCACGTCGCGGCACAGGGCGGCCTCGGCGGCGCTGTTGACCGTGGGCGGGTAGCGGTGGTCGTACCAGGTCTGGATCTGGGCGCCGTGGGCGGCGGCGATGCCCTTGCACAGGCGGTTGATGGCCGTCTCGATCTGTTCCTGCACCGCCGGCTTGAAGCTGCGGATGGTGCCGCGCAGGACCACTTCTTCAGGGATCACGTTCCAGGCCTCGCCGGCGTGAATCTGGGTCACCGACACCACCCCGGCGTCGCAGGGGTGCAGGGTGCGCGACACCACGGTCTGCAGGGCTTGCACCAATTCGGCGGCGACGACGATCGAATCGACCCCCAGGTTGGGCATGGCGGCGTGGCAGCCGTGGCCGCGCACCTTGATCTCGAAGGCGCAGGTGCCGGCCATTACCGGGCCGGGCATCACCGCCATCTGCCCGGCAGGAATGCCGGGCCAGTTGTGCAGGCCGAACACCGCCTCCATGGGGAACTGTTCGAACAGTCCGTCCTCCACCATCACCTTGGCGCCGCCCTCGGATTCCTCGGCGGGCTGGAAGATGCAATACACGGTGCCGTCGAAGTTGCGGTGCTCGGCCAGCCAGCGGGCGGCGCCGAGCAGCATGGCGGTGTGGCCGTCGTGGCCGCAGGCGTGCATCTTGCCCGGGTACTGGGAGCGGTGGCCGAATTCGTTGAGCTCCTGCAAGGGCAGGGCGTCCATGTCGGCGCGCAGGCCGATGGCCCGGTCCGAAGTGCCGGCGCGGATGGCCGCCACCACGCCGGTCTTGGCCAGGCCACGGTGCACTTCCAGGCCGTAGCGGGTCAGTTCGGCGGCGACCCGGTCGCTGGTGCGCTGCTCGGCGAAGGCCAGTTCGGGGTGGGCGTGGATGTCGCGGCGGAAGGCGGCGAGTTCGGCCAGGAAGGGGAGATCCAGGGGACGCATGGGGATACCTCGTGATGCAGTGGGATGCGACGGACGATGACATCCGGGCAAGCCGGTCAACGTCCCATTATGCCGTGTCTTTCGATAGCCCGGCGCATCCGGTAAAGTGGCCGCCATGCATCTCGTCCTGATCAGCGGCCTGTCCGGCTCGGGCAAGTCCATCGCCTTGAACGTCCTCGAAGACGCCGGTTACTTCTGCGTCGACAATCTGCCCACCTCGTTGCTCCCCGCCCTGGTCGACCAGCTCGAGGAAAGCGGCTATCAACGGGTGGCCGCCGCCGTGGATGTGCGGGCCGGCGCCGGCCTGGCCGCCCTGCCGGGCATCCTGGCGGCGCTGCGGCCGCGCCTGGACCTGCGCTTCCTGTTCCTCAACGCCAAGGATGAGACCCTGGTCAAGCGCTTCTCCGAGACGCGCCGCCGCCACCCCCTGGCCCGGGACGGCCGGGCATTGCTCGAAGCCATCCGCGAGGAGCGGGAGCGCCTCGCCGACATCGGCGACCTGGGTCACCACATCGACACCTCGGAACTGAAGCCGGCGGTGCTGCGCGAGTGGGTCCGCCAGTTTGTCGCCACCGATCCGGACGCCGGCCTGACCCTGCTCTTCCAGTCCTTCGGCTTCAAGCACGGCGTGCCCCAGGACGCCGACCTGGTGTTCGACGTGCGCTGCCTGCCCAATCCCTACTACGACCCGGCGCTGCGTCCCCTCACCGGCCAGGACCAGCCGGTCATCGACTTTCTCGCCGCGGTGCCCGACGTGGCCGCCATGGCCGAGGACATCCGCGCCTTCGTCACCCGCTGGCTGCCTGCCTACATCCGGGACAACCGGGCCTACCTGACGGTGGCCATCGGCTGCACCGGCGGGCAGCACCGTTCGGTCTATCTCACCGAGTGGCTGGCCGCCCGCTTTCGTGCGGCCGGGGCGGCTGCTGCACCCGGCGCTGCCACGGCGGATCCGGCCAACCCGGCCACGCCGGCCCTGCCCCGGGTGTTGGTGCGCCACCGCGAGCTGAGCGGCAACCCGGCGCCGGGCAGCGCCCGCTGAACGGGTGCCGACGTGGCGCGGTCTGTTTTGCTTGCCTCGGCGGCAGCCTACCCCTGGCTCCGGTTGGTGCGCCCGGGCGACTGGCTGGTGCTGCTGCTGGCGACGGTACTGACCGCCGCCAGCTTTCCCCTGCTCTGGCAAAAGGGCGCGGCGGAGCGGGCGGTGGTGCGCCAGGACGGCCAGGTGGTGGCCGAGCTGGCCCTGACCGCACCGCGTACCCTGGCGGTGAGCGGTCCCCTCGGCACCACCGTGATCGCCGTGGAGCGGGGCCGTGCCCGGGTCGCCTCCGACCCGGGGCCGCGCCAGTTGTGCGTACGCCAGGGCTGGCTGGCACGCCCCGGTGAAATGGCCCTGTGCGCACCCAACCGGGTTAGCCTGACCATCGCCGGCGGCCGTGGCGCCTACGATACCCTGGCCTACTGAAGCCCGCCCCGCGATGACCCCTCCGGCCCCCTCCTCCACTCCTGGCGCCGCGGCCCTGGCCGACACCGTGGCCATTCCCCTCACCGCCGAGGACTATCGCATCGCCCGGCTGGCGGCGGCGGCCATCGGTCTGGCCCTGGTGGATGCGGTCATTCCCTCGCCCCTGCCCGGGGTCAAGCCCGGTCTGGCCAACATCGTCACCCTGGTGGTGCTGCTGCGCTACGGCTGGGGCGCGGCCGCCTGGGTGAGCGGGCTGCGGGTGGTGGCCGGCAGCCTGCTGCTTGGCCAGTTCCTCGCCCCGGGGTTCTTTCTCGCCGCCGCCGGCGCCCTGGCCAGCCTGCTCGCCCTGTGGCCGGCGGCGCACCTGCCGCGGCGCTGGTTCGGCCCGGTGACGGCCTCGGTGCTGGCCGCCCTGGCCCACATCGGCGGCCAGCTGCTGCTTGCCCGGCTGTGGCTGATTCCCCATGAAGGGCTGTGGGTGCTGCTGCCGGTGTTTGCGGCGGCGGCCCTGTTCTTCGGTACGATCAACGGCCTGATCGCCGCCCGATTGCTGGCCGAGGCCGACGCCAGCCCCGCGACGCCTCCCGCCGCCCCGCCTTCTCCGGAAAAATCATGACTTCCGCCAAGACCGTCTGCCTGGCCTTCACCGGCGCCTCGGGCCTGCCCTACGGGGTGCGCCTGCTCGAATGCCTGCTCGCCGCCGGCTGCCGCGTGCAGCTGCTCTACTCGTCGGTGGCCCCGGTGGTGGCCCGCCAGGAAATGGACCTGGAATTGCCGGCGCGGCCCAAGGAGGCCGCGGATTTCTTCCGCCAGCGCTTCGCCGCCCTGCCCGGCACCCTGGAGGTGTACGGCCGGGAAGAGTGGTTCGCCCCGGTGGCTTCCGGCTCCAACCCGCCGGACGCCATGGTGGTGTGCCCGTGCACCATGGGCACCCTGGCCTCGATTGCCGCCGGCCTGGCCGACAACCTGATCGCGCGGGCCGCCGACGTGGCCCTGAAGGAGCGCCGGCCCCTGATCCTGGTGCCCCGGGAGACCCCGTTCTCGACCCTGCACCTGGAGAACATGCTGCGCCTGTCCCGGGCCGGTGCGGTGATCCTGCCGCCCAACCCGGGCTTCTACCACCATCCCCAGACGGTGCAGGACGTAGTGGATTTCGTCGTCGCCCGCATCCTCGACCACCTGGCGGTGCCCCACAGCCTGATGCGCCGCTGGGGCGAGGAGGCGTGATGGGCGTGGGCGACTGGCACAGCTGGCTCAAGCGCCGCCTGGGCGACGATGAGGCAACCCCGGCCACTCCGGCGGAGCCCGAAATCCTGGACATCCCCCTCTTTCCCCTCGGCACCGTGCTGTTTCCCGGCGGCGTGCTCGGGTTGAAGATCTTCGAGGCCCGCTACCTGGACATGGCCGCGGCCTGCCTGCGCGAGCAGACCCCCTTCGGCGTCTGCCTGATCGCCGAGGGCCAGGAAACCAACGCCGGCACCACCTCGCCGGCGGTGCCCCACCCGATCGGCACCCTGGCCCATCTGAGTCGCTGCGACATGGATCAGCCGGGCATCCTGCTCGCCTCGGCCCGGGGCGGGCGGCGCTTTCGCATCGTCGAGCGGCGCATCGAGGCCAACGGCCTGCAGCGGGCCCGGGTCGAGTTGCTGGCGGAGCCGGAGACCCGGGCCATCCCCGCCGCCTTGGCCGGCCTGGAGCCCCTGGCGCGACGCATCGTCGCCGACCTGGGCAGCGAGAAGATGCCGCCGCCCCACGATTTTGCCGACGCCCTGTGGCTCGGCTACCGCCTCGCCGAGGTGATGCCGGTGCAGGTGCTGGCCAAGCAGAAGCTGCTGGAGCTGGACGACCCGGTGTCGCGCCTGGAAATCCTCCACACCTACCTGGCCCAGCGCGGCCTGGTGACGTGATCGGCGGGCTGCGGAGGCTGGCCTCCGCCCGCGCCATCCGCCTTGTCGCCGCCTTCTGCCTGGCCGAGGTGCTGACCATGTCCGGCTTCGCCCTGGTGCCGGTGCTGCTGCCCCGCTTCACCGCCGACTGGGGGCTGTCGGCCACCGAGGGCGGCTGGCTGGGCGGCGTGTTCTTCCTCGGCTACGTGGCCGCCGTGCCGCTGTTGGTGGCCGCCACCGACAAGCGCGACGCCCGCCGCGTCTATCTCGGCGCCACCCTAATCAGCGGCTTCGCCCTGCTCGCCTTTGCCGCCTTCGCCCGCAGCTTTTCCCTGGCCCTGCTCTGCTGGATGGGCGCCGGCCTGGGCCTGGCCGGCACCTACATGCCCGGCCTGCGCGCCCTCACCGACCGGCTCGACCCGGACCACCAGTCCCGCGGCACCGCCTTCTATACCGCCACCTTCGGTGTCGGCGCCGGCCTCTCCTACCTGCTCGCCGAAGGTGCTCAGCGTCTGCTGCCCTGGCCCTGGCTGTTCGCCGCTGCCGGCTGCGCCGTGCTGGCGGCCGGCGCCCTGGTGGCCTGGGGCGTCGAACCACGGCCGCCGCAAGCCGCGGCGGGGTCGGCGGCCGCCCCGACGGACGACGGCTGGCGCGGCGTGCTGCGCGACCGGCGCATCCTGGCCTACTGCGGCGGCTACCTGGGGCATAACTGGGAGCTGTTCGGCTTTCGCGCCTGGCTGGTCAGCTACCTGGGCTGGCTGCACGCCGCCGAGCCCTCGGTCCTTACCGCCATGCCCGGCGTGGCGGCGGCGGTGGCCACTTTCTGCGCCGTGCCGGCGAGCATCCTCGGCAACGAGGGGGCGCACCGCTGGGGGCGGCAACGCTGGCTGGCCCGGGTGATGCCCCTGTCGGCCCTGGTGGCCCTGCTGGTGGCCGGCTGCGGCGGTCTGGGACTGGTCGGTGGCGCCGGCCTGGGCGGCACCCTGACCGTGGTGGTGCTGGTGCTCTACGCCGCCACCATGAGCCTGGATTCGGCGGCCCTGACCGCCGGGCTGATCACCGGCACCGACCCGGGGCGGCGCGGCAAGGCGTTGGCCCTCTACTCCTGCCTCGGCTTTCTCGGCGCCTTCATCGGCCCGGTGGCCTTCGGCATGGCCCTCGACGCTTTCGGTCGGGACCACCCGGCGGGCTGGGCCGGGGGCTTCGCCACCCTGGCCCTGGCGGTGATGCTCGGCTGGGCGGCCCTGGTGCGCCGGCCCCTGGCCTGACGCCGGGTGTCCGGGAGTCTGGGTAGCCAGTAATTCGCCGACCGGGGTGCGACGCGCCCTACGGCGGGGCGGCGCCACAGCCACTGCCCTAAACCCTAGGCAGGACGGGCATCTCCACGATGGCATCGCCAAACACAAGGACTGGCGCGGATCTCCAGGTGGCATGCCTGAAGATCGAGCATTGGCGCGCCTTTCCGGGCGGGTGGTCCAGGCGAAGGCTTAGGCGGCCAGCCCCGGTGGCAGGCCGTCCAGGTCGCGCAGCAGCTTGCGCAGGGGCGCCGGCAGGGCGGCCGAGGCGGTGTCGCGCCAGTCGATCCAGCTTGCCGCAGAGTCTCCTGAGTCCGCCGCCAGCCGGCCGCTGCGGCTGACCCGGCAGAGCAGTGGGGTGATGTGCAGGCGGAAGTGGCTGAAGGTGTGGGGGAAGGGGGCCAGGGTCTGCTGCTTTTCCAGGCGGCAGCCGTAGCGGGCCAGGGTCTCGTCCAGCCGGGCGGCGTCGTCGATTTCCGGCAGGGCCAAGAGGCCGCCCCAGATGCCCGTGGGGGGGCGCCGTTCCACCAGCAACTGCGGCCCATCGCTGATCACCAGGCAGATGGTGTGGCGCTCGGGCAGCGCCTTGCTTGGCTTGGCCTCGGGCAGCTCGTCCTGGCGCCCCTCGCGCCGGGCGACGCAGATGTCGTGCATCGGGCACAGGGCGCAGGTGGGGCGGCGGCGGGCGCACAGGGAGGCGCCCAGGTCCATGATGCCCTGGGTGTAGGCCTCGATTTCGCCGGATTCATTGCAGGCCGGCAGCAGGGAATCGGCCAGCTGCCACAATCCCTTTTCCACCTTGGGCGCGCCGGGAAAACCGGCCACGCCGAAGCAGCGGGTCAGCACCCGCTTGACGTTGCCGTCGAGGATGGCGCCCCGGTGGCCGTAGGCGAAGGCGGCGATGGCTGCCGCCGTGGAACGGCCGATGCCGGGCAGTTCGGCGATCTGGGCCGGGTCCCGGGGAAAGGCGCCGCCGTGGTCGCGCACCACCGCCACGGCGCAGGCGTGCAGGTTGCGCGCCCGGGCGTAGTAGCCGAGGCCGGCCCACAATTCCAGCACCCGCTCCAGAGGCGCCGCCGCCAGGTCGGCGATGATCGGAAAGGCTTCCAGGAAGCGCCCGTAGTAGGGGATGACGGTGGCCACCTGGGTCTGCTGCAGCATGATCTCGGACAGCCAGATGCGGTAGGCGTCCCGGGTGTTCTGCCAGGGCAGGTCGTGGCGGCCGTGGCGCCGCTGCCAGGCGATCAGGCGGTCGGAAAAATCGGACATGGAGGAGGGGGACGGCGGGGCAAACGGGGGAACGGCAGGGGAGGGCCGGGAAAACGAATCGCAGGCGGGATTCTAGCGGGACTGACCGTGCGCCGCTGGCCGGGGATTTGCCCGGGTTATGCGTTATCGCTAAACTCGCCGGCCGTTGATGCCTTTGGCATTGTTGCCGGGCCTGCCCGTCCTCTGTTCCCCTGCCATGACTACCCTCCAAACCCTGATCGACAACGTCGAGACGGTCATCGTCGGCAAGCGCCCGGTGATCGAACTGGCGGTGATTACCCTGCTCTGCCGCGGCCACCTGCTGATCGAGGACGTGCCCGGCACCGGCAAGACCATGCTCGCCCGGGCCCTGGCCAAGTCGGTGTCCCTCGACAGCAAGCGCCTGCAATGCACCCCGGACCTGCTGCCCTCCGACGTCACCGGGGTGCCGGTGTTCAACCAGAAGACCGCCGAGTTCGAGTTCCGCCCCGGGCCGGTGTTCACCAACATCCTGCTCGCCGACGAGATCAACCGGGCCACCCCCCGGGCCCAGTCGGCCCTGCTCGAATGCATGGCCGAGTTCCGCGTCAGCGTCGATGTGCACACCTACGACCTGCCGCCGATCTTCATGGTCATGGCCACCCAGAACCCGATCGAGATGGCCGGCACCTACGTCCTGCCCGAAGCCCAGCTCGACCGCTTCTTCATGCGCCTCAAGGTCGGCTACCCCTCGGTGGCCGAGGAAACCCGCATCCTCTTCGGCCAGGCCAGCGGCCATCCCATCGACACCCTGGCGGCGGTGGTGGACGCCGACGCCATCCAGGCGGCCCGGCAAGCGGTGCAGGCAGTGCACCTGGAAGCCTCGGTGGGGGAATACATCGCCCGCCTCACCGCCGCCACCCGCCAGGACGGCGACCTGCGCCTCGGCGCCAGCCCCCGGGGCACCCTGGCCCTGGCCGCCGCGGCCCGGGGCCTGGCCCTGCTGCGCGGCCAGCCCTACGTCACCCCCGACCTGGTCAAGACCATGGCTGCGCCGGTGCTCGAACACCGCCTGATCGTGCGCCCCCAGGCCGCCGCCCAGGGCATCACCGCTGGCGCCGTGCTCGCCGCCCTGCTCGACACCGTGCCCACGCCGGTATGAGCCGGACGGCCACGGCGCGGGACTGGCTGCAGCGCCACCAGCGCGCCCTGGTGCTGGCGCTGGTGACGCTGATGGCCTACGTGGCGGCCATGAACCGGGGCAACGCCCTGGCCTGGGGCGTGGCCGCTCTGCTGCTGTCCACGCTGATCACCGGCTTTGTCTGGCCCTACTGGCTGGTCCGCCGCCTCAGCGTGGTGCGCACCGGCCCGGAGCGGGCCAGCGAGGGGGAAACCCTGCTGTGGCGGATGCAGGTGCGCAACCGGGGCTGGCTGCCGCGCTTCATGGTCGAGTTGACCGACCGCCTGCCCTTCGTCGGCGCCGCCGGCGGCAACCCTGCCCCCGGACCGGTGGTGCTCGGCCAGCTGGCCTACCTGCCCGCCGGTGCCACCCGCCAGCTGGTGGTGCAGCTGTCCTGCGAAAAGCGCGGCTACTACCGGCTCGGTCCGGCCGGCCTGGCCGCCAGCTTTCCCCTCGGCCTGGCCGAGGCGCGCCATGAGGGCAGCGACGGCATCCAGACCCTGCTGGTCTATCCCCAGGTCTTTCCCATCGTCACCCTGCCGCTGCGCGGCTCCCCCAGCCTGATCAACCGCGGCGGACTGCCCTTGCCGGACGGCACGGGCAGCGCCGACTTCGCCGGGCTGCGCGAATACCGGCGCGGCGACAATCCGCGCCACGTGCATTGGCCCACCAGTGCCCGCCTCAACGAGCTGATGATCCGCGAGTACGAACCCCTGGCCTCTGCCGCCCTGTGCCTGGCCCTGGACCTGTCGCCCGGGGCCAACGTCGGCCTGGGGCGGGAGGCGAGCGGCGAGTACGCGATCCGCATCGCTGCCTCCATCGCTCGCTACGCCTGCGAACAGGCCATGCCGATCCGCCTGGAGGCCGCCGGAGTCGATGCGGCGGTCCTGAGCATTCCCGCCGGCAACGGTGAGCTGCATTATCGGGAGTTGCTCGAATTCCTGGCGGTGGCCGAGCTGGCCTCGCCCTGCCCCTACGCCCGGGTGCTCGAACGGGTCGCCCAGCAGTGCCAGCCCGGCGAAACCGTGGTGGCCTTGCTCGCGCCGCCCCCGGCCGAGGCGGCGGACGTGCTGCGCACCCTGGCGCTGGTGCGCAGCCAGGGCGCCCACCTGCTGGCGGTGTTGCTGGAACGGCAGTCCTTCGCCGCCGGGGCCGAGCCGCTGTCCGAGGTGCTGACGGCCGGCCTCCTCGACTTGGGCGCCCAGGTGCTGACGGTGCGTCAAGGCGACGACCTGGTCCAGGTGTTCAACCCATGAATCGACCCCAACCCCTGACCTACCTGCCCGCCTACCTGGGGCTGTTCGCCGCCCTTGTGCTGGCCGTGGCCAGCAACGCCTTTCTCGACCTCCACTACGGCACCTTCGCCTTCGAGACCGGCTTCTGGGCGATCCTGTTTGCCGTCACCCTCGGGGTGGGCTACCTGCAGCGGGGCGAAACCCAGGATTGGGGGCGGGCCTGGCAAAAGAGCGTGGCGGTGCTCACCGTGCTGCTTTTCGTCGTCGTCTTCATGCGCGTCTGGGGCATGCCCAGGGCGGCGGTGGGGCTCCTCGCCGGGCTGCAGGCGGCCAACAACTGCGTCGCCACCACCCGTCGCCAGCTGTACCTGGGCCTGCTCGGCGCCACCGCCCTGGTGGTCTTTGCTGCGGCCCACTACCGGGCCGACTGGACGCTGCTGTTTTACATCCTGCCTTTCGTCGTGGCGGTGGTGCTGACCCTGGTGGCGGAACAGGTGAACCGCCGCAGCGAGGAGCTGCAGCGCCAATCCCTAGCCGGGCGCACCCTGGGCGGACAAGGCGTGGCCATCGTCGCCGCGTCGGCCCTGATCCTGGCGCTGGCCGGTGGGCTGTACCTGGTAACGCCCCAGGTCAGCCCCTTCGCCCTGTCCTGGCGCCACGGCCTGCCTGCGCCGGTGGGCGAGCTGGGGGGGGCGACGGGGATCGGCGGCCAGGGCGGTAACGCGGATGGTACCGGGGGCGGTGGCGGTGGCAGCGCCGGTTCGGCCTCGGCTGGCCAGGAGGAGGGCAGCGGCGCCGGCCGGGGCTGGCCGAGCCCGGGAGAGATGCGCGCCGCCGCCAACCGGCCCGGCATGCCCGAGTGGCAGGCCGGCGCCATGCGCGCCCTGGCCGACCTGAGCGAATCGCTGCAACAGACCCTGCAACCGGTGGCGCAGAGCGTCGCCGACTGGTGGGCGGCCCTCAAGGAGTGGTTGAAGCAGCACCGGGCCCAGATCGTCGCCATCCTGATCCTGGCGGCGCTGCTGGCCATGCTGGTGGCGGCCTGGTGGCTGTGGCGCGAAACCCGGCCGTTGCTGTGGCTGCGCACCCGGTTCGACTACCTGCGCTATGTGCTCCTGGGCCGGCCGGCAACCGGGCGGCGCGGGGTGGTTCAGCTCTACCGGGCCGTCGAGCGTCTGTTCGCTGCCCGGGGCGAGCCCCGGGCGGCGGGGGCGGCACCCCGCGAGTACGGCCGCTGGCTGGCGGCCCATTACCCCGATCTGCGCACCGACCTGGAGGCGCTGATGCGGGCCTTTGAGCGGGTACGCTACGGTGAGGCCGAGGTAGGGCCCGAGGATCTGGCGGCCATGCGACTGCTCTACCGGCGCCTGTTCCAGGGCGCCGCCCAGTACGGCTGAGCGGCCGAGCGGCTGAACGAACCCCGGGCCGGGATCAGATCAGGCCATTAACCCTTGACGGGCTTGACCCGGCTGGCGGCCAGCTTGGCCCGTTCACGGGCCTGGTCGATGTCGCTGCCAGTGGCCACGGCCACGCCCATGCGGCGCTTCTTGAAGCTTTCCGGCTTGCCGAACAGGCGTAGGTCCGAGTCCGGCACTTGCAGGGCGTCGGCGACGCCCTCGAAGGCGATGCCTTTTTCCTCCATGCCGCCGTAGATCACCGCCGAGGCGCCGGGGGCGCGCAGGCTGGTATCCACCGGCAGGCCGAGGATGGCTCGGGCGTGCAGTTCGAATTCAGACAGGCGCTGGCTGGCCAGGGTGACCAGGCCGGTGTCGTGGGGGCGCGGACTGACTTCGGAGAACCACACTTCGTCGCCGTGGATGAACAGCTCGACGCCGAAGATGCCGCGGCCGCCCAGGTTGCTGGTGACCTTCTCGGCGATCTCCCGGGCCTTCTGCCGGGCCGCCGGGCTCATTGGCTGGGGTTGCCAGGATTCGACGTAGTCGCCGTCCACCTGAATGTGACCGATCGGCTCACAGAAATAGGTTTCCACCTTGCCCGAGGCGCCCACGGCGCGCACGGTCAGCTGGGTAATCTCGTAGTCGAACTTGATGAAGCCTTCGACGATGATGCGCGCCTGCTGCACCCGGCCGCCGGCCTGGGCGTAGTCCCAGGCCTGGGCCACATCGTCCGGGCCCTTCACCAGGGACTGGCCCTTGCCTGAGGAGGACATCACCGGCTTGATCACGCAGGGGTAGCCGATGCCCGGCTGGCCGTCCGTGCCGTCGATGGCCGCCTGCAGCTCGGCCAGGGAGTCGGCGAAACGGTAGGGCGAGGTGGGCAGGCCCAGTTCCTCGGCGGCCAGGCGGCGGATGCCTTCCCGGTTCATGGTCAGTTTGGCGGCCCGGGCGGTGGGAATTACCTCGGCCAGGCCTTGGGCCTCGATCTCCACCAGGGTGTCGGTGGCGATGGCTTCGATCTCGGGCACCACCAGGTGGGGCTTTTCCAGCTCGATCAGGCGGCGCAGGGCGGCGCCGTCGGTCATGGAAATGACGTGGGAACGGTGCGCCACCTGCATGCCCGGGGCGTTGTCGTAACGGTCCACGGCGATCACCTCGGTACCCAGCCGTTGCAGGGCGATGATCACCTCCTTGCCCAACTCGCCGGCGCCGAGCAGCATGACGCGCAGCGCGCTGGGGGAAAGAGGGGTGCCGGGGCGCAGGGAGGAGGGGGCGGGCATGGCGGGATCTCCGTCGATAAATGGGCGGCGCCGATGGTAGCACGGCCTTTTTGTTGCTTTTCTTCCGCCGTGGCCGGGTCGATTTACCGGATGAGCGGCGGTTGGCATGGCCGTCTGTTGTAAAATCGTCCCCTTTTGCCTACCGCCGCCCCATGACCACCCGTTCCGCCCCCGCATCCCTGGCCGAGGCCGCCCCGTTCGACTCACGGGAGCTTCGGGACACCCTGGGGCGTTTCGCCACCGGCGTCACCGTGGTGACCGCCCTGGCGCCCAACGGCATGGCGATCGGCCTGACGGTGAGCTCATTCAACTCGGTCTCCCTCGAACCGCCCCTGATCCTGTGGAGCCTGTCGGCCGATTCCCCCAACCGGGAAGCCTTCGAGGCCGCCCACTACTACGCGGTCAACGTGCTGGCGGCGGACCAGGCGGATGTGTCCAACCAGTTCGCGGCGCGCCTGGCCGACAAGTTCGAGGGGGTGGACTGGCGTCCCGGCGTCGGCGGCGCGCCCCTGCTGTCGGGCTGCTGCGCCTGGTTCGAGGTGAAGAACACCCAGCGCGTGGCCGGTGGCGACCATCTGATCTTCATCGGCGAAGTGGTCGGCATCGACCGGGACCCGTCCCGGGCCCCCCTGCTGTTCCACGACGGCCGCTACCGCCTGCTCGGCGACGCGCCCTTATAGGACAAAGCGGCGCGAAAAGGCATTGACAGATCGTTTTCGCTTTTTTTATAATCTTGCGCTCACTTGGGGGTCGGTAGCTCAGTCGGTAGAGCAGCGGACTTTTAATCCGTTGGTCGAGAGTTCGAATCTCTCCCGACCCACCAATCACCGCCTGAAAACGGCGGTAGCGTTGGCGGTTAGGCCCCAAACGCAGCAAAAACTGGGTCGTTAGCTCAGCTGGTAGAGCAGCGGACTCTTAATCCGTAGGTCGAAAGTTCGAATCTTTCACGGCCCACCAGTTTTCAGAAAACCCCAGCCTTCGGGCTGGGGTTTTTGCTTTTCCGGCCACCGATTCATGCACTTTCGCCGCATGGCCGCCCGCCCAATGAAAAACCCCGCCGAAGCGGGGTTTTTTTGTGGGTGAAGCGCTGCGGTTAGTGGATCACCATCTGGGTGAAAGGCGGTACGTAGGCCTGCAGGGTGACCAGGATGCCGACCAGGCAGGCCAGGGCGATGGAGTGGAAGAACACGTAGCGCAGGATGTCGCCCTCGTGGTGGAACCAGCGGGTCGCCGTGGAGGCCACCACGATCGACTGGGCGTCGATCATCTTGCCCATCACCCCGCCCGAGCTGTTGGCGGCGCCCATCAGGTTGGGCGAGACGCCGATCTGGTCCGCCGCCACCTTCTGCATGCCGCCGAACAGCACGTTGGAGGCGGTGTCCGAGCCGGTCAGCGCCACCCCCAGCCAGCCCATCAGGGTGCCGAAGAAGGGGTAGAGCACGCCGGTCTGGGCGAAGGCCAGGCCCAGGGTGGTATCCAGCCCGGAGTAGCGGGTCAGGGTGCCCAGGGCCAGCATCAGCACGATGGTCAGCAGCGAGTATTTCACCAACCACAGGGTGCGGCCGTAGTTGGCGATCAGCTGGAACGGGTTGTACTTCATCACCAGCCCACCGACGATGGCGGCGACGAAGATGCCGGTGCCGGTGGCCGAGAGCAGGTTGAAGACATACACCGCCCCCTCCTTGGTGGCCTTCGGCACCACCGGCGGCATCTTTTCGATCAGCTGGTGCAGCCCGTCAATAGGGAACTTGGGCGCGAACAGGCCGTTGAAGAAATCCTTCACCGGCGGCAGGCCCCAGATGAAGACGAACACGGTGAGGATCACCCAGGGGGTCCAGGCGCGCACCACGTCGGCGGTGGGATGCTTGGTCGGCTTCGCGGCCTCTTGGCCCGGGTCGCTGTCCTCGTGGCCCTTGAGCGAAGTCTTGGTCCAGATCTCCTTGGGCTGCCAGACCTTGAGGAAGAGCACCAGGCAGGTCATCGACACCAGGGCGGCGATCACGTCCACCAGCTCGGGGCCGAAGAAATTGGACACCAGGTACTGGGGAATGGCAAAGCTCACCCCGGTGACCAGGATCGCCGGCCAGATGCCCATCATGCCGCGCCGCCCGGCGAAGGCCCAGATCAGCCAGAACGGCACCATCAGGGAGAAGAACGGCAGCTGGCGGCCGACCATGGCCGAGATGGCCATCACGTCGTAGTTGTGCACCTTGGCCAGGGTGATGATCGGCGTGCCCAGGGCACCGTAGGCCACCGGCGCGGTGTTGGCGATCAGGGACAGGCCCGAGGCGGCCAGGGGCGAGAAACCCAGGCCGATGAGGATCGCCGCGGTCACCGCCACCGGCGTGCCGAAGCCGGCCGCGCCCTCGAAGAAGGCGCCGAAGGCGAAGGCGATCAGCAGCAGTTGCAGGCGCCGGTCCTCGGTGATGCCGGCGATCGAATCCTGCAGGATCTTGAACGAGCCGTTCTGCTCGGTCAGCTGGTGCAGGAAGATGATGTTGAGGACGATCCAGCCGATCGGCAGCAGACCGGTCAGGCCGCCGAGCAGGGCAGCTTTGCCGGCCATCTCCGAGGGCATGCCGAAGGCGACGATGGCGATGATCAGCGCGCTGACCAGGCCGGCGCCAGCGGCGACGTGGGCTTTCAGGTGCAGGAAGCCGAGGCCGACCAGCATCACCACCACCGGGATGGCGGCGAGCAGGGTCGAGATCAGCATGCTGCCGAAGGGGTCGTAGACTTGTTGCCAGACCATTGGGGTACTCCTCTCCTTGGTGTCATTCCCCTGTTTTGGTCACGGCCCGTTGCGTCGGGGATCGCTGAAACTGGTGGGCCGCGGATGAGGGCGGGCGGGATGCCCTACCGGTAAAGTTGTATGACAACTTCGCCGGATGTAACGAGTATAGCTATTTGCGTAACGAAGTGTACTAAGCGTAATTCTGTCCGCCCGGCGGCAGCGTCGCGGCCGTAAACGGCAACGCCCGCCGGCCTCCGGGAGGAGGGCGGCGGGCGCGGCAGAACGGAAAACGAGGCGAGAAGGGGCGGCTTAGGGGCGGAGCGGTGGGGCGACGATGGCGGCTGCCAGTTGGGCCAGGGTCGCCGCCAGGGCGGCGACGGCGCCGTCCCGGTCGCCGTTGCCGGCCGGGACACTGAAGCGGCCGTGTTGCCAGGGGTGGGTGCCGAGCTGCCAGCGGGCCTCCAGGGTGGCCGTGCCATCCGGGGCGTTGTCGAAGCGCAGCACTTCGACGCGCAGCGCCGAGGCATCGGCCGGGGCGCTGCCGTTGCCCAATCCGCTGCGATAAACCCGGGCGTCGCCGAGCTGGGCGACCAGGGCCTGGCCCAGGGCCCGGGTCACGCCGTCGTCGAGGGCCTCGGCCCAGCGCGTGGTATCCAGGTAGTGGATTTCGCTATCGCCGCGGCGGATGGCCATGGCCGGGCGCGTCAGGTAATCGGGCAGGCGCACCGGCAGCAGCTTGATGGCGGGGAAGCCGGCCGGGACGGGCAATGGGGCGGCGGCCGGCGGAGCGGGCAGGACGTAGAAGCGCGAGGCGGGGGTCGTGCCGCAGCCGGCCGCCAGCAAGGCGGCCGATAAAGCGGCCAACAGGCCGAGCGTTGCCGGCAGGGCACGCAGAAGGGGGCGGCGATGGGTCATGGGGTCTCTCCGGTGGCGGCCTTGCCCTTGAGCAGGGACTCGGGATGGCGATCCAGGGTGTCGGCCAGGTTCTGCACGTTGCGGGCCATGGCGCGCAGTTCGCGCAGGGTGCGCTGCAACTGCTCCAGAGTGGCCGAGTCGTCCCCGGTCAGGGCGTTCACATTGTGGGCCGCGGCGCTCAGGTCCTTCAGGGTGCGGCGCAGTTCCTGCACCGTCTCAGAATCGGGGCTGATCAGGGTGTTGACGCTGTCCAGGGAAGTGGCGGCCTTGTTGGCCGCCTTTTCCAGGGCCGCCAGGGTCGTCTCGCTGCGCTTGAGCAGCCCCGGGGCGTCGCTGCGCAGTTGCTGGCTGAGGGATTCCAGGTTGTCGGCGGTGCGCGCCAGCCCCTCGATGCTGTGGCGCAGTTCCTTGGAATTGAGGATCTGGCTGAGGGACTTCATGCCCTGGGTGAATTCGCCGATCACCTGATCCAGGGGCTGGCGGCTGAGCTCATCGGAGATTGCCTGGAGGGGCGAGGGTAGGGTTGGGATCTCGAAGATCTCCGGATGCAGTCCCAGGACCCGTCCTTCCTTGCCCGGGTTGAAGTCGAGCTGGACCATCAGCTGGCCGGTGAGCAGGCTCTGCAGTTCGAGCTTGGCGCGCAGGCCCTGGGAAATCAGGCTGCTGTAGTCCACGTCGAGCTTGTCGTGTTCGCTCTTGTAGAACGGGTTGATGGTCTGGTCGGCGGTGAATTCGACGATCACCGGGATCACCAGGGCTTTCTGTTTCGGGTCGTGCTCGATGCCCACCTGGCGCACTGTGCCCACCCGCACGCCGCGGAACACCACCGGGGCGCCGACCTGCAGGCCATAGACCGAACCATCGAAATACATGATCGCCTTTTCCGTCTTGCGAAAGGCGTTGCCGCTGCCCAGCACGAGAATGGCGGCGACCAGCACGGCCAGGGCGCCGGCAACGAAAATACCGATCAGGGTGGGGTTGGCGCGTTTGCTCATGGGGCTTCCCGGTTCATGAAGGCGCGGACCGTCGGGTTGTCGGACCGGGCGAGGTCCCGGGGATTGCCTTGGGCGATCAGGGTCCGGGTCTGGTTGTCGAGGAAGAGGGCGTCGTCGGCGATGGCGAAGACGCTGGGCAGTTCGTGGGTGACGATCACCACCGTGGTGCCCAGGCTGTCGCGCAGTTCCAGGATCAGGTCGTCGAGGCGGCGCGAGCTGATCGGGTCGAGGCCGGCGGAGGGTTCGTCGATGAACAGGATTTCCGGGTCCAGGGCCATGGCCCGGGCCAGGGCGGCGCGCTTGACCATGCCGCCGGAGATTTCCGAGGGGTAGTAATCCTCGAAGCCTTCCAGTCCGGTCAGGGCCAGCTTGAAGCGGGCCACCGCCCGGGCGTCGGCCGGGGTCAGATCGGTGTATTCGCCCAAGGGCAGCAGCACATTCTCGATCAGGGTCAGGGAGCTCCACAGGGCGCCCAGCTGGAACATCACGCCGAAGCGGCGGCGCAGGGCTTCCCGCTCTGCGTCCGGGGCCGCCCAGAAGTCCCGGCCCTGCAGGAACACCCGGCCCTTGGCCGGCGCCTCCAGGCCGATCAGGTGGCGCATCAGGGTGCTCTTGCCGCAGCCGCTGCCGCCCATGATGGCGCAGATGGCGCCCTGGGCGATGGCGAAGTTGAGGTCGCGCTGGATGACGCGTTCGCCGTAGGCCATGGTCAGGTCGCGCACCTGGATCGGCGGCTGGGGCGTGGCGGTGCTCACGTCGGCCACCTCACACCCCCAGCTTCTGGAAGACGATGGTGGTCAGGGAGGCGGCCACCACGATGAACAGGATGCTGGTGACCACCGCCGAGGTGGTGGCCTCGCCCACTGCCTGGGCGCTGCGTCCGCACTGCAGGCCGCGCACGCAGCCGGCCAGGGCGACCAGGGAGCCGTACAGGGTGCCCTTGAACAGGCCGACCAGGATATGGGTCAGGGACAGGGCGGAGAGGGTCTGGTGGTAGTACTCGAAGGCGCTGATGTCGAACACGGTGAACGCCACCAGGGCGCCGCCCAGCACGCCCACCAGGCCGGCGTAGAGGGTCAGCAGCGGCATCATTGCGATCAGGGCGAGCAACCGCGGCAGCACCAGGAACTCCACCGGCGGGATGCCCCAGGTGCGGAAGGCGTCGATCTCCTGGTTGACCTGCATGGTGCCAAGCTGGGCGGCGAAGGCCGCACCGCTGCGCCCGGCCACGACGATGCCGGTCATCAGGGCGCCGATCTCGCGCACCATGCCGATCGCCACCAGGTCGGCGATGTAGATCTGGGCGCCGAACATGGCCAGCTGCTGGGCGCCCATGTAGGCCAGGATCAGGCCCACCAGCAGGCTGATCAGGGAGACGATGGGAAAGGCCTGGGGCCCGACCTCCTGCACCACCCACCAGAAGTCGCTGCGGCGCATGCGCGCCCGGCCGCGGCAGAAGGCGCCCAGGGCGAGCATGATTTCGCCCAGGTAGCGCAGGAACTCGTGGCCGTCGTTGAGCCGTGCCAGGGTGGCCAGACCGAGGCGGCGAAAGAAATTGTCCGGCGGGGCGGTGTGCTGTTCCGGCGGCACGCTGGCGCCGGCCAGGGCGATCAGTTTGGCCACCCCGGCGGGCAGCTCGCCCAAGACCAGGGTGATGCCCTGGGGCGCCAGGGCTTCCGCCAGTTCGCGCAGCAGGGCGGGCAGGGTGCCGTCCCAGGGCCCCAGGCCGCTACCGTCCACCGTCAGGGTGCCGCCGCTTGGCAGGGCGGCGCTGGCGGCGGCGGTGATGGCCTCCCGCGCCGGCCGCGGATCGTCACGGCGCCAGGCGCCGCGCAGGGCGAGGCAGGCGCCGCCGGTCTGGGGCGCGAGGGCGAAATCGGGAGGGGTGGAGGGGGGGGAAGTCACGAAGGCGGCAGCGGCTGGGGCAAGCACGATTATGGGCAATGCCAGGATGATAACCAAGCCCGTCGCGCTGTGTAGCGGCCTCGGGGAAAAAGGCGCAGCGCGACGGCTGCCCGCTGGAACCCCGCGCAGGACGCGGGATTCCAGAGCATGTGGCTGAAACGCCGCGTCTGGCCTTGTGTTCCAGGCAGTGGAGCTGGAGATCGTTTATTGGCGCGGGGTTTGGTCAGGCCATAAAAAAACCGGCGGCCCCGAAGGGCCGCCGGTCGTGTTGCTGCGTTCAGGCCGGCGGTGCCGGTCTGATGCCGTTCCTGCGCGCGTTTAGCGCCGGCCGGCGTCCACCACCGCCAAGGCGGTCATGTTCACCAGGCGCCGCACGGTGGCGGTGGCGGTGAGCACGTGCACCGGGCGGGCGGCACCGAGCAGGATGGGGCCGATGGTGACGCCTTCGCCGCCGGTCATCTTCAACAGGTTGTAGGAGATGTTGGCCGCGTCCAGGTTGGGCATTACCAGCACGTTGGCCTCGCCCTTGAGGGGCGATTCCGGGTCGGACTGGTGGCGGATTTCCTCGGACAGGGCGGAGTCGCCGTGCATTTCACCGTCGACTTCCAGTTCCGGCGCCTTGGCGCGCACCAGCTCCAGGGCGGTGGCCATCTTGCGTGCCGAGGCGGACGAGGACGAGCCGTAGTTGGAGTGGGAGAGCAGGGCGACCTTGGGGGTCAGGCCGAAGCTCTTCACCGATTCGGCCGCCATCAGGGCGATGTCGGCGATCTGCTCGGCGTCCGGGGTCTCGTTGACGTGAGTGTCGCACAGGAACAGGGAGCGGCCCGGCAGCAGCAGGTGGTTCATGGCGGCCAGGGTGTTGTGCCCCGGGGCCTTGCCGATCACTTCGTCCACCTGGCGCAGGTGGTGGGCGAAGCGGCCGGACACGCCGCAGATCAGGCCGTCGGCGTAGCCGAGCTTGACCAGCATGGCGGCGATGATGGTGTTGTCCGAGCGCAGGCGCATCTTGGCGATGTCGATGGTCACGCCGTGGCGCTTCATCAGCTGGTGGTAGGCGCTCCAGCACTCCTTGTAGCGGTCGTCGTAGTTCGGGTTGACCACCTCGAAGTGCTCGCCGGCCTTGAGCTTGGAACCGATCTTGGCCAGGCGGGCTTCGATCACTTCCGGACGGCCCACCAGGATCGGCTTGGCCAGGCGCTCTTCCAGCACCACCTGGACGGCGCGCAGCACGCGCTCGTCCTCGCCCTCGGCGTAGACGATGCGTTGCACCGGACCCTGCTTGGCGGCCAGGAACACGGCACGCATGCCGACACCGGTGTGGGTGTTGAATTCCTTGAGCTTGTCGCGATAGGCGGCCATGTCGGTGATCGGCCGGGTGGCGACGCCGGAGTCCATCGCGGCCTGGGCCACGGCCGGGGCGATGATCGAGATCAGGCGCGGGTCGAAGGGCTTGGGAATCAGGTATTCCGGGCCGAAGGACAGATCCTGGCCGGGGTAGGCCATGGCCACTTCATCGCTCACTTCTTCCTGGGCCAGGGCGGCGATGGCCTTGACGCAGGCCAGCTTCATTTCCTCGGTGATGCGCTTGGCACCGACGTCCAGGGCGCCGCGGAAGATGAAGGGGAAGCACAGGACGTTGTTGACCTGGTTGGCGTAGTCGGAGCGGCCGGTGGCGATGATCGCGTCGGGGCGCACTTCCTTGGCCAGTTCCGGCATGATTTCCGGGGTCGGGTTGGCCAGGGCGAAGACCAGGGGATCCTTGGCCATCTGCTTGACCATCTCGGGCTTCAGCACACCGGCGGCGGACAGGCCGAGGAAGATGTCGGCGCCGACGATGGCGTCGGCCAGGGTGCGGGCGGCGGTTTCCTGGGCGTAGCGGGCCTTGGTTGCCTCCATGTTGGCTTCGCGGCCGACGTAGATGACGCCCTTGGAGTCGCAGACGGTGATGTTCTCGCGCTTGATGCCCAGTTCGCACCACAGGTTGAGGCAGGAGATGGCGGCGGCGCCGGCGCCGGAACAGACCACCTTGACGTTGCCCACGTCCTTGCCGATGACCTTCAGGCCGTTGAGCATGGCGGCGGCGGAGATGATGGCGGTGCCGTGCTGGTCGTCGTGGAAGACGGGGATGGACATGCGCTCCTTGAGCTTCTCTTCGATGTAGAAGCACTCGGGGGCCTTGATGTCCTCCAGGTTGATGCCGCCCAGGGTCGGTTCCAGGGCGGCGATCATGTCGATCAGCTTGTCCGGGTCGTTCTCGGAGATTTCGATGTCGAAGACGTCGATGCCGGCGAACTTCTTAAACAGGCAGCCTTTGCCTTCCATCACCGGCTTGGCGGCGAGGGGGCCGATGTTGCCCAGGCCGAGCACGGCGGTGCCGTTGGTGACCACGCCGACCAGGTTGCCCCGGGAGGTCATTTCATCGACGGCGCCCGGGTTGGCGACGATCTCCTCGCAGGCGTAGGCCACGCCGGGGGAGTAGGCCAGGGCCAGGTCGCGCTGGTTGGTCAGGCCCTTGGTCGGGCGGACGGCGATCTTGCCCGGGGTCGGCAGGCGGTGATATTCGAGGGCGGCCTCGCGCAGGTCCCGCTCCATTTGTCCCGTTTTTTCCATCATGTCTCCTCGTTGGGGCCCCCTTCCGGCACGCTGCCGTTATGGCGGGGGAAAGAAGAAAAAGGGCTCGATTATCCTCTTCCCCTTCCTGGCTGCAAAGTCCGGGCCCCGTCGGGGGCCGCCGGCATGGCCTGTGGCGGGCAATTCTGCATATTTTGATTATCGTCATGCTGCGGCTACACTTCGCCGTTCAAAATCCGCCTATCACCCCTGCGCCAGTGGGGAAATGCCGCGACAGCGCGCCTGCCCACTCCGCCGACCCCATTCGTCCTGCCTCCGCTTTTGCCTGTTCACTCCATGCTCGAAGCCACCAACCTTGAATGCGTCCGCGGCGACCGCCGCCTGTTCGCCGGGGTCGGCTTTCGGCTCGATGCCGGGGAGTTGCTGCACGTCTCGGGGCACAACGGGGCGGGCAAGACCACCCTGCTGCGCACCCTGGTCGGCCTGACCCATGCCGTGGCGGGCGAAATCCGCTGGCAAGGCCAGCCGGTGGGCAAGCTCGGCGAGGATTACCGGGCCCAGCTGTGCTACCTGGGGCACGGCAACGGCATCAAGGAAGAGCTGACGCCCCTCGAAAACCTGTCCTTGTCCGCCCGGGTGGCCGCACTGGCCCACGACGAGGAGCGGGACTTCCAGGCCCTGGCCGAGGTCGGCCTGGCCAGTCGCGCCGATCTGCCCTGCCGGGTTCTCTCCCAAGGCCAGAAGCGCCGTGTCGCCCTGGCCCGGCTGATCCGCGATCAACGGCCGCTGTGGGTGCTCGACGAACCCTTCGTCGCCCTCGATGTGAAGGCCGTGTCCTGGCTGGCCGGGCGCATCGGCGCCCATGTGGCCGGTGGCGGGCTGGCGGTGATGACCACCCACCAACCGGTCAGCGTGCCCGGCGCCACGGTGCGCGAATTGTGGCTGGGGGAGCGCGGCGATGTTTGAGGTGGTGCTGGCGGTGGTGCGCCGCGACCTCAAGCTGGCCTGGCGTCGCCAGGCCGACATCGGCGCCGCCCTGTTCTTCTTCGTCATCGTCGCCAGCCTCTTCCCCCTGGGGGTCGGGCCGGAACCGGACCTGCTGCGTAAGCTTTCCCCCGGCGTGCTGTGGGTCGGCGCCCTGCTGTCCACCCTGCTCACCCTGCCGCGCCTGTTCGCCGACGACTTCCGCGACGGCAGCCTGGAGCAGCTGATGCTCGCCCCCCAGCCCCTCGGGCTGGTGGTGCTCGGCAAGGTGATCGCCCACTGGCTGGTGGCCGGCCTGCCCCTGGCCCTGGTGGCTCCGGTGCTCGGCTTGCAGTTCGACCTGCCCGGCGACGCCCTGGCGGTGCTCACCCTGTCGATCGCCCTCGGCACCCCAGCCCTGTCCGGCATCGGCGCCATCGGCGCCGCCCTGACCCTGGGGTTGCGCGGTGGTGCCGTGCTGCTGTCGCTTTTAATCCTGCCCCTCTACGTGCCGGTGCTGATCTTCGGCGCCGGGGCGGTGGATGCCACCCTTACCGGCCTGGGTCCCGAGGCCCATCTGTCGCTGCTGGCGGCGCTGACCGTGGCCGGCCTGTGTTTCGCTCCCTTCGCCGCGGCGGCGGGGCTGCGGATCGCGGTAGACTGACGGGCCGCCCCATGTCCGCGCC
The DNA here is from genome assembly GCF_008274805.1 of Oryzomicrobium terrae. Classification (NCBI taxonomy): domain Bacteria; kingdom Pseudomonadati; phylum Pseudomonadota; class Betaproteobacteria; order Rhodocyclales; family Rhodocyclaceae; genus Oryzomicrobium; species Oryzomicrobium terrae. The sequence continues at coordinate 250,508 of NZ_CP022579.1, forward strand.
GCTGGCCAACCTTCTTTTTTGGATTTTGTAACGGGCTGCCCATGAGCAACCTCAACCTCTTTCACTACGCCTCCCCGGCCACCTTCTACCCCCTGGCGGGGCGCCTGCAGCCCGTGTTCATCGCCCTGGCCGTGCTGTTCGCGGCCGCCGGGCTGTGGCTTGGCCTGTTTGTCGCCCCCACCGACTTCCAGCAGGGCGAGGGCTACCGCATCATTTTCGTGCACGTGCCGGCCTCGTGGATGAGTATGTTCATCTACTGTGTGATGGCCTTCTGGGGGGCCATGAACCTGGTCTTCAACACCCGCCTGTCGGGCATGCTGGCCCAGGCCCTGGCGCCCACCGGCGCCCTGTTCGCCTTCCTGTCATTGTGGACCGGCGCCCTGTGGGGCAAGCCGATGTGGGGCACCTGGTGGGTGTGGGATGCCCGCCTCACCTCGGAGCTGATCCTGTTCTTCCTCTACGTCGGCTACATGGCCCTGGTCGCCTCCATCGACGACCCGCGCCGCGCCGACAAGGCCGGTGCGGTGCTGCTGCTGGTGGGCGTGGTGAACATCCCGATCATCTATTTCTCGGTGCAGTGGTGGAACACCCTGCACCAGGGGGCCTCGGTGTCCCTGACCAAGGCGCCGTCGATGGCCCGTACCATGCTCTGGGGCATGCTGATGATGGCCCTGTCGTTCTGGATGTACACCATCGCTGTGGCCTTCGCCCGGGTACGAGCGATCATCCTGGAGCGGGAACGCCATACCGACTGGGTCAAGAGCCTGCTCCGCCAGGCTTGATGGACAAGGATTAAAGGATCTCGCGCATGCACTGGAACAGCGCCAGCGAATTTTTTGCCATGGGCGGTTACGCCTTTTACGTCTGGGGTTCCCTCGGGGTGACCGCCCTGGCCCTGTTGTTGGAACCGATCCTGGTCGCCCGCCGTCGACACAATGTGGTGACCCGTCTGCAGCGCGAGTTGCGCGCCGAAGAATTGGAAGCCACCGCCGCAAGGAAGTCCGCATGAAGTCCCGTCACAAACGTCTCGCCCTGATCGTCGGCGGTCTGGCCGCCCTCGGCGTCGCCGCCACCCTGGTGCTCAACGCCTTCAACAGCAACCTGGTGTTCTTCTTCTCGCCCACCGACGTGGCCGCCGGCAAGGCGCCGGTAGGCAAGACCTTCCGCATTGGTGGCATGGTCGAGCAGGGCTCGGTGCAGCGCGAAGCCGACGGCGTCACCGTGCGCTTTATCGTCACCGATACCGAGAAGACCCTGCCGGTGGCCTACAAGGGCATCCTTCCCGACCTGTTCCAGGAGGGCAAGGGCGTGGTCGCCCAGGGCAAGCTCGAAGGCGACCGCTTCGTCGCCTCCGAAGTGCTGGCCAAGCACGACGAAAACTACATGCCGCCGGAAGCCGCCAAGGCGGTGTCCGACGCCCACGCCCGGGCCGCCGCCAACAAGGGCGCCGACTCCGGCGCGGCGCCGTTACCGACTGGTACGCCGGCGACGGCCGCGGCCAAGTAATCTCCTGCCGTCTTCGCCTTTCGTTCCGCCGCCTTTGCCCTGTTGCTGCCGGTAACGCCGGCAGCGGTTCTTTCGGACTGCGCCCCATGATTCCCGAAATCGGCCACTTCGCCCTCATCCTCGCCGCCCTGGTGGCCTTCATCCAAGGGGTGCTGCCCCTGGTCGGCGCCCAGCGCGGCAATCTGTCGTGGATTGCCCTGGCCCGGCCGGCGGCCCAGACCCAGGCTCTGCTGCTGATCGTCGCCTTCGGCTGCCTGACCGCCGCTTTCCTGCAGAACGATTTCTCGGTGCTCTACGTCGCCCAGCACGGCAACTCCCTGCTGCCGGCCCAGTACAAGGTGGCGGCGGTGTGGGGCGGCCACGAAGGCTCCCTGCTGCTGTGGGTGCTGCTGCTCTCCCTGTGGGCCCTGGCGGTCTCGGTGTTCTCCCGCCAGCTGCCGGACGCCATGGTCGCCCGGGTGCTGGCGGTGCTCGGTCTGGTGGCCCTGGGCCTGTTGCTGTTCATCCTGTTTACCTCCAATCCCTTCGAGCGCCTGCTACCCGGCGCCGAGGAAGGCCGCGACTTGAACCCGCTGCTGCAGGACCCGGGCCTGGTCTTCCACCCGCCCATGTTGTACATGGGCTACGTCGGCTTCTCGGTGGCCTTCGCCTTCGCCATCGCCGCCCTCATCTCCGGCCAACTCGACGCCGCCTGGGCGCGCTGGTCGCGGCCGTGGACCACCGCAGCGTGGATCTTCCTCACCCTGGGCATCGCCCTGGGCTCCTGGTGGGCTTATTACGAGCTGGGCTGGGGCGGCTGGTGGTTCTGGGATCCGGTGGAAAACGCCTCCTTCATGCCCTGGCTGGTCGGCACCGCCCTGATCCACTCCCTGGCGGTGACCGAGAAGCGCGGCAGCTTCAAGAACTGGACGGTGATCCTGGCCATCGCCGCCTTCTCCCTGTCCCTGCTCGGCACTTTCCTGGTCCGCTCCGGGGTGCTGACCTCGGTGCATGCCTTCGCCACCGATCCCAAGCGCGGCATCTTCATCCTCTTCCTGCTCGCGCTGGTGGTGGGCACCTCCCTGGCCCTGTTCGCCTGGCGGGCACCCAAGGTCGGCCTGGGCGGCCGCTTCGCCCTGGTCTCCCGGGAATCCCTGCTGCTCACCAACAACGTGCTGCTGGTGGTGGCCTGCGCCACCGTGCTGCTCGGCACCCTCTACCCCCTGGCCATCGACGCTCTGGGCGCCGGCAAGTTGTCGGTGGGTCCCCCGTACTTCAACGCCGTGTTCGTGCCCCTGATGGTGCCGGTGGTGTTCCTGATGGGAGTCGCGCCCTTCGCCCGCTGGAAGCAGGCCGGCCTCAAGGAACTGGCCCGTCTGCTGCGCTGGGCCTTTGCCGCGGCGGTGGTGGCCGGGGTGGCGCTGCCCTTCCTCTACGGCAAGTTCACTCCCTTGATCGGCCTGGGCCTGCTGCTGGCGGTGTGGGTGGTGATCACCGCACTCATGAACATTGTCGAGCGGGTTCAGGCGACCCGGGCCGGCCAACCCTTCGTTGCGGCCCTGCGTAAGCAGCCCCGCGCGTTCATGGGCATGCATCTGGCCCATATCGGCGTGGCGGCGTTCATCGTCGGCGTGACCATGGTCAAGGGCTTCGAGACCGAGCGCGACGTGAAGATGGAACCGGGCGACACGGTGTCCGTGGGCGGCTATGACTTCCGCTTCATCGGCGTGCGTGAGGAAAAGGGGCCCAACTACGTGGCCCTGGCCGGCGATGTGGAACTGTCCCGGGACGGCAAGGTGCTGCGCCACCTCAACCCGCAGAAGCGTAACTACTTCTCTTCGGCCATGCCCATGACCGAGGCCGCCATCGACACCGGCTTCACCCGGGACGTGTACGTCTCCCTGGGCGAGCCCATCGACAAGAACCAGCCCGAGGGCGCCTGGGCGGTGCGGGTCTATCACAAGCCCTTCGTGGACTGGATCTGGTGGGGCTGCCTGATGATGGCCGCCGGCGGCCTGCTGGCAGCGTCCGACCGCCGCTACCGGGTGCGCGCCAAGCGCGGTGCCGAGCATGCGGACGGCACCGTGGCCCAGCACGCCTGAGCCAGTCGACGGGTTACCGTTTTCCTACGTTGCGACCATCTTTCACGTCACCATGAACAAATTTCTCTGGCCCCTCGTCGGTTTTCTCGTCCTGATCGGCTTCCTCGCCGCCGGGCTGGTGATCAAGGGCAACCGGGGCGAGGGCGGCGGGCAGGAAATCCTGCCCTCCCAGTTCCTCAACAAGCCCGCCCCGGCCTTCGTCCTGCCCCTGCTGCACGAACCGGGCAAGACCTTCACCCCGGCCGACATGAAGGGCAAGGTCTGGCTGGCCAACTTCTGGGGTAGCTGGTGCCCGGCCTGCAAGGACGAGCATCCGGTGCTGGTGGAATTCGCCAAGCAGGGCGTGGTGCCCATCGTCGGCGTCGATTTCACCCTGGAGAAGGGCGCCGAGGAGACCGAACGCGAGCGCGCCAAAATCTGGCTGGAAAAACTCGGCAATCCATACGCGGTGACGGTGTTCGACGGCCGCGGCAAGGTCTCGATCGACTACGGCGTGTATGGCGCACCGGAGACCTTCCTGATCGACAAGGAAGGGGTGATCCGCCTCAAGCACGTCGGCCCGGTGACGCCGGAAGTGATCGCCACCAAGCTGATGCCGGCCATTCGGGAGCTGTCCAAGTGATCCCGCGAAACCTGCGCCTGACCGCCCTGCTGCGCGCCGGCTGCCTGGCTGCCGCCCTGCTTGCTCCTTTGGCCGGTCAGGCCAAGGAGGCCGCCCCCCTGGCCGACGATCCGGTGGTGGAGCAGCGCATGATCGCCATTTCCGAGGATCTGCGCTGCCTGGTCTGCCAGAACGAATCCCTGGCTGGCTCCCACGCCGAACTGGCCGAAGCCCTGCGCGACGAGATCCGCGTGCAGATCCGCGCCGGCAAGTCGGACAAGGAGATTTCCGACTACCTGGTGGAGCGCTACGGCGACTTCGTCCTCTACCGGCCGCCCCTCAAGGCCGCCACCCTGCTGCTCTGGTTCGGTCCGGTGGCCCTCGCCCTGGTGGGCCTGGGCGCCCTGGTGCGCATCCTGCGTCGGCGCAGCCGTGAAGTGCCCGCCGCTACCCTGTCCGCCGCCGAGGCCGACCAGGCCGATGCCCTGCTCGCCAGCCTCGAGCGCCAACCGCAAGATTCTTCCGACAAGCGTTCCTCATGACTGTTTTTGCCATTGTCGTGGCGCTGCTGATCGCCGCCGTCTGCGCCCGCCTTCTGCCCCCTCTGCTCAAGCCCGCCACGGTTTCCGGGGCCGACCGGCAGGCCGCCAACCTGGCGATTTTCCGCGACCAGTTGGCGGAATTGAGCCGCGACCGGGATGCCGGCCTGCTCACCGCCGCCGACTTTGCCAGCGCCGAGGCCGAATTGAAAAAGCGCCTGCTCGATGACGTCGTGGCTGCGGATGGTGCGGCCACCCAGCGCGCCACCCCGGGCGCCCGGCGCACCGCCATCGCCTTGCTGTTGCTGGTACCGCTCCTCGGCGGGCTCGGCTACGCCCTGCTCGGCAATCCCCAGGCCCTCGACCCGGTAGCCCGGGAAGGTCGCCCCCAGGTGACTGCCGAACAGATCGAGGGGATGGTCAAGTCCCTTTCGGAAAAGCTCAAGGCCAACCCCGAGAACGCGGAAGGCTGGGTCATGCTGGCCCGTTCCTACAAGGTGCTGGGCCGTTACGAAGAAGCCGCCGGTGCCTTTGCCGAGGCGGCTAAACGGGTCGGCGACAACCCCGAACTGCTGGCCGACTGGGCCGAGGCCCTGGCGTTTGCCCAGAAGGGTTTCGCCGGCGAGCCGGCGAAGATCCTGGAGCGGGCCCTCAAGGCCGACCCCAAGTCGCCCAAGGTGCTGCTGCTGGCCGGTGCCGCCGCGGCATCCCAGGGGCAATTCGCCCGGGCTGCGGACTTGTGGAGTCAGGCCCTGCCCGCCACCGAACCTGGTTCCGAGGAAGAGGCGACGATCAAGGCGGCCATCGAGAAGGCCCGCGCCCAGGCTGGAGCCAAGGGCGCTGCCAAGCCCTGATCCGACGGCGTTTTCCCGTTTCATCCCAACCGGCGCCAAGGCGCCGGTTTTTTTTGCCCTGGCGTTATTGGCGTAACCCTGTCACGTTGGCGAAAAGCCAGGTAGATTGGCCTCCTTGGCGTTATGGGTATTTTTTGCCTGGAATCAAATTCCACACTGGCAACATTGACTATAGTGGCCTTCATGGATGGATCGCGGTCCGTCCCAGGATATGACTCATGACTCAACTCTCTCGACGCCACCTGTTGTTCGGCCGCTTCCGGCAAGCGGCGCAGGGTGGCGGGCCGTCGCCGTTGCGGCCGCCGTGGAGTCTGGCCTGGTCCGGTGATGACCGCGCCTTTACCCGCGCCTGTTCCCGTTGCGACGAGTGTCTCAAGGTCTGCCCCCCCGCCGTGCTGCGCCGTGGCGACGGCGGTTATCCGGAGATCGATTTTTCCCAGGCCGGCTGCAGCCTCTGCCGCGAATGTGCCAAGGTCTGTCCGTCCGGCGCCTTTGTCGCTGCAGCGGCCACAGGCGGCGATGCCCAGCCCTGGGATCTGCGCGTCGACTTCGGCAGCGCCTGCCTGCCGCGCAGCGGTGTCGAATGCCGCAGTTGCGGCGAGCACTGCGAGGCCGGGGCGATCCGCTTCCGCTTGCGCGCCGGTGGTCCTCCCCTGCCTGAGCTGGATGGGGATGCCTGCACCGGCTGCGGCGAATGCGTGGCGGTCTGCCCCGTGGGTGCGTTGGCGCCCCGGCGGCTTTCCTCTTTTTCAACGGCGGCGCCTGCCGCCGCCGGTTTGTCCCTGACGGAGGCTCCATGAACCTTGCCAGCCTGGTCGTCCGCGCCCAGCCCGCCAAAATGGCGGTGTTGCGCGACGCCCTCCTCGCCATTCCCGGCACCGAGATCCACGCCGAGACCGAGGACGGGCGAATGATCGTCACCCTGGAAGATACGCCGGAGCAGCCCGTTTCCGCGGCCCTGACCCGGGTCCAGCAGCTTGAGCCGGTGATCTGCGTCACCCTAGCCTACGAGCACACCGAAATCGAGGCGGCGTCTGCGGACGCCTCCCCCCTCTCCGCCGCCGCTCCTGCCAGCGGTGCCACCCCCGAATCCGCCCGCAAAATCCAGGAGGCTTGACCATGAGCATCAATCGCCGCGATTTCCTGAAAACCCAGGCAGTAGCCGCCGCTGCCGCCAGCGCCGGCATTGCCATGCCCGCCCTGGCCGCCAAGAAGGCGCCCGCCGACGGCGCTGTCGCCGCCACGTCCACCGATGTGCGCTGGGACAAGGCCGCCTGCCGTTTCTGCGGTACCGGCTGTTCGGTGCTGGTGGGCACCCAGAACGGCCGCGTGGTGGCCACCCAGGGCGACCCGGATGCGCCGGTGAACCGGGGCCTGAACTGCATCAAGGGCTATTTCCTGTCCAAGATCATGTACGGCGAGGATCGCCTGACCAAGCCGCTGCTGCGCAAGAAGAACGGCAAGTACGACAAGAACGGTGAATTCACCCCGGTGTCCTGGGACGAGGCCTTCGACGTGATGGCGGCCAAGTGGAAGGAAGCCCTCAAGACCAAGGGCCCCACCTCCATCGCCATGTTCGGTTCCGGCCAGTGGACCATCTGGGAAGGCTACGCCGCCGCCAAGCTGTACAAGGCCGGCTTCCGCTCCAACAACCTGGACCCCAACGCTCGCCACTGCATGGCCTCGGCCGTCACCGGCTTCATGCGCACCTTCGGCATGGACGAGCCGATGGGCTGCTACGACGATATCGAAGCCACCGACACCTTCGTGCTGTGGGGCTCGAACATGGCCGAGATGCACCCGATCCTGTGGTCGCGCATCACCGACCGGCGTCTGTCCAATCCCAACGTCAAGGTGGCCGTGCTGTCCACCTTCGAGCATCGCTCCTTCGAGCTGGCCGACATCCCCATGGTCTTCAATCCGCAGACCGACCTGGCCATCCTCAACTACATCTGCAACCACATCATCCAGTCGGGCAAGGTGAACCAGGAGTTCATCAAGGCCCACGTCAACTTCAAGAAGGGCGAGACCGACATCGGTTTCGGCCTGCGCCCCAATCACCCGCTCGAAGCCAAGGCCACCAGCAACGGCTACCCCGGCGCCGACGGCAAGCCCAAGGGCGACACCGGCAAGGCCGAGCCGATCAGCTTCGACGAGTTCAAGAAGTTCGTTTCCGAGTACACCCTGGAGAAGACCGCCAAGCTTTCCGGCGTCCCGGCCGAGCGTCTCAAGGCCATGGCCGAGTTGTACGCCGATCCGAAGCGCAAGGTGATCTCGTTCTGGACCATGGGCTTCAACCAGCACACCCGGGGCACCTGGGTGAACAACATGATCTACAACGTGCACCTGCTCACCGGCAAGATCAGCGAGCCGGGCAACAGCCCGTTCTCCCTGACCGGTCAGCCGTCGGCCTGCGGCACCGCTCGGGAAGTGGGCACCTTTGCCCACCGCCTGCCCGCCGACATGGTGGTGACCAACCCGGAACACCGCAAGCACGCCGAGGAGATCTGGCAGCTGCCCGAAGGCACCATCCCCGACAAGATCGGCCTGCACGCCGTGGCCATGGCCCGGGCGCTCAAGGACGGCAAGATCGCCTGCTACTGGCAGCAGTGCAACAACAACATGCAGGCCGGCCCGAACATCAATCAGGAGCTGTACCCGGGCTGGCGCAATCCGGCGGCCTTCATCGTCGTCTCCGACCCGTACCCCACCGTCTCGGCCATGGCCGCCGACCTGATTCTGCCCACCGCCATGTGGGTGGAAAAGGAAGGTGCCTTCGGCAACGCCGAGCGCCGCACCCAGTTCTGGCGCCAGCAGGTCAAGGCACCGGGCGAGGCCCGCTCCGACCTGTGGCAGATGATGGAATTCTCCAAGCGCTTCAAGATGGAAGAGGTGTGGCCTGCCGAGCTGCTGGCCAAGAAGCCCGAGTACAAGGGCAAGACCCTGTTCGACGTGCTGTACAAGAACGGCGTGGTGAACAAATTCCCGACCGCGGACATCATCAAGGTCAACGGCCACGCCATCAAGGACTACACCAGCAACGACGAGTCCCAGGCCTTCGGCTTCTACGTGCAGAAGGGCCTGTTCGAGGAATACGCCAAGTTCGGTCGCGGCCACGGTCACGATCTGGCCGACTTCGACATGTACCACAAGGCCCGCGGCCTGCGCTGGCCGGTGGTGGATGGCCAGGAAACCAAGTGGCGTTACCGGGAAGGCTTCGACCCCTACGTGAAGAAGGGCGAGGGGGTGAAGTTCTACGGCCACAAGGACGGCAAGGCGGTGATCTTCGCCCTGCCGTACCAGGAACCGCCCGAGATGCCGGACAAGGAATTCGACCTGTGGCTGTGCACCGGCCGCGTGCTGGAGCACTGGCACACCGGCACCATGACCCGGCGCGTGCCCGAACTGCACCGTTCGGTGCCCGAGGCGCAGATCTTCATGCACCCGGACGACGCCAAGAAGCGCGGCCTGCAACGCGGCATGGTGGTCAAGATCGCCTCGCGGCGCGGCGAGATCCAGGCGCGCATCGAGACCCGGGGTCGCAACAAGCCGCCGGTGGGCCTGGTGTTCGTGCCGTTCTTCGACGAATCCAAGCTGATCAACAAGCTCACCCTGGACGCCACCTGCCCGATCTCGAAAGAGACCGACTTCAAGAAGTGCGCCGTCAAGGTGACCCGCGCCTAAGCGTTGCCTCACGAGCGCCCTAGCCCCGTACCGTCATGGCCGACCGCCCCGACATGCCCGCCACTCCGGACCTGCCCCGCGCCCCGCGCGGGGGGGCGGCCGGGACTGCCCCTGCGCCGGCGACGCCGGAACAGGGCGGTCCGGCCTCCGGTGCCCGCCGCCGGTTTCTCAACGGCATCGCGGGGGCGGCGGGGAGCGCCTGCCTGATGGGTCTGGGCGTCGGGCTCTATTCACGCCAGGCGCGGGCCTTGCCGGCCCTGGCCCTGCGCCCGCCCGGGGCGCTGGCCGAGGCCGACTTCCTGGCCGCCTGCGTGCGCTGCGGGTTGTGCGTGCGTGACTGCCCCTACGACACCCTCAAGCTCGCCCCCCTGGGCGATGCCGCCGGGGTCGGGGCCGCGGGCACGCCTTACTTCAGCGCCCGCCAGGTGCCCTGCGAGATGTGCGAGGACATCCCCTGCGTCAAAGCCTGCCCCACCGGGGCCCTCGATCACGGGTTGACCGACATCAACCAGGCGCGCATGGGGCTGGCGGCCCTGGTGGACCACGAAAGCTGTCTCAACTTCCTCGGGCTGCGCTGCGACGTCTGCTACCGGGTGTGCCCGGTGATCGACCAGGCCATCACCCTGGAGAAGATGCACAACCCGCGCTCCGACCGCCACGCCATGCTCCTGCCCACGGTGCATTCGGACCACTGCACCGGCTGCGGCAAGTGCGAGAAGTCCTGCGTGCTGCCGGAAGCGGCGATCAAGGTGTTCCCCCTGGCCCTGGCCAAGGGCAAGTTGCCGGAGCACTACCGCAAGGGCTGGGAGGAGAAGGAAAAGGCCGGCGGTTCCCTGATCGGCGACCAGTTGCAGCTGCCCGCCCGGGGCGTCGACACGCCACCCGCCTCGCCGATCGGTGGCGCCGGCCTGCCGTCCGCCCCGTCCCACCCCGTCGTGCCGTCCGCCCCGCCGGGGCTGGGCGGGGAGCGCTGACATGGCCGTCTCGACTTCCGCTGCCAAGCGCCTCAGCCGGCCCGGCCAGGAGGCCGTGCGCACCCGGGGCTGGCTGGCCGCCCACAAGTGGCTGCTGCTGCGTCGGGCTTCGCAACTGACCATCCTCGCCCTGTTCCTGGCCGGGCCCTGGTTCGGCGTCTGGCTGGTCAAGGGCAACCTCACCTCCAGCCTGACCCTGGGGGTGCTGCCCCTGACCGATCCCTACGCCCTGCTGCAATCCCTGGCGGCCGGCCACTGGCCTTACAAGACCGCCCTGATCGGTGCGGCCATCGTGCTCGCCTTCTATCTGCTGCTCGGCGGCCGGGTGTTCTGCAGCTGGGTCTGCCCGGTAAACCTGATTACCGATGCCGCTGCCTGGTCGCGCCGCCGCCTCGGCCTCAAGACCGGCAAGACCCCGGCGGAGGCCACCCGGCGCTGGCTGCTCGGCGCCACCCTGGTGGTGTCGGCGGCCACCGGGAGCATCGCCTGGGAGTGGGTCAATCCGGTCTCCTTCTTCCACCGCAGCCTGTTCTTCGGCTGGGGGCTGGGCTGGCTGGCCCTGGCGGCGGTGTTCGTCTACGACCTGACCGTGGCGCGCGGCTGGTGCGGCCACCTGTGCCCGATGGGCGCCTTCTACTCCCTGCTCGGCAAGACCGCCCTGGCCCGGGTCACCGCGCCGCAGCGGGCCCGCTGCAACGATTGCATGGACTGCTTTGCCGTCTGCCCCGAACCCCAGGTGATCCGCCCCGCCCTCAAGGGCAGCGGCTCGCCGGTGATCCTTTCCTCCGACTGCACCACCTGCGGCCGCTGCGTGGACGTCTGCGGCCAGGATGTCTTCCGTTTTTCACATAGATTCGATCAAAGGAGCGCGTCATGAAACTCTCCCTGCCCGTGCTGACCGCGGCCGTCACCCTCGCCAGCCTGCTCGCGGTTCCCTCCTTCCACGCCGCGGCGGCCGAGCCCAAGCCGGTGGTGGAATCCCTGCGCCACGCCGACATCAAGGCGGACGTGAACGAGGGGGATATCTACAAGTACGAGAAGGACCGGGAGCCGATTCCCCGTGAATACGTGCAGCAGCCGCCCCTGATTCCGCACACCATCGCCAACTACAACATCACCAAAGAATTCAACAAGTGCATGGACTGCCACTCCTGGACGCGTTACAAGGAGACCGGCGCCACCAAGGTGTCCCTGACCCATTTCAAGGACCGGGACGGCAAGGAGCTCTCCAACATCAGCCCGCGCCGCTACTTCTGCACCCAGTGCCACGTGCCCCAGACCAACGCCCGGCCGCTGGTGGGCAACACCTTCAAGCGCGCCCAAGGACTCAACTAAAAGGAGCTGGCCATGACATCGGCTGACAACAAGCAAGAAAAGAAAAGCCTCTACAAGCGCCTGATGGCCATCGGTCCGGTGACCGTGGTCGGCCTGTTCGTTGCGGGCATCCTGTTCTGGGGCGGCTTCAACACCGCCATGGAATGGACCAACCGGGAAGAGTTCTGCATCTCCTGCCACGAGATGAAGGACAACGTGTACCAGGAGTACCGCAACACCATCCACTTCACCAACCGTTCCGGCGTGCGCGCCACCTGCCCGGACTGCCACGTGCCCAAGGAGTGGGTGCCCAAGATCATCCGCAAGATCCAGGCGTCTAACGAGGTGCTGCACAAGATCCTCGGCTCCATCGACACCCCGGAGAAGTTCAACGCCAAGCGCCTCGAACTGGCCGAGCACGAATGGGCGCGGATGAAGCGCACCGATTCTCGCGAGTGCCGCAACTGCCACAACTTCGAGTACTTCGACTACTCGGAGCAGGGCCGCCGCTCGGCGCGCATGCACCAGGAAGGCCTCAACGGCGGCAAGACTTGCATCGACTGCCACAAGGGCATCGCCCACCGCCTGCCCGCCGTCGAGCAGAGCATCGGCGCGGAAAAGAACGGCGCGGCGCCGGAAGTGTTCCACCCGCCGGTGGAAAAGTCCGCCGCCGAACCGGCCAAGGCCGACGAGGCTGCGCAGAAGTAAGACGTCAACACAGGCTCGGCCCGGACGACCGTGGCGGCACTGCCGCCCGGTTGCCCTCCGGCCCTGCGGCTGCCGTAAAAACCGCCCCGGATACTGGATGCCGGGGCGGTTTTTTTATGGGGTGCGGCGGCCGGGGCCCGGGTTGTTGGACGCGTGGTCGGCAGGAGGCGCAGTGTGGCGCGCCAGGGGGCGCTAATGCCGGGTGAGGCCGTGGGGCTCCCGTGACGGGGGACGGCCGGCACGGGGGCAGTCACCGGGGGTGGGGGCAGGTGTGCCGGGATTGGCCGGATCAGCCCGGGGCCTAATTTGGCATCGGGCCGAAACCAAGGCAGGACGCCATTCTCCAGCATGCCTGTCTGGAACGCCGCGTCCTGCCTTGCTTTCCAGTGAGACAGCCTGGAACGCGGCTACTGGCGCGGGGTTTCGCCCTGCCCGCTATTGGGCAGGTAGCTGAGCGCCACGCCCAGGCCGGCTTGCACCGTGGCGTAGATGCCGTAGAGCAGGGAGGCGGTTACCGCCAGCTCGGTGCTGGCGCCGAACAGGCCCAGGCACACCGCGGCGCCGGCTTCCCGGGTGCCCCAGCCGCCGAAGCTGACCGGCAGGGCGGCCATGATGAAGATCGGCGCGGCGGCCACGGCGTAGGTCCACACCGGCAGCTCCAGCCCGGTGGCGCGGCCGGCCAGGGCCAGGGCGCCGATGGAGAGCACCTGCACCAGGGCCGACATGCCCAGTTGCCAGACGAACTGGCGGCCGGCCGCGGGCAGGCCGAGCAGGCGCTCCGCCTGGGTGCGCCAGCGCGCCGGCAGACGCGGCAGCAGGCCGTGGCGGGCACCCCAGAAGAACAGCAGGGGCAGCAGGAACAGGCCCAGGGTGGCGGCCAGGGTCAGGCCGGCGGTGGCCAGCACCGGCAGGGCCGGGCCCTGCCAGAAGGGCGGCAGGCCCAGGGCGAGCAGCACCGCGCCGGCCACCGCGCCGGACATCAGGCACAGCACCCACAGGCCGGAAAAGCGGTCGAGCACCACCGACAGGCCCGACTCCAGTACCGGGTTGCCCCCGCGCACCAGCAGGCCGGCGCGCAGCATGTCGCCGGACAGGGTGGCGCCGGGCAGCAGGGTGTTGGCGGTCATGCCCTGGAAATAGACGCGCACCATGGCCATCAGCGGCGAGCGCAGCCCCAGCCAGCGCGACAGCTCGTGCCAGCGCCAGGCCGATACCACGTTGGAGGCGATCGACACCAGCAGGCCGACGGCGACCCAGGCCAGGTCGAGGCGGCGGAAGGTGGCGGCGACCCGGGCCGGGTCCACCACCCACACCACGGCGGCGAGCAGCAGGGGGGCCGCCGCCAGCTTGACGGCGGTCTTGGCGGAAATCACGGCAGCGGTGCGCTCAGGGCGGCCAGGCGGTTCGGGCTCAAGCTCAGACGTCGCCTTCCGGCGCCTCGCGCAGCCGGTACTGATCCCGGCCTTCCGGCTCGTGATAGACCCGGATCAGCACTTCGCCAAGCACCCCCAGGCCGATCAGGTTGACCCCCATCAGGGACAGCATCACCCCGGCCAGCAGCAGGGGCCGGCCGCCGATGTCGTGGCCGAACAGTTTGACGCCGAGCAGCCAGGCCAGCGCCGCCAGGCCCGGTACCAGCAGCCACAGGCCGACGCCGCCGAAGGCGTGCAGCGGGCGGTGCAGGTAGCGCATCATGAAGCGCATCAGCAAGAGGTCGAGGATCACCCGGAAGGTGCGGTCGATGCCGTACTTGGAGACGCCCCGGGTGCGGGCGTGATGACGCACCGGCACCTCGGTGATGCGGGCGCCGGCCTCGGCGGCCAGGATCGGGATGAAGCGGTGCAGTTCGCCGTAGAGGCGGATGCGGCGGATGATCTCGCCGCGGTACACCTTCAGGGCGCAGCCGTAGTCGTGCAGGGTCACGCCGGTGACCTTGGAGATCAGCCGGTTGGCGATCATCGACGGCAGCTTGCGCGACACCGCCTTGTCCTGCCGGTCCTTGCGCCAGCCCGAGATCATGTCCACCGACGCATCGTTGTCGAGGCGGTCGAGCAGGGCGGGAATGTCCGCCGGGTCGTTCTGCAGGTCGCCGTCCAGGGTCGCCACGTACTTGCCGGTGGCGGCGTCGAAGCCGGCCTGCAGGGCGGCGGTCTGGCCGTAGTTGCGCATCAGGTAGCGCGGCTTGAGCCAGGGCGTCTTGGCCGCCAGGTCGCGCAGCACCCAGGCCGAGCGGTCCCGGGAGCCGTCGTCCACGCAGATCAGCTCGAAGCTGCGCCCGGTGGGCAGCAGGGCCTCGCCGACCTTGGCCACCAGGTCGGGCAGGTTCTCCTGCTCGTTGTAGATGGGGATGACGATGGAGACGTTGGGCGGGGTGGGGCGGGTCGGGGTGTCGGTCATGGTGGTCATCGGGTTACTCGGGTTGTTCCGCATGCGCGGCGGCAGCCGGCGCCAGGGCCGGGGCGCGCTGCCGTTGCGGAACGAGCAGAAGAATCAGGGCGTAGAGGAAAAGCACGGGATCGAGCAGGTAGTCCCACAGGTTGCTGGAATCGGCCAGGCCCAGGGCGTAGGCGCCCAGGTCCACCGCCAGCAGCAGGGTCAGCAGCGGTGCGTGCCAGCACAGGGCCAGCCCGGCCAGGCCGAGCACGCCGAGCAGTGGCAGGGGCTGAAAGCCGCTCCGGTACAGGTCGAAGGGACCGGCGCCCAGGGCGGTGGGAAAGAGCAGCACCCCGGCCGCGACGATGGCCGCGGCCAGGCCACGGCGCTGGCCGGCGGGTAGCCAGTCGCGGCCGGCCAGGGCGAGCAGGGCCAGTTGCAGGGTGGTGAAGGACAGGTCGTTCCACAGCCCGCGCAGCACCATGGCCAGGGAGCAGCCGGCCACAGGTACCAGGGCCAGGGCGGCGATGGCCAGGGGCAGCAGGTGCGGCCAAGCAGGAGGCGTGCCCACGGCCGGGGCGGGGCCCCAGCGCCGCAGCGCGGCTGCCGCGACGGCACCGACGGCGGCGGCCTGGGTGAGCAGGCCCAGGGCGGTGCTCAGGGCGATCATGGCCGGGACTCCTGCAGGGCGTTGGCGGCAAACACGTGATGGCGCAGGGTTTCGCGCTTCCAGGTATAGACCACGTGGATGCGTCCGGCGCTGTCCTGGGCCAGGGCCGGGTAGGAGAACTCGTCGTCGCCGTCGTCGCTGGCATCGAGCACCTGGACCTCGCGCCAGTTGGCGCCCTGGTCCGGCGACAGCCACAGCGACAGGCGGTTGCGGTTGCCGGGCACCGGGTTGCAGGCCAGCAGCAGGCTGCCGTTGGTCAGGCGCAGCAGGGCCACGGCGGCGTTGGGGTTGGCGATCGGCAGCGGGGCGCCGGCCTGCCAGTGGGCGCCGCCGTCCGGGGAGGTGGCGCTCAGCACATGGCCCGGGCCCGGGCCGGCGTCGCGCAGCAGGGCGAGCAGCGCGCCGTTGCCGAGGGGCGCCACCGCCGGTTGCAGGGCGCGGCGCGGTTGAGGCAGGCGGACCTTGTCCACCACCCGGCCCTGGTCGTCCAGGCGCAGCCACTCGCCGTGCTTGGCGATGAACTCGTGATACACCGGCAGGGCCACGCCGCCGCCATGATCCGGCCACAGGGGCGGGTTACGCACCAGGGTACTGATGTTGAGGAAGGGCGAGGTTACCAGCCGCTGGGCACCGCTCCAGGTCAGCCCGCCATCCTCGGACACCTGGTGGTTGAGGGCGGAGCCGGCCCAGCCGCCGAAGGCGACGCTGACAAACCACAGGTGCAGGCGGCCGTCGCTGTCCTGGCCGAGCACCGGGTTGCCGAGCTTGCGTACGTAGCGGCCAGTGGCGGCCTGCACCCCTTCCCGGGTGGCGACGGCCACCGGCGCAGACCACACGCCGCCGCGCCCCACGGCATGCCAGCGGGACAGGTAAATGCTCACGTCCGGCGCTCCTTCCCGGCTGCCGGCGAACCAGGCGGCGGCCACGTCGCCGTCGGCCAGGGCGACCAGGCTGGCGCCGTGGGCGGTGGGGGCGACCCGGGGCAGGAAGTCATCGGCCAGGGGCGCGACCGGCACGTGGTGCAGGGCGGGGGGCTTGGGCGCCAGGGCGGCCACGGCGGTAGAGGTGGTGACGAAATCGCTGACCACAGGGCGGGGCGCGCGCCAGGCCGCGGCACCGACGGCGGCAAGCAGGGCCAGGGCGGCGGCGATGCGGCGGATACGCGGCGCGGCGCTCACGGCCGGCCCTCTCTGCCTGTGGGCGCCTGCACTTCCAAGTAGCGCACGGTGGATTCCAGGGGCGCCAGGGAACGGCTGCGGATCGCGTCCAGCCATTGCGCCTTGCCGGCGCCGTCCCGGGTGAAGCGGATGCCCGACCCCCGGGAGGCGAGCACCGGGTAATCGCCCAGGGTGCGCAGGTCGGCGCCCAGGGCGCGAGCTTGTTCGCGCAGGCGGGCTTCGTCCTCGGCGCGGACGAAGATCAGTAGCCGGGGCGGGGCCAGGTCGCGGGCGTCCAGCGTACTGGTGTGGCGCAACGGGTGGCCGAGCAGGATCGGCAGCATGGCCGGCTGGGGGCCGTCGAACATCAGCACCGGCCGGTCGGCGGCCAGGGCGCGCACTGCGTCGGGCACGGCGTTGATGCCGAGGCGGGGGAAGAGCAGGCCGAAGAAGGCCAGCCACACCAGCGCCATGGCCGCCGCCATGGCGCGGGGATCGGCCCGCCAGGCGGCCCACAGCAGCAGCGCCAGGGGCGGCAGCAGCCAGCCCCAGCCGCCCAGGTGGAACCAGAAGGCGAAAGCGGCGAACACCCCGGCCATCAGCAGCACCAGCCCGGCGCCCAGGCGCAGCGCCCAGGCGGGGAAGCGCTCGCCCCGGGCCAGGGCGAAGCCGAGGATCAGGGCAAAGGGCACCAGGGAACCGACCAGGTAGCGGTCGAAGGTGTGGATGAAGCAGAACGGCAGCACGGTGAAGCCCGCCCACACCAGCAGCATGCGGGCCGGGCCGGGCTCGCGGCGCAGCCGCCAGACCAGGGCCAGCAGCACGAAGCTCCAGGGCAGGACGATCTGCAGGGCGCCGAGCAGGGTTTCCGGCGACGGAGTGAACAGCTGGCGGGCTTCCAGTTCTTCCTGCAGTTCGGCGGCGGCGGCCTCCGGGTAGCGCAGCCGCACGTAGATGAACCAGGGCAGGGCCAGGGCCAGGAACAGGCCCAGGGCGCCGGCGAGGGAGAACTTGCGCCGCCACAGGTCGGCCCAGGCCCACTGGCCCGAGAGCAGCAGGCCGAGCACGCCGGCGCCGCACACCACGGCAACGATCGGCCCCTTGAGCAGGAAGCCGGCGGCGAGCAGCACGGCGGCCAGCACCAGATCGCCGGCACGGCGCTCGTCCTTCCAGCGCACCAGGCCGAGGAAGGCCAGGGTGGACAGGGCGGCGGTGGGCACGTCGAGCATGAAGCGGCGCGACTCGCTGGCCAACCCCATCACCGTGAACAGCAGCACCGCGGCCCACAGGCCGGCCCCGGCGGAGCCGGTGAGGCGGCGCCCCAGGGCGGCGGTGGCGACCACCAGCAGGGCGGCGAACAGCACGGTGATGCCCCGGGCGGCGGGCAGGGAGGGGCCGAACACTTCGAAACTGGCACGGCCCAGCCAGTACAGCATGGGGGGCTTCTTGAGGCGCGGCTGGTCGTTGAGCACCGGCACCACCCAGGCGTCCTTCTCCATCATCTCCATGGGGGTGCGCAGGCCCAGGAAGTATTCGTCCTTGCCGGTCAGGCCGGTGGGCTCCTGGATGCCGATGCCGAACACCACCAGGGCGGCGAGGAACAGGCCGAGCAGGGCCAGGGGCCAGCGCCGGGGAGGGGGGGAGAGGAAGGGCATGGGCGGGAAGAGGTCGGAGGCGGGGCCGGGGAAGCCGTCGCCCCGGGACGGGACGGTCATGGGGGGCGGTGGAGCGCCCGGCCGGCAGTGGCGCGAATTATAGCAAGGGGCGCCGACCTGCCCCGGTTTCCCGGGCGGTTTCGCGGCGATAGTCGATTGGACGGTTGTCGGATGTCTGGCAGGAGGGGCGCCTGGAGACTGTCCCGCCGGTATTTCGGTCCTACGGCCCGACGGCCGCGTGGCTGGGCCTGCGCTCGGGCAACCAAGGCGTTGGGCCGGGGCAAGGCCTCGACCATCACGTTCATCCGGGCCCATACGGCCCCGCTCGCCCCGCGCTGCGCGGGGGCTCCCGCCCTGGCGGCGGGCTGTCAGGGCGTGGCGTAGGCGGCCAGTCCGGGCAGGGCGGCCCGGGCGTTGCCGCTGGTCAGGGCCGCCACCTCGTCCGGGTCGAGGCCGCGCAGCTCGCCGAGTACCGCGGCGATGGCCGCCAGATGGGCCGGTTCGTTGCGCTGGCGGGGGGCGAAGGCGGGGGGGATGTCCGGGGCGTCGGTCTCCAGCACCAAGGCGTCGCCCGGTAGGGTGGCGGCGAGGCGGCGGATGCGCTGGGAGCCGTCGTAGGTCAGGGTGCCGCCAAAGCCCAGGCGCAACCCCAGGTCGAGGAAGGCGTGGGCCTGCTGCTCGCTGCCGTTGAAGGCGTGGGCGATGCCGCCGGGGCTGCCGCCCTTGCCGAACACCTGGCGTAGGTACTTGAGCACCGTGTCCTGGGCGCGGCGGATGTGCAGGATCACCGGCAGGCCGAAATCCCGGGCCAGCTTGAGCTGGGCGAGGAAGAGGGCTTCCTGGCGGGCGCGCAGGTCGGGTGCCTGCAGTGCCGGGACGAAGCCGTCCAAGCCGATCTCGCCCACGGCTACCGGCGGGTAGGGGCCGGCCAGGGCGGCTTCCAGCCGGGTGGCCAGGGTCGCCAGGTCGGCGTCGCTGGCCCCGGGCACGTAGAGGGGATGGATGCCGTAGGCCGGGGCGACGCACAGGCCGCCCAGGGGCGGCGGGGTATCCGGAGGGGGGGCGAATGCAGCAGGGGTGTCAGAGGACGGAGCACGGGGGCCGGCCGGCCCTGCGGGGAGCGGGGGGGAGGGGGGGGCGGTGCTGGGTGCGGCGGCTTCGGGCCGGGCGCCATCCTCCGGGACGGGGTATGGGGTGCTTCGGGTTCCCGGAAGAGGAGGAACTCCACGGGCCGCCAGGGCTTCCACTGCGGCGAAGTTGGCCACTTCCACCGCCGGCACCACCGCCAGGCGCACCCCGGCAGCTACCGCCCGGGCGGCCACGGCGTCCCGGTCCGGGTCGAACTCGGCGGCGTCCAGGTGACAGTGGGTGTCGATGAGCATGGTGAAAGTCCGCGTCCCTATTGGGTTTCCGCGAGGTCGCCTTGGAGATCCGCGTGGTTATTGGCGTTGCTGGCAGGGGGTCTGGAGAGGCGCGCCCAGCCTAGGGTTTGTGGCGATGGTGCGCGGAGGCGGGGCCGGCACAGGGGTGTCGGCCCCGGGGCGTCTGCTGCCGCGCCATGGAGCGGGAAGCGCGGGCAAGGGGGCACGGACCTGGGGCCGCGGGTGCGGCCACCGGCCTCAACCCCTGCCGAAGCGGGCCGGGCGCTTTTCCAGAAAGGCCGCCAGACCCTCGGCGAAATCCGGAGTGGTGGCGCACTGGGCGAAGCTGGCCTGCTCCCGGGCGAGCTGCTCGGGCAGGCCGGTGGTGAGCGAGCGCTGCAGCAGGGCCCGAGTGTTGGCCAAAGCCTGGCGCGGACCGTCGGCGAGGCGCTTGGCCAGGGCCAGGGCTTCGTCGTGCACGGCGTCCTTGGCCACCACCCGGTTCACCAGGCCCCAGTCGAGGGCCTGGGCGGCGCCGAAGCGGTCGCCGAGCAGGGCGATTTCGGCGGCGCGCTTGGCTCCCACGAGGCGTGGCAGGGACCAGGTGGCGCCGCCGTCCGGGGAGATGCCGATGTGCCGGTAGGCCAGGGTGAAATAGGCGTCCTCGGCGGCCACCGCCAGGTCGCAGGCCATCATCAGCGACAGACCGAAGCCGGCGGCGGCGCCGCGCACCGCGGCCACCACGGGCTTGCCGCCTTCCTTGAGCAGCAGGGTGGTGGCGTGCACCTTGGCGATCAGATCCTCGAACAGGATGCGCAGATCGGCCTCGTTCAGGTGCAGCTGCTGGTGGAACCACTTCAGATCGCCGCCGGCCATGAAGTGGTCGCCGGCGCCGGTGATGACGATGGCTCCGACGTCCGGGTCGTCCAGGGCCGCCTGGGCGGCACGGCGCAGGTCGTCGATCATGGCCACGTTGAGGGCGTTCAGTGCTGCCGGACGGTTGAGGGTGAGCACGGCCACGCCGTCGGCGTGGCGGCTCAGTACAGCGGGTTCGCGGGTGTCGCTCATGGGGGTGGTGTCTCCGTTGTTGGAATTATCGGGTGGGGCGCACGTCGGCCCCGGTTCGGTGCGCTTGGGTTCGGGGGGGGTTAGGGGCGGGGCCGGCCGAGGAAGGGGAAGACCGGTTCCGGCGTCTTGCCCGAGACCAGGTCGGCCAGGGCGGCGGCGGAACCGCAGGACATGGTCCAGCCGAGGGTGCCGTGGCCGGTGTTGAGCCACAGGTTGGGCAGCGTGCTGCGGCCGATGATCGGCACGTTGGACGGGGTGGCCGGGCGCAGGCCGGTCCAGTACTGGGGCGGGCCGTCCAGTTCGAGGTGGGGGAAGAACTCCTTGGTGCGGCTGAGCAGGGCCTCGCAGCGCACTGGGTTGAGTTCCAGCCCGTAGCCGCCGAATTCGGCGGTACCGGCGACGCGCAGCCGGTTGCCGAGGCGGGAGAAGACCAGTTTGCGCTCGTCGTCGGTGAGGCTGACGGTGGGGGCGTGGGCTTCGCTGCCGGCCTTGATCGGCAGGGTGGCCGAATAGCCCTTGGCCGGGTAGATGGGCAGGTGCAGGCCGAGGGGGCGGGCCATCAGGGGGCTGTAGCTGCCCAGGGAGAGCACGTAGGCGTCGGCGGTAAGCAGTTCCGGGGCGCCGTCCGGGCCGCGCACCACCACGCCGGCCACTTGGCCGCCGGCGGTGGGGATTTGCTCGATGGTGGTGCCGTAGCGGAACTGCACGCCCCGGGCGGCGGCCCGGGCGGCCAGGGCCTGGGTGAATTTGTGGGCGTCGCCGGATTCGTCGGAGGGGGTCCAGTCGCCGCCCACCAGCCTGTGCCGCACGTCGGCCAGGGCGGGTTCGATGGCGATGCACTGATCCACCGAGACGGGTTGGCGGTCCAGGCCCAGGTCGCGCATCGCCGCCGAGGCCTTGATCGCGGCATCGAACTCGCGGGGGTCGGTGAAGATGTGCAGGATGCCCCGCTCCAAGTGGTCGTACTGGAAGTCGGGACCCAACTCGGCGCGCAGGGCTTGCAGGGTGCGGCGGCTGTAGAGGGCGAGGTGGACGATGTCCACCATGTTGCGCCGGGTGCGCCCCGGGGTGCATTCGCGCAGGAAGCGCAGGCTCCAGTCGATCAGCTGCCGGTCGGCGCGCAGGTGGAAGAGTAGGGGGGAGTCTTCCCGACCCATCCAGGCCAGGGCCTTCAGCGGCGTGTGCGGGTTGGCCCAGGGTTCGGCGTGGCAGACCGAGATCTGGCCGCCGTTGGCGAAGGATGTCTCCAGCCCGGCGCCGGGCTGGCGATCGATGACCGTGACCTGATGACCGGCGGCCGCGAGAAACCAGGCGCTGGTGGTACCCACGACGCCGGCGCCGAGGACGATGACCTGCATGGAAACCTCCTTACGAACACGCCGTAGCGCAAGGGGGAATCTTAACGGGAAGTGGGCCGGCCGGGGCGACCGGTGTGGCGCGCCCGGTCGTGTTCAGTGCTTGACGTAGGGCGAGAAGGGGGCGGTGGTGTGGGGGTCGTCCCCGTCCCGTTCGCGGATGATGCGGATCACTTCGGGGATGTGGCGCAGGCCGCGCATCACTGCCGCCAGATGCACCCGGTGGGAAACCAGAATGGTGAAGTGGATCGAGGTGTACAACCCGCCGCCGCTTTCTTCCATGCTGACGTTTTCGATGTTCGAGCCGGCTTCGGCGATCTCGGTGGCGATCTTGGCCAGCACGCCGCGCTGGTGCTGGGCCTCGACCCGGATCGGCACGGCGAACAGCTTGCCCGGCTGGGCGGCCCATTCGACGTCGATCCATTTCTGCGGTTCGAGGCGGCGCGACTTGCGGATGACCGGGCAGTCGTGGGTGTGGATTTCCAGCCCCTGGCCCTTGCGGATCGAGCCGACGATGGGGTCGCCCGGGATGGGGCGGCAGCAGGTGGCGAAGGTCACCGCCATGCCTTCGGTGCCGTGGATGACGATCGGTCCGGGGCGCAGGGTGTCGCCGCCGGCGGCGTTCTCTTCCCGGGACATCAGGCGGCGTGCCACCACCGAGGCCAGGCGCTTGCCCAGGCCGATGTCGGCGTAGATGTCCTTGATCGGCTTGTTGCCCGATTCGCGCATCAACTCGTCCCAGGCCGCGGCGGGTACGTCGGCGGGCTCGATGCCGAGGGATTTGAGCTCCTGGTTGAGCAGGCGCTCGCCCAGGGCGGCGGATTCCTCGTTCTGCTGGGTCTTGAGGAAGTGGCGGATCTTGCTGCGCGCCCGCCCGGTTTTGACGTAGGACAGCCAGGCCGGGTTGGGGTTGGCGTGGGCGGCGGTGACGATTTCCAGCTGGTCGCCGTTCTGCAGCTCGGTGCGCAGGGGGGCCAGCTCGTAGTTGATCTTGGCTGCGACGCAGCGGTTGCCGATGTCGGTGTGCACCGCGTAGGCGAAGTCCACCGCGGTGGCGCCCTTGGGCAGGGTGAGGATCTTGCCCTTGGGGGTGAACACGTACACCTCGTCGGGGAACAGGTCGATCTTGACGTGCTCGTAGAACTCGGCCGAATCGCCGGCGGTGTTCTGCAATTCAAGCAGGGACTGCAGCCACTTGTGCGTCTGGTTTTGCAGTTCGGCGCTGCTGCCGTCGGCTTCTTCCTTGTACAGCCAGTGGGAGGCGACGCCTTCCTGGGCCAGGTGGTGCATTTCCTCGGTGCGGATCTGCACCTCGATGGGGGTGCCGTAAGGACCGATCAGGGTGGTGTGCAGCGATTGGTAGCCGTTGGCCTTGGGGATGGCGATGTAGTCCTTGAACTTGCCCGGCAGGGGCTTGTACAGGCTGTGCAGGGCGCCCAGGGCCAGGTAGCAGGTGGATACGTCGGCAACCACGACGCGGAACCCGTAGATGTCGAGCACCTGGGAGAACGTCAGGCGCTTCTCGACCATCTTCTTGTAGATCGAGTACAGGCTCTTTTCGCGGCCGAACACCTGGGCCTCGATGTGGCGATCCTTCATGCGTTCCTGGATACCGTCGAGGATGCGGGTGAGCAGTTCGCGCCGGTTGCCACGGGCCGCCTTGACCGCCTTCTTCAGCACGTTGAACCGCATCGGATGCAGGTTCATGAAGGACAGGTCCTGCAACTCCCGGTAGACCTTGTTCAGCCCCAGCCGGTTGGCGATCGGGGCATAGATTTCCAGGGTCTCGTTGGCGATGCGGCGGCGCTTGTCCGGGCGCATGCTGCCGAGGGTCTGCATGTTGTGCAGGCGGTCGGTGAGCTTGATCAGGATGACCCGGATGTCCCGGGCCATGGCCAGCAGCATCTTGCGGAAGTTTTCCGCCTGGGCTTCCTGATAGGAGGAGAACTCGATCTTGTCGAGCTTGGACAGGCCGTCCACCAGATCCGCCACCGGCTTGCCGAAGCGCTCGGTCAGCTCGGCCTTGGAGGCGCCGGTGTCCTCCAGCACGTCGTGGAGCAGGGCCGCCATGATGGCGGTGGCGTCGAGCCGCCATTCGGCTACGGCCCCGGCCACGGCCAGGGGGTGGGTGATGTAGGGCTCGCCGGAAATGCGGCGTTGGCTGCGGTGGGCCGCCTCGGCGTAGGCGAAGGCGTCTTCGACCCGGGCGATGTCCTCGGCCTTCAGGTAGTCGAGGCTGTCGATGAAGACCTGGTAGGCCGGATCGTCGAGGGGAAACGGGGGGTAGGTCTTTTCCGCCGGCGGCGTGCTGACCGGCGCTCCCAGGGGGCGATGCGGGGCGCCGCCGACCGGGGCCTCCGCCGGCCCCGGCGGGGCGGCGGGAACGGATGCGGGGGATGCAGGGGGCGAGGGGATGGTGGGGGTGTCCATGATCCGGCCTCTCGCCCTGGGCATCCGGGGGCTACTTGGAGTTAGGCCTGGCCGCGGTTGAGGACTTCGGCGCCGACCTTGCCTTCGGCGATTTCACGCAGGGCGATGACCGTCGGCTTGTCCTTGTCTTCGTCCACCATGGGGGTGGCACCGTTGGCGACCTGGCGGGCGCGGTAGGTGGCGGCCAGGGTCATCTGGAAACGGTTGGGGATGCGCGCGAGGCAGTCGTCGACGGTGATGCGGGCCATGAGGATTTCCTGAGAAATTGGGAAAAAAGAAGGTAAAAGCGGCGAAAAGTCGAAAAAATCGAGTTTGCTCAACTTTCCAGCAGGCTGGCGAACAGGTCGCCGTGGCGGGCGACCTGGCGGCCGTTGGTCAGCCGGGCAGCGCGAACCACCGCGGCCAGGTCGGCAAAAGCCACCTGCAACTCATTGTTAATAATAACATAGTCAAACTCTCCTACATGGCGCATCTCGTCCCGGGCAGCGGCCAGGCGGCGAGCGATCACTTCGCTCGAATCCGTGCCCCGGCCGGTCAGCCGCCGCGCCAACTCGGCCGTGGACGGTGGCAGGATGAAGATGCCGACGCAGCCCGGAAAGAGGCGGCGCACCTGCTGGGCGCCCTGCCAGTCGATTTCCAGCAACACGTCGCGCCCCGCAGCGATTTCCTGCTCGATCCACACGCGCGACGTGCCGTAGTAGTTGCCGTGCACCTCGGCCCATTCGAGAAACTCCTTGCGTTCGATCATGGCCTGGAAGGTCGGCACGTCGACGAAGTGGTAGGCCTTGCCGTTCTCCTCGCCCGGCCGGGGTGCCCGGGTGGTGTAAGAGATCGACAGGTGGATGCCGGGATCGTTCTCCAGCAGCAGGCGGGTCAGGGTGGTCTTGCCGGCCCCGGAAGGGGCGGCGACGACGAACAGGGTGCCGGGGGTCGAGGCGGAGCCGTTCATGGCTGCAGGGTTCTCCAGAGAAGAGGTGGCCGGGAGGATCAATCGAGGATTTCCGGGTGTTTTTCCAGGAATTCCTTGCGCGTGCTGCGCTTGATCACGTCGCCGGAAATGTAGGTGTAGCCGGCCTGTTGCCACTTGGCCAGATCGGTCATGGCGGCGGGCACTACGGTGGCCAGGTCGTAGAAGTCGCCCGGCTTGTAGCCCCGGGCGGCGGCGGCATTGCGGCAGATGCGGAGGGTCACGCCCTGGTCGGTCAGTTCCTTGAGCTTGTCGTAGATGTCCGGGTAGGCCGCCCGGTTGAGGCGCGACAGCATGTGTAGCTCGTTGCCGTGGGCGACGATCACCAGGTGCGACTTCTTCAGGTCGCCGAATTCCTTCAGGCCGCGCAGATGGTTGTGCAGGTAGCCGAGCCCCTGCAGCAGGTCTTCCGGCTTTTCATAGTTGAAGTGATACACCGCCTTCTGCGCCCCCAGGGGGCTGCCGTCGAAGCGGGAAGCGTCGTCGGGGCCGGCCAGGGCGGCAGGGGTGGCGGTCCAGGCCAGGGCGGCAAGCAGGGGCAGGATCAGGCGCTGCAGGACGGCAAGCAGGGGGTGGGGCATGGAAGACTCCTCCTAGTTGGGGTGGGGACCGGTCTGGGCCGGTTTATTCGAGGTTCTGGACCTGCTCGCGGATCTGTTCGATGAGCAGTTTCAGTTCCATGCTGGTGCTGGTCACCACTGGGGTGGCGGCCTTGGAGCCCAGGGTGTTGGCTTCCCGGTTGAGTTCCTGCATCAGGAAGTCGAGACGTTTGCCGCTGGCGCCGCCGGCCTTGAGGATGCGATCCACTTCGTCGGCGTGGGTGCGCAGGCGCGAGAGCTCTTCGGCCACGTCCACCTTGGTGGCGTAGAGGACGATTTCCTGGCGGATGCGGTCGTCGTCCACCCGGCCCTCGTCGCCCAGGGCGTCGACCAGGCGCTGGCGCAGCTTTTCCTCCAAGGCGGCCTGGGCGGCGGGCATTTCCGGTTCGACCAGGGCGACGATCTCGCGAATGCGGGCGGTGCGCTCGCGGATCATGGCGGCGAGTTTTTCGCCCTCACGGCGGCGGCTGGCGGTGAAGTCGTCCAGGGCCTCGTCGATCAGGGCGCTGACGGCGGCGGCCAGGGCCTCGCCGTCCAGGCTCTCCTCGGCGAACACCCCGGGCCAGCGCAGGATCTCGCCGGTGGTCAGGGGCGGGGCGTCGGGGGAGTGAGACTGGACCAGGCTCTGCCAGCGCACCAGGCGGGCGATCGCCTCGCTATTGGGCTCCTGGGCGGAAACCGTGGCGGCGGGGACGAAGTACAGCCGGCATTCGAGCTTGCCGCGGCTGGCCCGGGCGGCGATGCGCTCGCGCAGCAGGGGCTCGAAGCCGCGCATGTCGTCGCCGAGGCGGAAGAACAGGTCGAGGAAGCGGCTGTTGACGCTTTTCAGCTCCAGGTGCAGCGCACCCCGGCCGATGTCACGAATGCGGGCGCTGTAGCCCGTCATGCTGGCGATCATGGAATTGACTCAAAAAAAGGAAAAAGGGCCGGGAATGCTGGCGAATGCGGCAAAAACCATGGGGTGATGCGAACCGGGGAGGCCGTCGGGCAGGCTCATGCGGCCGGAGCAGCCGGAGATGCCTTTACACGCCCCGTTTACCCCCGGAGAATGCCAGATGGTAGGCGCCTCCTGCTACCGCTGGCGCGGGCCGGTTTCCCAAGCGATTGGGGCCGCGCTTTCATGCGGCGGATGCGGCCCGCCAAGAATCCAGCACAAAAAAGACCGGATACCCGAAAATGCCAGCGGGAATGCCGAATCCCCCGATTTTCCCCACTTTTTCCATCATAGCCCCTTCCTGAATGGCCCAACAAGCCAACGTCGCCCTTACCCCCGGCTTTACGTTCGAGGGTTACCGCATCGAGCGGCAGCTGTCTGTGGGCGGCTTTTCCATCGTCTATCTGGCGACGGACGAGGAGGGGCGCCAGGTGGCGATCAAGGAATACCTGCCGGCCAGCCTGGCCCTGCGCGGCGAGGGGGATACCCGGCCCAACGTCACCAGCGAGCACCTGCCGGCCTTCCGTTACGGCATGAAGTGCTTCTTCGAGGAAGGCCGGGCTCTGGCCAAGCTGTCCCACCCGAACGTGGTGCGGGTGCTCAACTTCTTCCGCGCCAACGACACGGTGTACATGGTGATGGCCTACGAGGAGGGGCGCACCCTCCAGGAAGTGATCCACAAGCACAAGGGCAAGCTCAGCGAGAAGTTCATCCGCGGGGTGTTCGTGCGTCTGTTGAACGGCCTGCGCGAGGTGCATACCCACAAGCTGCTGCACCTGGACCTGAAACCGTCCAACGTCTACCTGCGTACCGACAACACCCCGGTGTTGATCGACTTCGGTGCGGCGCGCCAGACCCTGGCCAGCGACACGCCGATGCTCAAGCCCATGTACACCCCGGGCTTCGCCTCGCCGGAGCATTACCAGAACCGGGAACTGCTCGGTCCCTGGAGCGACATCTACTCGGTAGGCGCCTCGATGTACGCCTGCCTGGCCGGCAACGCCCCCCAGGCCGCCGACGAGCGGCTGAAGAAGGACTACCTGGTACCGGCCATGGCCCGTTTCGAAGGCCAGTTTTCCGACCAGTTGCTGGAAACCATCGACTGGTGCCTGTGCCTCAACCACCTTTACCGGCCGCAAAGCTGCTTCGCCCTGCAAAAGGCCCTGACCGAAGCGCCCGACCCGGCCCAGCTCACGACCAAGCGCTCCTCCTGGCTGTCCCAGCTGATGGACCGCTTCCGCAAGAACACGCCACGATGAAATTCACCATCTACCAGGAAAGTCGGCCCGGTAAACGGCCCAATAACGAGGACCGGATCGCCTATAGCTATTCCCGCGACGCCCTGCTGATGGTCGTCGCCGACGGCATGGGCGGCCACCACCATGGCGAGGTCGCCGCCCAGCTGGCGGTGCAGTACCTGATGGACGTGTTCCAGCGCGAGGCCAAGCCCGCGATCGCCGATCCCTTCCTGTTTCTGCAGCGCGGTTTCAACAACGCCCACGAGGCGATCATCGATTACTCGGTGGCCCACGCCCTGTCCGATTCGCCGCGCACCACCTGCGTCGCCTGCATCATTCAGGACAACATCGCCTACTGGGCCCACGCCGGCGATTCGCGCCTCTACCACCTGCGTCGCGGCCGGGTGGCGTCGGTGACCCGGGACCATTCCCGGGTGCAGCAGCTGCTCGACGACGGGCTGATCAACGCCGCCCAGGCGGCCACCCACCCGGACCGCAACAAGATCTACACCTGCCTGGGGGGCTTCGATGCCCCGGAGATCGAGTTCTCGCGCAAGACCCCCATGGAGGCCGGCGACCTGTTGGTGCTGTGCACCGATGGGGTGTGGGGGGGCATTTCCGGCGAGACCATGGCCGCTCTGCTCGGCGACGCCAACCTGATGCAGGCCGTGCCGGTCCTGCTCAACATGGCCGAACAGCGCGGTGGCCCCCACTGCGACAACCTGTCCCTGGTCGCCGTGCGCTGGGAGGACAGCTACAGCGAGGACCCGTCCAGTTCGGTGCAGACCCAGGCCATGGCCCGGGATGAGGTCAATACCCAGATGGGCCAGGTCGGCCCCCTTGGGCGCAGCCAGCAGGCCGCCAAGGCCGATCTTTCCGACGACGAGATCGAGCGGGCCATCGCCGAGATCCGCGCCGCCATCGACAAGTACTCCAAGCCGTAAAATCGCATCTTCATCGGGGCGCGCCGTTTCCACCGGCGCGCCCCGCTCCGCTTTGCCGAAAGGAATTCCATGCGTCCCAGCCAGCGTCAGCCCGACCAACTCCGCCCCGTGCGCCTCACCCGCGCCTTCACCCGCCACGCCGAAGGTTCGGTGCTGATCGAGATGGGCGACACCCGGGTGCTGTGCACCGCCAGCGTCGAGGAGAACGTGCCGCCCTTCCTGCGCGGCAAGGGCCAGGGCTGGGTCACCGCCGAGTACGGCATGCTGCCCCGCTCCACCCACACCCGTTCCCCCCGGGAGGCGGCCAAGGGCAAGCAGACCGGCCGCACCCAGGAAATCCAGCGCCTGATCGGCCGCTCCCTGCGCGCCGTTACCGACCTGGCCGCCCTGGGCGAGCGCCAGATCACCCTCGACTGCGACGTGCTGCAAGCCGACGGCGGCACCCGCTGCGCCGCCATCACCGGCGCCTGGGTGGCGCTCTGGGAAGCCTGCGAAAAGTTGAAGCAGGCCGGCAAGATCGCCACCAACCCGGTCAAGGACCACGTCGCCGCCATCTCGGTGGGCATCGTCGCCGGCACCCCGGTGCTCGACCTGGACTATCCGGAAGATTCGGCCTGCGACACCGACATGAACGTGATCATGACCGGCGGCAAGGGCCTGGTCGAAGTCCAGGGCACCGCCGAGGGCGAGCCCTTCACCCGGGCCGAGATGAACACCCTGCTCGATCTGGCCGAAGCCGGCATCGCCGCCCTGGTGGCGGTGCAGCGGGAAACGATCGCCAGCGTCGGCACCGACAAGTAAGGGGACCGACATGCGCCTGGTGCTCGCTTCCAACAATGCCAAGAAGATGAAGGAAATGTCGGCCCTGCTGACGCCCCTGGGCATCGAGCTGGTGGCCCAGGGCGCCCTGGGCGTGCCCGAGGCCGAGGAGCCCTTCGACACCTTCGTCGAGAACGCCCTGGCCAAGGCCCGCCACGCCGCCCGGCTGACCGGCCTGCCGGCCATCGCCGACGATTCCGGCCTGTGCGTCGCCGCCCTGGGCGGCGCCCCCGGCGTCCAGTCGGCCCGCTACGCCCAGCTGCGCGCCGGCGGCGAAAAGTCGGACGCCCGCAACAACGCCCAACTGCTCGCCGACCTGGCCGGGCAAAGCGACCGGCGCGGCCACTACGTCAGCGTGCTGGTGCTGGTGCGCCACGATGCCGACCCCCAGCCCCTCATCGCCGAGGGCGAGTGGCACGGCGAACTGCTCGACGCGCCCCGCGGCGAGGGCGGCTTCGGCTACGATCCCTATTTCTTCATCCCCGAACTGGGCAAGAGCGTCGCCGAACTGGATGCCGAGACCAAGAACCGCCTGTCCCACCGCGGCCAGGCCATGGCGCTGCTGCTCGACAAGCTCAAGCGCCAGCCGTTGTAAGAACCGGGGCATGGCCTGGAGGGCCGCGCCAATAGGCGTTCTCCAGGCAGCCCCTCTGTAGATCGAGTAGTCATGCCGCTTCCCAAGGTCATTCCCCTGAGCGCCAGCAATGGCGCGGCTTCCCGGGGAGGTGCCACTTCAGCTTCCGGCCCTGCCGCCTCCGGCTTGGTCGCCCCGCCGCCCCTGTCGCTGTACATCCACGTGCCCTGGTGCGTGCGCAAGTGCCCCTACTGCGACTTCAACTCCCACGAGCCCCGGGGCGGCGTCGGCGCGATTCCCGAAGACGCCTATGTGGATGCCCTGATCGCCGACCTGGAAGCGGCCCTGCCCCTGGTGTGGGGGCGGCCGATGGGCACCATCTTCATCGGCGGCGGCACCCCCAGCCTGCTCTCCGGTGCCGCCCTGGAGCGCCTGCTCGGCGCGGTGCGGGCGCGCCTGCCGCTGACCCCGGGGGCCGAGATCACCCTGGAGGCCAACCCGGGCACCGCCGAGGCCGGCAAGTTCGCCGCCTTCGCGGATGCCGGGGTGACGCGGCTGTCCCTGGGCATCCAGAGCTTCAACCCGCGCCACCTCAAGGCCTTGGGGCGCATCCACGACGACAACGAGGCCCGGGCCGCCATCGAACTGGCCGCCCGCCACTTCGAGCGCTTCAACCTGGACCTGATGTACGGCCTGCCCGGCCAGTCCCTGGACGAGGCCCGGGCCGACCTGGAAACGGCCCTGTCCTTCGCCCCGCCCCACCTGTCGGCCTACCACCTGACCCTGGAGCCGAACACCGCCTTCGGCCACACCCCGCCGCCGGACCTGCCCGACGACGAGGTGGCCGCCGACATGCAGGAGGCCGTCGAGGCCCGCCTGGCCGCCGCGGGCTTCGAGCATTACGAGACTTCAGCCTTCGCCAAACCCGGCTACCGCTGCCAGCACAACCTCAACTACTGGACTTTCGGCGACTACCTGGGCATCGGTGCCGGCGCCCACGGCAAGCTCTCCAGCCACGAGGGCATCCGCCGCCAGATGCGCTGGAAGAGCCCCCGGGATTACCTGGCCAAGGCGCCGCTCGGCGAGGCGGTGCAGAGCGGCGAGTGGGTGGCGGCGGAAGAACTGCCCTTCGAGTTCCTGATGAACGCCCTGCGCCTCAACGACGGCTTCGACGCCCGCCTGTTCCAGGAGCGCACCGGCCTGCCGCTGCTGACCATCGCCCGCCAGCTAGAGGCGGCCCAGGCCGACGGCCTGTTGCTGCGCGACTTCCGCCCGGCCGGCGAGGGCCAGGTGGAATGGATCGCCCCGACCCCCCGGGGGCGGCGCTTCCTCAACACCCTGCTGCAGCGCTTTTTGCCCTGAGGGGGCGACGCGGCCCCGCCGCCGTTTGCCCCGCTGGGCGTCCGGCAGCGCCGGGGTGTTGCGAGACCAGCCGCGGTGGTAGGGTGGCGCCATTCCATAGTCATCGAGTGCGCCATGGTCCCGACCGATCGCGATACCGCTGCCGTCGCCCTTAGCGCGGCCACTGCCGACAATGCTGACAATGCCGCCGACGTGGGGACTCCGCCCCCTGCTCGGGACGCCATTCCCACCATCCCGGCGGCCGACCTGACGCCGCTCCTCGATGCCGCTGCCGCTGCCGGCCTGCTTGCCCGCCAGCAGGTGGGCCCCCTGGCCGCATTCCTTGCCCCCCGGCTGTCTTCTGCCAGTCCCTCCAGCCCCGCTGGGAACGGCGAGTCCGCGGGTGCGCGCTTCAAGGCCGCCCACATCCTCTACTACCTGGGGGGCATGCTCGCCATCGGCGCCGCCAGCCTGTTCCTCACCGTCGGCTTCGCCCAGCTGGGCGGGGCGGGCATGGCCCTGATTGCGGCGCTATATGCGGTGGCCGCCTACCGGGTGGCGACCCACTTCCTCGGCCGGGGGTTGCGCGTACCGGCGGGCATCCTGGCCACCCTGGTGGTGGTGCTGGTGCCCCTGGCCACCTACGGCCTGCTGCTCGCCCTGGGCTTCGATTTCCTCGGTCGCAGCTATCCCCAGTACCACGCGCGCATCGACCCGGTCTGGCTGGTCCTGGAGGTGGTCACCCTGGCCGTCGGCGCCGGCCTGCTGCAACGGCTGCGCCTGCCCTTCATGGTGATGCCGGTGGCGGTGACCCTCTGGTACATGAGCATGGACCTGGCGGCCCTGCTGCTCGCCAGCCCGAATCTGGCCGGACTGGCCTGGGCCGACAGCTGGCGCTTTCGCGAGCAGTTCTCGCTGGTCTTTGGCCTGCTCACCCTGGGGCTGGCCTTCTGGGTGGATCTGCGCAGCCGCTTTTCCCGGCCCGGCGAGGACTTCGCCTTCTGGCTGCACCTGGCCGGGCTGCTGGCCTTCTGGGGCGGGCTGTCCAGCCTGGACAGCGGCAGCGAGTGGGGGCGCTTTGCCTACGCCATGATCAACCTGGGCCTGATCATCGTCGGCACGCTGCTGGTGCGCCGCGCCTACGTCGTGTTCGGCGGCCTGGGCCTGGCTTTCTACCTTGGCTACCTGGCCCACCGGGTATTCCGCGACAGTCTGCTTTTCCCCTTCGCCCTGACCCTGCTCGGCCTGGGCATCATCGCCCTGGGGTTGGTCTGGCAGCGCCACCAGGACGCCTGGCGCGACCGCCTGCTGGCGGCCCTGCCCGGCCCCCTGGCCGAACTGCTGCGCCGCCGCCAGGCGGAGGGCTGACCGGGGGCTCCCCGCCGGAGCAGTGGGCGGCATCCGGCCGGAAGGCCCGTACTGTCTCGTTTCGAGGCTCCCCGGGAACAGCCCGTTACAGCGCTCCGGCGAGAATGGCGGCATAGTTGCAGGCCATTCTTCCGCAGCCGTCGCTGGAGCCGCCATGTCCGGATCCCCCACCACCCTGCAGATCATCGCCACGGTCCTGTTCGTTCTGGCCCTGGTGCACACCTTTTCCACCGGTTACTTCGAGCAACTCGCCCACCGCCACCCGCGCCACGCCGGCCTGTGGCACCTGCTCGGCGAAGTCGAGATCGTCTTCGGCCTGTGGGCCCTGGTCCTGGCCGTGGCCCTGTTCGCCCTGCACGGCAAGGGGGCGATGACCGACTACCTGGATTCGCGCAACTACACCGAGCCCCTGTTCGTCTTCGCCATCATGGTGGTGGCCGGCAGCCGGCCGATCCTCAGCGCCGCCCGCCTCCTGTCCCTGGGTTTCGCCCGGCTGCTGCCCCTGCCGGCCACCGCCGCCCTCTACTTCACCGCCCTGTGCCTGATTCCCCTGCTCGGCTCCCTCATCACCGAGCCGGCGGCCATGACCCTGGCCGCCCTCCTGCTGCGCGACCGCTTCTTCCGTCCCGGCGTCTCCACCCGCTTCCTCTACGCCACCGTCGGCGTCCTGTTCGTCAACGTCTCCATCGGCGGCACCCTGACCCCCTACGCGGCCCCGCCGGTGCTGATGGTGGCCGGGGCCTGGGGCTGGGATCTGACCTACATGTTGAAGGAATTCGGCCTGCGCGCCGGTCTCGCGGTGGCGGTCAATGCCCTGGTCCTGACCCTGCTCTTTCGTGCCGAGCTGGCCCGCCTCGGCGCGGCTCCGGGGACGACCCGCGACGACGGCCGCTCCCGGGTGCCCCTGGCGGTGATGCTGCTGCACCTGCTGCTACTGGCCGGGGTGGTGGTGTTCGCCCACCATCCGCCGGTGTTCATGGGCTTGCTGCTGCTCTTCCTCGGTGTGGTCTTTGCCTATCCGGTCTACCAGGATCGACTGATGCTCAAGGAAGCCCTACTGGTGGCCTGCTTCCTGGCTGGCCTGGTGATCCTCGGCGGCCTGCAGCAGTGGTGGCTGCAGCCGCTCCTGATGCGCATGGACGCCACCTCGGTGTACTTCGGCGCCACGGCCCTCACCGCTGTCACCGACAACGCCGCCCTGACCTACCTGGCCTCCCTGGTGGACGGCCTGTCGCCGGAATTCAAGTACGCCGTGGTGGCCGGGGCGGTCAGCGGCGGCGGCCTGACCGTGATCGCCAACGCCCCCAATCCGGCGGGCTTGTCGATCCTCAAGGGCTGCTTCCCGGAAAGCGCGGTCCATCCCCTCGGCCTGTTCCTCGCCGCCCTGCCGCCGACCCTGGTGGCCATGGCGGCGTTTCTGCTGGTCTGAAAGAGCATTCGCCTCCCCGACGGAGTATGAAAGATAGGATAATTAAATTCATGCTTTAGGCATTTTCGCGGTGCCGGCATGCGTTGAATTCTCTCTATCCAAACAAGGGGAAATCGTGCGTTCGTTGAGATTGCTTTTGCCGTTGGCAGTGATCGTAATCGCTGCCCTTACTGGTTGTGCCACATCCCCATTGGTGGTCGGGCCGAGTGTTACGGCTAGTGCCAACCCGGTTCAAGGCACGGCGGTGCGCATTGACCAGGTGGTTGATGCCCGGGTTTTTCTAAATGCGTCTGGTGACCTAGCTACTCCAACATTGGATCAAAGCGAATCGGGAGATGAAGGTTACAAGGCACGTATTATTGGCCGGAAGCGCAATGCCAATGGGAATACGGCAGGAGGCGTCCTACTGCCGCCAAACATGACTACGGCCAGTCTGGTGGGTAATGCTGTAGCCGAAGGCTTTCGAGAGTCTGGTTATCGTGTGTTGGTGCCAGGAGATGCCGGATATGAACAGGCTGTGCCTGTGAAGGTGCGCGTCCTCCAGTTTTGGGCCTGGTACACCAGGAATCTCCGGACTTATATATCCATGGTTAAGATAAGTTCGCGTGCCGAGATCAGGCTTGAGGCTCCGCTACCCGCGTTCCGGGAGGGAAAAACGCTGGCCATTGAAGTTACTAACGTGCGCGAGGGGGCGAGTGAATTGGCATGGCAAGAGATTATTAATCGCGGGTTGGGGGAGTTGGCCGGCAGTGTGAAGTCTTCCCTGGACGACATAAAGTGAGACAAAAAGGGCCGCTTTCAAAGCGCTGCCCATGAAAAAACCCCGCTATGGCGGGGTTTTTTCATGGGCGAAAGGTTAGAAGGTCACCCCTTGCGGAACACCAGGTCCCACACGCCGTGGCCGAGCCTCAGGCCCCGGTTTTCGAACTTGGTCAGGGGGCGGTACTCGGGGCGCGGCGCGTAGCCGTCGCTGTCTGGGGCGGCGGTGTTGGCCAGAGCCGGCTCGGCGGACAGCACCTCCAGCATCTGCTGGGCGTATTCCTCCCAGTCGGTGGCGCAGTGCAGGTAGCCGCCGGGGGCGAGGCGGCTGGCGATCAGGGCCACCAGGGGGCCCTGGATGAGGCGGCGCTTGTGGTGGCGCTTCTTGTGCCAGGGGTCGGGAAAGAAGATGTGCACCCCGGCCAGGGCGCCTTCGGGAATCATGTTCTGCAGCACTTCCACGGCGTCGTGCTGGCAGATGCGTACGTTGCTGAGCTGGCGATCGGCGATGTGCTTGAGCAGGCTGCCGACGCCGGGCTGGTGGACTTCCACCCCCAGGTAGTCGATTTCCGGATGGGCGGCGGCGATGGTGGCGGTGGAGTCGCCCATGCCGAAGCCGATTTCCAGCACCACCGGGGCGCGACGCCCGAACAGGGCGGCCAGATCGAGGGGGGCGGCGGTGTAGGGCACGCCCAGGCGCGGCATGTCCTGCTCGTAGTGGCGCTCCTGGGCCTTGGACATGCGCCCCTGGCGCAGCACGAAGCTGCGGATCGAGCGGCGCTTGGGGAAGTCGTCGTCCTGGTCGTCGGAGGCGTTGGGCAGGGAATCGGGGGCCGTGGTCATGGGGCAAAAACTCGGAAAGGCTTAATAAGGCTTAAAGGGGGTGGTCGGCGAACAGCTGGGACAGGTCGAAGCGGGGGCTGTCCACCTGGCTGGCGAGGCGCTCGCAGAAGGTTGGCTGGCGGGTGTACTGCTTGGCGCGGCGCTGGATCTCGCTGCGCCACGGGGCCAGGGCGTCCTCCGGGGGGGGCGTTTCACCGTCGCTGGCGGGGGCTTCGGCCGCCAGGTCGGCGCCGAGGGCGGCCAGGGCCTCCCGGGCTGCATCGTGGTGGCGCTCCTGCCAGCGGGTGTAGGCCGCATCCAGGTCGTGCCGCGCCTCGTCGAGCAGCGCGGGACGGCAGACGTCGACCGCGGCGCTCAGGGTTTCGGCGGCTTCGGCCAGAGTGAAGGTGCGCGCCCGTTCCAGGTTGGCGGCCAGATCGTAGCGGGTGCCGGCCAGGGCCTGGGGCAGGGTGGCGCAGGCCGCCGCCAGTTCGGCGTCGCCTAGTGTCAGGCGCAGCGGCAGGCGCAGGGCGGCGGCGAGGTCGTCGCTGCCCGCCAGGTGGGCGTTGCCGCCGAAGTAGTACCGGGCGAGGCTGGCGGTGGCCTCGTGCACCGGCGCGGCGTTGCGTTCGAGCCAGGCGGCGTAGGCATCCCGCGCCGCTTCCCGGACGTCGTCGTCCTCCACCGCAACTTCGCACAGGGCGGCCAACTGGGCGGTGGCGTGGGCGATGCCGAAGAGCTGCTGCTGGGCCAGGACCCGCGGGTGTTCGAAGGCGTAGCCGAGGCGGCTCGGGTCCACCACCTTCAGACGCGGCGTGTCGGCGGCCGCTTCGTCCGGGACGGAGGCGCCGGCCGCCGCAGGCAACGGGGCTTCCGTTGCCGGAGCAGCGGGTGCCGTCAGCGGTGCGGCCGCGGTGGTGTCTGCGGCCAGCGCTTCCTCGGCGTGGGACGCAGCGGTCAGCAGCAGGGTGAAACACCCTGCCAGGGCGAGCAGTACGGGGCGCAGGCGCATGGGGAGGGGAGGCGGGAGTGGTCGGGGGCTGCTGTGGCAGTACGGAGCGGGAGCGGTCAGGCGCGGCGGCCGATCAGCCCCTCGGTGGGGGAGCTCGGGTCGGCGCTGTAGAACTTGCGCGGCATGCGCCCGGCCAGGTAGGCCTCGCGCCCGGCCTCCACCGCCTTCTTCATGGCGCTGGCCATCAGCACCGGGTTTTGCGCGTGGGCGATGGCGGTGTTCATCAGCACGCCGTCGCAGCCCAGTTCCATGGCGATGGCGGCGTCCGAGGCGGTACCGACGCCGGCATCTACCAGCACCGGCACCTTGGCGTTGTCGATGATCAGGCGCAGGTTCCAGGGGTTGAGGATGCCCATGCCCGAGCCGATCAGCGAGGCCAGGGGCATGATCGCGCAACAGCCGATCTCCTCCAGCATCTTGGCCTGGATCGGGTCGTCGGCGCAGTAGACCATCACGTCGAAACCGTCTTTGACCAGCGCTTCGGCGGCTTTCAGGGTTTCCGGCATGTTGGGGAACAGGTTGGTCGGGTCGCCCAGCACTTCGAGCTTGACCAGGCTGTGGCCGTCGAGCAGTTCCCGGGCCAGGCGCAGGGTGCGCACCGCGTCGTCGGCGGTGTAGCAGCCGGCGGTGTTGGGCAGGATGGTGTAGCGCGAGGGCGGGATGGCGTCGAGCAGGTTGGGTTGGCTGGGGTCCTGGCCGATGTTGCTGCGGCGGATGGCGACGGTGACGATCTCGGCGCCGGAGGCGGCGATGGCCGCGCCGGTCTCGGCGAAATCCTGGTACTTGCCGGTGCCAACCAGAAGGCGCGAGCCATAGGTTTTGCCGGCGATGGTCAGTTGGTCCATGGGGTCGGTGAGGCAGTAAAGACGGGAAAAGGGGAGGGGACGGCGGCGCGGTGGGGCGACTCAGCCGCCGCCCACGGCGACGACAATCTCGATCTGATCGCCCTCGGCCAGGGCCGTTTCGCCGTGGCGCCCGCGGGGCACGATTTCGCCGTTGCGCTCGACGGCGATGCGCTTGCCCGTGAGGCCGAGCTGGTCGACCAGGGCGGCCACGGTGAAGGAAGCGGTGTCGCTGGGGAAGGCGCGGTGTTCGCCGTTGACGGTCAGGTGCATGGTGCGGGAGGCGGAGCGTGAAACGGAGGGGTGGCGGGGCGGCGTCCAGCCAGGACGGCGCGGCGCCAGAAACGGTGCCGGCGAATTCTAGCATCGCCGGGCAAACCCCTATAATGCGGGCTCTGCTGCGCCCCTGCTGGCGGCGGCCCTGGCCGGGCCAGGTCTTCCCTCCCGGTGCTTCCTCCTACTTCCCGGAGTCCCCATGCGCGCTTTCGTCACTTCCACGCCCCTGGTCGCCCTGCTGGCTGGGTTGTTCGCCGTTCCGGCCCTGGCCGATACCGTCAAGGTCGGGGTGATCGCCTCCAGCACCGGCGTCACCGCCGTGGTCGGCATCCCCCAGAAGAATACGGTGGCCCTGCTGCCCACCGAGGTGGCCGGGGTGAAGATCGACTACACCGTGCTCGACGACGCGTCGGACCCGACCAACGCGGTGACCAACGTCAAGAAGCTGATCGCCGAGACCAAGGTGGACGCCCTGATCGGCCCGACCACCACCCCGGCGGCCCTGGCCATGCTCGACTTCGTCGCCGAGGCCAAGACGCCGCTGATCACCACCGTCGGCTCGGCGGCGGTGATTGAGCCCATGGACGACAAGAAACGCTGGGTGTTCAAGACCACCCAGAACGACGGCCTGATCGCCGAAGCCCTGGTGGCCCACATGGCCAAGACCGGCATCAAGACCGTCGGCTTCATCGGCTTCAACGATCCCTACGGCGAGAACTGGTACAAGTCCTTCGCCGCCCTGGCGGAAAAG
Organism: Oryzomicrobium terrae; assembly: GCF_008274805.1. Lineage (NCBI taxonomy): Bacteria > Pseudomonadati > Pseudomonadota > Betaproteobacteria > Rhodocyclales > Rhodocyclaceae > Oryzomicrobium > Oryzomicrobium terrae. The sequence continues at coordinate 289,513 of NZ_CP022579.1, forward strand.
CACGGCATCAAGCTGGTGGCCAGCGAGCGCTACACTCGTACCGACGCTTCGGTGACCGGCCAGGTGCTGAAGCTGATCGCCGCCCGTCCCGAGGCGGTGTTCATCGCTGCCACCGGCGGCCCGGCGGTGCTGCCCCAGGTGGCCCTGGCCGAGAAGGGCTACAAGGGCAAGGTCTACCAGACCCATGGCGTGGCCACCAACGACTTCATCAAGCTCGGCGGCAAGGTGGTGGAAGGCACCCTGATGGCTGGCGGCCCAATGCTGGTGGCGGACGACCTGCCCGCCAGCAACCCGATCAAGGCCGTGGCCCAAGGCTACATCAAGGCCTACGAGGGCAAGTACGGCGCCGGCACTACCTCCACCTTCGGCGCCAATACCTTCGACGCCGGCCTGCTGCTGCAAAAGGCGATTCCCCAGGCGCTCAAGGCCGGCAAGCCGGGCAGCGAGGCGTTCCGCGTCGCCCTGCGCGACGCCCTGGAAAAGTCGAAGGAAGTGGTCGGCGCCCAGGGGGTGTTCACCATGTCTCCCGCCAACCACAACGGCATGGACCAGCGCGCCCGGCTGATGATGACCGTCAAGCACGGCAAGTGGGTGGCGCTGCACGAGTAAGCCCCGCCCGGTTATCCGCTTATCCCCCTCGCGCCCCGGCAATTGCCGGGGGTTGTAGGGCTACTGCCTGAAAGTCCGCGCCAGTAGCCGATCTTCAGCCATGCCATCTGGAATGCCGCGCCGATAAAGGCGCTCCAGAGCGGTGGTCTGGAGATTGGCTACTGGCGCGGCGTTTGGCGGGGTGCCTAGCAGCGAGTGTCCCGGCCTGGCTCAGCCCTGCATCGTCGCCACGGTCTTGCGGAAGCGGGCCAGGGCAGCGAGGAAGAAGACCGTGCCGATCAGGGCAATGGCCAAGAACTGGGGCCACACCACGTCCAGCCCGGCCCCCCGGTAGAGGATGGCTTGGGCGAAGGCGACGAAGTGGGTGGTGGGCGCGGCCAGCATCAGCACCTGCACCAGTTCGGGCATCGATTCCCGGGGGGTGGTGCCGCCGGAGAGGATTTCCAGGGGCACGATCACCAGCATCAGCAACAGGCCCATCTGGGGCATGGAGCGGGCCACGGTGGCGAGGAAGATGCCCATGGCGGTGGCCGAGAACAGGTGCAGGGCGGCGCCGCACAGGAACAGGGCCAGGGAGCCGGAGATGGGCACTCCCAGGGCGCCCTTGACGACGAACTGGAGCGACAGGCCGGTGGCCACCAGCACCACCAGGCCGTTGGCCCAGACCTTGGCGGTCATGATCTCGAAGGGCGTCAGCGGCATTACCAGCAGGTGCTCCAGGGTGCCGTGCTCCCGCTCCCGGATCAGGGCGGCGCCGGCCAGGATGATGGACAGCAGGGTGATCTGGTTGACGATCTCCATCACCGAGCCGAACCAGGTGCTGTCCAGGTTGGGGTTGAAGCGCATGCGCGACGCCAGCCCCGCCGGCAGGGGCTCGGCCGGCCGGTTGTGGCGCAGGTAGCTGCCCACCTCGTTGCCGACGATGGTCTGGATGTAGCCGGCGCCGATGAAGGCCTGGCTCATTTGGGTGGCGTCGACGTTGAGCTGGATCAGGGGCGCCCGGCCGGCGTTGAGGTCGCGCTGGTAGTGGGGCGGGATGTCGATGACGAAGGTGTAGCGGCCCCGGTCCATGCCCGGGTCCATGGCGTCCAGGCCGATCCGCTCCGGCGTCTTGAAGCGCGGCGGCTGCAGGGCGTCGATGAGGCGCTGGGAGAGGGCCGACTGATCCTCGTCCACCACCGCCACCGGGGCGTTGTGCAGCTCCATCGACACGGCGCTGCCGGCGGCGTAGATGGCGCCGGTGAAGGCCCAGACGATGAACACCAGCAGCAGGGTGTCGCTCTTTAGGCTGCGCAGTTCCTTGATGCCCAGGTTGAGGATGTTGGCGACGGTGGTGTGCAGGCCCATGGCTCAGTCCCCCTGCTTGCGCAACAGCAGCACGCTGGCCACGGTGAGCACCGGGATGAAGGCGGCGATGGCCAGCAGGAAGGGCCACAGATCCGCCAGGTCCAGGGCCTTGGCGAAGGTGCCCCGGGACACCAGCATGAAGTAGGTGGTCGGGTAGAGCTGGCCGAGCACCGCCCCGGCGCCTTCCAGGGACGACACCGGGGTGGTCATGCCGGAGAACTGGATGGCCGGCAGCATGGTGGCGATGGCCGTGCCGAACAGGGCGGCGATCTGGGTGCGGGTGAACGACGACATGAGCAGCCCCAGGCCGGTGCTGGTGACGAGGTAGAGGGCGGCGGCCAGGGTCAGGGTGACGAGGCTGCCCTTGATCGGCACGGCGAAGACGAACACCGCCAGGGCGATCAGGGTCAGGTAGTTGATCAGGCCGATGCCGATGTAGGGCAGCTGCTTGCCGAGCAGGAATTCCAGGCGGGTCACCGGGGTGACGTAGAGGTTGATGATCGACCCCAGCTCCTTTTCGCGCACCACGCCGACGGCGGTGAGCATGGCCGGGATGAGGATCAGCAGCAGGGGGATCACCGCCGGCACCATGGCGTTGAGGCTGCGCACGTCCGGGTTGTAGCGGTAGCGCACCTCCAGGTTGCCGCTGGCGGCGACCGTTGGCGGATTGGGCAGGCGCGCCAGCAGGCTGTTGATGTAGGCGTAGTGGGCGGCCTGGACGTAGCCACGGATGGTCTCGGCCCGGTAGGGCATGGCCCCGTCGATCCAGGCCCCCACCTGGGGCTGGGCGTTGCGCCGCAGGTCGCGGCCGAAGCCCGAGGGGATCTCGATGGCCAGACTCAGCTCGCCGGTGCGCATGCGCCGGTCCATCTCCGCCTCGCTGGTCAGCGGCGCCCGGGTGACGAAGTAGCGGGAGCCGGCGAACTGCTCGGCGTACCACTGGCTTTCCTGGGTCTGGTCCCGGTCGAGCACGGCGTAGGGCAGGCCCTCCACGTCCATGTTGATGCCGTAGCCGAGGATGAGCATGAGCAGGGCCGTGCCGAGCAGGGCGAACACCAGGCGGATCGGGTCGCGGCGCAGCTCCAGGGTCTCCCGGTGGGCGTAGGAGAGCAGGCGTTGCAGGCTGAAGGCGGCCAGCCGGCTCCGGCCGCCGGTGCGGGCGGGGGCGGGCGGGGGGGCAGTGCTGGTGCTGGCGGTGGCCGGCGGCTGCGGCACGGCGGCGCTGCCGGCACCGGCGGTGGCCTCCTCCAAATAGGCGATGAAGGCGTCTTCCAGGCTGGCGGCGCCCCGGGTGGCCACCAGGGCGGCCGGGGTGTCACTGGCCAGCACCCGGCCAGCGTGCATCAGCGAGATGCGGTCGCAGCGCTCCGCCTCGTTCATGAAGTGGGTGGAAATGAAGATGGTCACCCCGTCGTTGCGCGACAGGTCGAGCATCAGCTCCCAGAAGCCGTCCCGGGCCACCGGGTCCACCCCGGAGGTGGGCTCGTCCAGGATCAGCAGGTCCGGGCCATGGATCACCGCCACCGCCAGGGAGAGGCGCTGGCGGATGCCCAGGGGCAGGCTGTCGGCCTTGGCGTCCCGGTACTCGCCCAGGTCGAAGCGCGCCTCCATGGCCGCCACCCGGGCCGGGATTTCGGCGGCGGGCAGGTGAAAGAGGCGGGCGTGCAGCGCCAGGTTCTGCCCCACGGTCAGTTCGCCGTACAGGGAGAAGGCCTGGGACATGTAGCCGACCCGCTTGCGCACGCCCAGGTCGCGGGCGTCGATGGGTCGGCCGAACAGACTGGCCTCGCCCTCGCTGGCCGGCAGCAGCCCGGTCAGCATCTTCATGGTGGTGGTCTTGCCGCAGCCGTTGGAGCCGAGGAAGCCGAAGATCTCGCCGCGCTCGATGCGAAAGCTCACCCGGTCCACCGCGGTGAAGTCGCCGAAGCGGCAGGTCAGCTCCCGGGCCTCGATGGCCACCTCGCGGTGCTCGGCGTGGCGTGGCCGCACGTTCAGCTGGCGGTGCCCGGCCCGCTTGTCCGGCGGCAGCAGGGCGATGAAGGCCGCTTCCAGGCTGGCGGCGCCGGCCTGGGCCTTGAGCTGCGCCGGGGTGCCGGTGGCCAGCACCCGGCCGTCGTCCATGGCCACCAGCCAGTCGAAGCGTTCGGCCTCTTCCATGTAGGCGGTGGCCACCACCACGCTCATGCCCGGGCGGCGGGCGCGGATGCGCTCGACCAGTTCCCAGAACTGGCGGCGGGAAAGGGGATCGACCCCGGTGGTCGGCTCGTCGAGGATGAGCAGGTCCGGGTCGTGGATCAGGGCGCAGCACAGCCCGAGCTTCTGCTTCATGCCGCCGGAGAGCTTGCCCGCCGGCCGGTCGGCGAAGGGCGCCAGGCCGGTGCTCTCCAGCAGCTCGGCGATGCGTTGGCGGCGCTCTGCGGCGCCGTGGCCGAACAGGCGGCCGAAGAAATCCACATTCTCGGCCACCGACAGGGTGGCGTAGAGGTTCTTGCCCAGGCCCTGGGGCATGTAGGCCACCCGGGGGCAGACCGCCTCCCGGTGGGCGTCGTCGGCCATGTCGCCGCCGAGCACCCGCACCGTGCCCTGCTGCACGCCCCGGGCGCCGGCGAGCAGGGCCAGCACGGTGGACTTGCCCACCCCGTCCGGGCCGATGAAGCCGAGCATCTGCCCCGCCGGCAGGGTCAGGCTGACCCCGTCCACCGCCGTGGTCGTGCCATAGCGGTGGCGCACTTCCGCCAGCTCGGCGATGACGGCGCCGGACGCCGGGGGGGCGGCGGGCCGGGTCATTGCGGCAGATGCACCGCCAGGTGGTCGGGCCACTCGCCGCCGCCGGCCAGGCGGACGGTGGTGACGCCGGGCAGGCCGGTCTTGACCTGGGCCATGTGCTGGCGCAGCAGGTCGGGGTCGATGCGCGCCTTGACGCGGAACACCAGCTTTTGCCGTTCCACGGCGGTTTCCACGGTCTTCGGGGTGAACTGGGCCTCGCTGGCGACAAACGACACCTGGGCCGGAATCACGTACTGGGGCACCGCGTCGAGGACGATGCGCGCCTCGGCGCCGATGGCCAGCTTGCCCACCAGGGTCTCGGGCAGGAACAGGGTCATGTACACATCGGTCAGGTCGATCAGGCTGACCACCTTGCCGCCGGCGCCGAGCACCTCGCCGGGCTCGGCCACCCGGTACTGGACCCGGCCGTCCCGGGGCGCCACCAGCACGCTGTCGGCCTTGTCGGCCTCCAGCCGGGCGACCGTGGCCTTGGCCGCCTCGATGGCGGACTGGGCTTCGACCACCTGGGAGCGGGCGGCGGCGATACCCGACTTGGCTTCCACGACCTGGGCCTTGGCCGCCGCCAGGGCAGCGGCGGCGCTTTCCCGCTTGGCCCGGTCGGCATCGAGTTTTTGCGGGGTGAGGAACCCTTTGGCCACCAGGGTCTGGGAACGGCGCAGTTCGCCGTCGGCAAAGGCCAGTTCGCTGCGCCGTTGGGCGACCACCGCTTCGGCCGCGGCCTTGGCGCTCTCGCGCTGGGCCACCAAGGCCTGGGTGGTGGTGCGGGTGCTTTCCGCCTGGCGCACCTGGGCCTGGGCCTGCTGCAACTGGGCATCCAGGGCCTCGGTATCCATGCGTGCTACTTCCTGGCCGGCGGTGACGAAGTCGCCCTCGCGCACCAGTACCTCCTTGACCCGACCGGCAGCCTTGGTGGAAACGTCGATCTCGGTGGCCTCGATACGGCCGTTGCCCTGGGCGAAACCGGGGGGGAGCTCCGGAACCTGGCGGGATTGCCAGAAGAGGAAGGCGGCGCTGGCGGCGAGCACGGTGCCGCCCAGCAGCCAGAGTTTGCGGGTGTTCATGGTCTTGTCCTGTGTCGTTCGGAATGCGTCGGCGCGGGACGCCGGCTATCGTACGTCATGGCCATAGTGTGTCATGGCAAGGCTATGCCCGGCCAGGCAGCGGCGCCTTGACCTTGCGCAATGGGCGGACGGAGCTCAGGCCGCCGGATGCGGCAATAGCGGCAGGAGGATGACTCCCCACACCGCGACCAGGGTGAGCAGGGCCAGCAACACGGCGCCGCTGCCCAAGTCCTTGGCCCGGCCGGAGAGGTCGTGGCGTTCCAGGGAAATTCGGTCCACCACCGCTTCCACCGCCGAATTGAGCAATTCCACCACCAGCACCAGACCCAGGGTGAGCAGCAGCAGCCCCCGCTCGGCGGCGCCGACCGGCACCGCCAGGGCGATCGGCAGCAGGACGAGGGCGAGCAGCACCTCCTGGCGGAATGCCGCCTCCAGGCGCCAGGCGCAACTAAGGCCGCGCCAGGAGTTGCGCGCCGCGCTGACCAGTCGGTTCAGGCCGCTGCCGGTGGTGAATGGGGTTTCCTTGGGCGAGGTCATGGCCGGAGAGAGGCTCCTAAGAGATCGTCGCGGGCACCGCCGGGTCGGCATGGGGGCGCAGAGGTCGAGGTGGGGACGCGCCAGGGCGCGGCCGGCAATCCGGTGCGGTGTGCCAGGGGAGATCGAAATCAGGGAGGTGGAGCGGGTGAAGGGAATCGAACCCTCGTATGCAGCTTGGGAAGCTGCCGTTCTACCATTGAACTACACCCGCTCGAAAGACTGCTGCTGCCGGCGTTGCACCGGCGAGGCCTCGCATTCTACGGGGGGAGCGGCCGGGCAGCAAGGGTCGGGCCCCGGCTCAACCGGCCTGGCGCTCCATCCACCACAGGTCGAGGCGCAGCATGGCGAAGGCGCCGGCGATGATCGAGGCCAGGGCGACGAAGCTGGCCAGGGCCAGGGTCGAGACGCCGCTGACGCCCTGGCCCAGGGTGCAACCCATGGCCAGGATGCCGCCGAAGCCCATCAGCACGGCGCCGATCAGGTGGCGGGCGGTGTCCCGGGCGTCGCGGAAGCCTTCCCAGCGGAATTCGCGGAAGAGCAGGGCCTGGGCCAGGCCGCCGAGAAAGGCGCCGGCCACGGTGGCGATGCCGAAGGTCACCTTGCGGCTGCCGTCGTTGGCCCAGGACAGCCATTCCAGGCTGTGGGCGAGGGGGCCGACGAAGGTCAGGGCCTCCGGGCGGCCGCTGGCGGTGCCGATGAAGGCTTCTTCCAGGGTGTCCGGATGCTCGGCGACGAAGCCCAGGTGGCCGGTGACGTACCAGCCGCCCACCACCAGGGAACCCACGGCGATTCCGCCAAGCAGGGGGCGGGGTTGCCAGACATCGCGGTTGGCCAGGCTCCAGGCCAGGAACAGGCCGCCGATCACCACGGCCGCAATCAGGCGGGCGTTCTCGGCGGGCAGCCCCAGGCCGGCCAACAGGCTGCCTGCGTCGGGTGCCGGCAGGGGCAGCGAGACGGCCCCCTGGGCCAGGGTGCGCAGCGGCGTGAGGATGCCGTGCATGGTCATTTCGGCACTGAGGGCCAGGACGAGGAAGGCCACCAGGGATTTCAGGTTGCCGCCGGCGGCCCGGGTCAGGGAGCGCAGGCCGCAGCCCGAGGCCAGCACCATGCCGGCGCCGAACAGCAGGCCGCCGCTGACGAAGGCGAGCAGGGGCAGGCTGGTCAGCCGGTAGAAGCTCCTGGCCAGGGGCAGGCCCTGACTGGTTTCGAGCAGGGCGGCGCCGAGGATGGCCACGGCGATGGCCAGCGCCCACATGCGCAGACGGGTGAAGCTGCCCATGCTGACCACGTCGGCGACGGCACCGACGGTGCAGAAATGGGTGGCGCGGGTGGCAAAACCGAGCAACGCCCCCAGGGCAAAACCGAATAGAACGACCTGGTTGGCGAGGTGAGCGACGTCCATGGGCGGGCGGAAGTGAGGGAGAGGGCAGAACGCCGTCAGGCGTTCTGGTAATGGGTCGGGTCGGCCAGGCCGGCGGCGGCAAAGCCTTCGCGGCGCAGCCGGCAGGCGTCGCAGGAACCGCAAGCACGGCCAGCGTCGTCGGCCTGGTAGCAGGAGACGGTGAGGCCGTAATCGACGCCGAGGCGGGTGCCGGCGCGCACAATGTCGGCCTTGGACAGGTCGATCAGGGGCGCATGGACCGTCAGCTTGGCGCCTTCGACGGCAGCCTTGGTGGCCAGGTTGGCCAGGTTTTCGAAGGCCTGGACAAAGGCCGGACGGCAGTCGGGGTAGCCCGAGTAGTCCACCGCATTCACGCCGACGAAGACGTGGCGGGCGTCGAGCACCTCGGCCCAGGCCAGGGACAGGGCGAGCAGGATGGTATTGCGCGCCGGCACGTAGGTGATCGGGATGCCCGGCTGGACGCCGTCGGTGGGCACGGCCAGGGTAGGGTCGGTGAGGGCCGATCCGCCAAACTGGCCGATGTCGATCTTGGCCACCCGATGCTCGATTGCGCCCAGCGCCTTGGCCACGCGCACCGCGGCATCCAGTTCGGCGCGGTGCTTCTGGCCGTAATCCACCGACAGGCAGTAGCAGGCGTAGCCCTGTTCCCGGGCGATGGCCAGGACGGTGGCGGAATCGAGTCCGCCGGACAGCAGGATGACGGCTTTGGGGGGCGTGGCGGGTGATGCGGAATCAATCATGGGCGCGGATGGTGGGCATAAACCCGGAGCAGGTCAATTCAAACAAGGCGGTGGCAAGCGCCGGCCGGTGGCGCGGCGGGCCGGGAGGGCTACTCGCCGCGCACCAGGGCCGCCAATTCCCGCTCCAGCAGGTTGGCGTCGCCCAGGTTGAGCTCCACCAGGCGGCGCAGGTGGCAGGCGCTGTCCAGGTCGATACGTTCGCAGAACAGACCCAAGTGGCCGTCCTCGACGTGGGCGACGTGGCCTTCCAGGCGCACGATCGGGCCGCTTTCGCCGAGGGTGACCTCGACGGCACAATCCTCGCCGAGGGGGGGCGCGGGGTTAAGGGCGAGCAGGGCGCCCTTGAAGGACAAATCGAGCACCTGACCGTCGGATGCGCCGTGCCGGGTGATGATCCGCGCCGGGCCATGGTAGACCACTCGGGCATGGTGGCGGCGTTCCGCGCCAGCCGAGGGGTGGGCGGTGGTCGGAGGGGGGACGGATCGATCGGACATGGGGCAGGCTCCTCGGGGCCGCGACAGCTCACCCCGTGCCGTGGTGGCGACGCGGCGCGCTGGGGCGGGGTCACTTGCCCTTCATGTTACCCCAAAGAATTTTGTGCAGTTGCACCTGGAAGCGCACCGGTAGGCCGTCGGTGAGGATCCATTCGGCCAGTTGGCGGGGTTCCAGCTGGCCCGCCACCGGGGAGAACAGCACCGGGCACTTGTCGGTCAGGGCATGCTCGCGCAGTTGCTCCTTGGCCCATTCATAGTCACCCCGGGAGGCGATGACGATCTTGAGCTCGTCCCGGTGGGTGAGGTGGGCCAAGTTGGCGAGGCGGTTGCGCCCGACCTCGCCGGAGTCCGGCGCCTTCAGATCCATGATGCGCGACACCCGTGGGTCCACGGCGGAAATGTCCAGGGCTCCGGAGGTTTCCAGGGACACGTCGCAGCCGTCGTCACACAGGGCGGTGAGCAGAGGCAGGCAGTTCTTCTGCGCCAGGGGCTCGCCCCCGGAAACGCAGACATGGTGAGTCGGGTGCTTGGCCACCTCGTAGAGCACCTGGCCGATGGTCTGGGTCTCGCCGCCGGTGAAGGCATAGGCGGTGTCGCACCAGGTACAGCGCAGCGGGCAGCCGGTGAGGCGGACGAACACCGTCGGCAGGCCGACCCGGGAGGCTTCGCCCTGGACGGAATAGAAGATTTCGCTGACCTTGAGGGTCAACTGACGGTGATTCTCCACCACGACGGGGACTTCCTTTGCTTGCGGCTTACTTCTTCTTCAGCCGGTCTTTGGCGGATTGGGCGGCGCGACTGTCCGGGTACTTGACCACGAGCCGGTCGAGGGTCTGGTTGGCCCCCTTGTGGTCGCCGAGTTCCTGCTGGCAGTTGGCGATGGTCAGCAGGGCATCTGGGGCCTTGGCATGGTCCGGCCATTTGCTCAGCACCACCTGTTCGGCGCTGATGGCCTTCTTGCAGTCGCGCTGGGCGTAGAAACTGTTGCCGAGCCAGAACTGGGCCGAGGGAGCGAAGTCGCTTTGCGGATGGGCGCGGCCGAAGGCATCGAAGGCGTTGGCCGCCTCCTTGTACTTGCCGCCCTTGAACAGGGTCAGGGCCGCCTCGTATTCCTTGGCTTCGGCCTGGGGGGTGGCGGCTGGCTTGGCCGGCGCGCCTGCCGCCGGGGCATCCCCGCCGCTGGCGGCAGGGGCGGTGTCGCCGGCAGTCTGGGTCTGGGGTTCCAGCTTGCGCAGCCGGGTGTCCAGATCCAGATAGAAATCTTTTTGCCGTTGCTGGGCCTGCTGCAGTTCGTAGGTGAGCATTTCCACCTGGCCGCGCAGCTGGGCCACTTCGGACTTGAGGTTGTCGAGCTGGTTGGCCAGCTCCAACTGGGCGCGGTTGGCCGCTTCCAGCTTGTCGAGACGGGCGCGGGATTCGGACTTCAGATCGAGGATCTGACGGCGAGCCTCGTCGTCGTCGAACATGCCGGCGTGCGCCGCAGGCGCCGCCGACAGGCCTGCGACCAACAGAGCCGCCAGGATCGCCGCCGTCCGCGACAGGCGGGCGGCAGGCGCGTGGGGAGAGGTCGGTCGCAGGCCGGCCATCTTAGTACTCGCCGTTGTAGAGGATGTCGGCGCGACGGTTTTCGGCGTAAGCCGCTTCGTCGTGACCTTCAGCCTTCGGCTTCTCTTCGCCCAGGGACACGGACTCGATCTGGTCGTCCTTGGCGCCCAGCAGGGTCAGGGCCTTCTTCACGGCGTCGGAACGCTTCTGGCCGAGGGCCAGGTTGTACTCGCGGGAGCCGCGTTCGTCGGTGTTGCCCTGGATCAGGACCTTGGCGGTCTTGTTCTCGGACAGGTACTTGGCGTGAGCGGCGACCAGCTGCTTGTACTCGGTCTTCACTTCGTACTTGTCATAGTCGAAGTAGACGCTGCGCTTGGACAGGATGTTGTTGGGGTCCTTGAGGGGGGACAGGGCGCCACCCTGGCCGCCAACGCCGGAGGAGGAAGCGGTCGGGTTGCGGTTTTCCACTGCCGCGCCGGATTGGCCGTCGGTGTTGGTGGTGGAGCAGCCGGTCACCAGAGCGGCGAGCAGAGCGGCGGTGATGGCAGAGGTTTGAGCGAAACGCATTGTGTTCTCCGAAAGGAAAGGCGTAGAGGGTTGGTCAGGCGGTGACGGACGGCCGGGGTTATTTGACCAGGGGACCCCAGGCTGGCTCCCGCACGTCACCGGCGGCGATCGACAGGCGCTGCTTGATACGACCATCGGCGGATACGGCGGACAACACGCCCCGGCCGCCGATTTCGGTGGCGAACAGGATCATGCGTCCGTTGGGAGCAAAACTGGGGGACTCGTCGCGGGAGGAGTCGGTGAGGATCTGGGTCTGACGACTGTTGAGATCCAGCACCGCCAGGCGGAAACCGCCGCCGCCGCGGGTGATGTAGGCAAGTAGGCGGCCATCCGGCGAGAGGCGCGGGCTGACGTTGTACGAGCCTTCGAAGGTGACTCGTTCCGCCGCACCGCCGCTGGTGGCGACCCGGTAGATCTGGGGCTGGCCGCCCCGATCCGAGGTGAAATAGATGTAACGGCCGTCGGCGGACCACTGGGGCTCGGTGTCGATGCCCGACGAGGTCATCAGCCGGGAGCCTCCGGAACCGTCGGCGTTGAGGATGAAGATCTGGGATCCGCCGTCCTTGGTCAGCACCACCGCCAGCCGGTTGCCGTCGGGGGACCAGGCAGGAGCGGAGTTGGAGCCCTTGAAGTTGGACACCACCTGGCGCCGGCCGGTGGCCAGGTTGTGGACGTAGATCACCGGCTTCTTGTTCTCGAAGCTCACGTAGGCCAGGCGGCCGCCGTCCGGGGACCAGGCCGGGGAGATGATCGGTTCCTTGGAGACCAGGGCCGACTGGGCGTTCTGGCCGTCGGCGTCGGCGATCTGCAAGGCATAGCGGGCGCCGCCGGACTTGACCACGTAGGCGATACGGGTGGAGAACACGCCGGGTTCGCCGGTGAGTTTCTCGTAGATGTAATCGGCAATGCGGTGACCGGCGGCACGCAGGGCCGGGGTCGAGGTCAGGTAGGCGGCGCCGCCCAGGGATTGCTGGCGGGTCACGTCGTAGAGACGGAAACGGGCTTCGAGGCGGCCGTCGCTGCTGTTGGCCAGGCTGCCGGCGGCCAGGGCGTCGGCCCCCCGTCCCTTCCAGCTGCCATAGTCGACGGCGCTGTTTTCGGTCAGCGGCTGGCTGCCCGGATCGACCATCTTGAACAGGCCGCTGCGCTCCAAGTCGCCGCGCACCACCGTGGTCAGGGCACGGGACAGGCCCGGCTCGCCGCCAAAGTCGGCGATGGCCACCGGAATGCGGTTGGCCCCGGCGCCGGTGACCTCAACGGTGAGCTGGGCGTGGGCGACGTGGGGCAGCATCGACAGGGCCAGGGCGGCCAGGAGCCCCTGGATCAGGGAGCGGCGTGGCAGGAGGCGGGTAGTTTTCATGGACACAAATCGGTGGGGTGGCGGCGGGCAGCATGGCGCCGCAAAAAAAAGCATTATAAAACCTTAGGTTTCCCGGGGGCGGTACTTGATGGTGATGAGGCGATCCGGTTGCCCCGAGTCCGGTTTGGGCAGGGGCGAGGCGTTGTGGATGGCCCGTTCCACAGCCGCGTCCAGGGCCGGGTTGCCACTGCTCTTTTGCAGCTTGACGCTGATCACTTCGCCGGTGATCAACTGCTCAACCTGAAAGACGGCTTCCGGGTTGCCCTGGATGTTGGGCGGCAGCACCACGTAGCCGCGTACCTTGGCGCTGATCTTGGCGGCGTAGTCGCCGCGGCCGATGTTACGCGCCACCGTGGCGGTTTCCGCCTCGGCCAGGTTCTTCAGCCGGTTGTCGCTCTGCTGCCGGGAGACCTTCTTGTTGACCTGGTTCAATTCATCGTTGAGGGCTGAACTGAAATCCGGACGCGGCGGTTCAGGCTTCTTTTCGACCTTGGGTTCGGGTTTCGGCTCGGGTTTTTTCTCCGGCTTGGGCTCGGGCTTCGGTTCCGGTTTTTTCTCCGGCTTCGGTTCGGGCTTGGGCTCGGGTTTCGGCTCGTGCTTCTTCTCCGGCTCCTTCTTCACCGCGATATCGGGTTTGGCCACCGGCTTGACCGGGGGCGGCGGCTCGGGAGCAGGCTTGGGCGCCACGGTGGGCTCCGGCGGCGGCGGAGGGGGCGGAGGGGGCGGCGGCGGAGCACTCGGTTTGGGCGCGGCGGTCACCAGCCCCGGCGTGGCGTTCCACAACTCCACCTGCACCGAGGCCGGCGGCGTCGAGCGCCACGAGACGCCGACGATGAGGAAGATCGCCAGGGCCACGTGCACGGCGACGGCGAGCACGAGGCTCGCCCGCTTTCCCGGGGCCGGGGCCGTGTCGAGGTAGTGCAGGGCGGACATAGATGGTCTGGTCGGATCAGCGCTTGCCGGCGGTCGGCGTGACCTGGACGTCCATGCCGACCCGCTTGACGCCCGATTCCTTGAGCTGGCCGAGCACTTCGGCGAGCAGTTCGAGCTTGACCGACTTGTCGCCGACCACGGCCACCGGGCGCTCGTCGTTGCCGTTCTGCAGCTCCACGACGGTGCGGGCGATGTCGCGCTTGTCCACGGACTGCTCGGGGCCGCCGTAGCCGTCCTTGAGGACGATCGACTGATCGGCCTTGAGGGACACCACCACCGGGTTCTGCGGCGTTTCGTTGCCGGCGGCGGCGGTGGGCAGGTCGATCGAGCCGGTCTGCATCATCGGCGCGGTGACCATGAAGATCACCAGCAGCACCAGCATCACATCGATGTAGGGGACGACGTTGATTTCGTTCTTGAGGCGACGGGGGCGCATGGACTCGGGCCTTTAGCGCATCTGCCGCTGCAGGATGTTGGAGAATTCTTCCATGAAGCTCTCGAAACGGGTGGACAGCCGGTCGATGTCGTAGGCGAAGCGGTTGTAGGCGAGCACCGCGGGAATCGCTGCGAACAGGCCGATGGCCGTGGCCACCAGGGCTTCGGCGATGCCGGGAGCCACCGAGGCCAGGGTGGCCTGGCCCACATTTGACAGGCCGCGGAAGGCGTGCATGATGCCCCACACCGTGCCGAACAGGCCGACGTAGGGGGACACCGATCCGACCGAGGCGAGGAAGGCCAGGTGGTCTTCCAGGCCGTCCACCTCGCGCTGGTAGGTGGCACGCATGGCGCGGCGCGAGCCGTCCACCACATCCTTGGCTTCCAGGTTCTTCTGGCCGCGCAGCTTGGTGAATTCCCGGAAGCCGGATTCGAAGATGCGTTCCATGGCGCCGGCGTGGTGCCGGTCGTTGACTGCGCTCTGATAGAGGTTGGCCAGGTCGCCGCCGGACCAGAAGTCGCGCTCGAACTGCTCGGTCTTGCTACGCGCCAGGCGCACCGCGAACCACTTGCGGAAAATGTAGTACCAGGACATAAAGGAGACGCCGGCCAGCAGCGCCATCACCAGCTGCACGACGGCGCTGGCGTTGGTGATCAGATGCAGGATCGACAGGTCTTGGGTGACGTTCATTGCAGGGTCTCGAATTTGGCGCGCAGCCAGTCGGGGATAGGGATCGATTTCATCTTGGCGAAGTCGACGCAGACGATCTGCACCGTGGCGGTGGCCAGTTCCAGCCAGCCACTGGGAGCGTCGGGGTCGGCGCGGCGCACGTGCTGGCGGAACACCACCTGGCTGCGGCCAAGCTTGTCCACTTCGAGGCCGACCTCGAGCAGGTCGTCGAGGTGGGCCGGACGCAGGTAGTCGATGTTGATGTTGCGCACCACGAACACCAGGTTGTGGTCGCGCACCAGGTCGCGCTGGTCGTGGCCGATCTGACGCAGCCACTCGGTACGGCAGCGTTCGAGAAAATCCAGGTAGGTGGCGTGGTAGACCACGCCGCCGGCATCGGTGTCGGCGTAGTAAACCCGGACGGGCCAGGTGAAGGCGTTGGGTTTTTGTTCGTGGGCGGGCATGAAGGCGCTATTTTAGGAGTCTGGCGGCGGGGGATACGGCCTGGCCTGTAACGCACTGTAACCAGTTGTGTGCAAAATCCAGGAAGTGCCGTAGGGAGGCGGGGCGGTCGGTCCTCAGGCCGGGTCATCCCACAGTTGGGGAGCGGCTTCCTGGGGAATGCCCGCCGGCGGGCGGAAACCCAGGTGGCGATAGATGGCGGCGGTGGCCATGCGCCCCCGGGGGGTGCGTTGCAGGTAGCCCTGCTGGATCAGGTAGGGCTCCAGCACGTCCTCGATGGTGTCCCGGGCCTCGCCGATGGCTGCCGCCAGGTTGTCCACCCCGACCGGGCCGCCGCCGAACTTGTCGATCACCGCTTCAAGCAGCTTGCGATCCATCATGTCCAGGCCGGCCGGGTCCACGTCGAGCATGGACAGGGCGGCGTCCGCCACCGGGGCGGTGATCACGCCGCCAGCCTTGACTTCGGCGTAGTCGCGCACCCGGCGCAGCAGCCGGTTGGCGATACGTGGTGTGCCTCGGGAACGCTTGGCGATCTCCAGGGCGCCGTCGGGCTCGATGGCCACGTTGAGCAGGCCGGCGGAGCGGCTGACGATGTGGGTCAGCTCGGCGGCGGTGTAGAACTCCAGCCGTGAGACGATGCCGAAGCGGTCGCGCAGCGGGTTGGTCAGCATGCCGGCCCGGGTGGTGGCCCCCACCAGGGTGAACGGCGGCAGGTCGAGCTTGACCGAGCGGGCCGCCGGGCCTTCGCCGATCATGATGTCGATCTGGAAGTCCTCCAGGGCCGGATAGAGGATTTCCTCCACCACCGGCGACAGGCGGTGGATCTCGTCGATGAACAGGACGTCGTTGGCGTCCAGGTTGGTCAGGATCGCCGCCAGGTCGCCCGGGCGCTCCAGCACCGGGCCCGAGGTCTGGCGCAGGTTGACGCCCATCTCCTGGGCGACGATGTGGGCCAGGGTGGTCTTGCCCAGACCCGGGGGGCCGAACAGCAGCACGTGGTCGAGGGATTCACCGCGCTGACGGGCCGCCTGGATGAAGATCTCCAACTGTTCCCGCACCTTGGCCTGGCCCACGTAGTCGGCCAGGCGCTTCGGCCGCAGCGCGCGCTCGATGGCCTCCTCCTGGGTGGAGGCGGCGCCGGGGGCGATCAGGCGGTTGGCGGGGGCGGAAAAGGAGTCGGTTTCGATCATCGTTGCGGGTACGGGGCGGGCGGACTGGCGTCGGGTGCGAGGGGCTCAGGCCGCTCAGGTCTTGGCCAGGAGCTTGAGGGCCTGGCGGATGCCGTCGGAAACGGAAACGCCGGCGGGCAACTTGTCCATCGCCTGGCCGGCTTCGCGCTCATTGTAGCCGAGGGCCAGCAGGGCATTGAGGATGTCGTGGCTGGCGTCCGGGGCCAGGGCGGTGGCGCTGCCCGGTGCGGCGCCATTGGCGACGAGCTTGTCCTTGAGTTCGAGCAGCAGGCGTTCGGCAGTCTTCTTGCCGACGCCGGGGATCTTGGTCAGCCGCCCGGTTTCCTGGCGCGACACGGCGGCGGCCAGTTCACTCACCGACAGGCCGGAGAGCACGGCCAGGGCCATCTTCGGCCCGACCCCGGAAATCTTCACCAACTGGCGGAAGGTGGCCCGCTCCTCGGCGGTGAGGAAGCCGAACAGGAAGTGGCCGTCCTCGCGCACCACATGGTGGGTGAGCAGCACGGTCTTCTCGCCCAGGCCGGGCAGGTTGTAGAAGGTGCTCATGGGCACGTCCACCTCGTAGC
This sequence comes from Oryzomicrobium terrae, assembly GCF_008274805.1. NCBI lineage: Bacteria > Pseudomonadati > Pseudomonadota > Betaproteobacteria > Rhodocyclales > Rhodocyclaceae > Oryzomicrobium > Oryzomicrobium terrae. The sequence goes on from NZ_CP022579.1 coordinate 306,218, forward strand.
CCACGCCGCCCACGTCCACCAGGACCTGGGGCGGGGTTTTCTCGATGAGGGTGCCGGCGAGTCGTCCGATCATTTCTTGTCCCCGGAAGAGGTTGAGAGGGTGGCCGCGCCGGGCAGGCGGGCCAGGTCCTTGGCCATCAATCGGCCGCCGCGGCGGCGCCCGGCGGTGGGCAGGGCGCCCATGCCCAGGCCGCCGTGGGCGTGGCAGATGGCGCAGGCCAGGGCGTCGGCCGCGTCCGGCGACGGGTCGCCGGGCAGTTGCAGCAGGCGCCGCACCATGTGCTGCACCTGGGTCTTGTCGGCCCGGCCGTGGCCCACCACCGCCTGCTTGATCTGCATGGTGCCGTATTCGGCCACCGGCAGGCCGGCCAGGGTCAGGGTGGTGATGGCGGCGCCCCGGGCCTGGCCGAGCAACAGGGTGGACCAGGGGTTGCGGTTGAGGAACACCTCCTCGATGGCGGCCTGGCTCGGAGTGTGGGCGGCGACAATGGCGTCGATGCCCCGGGCGATGGTGGCCAGCCGCTCGGGCAGCCCGGCCTTGTCGTCGGTGCGGATGCAGCCGCTGGCGACGTAGGCGAGCTTGCTGCCGGTGACGTCGATGACGCCGAAGCCAGTGATCCGCAGCCCCGGGTCGATGCCCAGGATGCGCAGGGTGGTGGGGGGCGGTGCGGTCACAGCCGGCTCACTTGCGCGCCAGGGCGACGCCGACCACCGCCACCGCCATGCCGAGCAGGGCGGCGCCGGTGAGGGTTTCGCCGAAGGCGGCCCAGGCGATCAGGGCGGTGGTCGGCGGGGTCAGGTAGAACAGGCTGGCCACGTTGACCGCGCTGCCGCTGCGGATCAGCAGGTTGAGCAGGCTGATGGCGCCCACCGACAGCACCAGCACCAGCCAGAGCAGGGCGAAGACGAACTGGCTGCTCCATTCGATGTGGAACGATTCGCCACTGGCCATGGCGGCCAGGGCGGTGACCAGGGCCGTCGGCACGAACTGGATTACCGCCCCGGTGCGCAGGTCGAAGCGGGGGCAGAAGCGTTTCTGGTACAGGGTGCCGGCGGTGATCGCCATCAGGGCGAATAAAGCCGGCAGCAACAGGGTGCCCAGGGGCAGGCCGGTGAGCTTGCTGGACACCACCAGGGTTACACCGGCGAAGCCCAGCATCAGCCCCTGCCATTGCCGGCCGGTGACCTTCTCGCCGAGCAACAGACCGGCGCCCAGGGCGGTGAGCAGGGGCTGGATGCCGACTACCAGGGAGGTGATCCCGGCGGGCAGGCCCTGGCCGATGGCGACGAATACCCCGCCCAGATAGCAGGCGTGCAGCAACACGCCGGTGACGGCGATGTGCAGCCACTGGCGCGGCTCCCGGGGCCAGGGGGCCCGGGTGGCCAGGGCCACCGCCAGCATCAGCCCGATCACCAGCAGGTAGCGGGCGAGCAGGAAGACGAGGGGCGCGGCGTAGGGCAGGCCGAACTTGGCGCCAATGAAGCCGGTGCTCCACAGAAGCACGAACAGCAGCGGCAGGAGCGAGCGCAGGGCGGGCACGGAAGGGGGCGGGGCGCAGGAGAAAGAGGATGAGCCTAAAAGTGGCGGGGCCAAAACGACAAAGCGGCGCCGGGCGCCGCTTTGTCTGTTGCCGGAAGGGGCTTAGTCCTCGAACACCGCCGAGGAGTAAACCTCCTGGACGTCGTCCAGGGATTCCAGGGCATCGAGCAGCTTCTGCATCTTCAGGGCGTCGTCGCCGGCCAGGGGCGATTCGTTGAGGGGCTTCATGCTCACCTCGCCGAACTCGGCCTTGAAGCCGGCGCCTTCCAGGGTTTCCTTGATGGTAGTGAATTCCCAGGGGCCGGTGATGACCTCGATGGAGCCGTCGTCGTTGCTCACCACGTCGTCGGCGCCGGCTTCCAGGGCCGCTTCCATCAGGGCGTCCTCGTTGGTGCCGGGGGCGAACAGCAGCTGGCCGCAGTGCTTGAACTGGAAGGCCACGCAACCGTCGGTACCCATGTTGCCGCCGTACTTGGAGAAGGCGTGGCGCACTTCGGCCACGGTGCGGACCTTGTTGTCGGTGAGGCAGTCCACCATCACTGCCGCGCCGCCGATACCGTAACCTTCATAGCGTACTTCTTCGTAGCTGACGCCTTCGAGCTGGCCGGTGCCGCGCTTGATGGCGTTGTCGATGTTGTCCTTGGGCATCGATTCGCCCTTGGCCTTTTCGATTGCCAGGCGCAGGCGCGGGTTCATGGCCGGGTCGCCCCCGCCCATCTTGGCCGCTACCGTGATTTCCTTGATCAGCTTGGTGAAGACCTTGCCGCGCTTGGCGTCCTGCCGGCCTTTACGATGCTGGATGTTGGCCCATTTGGAATGCCCGGCCATAGCTCACCTCAAACGTGATGTATTGTCGAAAACCCGCGCTAGCACGCACGCTAGAGCGTTTTAGAATCGCAAAATTCTAGCATAGCGAGGCTCTTCCCCATGGCTGCTCCCCTTCCCGTCGCCCGGCACCAGTCTGACGACCTGTGCCTGTTGCCCGCCCTGGCCAACCGCCACGGCTTGATCACCGGCGCCACCGGCACCGGCAAGACCATCACCCTGCAAGTGCTGGCCGAACGCTTCTCGGCCATTGGCGTGCCGGTCTTTCTCGCCGACGTGAAGGGCGACCTGTCCGGCGTTGCGGCCCCGGGGCAGGAATCGGCCAAGCTGGCCGAGCGCCTCAAGAGCCTGGGCGTTGCCGACTGGACGCCGAAAGCCGTACCCACCGTGTTCTGGGATGTGTATGGCAAGCAGGGCCACCCGGTGCGGGCCACAATCTCCGACATGGGGCCGGTGCTGCTCGCCCGCCTGCTCAACCTCAACGACACCCAGGCCGGGGTGCTGCAGCTGGTGTTCAAGATCGCCGACGACAACGGCCTGCTGCTGCTCGACCTGAAGGACCTGCGCGCCATGGTCCAGCACGTCGGCGACAACGCCAAGACCTTCACCACCGAGTACGGCAACATCTCCGCCGCCTCCATCGGCGCCATCCAGCGCGGCTTGCTGACCCTGGGCGAGCAGGGCGGCGAGGTGTTCTTCGGCGAGCCCATGCTCGACATCGCCGACCTGATGCAGACCGACGGCGACGGTCGTGGCGTGGTCAACGTGCTGGCCGCCGATTCCCTGATGCAGCAGCCCCGGCTGTATTCGACCTTCCTGCTCTGGTTGCTCTCCGAACTGTTCGAGCGCCTGCCCGAGGTGGGGGACCTGGACAAGCCCAAACTGGTGTTCTTCTTCGACGAGGCCCACCTGCTATTCAACGAGGCGCCGCCGGCCCTGCAGGAAAAGATCGAGCAGGTGGTGCGGCTGATCCGCTCCAAGGGCGTGGGCGTCTATTTCGTCAGCCAGAATCCCCTGGACATCCCCGAGAAGGTTCTCGGCCAGCTCGGCAACCGGGTCCAGCACGCCCTGCGCGCCTTCACGCCGCGGGACCAGAAGGCGGTCAAGACCGCCGCCGAGACCCTGCGTGCCAACCCGGCCTTCGATGCCGCTGCGGCCATCACCGAACTGGGGGTGGGCGAAGCCCTGGTGTCCTTCCTCGACGAGAAGGGCCGGCCGGCCATGGTCGAGCGGGCCTTCATCCTGCCGCCGGCCTCACGCATCGGGCCGCTGACCGCCGACGAACGCGCCGCGGTGGTCAAGGGCTCGCTGCTGTTCGGCCACTACGAGCAGGCCGTGGATCGGGAAAGCGCCTACGAGATCCTGCGCGGGCGCAACGTACCGGCGGCCAACGGTACGGGCAGCGCGGCGACCCAAGGTAAAGGCGGCGAGGGTGGCGAGGTCTCGGCTGCCTCCGGCGGCGGATTGGGCGGAGTGCTCGGTGACATCTTCGGCGGCGCGGGTGCTCCGGCGGCCAAGGGGGCGCGGCGCAGCGACTCCCTGGTGGAGACCCTGGCCAAATCGGCCGCCCGGGCGATCGGTTCCCAGGTGGGGCGCGAGATCATCCGCGGTGTGCTCGGCTCGATCCTCGGTGGCGGGGGCTCCCGGCGCCGTTAGCAGGGGCGCCGCACGCTTCAGGCGAAGGCTGTCGGCAGTGTGGCGTCCAGGGTGGCGCTGGCGTTGAGGGACAAGGCCCCGTGCTGCAGGGTGAAACCGGTGGCCCGGGTCGCCGTGGTCACGATGCGGGCCAGGATCTCGCCTGCCGCATCCGGCGTCATGCCCTGGGCAATGGCCTGGCGGTAGGCTCCCTGGGCCCGGGTCTGGATCACCTGGGCCTCCTTGGCGAGCAAGGTGCTGGCGGCGCCGGCCAGGGTGGGATCGCTGTTCAGGGCCGCTTCCGCCTCCGGGTTGCCGGGAACCCGGAAGCGCCCGTCCTCCAAGCGGATCTCGTAGCGGGCTGTGGGATTCAGGCTGGCACGCAGCAGCGCCCGGTACATGCTCACCTCCACGTCCTGGCGCTCCTGTCCCACTTCACGGGCGAGGCTGGCCGAATCGGGGGGCAGGGCCTCGCTCTGCATCGGTGGGCTATTTCCCGCAACCCCAGACGCATTCGCCGCAGCGCTGGCGGCACGGCTGCTGTTCGGAGTGTTCGGAGTGGCGGCGATAGTTTCGCGGGCCGCCTTCTGACGGCCCGCCGCGGACAGGGTGACCCGGGTGCCGTCCCGGGCGGCAGCGTCGAGAGCGCTCGTGTTGGGGGTGTCGAGCGGGCCGGCCCGGGGCCGGATAAAACGCGCGGCAAACAGGGCACTTGCTGCTGTATCAACGTTCATGACGTCACCTCGAATAAGCGTAGGCCGAAATCGTGCAAGTGACGTGCCAGGGCTTCCGGCGACGGCTGGAGGGACGACAACGCCCATGCCGTCGTGGCCCGTGGCGGAATGGCAGTCTCGCCAGCGCCTGCTGGCTGGGGAGGTTCTTGCCGTTTTGTCGGCGGCATAGGATTTTTTTGCCGAATCCCGGGGGAATGGTCCCGCCTACCGGCCATCGACGCTGCGGGCGTTATTGCATGCTCTGGGTGTGAGAAAAAAAGCCGCATTGCCGTAACGCGGAGCGATTTTCTTTGCGACAGATCATGCTCGGGCGATAGGATTAGGGCATATTCCTTTCCGTTCCTCCGTTTTCCTCCCGCTTCCGATGCTTTCCGCCTTTTTCTTCCGGGGATTCCGCCTCGCCGCGGTCGTGCGCACCGCCTGCCGGTGGCTGCTGGTGCTGCTCGGCCTGGCGCTGCTGGCCGGATGCGACAAGCCGCGCATGCCCCTGGTTGTCGGCGCCAACCCCTGGCCGGGCTATGAGGGCTTGTTCCTTGCCCGGGACCAGGGGCTGGTGAGCGAGAACCAGGTGCACGTCCTCGATTTCCCCTCCACCAGCGAGGTGCTGCGCGCGTTCCGCAACGGCACCCTGGATGCCGCCGCCCTGACCTTGGACGAGGCCTTGTCCCTGGTAAATAGCGGCGAAGCGATCAAGGTGGTGCTGGTCTTCGATATCTCGGCCGGCGCCGATGCCCTGATAGCCCGGCCCGAGGTGGCCTCCCTGGCGGCCCTGCGCGGGCGGCGCATCGGCATCGAGCTGAACACCACCTCGTCGCTGCTGCTTGCCCGAGCCCTGGACAAGGCGGGCCTGAGCGCCAACGAGGTGACCCTGGTGCGCCTCTCCCTGGATGCCCAGCAGCAGGCGCTGCAGCAGGGGGAGGTGGATGCCCTGGCCACCTGCGAGCCACTCCGCTCCCAGCTGGCCGCCAGCGGCGCCCGGGTGTTGTTCGACAGCTCCGCCATGCCCAACGAGATCGTCGACGTGCTGGTGGTGCGTCAGTCCCTGCTGGAGTCCCGCGCCGACGATCTGGCGGCGCTGGTTAGCGCCTGGGGGTTGGCGCAGCAGCGGGTGCTCCAGGGCGAGGCGGCGTTGATCGACCAGGCGGCCCACCGCAGCGGCATGACGCCCGCGCAATTCCGTGCCGCCCTGGCCGGCATGTCCCTGCCCGATCTGGCCCAGAACCGCGACCTGCTCGCCCCCGGCGGGCCTCTGGCGGCCCAGGCTGGGCGGCTCGCCACATTCATGCAGGCGCGTGGCTGGCTCAACCCCCTGTCCACCAGTAACCTGGTGGACGACCGCCTGGTGCGGAGCGCGCTGCTTCCTCCCGCTCCAGGGCGCGGCGGCGCTTCCGGAGGCAAACCATGAAACTGCGCCACGGCTTGCCGGTGGCGCTGCTGGCGTTCGGCACCCTGCTCGGCCTGAGCTTTTACGGGGTGGATCGCCTGCGCAGCGTCGAAGAGGTGGAACAGCAGGCCATCGCCCGGGCGGCCTTCAACGGCGACCGCCTGGCCGCCGAGGTCGAGGACGAAATCATCGCCGGCGACGCTGTCGCCGCGGAGCGCACCTTGGTGCGCCTCTCGGCCATGCCCCACCTGCGCCAGGCGATGGTGTTCGACGACCATCTGAAGGTGCTCTTCGCCAGTCGTTTCAACCGCAAGGGGGCCGATTTTGCCGCCCTGCGCGGCCTGCCGCCGGCCGAACGCTTCGCTGCCGCCGGCATGCGCATGGCCGGCGATGTGCTGCTCTCCGACGAGCGCGGCACCCTGTGGTCGATCTACCCGTTGCGCCTGCCGCCCGAACCCGGCGAATTGCGCACCGCCCGGGTCGGCTACATGTACCTCGAATACGACCTGAGCGTGGCCAAGGATCTGGCCCGCTGGGAAGCGGGGCGGCGCTTCGTCGTCATCGGCGCCGGCATCGCCCTGCTCTGCCTGGTGCTGTGGGCCGGCCTCGACCGGTTGGTGGCCCGCCGCCTGAAAGCCCTGGCCGATGCGGCCCGGGCCTTCGGCAGCGGCCAGGGCAAGGCGAAGGGCAGCGTGGCCGCGTTGCTGCCTCCCGCCGGCAACGACGAGATCGGCAGCCTGTCGGCCACCCTGGGCGCGATGATGGAAGAGATCTCGCGTCACCAGGGCGCCCTGTCGGCCAGCAACGAAGCCCTGTCGCGGGAAATCGAGGAGCGCCGCCAGGCCGAGGAGAAGCTGCGCCTGGCCGGCCAGGTGATCGCCAGCAGCAACGACGCGATCATGATCACCGACGCCACGCACCACATCATGCGTGTCAATCCGGCCTTCACCCGGGTCAACGGCTACGAGCCGGAAGAGGTGCTGGGCAAGCTCCCGGCCATGCTCCGCTCCAACCGCCACGACAGCGAGTTCTACGACCGCATGTGGGAAGAGGCGGATACCCGCGGCAACTGGCAGGGCGAGGTCTGGCACACCCGCAAGGGCGGCGAGCAGATCGCCCTGTGGCATTCGGTGACGCCCCTGCGCGACGCCAATGGCCGGATCACCCATTTCGTCATCGTCAGCTCCGACCTGTCGCGCTACAAGGAAGCCGAGGAGCGTATCCGCTTCCTCGCCAACTTCGACCTGCTCACCGGTCTGCCCAACCGGGTGATGCTCCAGGAGCGCCTGCACCGGGCCATCGAGGAAGCGGCCTTCGACCGGGAGGAGCTGGCCCTGGTGCTGCTCAACGTGGACCGCTTCCAGGCCGTGAACGATTCCCTCGGCTCGGGCGCCGGGGACGAACTGCTCCAGGCCATCGCCGCCCGTCTCGGCACTGCGGTGCAGGACGGCGAGATGGCGGCGCGCATGGGGGGCGACGAATTCGCCGTGCTGCTGCCGCGCTGCGGCGTGGACCGGGCAGCCTGGCGCACCCAGCAGTTGCTCGGCGACCTATGCCGGCGCTACGACCTGAGCGCCCAGCCGGTGGAGGTGACGGTCAGCGCCGGGGTCAGCCTGTTCCCCCACGATGCCCGGGACGGCTCGGGCCTGCTGCGGGATGCCGACGCCGCCGCCCGTCACGCCAAAGAGGCGGAACGGGGCGGCTTCCGCTTCTTCGCCCCGGAAATGAACGCCCAGGCCCTGGACCGCTTTGCTCTGGAAAACGACTTGCGCCATGCCCTGGCCGAGGGCCAGTTGTTCCTCGCCTACCAGCCCCAGGTCGAAGTGGCCGGCGGCCGGGTGGTCGGGGTCGAGGCCCTGGTGCGTTGGCAGCATCCGGAAAAGGGGCTGATCTCCCCGGCCCGCTTCATCCCGGTGGCCGAGGAATCGGGCCTGATCCTCAGCCTGGGCGACTGGGTGCTGCGCGAAGCTACACGCCAGGCGGCTGCCTGGCAGGCCCAGGGGATGGCGCTGCGCATCGCAGTCAACCTCTCGGCCCTGCAGTTCCGCCAGTCCCAGCTCCCCACCCAGGTGCACAGCGCCCTGGAAGAAGCCGGGCTGGAGCCCCGCTGGCTGGAGCTGGAAATCACCGAGTCCACCCTGATGGACAACACCGAGCAGGCCATCTCGCACCTGTGGGAACTGTCGGACATGGGGGTGCAGCTGGCCATCGACGACTTCGGCACCGGCTATTCGAGCCTCGCTTACCTGAAGCGCTTCCCGCTGCAGCGGCTGAAGATCGACCAGGCCTTCGTGCGTGACCTGTCGTCGGACGCCAACGACGCCGCCATCGTCACCGCCATCGTCGGCCTGGCCCGCAGCCTGGGCATGCAGGTCACTGCCGAAGGGGTGGAAACCGCCGAGCAGCTCGCCTACCTGGTGGACCTGGCCTGCGACGAATATCAGGGCTACTACTGCAGCCGGCCGGTCCCGGCCGCGGAGATCGCCGAGGTGGTGGCCCGTCAGGCGACCTTGCTGGAGGCCTAGGCAGGGCGGGGACTTCCAGTCATGGTGGCTGGAGAATGAGGATTGACGCGGGGTTTCAGGTAGGCTGCCTGAAACCCCGCGCCAGTTCTAGGGCTTGAGACGGTGGCGTGTGCCGTTCCCGCTGTCTGGCCGGGGCCACGGCAGGCCCTGCGGCCTTACGCCTTGAGGCGGCGCACGATCTCCAGGGTCAGGTCGGCCTGGTTGAGGCAGTAGAAGTGCAACCCCGGCGCGCCTTGGGCGATCAGGGCGCGGCACAGGCCGGTGACCACCTCCAGGCCGAATTCCCGCACCGCTTCCGCATCGTCCCCATACGCCTCGAACTGGCGCCGCACCCAGCGTGGGATCTCGGCGCCGCACTGGTCGGCGAAGCGGGACAGCTTGGTGAAGCTGGCGATGGGCATGATGCCCGGCACGATCGGAATCTCCACTCCGGCGTCCCGCACCCGGGCGACGAAGTGGGCGTAGGCGTCCGGGTTGTAGAAGAACTGGGTGATGGCCGAGTCGGCCCCGGCGCGGGCCTTGGTGACGAAGGCGGCCAGGTCGGACTCGAACGAGGCGGCCTGGGGGTGCACCTCAGGGTAGGCCGCCACTTCCAGGTGGAAGCCGCCCTCGGCGGCGCTGCCGGTCTCGGCGCGGATGAAGCTGACCAGGTCGCTGGCGTAGCGGAACTCGCCCAGGCTGGCCATGCCCGAGGGCAGGTCGCCGCGCAGGGCGACGATGCGGCGGATGCCCTGGGCGCGGAAGCCGGCGAGGATTTCGCGGATGCTTTCCCGGGTGGCGCCGACGCAGGACAGGTGGGGGGCGGCGGCAAAGCCTTCGTCCTGGATCTCGCGCACGATGGCGAAGGTACGCTCCTGGGTCGAGCCGCCGGCGCCGTAGGTCACCGAGAAGAACTCCGGGTTGAGGGCGGCCAGGCGCGCCCGGGTGGCGCGCAGCTTATCCGCCCCTTCCGGGGTCTGCGGCGGGAAGAATTCGATCGAGATGGGCAGGGTCGCGGGCGTCATGGTGGGCGTGGTCATTGCGTGGGTCGAAAGTCGTGGAAAAATGGATTCAGGTGTCAGGCGCGGCCGGCGTGGATGAAGAATTCCCGGTTGCCGTCGCCGCCGGTGATCGGGCTGTCGACGTAGTGGCGCACCGCGAGGCCGAGGTCGGCGGCAGCCGTGCGGATGCGCGCCTCCACCTGGGGGTAGAGGGTTTCATCCTTGACCAGCCCGCCCTTGGCCAGCTTGTCCGGGCCCACCTCGAACTGGGGTTTGACCAGCAGCAGCAGGGCGCCGTCCGGCGCGAGCAGGGCCGGCACCCGGGGCAGGATCAGGGTCAGGGAGATGAACGACAGGTCGCCGACGATCAGGTCGAAGCCGCCGGCGGGAAAGTGCCCGCCCAGGTCGGCCGGGCTCAGGGCCCGGGCGTTGATGCCTTCCAGGGTCACAACCCGGGGATCGCCCGCCAGGCGCGGATGGATCTGGCCGTGGCCTACCTCCACCCCCACCACCCGAGCCGCACCGGCCTGCAGCAGGCAGTCGGTGAAACCGCCGGTGGACTGGCCCAGGTCGAGGCAGGTCAGCCCCGCCGGGTCGATGCCGCAGGCGGTAAGCGCCCCGGCCAGCTTGAGGCCGCCGCGGGAAACGTAGCGGTCCTCGTCGCCGGGCAAAAGTTGCAGCGGCGTGTCGTCGGCCAGTTCCAGGCTGGGTTTGGCCACGGCCTCCCAGCCCTTGCCCAGGTCGGCCAGCACCCGGCCGGCGGCGATCAGGCGCTGGGCGGCGGTGCGCGACTCGGCCAGCCCCCGGGCCACCAGGGCCTGGTCGGCGCGCTGCCGGCCGGCGGGGCGGGGCGGCTTGGCCCCTGCATCGGCGTGCGGCTTGGCGGCGGGGGCGGGGCGCTGGGCGCGGCGGTGGAAGGAGTCCATGGTCATGGCCGGTGCCGGTTCAGCGTTCCGTGCTCAGCAACAGGCGCAGGCCGAGCACCGCCAGGGCAGCGCCGAAGGCCCGCTCCAGCCAGTGGCCGCAGCCCAGGAAGGCGGCGCGCACCCGGGGCTGGGTGAAGAACAGGGTGACCAGGGAAAACCAGGCGAACTGCAACGCCATCAGCCACACGCCATAGGCGGCCAGGCGCGGCAGGGGCGTGGCCGGGCTGAGCACCAGGGTGAACAGGGCGAGGAAGTACAGGGGCGCCTTGGGATTGAGGGCGTTGGTGAGAAAGCCCCGGACCAGGTGGCGCAGGGCCGATTCATGCACGGGGGCGCTGTCCGGCGCGCCGTCGGAGGCGTCCGTCGTTGCCGTGGGCCGGGCACGCAGGCCCTTCCAGCCCAGGTAGAGCAGGTAAGCGCCGCCGGCCAGCTTGAAGGCGGTGAGCCAGGTGGCCGAGTGGGCGATCAGGGCCGCCAGGCCGGCGGCGGAATAGGCGATGTGCACCGATAGCCCGAGGGCGATGCCCAGGCTGGTGAGCAGCCCCGCCCGCCGTCCGGCGAGCAGCGACTGGCGGATCACCATGGCGAAGTCGGGGCCGGGTGTCGCCGCCGCCAGCAGATGCACGGCGGTGAGGGTGGCAAAGGCCGAGAGTCCGTCCATGGTGTGGCTCCGCAGGGGCGCGACGTTAAGGGGCTCAAGTCGCGCAAGGGATTCAAGGGACTTGAGGCGCTTCAGGTGCTTAAGGCCGCGCCAACAGGTGTTTGGGCGCCCGGCCGGGCCCCCGGGGCAATGAAGCCAGGAGGCCGGCCGGGACGCGGGCCGTTTAGTAGCGGTAGTGGTTGGGCTTGAAGGGACCGTTCTTGGGCACGCCGATGTAGGCGGCCTGGGCGTCGGTCAGTTCGGTGAGGTTGGCGCCGATCTTCTTCAGGTGCAGGCGGGCGACCATCTCGTCGAGCTGCTTGGGCAGCACGTACACGCCCACCGGGTACTGCTCGGTCTTGGCGTACAGCTCGATCTGGGCCAGGGTCTGGTTGGCGAAGGAGTTGCTCATGACGAAGCTGGGGTGGCCGGTGGCGCAGCCCAGGTTCACCAGGCGGCCTTCGGCCAGCAGGATCAGGCGCTTGCCGTCGGGGAAGATGATGTGGTCCACCTGGGGCTTGATGTTCTCCCACTCGTACTGGCGCAGGCTGGCGACTTCGATCTCGGAGTCGAAGTGGCCGATGTTGCAGACGATGGCGTTGTTCTTCATCGCCTTCATGTGGTCGTGGGTGATCACGCCGACGTTGCCGGTGGTGGTGACGAAGATGTCGCCCAGGGCGGCGGCTTCGTCCATGGTCACCACGCGGTAGCCTTCCATGGCGGCTTGCAGGGCGCAGATGGGGTCGATCTCGGTGACCCAGACGGTGGCGCCGAGGCCGCGCAGGGACTGGGCGCAGCCCTTGCCCACGTCGCCGTAGCCGAGCACCACGCCGATCTTGCCGGCGATCATCACGTCGGTGGCGCGCTTGATGCCGTCCACCAGGGACTCGCGGCAGCCGTAGAGGTTGTCGAACTTGGACTTGGTGACCGAGTCGTTCACGTTGATGGCGGGGAACTTCAGCTCGCCCTTGGCGTGCATCTGGTAGAGGCGGTGCACCCCGGTGGTGGTTTCCTCGGTGACGCCCTTGATCTGGGCCAGGCGGGTGGAATACCAGGTGGGGTCGGTCTTCAGCTTGGCCTTGATGCTGGCGAACAGCACCACGGCTTCCTCGCTATCCGGGTTGTCGAGCACGGACAGATCCTTTTCGGCCCGGGCGCCCAGGTGCAGCAGCAGGGTGGCGTCGCCGCCGTCGTCGAGGATCATGTTGCTGAAGACTTTTTCACCATTCGCCGCCGCCGGCCACTCGAAGATGCGGTGGGTGTAGTCCCAATAGTCTTCCAGGGATTCGCCCTTGATGGCGAACACCGGCACGCCGCTGGCGGCGATGGCGGCGGCAGCGTGGTCCTGGGTCGAGAAGATGTTGCAGGAGGCCCAGCGCACTTCGGCGCCCAGGGCGGTCAGGGTCTCGATCAGCACCGCCGTCTGGATGGTCATGTGCAGGGAGCCGGTGATGCGGGCGCCCTTCAGGGGCTGCTTGGCGGAAAATTCTTCGCGGATCGCCATCAGACCGGGCATTTCGGTCTCGGCAATGCGGATTTCCTTGCGGCCCCAGTCGGCCAGGGAGAGGTCGGCGACGCAGAAGTCGCCCTTGAGGTCAGCCACAGCGTTCATTGAGAACTCCGGATCGTGTGGCCGGGGGGATGGGGGTGCGGCAGTCTGCTCACCCGTCTCCGAACCCGGCAGGGTTGAAAGACATGCATGGGTGAGCGCCGTTGACCTGGGCGCCGCGGCTGGGTGCCGGACGCCTTCCGAGCCTGACCGGACGCCCACGGCGGACCGGCTGCAACGCTCCTCGGAAGAACGCGGATGATACGTCCCCGGCGCGGTTTGCTCAATGCCGGTGCTGCCGACGCGAACCTAGAGCGGTTCGGCGGGGCCGCCCCACAACTGGTTGAGGTCGGGGAAGTTCCACTTGTCCGGATCTTCCCGGCCGGCGATCTTCTCGCGGCAGCCGGGTTGGCCCAGATCCACCACTTCCGGACGGATGCGCGCCTGGGCCTTGGTCGAGTAGAACACCTTGAGGCGCGGCACCAGCAGGGATTTCGGGTTCTGCTCCATGACGATCCCCAGGCGGCCCGATTCGAGGCGCACCAGGGAACCCACCGGGTAGATGCCCACGGTCTTGACGAAGGCTTTGAACACCGCCGGGTCGAAGTGCCCCTCGGCCCATTCGGCCATCTTGCGCAGGGACTCGGCCGGGTCCCAGCCGGATTTGTAGGGGCGGTTCGAGGTGATCGCGTCGTAGACGTCGCAGACCGCACCCATCTTGGCGTAGAGGCTGATCTGCTCGCCCTTGAGGCGCTCCGGGTAGCCGCTGCCGTCGATCTTTTCGTGGTGATGCAGGCACACGTCCAGGGTGACGTCGCTGACCCCGGTGCCGGCCAGCAGCATGGCGTGGCCCTCGGCCGGATGGCTCTTCACGGCGAGGAATTCGGCGTCGGTGAGCTTGCCCGGCTTGTTGAGGATGGCCGGGTCGATGGCCATCTTGCCCAGGTCGTGGAGCAGGCCGGCCATGCCGGCCTCGCGTGCTTCGGCTTCGCTCAGGCCCAGCTCCCGGGCCAGGGCGATCATCAGGGCACAGACCGCCACCGAGTGCATGTAGGTGTAGTCGTCGGCGGTCTTGAGCCGGGCCAGGCTGATCAGGGCGCCCGGGTTGCGCAGCACCGAATTGGAAATCTCGTCCACCAGGGGTTGGGCGTTGGCCGCGTCCAGGGCCTTGCCCATGCGCGCTTCCTGGAACATGGAGGTGACCGCCTGGCGGGCCTTGGCGCAGATCTTGGCGGCCCGGTCGAGCTCGGCACTCATCGACACCTTTTCCACCGGGACCGGGCCGTTGCTGGCGGCCTGGAGCAGATCCCGCTCCACCGCCGCGTCGGACTCCTCCTTGGCCTGGCCTTCGGCCACATCCAGGCCCTGGGCGGTATCGATCCACACTTCACGGATGCTGCTGTCGAGCAGGCGGTCGATGTCCTGGGGGTCTTCGAGCAGGAAGGCGGAGCGCCAGAAGGGGTGCTCCATCCAGGATCCACAGAGTTCGTGCAGGTACATGCCGACGCGCAGGTGGTCGACGGAGATTCGCTTGAGCATGGCGTATGAAAAATGAATAGCCGGCCTATTTTATAGGCGAACGCTCAAGGCGAAAAAGAAATACGCCACGCTGGAGTGCGGATGCGACAACGGGGTGCCGTGGCCCCCCGTTGGGTTATTGCGCGGGCGCAGCGTGGCGGCCGTTGCCGGCCGCCAGTGCGGCTTACAGCCCGGCGGCGGCGCGCAAGGCCTGGGCCTTGTCGGTGGCTTCCCAGGTGAATTCCGGCTCGTCCCGGCCGAAGTGGCCGTAGGCGGCGGTCTTCTGGTAGATCGGGCGCAGCAGGTCGAGCATCTGCACGATGCCCTTGGGGCGCAGGTCGAAGTGGGCGCGCACCAGTTCGGTCAGCTTCTCGTTGCTCACCTTGCCGGTACCGAAGGTCTCGACCATGATCGAGGTCGGCTGGGCCACGCCGATGGCGTAGGACACCTGCACCAGGCACTTGCTGGCCAGGCCGGCGGCGACGATGTTCTTGGCGACATAGCGGCCGGCGTAGGCGGCGGAACGGTCCACCTTGGAGGGATCCTTGCCGGAGAAGGCGCCGCCGCCGTGGGGAGCGGCACCGCCGTAGGTGTCGACGATGATCTTGCGACCGGTCAGGCCGCAGTCGCCTTGCGGGCCACCGATGACGAAGCGACCGGTGGGGTTCACCAGGTACTTGATCTCGCCCTTGATCAGCTCCTTGGGCAGCACCGGCTTGATCACGTCCTCGATCACCGCCTCGCGCAGACTGTCCAAGGGGATGTCCGGGGAGTGCTGGGTGGACAACACCACGGTGTCGATGGCTACCGGCTTACCATCCTCGTAGCGGATGGTGACTTGGGACTTGGCGTCCGGGCGCAGCCAGGGCAGGCGGCCGTCGCGGCGCAGCAGGGACTGGCGCTCCACCAGACGGTGGGACAGGTAGATCGGCAGGGGCATCAGGGACGGGGTTTCGTCACAGGCGTAGCCGAACATCAGGCCCTGGTCGCCGGCGCCCTGGTCGAGGCCGTCGTCGTGGGCCTTGTCCACGCCCTGGGCGATGTCCGGGCTCTGCTTGTCGTAGGCCACCAGCACGGCGCAGCCCTTGTAGTCGATGCCGTACTCGGTGTTGTCGTAGCCGATGCGGCGGATGGTGTCCCGGGCCACCTGGATGTAGTCCACGTTGGCGTGGGTGGTGATCTCGCCGGCCAGCACCACCAGACCGGTGTTGCACAGGGTTTCGGCGGCGACGCGGGCCTTGGGGTCCTGGGTCAGGATGGCGTCCAGGATGGCGTCGGAAATCTGGTCCGCGACTTTGTCGGGGTGGCCTTCGGAGACGGACTCCGAGGTGAAGAAGTAGCTGTTCGACATGGGTGGTGCACGCTCCAAAAACAAAATCCCCGGATTGTTGCCGGCGTACCGGCTCCGGGGATGCGAGCGGTGACGCTTTAGCAGTATTTGTACCGATTCAGCCTGTGTTTCCGGCCCCGGTTCCGCCCTGCAAGTTGTCCGTTTAACTCGGCGGTCCGATAATTCTCGCTTTTTGGCCGTCCCCGGTCAAGCCAACGGTCAGCAAAGACCCTACTCATGTCCCTGATTTACCGCCTTATTTTCAAAGGTCTGGCCTGTCTTCCCCTGCCCCTGCTGCACGGCGCCGGCGCCCTGCTCGGGCGCTTGGCCTACCGCCTGTCGCCCCGCACCCGGGCCCAGACCCGGGCCAATCTGGTCCAGGCCTTCGGTGCCGCCGAGGCCGACCGGTTGCTGCCGACGGTGATGGCCGAATCCGGCAAGGGAGCCTTCGAGTTGCCCACGACCTGGCTGTCCAGCCTGGAGGCGGTGACCGACCGGGTGAAGCAGGTCAGTGGCTGGGAGCACGTGGCCGAGGCCCAGGCCCGGGGCAAGGGAGTGATCTTCCTTACGCCCCATCTGGGGTGCTTCGAGATCGCCGCCCAGTACCTGGCCCGCCATGCCCACGGGGTGCCGATCACCGTGCTGTACCGGGAACCGAAGCAAGCCTGGCTGAAGGAATTTCTCCTCGCCGGGCGCGTGCGTGGCGAGCGCATGAAAGTTGCCGCCGCCGACCTGGCCGGGGTGCGCAGCCTGATCCGCGCCCTGAAGCACAAGGAGATGGTCGGCCTGCTGCCCGACCAGGCCCCCGGCGCCGGCCAGGGCGAGTGGCTGCCCTTCTTCGGCCGTCCCGCCTACACCATGACCCTGGCGGCGCGCCTGACCGAAACCGGCGCCGCCACCCTGTTCGTGTACATGGAGCGCCTGCCCGGCGGCCAGGGCTACCACTACCACATCCGTCCTCCGCTCACGCCCCTGGAAGGCGATACCGTGGCCCGCGCCGCCCAGATCAACCGGGAGGTGGAGGCCATGATCCGGGAATGCCCTGCCCAGTACCTGTGGTCCTATAACCGCTACAAGCAGCCGTCCGGCGCGCCGCCCGCACCGGAGGCCAATGCCGCTGCACCCATGAACTCACCGCCGACCGCCCCATGAGCAAATTCTTCACCTACCTCGCCCTGGGCCTGCTCTGGTTGCTGCACTGGCTGCCCCTGCCCGCTTTCGTCGCCATCGGCCGCGGGCTCGGCTGGCTGCTCTTCTGGCTGGCTGCGCCGCGCCGCAAGGTGGTGCGCATCAACCTCAAGCTGTGCTTCCCCCACCTCTCCGAGGCCGAGCGGGAGCGCCTCGCCAAGGATCACTTCGCCATGGTGGCGCGCAGCTTCCTCGAGCGCAGCATCCTGTGGTTTGCTCCGGAAGCGCGCATCCGCCGCCTGGTGCGCTTCAAGAACCAGGAGCGCTTCGATGCCCTGGTTGGCCAACCGGTGATCCTGCTCGCTCCCCACTTCGTCGGCCTGGACTGGGGCGGCGCACGCATCGCCATGAGCTACGACTGCGCCAGCATGTACGCCCACCAGAAGAACCCGATCCTGGACAAGTGGCTGCTGCACGGCCGCACCCGCTTCGGCGACCAGCAGCTGCTGTCGCGCCAGGACGGGGTGCGCGGCATTGCCCGGGCGCTCAAGGCCCACCGGCCGTTCTACTACCTGCCGGACATGGATTACGGTCCCCGGGATTCGATCTTCGTGCCCTTCTTCGGCGTCCAGACCGCCACCATCTCCGGCCTGCCCCGGCTGGCCACCCTGGGCCGGGCGACGGTGCTGCCAGTGGTCACCCGGGCCCTGCCCAACGGCGCCGGCTATGAAGTGGAATTCGGTGAGCCGTGGACCGACTACCCCACCGACGACCTGGAAGCCGACACCCGGCGCATGAATGCCGAGATCGAACGCTGGGTGCTGACCATGCCCGAGCAGTACTACTGGGTGCACAAGCGCTTCAAGACTCGCCCCCCGGGCGAGCCGCGCATCTACTGAGGACGGCCATGAGCAGCATTTCACGCCTGCCCGCCGGCACCGCCATCCGCCCCATGGACGCGGCCGACATCGGCCCGGTGGCCGAATTGGCCCGGCGCATCTGGCAGGCCACCTACCCGGGCATCATCACCCAGGACCAGATCGACTACATGCTGGCGCAGCGCTACAACGCCACGGTGCTGGCCGAGGAGCTGGGCCGGGACGACGTGGCCTGGGACGTGCTGTGGCGCGATGGGGCGCGCATCGGTTTCGCCGCCACCTTGTTTCCGCCGGAGGGTGAAGCCGAGGCCAAGCTCGACAAGCTCTATCTGGATCCGACCCACCAGCGCGGCGGCCTGGGCGGGGCCCTGATCGCCCATGTGGCGGAACGGGCGGCCGCCCGGGGGTGCCAAACCCTCGTCCTGGCGGTCAACAAGCACAACGCCCCGGCCATCGGCGCCTATCGCAAGCACGGCTTTACCGTGCGCGAGTCCGTGACCAAGGACATCGGCCACGGCTTCGTCATGGACGACTTTATAATGGCTCGCAATCTATCCCGGTGATCCGGGCCTCAACCTCCTGCACTCATGAATCTCAAATTTTCCAAGATGCATGGCCTGGGCAACGACTTCGTCGTCATCGACGGCGTGCGCCAGACCGTGAACCTAAGCTCCGCCCAGGTGCGCGCCCTGGCCGACCGCCACTTCGGCGTCGGCTGCGACCAGTTGCTGCTGGTGGAGCCCGCCAGCCAGCCCGGCGTCGATTTCCGCTACCGCATCTTCAACGCCGACGGCGGCGAGGTCGAGCAGTGCGGCAACGGCGCCCGCTGCTTCGTGCGCTTCGTGCACGACCAGGGCCTGACCGCCAAGCGTGCCATCCGCGTCGAGACCCAGAAAGGCATCATCGAGCCGCGCCTCAACGACGACGGCGAGGTCACGGTGGACATGGGCGTGCCCGTGTTCGAACCGGACCAGGTGCCCTTCGTCAGCCCCAGCCGGGAAGTGGCCCAGTCCCTCCAGGTGGGTGACGAGGAAGTGCAGATCACCGCCGTGTCCATGGGCAACCCCCACGCCGTGCAGGTGGTGGCCGACGTGGACCGCGCCCCGGTGGAGCGCCAGGGGCCGATCATCGAATCCCACCCGCGCTTCCCCAAGCGGGTCAACGCCGGCTTCATGCAGGTGGTGGATCGCCATTCCATCCGCCTGCGTGTCTATGAGCGCGGCGCTGGCGAGACCCTGGCCTGCGGTACCGGCGCCTGTGCCGCCGTGGTCGCCGGCATCGCCCGGGGCCTGCTCGATTCCCCGGTCCGGGTCGAGACCCGGGGCGGCTTCCTTTCTATTGCCTGGGGCGGGGAGGGCACCCCGGTGCTCATGACCGGCCCGGCCGTCACCGTCTTTTCCGGAGAAATCACCCTATGAGCGCCTCCACCGCCGCCCTGCGCGCCGAAGATGTCGCCCACTACCTGCAGAACCACCCTCAGTTCTTCGAGGACTACGCCGACCTGATGGCCCGGGTGGTGATCCCCCACCCCCACGGCGGGCGGGCGATCTCCATCACCGAGCGGCAGATGCTCACCCTGCGCGAGCAGAGCCGCAGCCTGGAAGGCCGGCTGATGGAGCTGATGCGCTACGGCGAGCAGAACGACGCCATCTCGGAAAAGCTGCACCGTCTGGCCGTCTCCCTGGTGGCCGCCGCCTCGCCCCTGGCGGTGGTGAATGGGGTGTATCTGCAACTCAAGGAAGACTTCGAGATCCCCCACGTTGCCCTGCGCCTGTGGGAGACCCCGGCCGGCCTGGGTGAGGGCGCCGAACTGCCCGATTTCCTGGCCTGCGGCGAGGAGCTGGCGGTGTTCGCCGAAACCCTGGGCAAGCCCTACTGCGGTGCCGCCCACGGTTTCGAGACCTCTTCCTGGTTCGGCCCCAGCGCGCCCCATATCCGCTCCCAGGCCCTGATCGCCCTGCGCAGCGGCGGCGCCACTCTGGGCATGATCGCCCTGGGCAGCGAGGATGCCGAACGCTTCTATGCCGACATGGGCACCCTCTACCTGGAGCGCCTCGGCGAGCTGGTTTCCGCTGCCATCCTGCGGGTGACCCGCCCCGCCTGAGGCGTGGGCGTTTCGTCCCCGATCCGCCATGGCGCGCAAGGCGGCACCTCCTGACAGCGCCGCGGCGGTCGAGCTGGCCCCGGTGCCGGAAGACGTCGCCCGGGTGGCGGCCTTCTGTGCCGAACTGCGCGACCAGCGCCGCGCCTCGCCCCACACCGTGGCTAACTACGGCCGCGATGTGACCCGTCTGGCCAGCCTGGCCGCCGGCCTGCCGACGCCGTTGCCGCTGACCGCCCTGGAAGGGCACCACATCCGCCGCTTTGCCGCCAAGCTGCACGGCGAGGGCTTGTCCGGGCGCTCAATCGCCCGGCTGCTCTCCTCCTGGCGTGGCTTCTACCGTTGGCTGGTGGCCCGGGGCGGGCCGGCGGCCAACCCGGTGGAAGGGGTGCGCGCGCCGAAATCGCCGCAACGCCTGCCCAAGGTGCTCTCCCCGGACGAGGCCGGGCGGCTGCTCGATGGCCAGGATTACGCCGGCGACGGGGCCGACGAGCGCCTGCTCTGCCGCGACCTGGCCATGTTCGAGCTGTTCTATTCCTCGGGGCTGCGCCTGTCGGAACTGACCGGCCTCAACCTGGACTGCCTGGCCGACCTGGCCGGCGGCGAGGTGCGGGTGCTAGGCAAGCGCGCCAAGCCACGCATCGTCCCGGTGGGTGCGGCGGCGCGCCGTGCCATCGACGCCTGGCTGGCGGTGCGCGGCGAGTTGGCCAAGCCTGACGAGCCGGCCCTGTTCGTCTCGCGTCGCGGTACCCGCCTGTCCGACCGCATGGTGGCGGCCCGTCTCGACCAGCGGGCGCGCCGCCTCGGCCTGGAGGTGCACGTCCATCCCCACATGCTGCGCCACTCCTTCGCCTCCCACGTGCTGCAATCCTCCGGCGACCTGCGTGCCGTGCAGGAGATGCTCGGCCACGCCAGCATCGCCTCGACCCAGGTCTACACCCACCTGGACTTCCAGCACCTGGCCAAGGTGTACGACGCCGCCCACCCCCGGGCCAAGCGCAAATGAGCATCCCGGACGACTCCGCTGCGTGGGGCGGTCGCGCCAACCCCGACGACTTGCGCCGCTACCGGCGCAACCTGCAGAGCGAGGTGGACAGCGCCGCCCTGTACCGGGCCATGGCCGACCACGAGCCCCAGCCCGAACTGGCCGACGTGTACCGTCGCCTGGCCCAGGTGGAAGAGGCCCATGTCGAGTTCTGGTGCCGCCGCTTGGTCAAGGCCGGCGTCCAGCGCCCGCCCCTGCTGCCCTCCTGGCGCGCCCGGGTGCTGATGGCCCTGGCCCGGCGCCTGGGGGCCAAGACCGTGCTGCCGGTGGTGGCCGCCCAGGAGAGCCAGGACCGCGCCACCTACGACGCCCAGCGCGAGGCCAGCGGCACCCAGATGCCCGCCCAGGAGCGGTCCCACGCCCGCCTGCTCGCCCGCCTGGCGTCCCCGGGCGGGGCGACCTGGGATGGTGGCGCCTATGCCCGGCTCGAAGGCCGCCACGGCGCCGGCGGCGGCAACGCCCTGCGTGCTGCCGTGCTGGGGGCCAACGACGGGCTGGTGTCCACCTTCAGCCTGGTGATGGGGGTGGCCGGCGCCCAGTTCGAGTCGTCCACCGTGCTTGCCACCGGCCTGGCCGGCATGCTCGCCGGGGCCTGCTCCATGGCCATGGGCGAGTGGGTCTCGGTGCAGAGCAGCCGCGAGATGTACGCCCGGCAGATCGCCGCCGAGGCCGACGAACTGGCCGAGGTGCCCGCCGAGGAACAGGCCGAATTGGCCCTGATCTACCGGGCCAAGGGCTTCGAGGCCGCCGAGGCCGAGGCCATCGCCGCCCGGGTGATCGCCGACAAGGACACCGCCCTCGACACCCTGGCCCGGGAGGAACTGGGCATCAATCCGGACGACCTGGGCGGTTCCGCCGGTAACGCCGCGGCGGCCTCCTTCGTCGTTTTCCTGGTGGGAGCGCTGGTGCCGGTGCTGCCGCTTTTTTATCTCGACGGCCAGGCGGCCATCGTCGGCAGTGCCGTGGCCAGCGCCCTGGGTCTGTTCGCCATCGGCGCTGGCATTTCCCTGTTCACCGGCCGCCACGCCGCCTGGTCCGGGCTGCGCCAACTGGCCATCGGCCTGGCCGCCGCGGCGGTGACCTACGGCGCCGGGCGCGGGCTGGAAGGGATGTTCGGCGGCTGAGCGTTCCCCGCGCGCGGCGCCGTGGCGTGCATGGCGCCCGTGGCCTGTCGTGAATGCCGCGGGGCCTGGCGAGTTCTGATGCGCCCGGCGCTGCCACGGCGCATTGGGGGCCCCGATGAGGATCACCCGTACCGCCGTCAGGCGCAGACCCCGCCGTGCTGCAATCCAGCCCGGCTCGGCATTGATCCGACCTGGACCAGCGCGTGCCGCTGGCTTCCCCTGCCGCGGGTCAGTACACTCCGCCCTTCGCCGCGGCCCTGGCCGCGCGTCTCCAACGTATTGCGCGCATTCCAAGCATCCTACCCATTCCCGCTGCGCCGGATTTCCCCCGTTTCCTGAAAGACCCCCATGGCCCAACTCGTCCTCCTGCCCGGCAAGGATCGCTCCCTGCGGCGCCGCCACCCCTGGATCTTCGCCGGCTCGGTCGGCCGCCTGGAGGGCCGGGCCCGGCCCGGGGACACGGTGGAGGTGCTGGCCGACGACGGCACGCCCCTCGGCCGGGGCGCCTACAGCCCCAAGTCCCAGATCCGGGTGCGCATGTGGACCTTTGACGCCGCCGAGTCCATCGACGACGCCTTCTTCAAGCGCCGCATCGCCGCCGCCGTGGCCCGCCGCCAGGCCCTGCCCGAGCTGGCCGCCGACCTGGGGCCGGAAGGCGGGGTGCGCCTGCTCCACGCCGAATCCGACGGCCTGCCCGGGGTGATCGCCGACCGCTACGGCGACACGGTGGTGGTGCAGCTGACCAGCGCCGGGGCCGACAAGTGGCGCAAGGCCATCGTCCACGCCCTGCTCCAGGCCGGCGCCCCCCTGGGGGTGACCCGGGTCTATGAGCGCTCCGATTCCGACGTGCGCGCCATGGAAGGGCTGGAGCCCACCACCGGCTGGCTGGCCGGGGAGGGGGAAGCGCCACTTTCCATCGTCGAGAACGGCGTGCGCCTCGGCGTGGATGTGGCCAGTGGCCACAAGACCGGCTTCTACCTGGACCAGCGCGAGAACCGCCTGCTCACCGGCCAGCTGGCCAAAGGCAAGCGGGTGCTCAACTGCTTCTGCTACACCGGCGGCTTCTCGCTGCAAGCCCTGGCCGGCGGTGCCGAGCAGGTGGTGTCGGTGGATTCTTCCGGCCCGGCCCTGGAACAGGCCAAGCGCAACCTGGCCCTCAACCCCGGGCTCGACCCGGCCCGGGCCGAGTGGCGCGAGGCCGACGTGTTCGAGGAGCTGCGCGCCATCCGCAAGTCCGGCGAGCAGTTCGACCTGATCATCCTCGACCCGCCCAAGTTCGCCCCTTCGGCGGCCCACGCCGAGCGCGCCTCCCGGGCCTACAAGGACATCAACCTGCTGGCCCTGCGCCTGCTGCCCCCGGGCGGCCTGCTGCTCACCTATTCCTGCTCCGGCGGTATCGGCGTGGACCTCTTCCAGAAGATCGTCGCCGGCGCCGCCAGCGACGCCGGGCGTGACGCCCGCATCCTGCGTCGCCTGGCCGGGGGCCCGGACCACCCGGTGGCCCTGGCCTTCCCCGAGGGCGAATACCTGAAGGGGCTGCTGGTCCAGGTCGACTGAGGTAAAGAAGGCGACGGCGACGGCGGACTCCGGCTTCCGGCCATCGCCAAACCCCGCGCCAATAGGGCATCTTCGGGCATGGGTCGTGGAACGCCGCGTCCTGCAAGGCGTTCCCGGCAGGGGCCGTGAAAATGCCCGTCCCTTCTAGGGATTACGGCAGAGGGTAGGGCAGCACGCTGTAAGCACAGTTGCAACAATGTTGCATTTGCAGTTGTGTGGCGTTTATCATGACGCCATGACTGCGCTCGATCCGACTTCTGTTCCGGCCCCTGCCGATCGTACTGACCACGCTGACGCCGCTCCGCCCGCGGCCGACGCCCCCATCGCCTCCCCGGCGGCCGCCGCCCTGCGCGCCATCGGCGCCCGGGTCACCCCGGCCCGGGTGCGGGTGCTGACCCTGCTGCGCGAGGCGCCGGCGCCCCTGTCCCACCACGACGTGGAAACCGCCCTGGGCCCCGATGCCGGCGACCGGGTGACCCTGTACCGGGTGCTCGACTGGCTGGCCGAGGCCGGCCTGGCCACCCGGGGCGTGGACGCCTCCCGGGTGACCCGCTACGCCGCCGCCCGGGACGGCCAGCACCAGAACCACCTGCACTTCCATTGCGACGGCTGCGGCCAGGTGTATTGCCTGGATACCCCGCCGCCGCCGCCGCCGGCCCTGCCCGAGGGCTTCCAGCTGCAACGGGCCGAGCTCGACCTGCACGGCCAGTGCCAGCGTTGCACCAGCGAGCGGGACTGAGGCCGTGGCGCTTTCCTACGCTCCCGCCGTGCTGCTGGCCGGTAACCCGATCCCCGCGCCCCCGGCTACCGCGGTTGCCATCGCCCTGTTGGCGGTTCTCTTGGGCGGCGCGTTGCTGTTGCGCCAAGCCGCGCTGCGTTCCGGCCCCTGCGGCGGTGGTCCGGCCTGCTCCGGGTGCGGGCTTGCTGGCGTAGCCATCGCGGCCTTCGTTGCCTTCGTGGCCTTCGTGGCCTTCGTGGCCGCGGCCCTGGCGCTTCTTCTTCACCTCGCCGCCGGAGCCTGCCCGTGAGCCGCACCGCCCCCATTCCCGTCACCCTGCTCACCGGCTTTCTCGGCGCGGGCAAGACCACCCTGCTCAACCGCATCCTGACCGAGCGCCACGGCGAGCGCATCGCCGTGATCGAGAACGAGTTCGGCGAAGTGGGCGTGGACAACGAACTGCTGCTCGGGTCCGACGAGACCATCGTCGAGATGAACAACGGCTGCATCTGCTGCACCGTGCGCGGCGACCTGATCCGCATCCTCACCGACCTGGCGATCCGCCGCGAGGCCGGTCTGATCGACTTTGCCCGGGTGATCATCGAGACCACCGGCCTGGCCGACCCGGGACCGGTGGCTCAGACCTTCTTTGCCGACGAGGACGTGGCACGCTGCTACAAGCTCGACGCGGTGGTGACGGTGGTGGACGCGATGCACGGCGCCGCCCAGCTCGACGCCCACGGCGAGGCCCGGGCCCAGGCCGGCTTCGCCGACCGGCTACTACTGTCCAAGACCGACCTGGCCGAACCGGCGGCCCTGGCGGCGCTGACCGCCCGGCTGCGCGCCATCAACCCCCGGGCCCGGCTGATGGACGCTCCCTTCGGCAACGCGCCCCTGGACGCCCTGCTCGACGTGCGCGGTTTCGACCTGGACGCCATCTTGGAGGTGGCGCCGGACTTCCTCACGTCCCACCACCACCATCACCAGGACGACATCGGCGCCTTCGTCTTCGAGGCCGAGCGGGACTTCGATGGGGCCCGCCTGGAGGACTTCCTCGGCGGCCTGGTGATGGTCTACGGCAACGACCTGCTGCGCTACAAGGGCGTGCTGGCCATGGCCGGGCGGCCCGAGCGGATCGTCTTCCAGGGCGTGCACATGATGATGGGCGGCACCCCGGAAGGCGTCTGGCCGGCGGGTCAGCCGCGCCGCTCGCGCTTCGTCTTCATCGGCCGCAACCTGCCCCGGGAGCTGCTCGAACGAGGCCTGACCGGCTGCCTGCAAAAACCCGTCCCTGCCGCCGAGGTCGGGCAATGAGCACGTCGGCTGTCGACCGGCGCATCCCGGTCACCCTGCTCACCGGCTTTCTCGGCGCCGGCAAGACCACCCTGCTCAACCGTCTGCTCAAGACTCCCGCCTTTGCCGGGGCGGCGGTGCTGATCAACGAGTTCGGCGAGGTCGGCGTCGATCATCATCTGGTGGAGAAAATCGACGAGAACCTGATGGTGCTCGACTCGGGGTGCCTGTGCTGCACCGTGCGCGGCGACCTGACCCGCAGCCTCAAGGATCTGTTCATGCGCGCCCTGCGCCGCCAGGTGCCGCCGATCACCCGGGTGCTGATCGAAACCACCGGCCTGGCCGACCCGGCGCCGGTGATCTACACCCTCCTCGAAGACTTTTTCCTCGCCGAGCGCTACCGCCTCGACGGCGTGCTTACCGTGGTCGATGCCCTCAATGGTGCCGCCACCCTGGGCGCCTACCGGGAGGCGGTGAAGCAGGTGGCCATGGCCGACCGGTTGCTCCTGACCAAGTGCGACCTGGCGGCCGCCGCGGACATCGCCGCCCTGCGCCCGCTGCTGGCCAAGCTCAACCCGGGGGGCGAGGTCGTCGCGCTCGGCGCCGGCCCCCTCGATCCGGCGCCCTTCTGCAACCTGGGCCTGTTCGATACGGCAGGCAAGAGCGCCGACGTGGGCCGCTGGCTGGCCGACGAAGCGGTGCGCGGGGGCGGCCCGGCCCATGCCCACCCCCACGACCCCAACCGCCACAGCGACCGGGTGCGTGCCTTCGTCCTGCGCTTTGAGGCGCCGGTGACCTGGGGCGAATTCACCGAGGCCCTGGACGTGCTGCTTAGCACCTGCGGCGAGCGCATTCTGCGGCTCAAGGGGCTGGTGGCGGTGGCCGGCGAGGAGGCGCCCCGGGTGGTCCACGCCGTGCAGCACCTGCGCTACCCGGAAACCCGCCTGTCGGCTTGGCCGGCGCGGCCACCCTACGACGACCGGGCGACCCGCCTGGTGTGCATCGTGGACAACCTGCCCCAGGAATACGTGGAAGGCGCCTTCCGCCTCTTTTGCGGCGCGCGCGACTGCCCCGCGCCGGCGGGCGCGGCGGCCACCCCGCCCGCCTGACCCTTCCCGAATCCGCCAGACGTAACCCGAGACCCCAAGGAGAACCCATGACGCAACCGTTGCGCAGCCGCGCCCTGGTGTTGGCGTTGGCCGCCGCCTTCCCCCTGACCGCCAGCGCGGCTGGAAAGAGCGACGCCGCCGACCTGGCCGAGATCCGCGCCCAGCTGAAGGCCATGAAGGACGGCTACGAGAAGCGCATCGCCGCCCTGGAAGCGCGCCTGCAGACCGCGGAAACCCGGGCCGGCCAGGCCGAGACCGCGGCGGTGGCCGCCCAGGGCAGCGCCGCCACGGCCGAGACTGCCGCCAGCGCCGCCGCGACCCGGGCGAGCAGCGCGGAAAGCGTTGCCGCTGCGGCCCAGAGCTCCGCCCAGGCCGCCTCCCAGCGGCCCACCCAGGCCTCCGCCTTCAACCCGGAAATTTCCCTGATCCTGTCCGGCAGCTACGTGAATGCCTCCCAGAATCCGGGTCGCGCCTACCGCATTCAGGGCTTCGTGCCGACCCTGGGCGAGGCCCTGCCGACGGCGCGCAGCTTCAACCTGGGCGAGTCGGAACTGGCCATTTCCGCCAACGTGGACCACCTGTTCCGCGGCAACTTCCGCGCCGCCATTTCCCCGGACAACTCGATCGGAGTGGAAGAGGCCAGCATCCAGACTCTGGGCCTCGGCCAAGGCTTCAACCTCAAGGCCGGCCGCTTCCTCTCCGGGGTCGGCTACCTGAACGAGCAACACCCCCACGAGTGGGACTTTGCCGACGCGCCGCTGCCCTACCAGGCCTTCTTCGGCTTCAACCTGGGCATGGACGGGGTCCAGGCGCGCTGGCTGGCGCCCACCGAGACCTTCTTCGAGATCGGTGCCGAGGCTGCCCGGGCGCGCAGCTTCCCGTCCCGGGACGAGACCCGCAACAAGAACGGCTTCATGTCCGGCGCCCTGTTCGCCCACGTGGGCGGCGACCTGGGCGCGTCCCACAGCTGGAAGACTGGCCTGTCCTACTTCCAGACCAAACCCAACGGCCGCAGCTACGACGACCCGGTGGCCGAGCACGTCACCCAGACCTTCACCGGCACGAGCAAGACCTGGATCGCCGACTTCGTCTGGAAATGGGCGCCCCAGGGCAATCCCCAATACCGCAACTTCAAGTTCCAAACGGAATATTTCCGCCGTACCGAGAACGGCACCTTCGGCTACGACGACACGGGGGCCGGCGGTCCGGTCGGTGCGGTGGACGGCGGCTACCGCTCCACCCAGTCGGGCTGGTACGCCCAGGGGGTCTATCAGTTCATGCCCAACTGGCGCATCGGCCTGCGCCACGACCAGCTGACCTCGGGCAACGCCCGCATCGGCGTGGTCCAGGACGGCCTGGTGGCGATGTCGGCACTGCCCTACCTGGAAACCTACAACCCGCGGCGCAACACGGTGATGATGGACTGGAGCCCCTCCGAGTTCTCCCGGGTGCGCCTGCAGTACAACCGCGACCAATCCCGGCCGGACATGACCGACAACGTGGTCTGGCTGCAGTACATCATGAGCCTGGGCGCCCACGGCGCCCACAAGTTCTGACCCGAGGCGACGACATCATGCAAATCCTGAAACACACCCTGGCTGCCCTGGCCGCCGTGCTGCTGGCGGGCGCCAGCGTCCCGGCAAATGCCGCCGTCCAGGTGTTCGCCACCGTGCCCGAGTGGGCCGCCCTGGCCAAGGAGGTGGGCGGCGCCGAGGTGAGTGTCTACCAGGCCACCACCGCCTTCCAAGACCCGCACCGCATCGACGCCAAGCCGAGCCTGATCGCCGCTGCCCGGCGCGCCCAACTGGTGGTGGCCACCGGCGCCGAGCTGGAGATCGGCTGGCTGCCGGTGGTGCTGCGCGAATCCGGCAATGGCCGCATCCAGGTGGGCCAACCCGGCTACCTGGAAGCTTCTAACCTGGTGACCCGCCTCGACGTGCCGACCCGGCTCGACCGGGCCGACGGCGACGTGCACGCTGCCGGCAATCCCCATGTCCAGCTCGACCCGCGCAACATTCTCAAGGTGGCCGAGGGGCTGACCCAGCGCCTGGCCGAGATCGACCCGGCCAAGGCCACCGTCTACCGGGCCAACCTGGAGTCCTTCACCGCCCGCTGGAAGACCGCCATGGCCCGCTGGGAGCAGGAGGGTGCCAGCCTCAAGGGCACCCCGGTGTGGGTCCAGCACAAGGCCTTCATCTACCTGACCCACTGGCTGGGCATGAAGGAAGTGGGCGCCCTGGAGCCCAAGCCCGGCGTGGAGCCGACCAGCGCCTCCCTGGCCGAGGTGCTGGCTCGCCAGCAGGCCAGCCCGGCCAAGTTGGTGATCCGCGCCGCCTACCAGAATGACGGTCCGTCGAAGTGGGTGGCCGAACGGGCCAAGATCCCCGCCGTGGTGCTGCCCTACACCGTGGGCGGCACGCCGGAGGCGAAGGACCTGTTCGGCCTGTTCGACGACACCCTGGCCCGCCTCAAGGCGGCGCTCAAGTGAGCCGGCCGGTGGCAGCGGCGCCGCGACCGGCGGCGTCTATCCAGTACGTAGCCGGTGCTGCCGCCGCAACCCTGATTGCAACCCGAGCCGTTATCCTTGCCTCTTTTCCTCATCCCGTGACCGCCTTCCTGCCATGAGCGCTGCCCTGTTGTCCCTTGATGCCGTGGTCGCCGGCTACCACCAGCCGGTGGTCGGTCCGGTGTCGTTTGCCGTGGCGGCCGGCGAAATCGTCGGCGTGGTCGGCCCCAACGGTTGCGGCAAGAGCACGCTGTTGCGCGCCCTGGTCGGTGCGGCGCGGCTGTTTTCCGGCCGGGTGAGCCGCGCGCCGGATCTGGTGCTGTCGATCCAGAATCAGCAGCAGCCGCCGTTGGACGGGGTGCCCCTGACCGGCCGGGAGCTGCTGGCCTTGACCGATGCGACTCCGGCCGGGTTGCCGCCCTGGCTGGCCGGCCGCCTCGACGAGCGCCTCGACCGCCTGTCCGGCGGCCAGCGCCAGTACCTGTCCCTGTGGGCCAGCCTGGGGGCCGCTGCCGACCTGGTCATCCTCGATGAACCGACCAACAACCTGGACCCGGCCGGGGTCGGTCATCTGGTTGATGTCCTGCGCGCCCAGGCGGCGACAGGCCGGGCCTTTCTGGTGGTCAGCCACGACGCCGACTTCCTCGCCAGCGCCTGCTCGCGCCGCGAGGCTCTTCCCCTGTCCGGAGCCCGTCCATCGTGATGCTGCAGACCGAGCTGCTGCTCGACCCGCTGTTCCTCAAGCCGTTCCTCACCGGCTTGCCCTACGCGGTGCTGCTGCCCCTGCTCGGCGCCTACCTGCGCCTCAAGGACGAGTGGCTGGCGGCCCTGGCCCTGGCCCAGACGGCGGCCGCCGGCGCCCTGGTGGTGCTGGCCCTGGCCTGGCCGCCGGCCGTGGGTGGCCTGCTCGGCGCCCTGCTCGCCGCCACCGCCAAGCATGGCGCCGAGGGTCTGGCCCCGGCCCTGCGCGGCGCCGCCTATGCCTTGCTGCTGCTGTTCGGCTGGGGCGTGGCGGTGCTGCTGGTGGCCAATCTGCCGGTGGCCGAGCGCCTCGGCCATGCGCTGCTCGACGGCCAGCTGTACTTCACCGGCACTGCCGAACTGCTCACCGCCCTGGCGGTGCTGGCTATCGGTCTGGGCGGGGTGGCCGGGCTGTCCCGGGCCCTGCTGGCGGCCCATTTCTTCCCCGACCACTTCCGCGCCCGGGGCCGCTCGGCCTCCCGGGATCACCTCCTGTTCGACCTGCTGGTGGCGGCGGCCCTGGGCTTCGCCACCATGAGCGTCGGGGTGATGGCCGCCTTCGCCCTGGTGTTCGTGCCCCCCTTCTTGGCCTTCCACCGTGCCACCAGTTGGCGACGCGGGTTGGTCTATGCGGTGGCTTGCGGCCTGGGGGGCTACGTGGCGGCCTTCGCCCTGGCCCTGCTGCTCGACCAGCCCTTCGGTGCCGTGCTGTCTCTGGTGCTGGCCGCCCTGGCCCTGGTGGGGGTGCTGCGCGCCTCGACGGGCGGCCGGCGCGGCTGAACCGGAACGGTCGGGAGCGGTCGAAAGCCCGTGCTCTGCCGAATCGGGCGTTGCTGTGCAGCATTGCCCCGGGAGGCGGCCTTGTGCTAAAACCTTACTCCCGCCTTGGGCTTTTCCCGTCTGCCGGATTATTACGAAGGCATGTCGGGCGGTCGTTTCTTCATCCCAGGTTTGCCTCAGACTCCCGTTCCCATGGTTTTCTCGCTGTTCAAAAAGCCAAAACCTTCGGAAAACGAACCGAAGACGGTCCCGCGGCCGAAATCCGTGGTGCCGCCGGCTGCCCCGGCGGAGCGGCACCACGTGTCGCCGGATGCGGATAGCGTGGCGGTCGCCTCGGTCCCCCCTCTCGATTTCACCGCCACCAGTCCGTCCGGCACGAACCGGGCCGGTGGCGCTTCCCCGGCTGCCGCTACCGAATTCCACGACGACGACCTGGACGCCCTGGACTTCTCCGGCCTCGAAGTCACCGACGTGGGCATCCAGGTGGAGCATCAGGAAGATCCCCTGCAAGGCCTGCTCGAACAGGTGGCCATGCTCTACGCCAGCGGTGCCGACGCCCAGGTTGCGGCCATCCTGGCCGATGCCCGCAACCAACACCGTCAGGGCGCCCTGGCCGAACGCCTGTGGCTGATGCAGCTTGACCTGTACCAAGTGCTCGACCAGCGCAGCGAGTTCGACCAGCTGGCCCTGGAATTCGCCCACACCTTCGAAAAATCGCCGCCGACCTGGCTGGTGCATCAGGATGCCTGTCCCGTCGCGCCCCTGCCGCCGGGTACGCTGCAGTTCAAGGGCGGCCTGGAAGGGGGCAACGAGGACGGCTTCGCGCCGCTCCAGAGCGCCCTGGAACAATGCAAGCGCGGCGGCGCCCTGGCCTGGGATTTTTCCCGCGTCACCCTGATCGATCCCGATGGCTGTGCCCGCTTGGCGGCCTGTTTCGACCAGGCGCGGCAACGCAAGATCACGGTGGCCCTGTCCGGGGTCGACGGTCTGCTCACCCGCCTGGCGCCCCGTTGCGAGACGGGCAAGCGCGAGGCCGAAGGCTGTTGGCTGCTGCTGCTCAACCTGCTGGCCCTGAGCGGCGACACTGCCGGCTTCGAGGAGCGGGCGGTGGATTACGCCGTCACCTTCGAGGTCTCGCCCCCGGCCTGGGAGCCGGTCAAGGCGGCGGGCGGCGCGGTGCCGGCCCATAGCGCACCGGTGGCCGAAGAAACCTTCTGCCTGTCGGGGCAATTGATCGGCGAGCGCTTCGCCGGCTTGGCGGACTTTGCCGCCGGACATGGCCAGGTGGTGATCGACCTGGCCCGGGTGCAGCGCATGGACTTCTCCAGCGCCGGCGCCCTGCTCAACGCCCTCACTCCCCTCAAGGCCGCCGGCAAGACCGTGGTGGTGCGGGGTGCCCACCAGCTGCTGGTGGAACTGCTCAATCTGGTCGGGGTCGCCGCGGTGGCCCAGATCGTTCCTCCCAAGCGCTAAGGCTTTGCCGCGCCAGGCGGTGCCTGCAGGTGCCGCCGCTTCCTCTTTTCTCGGAGCCATCATGGAGCAATACCACGGCACGACCATCGTCTCGGTGCGCCGGGGCAATACCGTCGCCCTGGGCGGCGATGGCCAGGTCACCCTGGGCCACATCGTCGTCAAGAGCACCGCGCGCAAGGTGCGCAAGCTTTACCAGGACCGCATCCTGGCCGGTTTTGCCGGCGCCACGGCGGATGCCTTCACCCTGTTCGAGCGCTTCGAGGCCAAGCTGGAGAAGCACCAGGGCCACCTGATCCGGGCCGCCGTCGACCTGACCAAGGACTGGCGCACCGACCGGGTACTGCGCCGGCTGGAAGCCATGCTGGCCATCGCCGACCGGGAGCATTCCCTGATCATCACCGGCAACGGCGACGTGCTCGAACCCGAGCACGGCCTGGTGGCCATCGGCTCCGGCGGCGCCTACGCCCAGGCGGCGGCCCTGGCCCTGCTGCACAACACCGAACTGCCGCCCGAGGAGATGGTGCGCAAGTCCCTGGAGATCGCCGGCGACATCTGCATCTACACCAACCGCAACTTCACCATCGAGACCCTGGAATAAGGGAGACGCCGCCCATGAGTACCATGACTCCCGCCGAAATCGTCAGCGAGCTGGACAAGCACATCGTCGGCCAGAACGCCGCCAAGAAGGCGGTGGCCATCGCCCTGCGCAACCGCTGGCGGCGCGCCCAGGTGGGCGAGCCGCTGCGCCAGGAGATCACCCCCAAGAACATCCTGATGATCGGCCCCACCGGCGTGGGCAAGACCGAGATCGCCCGGCGCCTGGCCCGGCTGGCCAACGCACCGTTCATCAAGGTCGAGGCCACCAAGTTCACCGAGGTCGGCTACGTCGGCCGGGACGTGGATACCATCATCCGCGACCTGGTCGAGACCGCCATCAAGAACGGGCGTGAAGCGGCCATGAAGCAGGTGCGGGTGCGCGCCGAGGACGCCGCCGAGGAGCGGGTGCTCGACGCCTTGCTGCCGCCGGCCCGGGGGGTTGGTGGCGCTGGCTTCCTCTCCGGCGAAGCCGAGGCGGCCGCGCCCCAGGATTCGGCCACCCGGCAGAAATTCCGCAAGATGCTGCGCGAGGGCAGCCTGGACGACAAGGACATCGAGATCGAGGTAGCCCTGCCCGGCATGCAGGCGGAAATCTTCGCTCCGCCGGGGATGGAGGAGCTGACCAACCAGATCCAGGGCATGTTCCAGAACCTGGGCGGCGGCAAGAAGAAGGCCCGCAAGCTGAAGATTCCCGAGGCCCTCAAGCTGCTCACCGACGAGGAGGCGGCCAAGCTGGTCAACGACGAGGAGGTGAAGCTCGACGCCCTCAAGAACGTGGAGCAGAACGGCATCGTCTTTCTCGACGAGATCGACAAGATCGCCTCCCGGGCCGAGGCCCAGGGCGCCGACGTGTCGCGCCAGGGCGTGCAGCGCGACCTGCTGCCCCTGGTGGAGGGCACCACCGTCTCCACCAAGTACGGCATGGTCAAGACCGACCACATCCTGTTCATCGCCTCCGGCGCTTTCCACCTCGCCAAGCCGTCGGACCTGATCCCGGAACTGCAGGGCCGCCTGCCCATCCGGGTCGAGCTGAGCTCCCTGACCGTGGCCGACTTCGAGTGCATCCTGACCCAGACCGACGCCTGCCTGACCCGCCAGTACCAGGCCCTGCTCGCCACCGAGGGGGTGGAACTGGAATTCACTCCGGACGGCATCAAGCGCATGGCCGAGATCGCCTGCCAGGTGAACGAGAAGACTGAGAACATCGGCGCCCGCCGCCTGCACACGGTGATGGAGCGGCTGCTCGAGGACGTCAGCTTCGACGCCGGCAAGCCGGGCCTGACCAAGGTGGTGATCGACGCCGCCTTCGTCGAGGAGCGCTTGGGCAACCTGGCCGGCAACGAGGACCTGTCGCGCTACGTGCTGTAAGGCGGAACGGCCGGGGGCTTCTACGGCCGTTGGCCTAAAGCCTAGTATCCACGCCACTCTCCAGGCATGTGCCCCGGAGAGTGGCGTTTTTACTTGGTCTTGGCGATTGGTGCCTGAAGATCGGCTACTGGCGCGGGGTTTCAGCCGATGGGCTGAAACGTCCACCGCGATTCCTTAGCACGCTACCATTCGTCCCTGGCCCCGCCGGAACGCCGGTCGTCCGGAATAGCGGTGCGGCGCCGACAACAACGATAAAACGGAGACATCCCCCCATGCTGATGCGCATCGTCGCCATCGTCTTTCCCGTGTTCGCGGTGATCGCCGCCGGCTGGTGGTACGGCCGGCGCAAGAAGCCGGACATGACCTTCGCCAACCACCTCAACATGGACGTGTTCGTCCCGGCCCTGGTGTTCGCCGCCATGGCCGACAAGTCCTTCGACCTGGTGGCCAACTGGGGCCTGGCGGTGGGCGCCCTGGTGGGGGTGGCCGGCTCCGGGGCGGCGGCGCTGCTGATCGCCCGGGCCTCCGGCGTGGCGCCCAAGACCCTGGTGCCCACCTGGATGTTCAACAACTGCGGCAACCTGGGCCTGCCCCTGGCGGTGCTGGCCTTCGGCGACCAGGCCCTGGCCCCGGCGGTGGTGCTGTTCCTGGTTTCCAACCTGCTGCACTTTTCCTTCGGCGCCTGGTACCTGGACCACCACACCCGCCTCGCCACCCTGTGGAAGATCCCCACGGTGATCGCCAGCGTGGCCGGGGTGGCGGTCAGCCTGACCCACTTTCCGGTATGGGCGCCCCTCAAGATCGCCATCAAGATGCTCGGCGACGTGTCGATCCCGCTGCTGCTGTTCTCCCTCGGCGTGCGCCTGGCCAGCTCCAGCCTGTCGTCGATCCCCTTGGGCGTGGCCAGCGCCATGGGCCGGCCCCTGGTGGGCCTGGCCCTGGCCTTCGCCACCATCTGGGCCCTGGGGCTGGAAGGCCAGCAGCGGGCATTGCTGATCATGTTCGGCGCCCTGCCGCCGGCGGTGCTCAACTACGTGTTCGCCGAGCGCTATCACCAGGAGCCGGACAAGGTGGCCTCGATGGTGATGATCGGCAACCTGGCGGCCCTGGGCTTCATCCCCCTGGCCCTGACCCTGGCCTTGCCGGGTACGAGTTTCTAGGCGGGGCAGGAAAGGTACCCGGCGGCATCGTGCCCATCGGACCATGGCGTGTGCCGAGTGCGGTGCTCCGTCTCGCCCGGGGCGTGGGGCTCCGCTTCGGCTGGATTGTTGCGGAGTGCTTGTCCTGCGCCGGGAGTCGCCGCTGGCCGTCCGGCCCACCGCCTCAGCGGAAGCGGTCGATCTGGCGCCGGTCGCGCTTGGTGGGGCGGCCTTTCAGCCCCTCGCCGGGGGCCGGCGCGAGGCGGCGCAGTTCCGCCGCTGTCTGCCGTTTGGCCCGGGATTCCGGGCTTTCCTCATACAACGCCCGGGCGTCCGGCGCCGGCCGGCGCAGGGGATTCACCGCCCGCACCGTGACCGTGTAGCGCTGCTCCCCAGCCAGGATCTCCAACGCGTCGCCGGCCTTCACCTCCCGGGCGGCCTTGGCCGGTCCGCCGTTCCAGCGCACCTTGCCGCCGTCGATGGCGGTGGCGGCGGCGCTGCGGGTCTTGAAGAAGCGGGCCGCCCACAGCCACTTGTCGAGGCGCAGGCGCCCGGCCGGATCGGCCCCGGGCACCTGCTCCAGGGGCGTCACCGGCGGCTCGCCGTCGTGCTCTGCGGCGGCGGGATCGGTCATCGCTGCCTGTTCGCTCATTTGGCTAGCAGGGCCTTCAACTCGTCCTTCTCGGCGGCCAGCACCCGCTGCACCGCCGGGCGGGCCAGCATGCGCTGATGCCAGGCGGCCAGGCGCGGAAAGGCGGCCAGGTCGAGCTTCCAGCGCTGGGGCCAGTGCCAGAAGGGCAGGAAGTAGGCGTCCACCAGGGAGTAGTGGTCGCCGAGCAGCCAGGGGTTGTCGCCCAGGCGCTGCTCGGCCACGGCCAGGCCGGCCAGGTAGCGCGCGCTGCCGGCGGCCTTGATGTCGGCCTCCCGGGCCGGGTCGGCGAGGAACTTGGCCGGCTTCCACACCGGGCCGGAGGCGGCGTGCAGGCTGTAGCCGATGAAGCTCATCCATTCCGCTGCCCGGGCGCGGGCCAGCGGCAAGGTGGGCAGCAGGTCGGCGCCGGGATGGGTGTCGGCCAGCCAGGTGAGGATGGCGGCGGCTTCGCTCAGCAGCTGGCCGTCGGGCAGCACCAGGGCGGGAATCTGGCCGGCCGGATTGATGGCCTGGAACTCGGCGGATTGGGCTTCGCCGCGGATCAGATCCACGGCCACGCGGCGATGGGCCAGGCCCAGCTCTTCCAAGGCGACGAACACGGCCTGGGAGCAGGCGCCGGGGAAGTGGTAGAAGGTCAGCATCGGGTGGGGTCTCCGGTCGTTGTTGTAGGCAAAGACCGGAGTCTAGCAGCGCCGCGGGTGGGAAGGCCTGGCGCGGCGGTTTGCCCGCCTACTCGCGCACCGGGCGTTTGGCCAGTTTGCGCTGCAGGGTGCGGCGGTGCATTTTCAGGGCTCGGGCGGTAGCCGAGATGTTGCCGTCGTGGTCGGCCAGCACCTTCTGGATGTGCTCCCACTCCAGCCGGTCCACCGACAGGGGGTTGTCGGCCACCGGGATCGAGGCGTCGCCGTCGTTGCGCGCCAGGGCCGCCACCACGTCGTCGGCGTTGGCGGGCTTGGCCAGGTAGTGGGTGGCGCCGAGCTTGATCGCTTCCACCGCCGTGGCGATGCTGGCGTAGCCGGTGAGCACCACGATGCGGGTATCGGCCCCCAGGGCGTGGAGCTTTTCCACCAGGATCAGGCCGGAATCGCCGGGCAGCTTGAGGTCTACCACCGCATACTCCGGCGCCTCCTGGGCGGCCAGGGCATAGCCCGCTTCCGCATCCTCGGCACAGTTCACGGCAAAGCCACGCCGTTCCAGGGCGCGGCCCAGGGTGCGGCGGAACACCTCGTCGTCGTCCACCAGCAACAGAGTCGGGGCGTCGGGGGGGAGGGGGGCGGTGGTCATGGCTGGGTAGGGCTTCCGGTAGCGGGGGAAAGGCGGGCCAGGGGCAGTTCGATCCGGGTCAGGGTGCCTGGGCCGTCGTGGCGCGGTGTCAGGCTGACCTGGCCGCCGAGCCGTTCGACGGCGGCGTTGGCCAGGAAGTAGCCGATACCCAGGCCATCGCGCTTGCTCGAGGTCACCGGTTCGCCGAGGCCTTGGCGCTGCGCCGCACCGGGGCCGGGGCCCCGGTCGGCGATGACGATGCGCAGCTGCCCGGCGTCGAGCCGGCAGGACAGGTGCGGCGGCTCGGCACCGTCCGGGGTGGCATCGGCGGCGTTGTCGAGCAGGTTGAGCAGGGCGTGTTCCAGGGCCCGCTCCGGCGCCACCAAGACGGTAGCGGCGGCTGTGTTCGCCAGGTCGCAGGCCAGTCGGGCCCGGGGGCGGATCACCAGCCATTCGTCGGCCAGGGCGGCGAGCCAGTCCCGCACCGGCAACGGGGCGCGGGCCGGTTCGGCGGCGGCGGCGATTTCCTTGAGGATAGCCTTGCAGCGGCCCACCTGGCCTTCGAGCAGGCCCAGCTCCTCCTGGAGTTCGGCGTCGTCGGGCCGCTCGCGGCGCAGCTCGTGCAACGACACCGCCAGGGTGGATAGGGGGGTGCCCAGCTTGTGGGCGCTGCCGGCGGCCAGGGTGGCGATGCCGATCAGGTGCTCGTGGCGCAGCACCTGTTCCCGGGCCTCGGCCAGGGCCCGCTCCCGCTCGCGCAAGGCCCGGGCCAGACGGGTGACGAAGATGCCGATCACCGTGGCGCTGGCGACGAAGTTGAACCACATGCCCACCACATGCAGGCCGAAGCCGCTGTGCATGTGCTCGCTGCCGCCGGCCGGGGCGAACAGGGCATCCAGGGCCGACAGATCGAGGCGTGGCGCCGGCAGGGGCAGGTAGGCCACCATCAACAGCGAGTAGGCCCCCAGGGTCAGGGCGGCCATGGCCGCCACGTAGGGTGCGGACAGGGTTGCCGCCACCAGGGTGAGGGGCACCAGCAACATCGAGACGAAGGGGTTGGCGGAACCGCCGGCACAGTAGAGCAGCACCGCCAGTATCGCCACGTCGACGCTCAGTTGGCCCAGCACCAGGCCTTCGCCGATGTTGGCGCTGCCCGCGGCCTGGGCGCTCAGCTGGCGGCGCAGTACCAGGTTGGCCAGGGGTAGCAGGCCGATGGCCGTGAGCATGGCCGGCAAGGGCAGGGCCATGCCCAGCCCCAGGGTGGCGGCGAGCAGTACCGCCAGCTGGCTGGCGACTTCGAAGCGGCGTAGAGCGACCAGGCGGTGCAGCAGGGCGGCCGGCGTGCCGAGGGGAGCGGTGGATGGTGGAGCTAAGGGCACGGCGGCGGATGAAGGACCGGATGGAAGAGGAGAGCCTGATTTTAGCCGGGGATCTCCTGGCCCTGGGTGCCAGGGGCTGCGACATTCGGTCGCGTGGGGACGCGCCCGTGCCTCCCAATGAAAAACCGGCGCGACCCCTGTTGGGGCGGCGCCGGTTGTTTTTGCCCGAAAGCCGCTTACTTGGGCAGCAGGGCTTCGCCGGCGTAGAGCTCGGCTACGGTCTCGCGGCGGCGCACCAGGTGGACCAGGGCGCCGTCCACCATCACCTCGGCGGCCCGGGGGCGGGTGTTGTAGTTGGAGCTCATGGCCATGCCGTAGGCGCCGGCCGATTGCAGCGCCAGGCGATCCCCCGGGGCCAGGGCCAGTTGCCGGTCGTGGCCGAGGAAGTCTCCGGTCTCGCACACCGGGCCGACGATCTCGTAGGTGCGCGCCGGGGCGTCGCTGCGCTCGACCACCGGCACGATCTCGTGCCAGGCGTCGTAGAGGGCCGGGCGGGCCAGGTCGTTCATGGCCGCATCGACGATGGCGAAGCTCTTGGCGGCGTTGGGCTTGAGGAATTCCACGGTGGTCAGCAGCAGGCCGGCGTTGCCCACCAGGCGGCGGCCCGGCTCCATCACCACCGACAGGCCGCGGCCGGCCAGCTTGTCGAGCAGCGGGTTCAGGTAGTCGCGCACCTTGGGTTCCGCATCGTCGGCCTGGTAGCGGATGCCCAGGCCGCCGCCGATGTCCACGTGATGCAGGGCGATGCCTCGGGCGGCAAGCCGGTCCACCAGGCCGAGGATCTTGTCCAGGGCTTCGACGAAGGGCGAGGGATCGAGAATCTGGGAGCCTATGTGGCAGTCGATGCCGGTCACCGCGATGTGCGGCAGGGTGGCGGCCCGGGCGTAGAGGGCTTCGGCCTCGTCGAAGGCCACGCCGAACTTGTTTTCCTTGAGGCCGGTGGAAATGTAGGGGTGGGTCTTGGGGTCCACGTCCGGATTGACCCGCAGGCTGATCGGGGCGCGCTTGCCCAGCTCGCCGGCCACCGCGTTGAGGCGGTCCAACTCGGGGGCAGATTCGACGTTGAAGCAGCGGATGCCGGCCTCCAGGGCCTGGCGCATCTCGGCGGCTGTCTTGCCCACGCCGGAGAACACCACCTTGGCCGGGTCGCCGCCGGCAGCCAGCACCCGGGCCAGTTCGCCGCCGGAGACGATGTCGAAGCCGGCGCCCAGGCGGGCGAAGACGTTGAGGATGGCCAGGTTGGAGTTGGCCTTGACTGCGTAGCAGACCAGGGCGCCTTGGCCGGCAGGGTGGGCGGCCAGGGCGTCGGCGTATTCCCGGTAGGCTCGGGTCAGGGCGGCGCGGGAATAGACGTAGCAGGGGGTGCCGTACTGATCGGCCAGGGTGTCGAGGGCGACGCCTTCGAGGTGCAGGCGGCCGTCGATACGGGTGAGTTCGGGAGCGAGCAGGGTCATGGCTGGGAGGCAGGGGAAGCGGTGTTGGCGGGGGTGCCGGTTGCGGAGGGGGGGGTAGGGGCCGTGCTACCATCCGGCGTCGTGGCGCTGGCCGGGGCGTCCGGACGCGCCGCCGGTTTGGCGGCGGGGACGGGGCCGCCCGGCGGTACGATGCCGACGCCCACCACCGGAACGATCGGCGTATGGGCTGGCGTCAGGCCTTGCCCCGGCGGTAGCGTGAGCGGCCCCTTGGTGCCGCAACCCGTCAGGGCGAGTCCGAGCAGGGACAGCGCAAGGATCCCATTGGGACGCGGCCGTGAATTTTTGATCATGGGAATGGACGTAAGGGAGTGGCGGTGGGGGCAGGTGACGGACGGTCCGCGGCGGAGCCGGGACAAGTGTGCTCCTCCGCCTCCAAGCGCACCCGATGCGCCCGAAAAATCGACAAGGATGGTAGCACAGCATGAATGATGCCGAATTCAACGCCCTGGCCGACGCCACCCTGGCGCGCCTTGAGGCCGCCCTGGAAGCCGCAGCGGATGCCGGGGCCGAGTTGGACTATGAACTGGCCCCGGGCGGCGTCCTGGAGATCGAGTTCGACGATGGCACCAAAATGGTGGTGAACCGCCATAGCGTCGCCCGGGAAATCTGGGTGGCGGCCAAGGCCGGGGGATTCCATTTTCGCGCCGAGGACGGGGTTTGGAAGGACACCCGGGACGGTGTCGAACTGTTCGATCGGCTCGAAGCCCTGATGTCGGCTCAGGCCGGCCAGTCGATCAGCCTGCGCTGAAGCACTGATGCATCGTCCCGTCGACAGCGGGCAACGCTGCCGACGGGACTGTGAGTGAGCGCCGTGAGGCGGCGCAGCGCTCAATCCACCGGTTTCGTGCCGTCATCCTTGGGCTCGGGCGGAATCTGGGCCGGGACATTCTCATTGTAGAAGAACTCCTTCACCGTGCCGCCCTTGCGTTCGTTGACCACTTCGACTGCTGTGAGTCCTTCCGGCGCCGGCAGGGTTTCTTCCGGCGTGTCGCGCAGGGCCCGGGACATATAGGCGATCCACACCGGCAGGGCGGCGGCGCCGCCGGTTTCGCCGATGCGCTTGGGTT
Source organism: Oryzomicrobium terrae (assembly GCF_008274805.1). NCBI lineage: Bacteria > Pseudomonadati > Pseudomonadota > Betaproteobacteria > Rhodocyclales > Rhodocyclaceae > Oryzomicrobium > Oryzomicrobium terrae. The sequence goes on from NZ_CP022579.1 coordinate 347,197, forward strand.
GGTCGTAGCCGATCCAGGTGCAGGCAGCGGTCGTCACTTGGTAGCCGCAGAACCAGGCATCCACATAATCGTTGGTGGTGCCGGTCTTGCCCGCCAGATCGCGCCGCTTGAGCTGGACGCTGGCCTTGGCGGCGGTACCGTAGATGGTCACGTCGCGCAGCATCGAATCCATCAGGTAGGCATTGCGTGCGTCGATGGCGCGGATGTTCTCGTCGCCGGCCTGCACCGGCTGGGCCTGGGCCAGCAACTGGCCGCGCTCATCGCGGATTTCCTTCACCACGTAGGGCTGGATGCGGTAGCCGCCGTTGGCGAAGATCGAGTAGGCCGAGACCATCTGCCAGGGGGTGACCGAGCCGGCGCCCAGGGCCATGGTCAGGTAGGGCGGGTGCTTGTCGCCATCGAAGCCGAAGCGGGTGATGTAATCCTGGGCGTAGTGGGTGCCGATGGCCTGGAGGATGCGGATCGACACCAGGTTCTTCGACTTGGCCAGAGCGGTGCGCATGCGCATCGGACCTTCGTACTTGCCGTCGTAGTTCTTCGGTTCCCAGGCGGTACTGCCGGTCTGGGAGGCCGGTATGGTGAGGGGCTCGTCGTTGATCACCGAGGCCGGGGTGAAGCCTTTCTCCAGCGCCGCCGAGTAGATGAACGGCTTGAAGCTGGAGCCGGGCTGGCGCCAGGCCTGGGTGACGTGGTTGTACTTGTTGCGGTTGAAATCGAAGCCGCCGATCAGCGCCTGGATGGCGCCATCCTTGGGCGAGACGGCGACGAAGGCGGTTTCCACCTCGGGCAGCTGGGCGATCTGCCAACCGCCCTTGTCGGCCTTGGACAGGCGCACCAGGGCACCGCGGCGCAGGCGCTTGGTGGGCGGGGCCTTGTCGTCGAGCATGCGCGCGGCAAACCTGATGGCATCGCCGCTTAGCGTGAGGATTTCCCCGCCGCGCTTGTAGACCTTGATCTGCTTGGTGTCGGCAGCCAGCACCACGGCCGCAGCCAGGTCGTCGGTATCCGGGTGATCGGCGAGGAATTCGTCGAAGGCCTCGTCGTTGTCGCCCTTGACGTCCTTCATGTCCATGAAGGCTTCGGCACCTCGGTAACCGTGGCGCCGGTCGTAATCGAGCACGCCACGGCGGGTGGCCGTGTAGGCGGCTTCCTGGTCGGCGGTGTTGAGGGTGGTGATGACCTTGTAGCCCCGGGTGTAAACGTCATCGGGGAAGCGCTCGGCCACCATCTGCCGGGCCATTTCGCTTACGTACTCGGCGTGCACGGCGAAGGCGTTGGCGTCGCGCTTGACCACCAGGGGCTGTTCCAGGGCTTCCTGCTGTTGCTTGTCGGTGATGAAGCCAAGCTCGTGCATGCGGCGCAGCACGTATTGCTGGCGCAGACGGGCCCGCTTCGGGTTGGCCACCGGGTTGTAGGCGGAAGGCGCCTTGGGCAGGCCCGCCAGCATGGCGGCCTCGGCCACGGTCAAGTCCTTGAGCTGCTTGCCGTAGTAGATCTGGGCGGCGGAGGCGAAGCCGTAGGCGCGCTGCCCCAGGTAGATCTGGTTGATGTACAGCTCGAGAATTTGATCCTTGCTCAGGCTGTGCTCGATCTTGAACGAGAGCAGGGCCTCGTAGAGCTTGCGCGTCAGGGTCTTTTCCGACGACAGGTAGAAGTTGCGTGCCACCTGCATCGTGATGGTCGAGGCGCCCTGGCGCTTGCCGCCGGAGGTTAGGTTGGCGAGAGCGGCACGGGCGATGCCCAGGGTGTCGATCCCGCCGTGCTGGTAGAAGCGCTCGTCCTCGGCGGACAGGATGGCCTGCTTCATGACGGGGGGCACGTCCTGGATGCGCACCACGGCACGCCGCTCTTCGCCGAATTCGCCGATCAGTTGGCCGTCGGCACTGTAGACGCGCAGCGGAATCTTTGGCCGGTAGTCGGTCAGCGCTTCCAGGGATGGCAGGTTGGGGTAGGCCATGGCGACCACGATGCCGACCAGGGCGGCGCCGACGACCAGCAAGCTGACGATGATGAGAAGGGGGTAAAGAATCCAGCGCGAGACGTTTGGCACGGTGAGGGGCTTCCAGTAAGGTCGGGCAATTATACGGAGCCTATCCCAACTCCCAAAAATCGCTTTACACCTCTATGGCTTGTTGCTAGCATTTAACGTAGATTATTTGTATCTGCTGCAACCTACTAATTTTTAAAGAAATTTTTTGAAATAGTTTCCTTGGAAACATTTCAGGGGGAATCGGTTTGCGGCTCGACCTTTCTCTATTCAGCCCCAAGGCTCAGCCCTTGATCGGTCTGGACATCAGCTCCTCCGCCGTGAAGATGGTGGAGCTCTCCGCCTTGGGCAAAGGGGACTTCCGCGTAGAACGCTATGCCATTGAACCGCTGCCGAAGGATGTGGTGGCGGATGGGAATATCGTTAACCTGGAAGCTGTTTCGGATACCGTCAAAAAGACCTGGCGGCGCCTCAATACGTCTGCGCGTAACGTAGCCATGGCGCTACCGGCTGCAGCCGTGATCACCAAAAAGATCATCGTGCCGGCGGGGCAGCGGGAAGAAGAGTTGGAGGTCTTGGTCGAGTCCGAGGCCAATCAATACATCCCGTTCGCCCTCGACGAGGTGAATCTCGACTTTCAGGTGATCGGCGAAGCGCCTTCGTCGCCGGACGAGGTTGAGGTGCTGATTGCCGCCTCGCGCAAGGAGAAGGTCGAAGACCGGGTGGCGGTGGCCGAAAGTGCCGGTCTGAAGCCGGTGGTGATGGATGTGGAGTCCTACGCCACCCTGGCGGCATTTTCCTTTGTCGAACACCAGCTGCCCGATGCCGGGCACAACCAAATCATTGCCTTGGTCGATGTCGGGGCCAATGTCACGAACCTGACGGTGCTGCGCAACGGTCAGCCGGTCTATACACGCGAGCAGGCGTTCGGTGGCAGCCAGTTGAGTCTGGATATTTCCCGTCACTACGGAATGCCTCTCGATGAAGCGGAAGCGGCCAAGCGTGCCGGTACGCTGCCTGACGATTACGAGAGTGAATTGCTACGTCCTTTCGTGGAAAACCTGGCGCTGGAAGTGTCTCGGGCGTTGCAGTTCTTCTTTACCTCGACCCAGTACAGCCAGGTTCACCAGATCATCCTGGCCGGGGGCTGTGCGGTGATTCCCGGAGTGGATGAAACGGTGGCGGCGCGGACCCAGGTCAGCACCCAGGTGGCCAATCCCTTTGCCGGGATGCCCGTCTCGGACAAGGTGCGGGCCAAGAACCTGGCCAACGATGCTCCGGCCTTGTTGGTGGCCTGCGGGCTGGCGATGCGGAGGTTTGACGCATGATCCGGATCAACCTACTCCCGCACCGCGAAGCCAAGCGCAAGGCCCGTCGGCAGCAGTTCTACAGCCTGCTGGGATTGTCGGCGGCGTTGGCAGCAGTGATTGTCGGTCTGGTGTATTCGGTGATTGCCGGCTACATCGCCGCTCAGGAAGAGGATAACGACTACCTCAAGAAGGAAATCGCGGTGCTCGACAAGCAGATCGAGCAGATCAAGCGGCTCAAGGAGCAGACCCAAGCGTTGCTGGCGCGCAAACAGGTGATCGAATCCCTGCAGTTGGACCGGGCAGAGCCGGTTCTGCTGCTGTCGGAACTGACCAAGCAAGTCCCGGACGGCATTTATCTGAAGTTGATGAAGCAGGAAGGACAGCGCGTCACCTTGGGCGGTTACGCTCAGTCCAATGCCCGGGTTTCCACCTTGATGCGCAACCTTGAGGCGTCGCCGTGGCTTGAGCGGCCGACGCTGATCGAGATCAAGGCGGCCGATGTGAACAAGCGACGCCTGGCCGAGTTCAGCATGATCGTCTTCATCACCCGACCCGACCCTAACGACCCGGCAGCAGGAAAACCGGCCGTGCCGAAGGACAAGCCATGAAAGCGCCCGCCCTTCCGCCCATCAACATGCAGGAGATTGCGGGGCAGTTCCGCAATCTCAATCCCAATGATCCGGGTGCGTGGCCACTGGCTCCGCGCATCGCCCTGCTGGTTGGCGTCTTCATCGCCCTACTGGTCGCTGGCTGGTGGTTTCTCTGGTCCGACCAGCTGACTGAACTCGATGGCAAGCGTGAGGAGTTGGAAAAACTCAAGACCCAGTTCATCGACAAGAAGAAGCAGGCGGTCAATCTCGATCTTTACACCCAGCAACTGGCGGAGATCGACCGTTCCTTCGGCACCTTGCTCAAGCAGTTGCCTAACAAGGCCGAGGTCGAGTCGCTTTTGGTTGAAGTCAACCAGGCGGGCTTGGGGCGGGGGCTGCAATTCGATCTCTTCAAGCCGGGCAGCGAGACGGTCAAGGATTTCTACGCAGAACTGCCCATTCAGCTGAAAATTGTCGGCAATTACCATGATTTCGGTGCTTTCGCCGCAGATATCGCCAAGTTGCCGCGTATCGTTACCCTGAGCAACATGTCGATTACCCCCCAGCCGAAGGACGGAAGCCTTGTTCTCGATACAACGGCCCGCACCTATCGCTATCTGGATGACAGCGAAGTGGCGTCGCAACGCCGTGCCGGGCAGGGGGGCAAGAAATGAGTGAAGCAATGATTCGTTTCGGTGCTGCTCCGTTGCTTCTGGCCGCGCTTTTGGCAGTAGCAGGTTGTGCCAACGACCACGAAGATTTGAAGGCGTGGATGGTGGAGAACAGCCAGAATCTGAAAGGGCGCATCCCCCCATTGCCTGCGGTCAAACCCTATGAGCCTGCGCAATACGATCCGGCGTCTCTGCCGGACCCGTTCCGGGTGGCAAAGCTTGAGCCCGAAGGGCGCAAGGGGGGAGGGCCAAGCAAGTTCGCCCCCGATTTCGAGGCGCGCGAGGCACGAAATAATGAACTCGAGCGCTATCCGCTGGAATCGTTGCGCCTGATTGGCTATTTGAAGATCGGCAAGACGCCCTATGGGGTCGTGCAAGCAGACCAGAAAATCAAGCAGGTCAAGATTGGTGACTATATCGGCCAGGATTTTGGCATTGTCACCGATATCAAGGAGAGTGAGCTTGCAGTGCGCGAGCTCGTCCAGGACTCCGCGGGGGACTGGGTGGAGCGTACCAATACGCTGATGCTGCAAGAATCAACGGAGGGGAAGAAATGATCCGCAAGTGGCTGAGCGCAATCGCTGCCGCTGTTGCCGTCCTGGCGATGTCGAGTGGTTCCGGGGGGGCGGCAGAGGAAAAGGCGGGGCAAAACCGTATCGAGGCGTTGAATGTCACCCAGCAGGGGGGTGAGATTCTGATGAAATTGACTTTTCGCGACCCCCTCGCCAGTCCGCCGGTCGGCTTCTCCATTGCGAATCCGGCGCGGATCGCGCTGGATTTTTCCGGAGTGGTGAATGGGTTGGGGCGCAATTCCCAGGTGCTCAATGAAGGCGATTTGTTGAGCGCCAACCTGGTTGAAACGCCGGCCAAGACCCGTCTGGTCCTGAATCTGGGTCGGAACATGACGTATCAGACCCGGGTGGATGGCAATAACCTCCTGGTTAGCCTGCAGGCCGTGCAGACGGGGGCGGGCGCCGTGACCCAGACCCGTTTTGCCGAGCCGCGTGCTGCCCAGGTGCGTCATGCCGTGCGTGATATCAATTTCCGCCGTGGTAAGGACGGTGAGGGGCGGGTTGTCGTCGATCTGTCTGATCCCGATGTGGGGATCGATATCCGCCAACAGGGGGCGGTGCTGTTGGTGGATATCCAAAAAGCCACCCTGCCTGACTCGCTGAAAACCCGCTTCGATGTCACCGATTTCGCCACGCCGATTACCAATGTCGCTGCCGTTCAGAAAGGCGACAACGTTCAGCTGACGATCACGCCCCGCGGGCTTTGGGAGCATAACGCCTATCAGGCGGAGAACCAGTTCGTTGTCGAGGTCAAGCAGATCGTTGAGAACCCGAACAAGCTGACCCAGGGCTCAAAGCTCGGTTATCAAGGCCCCAAGGTTTCCATCAGCTATCACAACGGCGATGTTCGGCAATTGCTGCGGGTGATGGCGGAGGAGTTGGGTCTCAATGCCGTGATCAGCGAGACGGTTGCTGGGAATACGACCCTGGTGCTCAAGGATGTCCCGGCCGATCAGGTCCTGGATATCATTTTCCAGCAGAAGGGGCTGGATATGCGGCGCAACGGGAACGTTATCCTGATCGCGCCGCGAGATGAGATTGCGACCCGGGAAAAGCTGGAGCTTGAGTCGAAGCAGCAAATCGGTGACTTGGAGGCGGTACGCCAGGAGAGCTATCAGCTCAACTATGCCAAGGCGCCGGACGTGGTCAAACTGCTGAACGATCATCTGTCGAAGAAGGGTAAAACTTCGTTCGATCCCCGAACCAACATCCTGTTTGTCAGCGATACACCGTCGCGCCAAGAGGATGTGCGCAAGTTGATTTCCACGGTGGACAAGCCGGTGCGCCAAGTGATGATTGAGGCCAAGATCGTCGAAGCTGAGGATACATTCCAGCGCAATCTGGGCATTCGGTTGGGTGTTGGCGGAGCTTTAGGCGGGAAAACAACGTCAACTGGCCGTTCGCAGCTTTATGTCGGTGGGACTGCCCAATCGGCGGCTTCTTTCTCGGGGCTGTCAACGGATATCGCGAAGATTCCGACCGATTTCAATATTAATCTTCCTGCGGGCAATATCGGTGGAGCTCAGTCTGGGGCGCTGTCCTTCGTTCTGTACAACTCAGGTGCAACCCGTTTCCTGGATTTGGAAGTGTCGGCGCTTGAGGCGGATGGCCGCGGTAAGGTCATCTCCAGTCCGCGGGTAGTCACTGCCGACCAAGTGGAGGCGCTGATCGAGCAAGGGGTGGAAATCCCCTATCAGCAGGCGACCAGTTCGGGGGCTACGGCGGTGAGTTTCCGCAAGGCCAACCTGTCGTTGAAGGTCAAGCCGCAAATTACGCCGGATGGAAAAATCACCCTATCGGTGGACGTCAATAAAGACACCCCGAATACCCAGCTAACCACCGGTACGGGTGTGGCGATCGACACCAAACACGTCAAGACCGAAGTGTTGGTGGAGAATGGAGGGACGGTGGTGATTGGCGGCATCTATCAGCAGACGCTGCGTGATACCCGCAACCAGATTCCGTTCTTGGGCGACTTGCCGATCATCGGCTTCCTGTTCCGTCAGACGACGAAAGTCGACAACAAAACCGAGTTGCTGGTCTTCATCACGCCCAAGGTAATCAGCGAATCGCTGAACCTGCGCTAACCGCCTACGGTGGCCAAACGCCCCGGACCGGCTTTGCCGCTCCGGGGCGTTTTTCATTCCTGCTAGAATCCCGGCCGTGAAGCCATTTCCTGAAAATATCTACTTGGTCGGCCTGATGGGGGCTGGCAAGACAACGGTGGGCCGCCTGCTTGCCCGACGCCTGCACAAGCGCTTTATCGATTCGGATCACGAGATAGAGGCGCGTACGGGCGTGGCCATTCCCGTGATTTTTGAAATCGAGGGGGAGGATGGCTTCCGCCGTCGTGAGTCCCAGACCATTGCCGATCTCACCCAGGAACGCTCTGTGGTCATGGCCACCGGCGGGGGGGTGGTGCTTAATCCCGAGAACCGGGCCTGTCTGCGACGTGGTGGTTTCGTCGTTTATCTGGCGGTATCCCCCGAATTGCTGTTCGAACGGACCCGGCACGACCGCAATCGACCGCTCTTGCAGGTGGCCGATCCCTTGGCGCGGCTAAAAGAACTACACGCCCAGCGCGATCCGCTATACCGCGAGGTTGCTGACTTGGTGGTCGAAAATCCGGGATCGAGTGCCCAGGCGGTTGCCCAGTATCTGCTGCGTGAGTTTTCGCGTAATTCTCCCGAACAAGAGGACTTTTCATGCAATCCCTGCGCGTAGCCCTCGGTGACCGTGCCTACGACATCCACATCGGGACCGGGCTGTTGAACGATGTCAACCTGATCCTGCCGTTTCTGAAGAAGGCTGGGGTGGCAATTGTTACCAATGAAACCGTCGCCCCGCTTTATTTGGAGCGTTTGGCTGGGGGGCTGCGCAACGCCGGTGTGGCGGTTACGGAAATTGTGCTGCCCGACGGTGAGGCCTATAAGGACTGGTCAACGCTGAACCGGGTGTTCGACGTGCTGCTGGAGCGGCACGCCGAGCGCTCTACCACCCTGATCGCTCTGGGCGGAGGGGTCATTGGTGATCTAACGGGCTTTGCCGCCGCGTGCTACCAGCGTGGTGTTCCCTTCATCCAGGTGCCGACCACGTTGCTTTCCCAGGTGGATTCCTCGGTGGGGGGCAAGACGGCGATCAATCATCCGCGCGGCAAGAACATGATCGGTGCTTTCTACCAGCCACGGCTGGTGTTGGCCGATCTCGATACCCTGGATACTCTGCCCGACCGGGAGTTGGCTGCGGGATTGGCCGAAGTGATCAAGTACGGCCTGATTCGTGATGCGGAGTTCCTGGCTTGGCTTGAAGCCAACATGACGCTGTTGCTAGCGCGGGATAAGACGGCACTGGCGTATGCGGTGCACCGTTCCTGCGAGCACAAGGCGGAGGTGGTTGCGGCTGACGAAAAGGAGGCTGGCGAACGGGCGCTGCTTAACCTGGGCCATACCTTCGGTCACGCTATCGAAACTGGTCTAGGCTATGGCGCCTGGTTGCATGGCGAAGCGGTTGCGGTTGGAACATTGATGGCCGCCGAGTTGTCGGCCCGGCTGGGCTGGTTGGATCGGGCTGCCGTTGAGCGGGTTGAAGCGCTGTTTCGGATTGCCGGATTGCCAGTGCGGGGGCCGGATTTGGGGGGCGACCGTTACCTGGAGTTGATGAGTCACGACAAGAAGGTGCAGGACGGGCGGCTGCGGTTGGTGTTGCTGGCCCAGTTGGGGCGGGCGGTACTGACCGACCAGGCGGCCGAGGCCGATATCCGGGCAGCCATTGCTGCTCGGGTGGGGTAAGCCAAACCCTGATAGCGCCTGGGTTTGCACTGGGTTCGATCGAATCAAAAAGAGCGATAAATTGCTGCGCCGCAACGCCTTGATCCACTAGGCTGAACGGCGTATAGTTTGCGGTTCGTCTGTAAAAACGACTGACCACTTTTCGTCGGGAAAGCGAGTTACAAAAGCCGGGAGCGTCTGAGCCCGGCTTTTTTGCCGCCCCTGATTTGCTGTCAACCTGCTCGCTCTCTCATACATTAGGGAGTGTTGGCGAGATGTTTGATGAAGGAAAAAGCGTGATGCAATCGGCTGTCCCTGCCGCGCAGGGTTTGTACGATCCGGTCAACGAGAAGGACGCCTGCGGCGTCGGCTTCGTGGCCCACATCAAGAACCAGAAGAGCCACGCGATCGTCGAGCAGGGTCTGCAGATCCTGAAGAACCTCGATCATCGCGGTGCCACTGGTTACGACCCGCTGCTGGGTGACGGCGCGGGCATCCTGATCCAGATGCCGGACGCTTTCCTGCGGGAAGAGGCCGGCAAGCAGGGTATTGCTCTTCCGCAAGCAGGCGATTACGCTTGCGGCATCGTTTTCCTCCCTCAGTCCGCCAATGGTCGCGCGGCCTGTGAGTCGGTGATGGCCCGGGTGATCTTTGAAGAAGGTCAGACCCTGCTCGGCTGGCGTGACGTGCCCCGCGACAATCGCGGTCTGGCGGAAGCCGCCCGTGCCATTGAGCCGGTGATGCGCCAGGCGTTCATCGCCAAGTCCGCCGACCTGGGCGACCAGGACGCTTTCGAGCGCAAGCTGTTCGTCATCCGCAAGCGGGTCGAGCACGAAGTACGCAAGCTCAAGCTGGACGACGGCAAGCAGTTCTACATCCCGTCCCTGTCCTCTCGCACCATCAACTACAAGGGCATGCTGCTGGCGCATCAGGTGGGCGAGTACTACCTGGATCTGCAGGATTCCCGCGTCGTTTCTGCCCTGGCCCTGGTGCACCAGCGCTTCTCCACCAATACCTTCCCGACTTGGGATCTGGCCCACCCCTTCCGCATGATTGCCCACAACGGTGAAATCAACACCGTGCGCGGCAATGTGAACTGGATGAAGGCCCGCCAGAAGGCCATGTCCTCCCAGTGGCTGAAGGAAGACCTGGACAAGCTGTGGCCGCTGATCGTGGACGGCCAGTCCGACTCCGCCTGTTTCGACAACGCCCTGGAACTGCTGGTGATGGGCGGTTACAGCCTGTCCCACGCCATGATGATGCTGATCCCCGAAGCCTGGGCCGGCAATCCCCTCATGGACGAAGAGCGTCGCGCCTTCTACGAATACCACGCCGCTCTGATGGAACCGTGGGACGGCCCCGCCGCCGTGGCCTTCACCGACGGTCGCCAGATCGGCGCCACCCTGGACCGCAACGGCCTGCGCCCGGCGCGTTACCTGGTGACCGACGACGGCCTGGTGATGATGGCCTCGGAAATGGGCGTGCTCACCTTCCCCCAGGAGTCGATCGCCAAGAAGTGGCGCCTGCAGCCGGGCAAGATGTTCCTCATCGATTTGGAGCAGGGCCGCATCATCGACGACGCCGAGGTGAAGCAGTCCCTGTCCTCGGCCAAGCCCTACCGCCAGTGGATCGAACAGTCCCGCTACTTCCTCGCCGACCTGCCCAAGGCCGATGCGCCGGCGCCCTCCGCCGTGCCTCTGCTCGACCTGCAGCAGGCCTTCGGCATGACCCAGGAAGACGTGAAGTTCATCCTGCAGCCGATGGCCGCCGCTGGCGAAGAAGCCACCGGTTCGATGGGTAACGACAGCCCGCTGACCGTGTTGTCGGGCAAGGACAAGCCGCTCTATCACTATTTCAAGCAGCTGTTCGCGCAGGTGACGAACCCGCCGATCGACCCGATCCGCGAAGAAATCGTCATGTCCCTGACCAGCTTCATCGGTCCCAAGCCGAACCTGCTCGGTGTCGACGAAACCAATCCGCCGTTGCGCCTCGAAGTGCACCAGCCGGTGCTGACCAACGACGACCTGGCCAAGCTGCGCGCCATCGACAAGGCGACCGACGGCCGCTACAAGTCCCTGGTGCTGGATATCACCTTTGCCGCTGCCGAAGGCGACCTGGGGTGCGACAAGGCCCTTCAGGCAGTCTGCGCCGCCGCCGAGCAGAGCGTGGCCAACGGCTACAACGTGCTGATCCTGTCCGATCGCAGCGTTTCTGCCGAACGGGCTGCCATTCCGGCTCTGCTCGCCTGTGCCGCCGTGCATCACCACCTGGTCAAGGCCGGCCTGCGCACTTCCACCGGCCTGGTGGTGGATACCGGCTCCGCCCGCGAAACCCACCACTTCGCCCTGTTGGCCGGCTACGGTGCCGAGGCCGTGTGCCCCTGGCTGACCATGGATACCCTGGCCGAGATCGCCAAGGGCCTGCCGGGCGATGTATCTGCCTACGACGCCCAGAAGCGCTTCATCAAGGCGGTCAACAAGGGGCTGAACAAGGTCATGTCCAAGATGGGCATCTCGACCTACCAGTCCTATTGCGGCGCCCAGATCTTCGAAGCCATTGGCCTGGCCTCCGACTTCGTCAAGCGCTACTTCCCCGGCACCGCCACCCAGGTGGAAGGGATCGGCCTCAAGGAAGTGGCCGAGGAGGCCCTGCGCGTGCACCGTGCTGCCTTCAGCAATGACCCGGTCCTGGCCGGCATGCTGGAAACCGGTGGCGAGTACGCCTACCGCATCCGTGGCGAAGAGCACATGTGGACGCCGGACGCCATCGCCAAGCTGCAGCATTCCACCCGCTCCGGCAAGTTCGATACCTACAAGGAATACGCCAAGATCATCAATGACCAGACCAAGCGGCACCTGACGCTGCGCGGTCTGTTCAAGATCAAGCAGGCCGGCGCTCCGGTGCCCCTGGAGGAAGTCGAATCCGCCAAGGACATCGTCAAGCGTTTTGCCACCGGCGCCATGTCCCTGGGCTCCATCTCCACCGAGGCCCACTCGACCCTGGCCATCGCCATGAACCGTATCGGCGGCAAGTCCAATACCGGTGAAGGTGGCGAGGATGCCAACCGCTTCAAGCCGGTCAAGGCCGGTCAGATGCTGTCCGAGATCGTCGGTGCCGGCCGTATTGCCCGGGATCTGGAGCTGCAGGAAGGCGACTCCCTGCGTTCGGCGATCAAGCAGGTCGCTTCCGGCCGGTTCGGTGTCACTGCTGAATACCTGGCCAACTCCGACCAGATCCAGATCAAGATGGCCCAGGGCGCCAAGCCCGGCGAAGGTGGCCAGCTGCCCGGCCACAAGGTCTCCGAGTACATCGGTGCCCTGCGTCACTCCGTGCCCGGCGTCGGCCTGATTTCGCCCCCGCCCCACCACGACATCTACTCGATCGAGGATCTGGCCCAGCTGATCCACGACCTGAAGAACGTCAAACCGTCGTCCAGCATCTCCGTGAAGCTGGTGTCGGAGGTGGGCGTGGGTACCGTGGCCGCCGGCGTCTCCAAGGCCAAGGCCGATCACCTGGTGATCGCCGGCCATGACGGTGGTACCGGTGCGTCTCCCCTGTCTTCCATCAAGCACGCCGGCACCCCCTGGGAACTCGGCCTGGCCGAAACCCAGCAGACCTTGGTGCTGAACCGCCTGCGCGGCCGCATCCGTGTCCAGGTGGACGGCCAGATGAAGACCGGCCGGGACGTGCTGATCGGTGCCCTGCTTGGTGCCGACGAGTTCGGCTTCGCCACCGCGCCGCTGGTGGTGGAAGGCTGCATCATGATGCGCAAGTGTCACCTCAACACTTGCCCGGTGGGCGTGGCCACCCAGGATCCGGTTCTGCGCGCCAAGTTCTCCGGCCAGCCCGAGCACGTGGTGAACTACTTCTTCTTCGTCGCCGAAGAGTTGCGCGAACTGATGGCCTGGATGGGGGTGCGCACCCTCGACGAGATCATCGGTCGTGCCGACCTGCTCGACATGAAGGAAGGTATCGAGCACTGGAAGGCTAAGGGTCTCGACTTCAGCAAGATCTTCCACATGCCGCCGGTGGGCGACGACGTGGCCCGCCTACATGCCGAGTCCCAGGACCACGGCCTGGCCAAGGCTCTCGACCACAGCCTGATCGAGCAGGCCAAGCCGGCCCTGGAAAAGGGCGAGAAGGTGGTGATCGAGTCCAAGATCATCAACGTCAACCGCTCCGCCGGCGCCATGCTGTCCGGTGAAGTGGCGAAGCGTTACGGCCATGCCGGCCTGCCCGACAACACCATCACCGTGAAACTGACCGGCACTGCCGGCCAGAGCTTCGGTGCCTTCCTTGCCCACGGTGTCACCTTCGAACTGACCGGTGAAGGCAACGACTACGTCGGCAAGGGCCTCTCCGGCGGCCGCATCATCATCAAGGCCCCGGCTGCGTTCCGCGGTAACACCGCCGAGAACATCATCGTCGGTAACACCGTTCTGTACGGCGCCATCGACGGCGAAGTGTTCTTCAACGGCGTCGGCGGCGAGCGCTTCTGCGTGCGCAACTCCGGCGCCACCGCAGTGGTGGAGGGGGTGGGCGACCACGGTTGCGAATACATGACCGGCGGTACCGTGGTGGTGCTCGGCCAGACCGGCCGCAACTTCGCCGCGGGCATGTCCGGCGGCGTTGCCTACGTCCTCGATCTGGAAGGTGACTTCGAGTCCCGCTGCAACCTGGCCCAGGTGGCCCTGGAGCCGGTACCCGAGGAAGAAGCCGCGGCCGATGCACTGGGCGAATTCGGCCCAGGGGGCGACCTGTCCGGTCACGGCAAGGTGGACATCCGCCACCTGGCCATGGCCGACGAGGCCCTGCTCAAGTCCCTGATCGAAAAGCACGCCGCAGCCACGGGCTCGAGCCGCGCCAAGGAGATCCTGGCCAGCTGGAGCGAGTACCGCTGCAAGTTCGTCAAAGTCATGCCCACCGAGTACGCCAAGGCCCTGGCGAAGCTCAAGGCGCAACGTCAGAATCAACTGGAGGCCGCGTAAATGGGTAAGCCGACTGGATTCATGGAGTTTGAGCGTCTCTCCGAGGCTTATCAGCCCGTCGAAGCGCGCCTCAAGCACTACAAGGAGTTTGTCGCCCGCCTGGACGACAAGGATGCGGCCACCCAGGGTGCCCGTTGCATGGACTGCGGTATTCCGTTCTGCAACAACGGTTGCCCGGTGAACAACATCATTCCCGACTGGAATGACCTGGTGTACCGCAACAAGTGGGAAGAGGCCATCGCTGTCCTGCACTCCACCAACAACTTCCCGGAGTTTACCGGCCGCATCTGCCCTGCGCCCTGCGAGGCAGCGTGCACCTTGGGGATCAATAACGACCCCGTGGGCATCAAGTCGATCGAGCACGCCATCATCGACAAGGCCTGGGAAAATGGCTGGGTCAAGCCTCTGGCCGCCGCTGTGAAGACCGGCAAGAAGGTGGCGGTGGTCGGCTCCGGCCCTGCCGGCCTGGCTGCTGCCCAGCAACTGGCCCGCGCCGGTCATGCCGTGACCGTGTTCGAGAAGAACGACCGGGTTGGCGGCCTGCTGCGCTACGGTATCCCCGATTTCAAGCTAGAAAAGAGCACCATCGACCGCCGCGTCGCCCAGCTTGAGGCCGAGGGCGTCACCTTCAAGACCAAGGTCTACGTCGGCAAGGACACGTCCGAGGTGCCCGCCGGCATCGTCAATGATGCCGCTGAAGTGGTGACTCCAGCCCAGCTCGCCAAGGATTTCGACGCCGTGCTGTTGGCCGGTGGTTCCGAAGTGCCCCGCGACCTGCCGGTACCGGGCCGGGAACTGAAGGGCGTGCATTTCGCCCTGGAGTTCCTGATCCCGCAGAACAAGGAAGTGGCCGGCGACGGCGCCAACCCCATCTCCGCCAAGGGCAAGCACGTGGTGGTGATCGGCGGTGGCGATACCGGTTCCGACTGCGTCGGTACCTCCAACCGCCATGGCGCCCTGTCGGTGACCCAGTTCGAACTGATGCCGCAACCGCCGCAGCAGGAGAACAAGGCCCTGACCTGGCCCTACTGGCCGATCAAGCTGCGGACCTCCTCCTCCCACGAGGAAGGCTGCTCCCGCGACTTCGCCGTGGCTACCAAGGAGTTCGTCTCCGACGGTAACGGCAACGTCAAGGCGCTCAAGGCGGTTCGCCTGGAGTGGAAGGACGGCAAGATGAGCGAAGTGCCGGGCTCCGAGTTCGAACTCAAGGCCGACCTGGTGCTGTTCGCCATGGGCTTCACCAACCCGGTGGCCGGCATGCTTGATGCCTTCGGCGTGCAGAAGGACGCCCGGGGCAATGCCCAGGCCAGCACCGACGGTGTCGGTTGCTACGCCACCAATGTGGCCAAGGTGTTCGCCGCTGGCGATGTGCGCCGTGGCCAGTCCCTGGTGGTGTGGGCCATTCGCGAAGGCCGTCAGGCCGCCCGTGAGGTGGACCAGTTCCTCATGGGGAGCACCACCCTGCCGCGCTGAGCGACCCCGCCCGGCTTGCGACCCCGCCACGGCCATCGGTCCTGGCGGGGTTTTTCATGGGGCGGACTGTGGCATAGTTATGCGCTGATCGTAAAAACTGCGCGACACAACAGCGCAAGGTGCCGGCTCGGGCAGAAGGCGGGCGTGGCCCGGGAATCTTTCAGGGGGATACATGGAACTGCAAACCTCGCTACAGGTGGCCCAGCCCACCGGGCTGAGCGACCCGCATCTGCTGGTCATCCTGCTCATCATCGTGGTTACGGGCATTCTCGGGGGGCTGGCCAACAGCTTTCTCGCCGACCGGGCCCAGGGTGCGGCGCCTGAACGCGGCAAATACGCCTTGCTCGGTGTGGTGGCCGCCCTCACTGTCCCCCTGTTCCTCAACATGATCTCGTCCAATCTGCTCGAATCGGCCCGGGCGAAAACCCTGGACCTGTTCGTCTTCGCCGGCTTTTCCGTGCTGTACGTGGTGGCGACTCGCCGCCTGGTGGAGAACGTGACCCAGCGGTTACTGACCCAGCTCGAACAAGTGCGCGGCGATGTGGGGGAGCTGCGCGACCGGGCCAGCCGTGCAGCGGAAGCGCCGGCGGGGGCTGAGGCCGCCGAGAGCGACGCTGCCAACTTGGCTTACCAGGATGTCGAGTTGCTGCGCGCGATCAGCGAAGAAAACTTCGTCTACGGCAACCTGGCCGGCCTGGCAGAAAAGACCAGCCTTTCCCGGGAACTGGTCAGCACCCGGCTGGCGGCGCTGAAAGCCCAGGGCCTGATCGAGGCGCGTATCAACGACAAGAGCGTCCTGCACTGGTACATCTCGGCGCGGGGCCGGCAGTTGCTCGAAGAAATTCTGGGTGGCCAGGACGAGCGCAAGTCGGCGTGATTCCGCGGCATACCGTCCGGCGTGCCGTCTTTCCTGGCGCCCCGGACAGCTCTGGGGGAAAATACGCCCCATACGATTCCTCCTACATCCGCCATTCCCGGCGTGCCCCAGTTTTGCATCAGGGCGGCGCCGGGTTGTTTTTTTGAGAGCAGACGTCCGTGTCTTCCGCCCATTCGCCCGTGGCATCCCTGCCTGAATTGAATGTCGTCGTCCTGGCTGCCGGTCAGGGCAAGCGCATGCATTCCAATCTGCCCAAGGTATTGCATCCCCTGGCCGGCAAAGCGCTGGCCGCCCGGGTGCTCGATACGGCCCGGGCCCTGTCGCCCCGTGCGATCACCGTGGTCCATGGCCACGGCGGCGAAGTGGTGCAGTCAGCCCTGAACGCGCCGGATCTGGCCTGGGCGTTGCAGTCACCGCAATTGGGCACCGGCCATGCCGTCGCCCAGGCCGTGCCCAGCCTGTCGGCAGCGCCGGTGACCCTGGTGCTCTACGGAGACGTCCCCCTGATCCAGCGTGAAACCCTGCAGCGCCTAGTGCATGCTGCGGGTAGCGGGCTGGCGATCCTCACCGTGCATCTGGCCGATCCCACCGGTTACGGCCGCATTCTGCGCGACGGCACCGGCCGAGTGACCCGCATTGTCGAGGAAAAGGACGCCAGTGCGGCGGAAAAGGCCGTGACCGAGGTCAATACCGGCATCCTGGCCCTACCTACGGCCAAGCTAGGCGACTGGCTGGGGCGCCTGTCCAACGACAACGCCCAGGGCGAGTACTACCTGACCGATGTGATCAGCCTGGCGGTGGCCGAAGGCGTGGCGGTGAATACGGCCCACCCGGCTGCCGAATGGGAGGTGCTCGGCGTCAATAGCAAGGTTCAACTGGCCGAGCTGGAGCGTTCCTGGCAGCGGCACCTGGCCCAGGGCCTGCTTGAAGCCGGGGTGCGCCTCGCCGATCCGGCCCGCCTCGACATTCGCGGCGAACTGCGCTGCGGCCGGGATGTGGCCATCGATGTCGGCGCCGTGTTCGAAGGTAAGGTGGTGCTTGAGGAAGCAGTGGATATCGGTCCCTACTGTGTGCTCAAGAACGTTACCGTCCAGGCGGGGGCGCGCATCGCCGCCTTCTGCCACCTGGAGGACTGCGTGGTCGGGCCCGATGCCATCGTGGGGCCCTACGCCCGGCTGCGCCCGGGTACCCGGCTCGGGCCGGAGTCCCATGTCGGCAACTTCGTCGAGGTCAAGAACAGCGTTATCGGCGCCGGCTCCAAGGCCAACCACCTGGCCTATGTGGGCGATGCCGACGTGGGCGAGCGGGTCAATATCGGCGCCGGCACCATCACCTGCAACTACGACGGTGCCAACAAGCACCGCACAGTGATCGAGGACGATGCCTTCATCGGCTCCGATACCCAACTGGTCGCCCCGGTACGGGTCGGCAAGGGCGCAACCCTGGGGGCCGGTACGACCCTGACCCGGGACGCTCCGGCGGGGCAACTGACGGTTTCCCGGGCTAGGCAAACCTCCCTGGCCAACTGGACCCGCCCAGTCCAGGCCGGCAAAAAGGGCTGAGCTCCGCCCCTCCTGATTCATTTTTTGCTGCGAAAGTCATCCTTCCCATGGATATCTGGTTCACCCTGTTCGTCCTGTTCGTCGCCGTGTCGGTGGCTTCCGGACTGGTGTTGGTGCTGGTCGGCTACACCGACAGCCTGGTCACCTCCTTCGCCTACGGTTGGAAGTGGCGTCTCTTTATTCTGGCTCCCCTGCTCTTGGCGATTGCCGCCATGGTCTATGGCTGGCGCGAGGGGGCGGCCGTCTTCATCGTTTCCCTGGCCGGCGCCGTAACGTTCTGCCTGAAGCGCTGGAACGAGAACACCAAGCCGGGCAAGCAACTGTTGTTTGGGCTGGCCCTGGCCGCCTTGGGCGTCGGACTGTTGTACGGTTCGGGGCCGTCCTTTGCCAAACGCGTCATCGACGAAGCCGCCCAGGGCAACCTGCCCGCCGGCATGGTCGAGCCCGCTTCCACCGGCTCGGCCCCTGCGCCGGCCGCTGCCAAGTAAGCAGGAGAATTCCCCATGTGTGGCATCGTCGCCGCTGCGGCCACTGGTCGCAACATCGTTCCCGTCCTTCTCGAAGGGCTGCGCAAACTCGAATACCGGGGCTACGACTCCGCCGGTTTGGCCGTGATCAAGGGCGGCCGCCTCGAACGGCTCCGCGCCGTCGGCCGGGTGGCCGAACTGGCCGCCCTGGCGGCTCCGGCCGGAACCGAACCCCTCGGTGCTGAAACCGGCATCGCCCACACCCGCTGGGCCACCCACGGCGTTCCCTGCGAGCGCAATGCTCACCCGCATATTTCCGGTGGGCTGGCGGTGGTGCACAACGGCATCATCGAGAATTTCGAAGCGCTCAAGGCTGAACTGCAGGGCCAGGGCTACGTGTTCACCTCGGACACCGATACCGAGGTGATCGCCCACTTGGTACAGCGCGAGCTCAAGGGTAGCGCCGATCTGCTCGACGCCGTCTGCGCTGCCGTACGCCAGCTGAAGGGCGCCTACGCCATCGCCGTGGTGCGCGAGGAAGACCCGCAGCGGGTGATCGTCGCCCGGGAAGGTTCGCCGCTGCTGCTCGGCCTGGCCGACGACGGCAATTACGCCGCCTCCGATGCCTCGGCCCTGCTCCAGGTGACCCGGCGCATGGTGTATCTGGAAAACGGCGACGTGGCCGAACTGACCCCCGGCGGCCACCGCGTTCTGCGTGCCGACGGCACTCCCGTGGAGCGGACGTCGGTACTGTCCCAGCTGTCCGCCGATGCTGTCGAACTGGGCCGCTTCCGCCACTACATGCAGAAGGAAATCTTCGAGCAGCCCGACGCCCTGGCCAACACCCTGGAACTGGTGGGCGCTGCCAAGTCCGTTCAACCCGGCCTGTTCGGTGCCGAGGCCGAGACGGTGCTGCGCGACATCGACAGCGTGCTGATCCTGGCCTGCGGTACCAGCTACCACTCGGGCCTGGCCGCCCGTTACTGGCTGGAAGAAGTGGCCGGTGTGCCGTGCACCGTCGAGATCGCCAGCGAATACCGCTACCGTACCTCGGTGCCCAATCCGCGCCAGTTGGTGGTAGCCATCTCCCAGTCCGGCGAGACCGCCGATACCCTGGCCGCCCTCAAGCATGCCAAGGGCCTGGGTCAGCCCCACACCCTGGCCCTGTGCAACGTGCCCGAATCGGCCATCGTGCGCGAATGTGCGCTGCGCTTCATCACCCGGGCCGGTCCGGAAATCGGCGTGGCCTCCACCAAGGCCTTCACTACCCAGCTCGCCGCCCTGTATCTGCTCACCCTGGCCGTGGCCAAGCTGAAGGGCCGCCTCTCGGCGGAAGACGAGGCCCGGGAAATCGACGCCCTGCGCCACCTGCCCGCCGCCGTGTCCGCCGTGCTCGAGCAGGAGCCGGCCATCCAGGCTTGGGCCGAGCACTTCGCCGACAAGCGCCATGCCCTGTTCCTCGGCCGCGGTATTCACTACCCGATCGCCCTGGAAGGCGCCTTGAAGCTCAAGGAAATCTCCTACATTCACGCCGAAGCCTATCCAGCCGGCGAACTCAAGCACGGCCCTCTGGCCCTGGTGGATCGGGAGATGCCGGTGATCGCCGTGGCTCCCAACGATGCCCTGCTGGAAAAGCTGAAGAGCAATCTCCAGGAAGTGCGCGCCCGGGGGGGGGAACTGTATGTGTTCGCCGATGCCAAGGTGGATCTGGGTACCGGCGACGCCGACGGTGTGCACCTGATCCAGCTGCCCGAGCACTACGGCAAGCTGTCGCCGGTGCTGCACGTGGTGCCGCTGCAATTGCTCGCCTACCACGCCGCTCTGGTCAAGGGCACCGATGTGGACAAGCCGCGTAACTTGGCCAAATCTGTGACGGTGGAATAACCCGCCGCCCGGCGTGATCGTGGCCCCAATGACAAAAGCCCAGCTCCGCTGGGCTTTTGTCATTGGGGTGGGGCAAGCGCGTACGAGCCTTGGCCGCCCCTAGTGCCCTGTAGCGACTCAGGACGTTGCCAGGCGTTCCACCAGGGCTGCCAGGCGGCGGATGGCCTGATCCAACTCGCGGGACCAGGGCGAGCCGCAACTCAGTCGCAGGTAGTGGTCGAAGCGCCCCGAGTTGGCGAACATCACCCCGGGGGAAACCCGGATGCAGTCCTCCAGGGCGGCGTCGAACACCCGCTCGGACGAGAGTTTGCCGGGCAGCTCGATCCACAGCCCGAAGCCTCCGGGCGGGACGTTGAGACGGGTGCCGGCGGGGAAGTAGGCGGCCACCGCCTCGCCCATCCGCTCGCGTTGCTCGCGCAACTGGGCGCGCAATCGACGGAGGTGACGCTCGAAACCGCCGGAGGTCATGAATTCGGCCACCGCCAACTGCGACAAGGCCTCGTTGGGGCGTGACTGGGCGTACTTGAGCATCTCCACCCGGGGCCGCCACTTGCCCGGGGCGATCCAGCCCAGGCGCATGCCCGGGGCCAGGGTCTTGTGCAGGGAGGCGCAGTGGATGACGTTGCCGCTGGTATCGAACGCCTTCAGCGCCGGTAGTGGCGTGTCGTCGTTGCCCAGGGCAGCGTAGGTGTCGTCCTCGATCAGGGCGATGCTCCGGGCCTCGGCCCAGGCCGCCAGCCGCGCCTTGTGGGCGTCGGGCATGATCGCCCCGAGGGGGTTCTGCAGGTTGGGGACTACCACCACCGCCTTGATGTTGGCGTAGGCGTCCGCCGCCAGGTCCAGGGCCTCCAGGGAAATGCCGGTCTGGGGGCTGGTGGGGATTTCCAG
Organism: Oryzomicrobium terrae; assembly: GCF_008274805.1. NCBI lineage: Bacteria > Pseudomonadati > Pseudomonadota > Betaproteobacteria > Rhodocyclales > Rhodocyclaceae > Oryzomicrobium > Oryzomicrobium terrae. The sequence continues at coordinate 368,233 of NZ_CP022579.1, forward strand.
GGCGCGTAGCCCCAGGTTCTCCAGGATCTGCAGCAGGCCGTAGAAGGTCGGCGATTCCACCGCCACTACGTCGCCGGGCTGGGCCACAGCGCGCAGCGCCAGGTTGAGGGCCTCGACGCAGCCGTGGGTGACGATGATGTCGTCGGCCCCCAGGGTCATGCGTGCTGCCAGGGCCTGCTGGGCCAGGGCGGCGCGAAAGGCCGGCGTACCGTTGAAAGGCACCGGGCGGCCGAACAGCTCGGGCTGGTGGCGCAGCACCCGCATCGCCGCCTGTTGCAAGGCAGCCGCCGGGTAAAGGGATGGCGCGCCGCAGGCCACCGCCAGATTGAGGGCGTCAGGCCGGGCTTGGCCCCGGGCGAGGATCGCCGAGACGCGCTGGTGGATGCCGATGTATTGGGCCGGGTCGGGCAGGCTGGGATGGGGCTCTTCCACCGGCGCCAGGGTGGCGCGCCGCGGCGGGCGGACGAAGTAGCCGGAGCGGGGACGGGCCTCCAGCAGCCCCTGGCTTTCCAGGTGGCGGCAGGTCTGCAGGGCGGTGGACAGACTCACCCCGTGGCGCGCCATGAGGGCGCGCACCGAGGGCATGCGGTCACCGGGGGCCAGGGCCCCGGCGGCGATGGCCTGTCGGTAATGCGTGGCCAGCTGGCGGTAGAGAGGGGCGGCGTCCATGGACCGGATTATGGCCCGGGGCGGCGGGGCGATACAGAACAGATCGACGCTGTTTGTTGCGTAACAGCAGCGAGCAATCCCCCCTGTTGCGCTTCATTCTCCCCAGGCGTGTGCCTGTTGGCCCGGGGCCGGGGTGACTACGCTGGAGCCTTCTGTTTATCGGAGGTTCTGCCATGCCTGCCCGTCCCGCTCTTACCCTGGTTGCCCGCTCCCGGCCCCCGGCAGCATCGGAGGAGGGGGCGCTGCAGACCCTTCCACCGGCAGCACCGGTTCCAGTCATCCAGCGGCTTGCCGCCGGCCAGTCGCTGCGCTTCTACGCCGAGGCGGGCACCGTCCTGCACGTCCAGTCCGGCCGGGGGGCCTGGATCGGGGCGCCGCAATGGCAGGCCGAACAGTACTGCCGGGTGCGCCACTCGCTCAGCCCGGGAATGGTGCGGGTGGTGAGCTATGCCGGCTGGCAGACGCTAGCCGCCGATGCGGGAGGGCGCCTGGTCGTGAGCGTGCGCCTTGCCGAAGCGGTCAGCCTGACCCGCCAAGGCTCCGTGGGGCTGGCCCGCCTGGGTGCCTGGCTGCGGCGTTGCCTGGGGCGCCACGATCCGGCTGTGGTGCCCGTGCCGCCCCAAGGCATCACGCCCCGCTAGGCGGGGCAGGTGGAACGTGGCGCTGGGGCCGCTCAGCCGTGCCCGGCGGCTTCCGCCAGGCCTGCGGCCAGCTGCTCCACTGCTGCCGGCAGGATCGCCGTGTCGGTGTTGCCGTAGCCAAGCACCAGACCGTTGCCACCGGGCGGTACGCTGCCCGGCAGGCAATAGGCGCTTACCGGGCGTGGATCGAGGCTACGCCGGCGCAACGCCGCTACCGCCGTCCGGTCGGCCAGGTGGGGCGGCAGGGCCAGGGTCAGGTGCAACCCAGCGGCGCCACCGGTGACCGCGGCGGGGATGCTGGCCACCGCCGGCAGGCGCTCGCCGAGAAGGCGGCGCAAAGCCTCCTGGCGCGCCGCATAGAGGCGGCGCATGCGTTGCAGGTGGGCGGCGAAGCGGCCCTTGGCGATGAAGGTGGCCAGGGCCTGTTGTTCCACCCCCTGGCCGGGGCGCAGCAGGTCGGTGACGGCCCGGGCCAGATCGGGGGCGATGGCCTCGGGGGCCACCACGTAGGCCAGGCGTAGGCCGGGCAGAAGGGTCTTGCTGAAGGTGCCCAGGTAGATCACCGGCGCGTCGGCAGTGAGCCCTTGCAGGGCCGGCAGGGGGCGGCTCTCGTAGCGGAACTCGGCGTCGTAGTCGTCTTCGAGCAGCCAGGTGCCGTGGCGGCGTGCCTGGGTGAGCAGGTCGAGGCGTCGCTCCAGGCTCAGCACCGTGCCCAGGGGGTACTGGTGGGCCGGGGTAAGGTAGATCAGGCGGGGCGGCGCTTCGGCCCAGTCGGCCGCCGTCGGGGCCAGCCCCTGGCCGTCCACGGCAATGCCGCGTACGTTCAGGCCGGCCCAGGCAAAGGCGCTGCGGGCGCCGGGGTAGCCCGGGTTCTCCAGCCAGGCGGTGGCGCCGGCCTCGGCCAGCAGCCAGGCGCACACGGCGATGGCCCCCTGGATACCCGGGGTGACGATCACCTGCCGGGGCGTGCAACGCACCCCGCGGGATACCGCCAGGTGGTGGGCGATGGCCTCGCGCAGCAAGGGATCGCCGCCGGGGGGGCTGTAGTGCAACTGGCTCGGGGTGGCCTCGCGCCAGGCCGCATCCAGGCAGGTGCGCCAGGCGGCGAAGGGAAAACGGCCCAGGTCCGGCACCCCGGGGGAGAACGGCCGGGGCGGCCCTTCCTGGCCGTGGCGCCGGGCGTTGATCCGGGCGGCCCGGGGTGCCAGGCCGGGCAGCGGCGCAGGGGGACCGGCGGGCGCGCTATCGGGGGCGTCGGGCACGGACGGTTCGGCACGGGGGGCATCGCCCAGGGGCAGGGCGGCGACCCGGGTGGCGCGCCGGTCGGCGACCAAGTAGCCCTCGGTGAGCAACTGTTCATAGGCGTGGATCACCGTGTTGCGCGCCACCACCAGCTCCGCCGCCAGGGTGCGGGAGGCGGGCAGATGGGTGCCGGCGGGCAGGCGGCCGTCGAGTACCGCCTGGCGCAGGGCGGCGTAGAGCCCCTGGCGGCGCGGGGTGCCGGGGGCGGTGGCGGGACGCAGCAGGTCGAGCAGATGGGCGTAGTCCATGATTCTGGTTCTATTAATATAGCCTCATATGGTTCTCGATATGGTGCCACGGGGCCGGTAGGCTCGGGGCTCTTGTTCTACTTTTTCTTCTGGAGCACCGCCATGTCCGATCCGCTTGAATCCTCCGCCGCCGCGACCGGCACGCCGCCTTCCGCCCGTACCAAGGTGCGCCGCCACCCGGAACGGGCCGCCTACGATCGGGCGGCGGTAGTGGCCATCGTCGATGCGGCCCTGCTTTGCCACGTGGCCTTCGTTCTCGACGGTGTGCCCCATTGCATTCCCACCGCCTGCTGGCGCGAGGGCGACCACCTGTACATCCACAGTGTCCGGGCCTCGCGGCTGGTGGCGGCGCTGACCGGCGGCACCGCCTGTGTCACCGTCAGCCTGGTGGATGGCCTGGTGCTCGCCCGCTCGGCCCTGCGCCACTCGATGAACTACCGCTCGGTGGTGCTCTACGGCACTTTCGAGGACGTCACCGATCCCGCCGCCAAGGCTGCCTCCATGGCCACCTTTCTCGACCACGTGGTGCCCGGGCGGGCAGCCCTGGTGCGGCCGCCGGATGCCAAGGAGCTGGCCGGCACCGCCTTGCTGCGGGTGTCCCTGGCCGAAGCCTCGGCCAAGGTCCGTTCCGGTCCGCCCAAGGATTTGTTGGGCGACCTGGCGTGGCCGGTGTGGGCCGGGGTGGTGCCCCTTGCCCTGGAGAGCGGCGCCCCACTGCCCGAGCCCGGCTGCGCCGCCCTGCCGTTGCCGCCGGTGCCTGCTCGTTACGCCTGAGGCATGACGGAGCGCAAGGAAAGACGGGCATCTTCACGGTATCCACTTGGAGATGCCCGTGTTTAAAGGCGTTTAGAAGGCCATGCCTGGAGATGCCCGACTGGCGCGGGGTTTGCGCGACCGCCTTGGCGATATTCCTGTTTTGGCTGGCGTGCCGGGAACGGCGACGCCAGATCGGCGCAACTTCCTGGCGTCGATGCGGGTCTGATCCCAGGCAACCCTCAATCCTGCCGGGAGGTGCTTCATGAACAAGGTCATCTGGGTGCTGTGGCCGTCCTTTGTTGCTGCGGTGATCGCCGAATTCGTCTTCTTCTGGGTGATCAACCCGCAGCAGCTGTACTTCCTCGGCGAGCCGGTGGAAATGTCGTCCTACGCCACCTACTCGGTCGGTTTCCTGCTGTTCTGGCTGGTCTGCGCCGGCTCCAGCCTGCTCACCTGGTTCATGCTGCCGCAGCGGCCCCAGGCGGATCACCATCACGAACCGGACGGGCGCACCGCGCCGCACCACGGCTCAGGCCTGACCTCGGCGCACTGACCGTTCCGCGCCGTCCGCGGCTGCCTGGATGGAGCCCGACGGTTGCCGGGGCGGAGCAAGTTGACGTTGACGTCAACGTTAGCTAAGGTGCCACCACTCCCCGGCCTCGATCGGACCCGTCGGGCCGGCCCCGCCCGCCTTGCGGCGCCCGGGCCGGCCCAGCCTTCCTGCCCTGCTTGCTTTCCGGAACCTCGCCCATGACCGACCTTTCCGTTGCCCACAAGCTCGTCCCCTACAAGCCCCGCCACAAGGTGCGCTTCGTCACCGCCGCCGCCCTGTTCGACGGCCACGACGCCTCGATCAACATCATGCGCCGCATCCTGCAATCCACCGGCGCCGAGGTGATCCACCTGGGGCACAACCGGTCCGTGGGCGACATTGTCAACGCCGCGTTGCAGGAAGACGTGCAGGGCATCGCCATTACCTCCTACCAGGGCGGCCACGTCGAGTACTTCAAGTACATGATCGACCTGCTGCGCCAGCACGGCGGCGAGAACATCAAGGTGTTCGGCGGCGGTGGCGGGGTGATTGTGCCCTCCGAAATCGCCGAGCTGCACGACTACGGCGTGACCCGCATCTATTCCCCCGGCGACGGCCAGTCCCTGGGCCTGCAAGGCATGATCAACGAGGTGGTGGAAACCTCCGACTACGACCTGACCACCGCCGCGCCCCAGGGCGTCGAGGCCGTGCTCGCCGGGCTGCGCTCCGGCGACCGGCGCACCCTGGCCAAGGTCATCACCGCCCTGGAGAACGGCGCCTACGGCGACGACGTCAAGACTGCCCTGCGTGAGGCTGCCGCCCAGACCGCCACGCCGACCCTGGGTATCACCGGCACCGGCGGCGCCGGTAAATCGTCGCTCACCGACGAGCTGGTGCGCCGCTTCCGCCTCGACCAGGACGACCGGCTCAAGCTCGGCATCGTCTCCATCGACCCGTCGCGCAAGCGCACCGGCGGCGCCCTGCTGGGCGACCGCATCCGCATGAACGCCATCGAGGGTGCCAACATCTACATGCGCTCCCTGGCCACCCGGGATACCGGCAGCGAGATTTCCGCCGCCCTGCCCGAGGTGATCGCCGCCTGCAAGGTGTCCGGCTTCGACCTGCTCATCGTCGAGACCTCGGGCATCGGCCAGGGCGACGCGGCCATCGTCCCCCACGTGGACGCCTCCCTGTACGTGATGACCCCCGAGTTCGGTGCCGCCAGCCAGCTGGAGAAGATCGACATGCTCGACTTCGCCGACTTCGTGGCCATCAACAAGTTCGACCGCAAGGGCGCCGAGGATGCCCTGCGCGACGTGCGCAAGCAGTACCAGCGCAACCGGGAGCGCTTCGCCGAGCCCACCGACGCCATGCCCGTGTTCGGCACCATGGCCGCCCACTTCAACGACGACGGCGTCACCGCCCTCTACCAGGCGCTCATCGAGCGCCTGGCCGAACTGGGCCTGACCCTCCAGCCGGGCAAGCTGCCCAAGGCGGCGGCCAAGCAGTCCTCCTACCAGCAGGCCATCGTGCCGCCCAAGCGGGTGCGCTACCTGGCCGAGATTTCCGAGGCGGTGCGCGGCTACCACGCCCACACCGACGAGCAGGTCAAACTGGCCCGGGAACGCCAGTCCCTGCGCATCTCCCGCGACCTGCTCAAGGGCTGCGACAAGCCGGTGGACGACGTGGACGAGGTGCTGACCTGGAAGGACGGCCAGCTCGATCCCAAGGCCAAGAAGCTGCTGGAGCAGTGGCCCGAGATGCAACAGGCCTATTCCGGCGACGAATACGTGGTGAAGATTCGCGACAAGGAAATCCGCACCAAGCTGGTGTCCGAGTCCCTGTCCGGCACCAAGATCAAGAAGGTGGTGCTGCCCAAGTTCGGCGACGACGGCGAGGTGCTGCGCTTCCTGATGCGCGAGAACGTGCCCGGCTCCTTCCCCTACACCGCCGGCGTGTTCGCCTTCAAGCGCGAGGGCGAGGACCCGACCCGCATGTTCGCCGGCGAGGGCGACGCCTTCCGCACCAACCGCCGCTTCAAGCGCGTCTCCGAGGGCATGCCGGCCCACCGCCTGTCCACCGCCTTCGACTCGGTCACCCTGTACGGCTGCGACCCGGACGAGCGTCCCGACATCTACGGCAAGATCGGCAACTCCGGCGTGTCGATCGCCACCCTGGACGACATGAAGGTGCTCTACGACGGCTTCGACCTGTGCGCGCCGACCACCTCGGTGTCGATGACCATCAACGGCCCGGCGCCGATCATCCTGGCGATGTTCTTCAACACCGCCATCGCCCAGCAGCTCGACAAGTTCAAGGCCGACAACGGCCGCGCCCCCACCGAAGACGAGGCCGAGAAGGTTCGCGAGTGGGTGCTGTCCTCGGTGCGCGGTACCGTCCAGGCCGACATCCTCAAGGAAGACCAGGGCCAGAACACCTGTATCTTCTCCACCGAGTTCGCCCTGAAGATGATGGGCGACATCCAGGAGTTCTTCGTGCACAACAAGGTGCAGAACTTCTACTCGGTGTCGATCTCCGGCTACCACATCGCCGAAGCCGGGGCGAACCCCATCTCCCAGCTGGCCTTCACCCTGGCCAACGGCTTCACCTACGTGGAGTCCTATCTGGCCCGGGGCATGCACATCGACGACTTCGCGCCCAACCTGTCCTTCTTCTTCTCCAACGGCATGGACCCGGAATACTCGGTGATCGGCCGGGTGGCCCGCCGCATCTGGGCCGTGGCCATGAAGAACAAGTACGGCGCCAACGAGCGCAGCCAGAAGCTGAAGTACCACATCCAGACCTCGGGCCGTTCCCTGCACGCCCAGGAGATGGACTTCAACGACATCCGCACCACGCTGCAGGCGCTGATCGCCATCTACGACAACTGCAACAGCTTGCACACCAACGCCTACGACGAGGCCATCACCACCCCGACCGAGGAGTCCGTGCGCCGCGCCATGGCCATCCAGCTCATCATCAACCGGGAATGGGGCGTGGCCAAGAACGAGAACCCCAATCAGGGCGCCTTCATCATGGACGAGCTGACCGACCTGGTGGAAGAGGCGGTGCTCAAGGAGTTCGAGGCCATCGCCGCCCGCGGCGGGGTGCTCGGCGCCATGGAAACCGGCTACCAGCGCGGCAAGATCCAGGAGGAGTCGCTGCACTACGAGCACAAAAAGCACGACGGCTCCCTGCCCATCATCGGGGTGAACACCTTCCTCAACCCGAAGGGTTCCGCCCAGGTGGAAATCGAGCTGGCCCGTTCCACCGAGGAGGAGAAGCAGTCCCAGATCCAGCGCCTGCGCGACTTCCAGTCCCGCCATCGGGCCGAATCTGGCCCGATGCTGGAGCGCCTGCAGCAAACCGCCATCGCCAACGGCAACCTGTTCGAGGTGCTGATGGATGCGGTCCAGGTTTGTTCCCTGGGGCAGATCACCACCGCCCTCTACGACGTGGGCGGCCAGTACCGGCGCAACATGTAAGCCGGTTTCCGGCGTGTCGGTGACGATCCGGAAACGGCATAACCCTTAGTAGTGTCCCTCGGCAGTAGCTTCGGCCACGGCGGCGTCAGCCCCCGTGGCCGTTTCTTTTATGCGGCGTCTGGGTGGGGCCTGGTTGCAGGTGTTGGGTTGGCCCGACAGGGAAAAGCGTGCAAAAACAACGCATAGGCCACAGGCATTGGTTTTGCGTCGGGCCTGCCCGACGGTTTGTGCGGCGAACGTCGGCGAACGAGTGGCGAAGAAGGTGCTAATCGGCTGAAAATCAACGGCTTGGCCGAGGTGGCATGGGGTTTGCCAATGTGGGGGCTGGCGTTGCGGCACGGGCCGCGACGGTTCTTCCGTCCATCCCCTCATCCAAGGATCTTCCATGCTCAACAAGCAAAGCTTTTTCGGTAAACGTGATGACGCTCCGGCGCCCCGCAACGATGCCCTGGCCCCCCGGGATACCCGCCTGGAGAACCGGGGGACGACGCCTCCCGGGCTGGCGCCGTTGGGTGCCCCGACCCGCACGCCGGCTGGTCCGGCCACCGCCAGTGTGCAGGTAAACGCGGCGGATGCGGGCAAGGCCGCCGCCAAGCCGGCCATGGCCGACGCGGTGGGCGGCAACCGCCTGATCGTCGGTCCCGACGTGAAGCTGAAGGGGGCGGAAATTCTCGACTGCGACACCCTGGTGGTGGAAGGGCGGGTCGAGGCCACCATGGATAGCCGGGTCATGCACATCGCCGAAAAGGGCGTGTTCAGCGGCAAGGTGAGCATCGACGTGGCCGAGGTGTACGGTACCTTCGAGGGGGAGCTGACCGCCCGCCAGCAACTGGTGATCCACGAAACCGGCCGGGTCAGCGGCACCATCCGTTACGGCAAGATCCTGATCGACGAGGGCGGCGAATTGTCCGGCGACATCAAGTCCCTGGATGCGGATATTCCGGCGCTGACCCGAGTCGTGTCGGCCGCGTCCTTCACCGCCTCCACCGCCTCGTCCGCCCCGGCCGGCAGCCCGGCCAAGGTGGGCGCCGATGCGTGAAGGCCGGTCTGCCCCCGTCGCCCGGCCTGGGCGGCGGTTGGCTCAGTGCAGGGTCTGGCCGGCGGCGCCGGCCTCCCCGGCGGCGGCGCGGCTGGCCTCCTGCCAGCCCAGCACGGCCTGGGTGGCCTGGGCCATGATCTGCTCCCACTGGGGTTTCGGCAGTTCCCGGCCGAGTGCGCCAAACAGTGCCTGGGTAGTCTCCAGGCCCAGTCCATCGCTGGCCAGCTGGTGGGCCAGGCAGCGGATCTGGATGTGGGCCAGGGCGTCGGCCACCAAGCGCCAGCCGACCTCGGGCATGGTCCGGGTCAAGGCCACCATCATGCCGCCCAGCTGGCTGAGGATGGCAAACGCCTCATCCCGTTCCTCGCTGGCGATCATGGCGTGCCAGATGGCCAGGTGCAGGTCGCGGCGCAGCCCGACCTTGAAGTCGATGCCGTCGCCTTCGTTGTCCTGCAAGGCGGAAAACGCCGCCTGACAGCGCCCTTCGGCCCCGGGCGACAGGGCGTCGCGCAGCAGGCCGACCAACTCGGTCAGCCCGGCCATGGCCGAGGGGCCAAAGATCTGGGCATAGGCCAGGCCCCACTGGTCGAGGCCGGCGAGCAGCAGGGCGCGGCGCAGGATGCCGGCCTCGCCCTCGCTGCCGCCGTCGGCGGCGCCGATCCATTCTTCGATACGGGCGGCGATTTCCTTGGCCCCGGCGCGCCGGTCGGCCTCGCTGCCTTCCAGCGACAGGCGGAACAGGCGGGCGAAGGCGTCCTGGACGAGGCGGGCGGCGTAGGTTTGCAGCTCCCGGGAGGCCAGGGGGGCGAAGGTGTCGGCGGGCAGGGTCATGGCGCAATCACAAAAGACGGGCGGCACCCACGGCGCCGCGAGGGCAGGATTGTGCCCAATGCGCCGGGGGAGGGCAAAGGGCACGGCCGGGGTGTGCCTGGCGATGGTGCGCGGTGGCAGTGCCCGAGGGGCCGTCGGGCCGTGGCGTGGCGGCGTCGGTGGCTTGCCCGTCCCTTCGATGCATCCTGGGGGGCTACCCGGAACGCCGCGCCAGTGCTTGATCTTGGCGATGCCACTCTGGAAAGGCGCGCCATTCCTCGAGCTTGGCGATGCCACCGCGGAGAAGCCCGTCCGGCCTAGGGTTCCGCCTGGTGGTGTTGGGGGCGCGGTATCGGTGCGCGCACCGCGCGGGGCCGCCCGGGGCGTGCCGGGGTGAATCCCCCGCCGCTTTCCTCCATAATCCCCGCCTTTCACGCATCAACCGGAAATCCGCAATGGCCCAATACGTGATGTCGATGCTCCGCGTGAGCAAGGTCGTGCCGCCCAAGCGGCAAATCATCAAGGACATTTCCCTGTCCTTCTTCCCTGGCGCCAAGATCGGCCTGCTCGGCCTCAACGGCGCCGGCAAATCCACGGTGCTGCGCATCATGGCCGGCGTGGACAAGGAATACGAGGGCGAGGTGCAGCACTTGGCCGGCGTGCGCATCGGCTACCTGCCCCAGGAGCCCCAGCTCGACCCGACCAAGACGGTCAAGGAAGAAGTCGAATCCGGCCTGGGCGAGCTGCTCGAAGCGCGCCAGAAGCTCGAAGAGATCTACGCCGCCTACGCCGAGCCCGACGCCGACTTCGACAAGCTGGCCGAGGAGCAGGCCCGCTACGAGGCGATCATCGCCACCGCCGGCAGCGACGTGGAAAACCAGATGGAAATCGCCGCCGACGCCCTGCGCCTGCCGCCCTGGGATGCCACCATCGGGCACCTGTCCGGCGGCGAGAAGCGTCGCGTCGCCCTGTGCAAGCTGCTGCTGTCCAAGCCGGACATGCTGCTGCTCGACGAACCGACCAACCACCTGGACGCCGAGTCGGTGGAATGGCTGGAACAGTTCCTCACCCGCTTCCCCGGCACCGTGGTGGCGGTGACCCACGACCGCTACTTCCTCGACAACGCCGCCGAGTGGATCCTCGAACTCGACCGGGGTCACGGCATCCCCTGGAAGGGTAACTACTCCAGTTGGCTGGAGCAGAAGGAGGCTCGCCTGGAGCAGGAGCAGAAGCAGGTGGACGCCCACATGAAGGCGATGAAGCAGGAACTGGAGTGGGTGCGCTCCAACCCCAAGGCCCGCCAGGCCAAGAGCAAGGCCCGTCTGTCGCGCTTCGAGGAGCTGTCCTCGGTGGAGCACCAGAAGCGCAACGAGACCCAGGAAATCTTCATCCCCGTGGCCGAGCGCCTGGGCGACAAGGTGATCGAGTTCAACGGCGTCACCAAGGCCTTCGGCGACAAGCTGCTGATGGACAACCTGAGCTTTGCCATCCCGCCCGGAGCCATCGTCGGCATCATCGGCCCCAACGGTGCCGGTAAATCGACCCTGTTCAAGATGATCACCGGCCAGCAGCAGCCCGATTCCGGCGAAGTGGTGGTGGGGCCCACCGTGCAGATGGCCTACGTGGACCAGAGCCGGGACTGCCTCGACGGCAGCAAGACCGTCTTCGACGAACTGGCCGAAGGCCGCGACATCCTGCAGATCGGCAAGTTCGAGATGCCCAGCCGGGCCTACATCGGTCGCTTCAACTTCAAGGGCGGCGACCAGCAGAAGCTGGTGGGCAACCTCTCCGGCGGCGAACGGGGCCGGCTGCACCTGGCCAAGACCCTGATGGCCGGCGGCAACGTGCTGCTGCTCGACGAACCCTCCAACGACCTGGACGTGGAAACCCTGCGCGCCCTGGAGGACGCCCTGCTCGAATTCGCCGGCTGCGCCCTGGTGATCTCCCACGACCGCTGGTTCCTCGACCGCATCTGCACCCACATTCTGGCGGCCGAGGGCGATTCGCAATGGACCTTCTTCCCGGGCAACTACCAGGAATACGAAGAGGACAAGCGCAAGCGCCTGGGCGAAGAGGGCGCCAAGCCCAAGCGCATCCGCTACAAGCCGATCAGCCGCTGATCGCGCCAGTACGCAGACGTTGCAACAAAAAACCCGCCAGTTGGCGGGTTTTTTGTTTGGGTCTGTTTGAGTTGGAACAAGGTCTATGGTCGGTAGCGGGCCAGCCGGTCGGCGCAGGCGCGCAGCGACAGCAGGCCGGCCACACCGCCCAGGGCGATGCCGGCCAGCATGTCCACCGCCACGTGCTGCTTGGTCGCCAGGGTTGAGTAGGCGATGGCCAGGCACCACAACCAGTTGGCGGCGTTGAGCCAGGCCGGGGCGGCGATGCGGCGCAGCAGGGCTTGCAGCCAGCAGGCGGAGAACACGGCGGTGGCCACGTGCAGGGACGGACAGGCATTGCCGGCGGCGTCCATGCCCTTCATGAAGGCGAAGCCCGGGTATTGGCCCCAGTCGATGTTGGCCGGGGGCACGGCGGTGGGCCAGAGGTAGAAGCAGGCCAGGCCGGACAGGCAGAGCAGGGCGGCGGCGAGGCCGAAGCTGGCCAGCTCGGCTACGGTGAACAACAACAGGGTGGGCAGGGAGACGTACACCCACAGGGAGACATACACCGGCAGGGCCAGGGTGTGCACGCCGACGGCCTGGTCCAGCCACAGCAGGGGCATTTCGGTGACGGCGCCGCTGGGGTTCTTCAGCAGATGCACGTAGGCGGTGAAGAACAGGGTGATGAACACGGTGGTCCCGGATGCCTTCAGCCACCATAGGCGAAACATGGCGTACAGCAGCGGCCGGCCGCGCAGGCCGGCCAGGGGGGCGGCCTGGGGCGCAAGGAAAGGGGCGTCGCGACGCATCATGCCGCCGGTGCGGTGCCGAGGGTGGTGCGCAGACGGGCGGCGTAGTCTTCCAGGGTGGCCCGGGGCGGGTCTTTGCGCGGCCAGCTGAGTTCGATGCCGTCGTCGCCGTGGCGAGGCAGGACGTGGATGTGGAAATGGAATACGGTCTGGTTACCTTCGACCCCGTTGGCCTGGAACAGGCTTAGGCCCGGCGGGTCGAAGGTGTCGCGGATGGCGTGGGCGACGCGTTGGGCGGTGCGCATGGCGGCGGCCGCCTCGTCGGGCGTCAGGTCGAACAGGGTGGCGGCGTGGCGCTTGATCGCCACCAGCACGTGACCCGGGTTAACCTGGCCGATGTCGAGGAAGGCGATGGTCTGGTCGTCTTCATAGACCGTGGAAGCGGGAATCTCGCCGGCCACCAGGCGGCAGAAAATGCACTGCCCCGGGGGGGAGGTGTCGACGAACATCGGCATGGAGTCTCTCCTGTGCGTGCTGGGCCGTGGGCCAAAGACGCGAGCATAAAGGAGAGTGGCGCTCTGCGGCTATGGTTGCGCCGGGGCATGAGGTGCCTGCTCAAGCGCAAAGGCCCGCCAAAGGGCGGGCCTGATGCCGTGTTGGCGGCGGACCGGGGCGGCGGGTGGTGCCCGCCGCGGCGGCGCAGCTTAGTGTTCGGCCTTGAGGCTGGCGGCGAAGACGGCTTCGCTGCGCTCGGGGAATTCGTAGGCGGCGAAGGTGCGGTGGATTTCCGCGCTGTTCACGCCGTTGCCCTGATCCTGGAAGCGGATGCCGATCTGGCGGCCGTTGGAGGCCAGGGTGGTGAAGGCATAGCGCCAACGTTGGGCTTCGGCCAGCCGTTCACGCAGTTCCTGTTCGTTGCTGATGACGACACCGGCGCGTTTCAGGGAATCCAGAAAGTCGTCGAAGGATTCGTTGCTAAGGCTGCCCATTGCTATCTCCGTTGGATGTGCGGTGATCATTCACCATGCCGCCAATAACGCGGCAATGACGTAGGAAGTTGACTGAAAATTTACGTTGACCGATCCGACAGTCGGTCGCGCATGGTCGAGATGGCGGCAAATAACAGCCGGTTCGCTGCCCAATGCCTGGACTTCGCTGTCAGATGTCTGCATAATTCCGCGCCAAAACAATGTGTTGCAAAACGTAAATGGCGTTTTCAGGCCCTGCCGGGACGGCGCATCATTCGTCCTGTGGATTGATCGCCATGTTTTCACTGCGCTCCCGTTCCATTCCCGAATTCAAGACTTTCCCCGCCGCGAGGCCGCTGGCGGGCCGTTGCCGTTTTTTCTCCCCATGAACGCCGCAAATGTTTCTTCCTCCGGAGGCCCCGTGAGTCCCTCCCCCCGGCGGATGCCCTTGATCGATGCCTTCAAGGCCATCGCGTCCCAGTTGATCGTCCTGCATCACCTGTCCAGCTACGGTCCCCTGTCCGAATCGGCCCGGGAACTGGCGCCCCAGCTGCTCGACTGGATGTACGACTACGCCCGGGTGGCGGTGCAGGTGTTTCTCGTCATCGGCGGCTTCCTGGCCGCCAAGGGGCTGGCGCCCCAGGGCGAATCGGTGGTGCAACAGCCTCTAGCGCTGATCTGGAAGCGCTATCGCCGCCTGGTGCTGCCCTACTTGGCGGCCCTGGGGGTGGGCATCACCTGTGCCGCCCTGGTGCGCCTGTGGCTGTGGGACGGCTGGGTGCCTTCGGCGCCGACCCTGCCGCAACTGGCGGCCCACGCTCTGCTGCTGCATAGCGTGCTCGACCAGGAGGCCTTGTCGGCCGGGGTCTGGTACGTCGCCATCGATTTCCAGCTGTTCGCCCTGATGGTCCTGACCCTGTGGCTGTCCGGCAAGGCCGGGGCTCTGGCCGGCCAGGTGCGCCGCCTGACTCCGGTGCTGGTGGGTGTGCTGGCGGTAGCCTCCCTGTTCCACTTCAACCGCAACGAAGTGTGGGACGAGTGGGCCATTTACTTCTTTGGCTCCTACGCCATGGGCGCCTTGGCCTACTGGGCTGCCGACGACGACCGTTCGCCCCTATGGTTGGGGGTGCTGGCGGCCATCGTGATCGGCGCCCTGGTGATCGATTTCCGCCTGCGCATCGCCGTCGCCCTGGCGGTGGCCCTGGCCCTCGGCGTGGGGCGGCGCACCGGTGCCCTGGAAGCCTGGCTGGACGTGCGTCCCCTGGCCTACCTGGGCAAGATTTCCTACTCGGTGTTCCTCTTCCATTTCCCGGTGGTGATGGTCATGAACGCCGTGATTCCCCACCTGGTGCCGCGCAACCCCACCGCCAGCGCCATCGGCCTGGTTCTGGCCTGGGGCGTCAGCGTCGCCGCCGGCGCCTTCTTCTTCCGTTTGGTGGAAAGCCGGGTGCGCTGATTACCGCCTCCCCCGGCCCACTGCGTGCCGTGCGGGCCTAGTCCTAGGCTGGTACCCTGTCGGCCGGTCCCTCATGGACCGGCCGTTTTCCATTTGTCGCCCTGTCCCGGCCCGGGCCCTGCCCGCCCGGGGGTTTTGCCCCGATTGCTCCCGATGTCCGCCATGTCCGCTCCTTTCTCCGCCCCGGCCGCCGCACCGCGCCGCCACCTCGAACTGCTCGCCCCGGCCAAGAACGCCGATTTCGGCATCGAAGCCATCAACCACGGGGCGGACGCGGTGTACATCGGCGGTCCCGCCTTCGGTGCCCGCTCGAATGCCGGCAACAGCGTGGCCGACATCGCCCGGCTGGCCGCCCACGCCCACCGCTACAACGCCCGGGTGCTGGTGGCGCTCAACACCATCCTGCGCGACGATGAGCTGGAGCCGGCCCGGCGCCTGGCCTGGCAGATGTACGAGGCCGGTGCCGACGCCCTCATCCTCCAGGACATGGGGTTGCTGGAACTGGACCTGCCGCCGATCCAGCTGCACGCCAGCACCCAGACCGACATCCGCAGCGTGGACAAGGCCCGCTTCCTTCAGGACGTGGGTTTTTCCCAGATCGTTCTGGCCCGAGAGCTGACCCTCAAGCAGATAGAGAAGATCACCGCCGGCACCGACGTGGCCCTGGAATTTTTCGTGCACGGCGCCCTGTGCGTCGCCTACAGCGGCCAGTGCTACATCAGCCACGCCCACACCGGCCGTTCCGCCAACCGGGGCGACTGCTCCCAGGCCTGCCGCCTGCCCTACGATCTGGAAGGGGCCGACGGCCAGCTGATCGCCCAGGATAAGCACCTGCTGTCGATGAAGGACAACGACCAGTCGGCCAACCTGCGCGCCCTGGCCGATGCCGGCATCTCCTCGTTCAAGATCGAGGGGCGGCTCAAGGACCTGTCCTACGTCAAGAACATCACCGCCCACTACCGCACCCTGCTCGACGGCATCATGGAAGAAGCGCCTCAGTACCGGCGCAGTTCCGCCGGCCGTTGCACCTTCTTCTTCACCCCCCAGCCGGACAAGACCTTCAACCGGGGTTCCACCGACTATTTCGTGAACGACCGCCAGCACGGCATCGGCGCCTTCGATACCCCCAAGTTCTCCGGTACCCGCATCGGCACCGTTGGCGAAGTCGGCCTGGGCTGGTTCGTCGCCGAGGTCGATGCGGGAATCGAGCCGCTGCACAACGGCGACGGCCTGTCGTTCTTCGACAGCGAGCAGGAATTGGTCGGGGTGCGCATCAACCGGGCCGAGCCGCTGGCCAGCGGCCAGTCGTCTTCCCGGTTGTATCGCCTCTTCGTCAGCGAGGTGCCCGAGGCTCTGCAAACCGGGCAAGTCCTTTACCGCAACCGGGATCAGGCCTTCGAACGGGCCCTGGAAAAGAAATCCGCCGAGCGGCGGGTGGCGGTGCGCATGCACTTCACCGAGACCGCCGACGGCTTCGCCCTGGTGCTGGCCGACGAGGACGGCGTCACCACCACTGCCCGGGTGGTCCATGCCCACGAACCCGCCCAGAACGGTGAACGCGCCCTGGCCAGCATCCGCGAGCACCTGGGCAAGCTGGGCACGACCTTGTACGCGGCAGCCGAGGCGGACATCGCCCTGGACCTGGCCCAACCCTGGTTCATCCCTGCTGGGGTGTTAAACGGCCTGCGCCGGGATGCCGTGGCGGCCCTCGACGCGGCCCGCGCTGCTGCCTACCGGCGTCCGCCCCGGGCGGCGGCGGTGGAGCCGCCGGTGCCCTACCCGGACGACGAGCTCACTTACCTGGGCAACGTGTACAACGACCAGGCCCGGGCCTTCTACGCCAAGCATGGCGTGCGGCTGATCGAATCGGCCTACGAGGCCAACGAGGAAACCGGGGCGGTGTCGCTGATGATCACCAAGCACTGCCTGCGCCACGACTTCAACCTGTGCCCGAAGGAAGTGAAGGGCATCAAGGCCGATCCCCTGACCCTGATCAACAACAACGAGCGGCTGACCCTGCGCTTCGACTGCGTCAAATGCGAGATGCACGTGGTCGGCAAGCTGCGCAAGAACCGGGTGATCTCCCTGGTCGCCCGCTGAGGGTGGGGGCGTGGTGGGGCGCTGCCGGCACGCGGCCGGTCTGATGGCCTGACGATCTGAGGAAGGGGCTGCCGGCGGCGGCGCCGGACCCGGCCCTCCACCAATCAATAGTGGGGCGGGATCTCGTCGCGCAGGTTACGCCCCTCGCCGGGGCCAGCGGCCTGGACCTGCTGGTGCAGTTCGCGCAGCTGGCGTTGCAGCAGCTCGATCTGTTCTTGCTGGCGGAACACGGTCAGGTTGAGGGTTTCCAGCAGATCTTCGGCGTAGGCGAGCTTGATTTCCAGTTCGTTCAGGCGGGTGTGGTCGGCATCCATGGCAGCTCCGGGTGTTCTTGCGGCGGGCTGGGATTGTAGCGCCTGAGCGGGGGCGGTACGGCCCTAGCGTGCTTGGCAGTGCTCGGGATTGTCGCGTCAGGAGAGGATGCCGCCTGAGGACACCACCCCGTGGCGGCAATTCTTGCCGCCGCCCCGGGCGATGAGCACCAGGGCTGGCCCCGTGGCCGGAGGCGAGCTTAGGCGAGCAGGCCGGTGGCCGACTTGTAATCGTTGGGCAGGCGGGCGTTGAACGCCTGGAGCTTGTCGTAGATTTCGGCCGGCGGGGTGCCCTTGGCCCGTTCGGTTTCATAGAGCGCGATGCGCTGTTGCCGCACCGCCGAAATCTGGCTGTCCATGGACACCTGATAGGACGTATCGGTGACCGGAGTTCCGTTGGCAAAGCGGGTGTTGGCCCAGTTGTTCTTGTCGGTGCGCACCGCCAGGGCCTCCTGGCCGTAGGCCAGTTGCTGGGCCAGTTGGCTGGCCAGGACCGGGTCGTTTTGCGCTGCCGTGCGCAGCTTTTCCTTGTCCTGCTCCAGGTCCTTGACCCGTTGCAGGGCCGCCTTGGCGTCGGCGCTGATGGAAATACGCGCCGACGGGGTGGCGCTGTCGCCGCTGACGCTGTCGGCCACCGCGCCAACCGCCGAGGCGATGCCGGATACCACCGAGGACACGGCGCGCACGCCGACGCCGGCCAAGAGACTCGCAGTGCTGAACATGACGGAACCCCGAAAATAATCGGGAACTGTTCAGCAACGTCCGTGCCAGAGTAAAGGAATACGCCTTCGGCATAGCAATTCGCGCCGCGCCAACGGGGTTTTCTCCCAGGTGCTACCTGGAAATCCGCGCCATTGCTTGCTCTGCGAGGAGCCACCTTGGAGACCCGCGTCGATACTGGTTCTCCAAAGGGGCAGCCACGGGATCGAGGCGGGGCGCGGCGTTGCGCCAAGGTGGCAAAAACTGCCGGGTTTCCGGTGACTACGGGATAACATTTGACCAAAAATCGGCGATGATGCCGGCACAACAACAGGCTGCGACCCGAATGCCACGGGAGCGGCCACTCGCTTTCGAGTCCCCCCGACAATGCCGCTCCCAAGGTTGAATAGCCTCCTCGCCCATGGCGCCAGCATGGCCCGCGCCGTGGCCGTGCTGGCCGCCCTGGCGCTCCTGCCGTTCGCCCCGCCGGCGGCCGCCCAGACCAAGGAAACCCTGCGGGTCCTGGCGTGGCCGGGCTATGCCGATACCGACTTGGTCCGGGTGTTCGAGCGGCGCTACGGCGTGCACGTCGAGATCACCCTGGTGGACTCGGACGATGCCCTGTGGGACCGGTTGCGTGCCAATCGGGGCGCGGATTTCGACGTGTTC
Organism: Oryzomicrobium terrae; assembly: GCF_008274805.1. Classification (NCBI taxonomy): domain Bacteria; kingdom Pseudomonadati; phylum Pseudomonadota; class Betaproteobacteria; order Rhodocyclales; family Rhodocyclaceae; genus Oryzomicrobium; species Oryzomicrobium terrae. The sequence goes on from NZ_CP022579.1 coordinate 386,766, forward strand.
GCCGCCAATACCGCCGAACTGCGCCGCATCATCGACGAAGGCCTGGCCCAGCCCCTGGACCTGGCCCTGATCAGCAACGTCAGCCGGCAACTGCCCCGCTTCCGCGACCTGTCGTCCCTGCCCGGGGTGGTGCGGCGCGGCCAGGTCTATGCCATTCCCTACACCTATGGGGAAATGGGCCTGATCTACGACCGCAAGCTGGTGCCCGAGGCGCCGACGTCCCTGACCGCCCTGTGGGACCCGCGCTTCCAGGGGCGTGTGCTCGCCTACAACGGCAGCAGCCACAACTTCTCCCTGGCCGCCATGTCCCTGGGCAGCAAGACGCCGTTCCGCATTGCCCCGGCCGAGACCCGCAAGATGATCGAACGCCTGGTGGCCCTGCGCCGCAACGTCCGTACCTTCTACACCTCGCCGGAAGAGTCCGTGGAGCTGTTCCGGGAAAACCGGGTAGCCCTGATGTTCGCCAACTATGGCGTGCAGCAGCTGCAACTGCTGCAAAAAGCCGGGCTGGATGTGGGTTACGTCATTCCCCGCGAAGGGGCGCTGGCCTGGCTGGATTGCTGGGCCATCACCCGGGGGGCGCGTAACCGGCGCCTGGCCGAGCAATGGATCAACTACACCCTGGAAGAGCCGGTCAGCACGGCCTTGACCGAGCGCCAGGGGTTGGCCAACACGCTGCACGAACCGGCCCACCTGGCCGAGGGCGCCCGTCTGTTCTGGCTGGAGCCGGTGGAGGACGCGGAGCGTCGGGCGGCCCTGTGGCGGCGGATCATCGCCGGCGATCCGCCGGAGCGCTTTTGATGCCCTGGCCCGCCCTGCGCCTGCCGCGTATCGGCATCGGCCTCAAGCTGGGCCTGTTGCTGGCCAGCTTCGCCATTCTGGCGGCCGGCCTGACCGGCTACTACTCCTACAGCCAGAGCCGTGCCCTGCTGGTGAGCGCGGCCGAACGGGAGCTGATGACTGCCACCCAGGTGTTGGGGCGGCGCCTGGTGGTGAGCCTGGCCCGCGTCGCGGACGACGTGCGTCTGCTGACCCAGGAACCGGCCACCCGGCGCATCGTTTCAGGCGGCCGGGGTGAGACCGGCGCCGCCCAGGACAGCCTGGCGGAGACGTTTGCCGCCATGCTGCGGGTCCATCCCGAGTATTTCCAGGTGCGGCTGATCGGTGCCGCCCAGCACGGCCGCGAGGTGGTCCGGGTGGATCGGGACGATGCCCGGCTGGTACGGGTGACGGGGGAACTGCTCCAGGAAAAGGGCTACTACCCCTACGTCTTTCGCACCCTGGAGCTGCCCGGGGGCCAGGTGTACCTGTCGCCCATCGTCATCAACCACGAACAAGGTGCCCATTCCGGACTGAACAAACCGTCGCTGCAGGTGGCTTCGCCGGTGCTCGGCCGCGACGGCAAAGTGTGGGGGCTGGTGGTCATCAACATTGACGTCAATGGCCTGTTCGAGCTGCTCAAGACCGATCTGCCCGACGATTTCTGGCTGTACCTGACCAACGAACGGGGCGATTTCCTGATCCATCCCCAGGCCGACCTGGCCTTCGGCTTCGACCGGGGGCGGCGGGTTCTGGTCCAGGACACCTATCCGGCGGTGCAGGCCCTGCTCGACCACCGGGCCAAGAGCCTCGTCACCCGCGCCGAGCAGACCGTCGGCCCCGTACCGACGGATGCGGTGGCCGCCTTCGTTCGCCTCTCCGTGGGCGATCCTGCCGAGGGACGCTTCCTCGTGCTCGGCCTGTCCCAGCCCCTCGGCAACATCCTGCACGATGTCCAGCAGCTCGGGCGCACCACCTGGCAACTGGTGCTCGGTTTCAGCCTGCTCGCCTTGCTGATGGCCGGGCCCGTGTCCCGGGCGGTGATCCGGCCGGTGAACATGCTGGTGGCGGCCGCCCAGCGCTTTTCCCGGGAGCACGTCATGGGCGAGTTGCCGGTGGCGCGCCGTGACGAGTTCGGCCTGCTGGCGCGCAGCTTCCAGGAGATGCAGACCCAAATCGGCGCCCACCTCGACGAGCTGTACGCCAGCCGCAGCCAGCTCGACCACCTGGCCCGTCACGACCCCCTCACCGGCCTGCCCAACCGGCGCCTGTTCGCCGAGCGGCTGGAACACGCCGTGGCCGCGGCGCGACGCAAGAACGAAGCCCTGGCGGTACTGTTCATCGACCTGGACCGTTTCAAGGAAATCAACGATACCCTGGGCCACGCGGTAGGCGACCTGGTGCTCAAGGAAACGGCCCAGTTGCTGCGCTCGGCGGTACGGGAGGTGGATACGGTAGCGCGCTTGGGCGGCGACGAATTCGTCATCCTGTTCGACGTGGTGGACGATCCGCGTCATGTGGCCGGGGTGGCGGAAAAGCTGCTGCAGCGGTTCCAGTCGCCGCTCCACGTGGCCGGGCGGGACCTGACCGTCCACGCCAGCATGGGCATCAGCCTCTACCCGGAGGACGGCAACGACGCCAACGCCCTGATCCATTCCGCCGACATCGCCATGTACCGGGCCAAGCACCAGGGGCGCAACACCTTCCGCTTCCATGAGACCCTGCGCTCCCACGCCGCGGACACCCCGGGTCCGAGCGACGTCACGCCGGAACCGGCCCAGCCGACCCCTGCCGTAGAATAGCGCCGGCTCCGCCACCGGGTCGGGCCCGTGCCCGTTACCCGAGCCTTCCCTCCGCCTCCGGCCCGTCTTTCCCCATGCCTACCGCCGCAACCCAACCCGTCGTCCGCCATACCCTGCTCGAGGATGTCCAGGCGCTCCTCATCGGTCCCCTGTTCGTCGCCCTTTCGGTGGTCCTGTTCCGCCACGCCGGGCTGCTCACTGGCGGCACCGCCGGTCTGGCCTTTCTCGCCCACTACGCCACCGGCCTGGCCTTCGGCCCCCTGTTCTTCCTCATCAACCTGCCGTTCTATTTCTTCGCCGTGCGTGCCCTGGGCTGGGTGTTCACCATCAAGACCTTCATCGCCGTGGCGCTGCTCTCCCTGTACAGCGAACTGCTCCCCAGCCTGATCCATTTCGACGTCCTGAACCCCCTCTTCGCCGGGGTGATGGGGGGCTTTCTCACCGGCATCGGCCTGCTCATCCTGGTGCGCCACAAGGCCAGCCTGGGCGGTCTCGGCGTACTCGCCATCTACCTGCAGGAGACCCGCGGCTGGCGTGCCGGCAAGGTGCAGATGGCGGCCGACCTGGCGATCGTCGGCACCGCATTCCTGGTGCGTTCCCCCGACCTGGTGGCGATCTCGGTGCTTGGCGCCGTGGCACTCAATCTGGTCATTGCGGTCAATCACAAACCGGGGCGCTACGTCGGCATGTGAGATGGGGACGGAGCCGCCTTTGTTATGATGAATGGGTTGTTGTAGTGGCTCCGGCCCCGCAGCGGGTGCCGGTCCGATGGTCCCACCGGTGAGACGCGGCCATGCAGCAGACAGAACAGACCCTGCTGGAACAGATGCATATCAGCGAACTCGACATCGAGTATCGCAAGCAGTTGTTGAATTTCACCGCCGAGCATGCCGCCGCCCTGGCGGCCTGCCTGCCGCTCATCTCTGAGCGTATCGACGCCCTGGTCGATGCCTTCTACCAAGCCCAGACCAGCGTCGACGAGATCGCCCTGCTGATCGGCGACGCCGACACTCTGGGTCGGCTGCGCACCGCCCAGCGGCGCTACATCCTCGACCTGTTCAGCGGGGCCTACGACGTCGATTATGTGAACAACCGCCTGCGCATCGGCATGGTGCACAAACGCATCGGTGTCGAGCCACGCCTCTACCTGGCCGGCATCCACGAGTTGAAGGGGCTGCTGGTGGGGGCACTGCGCCGGGGGCTGGGCGATGGCCCGCAGTGCGCCGCCGTCCTCGACGCTTTGGACAAGCTGGTGATCTTCGATGTCACCCTGGTGTTCGAGACCTACATCCGCAGCCTGGTGGCGGAAATCGAGACGGCCAAGAACAAGTCGGACCGCTACGCCCGCAGTCTGGAAGAAAAGGTCAGCCAGCGAACCCAGCAACTCGAACAGTTGAGCCGCATCGATCCCCTCACCGGCGTCTACAACCGGCGCTATCTGGCCGAGTCCCTGGCCGCCACCCTGCGCGCGGCGCAGCGCCGCGGCGAACCGGTGACCCTGGTCTACCTGGATGTGGATGACTTCAAGGGGATCAACGACAAGTTCGGCCACCCCCGGGGCGACGAGGTGCTGCGCGGCGTCGGCGAAATCCTGCGCAGCATCTGCCGTACCGAGGATCTGAGCTACCGTTACGGCGGGGACGAATTCTGCGTGGTGCTGCCCAATTGCACCGTCGCCGCTGCCGAGGCCGCCTTCTGCCGCCGCCTGGTCCAGCTCATGGCCGAGCAGCTGCCGGGCGTGAGTTTGAGCATCGGTGTGGACCAGACCGGCCCGGAGGACTACGACTTGCCGGAAACCCTGATCAGCCGTGCCGATGCCCGCATGTATCAAGCCAAGCACGCCGCCCGGCAGCAGGCGCCGGACGCGGAGGAATCGGGGGGCGGCGCGGCCGCCGGCCGTCCCGCCGTCGAAGGGGCGCCCTAGGTGCCAGCATCGGCGCGTAGCACAGCCCTGACGGACGCCTCAGTCCGGCGTGAATCCCAGGGCTGCCGCGATCTGGGCGTGGGCGGTACGGGCCAGGGTGCGCCGGTCGGCGTAAGGCGAATCTGCCCCGGTGCTCAGCGGCGGCAGGATCTGCACCCGGGCTATCAGGGTACGTCGTGTCAGGATCGCTGCCAGACACTGACCCATGGTGGTGTCACCGGCATAGGCCGGGGCCAGGCTGGGGCGGCCGTCGGCTTCATGGTAGGAGATCGCCACGGGGATCACCGGCTGCCCCGATTCCACGGCCGGCTGCAATAACGCGCCGTGAAAATGCAGCAGGTGGGTGCCATCGGTCGTGGTGCCTTCCGGAAAGAGGGCCACGTGGGTGCCGGTGCTCATTGTCGCGTCGATTTCCCCGTTAACCACCTTGGCGTGACCCCGGCTGCCGCGGCGCAGAAAGATGGTGTCGGTGTGGGCGGCCAGCCAGCCGATTACCGGCCATTGGCGCACCTCAGCCTTGGAGACGAAGGCGACCGGAGTGGTGGCGTTGAGGGCGTAAATGTCGATCCACGATACATGGTTGGCGACGATCAGCCCGCTAGGCGGCAATACCGCGCCCTCGGCCAGGCGTACGTCCAGGACAAACCCGAGCATGGCCAGCAGCTGCTTGGCCCAGCGCTGCTTGAGCGCCCGGCGGCGGCGCGGCAGGCTCCACGGGTAGACGATGAGCAGGGTCAGCACGCCCTGGAGCAGATGCAGCGCCAGGCGGATGAGCCGAAACAAGCGCACCACCCGGAGGGTGGCGCGCAGGCCGCTGGGCTGGGTGCCGGAGCGCGCAGCGGAATCGGCAGGATGGAGTGGTGGGGCAGGGGCGTTCAGCGGTGGGCTCGCAAAGGCAAAGGTGCTGGGTAAAGCGTTGGGCACGACAGGGACTGCCGCCAGGCGGGGCGTCGAGGCGCCACCGGGACTACCGTTCATGCCCCGCTCTTGAGGAAGTGCTTGGCGTAGCGGGCATCGACCCGGGACATGGGCAGCAGCACCGGCAGGTCGGCGGTGTTGAAGTCCGGATCCCAGGCCGGCTCGCCGCACACCCAGGCGCCGGCGCGCAGGTAGCCTTTGACCAGGGGCGGCACCAGCGCTTCGCTACTGGCGGCGGCTTCGCGGCTCAGGGCGTCCAGGGGCAGGGGAACCCGGGGGAAGACCCGGTATTCCAGGGGTGACATGTGCTCGGTCAGGCGATGATACAACGCCGCGGCGGCGAAGCCCCCGTCGGCCATGGACACCGAAGCGCAGCCGATCAGGTAGTCGTAGCCGTTCTCCAGCATGAAGCGGGACAGGCCGGACCACAGCAGGGTGATGGTGGCGCCGCTGCGGTAGTCGGGATGGACGCAGGAGCGGCCCACTTCCACCAGCTTGGGGCGCAGGTGTTGCAGGCGGGTCAGGTCGAACTCGCCCTCGGTGTAGTAGTTGCCGATCTTGCGCGCGGCCTCGGGGGACAGGATGCGGTAGGTGCCCACCACCTCGCCGCTGTCCTCGTCGCGCACCACCAGGTGCTCGCAATGGGCGTCGAACATGTCCTGGTCAACGCCCGGGGTGCGGCATTGCAGGTTGGCGCCCATTTCCTGGGCGAACACCCGGTAGCGCAGGCGCTGGGCTTCCTCGATCTCGCGGGGGCTGCGGGTCAGGCCGACGCTCAGGTGGCGGCGCTGCCGGGCCGCGTGGCCGGCTTGCTCCAGGGGTGTGGCATCGGCGCCGTGCAACGGGCTGGGGGACGGATTGGCAGGGGTGGTCATGGAGTGCTCCCTCTCGTTTGAGTGGAAGCTACTCTACGGCGCGTCCATGACAGAAGGGTTGCAGCCGCATTAACCGTCGATGACCGAGGCCGTGGCGGTTAACGCAACAAGGGCCCCATAGGGCCCCTGTTGCAGCGCCTGCCCCGTGCGGGGCAGGGCGTGGCAGTTAGTGCGACACCCGGGTGGCGCCGCCGCCGGACAGCACCCGCACCCGGTCGCCCGGAGCGAACTGCTGATCGGCTTCCTGGACCACCGAGATCAGGGAGCCGTTGTCCAGACGCACGGTGATCTCCAGGCCCTGCTTGCGGGTCAGCCCCTCTTCGGCGGCCGCACCGGCCAAGCCCCCGGCCACGGCACCGATGATGCCGCCGATGATCTGGCCCTTGCCGCCGCCGACGTTGCTGCCGGCTACGCCGCCCACCGCGGCGCCGGCCAGACCACCCACCGGGGTCTTGGTGCCTTCGATCTGCACCGGCTTGACGGCCTCGACCACGCCCATGCGCACCACCTGCTCCTGGCGCGCCTGGTCACGGGTGTACACCTCGCCGGAACGGCTCGAGGCGCAGCCGGCGGAAATCAGGGTCAGGCCGCTTACCAGGGCGAGCAGGGCGACGCGGGAAGCGGGAAGGTTGGCAGGGCGTTGCATGGTGGGCTCCTTGGGCGTCCTTGCGCGGAACGGAAAAGAATAGGTCACGCGATTCAGGTTACCAAGGGCGGTAGCCGAATTCCGTGACAAATCGTTGCGCGATGTAATCCCGGGTGAAGTGGTGGTTCTGCGGACCGGCCTGGGCGATCTTGATCGCGCCGAGCAGGGAGGCGAGCCGCCCGGTGGTTTCCCAGTCGAAGCCCGCGGCGATGCCATAGAGCAAGCCGGCCCGGTAGGCATCGCCGCAGCCGGTGGGGTCCACCACTGCCTCGGCCTTGACGCAGGGGATGCTCAGTACCTGGCCGCCGACGTAGATGTCCGAGCCTTCGGCGCCCTTGGTGACGATCAGGGCGGTGACCTTCTGCGCCAGGGCTTCCAGGGGCTGGCCGGTGCGGTCCATCAGCAGCTGGGCCTCGTAGTCGTTGAAGGCGGCGTAGGTGGCCTGGTCGAGGAAGGCGAGCAGGTCGGCGCCGTCGAACATGGGCATGCCCTGGCCCGGGTCGAAAATGAAGGGGGTGCCGGCTTCGGCGAACTGGCGGGCATGCGCGATCATGCCGTCGCGGCCATCCGGGGCGACGATGCCGAGTACCACATCCTTGGCATCGCTCACCCGGTTCTCGTGGGAGAAGCTCATGGCGCCGGGGTGGAAAGCGGTGATCTGGTTATCCGACAGGTCGGTGGTGATGAAGCATTGGGCGGTGTAGCTGCCCGGCACCTGGCGTACGTGGTCCTGAGCCAGGCCCAGGTCGCTGAGGCGCTGCTGGTAAGGGGCGGCGTCGTCGCCCACGGTGGCCATGATCAGGGGCTCGCCGCCGAGCAGCTTGAGGCTGTAGGCGATGTTGCCGGCACAGCCGCCGAATTCCCGGCGCAGCTGGGGCACCAGAAACGACACGTTCAGCATGTGAATCTTGTCGGGCAGGATGTGGTTCTTGAAATGGTCGGGAAAGACCATGATGTTGTCGTAGGCGATGGAGCCGCAGATCAGGGTACGCATAGCGGAAACCGGAGGTGGATTGAATGGTGGATGGGGCGCCAGGCAAGGCCGCCGGAGGCGGCGAAGCGGCGCAAGCCCGCCAGTGTAGCGCGAAAAAAACGGCCCGCCGTTGCCGGCGGGCCGAAGGGTATTCCCGAGAGACTTGCGCTGCGCACTATGCCCGGCGCAAATGACCGGCGGATGACGCCCCGCTCAGGGGTAGAACACCACCAGCCGGTAGCCCGCGGCTTCCAGGGGCTTGATGTCGAGCCAGACCTTGAGGGCCAGGTCGCTGCCCGGGGCAAAGGCCGGGGCGGCACCTTCGGGCAGGTAGTCGGCCGGTGCCAGGGTGCGGCGCAGCACCACGCTGTCGCCCACGTCGGTGAGGGCCAGGTCCAGGGACGGGTAGGCCTGGGCGAAGGCGGCCCGGTTGCGCAGGGTCGCTTGCAGCACCAGCAGGCCGCGGTTGGCGTCGGACTGGAGGTCCGAGGCTTCCAGGCTGACCTTTTCGGTGACGCGCGGCAGGGGCACGTTTACGCCGAGGGCGGCGAATACGCCGCGCAGGAAAGGGGCGGCGGTGCTCAGCTCTGTGCGCCAGTACAGGGCCGCCTGGCCGGCCAGGACCAGGGCCAGGATGGTGGCGGCCAGGATGAACAGCCAGGTCGGCCGGTGCGCGCCGGCACCGATGCCGCCCGTGCCGATGCCACCGGCCAAGGGGGCCTGGGCCCACTTGCTGTAGCCGGGGATTTCAGTGTGGTCCCGGGCCAGAATGGGATCATGCGGATCCAGGGTGGCGGCCGGGGTCAGCGCGGTCAGCGGGGGCGGGGCGGGCTCGTCTGCACCATCGGTGGCGGGGGACTCGTCCGATGGTGCGCTGGCCGCGGCGGTACCCGTTTCATCCTTAGCGCGATCGTCCGCTTCAGTCGCTGCGCCAACCTCCTCGCCAGTGCTTGCTTCCAGGGCAGGTGCCGTGGAGATTGGCGTGGATATTAGCTCTACAGGCAGGGGCTCTGGAGATCCTTTATCGGCGCGGGGAACCAGCACGGTCTCTGCTGCCGGGTCAGGGTCATTGCGGGGCACCAGAACGGTTTCACCGGCCGGGTCCCAGCCCGGTCCGGGGGCGAGCACGGTTTCTCCAGCGGGGTCCCAGGCCTGCTCCGGAGGCGTTGCAGCGGGGGGCTGAGGGATGGCCTCGGGCAGTGCAAATGCGGCGTCGTCCAGTTCGGCGGGCAGTCGCGTCGGCGCGTCCAGGGCCAAGTCGCCCAGGGGCAGGGGCGCTTCCGACGATTCGGGGGGCGAAAGCGGCTCCGGGGACGGGCTGGCGGGCGCGGCTTGCGCCGCCAGGGCCGGCAGGTCCGCCATGTCGATCACGATGGTTTCGGCGTTGGGGTCCGCTTCGAGGTGATCCAGGGCGTTGAAGACGTGCTGGCACTGGCCGCAGCGTACCCGGCCAGCTTTGGCGTTGAGCTGGTCCGGGGTGACGCGGAAGGTGGTCTGGCAAGCGGGGCAGCGGGTCTGCATGGCGAATTCCTGAGGCAGGCCGGGTCAGGTGTCGGCAGGGGGGCGATGGCCGGCCAGGCATACCCAGCCTTCCCGGCTGTCGGCCAGGGTCGTGGGCAGGTAGATGGAATAGAGGGCTACCATTTCCTCGGCCTGTTCGGCCAGGATACCCGACAACACCAGCCAGCCCCCCGGCTTGACGTGGCTGGCGAGGGCCGGAGCGAGCATCTTGAGCGGGTTGGAGAGGATGTTGGCGACGACCACGTCGAATTGGCCTTGTACGGCCTGGGCCGAGTCGTGGAAGTGGGAGACGTCGCTCACAGCGTTGCGCTCGGCATTGGCGATGGCGGCATCGACGGCCTGGGGGTCGATATCCACGCCGACCACTCGGGCGGCGCCCAGCTTGGCGGCGGCAATGGCCAGGATGCCCGAGCCGCAACCGTAGTCGAGCAGGGTCTCGCCGCCCTTCAGGTTGGCTTCCAGCCACTCCAGGCAGAGCCGGGTGGTGGGGTGGGAGCCGGTGCCGAAGGCCATGCCCGGGTCGAGGATGAGGTTCACCGCGGCCGGGTCCGGCGCCTCGTGCCAGGAGGGCACGATCCACAGCCGGCCGGAAATGGGAATGGGGTCGAACTGGCTCTGGGTGAGTTGCACCCAGTTTTGTTCTTCCACCGTCTCGGTGGTAAAGGCGGGCACCGTGTCGAGCCCCGCCTCACCGGCTGCCAGGTCCAGGGTGGTGGCCAGGTCGGCATCGGCGTCGAACAGGGCGACCACCGCCGAGCGCTTCCAGCCCGGCTGGGTGATCATCCCCGGTTCGCCGAATTGGGGCTCCTCGTCCGCGGTGCCGGCGTCGGCATCCTCGATCGAGGCAGTCAGCGCCCCGTGTTCCATCAATGCGTCGGCCAGCGCTTCGGCGCGGGCCGCGTCGGTAATCAGCCGCACCGAAAGCCAGGCCATACCTCAGTCCTTCTTCTTGATTTCGCCCTTGGCGGCGAGTTTTTCTTCCAAGTAGTGGATGCTGGTGCCGCCTTCGACGAAGCGGGCGTCCTGCATCAACTCCTGGTGCAGCGCGATGTTGGTCTTGATGCCGGTGACGGCCATTTCCGACAGAGCAATGCGCATGCGGCGGATGGCCTGCTCCCGGGTTTCCCCGTAAGCGATCACCTTGCCGATCATCGAGTCGTAGTGGGACGGCACCCGGTAGCCGGCGTAGACGTGGGAATCGACGCGGATGCCCGGGCCGCCGGGAGGATGCCAGCCTTCGATGACGCCCGGCGAGGGCACGAAGGTGAACGGGTCTTCGGCATTGATGCGGCACTCGATGGCGTGGCCCTTGAGCACGATGTCGCGCTGCTTGACGCGCAACTTCTCGCCGGCGGCGACGCGGATCTGCTCCTGGACGATGTCGATGCCAGTGATCAACTCGGTGACCGGGTGTTCCACCTGGACCCGGGTGTTCATCTCGATGAAGTAGAACTCGCCGTTCTCGTAGAGGAACTCGAAGGTGCCGGCGCCGCGGTAGCCGATCTTGCGGCAGGCTTCGGCGCAGCGTTCGCCCACCTTGGCGATCAACCGCGGGGGGATGCCCGGGGCCGGGGCCTCTTCGATCACCTTCTGGTGGCGGCGCTGCATCGAGCAGTCGCGTTCGCCCAGATAAACGGCGTTGCCGTGCTGGTCGGCGAGTACCTGGATTTCCACGTGGCGCGGGTTTTCCAGGAACTTCTCCATGTACACCGTCGGGTTGCCGAAGGCGGTTTGGGCCTCCTGGCGGGTCATCTGCACGGCGCTGACCAGGGCGGCCTCGGTGTGCACCACGCGCATGCCGCGGCCACCGCCGCCACCGGCGGCCTTGATGATCACCGGGTAGCCGACGGCGCGGCCGATCTTGACGATTTCCTTGGGGTCTTCGGGCAGGGCGCCGTCAGAGCCGGGCACGCAGGGCACGCCGGCCGCTTTCATGGCGTCCTTGGCCGAGACCTTGTCACCCATCAGACGGATGGTTTCGGCTTTGGGGCCGATGAAGACGAAACCGGAGGATTCGACCCGCTCGGCGAAATCGGCGTTTTCCGAGAGGAAGCCGTAGCCCGGGTGGATGGCCTGGGCGTCGGTGACTTCCGCCGCCGAAATGATGGCGGGGATGTTCAGGTAGCTCTGGGCCGAGGGGGCCGGGCCGATGCACACCGACTCGTCGGCGAGCTTGACGTACTTGGCTTCGCGGTCGGCCTCGGAGTGCACCACTACCGTCTTGATGCCCAGTTCCCGGCAGGCGCGCTGCACGCGCAGCGCGATCTCGCCCCGGTTGGCGATAAGAACCTTGTCAAACATGCTGGCCGGCTCCTTAGCCGATGACGAACAGCGGCTCGCCAAATTCCACCGGCTGGCCGTTTTCGACGAGGATGGCCTTCACGGTACCGGACACTTCGGCCTCGATCTCGTTGAGCAGCTTCATGGCTTCGATGATGCACAGGGTGTCGCCGGCCTTGACCGCCTGGCCGACCTCGACGAAGGCGCTGGCGCCAGGGGAGGGGGAACGGTAGAAGGTGCCGACCATCGGGCTCTTCAGCACGTTGCCTTCGGGCAGGGCGTCTTCTGCCGGGGCGGCGGCTGCGGCGGGGGCAGCGGCGGGGGCAGCGGCCACGGGGGCGGCCGTGGGCATCACGTAGGCCTGGGGAGCGGCAGCCGGGGCGGCCAGATGCTTGGCGATGCGGACTTTTTCTTCGCCTTCGGTCACTTCGAGCTCGGAGATGCCGGATTCTTGCACCAGGTCGATCAGTTTCTTGAGCTTACGCAGATCCATTTTTCATGCTCCCTAGAAAAAAGCGCGCAACGAGGCGCACGGGATGATTTTTGAAGGACGTTTGAACTTGCTTGGACGGCGGCACGCGCCGCCATGGAGAATCGGACCGGGCTGGGGGACGGACTGAGCGATCAGGCCGTATCGCTGGCGACGCGGGCCAGTAGGTATTCCAGGGCCAGCGAGTAGCCCTCGGCCCCCAGGCCGCAGATCACGCCCACGGCCAGGTCGGAGAAATACGAGTGCTGCCGGAAAGGCTCCCGGGCATGCACGTTCGACAGATGCACCTCGATGAAAGGGATCCCGACGCCGGCCAGGGCGTCGCGCAGGGCGACACTGGTATGGGTGTACGCCGCTGGATTGATGATGATGTATGCCACCCCTTCGGCCCGAGCCGCGTGGATGCGCTCGATCAGCGCGCCCTCGTGGTTGCTCTGGAACGACACCAGTTCCACGCCGGCAGCCTCGGCCCGGCGCGCTAGCGCCAGGTTAATGTCGGCCAGGGTGGTGGAACCGTAGATTTGCGGCTCCCGGGTGCCCAGCAGGTTAAGGTTGGGGCCGTGCAAGACCAACAGCCGCGGCGCCAGGGCTTCTGTCGAGGCCTTTGACGCGGATTCTTGGGCGTGGTTGGTTTTGCCGGAGGTGGATTTTCGGCGCTGCATGGCGGCAAGTTTGCCGGAAATCGCCGCAGTTTGTCCAGACGGGTATTACCTAGGGTGGTGTTCCACCCCCGCCTTCATGCCGTTGCGTTGGGTCAAAATCTGCGGGCAAAACAGGGCGCGATCAGGGGTTGGGGCTGTTATCCCTTGCGGGAACTGGGTTTCGAGCCGTAGGGGGCCTGGTCCCTCGGGCGTCATGGAAAGACGGCGGCATGGCGAGTGGCTGGTTGCCCCGCGGGATTAACTTTTTACTTACTCGCCTGTTCGGCGAAGATGGCTGTAATTCGCTTCAAAGTTTCTTGGCGAGCCCAGAGTGCCAGCGTCGCTGGGGCGCTCACCAAGGAACACGGTGCGCGCTCAGATGCTGGCGGCGACCAGCATCTCCACCGTCTCGCGACGGGCCCGCTCCCGTACCCGGCCGTCCCGGGAGCGGAAGGTGATGCGCTCGTCGTCCGGCGGGTAGATCACCAGGTTCACCGGGGCGCCGTGCCAATCGAGTTGCAGTACGGCCTCGACCCGGTCGCTGCGCGGCGCGACGTGTTCGAAGGGAATGTCCCGGTTGAGCAGGTAGATTTCCACGTCCTTGGCCGAATCCGGGTAGAGCAGCAGGTCGATCTCGGCGTAGCGCCCGGCGGTGCCGTCGAGCACCGAACCGGTCAGGTAGGGGCTGAAGCGCTCGAATTCGCGCATCGCCTCCACCGCCACCTGGCGCATGCCCTGCAACCGGTCCCGCTGCTCGTCGCCCTGGTAAAGCGCCTGGTGGGTGCGCAAGGCGGTTTCCACTTCGGCGTTGGTGGGCAGTCCGTCGCCGTCGGACAGGTTGAGTTGGCGTGCCGCCTTGCGCTTGGCCAGCTCGTAGTCGAGGGAACCGTCCTCGGCGATCAGCCGGGCGGCCACCGAGGCGATGGTCTGGCGCTGTACCTCGGCCTGACGGGGGCTGACCGGGTGCTGGCGGCGGGAGGGGGTAGGTGTGTTGCGGCGGGGCATGGCGGTCGGATCGGGGTACGGTGGTGGCCTCGGGTAGAATTCTGTCCAGTCTCGAACCTCGTGGGCTGCGTCTCCTGGCGTTCTCGCCGGCGCAGCCGTCGGATCATTGTATCCCGCGCCCAACCCATTCTCGTTACAACATGCACATTCACATTCTCGGTGTCTGCGGCACCTTCATGGGCGGTATTGCCCAGCTCGCCCGGGCCGCCGGCCACCGGGTCACCGGCTGTGACCTGAACGTCTATCCGCCCATGAGCGACCAGCTCAGCGCCGCCGGGATCGAATTGATCAGCGGCTACGGCGAGGAGCAATTGGCCCTGGCGCCCGACCTGTTCGTGATCGGCAACGCCATTTCCCGGGGTAACCCGCTGCTGGAGGCCATTCTCGACCAGGGGCTGCCCTACGTCTCCGGCCCCCAGTGGTTTGCCGAGCACATCTTGCAAGGCCGCTGGGTGCTGGCGGTGGCCGGCACCCACGGCAAGACCACTACCTCGTCGATGCTGGCCTGGATTCTCGAAGACTGCGGCTACGCCCCGGGTTTCCTGATCGGTGGGGTGCCGCTCAACTTCGGCGTGTCGGCCCGGTTCGGCGAGTCGCCCTTCTTCGTGGTAGAGGCCGACGAGTACGACACGGCCTTCTGCGACAAGCGCTCCAAGTTCATCCACTACCGGCCCAAGACCGCCATCCTCAACAACCTGGAGTTCGATCACGCCGACATCTTCGCCGACCTGGCGGCGATCGAAACCCAGTTTCACCACCTGGTGCGGACCATGCCGCGCATCGGCCAGATCGTCACCAACCGGGGCGAAGCCAGCCTGGAACGGGTGCTGGCCCGGGGCTGCTGGTCCGAGCAGGTGGGCTTCAACGACCCCGCTGGATTTCATGCCAAGGGCGACGATGCCAGCGGTGCTTTCGCCCTCTACGAAGGCGAGCGCCTGGTGGGCGAAACCACCTGGGAGGTGACTGGCGACCACAACCGGGCCAACGCCGTGGCCGCCCTGCTTGCCGCCCGCCACGTCGGCGTGCGTCTGGAGGATGGTCTGGCCGCCCTGTCCCGCTTCAAGAACGTCAAGCGGCGCATGGAAGTGCGCGGTGTGGCCGGTGGCGTGACGGTGGTGGACGACTTCGCCCATCATCCGACCGCCATCGCCACCACCGTGGCCGGCCTGCGCCGCAAGGTGGGGGCGGATACCCGCATCCTGGCGGTGCTTGAGCCCCGCTCCAACACCATGAAGCTGGGGGTGATGAAGGATGCCCTGCCCGGCTCCCTGGTCCAGGCCGACCGGGTGTTCTGCTACGGCGCCAACCTGGGTTGGGACGCCGCCAGCGCCCTGGCGCCCCTCGGCGACAAGGCTGTGGTGCGTGACGACTTGGCGGCCCTGGTGGCTGACGTGGTGGCGGTGGCCCGTCCCGGCGACCAGGTGCTGGTGATGAGCAACGGCGGTTTTGGCGGCATCCACGGCAAGCTGCTCGACGCCCTGGCGGCGCGGGGCTAGTGGTCGTGGGGGCGGCTACAGCCGCCCAGCCGTTCAATAGCCGCGGTAGCTCGGTCCGCGCCGGTTGTCGTATTCCATCTGGCGCAGCAGGGCCTTGTCCCGTTCCAGGCGCATTTGCGCCTCGCGCAGCTGCTCCCGCTCCTGATTGCGCCGCTGCTGCTCCTGGTAGCGGGCTTCCTGGGCCGCTTGGCTGGCCGCCCGTTCCTGGGCGCGCAGGGCGTAGTTGGCCTGGCTGCTGGCCGCTTCGAAATTACGCCGGGATTCGTATTCGGCCTGGGCCTGGCGCCGGGCCTCGGCGGCTTCCTGGGCGATCCGCGCCTTTTCCGTTTCGGCGGCGAGTTCGATTTCCCGGCGCTCCCGGGCTTGCCGCTCGGCTTCCGCCAGAGCCCGGGCTTTCTCGTACTCGAGCTTGCTGTGGTAGTGCCAGCCCCCTCCGGCGGCACCGAGCACCAGTAGGCCGACCAGCCATATCCAGAGCCGAGAAGCTGGCGACGGTGCTGCGTCGGCCTGAGCTTCGGCCGCCAGGCGCTGGTCGTAGCGCTGGCGCAACTCGGGCTGAGCCAGAGTGCGAAAGGCGTCGTTGATGGCCTTGTACAGGTTGAGAGCGTCCGGGTTGTCCTGATTGCCGGGGTGCTGCGGGTGGTATTTCTCGGCGAGGCGCTTGTGTGCTGCAGAAATTGCTTCCGGCGAGGCGCCGGGAGAGACCTCGAGGAGGTCGTAAAGGGTTTTTGCCATGATGGCCGAGGTGCTTGATTAGGTTGTTTTCGTGACGATGACATAAGCGTGGCGGCGAATCAAATTCACGCGGGTTCTCTTGCGGCAGTGCACGAAAAAAACCGTCGGCAGGGTTCTAAGCACATCAGCAAAAGGTATTTGGTTAGGCCCGGCGGGCTGTCCAGAATGAACTCACCTGTTCCTTCTTCGGAGACCCACCATGGCTTCCCTGCGCCTGGGCGACACCGCCCCCGATTTTCAGCAAGATTCTTCCCTCGGCCCGATTCGCTTTCACGAGTGGCTGGGGGACAGCTGGGGCATCTTGTTCTCCCACCCGGCCGATTTCACCCCGGTGTGCACCACCGAGCTGGGCTTTACCGCCAAGCTGGCCGATGAATTCAAGAAGCGCAACGTCAAGGTCATTGCCCTGTCGGTGGACCCGGTGGAGTCCCACAAACGCTGGATCGAGGACATCAACGAGACCCAGAAGACGGTGGTCAACTTCCCCATCATCGCCGACGCCGACCGCAAGGTGTCCGAGCTCTACGACCTGATCCACCCCAATGCCAGCACCACCGCCACGGTGCGCTCCCTGTTCGTCATCGATCCGCAGAAGAAGGTGCGTCTGACCATCACCTACCCGGCCAGCACCGGGCGCAACTTCAACGAAATCCTGCGGGTGGTGGATTCGCTCCAGCTCACCGAGTACCACAGCGTGGCCACCCCGGCGAACTGGCAGGACGGCGACGACGTGGTGATCGTGCCCTCCCTGACCGATCCCGAGGTGCTCAAGGCCAAGTTCCCCAAAGGCTGGAATGCGATCAAGCCCTACCTGCGCCTGACGCCCCAGCCCAACCGCTGATCGCCGGACACTTTCGTCCCACGGAAAAAAGCCCGCTGCGTGCGGGTTTTTGCCGTTATGAGGTGTTTTTGGCGCGATCGGCGGCAAACGTCGGTCAATCGTTGTCGGGATGCGGCGCCATTCACCCGGCTGGATGCAACTGGCGCCAGCCACCGGGCCGGGGTGCCGGTGCGTCCCGATCCCGCCGGGGCGCCCGGGCCAGGCGGTGGCAGAGCGCCAGGGCGCCGGCCAGGAGCAGGGCAGCTCCCGTGTTGTGGGCCACCGCCAGCGGCAGGGGCAAGGTTGCCAGCACGTTGGCGACCCCCAGCCCGGCCTGGAGCAGCGTCAGCCCTGTCACGGTGGCGGCCGCGCCGCGATGGCCCTGGCGCAGCAAGGCCAGGGCCAGGGCTGCGGCGGCGGCCAGCACCGCCAGGGCGCCGGCCCGGTGGGCCAGGTGGATGGCGGTCAGGGCCGCGCCGGGCAGCAGCGCGCCGTCGGCGGTGGCGCCCAGGCTGCGGTCCAGGGTGAAGGCGTGGTGCCAGTCCGCCGCTGGCCAGGTCAGCCCGCCGGTGCAGGCAGGGAAATCGCCGCAGGCCAGGGCCGCGTAGTTGCTGCTCACCCAGCCCCCCAGGGCGATCTGGCCCAGCACCAGCAGCACGAACAGGGCGGCCCCCCGGCGCAGCCCCGGGCTGGCCGCCGGCAGCCGCTCCGGCGCCGGCGTCAGGTTCGGGCGCAGCTGCAGGTTGAGGGCCAGCAGCCCGCCCCAGGTGAGCATGCCGCCCAGCAGGTGGGCGGTGACCACCAGAGGCTTGAGCAGCAGGGTCACGGTCCACATGCCGAGCAGGGCCTGGAACAGCACCAGCCCGACCAGGGCCGTGGGCAGGGCGCGGCGCAGCGGCCCGCGCTCGGTCCACACCCCGCGCCAGGCGCCCACTGCCAGGGCGGCGATGAGCAGGCCCAGGGTGCCGGCGGCGTAGCGGTGGATCATCTCCTTCCATGCCTTGGCCGCTTCCACCGGCCGGTCGGGGAACAGCCGGGCCGCCTGGGCGTGCTCGTGGGGCGCGTCCGGTACCCCCACCAGGTGGCCATAGCAGCCGGGCCAGTCGGGGCAGCCCAGGCCGGCGTCGGACAGGCGCACGTAGGCCCCCAGGGCGACCACCCCCAGGGCGAGGAGGGCGGCGAGCAGGGCGAGGCGGCGGTAGCGGGCGAAGGTCATGATGGGCTCGGGGGGGGAGGGCAAGAATGGGAACAGGGGAGCGGGCGCGGACGCCGTGGCGTTGGCCTGCACCCGGCGGGCCGTGGCGGACAATGTATTAATAAAATTCATGTGTTTTCCTGGCCTTAAATACAAGGTCCGCGCCAGTATTGGAGTTTGGCGATGTGCCCGTTGGGATGCATAAACGAAATTGATATATCGGGGCCGCCGCCTCAGACCGCGCCCGGCAGACCCAGGAAGTGGTCGGCCAGCAGAGCGGCGAACAGGCCGAACAAATAGACGATCGAAGTGCGAAACACCTTGCGTGCCAGGGCGTCGGAATAGGCCCGCCACAGCTGCCAGGTGCGCGCCAGGAACAGGGCGTCGAGGGCCAGCACCGCCGCCAGGTAGAGGCCGCCGGCCATGCCGATGGCCACCGGCAGCAGGCTCACGCCGCACAGGGCGATCACGTACACCAGGCTCTGGGTGCAGGTGTGGGCCACCCCGTGGGTCACCGGCAGCATGGGCAGGCCGGCCCGGGCGTAGTCGTCGCGCCGGTAGCAGGCCAGGGGCCAGAAGTGGGGCGGGGTCCAGGTGAAGACGATGAGGAACAGGGCCAGGGCCTCGGCCCCCACCTGGCCCGTTATCGCCGCCCAGCCGAGCAGGGGCGGCATGGCCCCGGAGGCGCCGCCGATGACGATGTTCATGGGGGTGGCCGGCTTAAGGATGACCGTGTAGATCACCGCGTAGCCGAGAAAGGTGGCCAGGGTCAGCCACATGGTCAGGTCGTTCACCCACAGGTGCAGCACGGTCAGCCCGGTGCCCCCCACCAGGGTGGCCAGGGTGAGGGTTTCGACGGCGCTGATCTCGCCGCGCACCAGGGGGCGGCCTCGGGTGCGGGCCATGCGCGCGTCGATGTGTCGCTCCACCAGACAGTTGATCGCCGCCGCAGCACCCGCCACCAGGGCGATGCCCAGGGAGGCGGCGACGAACCGGCCAAGACTCGGCAGGGTCGGTGTCGCCAGCACCATGCCGATCATGGCGGTGAACACGATCAGGCTGTTCACCCGCGGTTTGCACTCGCGCCAGAAGGCGGCGAGCTTGAGGGAGAGCGGCTGGGTGCGGGCCAGGGTGGCGACGGGCAAACCGGGGCGGGATGGCGCCGGGGCGCCGGGGGTAGGCGTGGCGGTGAGCATGGGGGTCTCCTCCTTTTTTGTCGGGGCCTGGCCGGCAGATGGCCTCAGCCCACCCAGGAATACTTGAGCAATCGTTCCAGGTCCTGGCGTAGATCGTTCCACGGCACGTCGGCCGGGTAGGCGAGGATCAGTCGCCCGGCCGGATCGGCCAGGTAGAAACGGTAAGCGGGGAGCGGCGCACCGGCGGCCGTGCCCGCGGCGCCCGGGGGAAGGGCGGCGACCGGCAGATCCGCCTGCGGCGCGGCCACTTCGCGCAGGGATACCCGGTCGGCGTACTTGCCCAGGGTGGCGCGCAATTGGGTCAGGGCGCGCCGCGCCGCCAGGCAGTCGCTAGCGCAGGGGCCGCGGCCGACCAGCAGTACCTGCCAGCGTCCGCGGGCGTCGTCCGCAGCCAGGGCGGCAGGCAAGGGCTGGGGCGGCTGGAGCAAGGCGCCGTGGGGCTGGCCGGTGGGTTGCCAGCCGAGGAAGAACAATCCCCAGCCCAGGGCCAGGGGTAGCAGGAATACCCCGGCCACCAGCCACAGGGGGCGGCGCGAGGAACGGGCCGGAGCGGGCGTGGTGGGTATGGTGGGTGTGGTGTGAGGCCGGGGCCGGGCCGGTGCCGGACGCAGGGGGATCAGGGTGGCGGTCATGGGCGGCGCCTCAGGTTGAGTCCAAGGTAGAGCGCCGCCAGGGTGGCGGCGAAAGCGAACCATTGCCAGGCGTAGGCCCGGTTGCGGGCCGCACCGTCGTCCGGGGGCAGGGGCGTGACCGGCAGGGGCGTCAGGCGGCTGTTGGCTGCCGCCGCGTCCTGGCGCGGGCCGGTGGTGGCAATCCCGGGGGGCGGGGTATCGGCGGGCAGCGAGCCAGCGGTGCTGGCCGTGGTCGGGGAACCATTGACCGTGTCCCAGGCCGGGGGCGTTGGGGGGGCGCCCACGGCCGCCGGCGACGGCGTGTCGGCGGCCAGGACGAGGAGCACCGGGGCCACGTCGGCGGCTTGGCCGGGGTGCTCCTGGTGGCGCGCGGCGGCGTAGCGCTCCGGCGTGAGGTACTGCCAAACCCCGCGCCAGTGCTCGTTCTCCAGGGAGGCTGCCTCGGGCGCCAATAGGAATGCGGCTTTCAAGGGAGGCTGCCCGGTACCCCGCGCCAGTACTGGGCCTTGGGGCACCGGTATATGGGGGACCAGGCGTCGGTCGGCGGGGGCCGGCACCCAGCCCCGGTTCACCAGGATCTGCCGGGTGCTGCCGGCCAGAGTCAGGGGGGTGATGACGTGGTAGCCGGCCTGGCCGTCCTGCACCTGGTTGTCGAGCAGCATCTGGTGGGCGGCGTCGTAGCGGCCGAGCACGCCCAGATGGCGGTAGGCGAGGGCGTCCGCGGCGGGCCAGGGGGCGCTGCCATCCAGGGACAGTTCGGGCAACTGAGCCTGCTGGGCGAGGGCGGCGCGGCGCGCCTCCTTGGTGGCGGCCCGGTCGAGCTGCCAGACACCGAGGGCAAGCAGCAGGGGCAGCAGCAGGGCGGTGGCCAGGGTGGGCAGCCAGCCGGGACGAAAGACGAGGCGCCCACGGGCGGCGAGGGGCGGCGCCAATGGTGCTGACGATGCCAACGTCACCTGGCCCGCCGGTGCAGCCGGTGCATAATCGTTGCCACAGCCGCGCCCGATGGGGGACGCGGGAGCACAACCGGGAGCTTCGCCCATGGTGTTCAAACTGGTGGTGATCGGCGTGCTGCTGGCCATTGTCGGCAGCCTCTTTTCCGGCCTGTTCTTTCTCTATCGCGACCGGGGCCAGGGTACCCGGGCGGTGCGGGCGCTGACGGTGCGCATCGGCTTGTCCATCGTGCTGTTCCTCCTCTTGCTGGGCGCCTTTCGCCTGGGCTGGCTGCCGGCGTTGCGCTGATCGGGGGGGGCTCAGGGCTGGGCCTGGGGCTTGGGGTCGGGCTGAATGAAGAAGGCGTAGGACAGGGTGACGTCGCGCACGTCCGCGTCCAGGGCCGGCTCGACGATGAAGACCACCGGCAGCTCCCGGGTTTCGCCCGGGGCCAGGGTCTGCTGCTGGAAGCAGAAGCAGTCGAGCTTGGTGAAATACTGGGCGGCGGTGCCCGGCGAAACGCTCGGGATGGCCTGGCCGACAATGGGCCGGTCGGAGCGGTTGTGCACCAGGAAACGGGCTTGATGGACTTCACCCGGATGCAGGTCGAGGCGCCCGGTCAGGGGGCGCACCTCCCAGGGCAGGCCGGGCATGGCGGTGCCGACGAATTCGAGGGAAACGGTGCGCTGCAGATCGACCCGGGAGGCGGGCACGGCGGCGGCCCCGGTGACCACGGAGCGCCCCGGCACGTTGATGGTCTTGCCGTTGATGCCGGTGAGACGGCACAGGGTGTCGTAGAGGGGGACCAGGGCAAAGCCGAAGGCAAAGGCGGCCACCACCAGCCACAGCAGGCGCTTCACCACCCGGCGGTTGGCCTGGGCGGTGGCCGCTCCGGCGTAGGGCACCGGCAGGGGGTTGGTCGGCGGTACAAGCGGAGGCATCATCCCGAACTCCCGGGCAGGAAACCGATGAGGCAGACGAGGCAGGGCGATCGGCAGCCGCTTGGCAGTGTTCGGCCGCGAATCGCTTCGGGGGGTTTGAAGCCGGCAAGGGGCGTTAAGTTTCGTCGCGGCGCCTATGCAACGCGAATTTTTTTGCCGCGATCCGTGCTGCGCTGCAAGGCGATGCTGCCCGGTGGCTGCCGGGATGAGGCGGTGAAACGGCGGCGATCCCCCTATCCATCACTTTCGAGGAAGAGACCAGGCGATGCTGCAACGAACAATGACAGGGATGATCCGCTGGCGCCCCTGGGCCGGGGCGGCGCTGCTGTCCGCGCTGCTGCTTGCCGGGTGCGGCGACGGCGCCCCGCCCCCCCCTCCCTTCCACGCCACCGACATCACCGGCGCCACGGTGGGGCCCGACTTCCCCCGTCCCCTCACCGACAGTCACGGTCAGCCGCGCCGCCTGGCCGACTACCGGGGCAAGGTGGTGGTGCTGTTTTTCGGCTATACCCACTGCCCCGACATCTGCCCCACCGCCCTGAGCCGCTTCGCGGCGGTGATGCAGGCGCTGGGCGACGAGGCGAAGCGGGTCCAGGTGGTGTTCGTCAGCATCGACCCGGCCCGGGATACCCCGGAACAGCTGGCGAGCTACGTGCCCTGGTTCCATCCTGACTTCGTCGGCCTGACCGGCAGCACCGCCGACGTGTCCGCCGCCGCCCAGGCCTTCCGCGTCTATGCGGCGCGCCGCGAAGTGGACGGCAGCATGGGCTACGTGATGGACCATTCCGCCGGCGCCTACGTGCTCGATGGCGCCGGCCGCCCACGCCTGTACGTACGCGACGACGCTAGCGTCGAGGACATCGCCGCCGACCTGCACCGGCTCCTGGCTCGCGGCTAGCCTTCCGTCCCGATCCAGGGCTAATCCACCGCTGATCCGCGGTGACCGCTGCCGCCGCGGCGCCACCTCCGCATCTGCCCGAACCCCCGGTATCCACGGGCCTCGCCGGGCATCGACCCTGTGCCCTGGTCATGCCGTTGGGAACTGTTTGGCTGCAACGTACTCCCATGCCATGAGTTTCGTCGGCTGCGCGGCCTCGGCTGGATGGGCGCCTTCCGGCACGACGAAGCGCCCGCCATGGACCGTCCGCCCGGCCCGTGGCCTCGCCGGGAGTGCGGAGGGCTGACGTTGCGGCCCGTGCCGTTCCTCCCGCCGTTGAGGAGGGGTCGATGAAGAAAAAAGATGGATGGAGACAGGCGATGGATGCGGGGTCGTGCCAGGCATGGCACCGTCTTCGCGTTATCTGCGCCGCTGCGCTTTCTTCCTGCCGGGGCGGGCTTGCGGCCCTGGCCATCGGGTTATTGCCGGGCGGTGCCCGGGCCGAGTTCGGGATCAACCTGCAACCGCCGGCGACGATCATCGCCCGGCAGATCGACGATCTGCACACCACCATCCTGTGGATCTGTGCCGTCATCCTGGTGGTGGTCTTCCTGCCCCTGGTCTATGCCCTGATCCGCTTCCGCCGCTCCCGGGGCGCCCAGGCCAGCACGTTCCACGACAACACGCCCCTGGAGATCGTCTGGACGATCATTCCGGTGGTGATCCTGGTGGCCATGGCCTGGCCGGC
Source organism: Oryzomicrobium terrae (assembly GCF_008274805.1). Classification (NCBI taxonomy): domain Bacteria; kingdom Pseudomonadati; phylum Pseudomonadota; class Betaproteobacteria; order Rhodocyclales; family Rhodocyclaceae; genus Oryzomicrobium; species Oryzomicrobium terrae. Next base: position 410,233 of record NZ_CP022579.1, read on the forward strand.
TACCGAGACAGTGCTGGCGATGAAGGACACCAGCGCGGCGGACATGACCGTCAAGGTCACCGGCCACCAGTGGAAGTGGGAGTACGAGTACCTGGCACGGGACGGCACCCCGGAAGGCAGCGAACCGGTGCGCTTCTTCAGCAATCTGGCCACGCCCCGGGAACAGATCGGCAACCAGGCGGACAAGGGCGAGCACTACTTGCTCGAAGTGGACAATCCCCTGGTAGTGCCCACGGGCAAGAAGATCCGGGTGGTGCTGACCGCCGCCGACGTGATCCATTCCTGGTGGGTGCCGGCCTTCGGCGTCAAGCAGGACGCCATTCCCGGCTTCATCCGCGACACCTGGTTCAAGGTGGACGAGCCCGGCACCTACCGGGGCCAGTGCGCCGAGCTGTGCGGGGTGAACCATGGCTACATGCCGGTGGTGGTGAAGGCGGTGCCGCCCGCCGAGTTCGATGCCTGGATGGCCGAGCAGAAAGCCCAGCGGGCCATTGCCAAGGCCGCGGCGGCCAAGACCTACACCCTGGCCCAGCTGAAGGATCAGGGCGAGAAACTCTACGCCACCAACTGTGCCGCCTGCCACCAGCCCAACGGCAAGGGGCTGCCCGGCGCTTTCCCGGCCCTGGACGGTTCCAAGGTGGCGACCGGGCCGGTGGACGGGCACCTGGACGTGGTGTTGCACGGCCGTCCCGGCACCGCCATGCAGGCCTTCGGCAAGCAGCTGTCCGATCTGGAAATCGCCGCGATACTGACCTACGAACGCAACGCCTGGGGCAACCGGGCTGGCGACGTGGTGCAACCCGCCATGGTGGCGGCCCGGCGCAATGCCGGTGCCGTGGCTTCCGCCCCGGCAAGCAATTGAGCAGACGACGAGGAGGCTCCATGGACGCCCATTCCGCCAATCCCGCAATTCCAGGCGTTCCCGGCCATCCGCCCCGGGACTACGCCGAGGAGCACCACGGCGCCCCGGGTGGGCTGCGCCGCTGGCTGACGTCCACCAACCACAAGGACATCGGCACCCTCTACCTGTGGTTCTCCTTCGCCATGTTCCTGTTCGCCGGGGCCCTGGCCATGCTGATCCGGGCCGAACTGGCGCGACCGGGCATCCAGCTGGTGGACCCGGCGGTATTCAATCAACTGACCGCCATGCACGGGCTGATCATGATCTTCGGCGCGATCATGCCGGCCTTCGTCGGCTTCGCGAACTGGATGGTGCCGCTACAGATCGGCGCGCCGGACATGGCCTTTCCGCGCATGAACAACTGGAGTTTCTGGCTGCTGCCGGCGGCGGGGACCCTGCTCATCTCGTCCTTCTTCGTTCCCGGCGGGGCGGCCGCGGCGGGGTGGACCATGTACCCGCCCCTCTACATGCAGGGCGGCATCGCCTACGACATGACCATCCTGGCGATTCACATCCTGGGCCTGTCGTCGATCATGGGGGCGATCAACATCATCGTCACCATCCTCAACATGCGGGCCACCGGCATGACCCTGATGAAGATGCCCTTGTTCGTGTGGACCTGGCTGATCACCGCCTACCTGCTGGTGGCGGTGATGCCGGTGCTGGCCTGCGCCATCACCATGATGCTCACCGACCGGCACTTCGGCACCCACTTCTTCTCGGCGGCCGGCGGCGGCGATCCGGTGCTGTTCCAGCACGTCTTCTGGTTCTTCGGCCATCCCGAGGTGTACATCATGATCCTGCCGGCTTTCGGCATCGTCTCGACCATCCTGCCCACTTTCGCGCGCAAGCCCCTGTTTGGCTACACCTCGATGGTCTACGCGGTGGCCTCGATTGCCTTCCTGTCGTTCCTGGTGTGGGCCCACCACATGTTCACCACCGGCATGCCGGCCGCCGGCCAGCTGTTCTTCATGTACACCACCATGCTGATCGCCGTGCCCACCGGGGTGAAGGTGTTCAACTGGGTGGCCACCCTATGGCGCGGCTCCCTGACCTTCGAGACGCCGATGCTGTTCGCCATCGCCTTCGTCTGCCTGTTCACCATCGGCGGCTTCTCCGGGCTGGTGCTGGCCCTGGTGCCGGTGGACATCCAGTTGCAGGACACCTACTACGTGGTGGCCCACTTCCACTATGTGCTGTTCTCCGGGGCAGCCATGAGCATCATGGCGGGGGTCTATTACTGGCTGCCGAAATGGACCGGCCACATGTACAACGAGGCCCTGGGCAAGACCCACTTCTGGCTCACCGCCATTGCCTTCAACGTCACCTTCTTCCCCATGCATTTCCTCGGCCTGGCCGGTATGCCGCGGCGCATTCCCGACTATGCCCTGCAATTCGCCGAGTTCAACCTGATCGCCAGCCTGGGGGCCTTCGTCCTCGGGGCGGCCCAGCTGCTCTTCCTCTATAACGTGATCAGCTGCATCCGCGGCGGCAAGCCCGCCGGGGCCAAACCCTGGGAAGGGGCGGACACCCTGGAGTGGACCCTGTCTTCACCGCCGCCCTACCACTCCTTCACCACCCCACCCACGGTCCGTTAGCCGCTGCTCCTGCCGTTCCCGGAGGCCCGCCATGTCTCAGAACGCTGCTCATACCGCTCCCGGCGGCTATTACACGCCGCCGCCGTCCTGGTGGCCCCTGGTCGGCTCGGTGGCCCTGCTGACCTTGGCGTCGGGCTTCATCCTGCTGCTCGCCAAAGTCGGCATCGGCCCCTGGGTGATGGCGCTGGGCGCCGCCATCCTGGTGTTCATGCTGTTCGGCTGGTTCGGCAACGTGATCCGCGAGAGCCTGGCCGGGCGTTACAACGGCCAGGTGGACCGCTCGTTCCGCTGGGGCATGGTGTGGTTCATCTTCTCCGAAGTGATGTTCTTTGCCGGCTTCTTCGGCGCGCTCTTCTACGTGCGTGAGTTCGCCATTCCCTGGTTGTCCCACACCCCCTTGCTGTGGCCCGGTTACGACGGGGCCTGGCCCACCCAGGGGCCCGGGCTGAAGGAGGCGTTCACCCCCATGGCGGCCTGGGGGCTGCCGGCGATCAACACCTTGATCCTGCTCACGTCCGGGGCCACCGTCACCTGGGCCCACTGGGGGCTGAAGCAGGGGCGGCGCGGCCAGCTCACCTTGGGGCTGCTGCTCACCGTGCTGCTTGGCGCCTTGTTCCTCACCTTCCAGGCCTACGAGTACCACGAGGCCTCGTTCTCGCTGAAGACCGGCATCTACGGCGCCACCTTCTTCATGCTCACCGGCTTCCACGGCCTGCACGTCACCCTGGGGGCGGTGATGCTGACGGTGATCCTGCTGCGCGTGCTGGCCGGCCACTTCACCCCGGACCATCACTTCGCCTTCGAGGCGGTGTCCTGGTATTGGCACTTCGTGGACGTGGTCTGGCTGCTGCTCTTCGTCTTCGTCTATTGGCTGTAGAACGGTCCCGGCTAGTGCTGGTCGAAGTTCTTGTAGTGCTTGGCGGTTATTGCAAAGGGGCTCAGGGAGAAGCTAGCAGTACGCGTTACGCCTGAAAGGAGGCACGTCATGAGTCCGATGATGTTCCCGAAAATGTTGTCGTCCCATGCAGAGGGTTGGGACTGGTTGATGAAGGTCCACCCCTCCGTCACCAAAATGTTCTGGATGTATGTGGTGCCCATGTCCCTGGTGCCCCCGGCAATGTTGCTCTACGCCTGGTCGGCCTACCACGAGACGGTCAACCTGCCGACCATCAGCCGGGAGATGTTGATGGGCATCGTCACCCTGTTCTACGTCACCGAACTGGTGGCGGTCCCGGTGATGGCGCGCATCATCCAGCAACTGGGCGATGTTATCGATGCCCGGCCGCCCTACCAGGATGCCTTTACCCTCGCGGCGGTAGCGCCCACGCCCCTGTGGATCGCGCCGGTGGCCTTCTTCGTGCCCAGCGTGCTGTTCGCCGTGGTGGTGGCCTTGGTGGCCCTGGTGGCGGTGAGCGCGTTGATCTACCAAGGGGTGAACCGGGTCTTCCACATGGGCGACGACGACGGCCATGCCCTGCTGCTGTGGGGCTCGGTGTTGGCCGCCGGCCTGTGCGCCTGGGTGGTGATGATGCTGCTCACCTTTGTCGCCCTGGGCTGGGCGGTGAGTTGATGCGTAGGGCGATCCTGGCGTGACGCCAGGGCGTTCAACCACAAGTTTTCGCCATCACCATGCATCAACGACAACGGCCGGCATGCGTGGGCATGCCGGCCGTTGTTTTGGGGTGCCAGGGCGCTTAGGCGGCGAGCACGCCACGCAAAGATTTCAAGGCCTTGGCCTCGATCTGGCGGATGCGCTCGGCGGAAACGCTGAACTCGGCGGCCAGGTCGTGCAGGGTGGCGCCGCCGTCCTCGGCCAGCCAGCGTGCCTCGATGATGCGGCGGCTGCGCGGGTCCAGAGTGGACAAGGCGGTATGCAGGCCTTCGCTGTGCAGCCGTTCCTCTTCCCGGGCTTCCAACACCCGGGTCGGTTCCAGGCGGCTGTCGGCCAGGGTGGCGATCGGCGCCAGACGGCCTTCCTCGTCGTCCGGGTTGCCTTCCAGGGCCAGGTCGTGGCCGGTCAGGCGGGTTTCCATCTCCACCACTTCCTCGGGCTTTACGCCCAGGGTGGCCGCCACCTCGTTGGCCTGCTCCGGAGTCAGGGTCTCGCTGCCCGGCTTCATGCTGCGCAGGTTGAAGAACAGCTTGCGCTGGGCCTTGGTGGTCGCCACCTTGACCAGCCGCCAGTTCTTCACGATGTATTCGTGGATCTCGGCCTTGATCCAGTGGATGGCAAAGGACACCAGGCGCACGCCCCGTTCCGGGTCGAAACGCTTCACCGCCTTCATCAGGCCGATGTTGCCCTCCTGAATCAGGTCGGCGTGGGGCAGGCCATAGCCCAGGTAGCCCCGGGCGATGGCGATCACCACCCGCAGGTGCGACAGCACCAGATCACGGGCGGCATCAAGGTCGTTGTCGTCGCGGAAACGACGGGCCAAGGCCTTCTCTTCCTCGTCGGAAAGAAGCGGAAAGCGCTGGGCGGTTTGGATGTAGGCGTCCAAATTGCCCATCGCCACCGGTAATTGCATCAGCGAAACGGTTTGGGTCATGGAGGTCCTCCAAAAGGGTTCAAGACAATTTTAGCACTCGTAGCATTGGAGTGCTAAAAGGGGCGGGGAGTTCTGGGAACAGGCGCTCTCCCCGGCAAAGCAAGCCGAGAACCGGGCCAGGGCTGGGGCATCTAATTTAGGAGTAGAGCACCTTTACCGGGTCGACTCTGTATCGAATTGCCCGCGTCCGCTTTGCCGACATGGCTGCGCCTTGTTGGTGGCGGCAGATTTTCCAGTCGGCAGCAAGTTGCAACAGTCGGTAAATCCAGGGGCGGCGGGTCGGCGCGGCGGTGGTTTCGGGCGTTAAATGGACATGCATCACCCCTGCCACTGCTTCCCAGCAAGGAATTGCCATGCGTACCAAACTACTGCTCGTTGCTCTCACTGCCGCCGCGGCCCTGTCGGGCTGTGTGGTCGCTCCGGCCGGCCGCCCCTATTACGGCGGGCCGGTCTATTCAGAACCGGTGATGGTGGCGCCGCCGCCGCCCCGGGTCGAATACGTGGGACCGCCCCCGGTCGTGGGCCAGGTCTGGATCGGCGGTTTCTGGAACTGGACTGGCCAGCGGCACGACTGGGTACCCGGCCACTGGGAGAACCCGCGCCCTGGCTATACCTGGACGCCCCATCGCTGGGAACGGGCCGGTGACGGCTGGCGCCATGCCGGCGGCCACTGGGAGGAAGACCGGGGCCGAGGCGAGCGCCGCGACTGGCGCTGATACATCCACTGTGATGGTGTAGCGCCGTTGCCCGCAAAGGGCCGGCAGCGTGAAGCATTCACGCTGCCGGCCCTTTTCATTTGTTTTGCCCTGCTCTGCCCCGCTTGCGCTGGCCTTGTGCGCTGTCCAGGAAGCGGCCGCTGGCTGTGCCATTCCGTCGTCGGCAGGCCTGTCGAGTCGGTTCGGTGCAGGTTGCAAATTCCCTTAATCGAAACGTGTTGCATATCAAAGAAGCGGTGCTAATATATCAGCCAGCTACACTGAAATATCAGAGTGGCATCCCTAAAAAACAGAGGAGACAAACATGGTTGCTGGTATCAAGGCCCGTCACGGCAGGCTGTTGGGTGCATTGGCCGTTTCCCTGCTGTTCGCCACCGCCGCCCAGGCGGCCGATCCGGACAAGTTCAAGATCGGCGGGGTGGTGTCCCTGTCCGGCACCTACGGCATCTTCGGCGAGGACATGCGCAAGGGCGTCGAGATCGCCATCGAGCAGCGCGGCGGCAAGGTCCTCGGCAAGCCCATCCAGGTGATCTGGGAAGACGACGAGACCAAGCCCCAACCGGCGGTGCAGAAGACCACCCGGCTGATCTCCGAAGGGGTGCAGATGATCTTCGGCGCGGTCAGTTCGGCCTCCAGCATCGCCATCATGAACATCGCCAAGCAGCGCAAGATTCCCCACCTGGTGACCATGTCCGCCGACGACAAGATCACCGTGCCCAACGGCTCTCGCTACACCTTCCGCACCTCCAACACCCTGGGCATGGAACAGCGCATGGCCCTCAGTTTCACCAAGGAGCAGAAGCTCAAGCGCGTCTATGGCGTCACCGCTGACTACCAGGCCACCCGCGACAGCTGGGAGTGGTACCGCCGTGAGGCGGAGAAGGCCGGGGTCGAGATCGTCGGCGCCGACTTTGCCCCCCTGGGCAACCGGGACTACTCCTCGATTGTGGACAAGATCGCCCGTTCCAACGCCGACGGCGTGGCCCTGTTCATGACCGGCTCCGACGCCGTGACCATGGTCAAGCAAGCCGGCCAGGTGGATCTGGGCAAGACGCGCAAGATATTCGGCCCAGTGATCGCCGACGAAACCATGGCGGCGGGGGTGGGCCCCGCCTCCATCGGCGTCTATTCCGGGGTGCGCTACCACTTCAGCGTCGATAACCCGGCCAACCGCAAGTTCGTCGAAGCCTTCCGTAAGAAATACAACGAACTGCCCTCCAGCGCCGCCGGCGAAGCCTACGACGGCATGGCCTGGTGGCTCGACGTCGTCGAGCAGACCGGCTCCTGGGACAAGGAGAAATGGGTCGCGGCCTTCGAGAACAGCGTCCGCGACAACTCGGTGGAAGGGCGCAAGGCCATGCGCGCCTGCGACCACCAGGCCATGCAGGACGGCCTGTGGGGCGTGGTCGAGAAGGGCGTCGCCCCGGCGCCGGCCTACACCATGAAGATCGCCAAGGTGTTCCCGCCCAACGCCGTCTTCGACGCCTGTCAGCCCTGAGCACGCCTGCTGCTCGCCCCCGGGCGGCGCGTCCGGCCTAGCGCCTGACCGTCGCCCCGAGGGGCCGGGTTTCCCGCCGGTGCCGCGCGCACCGGCCGACTGACCGATGGAAGGAGTCCCCCGGAGGCGGCTTGGCCGACCTCCCGGGCGGTGCTCGTCCTTCCGCTGCGGAGATACTCAATGTCCACCCTCATCATCGGGCTCAGCCTGGGGATGCTGCTGTTCCTGCTCGCCTCGGGGCTGACCCTCATCTTCGGCATGCTGGGCGTGATCAACTTCGCTCATGGCGCCCTCTACATGCTCGGGGCCTACATCGCTTTCGACATCGGCCGCCACACCGGCTCCTTCGTCGCCGGGCTGATCGGCGCCACCGTGCTGGTGGCCGTCGCCGGCGCCCTGATCGAGCGCCTGGCCCTGCGTCCGCTCTACAACCGGCCCCACTTCTACCAGTTGATCCTGACCTTCGGCGTGATCCTGGTGATCAGCGAGCTGGTCAAGATCGTCTGGGGCCTGGGCTACCAGGAATCGACCATGCCCGAGGCCCTGGCCGGCACGGTGGAGCTGTTCGGCAGCACCATCCCGGTCTACCGCCTGTTCGTCATCGGTTTCGGCGCCCTGGTCTCCGGCGGCCTGTTCCTGCTCATCGAGAAGAGCACCTTCGGCATGCTGGTGCGGGCCGCCAGCAGCGACGGCGAAATGGTGCGCCTGCTCGGCCTGCCCGTGTCGTCGGTGCGCATGGCCGTGTTCGCCCTCGGCTCGGGGCTGGCCGGCCTGGCCGGCGCCATCGCCGCGCCGCTCTTTCCCATCGAGCTGGGCATGGCCACCAACACCATCATCGACTGCTTCATCGTCGTCATCCTCGGCGGCCTGGGCAACATCCGCGGCGCCGTGGCGGCTTCGCTGCTGATCGGCCTGGTGCGCGCCATCGGTTACTCCTACATGCCGAGCTGGGTGGACATCCTCACCTTCGCCCTGCTCATCGCGACCCTGCTCACCCGGCCCCAGGGCCTCTTCTTCCGCGCAACGAGGTCCGCATGAACGTCTCCCGTTTCGACCTGTGGCTGGGCCTGCCCCTGGCGGCCATCGCCCTGCTGCTGCCGTTCTCCGGCCCGAGCGATTTCGTGCTCAACCTGGCGACCCTGGTGATGATCTGGGCAATCTTCGCCATCGGCTTCGACTTCGTCTTCGGCCTGCTCGGCATGGTCTCCTTCGGCCACGCCAGCTTCCTCGGCCTGGGGGGCTACGCCCTGGCCCTGGCCACCCAGCTGTGGGTGCTGCCCTTCAGCGCCGGCCTGGGCCTGGCGATCGTCGTCGGCGCCTTGTGCGCCTGGTTGTTCAGCTTCTTCGCCCTGCGCGTCTCGGGCATTTTCTTTGCCCTGGTCACCTTGGCCCTGTCCCAGCTGCTCTACATCCTGGCCGACTCCAAGCTGCGCGCCTGGACCGGCGGCGCCGACGGCCTGCCCGGGGTGGAGCGGCCCGGCCTGGGCGGTATCGACTTCTTCGACTCGACCCACTTCTACTGGTACGTGGTGGCGGTGTTCGCCCTGGTCATGGCGGCGGTGGCAGTGCTGCGCCGCTCGCCCTTCGGCCGGGTCATCGCCGGCATCCGCCAGAACGAGACGCGGGCCGAGCAGTTGGGCTTCGACGTGCACCGCTACAAGCAGATCACCTTCATCGTCTCCGGCGGCATCAGCGGCCTGGCCGGAGCCCTGCTGGCCTCCCTGCTGATGTACGTGAACCCGCAGATGCTGCATTGGACCACCTCCGGCGACGTCATCATCATGACCCTGCTCGGCGGCGCCGGCACCCTGTGGGGGCCGGTGGTGGGCGTGCTCGCCTTCGAGGTGCTCAAGGAGTGGCTGAGCGGCTGGACCCAATACTGGTACGGCGTGCTCGGCCTGGTCTTCATCCTCGCCACCCTGTTCTTCCCCAAGGGCATCGTCGGCGAATTGCAGGAGCGCTTTGGGCAATGGCAGGACAAGGCCGCCCGGCGCGACGGGAGGTCCTCATGAACGACATCGCCCTGAAATGCGACGGCGTGACGGTGAGCTACGGCGCCCTCAAGGCTATCGACGGTGTCAGCCATTCGTTCGAGAAGGGCCGCATCTACGGGCTGATCGGCCCCAACGGGGCGGGCAAGACCACCCTGCTCAACGTTCTGGCCGGGCGGCAGATGCGCCATAGCGGCAGCATCCACTGCTTCGGCGCCGACATCACCCGCACCCCGCCCCACGAGCGCGCCCACCTGGGCATCGGCCGCAGCTTCCAGATCACCAAGATCTTTGCCGAGATGACGGTGCTGGACAACCTGCGCATCGCCGCCCAGATCAAGCACTCGCGCTTCCAGCCGTTCTGGATCGCGCCGCGCTACGAGCGGCGCCTGGCCGGCGACATCGACGCCATGCTCGAACTGACCGGGCTCACCGCCCGCCGCGACGCCATCGCCGGGACCCTCTCCTACGGTCTGCAACGGGCCCTGGAATTGGGCATCACCCTGATGCCGGACCCGCGCATCCTGCTCCTCGACGAGCCCCTGGCCGGGGTCGGCCAGCACGAGATCGAAAGCTCGACGCGCCTGATCAAGGCCGTGTCGGCCGGGCGCACCGTGTTGCTGATCGAGCACAACATGGACGCCATCATGTCGCTCTCCGAGGAGATTGTGGTGATGAGCAACGGCCGGGTGATCGCCGTCGGCGCCCCGGAACAGATCCGCAACGACGCCACCGTGCGCTCGGTTTATCTCGGGGAGGATGCATCGTGATCGCACTCGAACACGCCAGCGTCAAGTACGGCCACGCCCTGGCCCTGGAAGACATTTCGATCGAGGTCGGGCTGCACGAGATCGTCGCCATCGTCGGCCGCAACGGCGCCGGCAAATCCACCACCCTCAAGACCCTGGTCGGCCTGCTGCCGCTGGTGGCGGGGCGGCGGGTGTTCGGCGAGCGCGACATCTCGCGCCTGTCGGTGGAGCAGATCGCCCGTCTGGGCATCGCCCTGGTGCCCGACACCCGGCGCATCTTCCCCAACCTGTCGGTGCGCGAAAACCTGCGCATCGGCGCCGTCGCCCACCAGCCCGGCTACTGGACCGAGGCGCGGGTACTGGAGATCTTCCCCCGCCTGGGCGAGCGCATCGACTTCGGCGGCGACCAGTTGTCCGGCGGCGAACAGCAGATGCTGGCGATTGCCCGGGCCCTGCTCGGCAACCCGCGCATCCTGCTCCTCGACGAGCCCACCGAGGGCCTGGCGCCCCTGATCGTGGACCAGCTGGTGGAGGTGTTCGCCCACGTCCACCGCCAGGGCACCGGCATCGTCCTGGTCGAGCAGAACCTCAAGGTGCCGATGAAGCTGGCCCACCGCCAGTACGTGCTCGACCACGGCCAGGTGGTCTGGTCGGGCACCTCGGCCGAACTGCAACAACAGCGGCAACTCGTGGAAAACCTCATCACTACCGGAGCGGCACAATGAGCAAGCAGAACCTCTACATCGTCGGCGTCGGCATCACCCACTTCGCCAAGCACCCGGACAAGACCGTCAAGGACCTGGTCCGCGAGGTCGTCGAGGGCGCCCTCCAGGACGCCGGCTGTGGCCGCGAGCTGATCCAGGCCGCCTACTTCGCCACCGCCGGCCAGGGGGTGATCGAAGGCCAGCACATGGTGGCCGGCGAGGTGGCCCTCAAGGCCATGGGCATCACCGGCATCCCGGTGACCAACGTCGAGAACGCCTGCGCCAGCTCCAGTACCGCCCTCAACGCCGCCCAGCTGTACGTGGCCGCCGGCGCCGGCGACATCTGCCTGGCGGTGGGCGTGGACAAGCTGTTCTCGCCGGACAAGGAAAAGAGCTTCAGCGTCTTCGACGGCGCCTTCGACGTGAACAACCGGGACGGCCAGCTGGCCCTGCTGCACGGCCTGGCGCCGACGATCAAGCCGCCGGCGGGGACCAAGGAAGCGGACCAGCGCAGCATCTTCATGGATATCTACGCCAGCTTGGCGCGGCTGCACATGGAGCGCTTCGGCACCACCCAGCGCCAGATCGCCGCGGTGGCCGCCAAGAACCACGTCCATTCCACCCGCAACCCCCTGGCCCAGTTCCAGTACCCCCTGACCATCGACGAGGTGCTGGCGGCGCGCACCATCGCCTGGCCCCTCACCCTGCCCATGTGCGCCCCCATCGGCGACGGGGCGGCGGCGGCCATCGTCTGCAACGAGGATGGCCTGCGCAAACTTGAGCGCAGCCGCGCCGTGCGTCTCATGGCCAGCGTGCTGCGCACCGCCACCGAGCGGCCCGCCGACCAGTACGAGCGCCACCTCTGCCACCTGGCCGCCTTCGAAGCCTACGAGCGGGCCGGGGTCGGCCCCGAGGACATGTCCCTGGCCGAGGTGCACGACGCCACCGCCTTCGCCGAGATCCAGCAGACCGAGGCCCTGGGCTTCTGTCCCTTTGGCGAGGGCGGCCCGATGGCCGAATCCGGCGCCACCAGCCTGGGCGGGCGCATCCCCATCAACGTCTCCGGCGGCCTGCTCTCCCGCGGCCACCCGATCGGCGCCACCGGCCTCGCCCAGGTCTACGAGATGGTCACCCAGCTGCGCGGCGAGGCCGGCGCCCGCCAGGTGGACAACGCCCGCTTTGCCATCGCCGAGAACGGCGGCGGCTTCAACGGCGTCGAAGAAGCCGTCACCTGCATCACCATCCTGGGCCGCTGATGCGGCGGATCGTCCCTCCGCCCCTTTTCTTGCCGAGAGAGCCATGCATCTGAACCAACTGTTCCAACGCACCGTGCGCCTGCACGGCGACCGCCCCGCCCTGGCCCGCGGCCGGGGCCCGAGCCTGACCTACCGGGAACTGAACCGCCGCGTCGGCGCCCTGGCCGGCTGGCTGCGCCACGACCTGGGCCTGCAACCCGGCGACCGGGTCACCCTGGCGATGAAGAACTGCATCCAGTACGCCGAGGCCCAGCTCGCCATCTGGCACGCCGGCCTGTGCGCCGTGCCGGTCAACGCCAAGCTGCACCCCAACGAGCTGGAATACGTGCTGCAAAATTCCGGCTCTGCCGCCTGCCTGTCCAGCGGTGACCTGTACCAGGGGTTGCTGCCGGTGGCCGAACGCCTGCCCGGCCTGCAGCTGATCGACGTGGAGGCGGCCGACTACGCCGCCGCCCTGGCCCGGGAGCCGATTGCCCCGGTAGCCGGCGACGGCGGCGACATCGCCTGGTTGTTCTACACCAGCGGCACCACCGGGCGGCCGAAGGGGGTGATGCTGACCCACGACAACCTGCTCGCCACCTCTCTCAACTTCTACGCCGACGTCCAGCCTCTCAATGGCGACGACGTGCTGGTGCACGTGGCCCCCATGTCCCACGGCAGCGGCCTGTACGGCGTGCCCTATTTCATCCGCGGCGCCTTGCAGGTGGTGCCCGAGAGCGGTGGCTTCGACGAAGCCGAACTGTTCGAACTGCTCGGCCACTACCGCTCGGCCAGCCTGTTCGCCGCGCCGACCATCGTCCAGCGCATGATCCAGCACGTGGACGCCCACGGCAGCGCCTTCCCCGGCCTGCGTGCCCTGATCGTCGGTGGTGCGCCGTTCTACGTCGAAGACATCAAGGCGGCGGTGGCCTGCTTTGGCCCGCGCATCGCCCAGATCTACGGCCAGGGCGAAAGCCCGATGTCGATCACCGCCCTGTCGGCGGAACAGACCGCCGCCGCCGTGGCCAGCAACGACCTGGCCGTGCTGGCCTCGGTGGGGGCCAGCCAGACCTCGGTGGAGGTGGCGGTGCTCGGCCCCGATGGCCAGCCGGCCCCGGTCGGCACCCTGGGCGAGGTGGTGGCCCGGGGCCCCTCGGTGATGAAGGGCTACTGGAACAACCCGGAGGCCACCCGCCAGACCCTGGCCGGCGGCTGGCTGCACACCGGCGACGTGGGCGTGCTCGACGAGCGCGGCCTGCTCCAGCTTAAAGACCGCTCTAAGGACGTCATCATCAGCGGCGGCACCAACATCTACCCCCGGGAAGTGGAGGAGGTGCTGCTCCAGCACGCCGCGGTCCAGGAGGTGTCGGTGATCGGCGTGGCCGACCGGGAATGGGGCGAGTCGATCGCCGCCTTCGTCGTCTGCCAGGACGGTGTCACGGTCAGCGAGGCCGAACTGGAAGCCCTCTGCCTGCGCTCCATTGCCCGCTTCAAACGGCCGCGTTGGTACTTCTTCGTCGCCGAACTGCCGAAGAACAGCACTGGTAAAGTGCTGAAAACCGAACTGCGCAAACTCGCCACGCCGACCTCATGACCGACGCCGACGCCAATCCCCTCTTTGCCCGCCAGACCGCCAGCCAGACCGAAAAGGCCTATTGCGCCCTCGAAGAGATGGTCGTTACCGGCGAGCTGCCGCCGGGCAGCCAGTGGTCCGAAGCCGCCCTGAGCGAAAAGGTCGGCTTCGGCCGCACCCCCACCCGGGAGGCCCTGCACAAGCTGGCCTACCAGCGCCTGGTGCACATCGCGCCGCGGCAGGGGGTGTTCATCTCCGAGATCGACTACCAGGGCCAGCTTAAGATCATCCAGGCGCGCCGCGAGATCGAGCGCCTGATCGTCGCCCAGGCGGCCCTGTGCGCCAGCGCCGCCGAGCGGGCCGCGTTGCGTCAGCTGGCGAGCGAACTGGAGGGGCTGAAGACCCTCAACGACATGCGGGTCTACATGCGGCTGCACTTCTGCCTCACCAGCCGGCTCGGCGAGGCGGCGCGCAACACCTATGCCGCCGAGTTCTACGCCATGCTGCAGACCCTGGCGCGGCGCTTCCTGTATTTCCACCAGAAGCGCCATTCCAACCTGGTGCAGATCTGCGACCTGCACATCGCCCAGATCAACGCCATCGCCGATGGCGACGCGGAGCGGGCGATGGCGGCGGCCACGGCGCGCAACGATTATGCCGAGCAACTGGCGCGCAACATCCTGATGGAACTGATCGTCACCTCGGCGGTGACGATCAGCCCGGCCGAGCGCTGAGCGGGCTCGGCCAGGTCGCGGAGTGTGCGGGATCTGCGCCTCGACCTGTGCCGAAAGACCGATAACCAACGAGGTGCGCCGCTACCGGCAGGCGTACCCAGGAGACGTTCCATGACCCCACCCCAACCGGGCCGCCGCGCCCTCGTCACCGGCTCGCTGCAAGGCATCGGGCTGGCCATCGCCACCGCCCTGGCCGCAGAGCAATGCCACTTGGTCCTGCACGGGCTGGGGGACGCCGAGCAGCAGGAAAATGCCCGCCAGACGGTGCTTGCCGCCGGCGCCCTGTCGGTCACCGTCCATGGCCACGACCTGAGCGACGCCACCCAGGTCCAGGCCTTGATGGCTGCCGTCCTGGCCGACGGCCCCCTGGACATCCTGGTCAACAACGCCGGCATCCAGCAGACCGTGCCCCTGGCTGAGGTGCCCCTGGAACTGTGGCAGCGCTTTCTGGCGGTGAACCTGTCGGCCGCCTTCCTCACCATGCAGGCCGCCCTGCCGCGCATGGCGGCGCGGGGCTACGGCCGGGTGGTGAACATCGCCTCGGTGCACGGCCTGGTGGCCTCGCCGCACAAGGCGCCTTACGTGGCCTCCAAGTTCGGCCTGGTCGGGGTGAGCAAGGTGGCGGCCCTGGAGTACGCCCGGGCCGGCAGCCGGGAGCAGGGCGGCGTGACGGTCAACTGCATCTGCCCGGGCTGGACCGAGACCACCCTGCTCGAACCCCAGATACTGGACCGGGCCGCCCAAGTCGGTGGCGACCGGGAAGCCGGGGTGCGTTCACTGCTCGCCGAGAAGCAGCCGAGTCAGCGCATGTCGCTGCCGGCCGAGATTGCTCAGCTGGCGGCCTGGCTGTGCCACCCCGTGGCCCACAACATCACCGGGGCGGCGATTCCCGTCGAGGGCGGCTGGACCAGCCAGTAAGCGGGATGGAGCGGCGCCATTGCGCCGCGACCATGAGCGTGCGAGCGGCGCGGGGGGCCCCCTCCCGCCGCCTTACGGCCTGACCGTTACTCAAAGGAAATTTCGCTCGGCTTGACCACCGGGCGGCTGTCCTCTTGCCAGCCCTCGAAGCCCCCCGCCAGGGACACCACGTTCTCGAAACCCATGGCGTGCAGGGCGACCACGGACAGTGCCGCCCGGCCGCTGGTCTTGCAATAGACGATGATCGGACGGGTCACGTCCTGCAGCGCCGGGTCGTTGGAAATCTTGAATTCGAGCATGCCGCGGGGAATGTTCACCGCGCCGGGCAGATGCCCCTGGCGGTACTCGTCGGGCTCCCGGACATCGAGCAGCAAGGTGTCCGGTTCGGACATCCGCGCGTGGATGTCCGCCGGGGAGCATTCCTGGATGGACTTCTTGGCGGCTTGGACCAGGGTATGGGCAGGCGTGAACATGGATGTCTCCAGTAGGGGCAGCGAAAAGCGGTCGAGCCGGGCAGCGGTCGCCCGGAGAATAAGACTTCTCTAATCTAGCATGGCGTGCGGCGCCGTTGCTTCCGGGTTCGATCGGCCGGCCGCCGCGTGGTTGCCGCTTGCACCGACCCGCGCCGGGATTGGCAGGACGGATGGCCGCCTGGCGGGAGTCGGGCGGAGCGGGGCGGTGCCGCGGGCGGTGCCGCGGGCGGACCCGTGGGGGCTCCCTGCCGAATTTACCGATTGCCGCGGCCGGCGCGGGGCCTACACTGGAGGCTCTTTCTTCCCCCTTCGCCGCAATCATCATGACGCGCCGCCCCCCTGCCGACCTGCCCCTGGTCTATTCCTGCTCGGGCTGTTCCAGCGCCGCCCAACTGGCCAACCACATCGCCGTGCGCCTGGACCGGCAGGACGAGGCCGAGATGTCCTGCATCGCCGGGGTCGGCGGCGACGTGCCGCACCTGGTGCGCATCGCCCGTTCCGGCCGGCCGATCCTGGCCCTGGACGGCTGCCCGCTGCAATGCGTCAAACACAGCCTGGCCCAGCGTGGGGTGGTGCCGACCCGTCAGCTGTTGCTCCACGAGTACGGCATCAAGAAGCGCATGCGCACCGATTTCGACCTGGACGATGCCCATCGGTTGCTCGATGTGGCGGTGGCTGCCGCCCGCGCCCTGCGCACTACGGCCCCTGCGGAGTCCGACGCCGGCGCCGCCGCGGTGGATGTGCCCGGCTCCCCCGCTACGGTGGAGGCGTAAATGGCCAAGGTCGCGATCTGGGTCGATGCCGACGCCTGCCCCAAGGTCATCAAGGAAATCCTCTTTCGCGTCGCCACCCGGGCTGAGGTGCTGGTCACCCTGGTGGCCAACCAGCCCCTGTTCGCACCGCCCTCGCCGTTCCTGCGCAGCCTCCAGGTGCCGCGTGGCTTCGACGTGGCCGACCAGGCCATCGTCGAGCGGGTGGCGGCCGGCGACCTGGTGATCACCGCCGACATTCCCCTGGCCGCCGAGGTCATCGCCAAGGGCGCCCGGGTGCTCACGCCCCGGGGCGAACCCTACGGGCCGGACACCATCCAGGCCGCCCTGACCCTGCGCAACTTCATGGACACCCTGCGCTCCTCCGGGGTGGAAACCGGCGGGCCGGCGGCCTTCAGCCTCAATGATCGGCGCGCCTTCGCCCAACAACTGGAGCGCTTCGTCGCCCGGGCCGGGCGCCGGGGGGATTAGCCCGCCATCCCCCGGCATTGCCGTGGCGACGCGCCTGGTGAGGCCTTCCTTATCGCGACCTGCGCCCCTGCCTGCATGAGGGGGCGGGCCTCAGTCGGCGTCGTAGTCCCACAGCCGGTGGGCGTCCAGCTCCAGCCGGTAGCGGGCTTCCAGGGCATCCAGCCGGGTCAGTTCGGCGGCCAGCCGGCCTTCGCCGGCCTGGCGGCGGGCGAGCAGCACTTCGGCCAGTCCGGCTTCGCCCAGGGCCAGGGCTCGGGCGCTCAGGTCGGCGGTGGCTTCCAGCTGGCGGGCCGCCTGGTCGGCCCGTTCCCAGGCGAGCTGGGCGGCGCTGGCGGTGGCGTGGCGACTGGCGATGTCGGCGTTGACCTGCTGGCGCAGGGCCTCTTCCCGGTAGGCGACCGCGTTGGCCCGGGCTGCCTGGCTGCGCGCCGCGGCGCGGCGGGCGTCGCCGGCGAAGGGAATCGACAGGGACACCCCCACCAGTTTTTCCTCCCCCCCCCGGTCGCTGCCGACATGGACGCCGACCACCGGGTCCGGGGTGCGTTCGGCTTCGGCCCGTTGCGCCGCCAGGCGGGCCTGGCGGGTTTCGGCGCCGGCCAGGGCCAGTTCGTGGCTCTTGCTGGCGATGCTGTCCTGCCAGGCGGCCAGGCTGCCGACCAGGGGCTCGGGGGACGGCAGACGCACGTCGTCGGGCTGGGCAATGGCCGGGAAGCGCACGCGCAGCTCCTGGCTGGTCGCCTGCAGACGGGCCTGGGCTTGGCGCCACTGGGCATCGGCCTGGGCGGCAGCGGCATCGGCCTGCATGGCTTCGAGGCGGGCCGCATCTCCCAGCGTGTGGCGGCGGGCGGTGCTGCCGGCCAGCTGGCTGAGCAGCTTGGCCTGGGCCTGGCTCTGGTCGGCAGCGACCCGGGCGCGCAGCCACTGGAACCAGGCGGCGAGCAGCTGCCGGGCGGTTTCGTGCTGGGCGTCCTCCACGGCGATGCGCGCGGTGGTCTCGCCCTGTTCGCCCAGGGCGGCGTCGGCCTCGGCCTTGGCCGGCAGGCGCACCGGCCGTTCCAGGGCGACGCTCCACTCGTTGAAGGGGCCCCGCGGGCCTTCATTGGGGGCATTGCGCAGGCGGCGCTGCTGGTCGCTGAGACGGGTGGTCCATTCGTAGGGGCCGGCGTTGAGCCGTTCCCGGTTGGCGCTTTCCGCCGTCAGTCCAGCCCGGGCGGCGGCCACCAGCGGCGCCGCGGCAATGGCCGCCTTGACCTCGTTGGCCGGGGGCAGGTCCGCCGCACCCCAGGCGGAGCCGGCCAGCAGCGCAGTTACCAGGAATGCCAGGGGGCGTTGCCGCCGGCACAGCGGGAATTCACGGAAGGTCATGACGGTTGCACCACGGAAGAGTTGTTGCCGCCCGCGCTGTCATCGCTCTCGGCGTCCCGGGGGACGCCGAAGCGGCGGTAGAGGATGGGCAGCAGCACCAGGGTGAGCAGGGTCGAGCTGATCAGCCCGCCCACCACGACGATGGCCAGGGGGCGTTGGATTTCCGAGCCGGGGCCACTGGCGAAGAGCAGGGGAACCAGGCCGAAGGCGGTGATCGAGGCGGTCATCAGCACCGGGCGCAGCCGCCGCCGGGCGCCTTCGCGCACCACTTCGTCCAGGGACAGGCCCTGGTCGCGCAGGGTGTTGAAGTAGCTGACCAGCACCACCCCGTTGAGTACGGCGATGCCGAGCAGGGCGATGAAGCCCACCGAGGCCGGTACCGACAGGTATTCGCCGGAGAGGAACAGGCTGATGGCACCGCCCACCAGGGCGAAGGGGATGTTGGCCAGCACCAGGGTGGCCTGGGGCAGGGAACCGAAGGTGACGAAGAGCAGGCCGAAGATCAGCAGCAGGGCCATCGGCACCACCAGGGCCAGGCGTGCCGCGGCGCGCTGCTGGTTCTCGAACTGGCCGCCCCAGGCGATGCGATAGCCGGCGGGCAGCTTGACGTGGGCGGCCACGGCGGCCTTGGCGTCATCGACGAAACCCACCAGGTCCCGGTCGCGCACGTTGCTCTGCACCACCACGTAGCGTTGGGCGTTTTCCCGGTCTACCTTGACCGGGCCTTCCACCCGCTTCAGGGTCGCCACCGCCGATAGGGGCACGGCACGGCCGTCGGGCAGTTGCAGGCGCAGGTCGGCCAGGGCCGGGGTGGCGGTATCGGCGCCGGGGCCGCGCAGCAGCAGGGGCGTGCGCCGTCCCGGTTCCACCACCACCCCCACCGGCGTGCCTTCGATCAGGCGTTTCAGATCCGCTTCCAGGGCATTTACTGCGAAGCCGAGGCGGCCGGCGGCGAGGCGGTCGATGTTCACCGCCAGGTACTGCACCCCCTCGTTCTTCACCGTAATCACGTCCTCGGCCCCGGTGACGCCTTTCACCGCGCCCTGCACCTGGGCGGCCAGGCCGTTGAGGGTGTCCAGATTGGGGCCGTAGATCTTGATCGCCACGTCGCCGCGTACGCCGGTGAGCATTTCCGAGACGCGCATCTCGATGGGCTGGGTGAAGCTGTAGACCACCCCGGGAAACTCGTCGAGAACCTTGCGCAGCTGGTCGGCCAGCCAGGCCTTGTCCGGGGTGCGCCATTCGGCCATGGGCTTGAGCACCAGGAAGGTGTCGGTCTGGTTGAGGCCCATCGGATCCAGTCCCAACTCGTCGGCGCCGGTGCGGGCGACGATGCGCCGGACCTCCGGGATGTCCTTGAGGATCGCCGCCTGGACGCGCTGGTCCAGGGCCGCCGAGGCGGCCAGGCTGATCGAGGGCAGCTTCTCCAGCTGGACGATCATGTCGCCCTCGTCTAGGGTCGGCATGAAGCTCTTGCCCGTGCCCAGGTAGGCGCCCACCGCCAGCACCAGGGAGAGTCCGGCGCCGATCAGCACCGGCTTGGGATTGGCCAGGGCGCGGGGCAGCAGCCGGTCGTACACGGCGTTGAGCTTGCGCACCAGCCAGGGCTCGCCCGTGGCCGGCTTGAGCAACAGCGAGGCGCCCACCGGCACCACGGTGAACGCCAGCAGCAGCGAGGCCACCAGGGCGAAGACGATGGCTAGGGCCACCGGCATGAACAGCTTGCCTTCCAGGCCCTCCAGGGTGAGCAGGGGGAGGAAGACGATGGTGATGATCGCCACGCCGGAGGCCACCGGCGGCGCCACTTCCGCCACCGCCCGGAAAACCAGGGCGAGATTGTCGTGGGCGCTCAGCTTGCCGTGCTGCCCGGCCCGGGCGTGTAGGTGGGCCTCGATGTTCTCGACCACCACCACGGCGCCGTCCACCAGCATGCCGATGGCGATGGCCAGGCCGCCCAGGCTCATCAGGTTGGCCGACAGGCCGTAGTGGTTCATCAGGATGAAGGTGGCCAGGGCCGACAGGGGCAGGATCGCCGCCACCACCACGGCGGCGCGCAGGCTGCCGAGGAAGGCGAACAGCAGCACCGCCACCAGCACCACCGCTTCGAGCAGGGCCTTGGTCACGGTGTGCACCGCCCGCCCCACCAGTTCGCCCCGGTTGTAGAAGGGCACCAGCCGGGTGCCTGCGGGCAGGGTCGGCTCGATCTCGGCCAGTTTGGCCGCCACCGCTTCCACCACCGCCTGGGCGTTGGCGCCGCGCAGGCCGAGCACCAGGCCTTCCACCGCCTCGCCCTGGGCCAGGACATTGTCCTTGTCGTCCGGCGCGTGCTGCGAATGTTGGGTCACCGCGCCGTAGCGGGTCAGGGCGCCGATGCGCACCTCGGCCACGTCGCCGATGCGCACCGGGGTGTTGCCGCGCACCGCCACCACCACGTTGCGCAGGTCGTCCACGTCGCGGATGGCGCCTTCGGCGCGCACCAGCAGGGCCTCCTCCCCCTCGTTGACCCGGCCGGCGCCGTCGTTGCGGTTGTTCTCGGCGAGCGCGTTTTCCAGGTCGGTGAGCGACAGCTGACGGGCATTGAGGGCCGCCACGTCGGGCACCACCTCGAAGGCCCGGGCGTAGCCCCCCAGGGTGTTTACGTCGGCCACGCCGCGCAGGGTGCGCAGCTGGGGACGGATCGTCCAGTCGAGCAGATTGCGCTTCTCTTCCAGCGACAGGGGCCCTTCGACGGTGAACATGAACATCTCGCCCAGGGGCGTGGTGATCGGCGCCAGGCCGCCGGACGCCTGGCTCGGCAAGTCCTTGAGCACGTTGCCGAGGCGCTCGCCGACCTGCTGGCGGGCCCAGTAGATGTCGGTGCCGTCGTCGAAGTCGATGGTGATGTCGGCCAGGGCGTACTTGGAGGTGGAGCGCAGGATGCGCTGCTTGGGAATGCCCAGCATCTCCTGCTCGATCGGCACGGTGATGCGGGTTTCCACCTCTTCCGGGGTCATGCCCGGGGACTTGATGATGATCTTGACCTGGGTGGTGGAAACGTCGGGGAAGGCGTCGATGGGGAGGCTCTGCAGGCTCACCACGCCGTAGCCGGCGAGCAGCAGGGCGGCCACCCCGACCAGCAGGCGCTGGGCCAGGGACAGGGCGACCAGTTGGGAGAAGAAGCGGGCGATCATGGCCGGCGGGCTCCCTTATTCGCCGCTCTGGCCGAGCCAGGCGGCCTTCAGCGCCGCCACTCCGGCTACCGCCACCCGGGCCTTGTCGGCGAAGGGGATGGCGCCGGCCGGCTTGACCAGCCAGCCCCCGGGCAGGGGGCCGAGCACCGTCACCGGAAAGGGCCGGTACAGCCCTTCCTGCTCGTGCACGAACACGTAGGCCGACGTGGCCTGGCCCGCATTGCCGGCGTTGCTTGCCGCGCCGCTGCGGTAGGTGAGGGCCGCGCCGGGGATGCGCACCGCCCCGGCCAGGGCCGCCTGGCCGGCCAGACTGATCTCGGCTTCCACCGCCTGGCCGGGGCGCAGGGGCAGGCTGGCGGCACCGGCACCCGGGCGCTCCAGGCTGGCGCGCACCGCCACGGTCTGGGCGGCGCCGACCTGGCGGCCGACGCTCACCACCTTGCCGCGCAGGGTGCGGCCGTCGGCCAGGATGGTGCGCACCGGGGCGCCGTCCGGCAACAGGGCGGCCAGGCTGGCGGCCACCTGGATTTCCAGCCCCAGGGCGCTGCTGTCGGCCAGTGAGAACAGGGGGGCGGCGGCGTCGACCCGCTGGCCCGGGGTGGCCAGCTGTTCGAGCACGTAGCCGGAGAGCGGCGCTACGAGGGCGGCGGCGCCGCTCGGGCCGCCCTTGGCGGGCAGGCCGGCCACCCCCAGGGCGAGGCGTTTTTCCTCGGCCTGGGCGGCGGCCTGGGCGGCGTTGGCCCGAGTCGCCTCCAGGCGGGCGGCGGCGATGATGCCTTCGGCAAACAGGGCCTCGTCGCGGCGCCGGGCGCTGGCGGCCAGTTCGGCCTGGCTGCGGGCGACGCTGGCTTCCCGTTGCAGGGCGAGCAGCTCCGGGCTGGCGAAGGTGGCCAGCACGTCGCCCTTGCGCACCTGCTGGCCGGGCACCACCTTGACTGTTTCCACCATGCCGGCGGCGGGGGCGGCCACCATGCGCAGCTGGCCGACCGGCACGCTGACCGTGGCCGGCAGATGGGCCAGGGCGGTGCCGCTGCCGGCCGCCGCCGGGACAACCGGTTCGCTGCGCACGCCGAGGGCCTGGACCTGGCTGGCGGAGAGGGGGATCGGGGCCGTGGCGCCGGCCGGTGCTGTCGCGCTGGCCGGGGCGGCCGCGGCGGGCGGGGGGGCGCCGGGGGCGGCCAGGGCCGGTCCGGCGAGCAAGGCGGCGAACAGGACCGCGGGCAGGGCGGCGCTGCGACCCGGCCGTCGTCCGGCCGTGCCTGACGGCATCGTTGCCGGGGTGTCGGGCTGGAGGCCGCGCCAGATCTCGATCTCCAGAGGGGTGCCGTGAAGATCGAGCAGGGGCGCGGGGTTTGGCATGGGGTGGCTCAACGACAAGGCAGGACGCGGGGTTTGGCGCATGGCGGACGGAATACGGCAAAAGGGACAATGACCGACAGGATAGCCGGCCCAGATTAAGGCCGCCTTAAGGCGTAAACGTTGCGCGACGCTGGCCAAGCGGCCGGCGCTGGCGTCATTGGCCGCTCGAGCGACGACATTGCCGGGGGCATGGCGGGTGTTGTCATTGGAATGCCTTCCGGCGGCGTCCCCGTTACAATGCATTTTCGAAAAACCTTATAAAGGGCGCGGCCGCGCTGTGGCCCGCCCGCCATAACCACACTCCCCAGCGACGCACCATGACCCTTGCCGCCACTCCCCCTGCTTCCGCTTCTCCGCAACGCACCCTGGCTTCGGTGCTGTTGTTCGCCGCCCTGATCGTCTGCGTGTCGATGGGCATCCGTCACACCTTTGGCCTGTTCCTCGCCCCCATGACCAGCGCCCACGGCTGGAGCCGGGAGCTGTTCTCCTTCGCCATCGCCGTGCAGAACCTGATGTGGGGCGTCAGCCAGCCCTTCGCCGGCCTGCTCGCCGACCGCTTCGGCGCCAAGCGGGTGCTGTGGGTGGCCAGCCTGCTCTACATGCTCGGCCTGGTGGGCATGGCCTACTCGGCCAGCGGCACCGGCCTGGCCGCCACCGCCGGGGTCTTGATCGGCCTGGCCCAGAGCGGCACCACCTACAGCGTGGTGTTCTCGGCCATGGGCAAGCTGATCGCCCCCAACCGGCGCAGCTGGGCCATGGGCATCGTCGCTGCCGCCGGTTCCTTCGGCCAGTTCCTGATGATTCCGGTGGCCTCCGGGCTGATCGGCGGGCTGGGCTGGTTCGGCACCCTGCTGATCTTCGCCGCCGCCGCCTTCCTGATCGTGCCCCTGGGGGCGTCCCTCACCAAGGGTGTCGCTGCCGGGGCCGGCGCCCATGGCCAGACCGCCGGCGAGGCCTTCCGCGAGGCGATGCGCGAGAAGAGCTTCATCTTCCTCATGCTCGGCTACTTCGTTTGCGGCTTCCAGGTGGTGTTCATCGGCGTGCACCTGCCCACCTACCTGCTCGACAAAGGCCTGCCGGCCTCGGTGGGTATGACCGCCCTGGCCCTGATCGGCCTGTTCAACGTGTTCGGCACCTATACCGTGGGCCACCTGGGCAACCGCTTCCCCAAGCGCTACCTGCTCGCCACCATCTACTTCTGCCGCAGCATCGCCATCAGCCTGTTCCTGCTGGCGCCCCTCACGCCCCTGAGCGTCTATGCCTTCGCCGCGGTGATCGGCTTCCTGTGGCTGTCCACGGTGCCGCCGACCAACGCCATCGTCGCCCAGGTGTTCGGCGTGCGCTTCCTCGGCATGCTCTCCGGCTTCGTCTTCTGCGCCCACCAGATCGGCAGCTTTCTCGGCGTCTGGCTGGGGGGCAAGCTGTTCGACGCCACCGGGTCCTACGACACCGTGTGGGGCATCTGCATCGCCCTCGGGGTGATGGCCGCCCTGATCAACCTGCCCATCGACGAGCGCAGTCTGGAATCGCGCCGCGCTGCGCCGGCGGCGGCCTGAGCCGCGCCATAACACCATGCGCCTACTCCTCGTCGAAGACGATCTGCTGCTCGGCGACGGGTTGTGCGCCGGGCTGAACCACTACGGCTTCCAGGTGGACTGGGTGCGTAGCGTCGCCGCGGCCCTGTCGGCCCTGGCCACCGACACCTACGCCGGCTTGGTGCTCGATCTGGGCCTGCCCGACGGCGACGGCACGGCGGTGCTCGATGCGGCCCGCAACGGCAAGGCCGGCACTGGCGGCAACAGCGCCGTGCCGGTGCTGCTGCTCACCGCCCGGGACGCCAAGGAAGACAAGCTGCGCGCCTTTGCCGCCGGGGCCGACGACTACGTGGTCAAGCCGGTGGATCTGGACGAACTGGCCGCCCGCCTGCGCGCCCTGATCCGGCGCAGCCACGGCCGGGCCGTACCGCGCATTGTCGCCGGTCGCGTCGCCTTCGACCCGGAAGCCCGCCAGGCCTACCTGGACGAGGCGCCTGTGGATCTTTCCGGGCGCGAACTGGCGATTCTTGAACTGCTTCTCGAACGTCTCGGCCGGGTGGTCTCCCGGCCCCAGCTCGAAGCGGCCCTGTACCGCTGGGGCGAGGGGGTGGAGAGCAACGCCATCGAGGTGCACATCCACCACCTGCGCAAGAAGCTCGGCACCGACTTCATCCAGACCCGGCGTGGTCTGGGCTACCTGGTGGAAAAGCCGTGATTCCCCGCTGGCTGGCGTCGCTGCACGGTCGCCTGATCCTGATCGTGCTGGTCTGCGTCACCGGAGTGGACGGTCTCACCGGCCTGCTCGGCTACCGCCAGGCCACCCGGGAAGCCGCCGAACTGATGGACGCCCAGCTGGTGGAAATCGCCCACGTGCTGGCCACCACCGCCGGACGGGCCGCCACTGCCGTGGTCAGCGCCGACGGCACCGCCCGGGAGGCGCACCGCTACCACAAGCGCCTGGTCTTCCAGGTCTGGCAGCCGGCCCCGCGCCCGGGTGGAGCGCCCCAGCTGGTGGCCCGTTCCGATACGGCCCCCGACATCCCCCTGGAGGCTTTGGCAGCCCTCCGTGGCGACGGTTACGTGACCCTGCCCTGGCACGACGGCGACTGGCGTTTCTACGTGGCCGGCAGCGATCCGCAAGGGCTGCGCGTGGTGGTCGGGCAGCAGGGCGTGGTGCGCAACAAGCTGGCCCGGGAAGTGGCCCTCAACGCCCTCTACCCGCACCTGGCCAGTTGGGCGGTGCTGCTCGGCCTGTTGCTGGTGGGCATCCGCCAGGCCCTGACGCCGCTGCGCCAGCTGGCCGAACAGGTGCGCCAGCGCTCCCCCGACCACCTCGTGCCGGTCCAGGTCGAGGCCCCGCCGGCGGAGATCGTGCCGGTGGTGGGGGCGGTAAACACCTTGCTGGTCCGGGTCGAGCAAGCCCTGGAGCGGGAGCGGCGCTTTACTGCCGATGCCGCCCACGAACTGCGCACGCCTCTGGCGGCGCTGAAGATCCAGGCCCAGGTGGCGCATATCGCCGACGACGCGGCGGCCCGCCAGTCGGCCCTGCGCAACGTCATCCGCGGTACCGACCGGCTGGCCCACCTGGTGGAGCAACTGCTCACTCTGGCCCGGGTCGACACCGCCGGTGGCGTGTTCGCTGCGGAACGGGTCGATCTGGCCGCCCTGGCCGGGGAGGTGGTGGCCAGCCAGGCGGGCCTGGCGCAGCGCCGCGAGGTGGCCCTGGAACTGGCGTTGCCGGAGGTGGCAGGGGAGGGGGCCTGGGCGTCGGGCCAGCCCGAGTTGCTCGCCGTCCTGCTGCGCAACCTGGTGGATAACGCCCTGCGCTATACCCCGGCCGGCGGCCGGGTGGTGGTGCGGGTGGCGGCCGAACCCGGGGGCGGCTGGCGGTTGAGCGTGGCCGACGACGGCCCGGGCATTCCTCCCGAGCAGCAGCAGCGCGCCCAGGAGCGTTTCGTCCGGTTGGCCAGTTCGGCCGAGGAACCGGGGGGCGGTAGCGGCCTGGGGCTGTCGATCGCCGGGCGGATCGCCCAATTGCATGGCGCCGCCCTGGCAATGGGGCCAGGGCTGGCCGGCCGTGGCCTGACCATCGGCGTGGTGCTGGGCGCGCCGGGCGGCGCGGTGGCGCGCTAGGCCGACAGGGGGGCGGTCCGCACCGAGGATGGGGCTGCGCTGGATTCGGGATAGGGGCCGTTTATAAGCTCGGCCAGGGGGAGGGGCGGCGAGAGGGCGTAGCCCTGGCTGTAGCCCACCTCCAGGTCGGTCACCCAGCGCAGCACCCCGGGGTTGTGCACGAATTCGGCCACGGTGCCGACGCCCAGGCGGTGGGCCACGCGCACGATCGACGCGACGATCTCCCGATCCACCGGGCTGCTTTCCAGATCCTTGACGAACGACCCGTCGATCTTCACGTAGTCCACCGGAAAGCGTTTCAGGTAGTCGTAGGTGGCCAGGCCGGTGCCGAAGTCGTCCAGGGCGATGCGGCAGCCGAGCGCCTTGAGGCCGAGCAGCAGGTCGCTGGCCGCCTGGTCGTTGAGAATGGCCTGGCTTTCGGTGATCTCGAAGGCGAAGGGCGCCGTGGGCAGGCCGTGGGCGCGCAGACGGTCGCGGATGAAGGGCAGCATGTCCGGATCGGACAGGCTGGCACCGGTCAGGTTGAGGGCGCATTTGCCGACCCGGGCGAGCTGTTCCGGGTGGGCGGCGAAATGGGCGAAGGCGGCCTCGATCACCGCCCGGTCCAGTTCCAGGGCCAGGGGGCGCTGGGTCAGGGCGGCGATGACCTCGGGCATGGGGATGACGTTGCCGCCCTCGTCGAGCACCCGCACCAGTACTTCGAAGTCGTGGCGCAGCGGGGCGCCCGGTGCAGGGGGGCGGTTGGCCACCAGGGGCTGGGCGAGCAGGCGGATGCGTCCTTCGCCGAGGGCGGCACGCACCGCCTCGATGCGCCGGGCGTGGGCGCGGCGGGTGTCGGCCTGGTGGCGCGACACCGGCTCCGGCAGCACCCGCCGGTCGGGCTTGAGGGCCGCCTCGCTCAGGGCTTCGCGCAGGGCGATGAGAATCTCGTCGAGGGTTTCCTGGGCTTGCGCGGGCACGTACAGGCCGGCGCGCAGGGGTTGCAGGCGTAGCGCCGTGCCGTTGCCCGCCAGGTGCAGGGGGCCCCGGCGGAAGCCGGCCTCGACGCGCAGGAAGGCTTCCTCCACCGCCGCCGGGCTGCCGAAGGGCAACAGGGCGGCGAATACCCCGGGCTGGAGCCGGGCCACGGCGCTCAGGTCGTCCGCGGCGCGTAGCCGGGCCGCCAGCTCGCGCTCGAAGTCGGCGATGGTGGCCAGCCCTACCAGATGGCCGGCGGATTCCAGGTTCTCGACGCCGAGGATGAACAGGCCGCGGCCATCGCGGCGTCGCGCCCGTTCCCGGCGGCTGTGCTCCATGGCGGTGAGAAAGCCCCGCTCGTTGAGGCAGTCGGTGACGTTGTCCAGCTCGGCCTGGCGCGCCAGCTTGCGGTAGGCGGCGCGGCGGTCGGCGGCGATGGCCTGGAGAATCTGGCCGAAGGCGGCGGCCACCAGCAGCACCAGGGCGGTCTGGAAAATGGCGAAGCGCAGGGCCTGGGCATCCATGGTGGAGAACGCCTTGGCCGACAGGATCAGGATGGCCGTGGCGATCAGGGTCAGGCCGGTGGTGGCGGCCTCGCGGCGCATGGCGCAGGCGGCGATGGCCGGAAAGTACAGGTAGGCCAGGGCCGTGGCGTAGTCGCTGGCGCCGTTCCAGGTGAGCAGGGTCAGGGCCAGGGCGATGGAGACGGCGGCCACCAGGGTGGGGCGGTCCAGGGCCGCCAGCCACTGCCGGGGGCGGATGTTCTCCTGCCACAGGGTGAGCAGGGCGGGGGCGAACAGGATGCCGCCGATGGCATCGACCAGCCAGTAGGCGAGAAAAACGTCGAGGGCCGAGGCGGCGGGGAACAACCCGCCCAGCTTGAAGCCCAGGGTGCCGATCAGGGCCGACAGGGGGGCGGCGATACCGACCTCGATGCGGTAGAAGGCAAGCAGATCGCGCACCCCGCTGCGCCGTTCCGGCATGGTGACCGGGCTGGCTTGCAGTAGGCGGCGCAGCACCCAGGCGCCCACCGCCGGCCCGGTGCACGAGGCGACGATGGCCAGGGCCGCCACCAGGGGCACCTGGTAGTAAGAGAGCAGGCTCCAGGCCCCCAGCCCCAGGGCCAGGGGCCACAACCCGGGCAGGCCGTAGCGCCACACCAGGGCAAAGCCGATGCCGGCCGGCGGCCAGAACAGGGAGAAGCTGAGGTCGGAGAAGGTGCTGCCGGAAAACGACAACAGGCGGGAGAGCGCGGCGCCGAGGAAGACGGCGACCGCCGTCCACAGGCCCGCCTGGACCGCGAGGCGGGGGCGGGGCAGGGTGCCGGGGCTGAAGATACGGGGCATGTCCGTGGGCAGGCTCGCAAAAGGGGGGAGCAACGGCGGGACGGCAGGCCAGGAGGGCGCTTCGTCCCACCGCGGCGGTGTTGGTCTGACCGGGCCGGCTCCCAGATGTTTCCGGGGCCGGCCCTGGCGGTAATCTTACTGGGGCTGCTGGCGCAGGTAGAGGGCCACCGACAGGCGGGCACCGAGCCAGCCGAGCAGGGCACCGGCGGCGCACAGGGCGCCCACTTCGGCCATACTCGGGCCGCGCAGGCGGAAACCGCTGCCGTAGAGGCGGGTCAGCTCCCCCACCGGCCCGGACAGGAAGAAGAAGGCCAGGGCCACGAGGGCCGCGGCGAGCAGCCCGCCGAGAATACCCTGCAGGGCGCCGTAGTAGGCGTAGGGCCGGGAGACGAAGCCCGGGGTGGCGCCGATCAGCCGGGCCACCTCGATCTCCTGGGCCCGGGCCAGCATCTGCAGGCGGATGGTGTTGAAGGTGGCGGCGATCAGACCGACGCCGAACACCCCGGCGAGCAGCACCACCGCCAGGCGCCCCAGGCGCAGGAAGGCATCGAGGCGGCGCATCCAGGCCGAATCGAACTGGACGTGGGCGACCCGGGGCCATTCGCCGGCAGTCTTGACGAAGCGCTCCACCGCGGTGGCGTCGCGTCCCGCCATGTCGGCGACGAAGGCATCGGGCAGGGGGTTCTTCGGCAGGTTGGCGACCAGGTCGGCCAGCCCTTCCCGGGCTTTCAGCCGTTCCAGGGCGGCGTCCTTGGCAACGAAACGGTAGGGCGCGCCGGCGTCGCGCAGCTTCTGCTCGACGGCCTTCACCTCGTCGCGGCCGGCGCCGGGCTCGAGGAACAGGCTGACTTCGGGCGCCTCGGCCAGACCGCTGGCGGCCAGGCGCACGTTGTCCAGGGCGACCCAGCCGGCAGCGGGCAGGGCCAAGGCGATGCCGATCACCAGCAGCGACAGCAGGGCGTTGAAGGGGGCGTCGCGCAGACGGACCAGGGCGGTGGTCAGGGCCTGGTGGTGGTGGGCGAGGCTCACGAGGCGGCCTCCTCGGTCAGGTTGGCGGGGGGCGACAGGGGGGCGAGCTGGGCCGGCGCCTGCTCAGGCAGGCCTTCATGCAGCTTGCCCTTTTCCAGCCACAGCACCCGGGGGGCGAGCTTGTCCACCCACTGCAGGTCGTGGGTGGCGAGGATGACGGTGACGCCGACCTGGTTGAAGCTCTTGAAGATGGACAGGATCTGGCCGGCCGAAGTGGCGTCCAGGTTGGCGGTGGGCTCGTCAGCGAGCAGGATGGCGGGACGGTTCACCACGGCCCGGGCGATTGCCAGGCGTTGTTGCTCGCCGCCGGACAGGGTGATCGGCAGGGCCTTCTCCCGGTCGAGCAGACCGACCTTGTCGAGGGCCGCCAGGGCGCGTTTGCGGGCTTCCTTGGGCGGAGTGCCGGCGATTTCCAGGGGCAGCAGCACGTTGGCCAGCACCGGGCGGTCGAACAGCAGTTTCTGGTCCTGGAAGACCAGGCCGAAATTGCGCCGCAGGAAGGGCAGGGCGGACGGGCGCAGGGCCGAGAGGTTCTGGCCATTGACGATGATGCCGCCGCTGGTGGGCCGCTCGATGGCGGCCATCAGCTTGACCAGGGTGGTCTTGCCGGCGCCGGAGTGGCCGGTGACGAAGACGAACTCGCCGGCGGTGATGTCCAGACTCACGTCCCGCAGGGCCTCGAACCCGGTGGGGTAGCGCTTGGTGACGTTGGCGAAGGTGATCATGGCGGTCGGGGGGTCAGGCCAGGTTGTCCTGGCCAAACAGGGCGTCGGTGAAGTCCCGGGCCGAGAAGGGGCGCAGGTCGTCGATGGCCTCGCCGACGCCGATGAAGCGCACCGGCTTCGGGCACTGGCGCGAGATGGCCGCCAGCACGCCGCCCTTGGCGGTCCCGTCGAGCTTGGTCACCACCAGGCCGGTGACGCCGATGGCCTTGTCGAAGGCCTTCACCTGGGCGATGGCGTTCTGGCCGATGTTGGCGTCGAGCACCAGCAGCACTTCGTGGGGGCCGCTGGCGTCGGCCTTCTGGATGACGCGGCGCACCTTGGCGATCTCTTCCATCAGGTGCAGCTGGGTGGGCAGGCGGCCGGCGGTGTCGGCCAGCACCACGTCGATGCCCCGGGCGCGGGCGGCGGCGATGGCGTCGAACACCACGGCGGCCGGGTCGCCCGATTCCTGGGCGATGACGGTGACGTTGTTGCGCTCGCCCCAGGTCATCAGCTGTTCCCGGGCGGCGGCGCGGAAGGTGTCGCCGGCGGCCAGCAGCACGCTCTTGCCCTGGCTTTGGAAGTACTTTGCCAGTTTGCCGATGGAGGTGGTCTTACCGGCGCCGTTGACCCCGGCGATCATGATGATGAAGGGCTGGTGGCTGGCCACGTCGAGGGGCACTTCCAGGGGGGCGAGCAGCTCGTAGAGGGTGTCGGACAGGGCCTGCTGGATCGCCTCCGGGGTGTCGAGCTTGTCGCTCTTGGCCTTCTTCTTCAGGGCGTCGAGAAGGTGCTGGGTGGCTTCCACGCCGACGTCGGCGGTGAGCAGCAGGGTTTCCAGTTCCTCGAGCAGCTCGTCGTCTACCTTGCCCCGGGCGAACAAAGACTTGAGGCCGCCGGACAACTGGCTGCGGGTGCGGGTCAGGCCGGCGAACAGACGCTCGCGCCAGGAGCGCTTGGCTTCCGGGGCGGCCGGGATGGGGGCAGAGGCTGGGGCGGCGGCGGGGGGCGCGTCAGTACCGCTCGGGGGGGCGGGCGGGGTGGCCTCGGCCGGCGATTTCTTGAACAAACCAAACATGCGGGAATCCAGTCGTAGCGGGGCATGGCGCCGGGATCGGCGCGGTAGGCGGGCTGCCGGTACTGGCCGTGCGGCGAGGGGCGGAGGTAACATGCAGCCCCACTCACTGGCACCCAATCCCGAGCCCGGGAAGGCTGGATTTTATCCCACCCCGGGCCCGTCCCGTTTTAATTGCCGTTGCCAACCGATTTCCCGCGATATCCATCCTTCCCGCCACCCGTTGAGGATCCCCATGAAACGAATGTTGCGCGGTCTGCTTTGCCTTGCCCTGTCGCTGAATGCCGCCCTGGCCGTGGCGGCCGGCGCTCCCGTGTTCGAAACCCGTCTCGACAACGGCCTCAAGGTGCTGGTCATGGAAGACCGGCGCGCCCCCACCGCCGTGCAGATGGTGTGGTACCGGGTGGGTAGCGTCGATGAGGTCAACGGCACCACCGGCCTGGCCCACGCCCTGGAGCACATGATGTTCAAGGGCACTCCCAAGGTCGGCGTCGGTGGGTTCTCGAAGCGGGTGGCCGCCGCCGGTGGGCGTGAGAATGCCTTTACCAACCGGGACTACACCGCCTACTTCCAGCAGATTCCCAAGGAGCGGCTCCACGAAATGATGGTCCTGGAGGCCGACCGGATGCGCCACCTGAGCCTGGCCCCGGCCGAGTTCGCCAAGGAGATCCAGGTCGTCATGGAAGAGCGCCGCCTGCGCACCGAGGATCAGCCCGGCTCCCTGCTCTATGAGGGATTGAATGCCGCCGCCTTCCAGGCCAGCCCCTACCGGGTGCCGGTGATCGGCTGGATGGACGACCTGAAGCACATGACCGTAGCCGACCTGCGCGCCTTCTACGACCGCTGGTACGTACCCAACAACGCCACCCTGGTGGTGGTGGGGGACGTGGACCACCAGCAGGTGTTCCGCTGGGCCAAGGAAACCTATGGTCCCCTCAAGGCCCGCCCGCTGCCGGTGCGCAAGCCCCAGGACGAGCCGGTTCAGACCGGCATCCGCCGGGTGACGGTGAAGGCTCCGGCCGAGCTGCCCTCGGTGATGCTGGCCTGGAAAGCGCCCAAGGTCACCGGCATGGACGCCAAGGCCCAGGCCCAGGATGGCGATACCTATGCCCTGGATGTGCTGGCGGCCCTGCTCGACGGTTACGACGGCGCGCGCCTGACCACCCGGCTGGTCAAGGAGGCCCGCATCGCCCAGGACGTGGGCGTGGGCTACGACAACGTGGGCCGCGGCCCGGCCCTGTTCATGGTTCAGGCCACCCCAGCCCCGGGCAAGACCCCGGCCGAGGTCGAAGCCGCGGTGCGCGCCGAGATCGCCCGCATCGCCACGGAGGGTGTCAAGGACGAGGAGCTGGTGCGGGCCCGGGCCCAGATGCTGGCCAGCCAGATCTACAAGCGCGACTCGATGTTCGCCCAGGCCATGGAGATGGGCGAGCTGGAAACCGTCGGCCTCGGCTGGCAGGCCAGCGACCGCATGATCGAGCGCCTCAAGGCGGTGACCGCCGCGGACGTGGTGCGGGTGGCCAAGACCTACTTCGGCGACGACACCCTCACCGTCGGTGTGCTCGACCCCCAGCCCCTCAAGGACCGCCCGGCGGCCAAGGCCCGAGGTGATGCCGTGCCCGCCGCCGGCCTGCGCCACTAACCGCTGCCTTCGTTGCCCGCCCTGCTTACGGAGAAGATCATGAGCCTTTCCCTTGCCGCCCTGCGGCGCATCGCCTCCCTCGCCCCCTTGCTGCTGGGCCTGACGGCGGCTTTCCTGCCTCTGGCCGTCGAGGCCGGTCCGCGCATCGATACCTGGACTGCGCCGTCCGGTGCCCGGGTGCTGTTCGTCGAATCCCATGTCCTGCCGGTGGTGGATGTGCAGGTCGATTTCGCTGCCGGCTCGGCCTATGCCCCGGCAGGCAAGGCCGGCGTCGCCGGGCTGACCCGGGGGCTGCTCGCCCAGGGGGCGGGGGAGCTTTCCGAGCAGGCCATCGCCGATCGCCTCGCCGACCTGGGCGCCCAGCTGGGTGGTGGCGTGGATACCGACCGGGCCAGCCTGTCTCTGCGTACCCTGTCCGACGCTCCGACCCGGGACGGCGCCCTGGAGGTGCTGCGCACCGTGCTCGCCGCACCGAGCTTTCCCCCGGCGGTGGTGGCCCGGGAGCGGGACCGGGCGGTGGCCGGCCTGAAGGAGGCCCTGACCCGGCCCGAGACCCTGGCCAGCCGCGCCTTCTGGCAGGGGCTCTACGGCGACCATCCCTACGGCCGCCAGCCCACCCCGGAATCCATCGCCGCCCTGACCCGGGACGACCTGGTCGACTACTGGAAAACCTTCTATTCGGCCAAGCGCGCCACCGTCACCCTGGTGGGGGACCTGACCCGGAGCCAGGCCGAAGCCGTGGCCCAGCAACTGACTGCCGGCCTGCCCGCCGACAGCGGCGCCCCCCTGGCCCTGCCCGCCGTCACGCCGCCGGCCGCCGGTACGGTGTCCATCGCCCACCCGGCCGCCCAGTCCCACCTGTTCATCGGCACCCCCACCTTCAAGCGCGGCGATGCGGACTTCTTCCCCCTGGTGGTGGGCAATTACGTGCTCGGGGGCGGCGGTTTCGTCTCCCGGCTGATGAAGGAAGTGCGCGAGAAGCGCGGCTACGCCTACAGCGTCTATTCCTACTTCCTGCCGCTCAAGGAGGAGGGGCCCTTCCAGATCGGCCTGCAGACCAAGCGGGAGCAAGCCGACGACGCCCTCAAGGTCGTGCGCGAGACCCTGGCCGAATTCGTCGCCAAGGGCCCCAGCGCCGCCGAACTCAAAGCCGCCAAGGACAACCTGGTGGGCGGCTTCCCGCTGCGCCTCGACAGCAACCGCAAGCTGCTCGACCAGGTCGCCACCATCGGCTTCTACGGTCTGCCCCTGGACTGGCTCGACCGCTACACCGAGCGGGTCCAGGCGGTAACCGTGACCCAGATCAAGGATGCCTTCGCCCGCCACGTGCAAGCTGCACGGCTGGTGACGGTGGAAGTGGCAACCGACGGGGCAACCGAAGCAGCCGGCGGCAAGGCTGCGGCGGCACCGGCCAAGTAATGGGGAGCCTGCGCATCATCGGCGGCGCTCATCGCCGTCGGGTATTGAAGTTTCCCGACGTGCCCGGGCTGCGGCCGACACCGGATCGGGTACGCGAAACCCTGTTCAACTGGCTCGGCCAGGACCTGACCGGGCAGACCTGCCTCGATCTGTTCGCCGGCAGCGGCGCCCTGGGGCTGGAAGCGGCCTCCCGGGGGGCGGCGCGGGTGGTGATGGTGGAGCGTTCGCCCCAGGTGGCGGCAGCCCTCAAGGCCAATGCCCGGTTGCTCGGTTTGACCTGTGTGGAGGTGGTGGTCGCGGATGCGCTACAATTCGCGGCCTCCGCCGGGGTGCCCCCGGGCGGGTTCGACGTGGTTTTCCTCGATCCGCCCTACCGACAGGGGTTCCTGGCGCGGTTGGAGACGCACCTGCCGCGCCTTTTGCAGCCGGAGGGAGCGCTCTACGCCGAGGCAGAAGCGCCCTTGGCCGGGCTGGCGGGCTGGACCACGGTCCGCAATGGCCAGGCCGGGCAGGTTTTCTACCACTTGATGCGGCAGGTTGAACACGACGGCGCTTCCGCTGCCTAAGCGGTGGACGTTCCCGTCGGTTTCCGGCCCCTCCTGGAGCTTTGATGGAATTGAGCAAGCGCGTCGCCATCTACCCCGGTACTTTCGATCCGTTCACCAAGGGCCACGAGGACTTGGTGCGGCGGGCCGCCCGGCTCTTCGACCACGTCATCGTGGCGGTGGCCGACAGTCGTTCGAAGCGGCCTTTCTTCCCCATGGCCGAGCGGGTCGAGATCGCCACCCAGGTGGTATCCGCCTACCCGAACGTCGAGGTCAAGGGCTTCTCGTGCCTGCTCATGGAGTTCCTCCATCAGCAAGGCGCCAAGGTCATCCTGCGGGGACTGCGGGCCGTCTCGGATTTCGAGTACGAATTCCAGATGGCCGGCATGAACCGCAACCTCTACCCGGACGTGGAAACCGTGTTTCTCACCCCGGGCGAGCAGTACATGTTCATTTCCGCGACCATGGTCCGGGAAATCGCCCTGCTGGGCGGTGATGTTTCGAAGTTCGTGCAGCCGGCGGTCGCCGAGCGGTTGGCTGCCAAAGTGTCCGAAATTCGGCAAGCAACGAGTGCGTAAGGAAGAGCAGCCATGGCTTTGTGGATTACCGACGAATGCATCAACTGTGACGTTTGCGAGCCGGAGTGCCCGAACGAAGCAATTTCCCAGGGCGCCGAGATCTATGAGATCAATCCGTCCAAGTGCACCGAGTGCGTCGGTCACTACGACACGCCCCAGTGCATGGAAGTGTGTCCGGTGGATTGCATCGGCAAGAGCCCGGAGCATCCGGAAACCAACGATCAGCTGTGGGCCAAGTACGAGCAGCTGACTGGCAACAAGCGCGCCTGATCGCGCCCGGCTGCCCTGCGGGGTGGCCGCCGGCGTGTCTGCGGATGCGCCAAAAACACAGGGCTCCCGGCCGGCAACGGCGGGAGCCCTGTGTTTTTGGGTCGTGCGATTGACCGTGCCGCGCTGAAACCAAGGAAGGGCGCGGTGTTTCAGCGGGGCACCGCGAAACCCCGCGCCAGTCCTAGAGTTTCACGGTGCCTGCCCGGAGCGCCTTTATTGGTGCGGGTTTCCGGTGGGTGGGTGTGGTTCAGGCGGCGCGGGCGCGGGCCACTTCGACCGGTGGGGCGGCGTCGAGCCGCGCATCCAGGCTGGCCTTGAGCTGGGCCAGGGCGTGCAGCTGGGTCTTGAGCTCGCCATCCACGTGGGTCAGTTCGGCGATGCGGTCTTCCAGGGTCTCGGTGGCCTGGTGGATGCGCTTGATGCTTTCCAGGCGCCGCTTGAGCGTGATCTGGTGCTCGCGCACCTGGGTTTCCATGGGCGCCATGACCGCCTTCAACCACAACTCCGCATCCCGATTGGCGTGCTCGAAGGCGCGCCGCACCTGGGTCGCCACTTCCTCGAAGAACTTAGCGATGACGTTGCGCTTCTCGTGGGTGAGCAACTGGCGGGGGGTGTTGAGGTTGTCGTTGCACCAACGCTCCAGGCGCAGGATTTCCTTCTCGTAGCGCTGCAGCGAGAACACCGTGGGCGAGCCGAGCTTGAGGCCGTGCTCGACGCTGAACTGCTTGTACACCGAGCCCATCATCGCGGCGATTTCGCTGACTTCGCCGGAGGACTTGCCCAGGTTGCCACGCACCACGACGAAGAAGCGGGTCATGGCCTCGGACAGGTGCCGGGAGAAGCTGGCTTCCACCATGCTTTCCCGGGTGGCCTGGGTGAGGGTCTTGAGGGCTTCCATGCCCAGGTGGCCGAACAGGTTGTTGGTCAGGGTGGAGAACACGCTGCGCACCGCGTAGTAGCGCTGCAGGCCGGTTTCGAACTCTTCCTTCTCGGCCTGGATCTTGCCCATCATGTACTCGACCACGCCCCGGTTCTTGCCGCGCAGTTCGGTCAGTTCGGTGAGCTGCTCGGTGAGGCCGCTCTGGCGGGCGTCGAGCAGGCGCTGGATGCGCTGGTGCAGTTCGTTCAGTTCGCCGGCGGCGCCGTCGCGGACGATTTCGCGCTTGGCCGGGATCAGCTCGCCGGCCAGGGCCCGCTCCAGGTCGGCCAGCTGGCTGCGTGCGAGGAGCGCCGCGTCGCCGTTGATCTTGGCTACCAGGCCCTTTTGCGCCGAGACCGGGAACACCTGGCCGTCGGGCACACCGAGGATGGCGGCGCAGCTGTGCTGCTGCCGGGCAATCTCGCCGGCCACCTCGGCGTCGCTCTTCAGCTCGTCCCAAAGGCCGTCGATCTTGTTCAGCACCACCAGGCGGCCGCGGCCCGGGGCGCGGGGGCTGCCGGCGGCGCCCTGGCCGATGATGTGCTCCTGCCAGATTTCCAGGTCGGACTGGGTCACGCCGGTGTCGGCGGAGAGGATGAACAGCACCGCGTGGGCATTGGGCAGCAGCGACAGGGTCAGTTCCGGCTCGGCGCCGATGGCGTTGAGCCCCGGGGTGTCGAGGATCACCAGGCCCTGCTGCAGCAAGGGGTGGGGGAAATTGATCAGGGCGTGGCGCCAGCGCGGGATTTCGACCAGGCCGTCGTCGCCGATCCGGTAGGCGCCGTGGCTCTCCTCGCCAAGGGGGAAGCCCAGGGCGGCGGCTTTTTCCGGTGTCACCCGGATCACCTCGGAAACCTGCTTGAGTGCGGCCTGCATGGCCTCGGCGGAGGTGGTGTCGAGGGGCACCCGGTGCCACTCGTCCGGGTAGCGCTTGAGTTCGGCGATGCCGGTGTTGCCTTCCCGGGTGGCGATCGGCAGGAGTTCGATGGCCGGCGCCTTGGCCGGGTCGAACAGCAGCTCGGTCGGGCACATGGTGGTGCGGCCGGCCGAGGAGGGCAGCATGCGGTTGCCGTAGTCGGCGAAGAAGATGGCGTTGATCAGCTCCGACTTGCCCCGGGAGAATTCGGCGACGAAGGCGACGTTGAGCCGGTCTTCCTTGAGGCGTTCGAGCAGGTGCTCGAGCTTCAGCTCGGTCTGGCCGTCGTTCAGCTCGTTGTCGGCAAGCCAGTTGCGGAAGCGCTCGATGCCTTCCCGCAGGCCGGCGCGCCATTGTCCGTAGGCGGCGAAATCCTGGGCGATCGTCATGAAAAGATTCCCCGTGAAATGAGGCGGGCACGTCGTTGAGAGTATGGGGGGCAATGTATCACAGCGGCCCGCCTTTCCCGCGTAGGCGGACCAGCGGCGTCAGCGGGCCTGGCAGTGAGGGCAATAGAAGGTGGAGCGGCCGCCCTGGCGGATCTGCCGGATCGGCGTGGCGCAGACCCGGCAGGGGGCGCCGGCCCGGCCGTAAACGGCGCAGCTGAGTTGATAGCCCCCCATGCCGCCGTCGCTGTGCACGTAATCCCGCACCGAGCTGCCGCCCAGGGCGATGGACTCGGCCAGTACGGCGCGGACCGCGGTGGCGAGCTTGGCGCAGCGGGCCGCCGACAGCCGGCCGGCCGGTGCGGTGGGGGAGATGCCGGCGCGGAACAGGGCTTCGGCCGCGTAAATGTTGCCGACCCCGACCACCAGGTGCGCATCCATCAGGGCCTGCTTGATCGCCACGGTCTTGCCGGCCAGGGCGCGGTGCAGCCAGGGGCCGGTGAAGGTTTCGTCCAGGGGCTCGATGCCGAGCACCGCCAGGCGCGGGTCCCGTTCCGGATGGGGGCCAGCATGCCAGACCATCAGGCCGAAGCGGCGCGGGTCCCGGTAGCGCAGCACGGTGTGGGGAAAACGCAGGTCCACGTGGTCGTGGGGCGCCGCCGGGGTGTCGGCCGCCACCAGGCGCAGGCTGCCGGACATGCCGAGGTGGACGATCAGCCAGCCTTCCTGGTCGCCGGCGATGCCGGCGCGAGGTGTCCATTCGAACAGCAGGTACTTGCCGCGGCGGTGGATGGCGCTCAGCAGGCGGCCTTCGAGCAGGGCGTTGAGGTCGGGCAGGGGCAGGCGCAGCCGGGGCGCCCGGGTTATCGCCCCCAGGCAGGGCATGCCCGGCAGGTGGGGGAGCAGGCCGCGGCGGCTGACTTCGACTTCGGGGAGTTCGGGCATGACAGGAGGAACGGGGTCAGGATAGGGAAGGGGGGCGGGCTGGCGGCGGGGCGGCGTTGTCGGCCCCGGGAAAAGGCCCTACCATCGGGCCCTGCCGCCGGAATAATTGAAAACCGCTACAAAGCAGCCACAAACTATTGCCCGCCAACGGGTTCTAATCAAGCTCTCTCATTTTCCTTCGTCGGCGCCCCGGGAGCCATGGCCCCGCCGGTCGCCGGATTGGATTCTTCTATGCCCTCCGCTCCGTCGAGCCCGCCCCATTCCCGGCCCTTCGCCCCGCCCCGCCCTCCTTTCGCCCTGGCTGCCTGGGCCACCCTGGCGGGGGCCCTCTGCCTGTCGCTGTCGGCACCGCTCTGGGCGGTCGAGCCGGGGGCGGCGGCGCCGAGCGTCGCCCCCAGTGCCCAGGCCAAGCCGCGGGCCGGCAAGGCCGAGCGCAGCGAGGTGCGGGCTGCTCGTCCGGCCGGCGCCGCCAATGCCACTGGCACTCCCGGCGCCGCCAGCGCTGGCGAGGTGTCCGAGGGCCAGGGCGTATATCAATTACTGATCGGCGAATTTGCCGTGCGGCGCGGCCAGGCGGATCTGGCCACCTCGGCCCTGGCCGATCTGGCGGTGCGTACCGGCGACCCCAAGATCCTGGCGCGCACCGTGGAAGTGGCCGGCTACGCCCGGCGCTTCGACGTGGCCCTGGAGGCCGCCCAGCGCTGGGTCGCCCTCCAGCCCGATGCCCTGGAGGCCCGCCAGGCCCTGGTCAGCCTGCTGGTGGTGACCAACCGGTTTGACGAATTGCCGCCCCAGCTGGCCTACCTGCTGGAGCGGGAGAAGGCCCAGCTGCCGGCCAATCTGCTCAGTCTCAACCGCCTCTTTCCCCGCGGCGCGGACCGCCAGGCGGCACTGCGCGTGATCGCCGAGGTTGTGGCGCCTTACAGCACCCTGGCCGAGTCCCACTTCGCCCTGGCCCAGGCGGCGATCAATGCCGGCGACCTGCCCCGCGGCCGGGTCGAGATCGGCCGCGCCCTGGCGATCCGACCCGACTGGGAGAACGCTGCCCTGGTGCGCGCCCAGCTGCTGGCCCGGGAGGATGTCCGGGCATCGCTCGATTCCCAGGCCGAGTTCCTCGACAAGTACCCCAAGGCCAAGGACGTGCGTCTCCATTACGCCCGTCAGCTGGTGTTGGAGCGGCGCTTCGAGGATGCCCAGGTGCAGTTCCGTCAGTTGCTCAAGGACGAGCCCGACCGGGCCGACGTGGTGTACGCCGCCGCCCTCCTGGCCGTGCAGCAGCGTGATTACGCCTTTGCCGAAACCCAATTGAAGCGGTTGCTCGACCTCGGTCCGGCGGACCCGGGTCTGGTCCGCTATCAGCTTGGCCAGTTGGCGGAGGAACAGAAAAAGCCCGAGGCGGCGGTGGGCTGGTATCGCCAGGTGGGTGAGGGGGAGCAGTTCGTGCCGGCCAAGAGCCGGGCGGCCCAGTTGCTCGTGCGCCAGGGCGATGTGGATGGGGCCCTGGCCTTGCTCAAGGCGGCCCGGGTGCAACAACCCAAGGACGAGTTGCCCCTGCTCGCTGCCGAGGCCCAGGTGCTGCGCGACGCCAATCGTGGCGAGGAAGGACTGACCCTGCTCGACCAGGCCCTGGCCCGGGCACCGAACAATCCCGATCTGCTCTACGACTCCGCCCTGCTCGCCGAGCGCATGGGCAAGGTCGAACTGTCCGAGACCCGGCTGAAAAAGCTGATCGCCATCCAGCCGGACCACGCCCATGCCTACAACGCCCTCGGCTATTCCTACGCCGAGCGCAACGTGCGCTTGGGGGAGGCCCGGCGCCTGATCGAAAAGGCGGTGGAGTTGGCCCCGGAAGACCCGTTCATCATCGATAGCCTGGGCTGGGTGCTGTTCCGCCAGGGCGACCTGCCCGGGGCCTTGGTCCAGTTGCAGAAGGCCTATGCCCTGCGTGCCGACCCGGAGATCGCCGCCCACCTCGGCGAAGTGCTGTGGGGGCTGGGACGCCAGGACGAGGCCCGGGGCGTGTGGAAGGAGGCGGCCAGCCGCTTCCCCGACAACGACGCGCTTTCCGCCGTGCAGCGGCGCTTGCAGCCGTGAGGGCGGGGGTGACGCGGGCGAAGCCGTCGCCGTCCCTGCCACGCCGCCGGCTGTTGCAGGCGGCTCTGGGCGCTCCCTTGTTGCTGGCCCTGGCGGCCTGTAGCAGCAAGGCGCCCAAACCCGATCAGACGATTGCCCGGCCGCTGCCGGAGCGGGACGAGCTGACGGCCTTCCTGGTCTCCGGCCGCTTTGCCGTGCGCCATGGCGAGCACAGCGCCGCCGGCGGTTTTTCCTGGCGCCGGGCGCCGGAATGGCGCGGTACGGCGGCGAACGGTGGCCAGTCGAACGTTGCCCAGGATCGGGACCAGGTCTTCTTCTACTCCCCCCTGGGGCAGACCGTGGCCGAATTGGTGATCACCCCGGAAGGGGCGACCCTGGTGGCCGACGGCCGTTCCGAATCGGCGAGCAGCGCCGACACTCTGGTGCAGCGCGCCCTGGGCCTGGAGCTGCCCCTGGCCGGTGGTGCCGACTGGTTGCTCGCCCGGGGCGGCGAGGTGCTGAACCGGGATATCGCCGGCCGGCCGCAGCGCATCGAGGACCGGGGCTGGCGTCTCGACTACGCCTACCCCAACGACCGCCCGGGCGCCTTGCCGGAACGGGTCGTGGCGGTGCGCCTGATGGACGACGTGGAAGTGCGTCTCAAGCTCGACGAATGGGAGGCCCTGGGGCTCGAGGCCTTGACGGGGCGTAAACCGTGACCGGACGCGCCACGGCCCCCGCGCCGGTCTGGGGCTGGGAGAGTGCCTACCCGGCCCCGGCCAAGCTCAACCTGTTCCTGCACTTGGTCGGGCGGCGCGCCGACGGCTATCACCTGCTGCAAACCGTCTTCCGCTTCATCGACCGGGCCGACGTGCTGCGTTTCGCCCCCCGGACCGATGGCCAGGTGGTGTTGGCAACGCCCCTGCCCGACGTACCGGCGGACACGGATCTGACCGTACGGGCCGCCCGCCTGCTGCAGGTCGAGAGCGGCACGGGCCGGGGCGTGACGATCACCCTGGAGAAACGGCTGCCCCTGGGCGGCGGCATCGGCGGCGGCAGTTCCGATGCCGCGACGGTGCTGCTGGCGCTCAATCACTTATGGGGGCTGGGCCTGTCG
This sequence comes from Oryzomicrobium terrae, assembly GCF_008274805.1. Lineage (NCBI taxonomy): Bacteria > Pseudomonadati > Pseudomonadota > Betaproteobacteria > Rhodocyclales > Rhodocyclaceae > Oryzomicrobium > Oryzomicrobium terrae. The sequence continues at coordinate 452,593 of NZ_CP022579.1, forward strand.
CGCCAACGCCTGCAGGCGTTGGGGCTGACCCTGGGGGCCGATGTGCCGGTGTTTGTTTATGGCCGGCCGGCGTTCGCCGGCGGCGTAGGGGAAGAGCTCACCCCAGTGGCCGTGCCCGACGAAACCTATCTGGTGGTGGAGTCCCCGGTGGCGGTGCCGACACCGCTGATCTTCTCTGCGCCCGAACTGGTGCGCGACACCCCGGCCATCGACCCGGCCGGCTGGCGTCCCGGCCAGGGGCATAACGATCTGGAGGCGGTGGCTTGCGCGCGCTTCCCGCAGGTGGCCGAGCGCCTGGCCTGGCTCACCGGAGCTGCCCGTGACCACGGCGGCGGGGTGGCCCGGATGACCGGTTCCGGGGCCTGCGTGTTCGCCGGGTTTTCCCGGCGCGATGCCGCAGAGCAAGCATTGGCGCGGCTTCCCGCTGGATGGGTCGGCTGGGTGGCGGCCGGTTTGCAGGACCATCCGCTGCGCGGCCTGCTGGCCGATTGAGGGCGGGGCGGCGGTTTTTTTCGCGGGTTTTTGCAAAAAGTTGGCACAACGGAAAAAATTTCTGTATTATCCGCGCCTCGCCACTGACGCATTGAGCACACAGCCCGATGCGGTCCAGGCACCGAATTCCAGGCTTCTTCGGAAGTCGTGAAAAAGGTCACTGGGGAGTCGCCAAGTTGGTTAAGGCACCGGATTTTGATTCCGGCATGCGAGGGTTCGAGTCCTTCCTCCCCAGCCAAAATTTTGCAAAACACGGGCAGGCTAATCCCTGCCCGTATTGCTTTCCGGGGTCGCCTCATGGCCTACAACAGCCTGATGGTCTTTACCGGCAACGCCAATCCCAAACTGGCGTCCGCCGTCGCGCAAAAGCTCAATATCCAACTCGGCCGGGCCAAGGTGGGCCGCTTTTCCGACGGTGAGGTGAGCGTCGAGCTTGAAGAGCATGTCCGCGGTCGCGACGTGTTCGTGCTGCAACCGACCTGCGCCCCGTCCAACGACAATCTGATGGAACTGCTGGTGATGGTGGACGCGCTCAAGCGCGCTTCCGCCGGCCGCATCACCGCCGCGATCCCCTACTTCGGCTACGCCCGCCAGGATCGCCGCTCCCGCTCCTCCCGGGTGCCCATCGCCGCCAAGCTGGTGGCCAACATGCTCACCGCCGCGGGTGTGGACCGGGTGCTGACCATGGACCTGCATGCCGAGCAGATCCAGGGCTTCTTCGATATCCCCGTCGATAACATCTACGCCCAGCCGATCCTGCTGGACGACATCCAGACCCGTCGCAAGGACTGGGGTGAGGACCTGATGGTCGTTTCCCCCGACCACGGCGGCGTGGTGCGCGCCCGGGCCCTGGCCAAGTGCCTGGAGAGCGACCTGGCGATCATCGACAAGCGCCGTCCCAAGGCCAACGTCTCCGAGGTGATGAACATCATCGGCGACGTGCAGGGCCGCTCCTGCATCATCATGGACGACATCGTCGATACCGCCGGCACCCTGTGCAAGGCCGCCCAGGCCCTCAAGAACCACGGTGCCAAGGCGGTGCGGGCCTACTGTACCCATGCCGTGCTGTCCGGCGCAGCGATCGAGCGGATCAGCGATTCCGAACTCGACGAACTGGTGGTTACCGACACCATTCCCCTGCGCGACGAGGCGGCCGCCTGTTCGCGCATCCGCCAGCTTTCCGCGGCGGACCTGATGGCCGAGACCATCCGCCGCATCAGCTGCGAAGATTCGGTGTCCGAGCTGTTCGACTAAGTTTTTTCAGCCCCCGGTCATTGCCGGGGGTTGTTCCGTCAGCCGCCTGGTCGCGGGCGGCTTAATTTTTGGAGTCATCATGAAAATCGAAATCAACGCCAAAAAGCGTGACGTGCAGGGTTCGAGTGCGAGCCGCCGCCTGCGCCGCGCCTCCCAGGTCCCGGGCATCGTGTACGGTGGCGAAGCCGCTCCCGCATCCATCGTCTTCGACCACAACGAGCTGTACCAGGCCATGCGCAAGGAAGCCTTCCACTCGTCCGTGCTGACCCTGGCCGTCGACGGTGCCAAGGAACTGGTGCTGCTGCGCGACTACCAGATGCACGCTTACAAGCCCCAGATCCTGCACGTGGACTTCCAGCGCGTTGACGCCAAGCAGAAGCTGCACACCAAGGTGCCGTTCCACTTCGTGAACGCCGATCTGGCCCCGGGCGTGAAGCTGTCCGGCGGCATCGTCTCCCACGTCATGAACGAAGTCGAAGTCGAGTGCCTGCCCGCCGACCTGCCCGAGTTCATCGAAGTGGATCTGAAGGACCTGAACGCCGGTCACTCCATCCACGTTTCCGACCTGAAGCTGCCCAAGGGCGTGAAGCCTGTGCTGCACACCGAAAGCAGCCCGGTTGTCGCCACCATCCTCGCCATCCGTGGCGGGGCTGCTGACGAAGCCGCTGCCGAAGCGCCGGCCGCCTAAGCCTGCGCTGGCCGCTGAAGCCGCAGGGAGGGGCGCTGCCTTTCCCTGCGGCTTTTTCCTTTTTATCCGCCCCATTTCGCCATGACCCCTCCGCGCCTCATCGTTGGCCTGGGTAATCCCGGTCCTGACTACGAAGACACCCGCCACAACGCCGGCTTCTGGTTTATCGACCGGCTCGCCGCCGACCTCAAGGTGAGCCTGGCGCCCCAGGCCAAATTCTTCGGCGAGGCAGGGCGGGCCGGTGATGTCTGGCTGCTCAAGCCGGCAACCTTCATGAACCGTTCCGGCCAGGCGGTGGCCGCCCTGGCCCGCTTCTACAAGATCACGCCGGAAGAGGTGCTGGTGGTGCACGACGAACTGGACCTGCTGCCCGGCGCCATCCGCGTCAAGCAAGGCGGCGGCAACGGCGGCCACAATGGCCTGAAGGACATTCAGGCCCAACTCGGCACCCCCAATTTCTGGCGCCTGCGCCTGGGTATCGGCCATCCCCGCTCCCTGGAATTGAAGCAGGAAGTGGTGGATTTTGTGCTGCACCGGCCTCGGGCCGACGAGCAGCGCGCCATCGACGAAGCCATCGACCGCTGCCGCATTGCCTGGCCCAAGTTGGCCGCCGGGGATTACGCGGCCGCTCAACAACAGCTGCATGGGAAGCCCGCCTGATGAGTACCAAGCTACCGCCCTTGATGGGCCGCCTGCTGGCCCTGTTGCCCAGCCGGGGGCTGCGCCTCGAACCCCAGGACGACACGCTGCTGGCTGGCGGCCTGGAGCGGGAGGGGGCCCGTTTCGGCCTGATGCTCGGCACCCGCGAGGATGAGCGTCTGCTCATCGCCCTGGTACATTTTCTCGTCGATATTCCCGATGCCTTGCTGTCCGATTGCGCGCTGCTACTGGCCGGGCTCAACCGGGGCTTGGCCCGGGGGCGCTTCGAGCTGGATCTGGCCGAAGGCCAGGTGCATTACTTCTGGTCTGCCGATTTCGCCGAAACCGAACTGAGCGCCACCCGCCTCGACCGCTTTCTCCTGCCGGTGCTGGAGCAAGGCTTTCGTGCCTGCCCCTTGATCGAAGCCTTCGCCACCGGCCGGTTATCGCTCGACGAGGCCTTTGCACGCATTGCCGACGTGCGGGTGGAACTGGACCAGGTTCCCGGGGTGAGCCTCGGCTGAAAGCCGGTCCGGCCCACCCCCGGTGATACAATCCGGGCGCCCCGCTTGGGTGCCCCTTAAATGTCGCAACGCTAGGAAAACGAGATGAGCCTCAAGTGCGGTATCGTCGGCCTGCCCAACGTGGGCAAGTCCACCCTCTTCAATGCCCTGACCAAGGCCGGCATCGCCGCCGAGAATTACCCCTTCTGCACCATCGAGCCCAACGTGGGCATCGTCGAGGTGCCGGACCCGCGTCTCGATGCCCTGTCCAAGATCGTCAAGCCCCAGCGCATCCAGCCGGCCATCGTCGAGTTCGTGGACATCGCCGGTCTGGTGGCGGGTGCCTCCAAGGGCGAAGGCCTGGGCAACCAGTTCCTGGCCAACATCCGCGAAACCGACGCCATCGTGAACGTGGTGCGCTGTTTCGACGATCCCAATGTGGTGCACGTCTCCGGCCGGGTGGACCCGATCGCCGACATCGAGACCATCGTCACCGAACTGGCCCTGGCCGACCTGGCCGCCGTCGAGCGCACCATCAACCGGGACGGCAAGAAAGCCAAAGCCGGCGACAAGGATGCGCAGAAGCTGGTGGCCGTGCTGGAAAAGCTGCTGCCCCACCTCAACGAAGGCCAGCCGGCCCGCACCGCCGGCCTGTCCGACGACGACAAGGCTCTTCTCAAGCCCCTCTGTCTGCTCACCATCAAGCCGGCCATGTATGTGGGCAACGTGCTTGAAGACGGTTTCGAGAACAACCCCTACCTGGATCGCCTGAAGGAATTTGCCGCCAAGGAGAGCGCTCCGGTGGTGGCCGTGTGCGCCAAGATCGAAGCCGAACTGGCTGATCTTGAAGATGAGGACAAGGCCGCCTTCCTGGCCGATCTGGGCCTGGAAGAGCCGGGCCTGAACCGTCTGATCCGCGCCGGTTATGACCTGCTCGGCCTGCAGACCTACTTCACCGCGGGGGTCAAGGAAGTGCGTGCCTGGACCATCCACAAGGGCGACACTGCGCCCCAGGCCGCCGGCGTGATCCACACCGACTTCGAGAAGGGCTTCATCCGCGCCCAGACCATCTCCTTCGCCGACTTCATCGCCCACGGCGGCGAACAGGGCGCCAAGGAGGCTGGCAAGATGCGCGCCGAAGGCAAGGACTACGTGGTTCAGGACGGCGATGTGCTGAACTTCCTGTTCAACGTCTAAGCGCTGCAGCATCCGCCACGATCGAGCCCCACCATGGTGGGGCTCTTTTTTTGTCGGGGCTCCTGCGGGTTGCTCGTGCTCACCCCGTTGGAGGTTGGTCTTGGCGTGCAGATCTATGCCCTCGGGTTAGCTTTTTGTCATTAATTGGCAATGGCCCCGCCGTTACAATCGCGGGTTTCGATTGCCGTCGTGCGCGGCGTGCGCCGTGGGACTATGGAAATCCTTGCAAGTATCTTTGCCGGTCTGGGCCTGTTCTTCATTGGCATCCGCCTGATCGGCAACCATCTCAAGCAATTGGCCGGGCGCCGGATGCGCGCCCTGATTGCCCGGGCGGTGTCGGGGCGGGGCGCCGTCACCCTGTTCGGTCTTGTCGCCGGTGCGATCATGCAGAGCGTCAATGCCGTGACCTATGTGCTGGTCGCCCTGGTGACGGCCGGAGCGATCGAGAATCGGCGCGCTTTTCCGGTCATCAGCTGGGCCAACATCGGCACGTCGATGCTGGTGATCGTGGCGGCCCTCAACCTGCACCTGCTGGCGCTGTTCCTGGTCGGTGCCATCGGCATCGCCTTCTATCTCAACCTCGACCAGTCGGCGCGCTATCGCCATGCGGTCGGGGCGCTGCTGGGGGTAGGGCTGCTGTTCCTCGGCATCGACCTGATCAAGTCCGGTTCGTCGATCCTCAAACAAGTGGACTGGCTCAAGGACGGCATGCTGTATGCCGCCCACTACCCCGTGCTGAGCTTTGCCATCGGCACCGGAGTCGCCCTGGTGGCGCAATCGTCGTCCACCATCACCATCGTAGCCATGGCCATGGCAACCGCCGGATTGCTCTCCTTCGAGGCCGGGGCCATGGTCGTCATCGGCGCCGGCTGCGGTTCGGCGCTTTCGGCGTGGGCCTTGGCCGGGCGCCTGCAGGGGAGCGCACGGCAGCTGGTGCTGTACCAGATCGTCCTCAAGGGCTTGGGCGTCGCGTCGTTGCTGCTATTGTTCGTTATCGACCAGTTCGAGGGGCAGACCCTGGTTGTGCCGCTGCTGGCGCACTTGAAGCTCTCCCCGGCGGCCCAACTGGCGGCCGTCTATGTCGTGCTGCAACTGGCCTCGGATCTGGCCATGCGGGTGCTGAACCGGCCGGTACTGGCCCTGATCGAGCGGTGTGCGCCGCCCTCGATGGCAGAGGTTCTGGGGCGCCCGCACTACCTGCAGGATGGCGCTCTGGCCGAGTCGGAAAGCGCCCTGCTGCTGGTGGACAAGGAGCAGCAACGGCTGCTGGCCAGTCTGGCGCTCTACCTCGATCCCCTTCGCGCAGAGGGACAGAAAGAGACCTTGCTGCTCGATGCGCGTTACGACGCCGAGCGCAACGTGATGCGCGAGTGCGATCAGTTTCTGACCGAGGTTGCCGACCGCAACCACAGCCGGGAAGTGCTGGAGCAGACCATCGTCTTCCGCGACCGCAACGCCTTGATCGCCTCGCTGCAGGACAGCCTGTTCGAACTGGCCAGCCTGGCGGGCAGCTCCAGCCATGCCCGTGAGGTGCGGGGGTTGATCGACAACCTGGTCGAAAGTCTGCACATGATGCTGGAAGTGCTGGCCGAAGCCGCGGCTTCGCCCGAGGCGGAAGACCTGCACCTGCTGCGTGCCCTGACCCATGACCGCTCGGAGTTGATGGACGGCATCCGCAAACGTTTGCAGGGTGGCGAGGCGGACATCGCGCCCGATGTGCAGCAGGCGGCGTTTGCCGCCACCACCCTGTTCGAGCGCTGCGTCTGGCTGTTGCGCCGCTACGTGCTGCTGCTCGACACCCGGACCGGCGCGGCAGCCGGCCAGGCCTGATGTACCTGGCGGGTGGCGCGGGTTGTCAGGCCTGGAGTTGCGCCAGGGCCAGATCCTGGTTTTCGGCGATATTCAGGATTTTCAGGAAGCCGCTGATCTCGAAGACTTCGCGCACGTGGGGCTGCAGGTTGCACAGGACGAGTTGCCCCTGGCTTTGCTTGGAGCGCTTGGCCGCCATCAGGACCACCCGCAGCCCGGCGCTGGAGATGTAGTCCAGGCCCGAGAAGTCCATGAGCACCCGGCGGGCGGGGTGGAGGAAAAGGTCATGCAGGGTCTTTTCGAAACCGGGGGCGGTGGCGCTGTCGAGGCGGCCGGCGAGGGTGACCGTCTGGGCGATGTCGCCGGCGAGGATGTCGGATTGAAAACTCACGGGTGCTCCTTGCAAAGTAGGGGGCCAAGTAGGCGCGGCGCGCCGGACGAGACGCCCGGGGCGGAAACCGGCAGCGCTTACTGGCGCAGGGTCTTGAGCAGGACGATCAGGTTGCCGCTGCCGTCGTAGTAGGCGCGTACATCGTCCATCATCGTCTTGACCAGATGGACCCCGAGCCCGCCGATCGGACGCGCATCGACGTCGGCCTCGAGTTCGGGGGCGGGGGCTTCGGAGAAGGGGTCGAAGGGCGGCGCATCGTCCTTCAAAAGGATTTCCAGCCACTCGTCGGAGATGCTCAGGCGCACATGGATGCGGCGGTCCTGGGCACCCTGCAGCCCGTGCTGGATGGTGTTGGTCGCCAATTCCTCAAGGCACAGGTTGGCGGCAAAGGCCAGGTCGGGACGCTCTGGGAGCGAACGCTCCACGGCACTGGAAAGGTGGGCAATTTCGTCGAGCTGGCTGGGCAGGTCGTACTCCAGCAGCAGCCTCTTGTTCTTCAGAATGAACGGTGCGCTATCCATGGGGTGGTGTCCCTATTTGCGGCAGAGAATCAGGCTCGTCAGGTCGTCGGAGGCTTCGGCGCCGGCCACGAAGGTTTCGACATCGCGGACCAGGCTGGCAATGATTGTGGCAGCGGCTGTGTCGGGGGCGATACGAGCCAGCCAGGCGTGCAGGCGCGCATCGCCATAGGCCTCGCCGCTGGCGGCAAAGGCTTCGGTGACGCCGTCGGTGTAGAGCAGGAGAGCGTCGCCGCGTTGCAGGGTGACCTGCTGGTCGCTGTAGGCCATGTCCGACATGACGCCCAGCGCCACGTCCATGGGGCTGGGCAGCGCCTCGACAGTGCCCGCGGCCTGGCGCCGCAACGGGGAGGCGTGGCCGGCATTGGCATAGGTGAACAGGCCCGTGACGGGGTCGTAGATGGCATAGCAGGCGGTAACGAACAGCTCCATCGGGTTGCGTTCGCAGAGCAGGTCGTTGGCGTGGGCGAGCACCCAGGATGGAGCGTTACCGGTGACGGCCAGATCGAGCAGGACGGTGTGGGACACCGCCATGAAGAAGGCCGCCCCCACACCCTTGCCCGAGACGTCGGCGATCAGCAGCCCGTAGCGGCCATCCGGCAGGGGGAAACAGTCGTAGAAGTCCCCACCCAGCTCCCGGGCGGGGTACATCGCCGCATGTACCGCCCAGTGCGTTTCGTCGGGGAAGCGTTGCGGCAGGATGGCCCGTTGCATGTTGCGCGCCAGCATCAATTCTTCCTGGACCCGCTCTCCCGCGATGCGCAAGGCCTCGTTCTTCTCGGCCAACTCGCTGGTGCGGGCGGCCACCTGCTCTTCCAGTTCGCGCTGCCGCGATGCGTTCTGCTCGCGGATCACTTCCAGCAGTTGTTCGAACTTGCTCGCCACCGTATTGAAGTTGCGGGCGACAAAGACGAGCTCGTCGCGGGTGTCGAGGCGGATACGGGTATCGAGCCGACCACTGCAGAATGCCTCCGTGCCATCGGCGAGGTGGCGCAGCGAGCCGAGGGTCGACAAGTAGATGCCGGCGAACAGGTAAGCTATGGCGCCGATGGTGCCAACCAGGAGGACGGCAATCAGCAATTGGGAACGTTGCAGGGCGCTGATGCGTGCGCGCAGCGCGTCGTCGGCGTGCTGGATCGTGGCGAACAGCAGGGAGCGGGTGCGGTGCACGTTGCTGTTGGCGAGGGCGCGCAATTCGGCCAGAGCCGTGGGGCTGTCGAGGGTCTGCTCGGCGCTGCTCTGCTGCTCGGCGATGTGCTCCAGCAGCTCCGCCAGTTCCTGTTGCAACGGTGTGGCTTGAGGGTGAACGCGGGTCAGCTGGGTAATGCCGGCCTGAAGGCTGGGGGCCGACTCCGAGAGCACGACCTGGGCGCCCAGCGCGTAGGAGGCCATCTTGCCGTTGGGCCGGGCCCGGGCCTTGGTGCCATAGAGTGTCCGGTAAGAGGTCCCTTGCTGCCCGGCGATGCGTTCCAGCAGGTCGTCGAGGTTTTGCTGCAGGTCGGCGATCTCGGGATGCCCGGCAGCGAGCTTGGCCAGGCCGGCCTGCAGGGCGGCGGCCGAATCGGACAGGGCCTGGGAGCCGAGCGCCGACGAGGCCATCTCCCGTGAGTTGAGGGTCAGGGCGTCCCGTTGCCGTGCCAGGGTTTCCGCCACCTGGGGGAGCCGGGTGGTCAGCATGTCGAAGGTCGCGCCGAGTTCGCCGTCCTGGGGCAGCCGGTAGGCCCGGGAGCTGTCCCGGATCAGTTCGAGCAGGGCGGTGAGGGTGCTGTTGAGGGCTGTGAATCGCCGTGCCTGGTTGGCGTCATCCTTGCCGTTGCCCCGGGCCTGGCGCCAGTCGCTCTGCAGGCGTGCCACCACCGTGCTGCTTTCCTTGGTGGGGAGCTGCGCCCAGTGGTCCTGAAGTGCCACGAACAGGGCATCGACGGTGGCCTGGTTGGCCTGCCCCGCGACCGTTGCGCTGCGTTGTTCGACCAGGGCGAACAGGGTGTCGATCTGCCGGGCGTATTCCTTCAAGCCCTGGCGCTCCGTCTGGGCCTGAAGAATCTCCGTATGCACCTGGCGGAGCAGGGGGACGCTCAGGGCGGTGAGGGCGGACAGCACCACGGCGCCCACCAGCATGTACTTGCGTGAAAAGCTGAGGCGTCCGGACAACCAGATGGTTGGGGCAAGGAAGCGTTGCAAGCGTGATTTTCTGGTGCGGCGGCCGGACTCGCCGGCCGTGCCGGGAAGGGCGACGGATGGCGGTGATGCGGCGTTGGCGGGGGATGAGGTCGATTCGGTCACGTGAAGCTGCTACGGCGGGAGGCGCCAGATTCGGCTGGGCTTCCCGCGCTTTGTTTCCACCGCAAGGACGGAGGCGGCGGGATGTTGTGCAGTGGGAGCCCTTTTTAGGCAGGGCCTGGGGGCTGGTTTGATTCTTTTGGAATAATGCCATTTGTTTATTTCGGCAAGGTTACGGTTTGATGTCGGCGCGCGGGGCGAAGGGGGAGGTATGTGCACCCGGGCGTGGTGTCTGTGCGCCGTGCGCAGCCATGAAGCGCCTGCTTCCTTATGGTTGCGCTGCGTTTTGCATGGCGTACCCCTTTGTCGCCGCACCAGTAAAAAGCCCCGCATTGCGGGGCTGTTTAAGTCGTTCGGGCGGTTTCCCGCCGTGCAGCGGTCGAGCGTGGCGCCGCCATCAGCGGTGCAGGGTGCCGGTAGGAGTGTCCGGAGGCTGCAGACTCCATTCGACGATGCCGACGAAGCCATCCTGGACGGCGATCAACATCTGCATGGCGTTGACGTGGACCAGGGCTCCGGGGCGGAAACTGTGGCTTTCCTCCCAGCCGACCGCCTTGTGGACGTACACGGTGACCTCGTTGACCACGGCCAGGCATTCGATCTGGCCGAAGGCCCGGACCCGGCGCAGGATGGCCGCGACCGGTTGGGTCAGGTCCAGGGTTCGGTCTGCTGTGGTCCATAGTTTGAAATAGGTCCCTTCGCCCTGGGGGCGGGCATTCTGCCAATAATCGGTGAAATTGCCCGCGACATCGGCGGCCAGGGTTCTGGCCGCCATCTGAACCTTCAGGTCGAGGGACTCGTGGCTTTCGTCGGGAGCAAGGGGGAAATTTCGGCTGGCCAGGATTGGGCCGCTGTCGAACTCCGGGTCGAGCCGGTGGCAGGTGACGCCCCAGGTGTCGTAGCCGCCAAGAATGGCCGCAACGATCGGGTAGGCTCCCCGGGCCTGGGGCAGGGGCGAGGGGTGAAAGTTCACCGCGTAGCGCAGGTAAGGGCGCCAGTCGCCGATGCGCCAGCTGTAGCTGGCGACGATCAGTGCATCACAGCCCCGGTGGGCCAGGTCTGCCAGGTCTGCTTCACCGAGAGGCGAGATCTGGGCGTCGATGCCCTGCGCCCGGGCGTAGTTCAGCACTGCCTGGTTATGGTGCAGGCGATTGTCCACCGGCGTGGTGAACAGCTTGACCGGCTCCCAGCCCTGGGCGACGAAGGCTTCCCAAACCCCCAGGTAGCGGTCGCTTGCAGTGATGGCGAATTTCATCGGTGGGGCGTCATGGATTGCGTTGGCTACAACGTGGCGAGTGCCGGGGCGGGCAAGCAATGCTGTTGCGGACTCGGCGGCAGCTACTTTATCCGGGCAAGGTGGCGGGAATGTCTCCGAGCCGTAAGCAAATGTAAGGGCGCTGGCCTGGTGGGAAAGGAGCGCAGCCGCAGCGCTTTCCTGTCGCCGTTGCCGCAGTCGGGTCGGTCTGCAGATGTGTCGTGCTTGGGGACTACGCAGGCAAAGCCGCCGGCCGCCAATCGGTCGCCAAGGCGTCCAACACAAGGCCCGCACTGATACTGGCGTTTTCGTGGCTAGGAGCGGCGGCAAGAGGCAGTAGGGGACGGGAAGGGGGGTTAACGGCCAAGGGCGAGCCGGATGGCTCGCCCTTGGCTATGTCCCGCAGCGGAAACTTAATGCTTTTGGATCAGCTCGATCTTGTAGCCGTCCGGATCCTCGACGAAGGCGATCACCGTGGTGCCGTGCTTCATCGGACCGGCTTCGCGCACCACCTTGCCACCGCGGGCCTTGATCGCCGTGCAGGCGGCGTAGGCGTCGTCCACTTCCAGGGCGATGTGGCCGTAGCCGGTACCCAGGTCATAGGCGGTGGTATCCCAGTTGTGGGTCAGTTCGATCACGGCGCCTTCGCTCTCCGGGCCGTAGCCGACGAAGGCCAGGGTGAAGCGGCCTTCCGGGTAGTCGTGCTTGCGCAGCAGTTGCATGCCCAGCACCTCGGTGTAGAAGGCCAGGGATTGTTCGAGGTTGCCGACGCGGATCATGGTGTGCAGCAGGCGCATGGGAGTCTCCTGAGATATGGGGCCGCAATGCGGCGGAAGGTGGCGGCAAGGTGGAAGCGCCGTCACCGCTTACCAGGTGGGTAAGGTGGCGGAAAGGCGGCGCAGTTCCTCGCGGGCGTGCCGCCAGTCCGGATAGAGGGTTTCGACCACGGCCCAGAAGCGGGGGCTATGGTTCATTTCCCGGGTGTGGGCCAGTTCGTGGGCGACCACGTAGTCGATGATCGCCAGGGGCATGAAGATCAAGCGCCAGTTGAGGCGGATCGCGTATGCCCCGGCCTCGGTGGCGGCTGCAGCCGGGTTGCGGCTGCAGCTGCCCCAGCGGGTGCGCGCCGAGGACAGGGCCAGGGACGGCGGTGCGATGCCTAGCCGGGGGAGGAAATGGGCCAGCCGTTCGGCAAAGACCTCCCGGGCCCGGGCCTGGAGCGCCCGGGTGAGAAGGGTTTCCGGATCGCGCCCGGGCACGGCGAATAAGGTCAGCTGGGGATGGGCGCAGTCGGCGTGCCACACTGCCCGGGCGCGCCGCGTACCGGTGGCCAGGCGTAGGGTCAGGTTGCCGCCGAGCAAGGGCAGGATGGCGCCGTCGGCTACGCGCAGGGGCTCGGGACGGCGGCGGTTGCGCCATTCGTCGAGCTTGGTGAGTACCCACTCGCTGTGATGGCGAAGCGTGGCTTCGATATCGGCAATCGAGGAGCGGGGCGGTGCACCGACGGTCAGGCCGCGATGGTCGATGGTCAGACCGATGGTGCGCCGCCGGCCGCGGCGCAACTGGTAGGGCACGATACGGTCGGCCAGGGCGATGGTGCGGCTATCGGCACCGGGTCGCGGCAGGCTCTCGCCGGGGAGGGAGAGCGCCAGTTGGGGCGAGCGGGACGGCGGGGAACGGCGGGCGTGGGTCAATGCGCGGCTATGGAAAAACGGGCGGGCGAACGCGGCTCAGGCGTCGTTGGCGGCAACCGGGGTGCGGGGGTAGCGGTGGGGAGCGATGCGGGCCATTTCAGCCTCGATCCAGGCTTCCACTCGCCGGTTGACCTCTTCCACCGTCAGGCCGGTGGCGTCGATGGCCGGGCCGAAGCTGATGGTGATGGTGCCGGCCTTCTTGACGAAGGCATTGCGCGGCCACAGTTCGCCGGCGTTGTGGGCCACCGGCACCACCTTGGCGGCGGCCTGCACCGCCAGGTGGGCGCCACCGCCCTTGTAGCGGCGTTTCTGGCCGGGAGGCACCCGGGTGCCTTCGGGGAAGATGATCACGCTGATGCCGTTGCGCAGCCGGTCGGTGCCCTGCTCGGCCACCTGGGCCAGGGCGTCCAGGCCGGCCTTGCGGTCGATGGCGATCATGCCAATGGCGCTGAAGGCCCAACCCAGGATGGGCAGCTTGAGCAGTTCCTTCTTGAGCACGAAGACCATACGCGGAAACCACTGCTGCAGGGCCACCGTCTCCCAGGCCGACTGGTGCTTGGACAACACCACCACGGCCTCGTCGGGGATGTTGTCGGCGCCCCACACCTCGGTGCGGATGCCGAGCACGCCGCGCACCAGCCCCTTCATGAAGCAGAAGCGCCAGGCGTCGATCAGCACGTAGGCCGTCTTGGGCGAGAAGGGAGCGGTGAGAACCACCAGGAGGCCGAAGACGGCGGTGAGCGGGATGGTCAGCAGGAGGAACAGGGTCGAGCGGAGTTGGGCCATGGCAGGTCTCGTCAGCGGGCGGTACGGGGCGGGGCGGCGAGCAGGTGATCCACTGCGGCGGCCAGATCGGGGAAGACCTGGGTGCCTTCGGGCAGTCCGCCGTCGGCCTGGGTCTTCTCCCCCTTGCCGGTGAGCACCAGGTAGGGGGCGCAGCCCTGGGACGTGCCGGCCACCAGGTCGCGCAGGGAGTCGCCGACGGTGGGCACGCCTTCCAGGTCCACGTTGTACACCCCGGCAATGCGCTGGAACATGCCGGGCTTGGGTTTGCGGCAGGCGCAGTCGGAGTCGGCGGCGTGGGGGCAGTAGAAGATGGCGTCGATGCGGCCGCCGGCGGCGGTCACGGTCTTGTGCATCTTGTCGTGGATGGCGTTGAGGGTGTCCATGTCGAACAACCCGCGCCCCACCCCCGACTGGTTGGTCGCCACCACCACCCGGTAGCCCGCCTGGTTCAACTTGGCGATGGCTTCCGGGCTGCCCGGGATGGGCTTCCACTCGGCCGGGCTCTTGATGAACTGGGCCGAGTCGAAGTTGATGACGCCGTCGCGGTCGAGAATGATCAGCTTCATGCCGAGAGCTTGGAGATGTCCGCCACCTGGTTCATGGCCAGGTGCAGGGTGGCCAGCAGGCCGAGGCGGTTGGCGCGCAGGGTCGGGTCTTCGGCATTGACCATGACGTCGGTGAAGAAGGTGTCCACCGGTGCCTTCAGTGCCGCCAGGGATTGCAGCGAAGCGGCGTAGTCGCCCTGGGCGAAGGCTGCGTCGGCGGCCGGTTTCACTTCGGCCAGCGCCTGGGCCAGGGCTACTTCGGCGGCCTCCTTGAGCAGGGCGGCGTCGATCGTGGCAGCGACATCACCTTCCACCTTCTTGAGGATGTTGCCGACGCGCTTGTTGGCGGCGGCCAGGGCGGCGGATTCCGGCAAGGCGGCGAACGAACGCACGGCGGCCAGGCGCTTGGGAATGTCACCCAGGCGCTGGGGCCGTTGGGAGACCACCGCGTCCACTTCCTGGGCGGTGAAGCCCTGGTCGCGCAGGCTGCCGGCGAGGCGCTCGTAGATGAAGTCGGCCAGGGCCCCGGTGTTGGCCTTGAAGCCATCGACGGCGGCGAAGGTGGCGGCGGCAGACGCCAGCAATTGATCCAGGGGCAGGCCCAGGTCGCCCTCGGCCAGCATGCGGATCACGCCCAGGGCGTGGCGACGCAGGGCGAAGGGGTCCTTGTCGCCGGTGGGAATCTGGCCGATGCCGAACAGGCCCACCAGGGTTTCCAGCTTGTCGGCCAGGGCCACGGTGGTGCCCACCGGATTGCGCGGCAACTCGTCGCCGGCGAAGCGGGGCTTGTAGTGGTCCTCGATGGCGTCGGCGATGTCGGTAGAGAGGCCGTCATGCAGCGCGTAGTAGCGGCCCATGATGCCCTGCAGTTCGGGGAACTCGCCCACCATGTCGGTGAGCAGGTCGGCCTTGGCCAGCAGGGCGGCCTGTTCGGCCTGCAACGCCAGGGTTTCGCCCCCGAGTTGCTGGCCGAGTTTTTCACCAATCGCCTTGGCGATGGCGCAGACCCGCTGCACCCGCTCGCCCTGGGTGCCCAGCTTGTTGTGATAGACCACCTTGGCCAGGCCGAGGACGCGGGATTCCAGGGTCTTCTTGCGATCCTGGTCGAAGAAGAACTTGGCGTCGGCCAGACGGGGGCGCACCACCCGCTCGTTGCCGCCGATGACGGCGGACGGATCGGCCGGGGCGATGTTGCTCACCACCAGGAACTGGTTGGTCAGCTTGCCGCTGGCGTCCAGCAGGGGGAAGTACTTCTGGTTGGCCTTCATGGTGAGGATCAGGCATTCCTGGGGCACGGCCAGGAATTCGGCTTCGAACTTGCCGATCAGCACGTTGGGGCGCTCCACCAGTGCGGTGACCTCGTCCAGCAGGGCTTCGTCCTGAATGGGGGTGAGGTTGGGGCCGGCCTTGGCGGCGGCGGCTTCGAGCTGACGCACGATCTCGGCGCGGCGCTCGGCAAAGCTGGCGATGACGGCGCCGTCCCGCTTCAGGGTGTCGGCATAGCTGTCGGCATCGGCGAAGGTCACCACGTCCTTGGCCGCTTCAAAACGGTGGCCCAGGGTGGTATTGCCGGAGGTCAGGCCGAGGATGGACAGGGGCACCACGTCGCTGCCGTGCAGGGCCACCAGGCGGTGGGCGGGACGCACGAAATTGACGCTGGTCCAGCCGTCCTGCAGCTGGTAGGTCATCACCTTGGGGATGGGCAGGGCGGCGAGGGCCGCTTCCAGGGCCTTCTGCAGGCCGGCCGCCAGGGTGGCACCCTTGGCCAGGCTGTCGTAGAACAGCACTTCGGCCTTGCCGTCGTTGACGCGGCGCAGGCTGGGCACCACGGAAGCATCGGCCCCCAGGGCGGCGAGCTTCTTCACCAGGGCCGGAGTGGCGTTGCCGGCCGCATCCAGGCCGACAGCCACGGGCATCAGTTTTTGCTCCACGGGCTTGTCGGCCGCCGCACTCACCACGCCGGTGATGTGGGCCGCCAGGCGGCGGGGAGAGGCGAAGGGGGTGACCACGGCGGCGGCATCGGCCAGGCCGGAGGCCTTGAGGGACTGGGCCAGAGTTTGGGCGAACACGTCGCCCAGCTTCTTCAGGGCCTTGGGCGGCAGTTCCTCGACGAACAGTTCAACGAGCAGATTCTTTGCGGTCATGGTCAGGCGACTTTCTTCTCAATCTGGGCGAGGACTTCGGCCGCCCATTCCTTGGGCGCCATGGGGAAGCCGAGGCGGGCGCGGCTGTCCAGGTAGGCCTGGGCCACGGCGCGGGCCAGGTTGCGGATGCGGCCGATGTAGGCGGCCCGCTCGGTGACGGAAATGGCGCCTCGGGCATCGAGCAGATTGAAGGTGTGAGCGGCTTTGAGCACCTGCTCGTAGGCGGGCAGGGCGAGCTGGGCGGCCATCAGGTGCTGGGCCTGCTTCTCATGGGCACCGAAGGCGGTGAACAGGAAGTCGGCGTCGCTGTGCTCGAAGTTGTAGGTGGATTGCTCCACCTCGTTCTGGTGGTACACGTCGCCGTAGGTGAGGCCCTCGGTCCACTTCAGGTCGTAGACGTTTTCCACGCCCTGCAGGTACATGGAGAGGCGCTCCAGGCCGTAGGTGATCTCGCCGGTGATGGGTTTGCAGTCGATGCCGCCGACCTGTTGGAAGTAGGTGAACTGGGTCACTTCCATGCCGTTCAGCCACACCTCCCAGCCCAGGCCCCAGGCGCCCAGGGTGGGGTTTTCCCAGTCGTCCTCGACGAAGCGGATGTCGTTCTTCTTCAGGTCGAAGCCGAGGGCTTCCAGGGAGCCCAGGTACAACTCCAGGATGTTGTCCGGAGCGGGCTTCAACACCACCTGGAACTGGTAGTAGTGCTGCAGGCGGTTGGGGTTCTCGCCGTAGCGGCCGTCCTTGGGACGACGGGACGGCTGGACGTAGGCGGCCTTCCAGGGCTCGGGGCCGATGGCCCGCAGGAAGGTGGCGGTGTGGCTGGTGCCGGCGCCCACTTCCATGTCGTAGGGTTGCAGGAGGGCGCAGCCCTGTTTGTTCCAGTAGTCCTGCAGGCGCAGGATCACTTCCTGAAAGGTCAGCATGACAGCAATCCGTAAGAGGCGTGAAGAACGCGTGGGAAAACCTTGAATTCTACCGTTTTTCGCCCGCTTTCGCCGACGCCGGCCATGCCGCGCAACGGTGCGGCGGGCTTAGCGGTCCCGTCGCGGCTGTGCCAGAATTTCTCTATCGCTTAAGGAGCAGTTGCCATGCGTCTCGACGACGATACGGAAAGCCAGAACGTGGAAGACCGCCGCAGCGGCGGCATGGGCGGATTGCCCATCGGCCGGGGCGGCCTGGGCGTGGGGACGGTGGTACTGGCCCTGGTGGCCTGGTATTTCGGCATCGATCCGTCGGTGGTGATCAACGGCGCGCGCATGCTTGAGCAGCAGGCGCCGGTGTCGGCGCCGGCAGGCAAGCCCCTGGCCAGCGACGCCCGGGAGGATGCCACCGCCCATTTCGTCGCCAAGGTGCTCAACGACACCGAGAAGACCTGGCACCAGGTTTTCCAGGAAGCCGGACGAACCTACGAGGAGCCCAAGCTGGTGCTGTTCCGCGGCGCCACCCAGACCGCCTGCGGCGCGGGCCAGGCGGCCATGGGGCCGTTCTACTGCCCCCTGGACCGCAAGGTGTACATCGACCTGGCCTTCTACGATGAACTGCGCCAGCATTTCCACGCCCCGGGCGACTTCGCCGAGGCCTATGTGATCGCCCACGAGATCGGCCACCACGTACAGAACCTGCTGGGCATCTCCGAGCGGGTGCATCAGGCCCAGCAACGGGCCTCCAAGACCCAGGCCAACGCCCTGTCGGTGCGCCTCGAATTGCAGGCCGACTGCCTGGCCGGAGTGTGGGCGAGCCGGGCCGATGCGGCGCGCAAGATTCTCGAAACCGGCGACGTGGACGAAGCCCTGCGGGCCGCCACCGCCATCGGCGACGACACCCTGCAAAAGCAGAGCCAGGGCGTGGTGGTGCCGGAATCCTTCACCCACGGCACCTCGGCCCAGCGGGTGCGCTGGTTCCGGCAGGGGCTGGAGAGCGGCAGCGTCGCCCAGTGCGACACCTTCCAGGCGGCGCGGCTGTAGCCCTGGCCTGGACGGCCCGTCAGGCGCCGTTGGGCGCCGGAGCGACGATACGCCGGGCAGCGACGAGCAGGCCCAGGGAGAGCAGGGCGAAGGTCAGGCAGAACAGCAGCACGGCCGGCGCCAGACCGAAATGATCGGCGAGGAAGCCCACCCCCAGCACCGGCAGGATGGTGCCCAGATAGCCCACCGAAAAGAACGACGACAGGATGCCCGCCCGGGTGTGGGGCGTGGTGGCGGCGCTGGCAGTGGCCAGCGCCGCCATGAAGGCCATGCCGTGCCCCGCCCCGGTCACCAGAATGGTGACGATGAACAGTGCGCTGGATTGGGTTTCCAGTGCGGCGGCCAGCAACCCCACTCCCACGCTCAGCCCGGCCAGCCCCTGCACCAGGTTGCGCTGCACCGGGCGGTGGCGCAGGGTGAATTGGATGCCCGCCGAACAGAGCAGGAAGAGGGCCAGGGCGCTGCCGCTGATGGCCGGGCCGTGAAGATGCAGCAGGGCCTTGAGGAAGGACGGCGCCAGGGAACCGAACAGGCTGAAGATGGCGAAGACGCTGAAGGTGGTCAGGGCCGCCACCCAGAACCCGGGCCGGGCCGGCGGGGCCGGCAGGACGAAGCGCGGGCGCAGCGACAGGGGCGGCGGCGAGGCCCGGCGGGTGGCGCGGAAGCCGCACAGGGCCGCCAACACCACCGTCACCAGCAGCATCACCACCACGTAGGATGTCAGCAGGGGCGCCGGGGCAAACTGGGCCATCAGCCCGGCGGCCAGGGGCCCTAGGCCGAAGCCGATGATGCTGGTGATCGATCCGGCCAGGGAGGCGTGGCGCTTGGCCGCCGGCGGCGCAACTTCCACCAGGCCGGCGGTGGCCGAGGCGATGATCAGGCCCGAGGCGATGCCGATCACCGCCCGGCCGGCGAACAGTTCGGCCAGCCCTGCCGCCACATTGGCCGGCCCCGCCATGCCGGCGGCGGCCGACAGCCCCATGCCCGCCAGGATCAGCACCAGGGCGGCGCGCAGCACCGGCAGCGGGCCGAAGCGGTCGGACAGGCGGCCGAGGAAGACGAAGGTGCCCAGCACCGCCACCATGTAGGCGACGAAGATCAGGGTGATGGTGCTGGCCGTCAGGTGCCAGCGCTCCTGGTAGAGCGGATAGAGGGGGCTGGCCAGGGCGGTGCCCATGGTGCCGGCGCACAGGGCTAGGGCGACCCAGCAGAAGAGGGGCCAGCCCGGCGGTGCGGGAGCCAGATCGGGATCAGAGGGCATGGTGGGAAAGCAACTGCGGCCCGGACTGTGCCGGGCCCTTCATGGCGATTGGGGGCGGAACAACAAGGTGGCGTGCAATGGACGCCATGGCGGGGGCGAAGGTTCCAGGGAGGTGCGAACGGGGCGCCCAAGGCCGGAAGCAATCGCCAGGGAACGATTTTACGCCGCGCCCGTGTGTTCGGGAGTGCTGGCCGGGATGGACCTGGGGAGGCGCCGGCCAGGCCATCGTGGCCCAGGCCGGCCGCGGGGCGGCGGCGCTGCCCCTGGGCGTGTTCACGCACAACCCGGCCGATCGGGGAAAATGCTGCGGGCCGCGTCGCAACGCGGCCCGCAGGCAGATCGGCGGTGTCGGTAGGGGGCTAGGGGGCTTACTTTTTCGCCAGCTGTTTTTCCAGCTCGTCCACCCGGCGCTTCAGGGCGTTGATCTGGCCATTGAGCTGGCCGGTCAGGGCGCCGACATTGAGGAAGGTCTCGTTTTCCACCGGCGCCGACAGCTTGGCCGCCCAGCCCAGCCAGGACGAGTCGTACACCTTCACATCCTTGAAGCCCAGGGTTTCCAGCACCGCGGCGGTTTCCGAGGCGCGCACGCCGGACTGGCAATAGACGATGGTTTCCTTGTTGCGGTCCAGGTCCTTGTACAGGGCTTCCAGGGCGGAGCGATCCTTGAGGGCCAGGCCGGCAGTGCTGCTCACTTCCTTGCGGGCCAGCTTCTGCGGCGCCTCCGGGTCCTGCCAGTTCTGCTCCACCGGGATGCTGATGGCGCCGGGGATGTGGCCACCGCGGATGGCGCGGATGTCGTCGCCGGAAAATTCCTTCTTGGTGCGCACGTCGAGTACCTGCACGCCGGGGGCGTTGAAGCGTTTCACCACCTCGTCGGTGGAGGCCGCCAGGGCCGGGGTCGGGGTCAGCTTGAGGGCGATCTTGGCGCGCTGCTGCGGCTCGGTGGTGACCGGCTTGCCCGCCTCCTGCCAGCCTTCGAAACCGTCGTGGAAGACGCTCACGTTGCGGCCGCCGAAGTAGCGCACCGCGTAGCCGCCAAAGTAGGCGTAGGCGTTGCCGCGGCCACCGTAGACGACGATCTCCTGGCGCGGATCGAGGCCCGCCTCGCCGAACAGCTTTTCGATGGCGGCGGTGGGCAGGAAATCCTCTTTCTGCTCGTCGCGCAGCACCTTGCCGGCGTCGCCGAAGTTGATCGCGCCGGGCAGGTGGCCGCGCTTGTAGTCGTCGGCGGAACGCACGTCCCAGACGATGGCGCCGCGGGCGATGGCCGCTTCCACCTGGGCGATGGTCGCGATACCGGTGGCGCTGGCGCTGGCCGGGGCCGGGGCGGCGGCGTGCACCGGGGCGGCGTGCAGGGCCAGTCCGGTCAGGCAGAAGAGGCCGACGGCCAGGGTGCGCAGGGTCTTGGCCGGGGCAACGTCGAGGTGGCGGGTGAGGTGGAGGGCGTACGTCAGAGCGAGCATGGTCGGGCTTTCGGGGCGGGTGACGGGTGGCTGCGATGGGCCCACTGTAGTCCGCGCGTTATGTTCGCAAAAGTCGATTTTCTTCTTCGCTTATGGCTAAAAAGCATGAAGGCGCCCGCCGTTACCGGCGGGCGCCTTCATCGCCAGCAGCCGGCGCCGGGCGCCGGTCTGCCGCGGGTGGGTCAGGAGAACAGGTCGGCGTACATGCCGGTGGCCCAGCCGAAGTCTTCCTTGACCAGCCGGTGGCTGCGTACGTTGTCGTCCACCTGGGTCTGCTGGATGATCCCCTGCTCGTTCACCTTGTAGTCGAAGGTGACCAGCAGGTCTTCCTGGGGGCCGCCGTTCAGGCCGCCGTTGACCATCATGTAGCAGAGGTTGTCGGGCAGGGCGTATTTGGGCGTCTTGCCGGCGGCGCGCTGGGCGATGTAGCCGGCGACGATGCGGCCGAGGCGGTGGGCGACGTGGGCGCTCTTCGGGTAGAAGCCGAAGTGGGGCGAGACGAAGCCGACCGAATCGCCCACCACGTAGGTGTCCGGATCGTCCTTCAGGTTGAGCATGAACTGGTCCACGTTGGCCCAGCCGGTGGGCTTGCCCTCGGCGTTCTTGCCGATGCCGCCGGCCTTCCACACCATGTCGCCGGCCTGGTGCGGGGTCATCAGGATGGCGTGGTCCCACTTGAAGTCGCCGGCCTCGGTGACGATGCGCTTGTTGTACGGGTCCACCGACTGGACCCGGGCGTTGGGCACGTAGGTGACCATGCCCGGATACAGCTCTTCCCAGGCCTCCTTGAAGCCGGGGCCCAGGGGGCGGGGGGAGTCCTTGGGGTCGAGGATGGTGATGTGGCCCTTGACCTTCTTCACCGTGAACATCCAGGCCAGCAGCGTCGCCCGTTCGTAGGGCGAGGGCGGACAGCGGTGGGGCGGCGGGGGCAGGGTCATCACCAGGTCGCCGCCCTTGAATTCCTGAATGCCCTTCTTCAACCGGAACATCTCGTTGTTGGGGATATAGGCCGAGGGGAAATGGGTGCGGGTGTAGTTCGCCGCCGCCACGTCGTCGCCGAACCACGCCTCGAAGTTGTAGCGGATGCCGGCGGCCAGCACCAGGAAGTCGTATTCCAGATAGCCCTGGGCGGTATAGACCCGCTTACGGTCGCGCTCGAAGCCGGTGACTTCGGCCTGGATGAAGCGGTAGCCGTACTTGTCGGCCACCTGCAGGTAGTCGTGCTGGAGGAACTGGGTGTCCACGATGTCCACCAGCCACTTGTTGCTCATCGGGCCGGAGAAGAAGCTCGGATTCTTCTCGAGCAGGATCACCTCCAGGCTGGGGTCGGCCTGGCGCAGGTGCTTGGCGGCGGACAGACCGCCCCAGCCGCCGCCGCAGATCACCACCCGCTTGGCCTTGCCCTTGGGCAGGATCGGCTGCACCGAGGTGGTGATCAGGATCGGCAGTTGCTGGGGAAAGACCGGCTGGGCCGCTGCCGGCGTGGCGCCTTGTGCCAGGGCCGGCGTGGCGGCCAGGGTGGCGGAGGCGGCGGTGGTGGCGCCGGCGGCAGCCAGGAAGCGGCGCCGCGACAGGTGCGGTGTGGAATCGGACATCGGAGTTCTCCCATGGGTATCGTTGCTCGCCCGAGCGGGGATGGCGTCCGGGCGTAGGAATGCCGCCGGGGTGGCCGGCGGCGATGCAAGGGCCGCACACAGGCGGCGGGGGGAGTTTACCCGATGCGGGCGGCGGCCTCTGGGGGACGGTGAGCGCCGTGGCGATGTCGGGACGCTATGCGGCTGCCCGGAGCTGGCCCGGAATTGGCCCGGAGGGCGGCCGCGGGCCGGAGCGGGAAAGGGGCGGGCGTCAGCCCGCCGGAGGGGGCGCCGGGCGGCGGCCGAGAAGGGCCAGGGCGAGGGTGGCCACGGCCAGCAGCAGGGCTGGCAGGTTGCCGAAACGCACGTAGGGCGTGGTGCCGGTGGTGCCGGTGACGGTGGCCACCAGGCCGTCCCGGGTGAACGGGGCGAGCACGTCGGCGACGCGGCCGTCCGGAGTGACGTGGGCGGTCATGCCGGTGTTGGTGGCGCGCAGCATCGGGCGGCCCGTTTCCACGGCGCGCATGCGCGAGATCTGCAAATGCTGGGGCTGGGCCAGGGAATGGCCGAACCAGGCGGTGTTCGACAGGTTCACCAGCACCGTGGCGTCTTGCGCCCCCCGGGCGATCTGGTCGGGGAACAGATCCTCATAGCAGATGTTCACCGCCACCTTCTGCCCGGCCAGGAGCAGGGGGCGTTGGGGATCGGGGCCGGCGTAGAAGTCGCCCATGGGGATCTTCATCAGCTTCAAGAACCAGTCGAAGCCGGGCGGGATGTACTCGCCGAAGGGCACCAGATGGGCCTTGTTGTACCGCTGCTCGGCCTGGCCGTCGGGCCCCAGGGTGAGGGCGCTGTTGGCGTAGCCGCCGGGCTCCCGGGTCGGTGCGCCGACCAGCAGCTCTCCCGGGGCGGCGGCCTGGCGCAGGGTGGCCAGGTAGTCGCCGGGCAGGTGCTCGAAGAGCAGGGGCAGGGCGGTTTCCGGCAGCACGGTGAGGTCGGCGGGGTGTTCCCGGGTCAGGGCCAGATAGGTGACCAGGGAATCGCGCAGGCGCTCCGGTTCCCATTTCAGGGACTGGGGGATGTTGCCTTGCAGGAGGGCCACCCGGATCGGTGCTCCGCTGGGCTGGGTCCAGGAAATGCCCGCCAGGAGCCAACCTCCAAGGAGGGTGCTCGCCAAGGCGCATGAATGCTTGATCGCCAGAGGGTGTGCCCGGAGAACGAGGCTGGACGCGGCGTTCCACAGGAGTGCCCCGCACAGGGCGGCGATGCCCGAGACGCCATAGACGCCGAACAGGGGGGCGAAACCGGCCAGGGGCGAGGGCGGCGTCTGGCTGTAGCCCAGGGCCAGCCAGGGGAAGCCGGTGAGCAGCCAGCCGCGCAGCCATTCGCTCAGGGCGATCAGGGCGGCGAAGACCAGGGCGGCGGCGAAGGGCGCCAGGGGGCGGCGCACGGCGCGACTCAGGACGGCGCAGGCCAGGGCCGGAAACAGGGCCAGGTAGGCGGACAGGGCCAGAGCGGCCAGGGCTGCGATGGGGGCGGGCATGCCGCCCACGTCGTGCATTGACACATAGACCCAGGAGACGCCGCCCAGGTACAGGCCGAGGCCGAAGCACAGGCCGATCAGGGCGGCGCGTCCGGGGCTGGCGGCCAGGCGGACGAGGGCGAACAGGCCGCCCCAGGCGACGAAGGCCAGGGGCCAGCACTCGAACGGGGCGAAGGCCAATACGCCGAGGGCGCCGAGCAACAGGGCGGCGCCCAGGGATTTGCCGCGGCCGAAGTTAGCGGCCGTGGGGGACATCGGGTTGGTCGGTGTCGGCCGTGTCGGCGGAGGCCGGCTGGCGCGGGGCATCCACCAGCAGGGTGTACAGGCGGCGGCTGTCGGCGCGCAGCACCTGGAAGGTGACCGGGCCGATGCGCACGATCTCGTTGCGCTTGGGCACCCGGCCCAGGTGATGCAGCACCAGGCCGCCGATGGTGTCGGACTGCTCGTCGGCCAGGGTGGTGCCGAAGGCTTCGTTGAAGTCCTCCAGCTCGGTCTGGGCCTTGACCCGGTAGCGGCCGGCGGCGTCGAGGCGGATGTGGTCCTCGGTTTCGTCGAAGTCGTACTCGTCCTCGATGTCGCCGACGATCTGCTCCAGTACGTCCTCGATGGTTACCAGGCCGGACACGCCGCCGTACTCGTCCACCACGATAGCCATGTGGTTGCGGCTGACGCGGAACTCGCGCAGCAGCACGTTGAGGCGCTTCGATTCGGGGATGAACACGGCCGGGCGCAGCCAGTCGCGCAGGTTGAAGTTTTCTTCGCTGATGGAGCGCAGCAGATCCTTGGCGAGCAGGATGCCGAGGACGTCGTCCTTGTTCTCTCCGATCACCGGGAAACGGGAGTGGGCGGTGTCGATGACGAAGCGGATCAGGTCCGGCAGCTGGGCGTCGGCCTCCACCACGTCCATCTGGGCGCGGGGAACCATGATGTCGCGCACCGCGGTCTCGGAAGCGGCCAGGGCCCCTTCGATGATGGTCAGGGCGTCGGCGTCGAGCAGGCTTTTTTCGTAGGAGGCGTGGAGCAGGTCGAGCAACTGCTCCCGGTCTTCCGGCTCGCGCAGGAGCAGGGAAGAGAGACGTTCGAGGAAGGAAGGCTTGGGACTACTTGTGGAACTGTCCATTTCGGCGTGGGCAGGATGCAGGAGTCAGGAAGGCCGGCTGGCGCCCTGGGTCGGACGCCCGCCGGCGGTCCTCAGTCGTGAACCCTGGGGGCGGGGGAGTCTTTTTCGGCGGCGTAGGGGTCCGGGTAGCCCAGGCTGGCGAGGATGTCGGTTTCCAGAGCCTCCATGGCCTCGGCCTCGTCGTCGTCCTCGTGGTCGAACCCTTGCAGGTGCAGCATACCATGCACCACCAGGTGGGCATGGTGGTGCTCCAGGGGCTTGCCCTGCGCGACCGCTTCCCGGGCTACCACGGCGGCGCAGACGATCAGGTCGCCCATCACCACCGGTTCGGTATCGTAGGGAAAGGACAGCACGTTGGTGGCGTAGTCCTTGCCCCGGTAGTCCCGGTTCAGCTCCTGGCCCTCGGCGGGTTCGACGAAGCGTACCGTGACCTGGCCGCCGCGTTGGGCGTCCACGGCGTCCAGAGTTGCCCGGGCCCAGCGGCGCACCTGCTCCCGGGAGGGTAGCCCGTCCTTGTTGCAGGCGTATTGCACCGACAGGTTGAGGCGGCGCGATGCCGCCGGAGGCGCGCCGGCGTTCATGCCTCGCTCCCTTCCGGGCCGTGCTGCCCGGCGCCGTGGTGGGCGTTGCGGGCGGCGGCCTGGGCTGCCTTTTGGGCGGTTTCCACGGCCTTGGTGTGGGCCTCGTAGGCGGTGACGATGCGCGCCACCAGCGGGTGGCGCACCACGTCTTCCCGGTTGAAATGGACGAAGGCCAGGCCGCGCACGTCCTTCAATACCTCGGCGGCCTCCTTGAGACCGCTCTTCTGGCCCTTGGGCAGATCCACCTGGGAGGGGTCGCCGGTGACCACCGCCTTGGCGCCGATGCCGATGCGGGTGAGGAACATCTTCATCTGCTCGGGCGTGGTGTTCTGCGCCTCGTCGAGGATGATGAAGGCGTTGTTCAGGGTGCGGCCGCGCATGTAGGCCAGGGGCGCGATCTCGATGTTGCCCTTCTCGAACAGCTTGCCCACCCGGTCGAAGCCCATCAGGTCGTAGAGGGCGTCGTAGAGGGGGCGCAGGTAGGGGTCCACCTTCTGGGCCAGGTCGCCGGGCAGAAAGCCCAGGCGCTCGCCGGCTTCCACCGCCGGGCGGGTCAGGACGATGCGCTCGACCAGCTCCCGCTCGAAGGCGTCCACCGCGCTGGCCACTGCCAGGTAGGTCTTGCCGGTGCCAGCCGGGCCGATGCCGAAGGTGATGTCGTGTTCCTGGATCGCCTTCAGGTAGTCGCCCTGGCGCGGCGTGCGGCCGTGCAGTTCGGCCTTGCGCGTGACCAGCTGCACCGTGGCGGTGTCCTGGGGGCTGACCCGGCGCACCGGTTGGTTGACCAGCTCGATCAGGCCGAGTTGCAGGGTGTCCACGCCGATCGGCTCGCCGGACTTGCCGTAGAAGTAGCGGATGGCGTCCTCGGCGCGGCGCATGGCCTCGATCTCGCCGCGCAGGGTGAAGTGTTCGCCGCGGCGGGCGATGGCCACGTCGAAGGCGGCCTCGATCTGGCGCAGGTTCTCGTCCAGGGCGCCGCACAGGTTGGCCAGGCGCAGGTTGTCGTGGTCGTCCAGGGAAAAGCTGAGGGGGCGCTGCTTGGGGGCGTTCACCTGGATTTACTCCTTGACCACGATTTCGCCGCGCAGGCTGTGGGGCAGGGCGGCGGTGATGGTCACGTCGACAAACTGGTGGATCAGGCGCGGGTTGCCGACGAAGTTCACCACCCGGTTGTTGTCGGTACGGCCGGCCAGCTCGTTGGGGTCTTTCTTCGACAGCCCTTCCACCAGTACCCGCTGCACGGTGCCGACCATGGCCTGGGAGATGGCCTGGGCCTGGTCCTCGATGCGCTTTTGCAGGCGCATCAGGCGCTTCAGCTTGACGTCCTGGGGCGTGGTGTCGGCCAGCTCCACCGCCGGGGTGCCGGGGCGGGGCGAGTAGACGAAGGAGAAGGAGGTGTCGAAGCCCACGTCCTCGATCAGCTTCATGGTCTTCTCGAAGTCTTCCTCGGTCTCGCCGGGGAAGCCGACGATGAAGTCGGAGGACAGGGAAATGTCCGGGCGCGCGGCGCGCAGCTTGCGGATCAGGCTCTTGTATTCGAGCCCGGTGTAGCCGCGCTTCATCGCCGCCAGCACCTGGTCCGAGCCGGCCTGCACCGGCAGGTGCAGGTGGGACACCAGCTTGGGCACCTTGGCGTAGGTGTCGATCAGGCGCTGGGTCATCTCCCGCGGGTGGGAGGTGGTGTAGCGGATGCGCTCGATGCCGGGGATATCGGCGATGTACTCGATCAGCATGGCCAGGTCGGCGATCTCGCTGGAGCCGTCCATGACGCCCCGGTAGGCGTTCACGTTCTGGCCGAGCAGGGTCACTTCCTTGACGCCCTGGTCGGCCAGGCCGGCCACCTCGGTGAGCACGTCGCCGAAGGGGCGCGACACTTCTTCGCCCCGGGTGTAGGGGACGATGCAGAAGGTGCAGTACTTGGAGCAGCCTTCCATGATCGAGACGAAGGCGGTGGCGCCCTCGGTGCGCGCCGGCGGCAGGGCGTCGAACTTCTCGATCTCGGGGAAGGATACGTCCACCGCCGCCTTGCCCTTGCTGCGCCGCTCGGCGATCAACTGGGGCAGCCGGTGCAGGGTCTGGGGGCCGAAGACCACGTCGACGAAGGGCGCCCGGGCGACGATGGCGTCGCCCTCCTGGCTGGCCACGCAGCCGCCGACGCCGATCACCAGGTCCGGGTTCTGCTGCTTCAGGTGGCGCACCCGGCCCAGGTCGTGGAAGACCTTTTCCTGGGCCTTCTCCCGCACCGAGCAGGTGTTGAAGAGGATGATGTCCGCCTCTTCCGGGTTGTCGGTCTTGACCACCCCCTCGGCGGCGTCGAGCACGTCGGCCATCTTGTCCGAGTCGTACTCGTTCATCTGGCAGCCAAAGGTCTTGATGTACAGCTTTTTCACGGCAAACAACCTACACAAAAAAGAGCGCCGGGGCGCGGAAAACGGGGGCGGCATGCGGCCGCCGCGTGCTTACTTGGCCAGGGCCTGGGCTTCATCCTCGGTCAGTAGCCACAGCTTCCAGACCTGACCTTGGGCGTCCCACTGCACCCGCACCGGCTGATCCTTGTACTCCCCCGCCACCGTCATCGGCAGCACGATCAGGTTCTGCCGGTTGCGGATCTGGACGCCGGGGGCCAGGGGGAAATCGGTTTTGCCGATGCGCACCCAGCCCTGGCCGATGGCACTCAGCTTGCCCACTTCGGTATTGGCCGGAAACGTGCGCAATTGGGCCAGGGCCGGCAGACTCGTCCCCCAGGTCGCCAGCACGGCGAAAACGGCCAGCAGGCGGCGCAGGGCGGGGGCGGCGGTCATGGCGGCTCCAGGAACGGTGATCGGACGGTGGGGCGGGATGGATAGGGATGTGGCGGTCGGCCGAAAGTTGCAACGCCACTCCCGTCCGGGGCGCCGTGGCGGGCGACGAGTCTCGACAAATGATGGAGGTTTCGCCCGAATCCCGGCTAAAAACAGCAATTTGCGCAAGTATAGCCGATTCCTGTACAGTGCATCTGTTGACGGCGAGTGGCGTTTTGCCTATTATTTGCGCCCTTCGTGGTGATGTAGCTCAGTCTGGTTAGAGCGGCGGATTCATAACCCGCAGGTCGGCAGTTCGATCCTGCCCATCACCACCAGAATCCCGCAAAAAGCCCGCTGGCGTGTCCAGCGGGCTTTTTTGTTGGTTTTGTCCGGGCGAGCGATCTGGAGTGTGGAAGATGTCCCAGGAAAAATCCCCTGATTTCGACGTGCTCATCGTCGGCGGCGGCCTGGCCGGGCTGAGCCTGGCGGTGGGGCTGCGGGACGCCCGGCTCAAGGTGGCCCTGGTCGAGGCCCAGCCGCCGCGCCGGCCCACCGAGGGCTGGGACGCCCGGATCTACGCGGTGAGCCCGGCCAACGCCCGCTTCCTGCGCCAGCTTGGCGTGTGGGACCGGCTCGATCTCACCCGGGTGGCACCGGTGGAGCGCATGGCGGTGGCCGGCGACGCCGGCGGCCAGCTCGATTTTTCCGCTTACGAAGCCGGTGTCCCGGAGCTGGCCTGGATCGCCGAATCGTCCCTGATCGCCGACGAGCTGTGGCAGACCGCCCTGCGCCAGGCCAACCTGACCCTTTATTCTCCGGCCCGCCCCGCCGCCGTGCGCTGGAACGAGCAGGCCGCCCACCTCACCCTGGACGACGGCCGCGCCCTCTCCGCCCGCCTGCTGGTGGCCGCCGACGGCCGCGATTCCTGGCTGCGCGGCCAGGCCGGACTGCCGGCCCACACCACGCCCTACAACGAGGTCGGGGTGGTGGCCAACTTCGACATCTCCCGTCCCCACCTGGGTGTCGCCCACCAGTGGTTCCGCGACGACGGGGTGCTGGCCTACCTGCCCCTGCCCGGCGACCGCATGTCGATCGTCTGGTCCACCCCGGACGCCCACGCCAAGGAACTGCTGGCCCTGGAGCCGGCGGCCTTCTGCGACACGGTGGCGGCTGCCGGCGGCCGGGTGCTCGGCGAGCTGTCCCTGATCACCCCGCCGGTGGGCTTCCCCCTGCGCCTGATCCGCGTGCCGCGCACCGTGGCGCCGCGCCTGGCCCTGCTCGGCGACGCCGCCCACGGCATTCACCCGCTCTCGGGCCACGGCATCAACCTGGGCTTCCAGGACGCCCGGGCCCTAGCCGAATTGTTGTCCGGCGCCTCGCCGTGGCAGGATGTGGGCGACGAACGTTTCCTCGCCCGATACCAGCGCGCCCGCAAGGAAGAGGTGGTGATGCTGCAGACCGTCACCGACGGCCTGCGCCGCCTGTTCCGCGAACCCATGCCCCTGCTGCGGGCGGTGCGCAACGCCGGCATGTCCCTGACCAACCGGTTGGGCCCGGTCAAGAGCAGCCTGATCCGCTACGCCCTGGAAACCTGAGCGCCCCTTTTCTTCTGGAGTCCCCTATGACCCTGCGTTTTTCCCGCCGTCCCCTCGCCCTGCTGGCCGCCCTGGCCGTGTCCGCCGGCATCGCCGCGATCGGTAGCGCCGCCCTGGCGGCCGACGACGGCCATGCCCGCCTCAAGGCCGACCTGGAGAGCAAGCTCAACATCAAGGTCGACAGCATCACCAAGAGTGGCTACCTGGGCCTCTACGAGGTCTACGCTGACGGCACCCTGTTCTACACCGACGAGAAGGGCAGCGCCTATGTCTTCGGCAACCTGGTGGACGCCAAGACCCGCCAGAGCGTGACCGAGGCGCGTATGGCCAAGCTCAACGCCATCAAGTTCGCCGACCTGCCGCTGGAGTCGGCGGTGAAGCAGGTCAAGGGCAACGGCAGCCGCACCCTGGTGACCTTCGAGGACCCCAACTGCGGCTACTGCAAGCGCCTGGCCAAGGACCTGCAGAAGCTCGACAACGTCACCATCTACACCTTCCTCTACCCGATCCTGTCCCAGGATTCGGTGGATAAGGCCAAGCAGATCTGGTGCTCCGCCGACAAGGCCAAGGCCTGGAACGACCTGATGGTCGACGGCCGCGCCCCCAGCGGTAAGGGCGACTGCGCCACCCCGACGCAGAAGATCGTCGAGCTGGGCCAGAAGTACAACATCCGTGGCACGCCGACCCTGGTGTTCACCGACGGCGAGCGCATTCCCGGCGCCGTGCCCCTGGACCGTATCGAGAAGAAGCTGGCCAGCCTGGGCAAGTAAGCCGGCTGGAAACCTAAGCGGGGCGCGCCTCTCCGGCTGCCCCCTGCGGAGAGGCCCGTCTGACGTGCCTTTCGGAGGACACCCCCTGGAGAACGCCATTTGGCGCGCCTTTCCAGGGGGTGTTGTTTTTGATGGGTAGCGTGGAGGCGGCTGACCCCGCTTGCCGCCGCCGGCGGTGCTTCAGCGCAGCACCGCCGAGACCTTGAACTGGCCCATCAGCCGGTTCAGCGCCTGGGCGGCGCCGCCGGTCTGTTCGGCACTACGGTGAGCCTCCTGGATCGCCGTGCGCACCGAGTCGGCGCTCTCGGCCATGGATTCGATGCGGTTGCCGTTGGTGCGGGTGGCGGCGGCCAGTTCGTCGATGGTGGCGAACAGGCGTTCCAGAATGTCCTGCACCTCCTTCTTGTCGCTGGCCGCGTCCATGGCCAGCTTGAGGCCTTCTTCCAGCTCGTCCATGCCCGAATCCATGGTGCTCACCGCCTCCTCGGCCCGGTTCTGCACCGTGGCGATCATGCCGCCGATCTCCTGGGTGGATTGGGCAGTGCGGTCGGCCAGCTTGCGTACCTCGTCGGCCACCACGGCAAAGCCCCGACCCGCCTCGCCGGCCCGGGCCGCCTCAATGGCTGCGTTGAGCGCCAACAGGTTGGTCTGGCTGGCGATGTCGTTGATCACCGTGACGATGCGGCCGATTTCCGAGGCGCTGTCCTTGAGCTGGCGGATGGTCTGGGTGGCGGCTCCCACCGAATCGCGGATCTGGCCGCTACGCGCCTCCACCCGCTGGAATTGCTCGCGGGCCTCGGCGGTGGCCTGGTGCACCGCCTCGCGCATGGTTTCGACCTCGGCGCTGGCGGCGTCCAGCTCCTCGGCCTGCAGGCGCACGCTGGCCAGGGTGTCCACCAGGGTCTCGTGGAGCTGTCCCGAGGCGCTCATGGTCTTGCGGCTGGTGCCCTGCAGGGCCGCGTTGGCGCGGCCGATCTCCTGGTTGGTGGCGATCACCCGGCCGATCAACTGCTCCAGGTTGTCGATCAGGCTGTTGATCCACTGGGCGATCACCGTCGCCTCGTCGCCCCGGCCCTCCGGGCGGGGCAGGCGCTCCGCCAGGTTGCCGCCCCCCTCGGCGATGGTGCGCAGCACCCGGCTGGTGTCGCGCAGCCGGTGCGACAGTGCGGCCGCCCCCAGGTGCTTGAAGAGGAAGGCACCACCCAGCACCAGGGCTAGTTGGCCGAGCGCCACGGCGGCAAAGGGCAGGTCGGTGAGGCCGTGGATGGCGGCGCCGGCGCCCCACACCCCCAGGGTCATGGCCAGGTACAGGCGCGATAGCTGGTAGCCCAGGCTGCGGTAGCGGTACACCTCTTCCAGGTCGGCCTCGCACATCATCCCCCAGGTGTCCGGGGAGCCGGGCATGGTGAACGTGACCCCCTTGCCGATTACCGGGATGTGCCGGTAGTCCGAATAGCCCGGGTAGGTGACGAACAGGTTCTGTCCCTGGCGGATGGTCTCCCGCACCCCGGGGTGGAGCTGGCCGGTGGCCGGGTCGTTGAAGATCACTTCGAATTCGGTGTGCTCGCGGATCTGCACCGTGCCGAAGTCGGTGCGCACCCCCTGCTTGAGGTTGTCGCCCAGGGAGAAGGTGCTGTCCTCGAAGCGCGAGCGGGACAGGGCGGTGCCCGGCTTGATCGTTGGATCGAAGCGGGACTGGACCATGAACAGGTAGTTGTCCCCGGACTCGTGGAAGATGTGCCCGGCCTCGCGCTGGATCAGGTCGCCCACCACGTCGTTGGGCACCCGGGCCAGCAGGGCGGCCTTGCCCCCGGCCACCGCCAGGGGGCGGTAGAACATCAGGGTCACGCCGTCGTGAAAGGCCGAGGTGGACGGCCCCAAGGCGCGGGTTACCGGATCCACGTAAGGGCCGTGCAGGAAGCGGCCGGCCAGTCCCGCCGCCACCGCCTTGGGGGGCAGGTCCCGGGCGCCGACACGCTCGGCGCGGGTCGAGGTCAGCACCGTGCCGTCGGCGCCGATCACGGCGATCTCGCTGGCGTCGCGTAGCAGCTTCTGCTGGTCGGCGAGCAGGCTGGCCGGTACGCCGGGGAATGCCTGTTCGACCTCCCGGGACAGGGCGTCGAGCTGGTCCCAGACCTGTTCCGCCCAGGATTGCAGGATGCGCATCCGGGTTGCGGCGAAGCCCTCGAAGGCCTGCTCCAGCACCGGGTAGCGGTCCCGGTTGACCCGGGTCGCCCAGCCCATGGCCAGTTTGCCGGTCTTGCCCAGCCAGGGCAGCCAACCTCGCTCGCTGGCGGAAAGTTGCATTGCGTCGCTTTTCAGCATGTTGTCCTCTATTGGAAAGTGTTTATTTTTCTAGTCGGACGATGAGCAAGTGCCGTTCCATCTTTGGGCGTTCTGCCTAACGCATTGATCCAGGAAGGAAATTAACAACATGGAGGGATGCTTCCGTATGCGCTGGGCACTGTTGTGGTGCCAAAGCCAAACGCACGGTCGAACGTCTTTACAGATATGGCACGGTTTTGGTGCATTGGCCGTTCATTGCTGGAGATGAGTGGCAAGTTAAAAGCGATTTTTATTTTGTTTTTTTAAGCCCCGCAAGGTTTTTGACTTTGTTCGCCCCGCACCTAGACTTTCAGTGCGCTGTGAATTTTCCAAGAACAACGGGGGATGCCATGAAAACCATTTCGTTTGCTGCCAGTGCCTTGGTAATTGGCGGCATGATTGCCTTTCCGACTTGTGTCGTGGCGCAGACGCTACATAAAGTCGCGGCGGAAAATAAAATAACCGTGGGTTACCGGGAAGCTGCGGTTCCTTTCAGTTACCTGCTGGGACCACGCAAGGCCGTGGGCTTTTCCGTGGAGTTGACCGAGGCCATTCTCGATGACGTGCGTGCTTGGCTGAAGCGGCCGTACCTGGAGGTGGCCTACATTCCCGTCACGGGTCAGAACCGTATTCCGCTCTTGGTCAATGGCACCTACGATCTGGAGTGCGGGTCGACGACCAATACCTCTGCCCGGGGTAAGGAGGTTGCGTTTTCGGTAAGTTATTTTTATGCCGGCACCCGGCTTTTGACGAAAAATGATTCGGGTGTAAAGGATTATTCCGATCTGACCAACAAAACGGTGGCGACTGCAGCCGGAAGCACCAATGAAAAAGTGATTCGCGCCTATGGCGATTCCCATAATCTCAATCTGAAAATCACCACCGGAAAAGATTATGCCGAGGCGTTTCAATTGCTGGAAAACGGAAGCGCGGCCGCCCTGGCCCTGGATGACATCCTGCTCTTCGGCTTGCGGGCCAATGCCCACAATCCGGGCGAGTTCGCCGTAGTGGGCGATGGGCTGCAGATCGAACCTTACGGCTGCATGGTGCGCAAGGACGACCCCCAGTTCAAGGCGCTGGTGGACGACGCCCTGAAGCGTCTGATGCGTTCCGGCGAGTTCGCCCGGCTCTACACGAAATGGTTCGAACGACCGATTCCGCCCAAGGGCGTCAATCTGGCCATGCCGATGAGTCCCGCCTTGAAAGCCAACCTAAAGGCATTCAGCGACAAGCCGGCCTACTGAGTTCGAAGTTGCCCGCCCCGACCGGAGGCTCGTCCACAAAAGGCCTGATTCCTGGATTGGGCCTTCTTCTTTTGAATGGCTCCCGCTCGATGCCGGTATGGGCTGCCCTTGAAATTGGATGTGGGCAGCGTGCTCATGACCAACGTGCGCCAAATCCAGTTGTATGCGGATGCGTCACTGTGCCGACCGCTATGAGTGAACGCCCCTCTCATTAAAATCATCCAGGCTGTCTTCCACCCGCGGCCCGCAGTGACCTTGCACTGAGCTGGCGGGCGCCCCGCCTTCGCCTGAGGAGCGGCGTGGGCCACACTTTTGCTAAGCTAGCGGCCTTTTCCGGCTGACCTTTTCAGCCTAACCCACGTCAGGAAGCGGCACCTATGGCCTCTTTGCAAGATCAGTTTTTGAAAGCCGGCCTCGTTAGCCAAAAGAAGGTCAAACAGGCCAACCACGAAAAGAGCAAGCAGAAGAAGGACGAGCGCCGCACCGGCGTGCAGGCGGTTGATGACGTGCGCCTGGCGGCCCAGGAAGCCCAGCGCAAGAATGCCGAGCGCGCCCGCGAGCTCAATGCCCAGCGCGCGGCCGCCGCCGCCCAGAATGCCGTTGCGGCGCAGATTGCCCAGATGGTGCAGCAGAGCCGGCAGAGCAAGGGCGGCGGTGACATCGCCTATAACTTCACCTACGGCAACAAGATCGAACGGCTGTACGTGTCGGCCGCGGTTCAGGCCCATCTGACCGCCGGGCGCCTGGTGATCGTCCGCCAGGGAGCATCCTTCGAACTGGTACCCAAGGTGGTCGCCGACAAGATTGCCGAGCGGGACGCCTCCATCGTCGTGCGGGTTAACAAGCCCAGTACCGAGGTGGAGGGAGACGACCCCTACGCCGACTACAAGATCCCGGACGATTTCTCGTGGTAAAGCAGGCGCTTGCCCCCCGTGAGAAAGAAGGCGATAGCCCGTCAGTGCCCTTGAAGGGTCGCTAGGATTTCGGTTGCGCAATGGCTGCTAGGGTTGAACACCACTGCGCCAGAAACACAAAGCCCGGCATTCGCCGGGCTTTGATCATTTACGGTCTGACAGACTTTATTCTTAGCCGACAGACTCTATTGCTTCCTTGTTACCGCACAATACATTATTGAAAGCATGGAAGATCATACACTTGTAGTCGTGGTTTCAGACTATCGGTTCAATTGGTTAAATTTCTCAATGCGGCGTAGAAATGTAACTAACTAATTTTGCTAGCGTTCAAGAAACTATTGGTTAGTAGACGGCTGAGGGAGCTCGTGTAGAGGTCGGATTTCAAGATACTCAAAGGGTGGGAGTGACCTTCGCTAGCCATTCTCGATCATGGCGTTCCAACCACGCCAATCCATTCCCCTCTACTGACTTCAATGTCTTGATTGACGCCCCTTGCATGGTATTGAACAACTCCAGGGCATGAGCTCTATGGTGATCACGAAGCCGTTCAAATCGCCTCACCCTCCAGGCATCCCGCAAGAGCTGATTTGAGGCTGCGAATGCTCGGACAAGGCTCTTCTTCAAACCCGTTTTCTCAGCGATCTGCCCGTAATCGTCGCCGGCAATCAGCATGCTACTGAGCAGCGCTTTGGCTTGGTCGGTCAGAATTCGAGGCCGATGGCCATATGGCACGCCGACCGAATCCAGCCACCTGCATGCTTGGCACAGCGGTATCCCCGTTGCTTTGGCCGCACGAGACACTGACCATTTCTCGAACTCCACGAGCCGTCGCAAAGCCTTGCGGAAGTTTCCAGCCACGGCGTCGGCCTCGTTGGAAATGTCTGTCACCGTAGCAGCTCGATACGCGTCGATGAAATGTGCCACCGAGTCAAACAGGAACGCGATCAGCACAGCATGCTTTACTGGGTGGTGCAGCCCAGGAAAGCGTCGTGTCAACAAACCAATGACACCTGCACCATTGGGGTCCGCATCGGCCAGAAAACTGAACGCTGGCAGGGCCACGAGTTCACCGTAATCGGCTGTAAGGTGTCGCGTCATCGTCAACGTGCGGAGTGACCCGTCAAACGCGGCACATCCCCGATCTCGTGCACCCAGTCGATATGCAATCCTCAGTCGGTCGTCATCAAAAATTGCTGAGATCTGCGCAATGCTCGCGCTTATCGAAGCAATGTGTGCCAGCTTTTCGATTGAAGTTGCTCTGAGTTCCGGCAGACGTTCCCATTCGCCATCGGAATGGTCCTCCGGCATCGTCCAAGCCCGAAGTTCGCGTGGCTGCAAGTGACCTGCCAGGCGCTGGAGCGGGGTGCCGTGGCGCCGGCAAATCCAAACAGAGGGCCACTGATGCTCCAGAATCCATCGAGAAAACCCCAATTCATCCAAGTCGTGTTGTATGCACTCGGGACATGCCTTTAGGGGATGTGACGCACCGACTCGACTGGCCATCAACCCGAGCAGGTGCTTGGGCTCCGCCATTCGCTGACCACAAAGAGCCTCCAACGCCCGCTGGTAACGTGGTGGGGGAATGAATGGCGCATAGTATCCCAGCAGCGTTCGTTCCAATGCCAACGTTTCTGGGGCACCTAAACAGTTACGAGTTCTGTTGCAAAGCTCCGACAGATTCCTTGGGAAATCATGCTTTAGCGCAGGACGATGGGCTCCAAATAATTGGGCACAAGAATGTCCTGCAATCGCATTCCCACTTAGCCGGTGATACCTCGCGCACCAAGAGTACAAGGACTCCCCTTCAACCAACGACGGCAGGTTGATTGGGTGATTGTCGAAGAGGCCGAGGCCGGCTCCCATGAACTTCGCAACCGTAGCTTCCGCTCACGTCTTCCCGGTGAAGTCCGGTGGAGCATAAGCGGTTATTACCCCTGTCTTTTGATAGCCGCGTCCCGCTTTACGATACACCTTTTCCGGGCAAGGGCCTGACCAGTCCCGAGCAATCCCCTTTGCCTCGAGTTGCTTCACAAAAGGGGCAATCGGAACAATGGCCGACGAAACGAGATAGTGATAGACGTCAGTCGCACGGTGATGTTCGAGCCCAGCATCTTCGGTAATGAGGCTTCTGGCGACCGCCTTCCCGTGATAGCGGGCCATCGCCCACATGACGCGCCGTGCATAGAAATGCCACTGCGACTCCTGTAATGTCGCGCACGCGGCGCGGGTAAGCGGGAAGCTGATGGCATCCGGCCAAGTGGCTGGCTGAAATTTCGTATTTCTAACCAACGATGCAATTGAAATTCGCGTCGGCCGGCCGGGCTCGCTAAAGAGACGAGAGGCAGTCTTCTTGATCTCCTCTGCCCAATCAGCATCTTTCGGATGAACCTTCTTAGCCGACGACCGCCCGTGTTTCTTGGCGGACTTCATGCCATTCTGCTCAATCGCTTTCTTCAAGGCTTCAATGCCTGCTTTCGACCCGGAGACGGCAATTCGCTTCATGGCGCCATAGTAGTCGCGCCACAAATCACTGATCTCGAGATTTTCGGCTATCGCGATCGACGTCAGTCGTTCAATGAGAACGTTCACGCCGTTGGTGGTGCGATTCATCTGACTGGGAGAGTGCATGTCATGGGGGGATATCTCTACGGCGGCTACAAACGGGCCCTGTGTTTCAATCTCGGCTAGCTTTGCCAGAAACGCTTCTGCATCTTGAAACAGATAGTTTGCGAGCAATAAATTTCGGTTAAACGGCCCCTCGATAGCCTCTTTCGTCAATCCGAGAAAGTTGAACCAGTTCTTTGTCTTTGCCGTCGCGTACGCTCGATCCAGTCGGGCCAAGAGTGTCGGTGAATAATGGGACTCCATTGCTGCTTTAAGACTTTTCCGGTCGACTTTCTCCTTGCCCCAGCGAAATCCCATCTCGAGAGCCCTGTCGCGGAGGACCCGGGGTAGGTTCTCCGCGAGCATCCTCTCCGGTACATGGGTCAAGACAAGGCTCGCAAACCTCGCGATATCATTTTCTTTACTGGATGCCACATAGTCTGACGGCTCTTGCTCCGCTAGCTCGAATCGGTATCCGCAATAGCACCCTAGCCAGGGGGCGAGTGTCAGATCTTTCGGTGATTCGATTGGGCAGCCGCATTCTGGGCAATGATCCAGCAGTCTCCACCCGTGCTTCCAACAGGCTGTCACAGCTGGAATTTGATGTGACCGGTGAAGATAAACCGTTTCGAATTGGCTTACATCTTCCTTGATACATTGGAGACAGATTCGCGTTGAGCCCGATTCGCCCACACTCCGTCGTACGTAATCAGCCGAAGCCCAAGTTGTCGTGCTGGCGGTGAAGAGCCGAGCAATAGGAAGCAATGTGCCTTCGTGAATTAGTTTCTCTACGTTCGCATGTGGGTTACCGGGCAACCGTTGTGCCAGCGCTTCGATTCGCGGCAGGAACAAGTTTGACAGCGCGAATGGCGATGAGCCGAATAGCTCCTGGTAAGTCTCTCGTGTCTTTGCATTTCCACGTTCGAAGTGGAATCGCGTGACTCGAGACGCCAAGGATTCGTCGGGTAACGACATCGGGAAGAACGGCAGAATCGGCCTTTTTCCGAGGGGCATTGTGGCCACAAAAGCGGATTGATTACTTACATAAGCTGGCCGCATGCGAGCTCCGTTCTATGCGAGTGGTTTAGGCAACGTCTCGGAATGCATCGAAACCATTGATCAGGAATTTCTTCAGCCCATCATTGCGAAGGTCATCGTCGCTGCACTCAGTTTTCACCGCTGCTCTTTTTTTGTCGGCTTTGGCTCGTTTCGTGGCGATTTGCTTTGCGATAGCCTGCTCTCGGGCATGGGGGCTCTTTGCTTGACCAGCTGGGTTCCGGGGCTCTGACTCTGGTTCGGCAGGCTGACGCAACTTACTGCCATAGTGCTCGGCAGCTGGCTCTGGGGAAACGTCCTTCTCCCGGGTCGGTACCAATCCCCATTTACGGGCATAGTGCTCACAGCGAACGTCTTCGAAATCCAGCAGACGCATCGGATCTTGATTGGCGAAACCTTCGATGAGGTCGCGATCCTTTGGCGAGAAATCAGCGCCCTCGTAGGCCTGCTGGAGATGCTCCACGGTGAGTGCACACTCATTCAAGTCGAGCGCCAGCCGTTGCGCGGAATGGCATATCCTGCACGCATAGTCGCGAAACCCGCCGCTGTATTTGAAGAGGATTTCACCCCTTTCATCGCTAAAGGTCATCGGCTTGGGAAGCACGTAGTAGCGCCAGACGCCCGGTGCTATGCATTTGTACCAGTCGAACTCATCCAGCCCGATAGGCTCGAAGTCGAACGATCCGGCAGAACTCGTCCGTCGAACATCCTGAGAATAGCGATCCAGCGCTCCGAGGCCATACGGATTGCCCATCAGTACTATCGGTATCCCAAAGTTCAGCAGACGGAGAAAGAACAGCGCAGCCAGACCTCCATGCGCCATTCCGGAGAAATTGCGCTGTTGAAGTTCGTCAATTACCAGAACGCCAACTGCATGAATTCTGAGAATGATGCCAACGTGGACGGCGAGTTTCTCGTTGCTCAGACGGATTAGAGACGGTTGCGTCGAATAGCTTGTTCCGATTGCTTCGTCGATTGCGCAGAGAATATTAAGCAAGAGTCCGCCAAGAGTTCCGTCATGCGACATGGGGACATACAACCACACTAGTTGTACAAGGTGCGACCAGCCAGCTGCCTTGTTTTCCGGGTGCACGATGCACTGCGGCAGTTGTCGAAGCGCATTCTTAATTTCGTAGCTTTTCCCCGTTCCCGTCTCTCCGGACACGCGGATGCATTGGGCGTAGGTGTCAAATGACGGAAGCTCGGACAGCTGCTTGCCGCCGCATCTGGCCAATGCCATCGTCTCTTTTCGTACGCTTAACTGCCGCGGGTCTCTCGATAAGTAACCGCGACGAATCATGCGGAACAGCCTGGTCGTCAATTCCAAAGTGGCTGTTGTGGGCTCGAACAGTCGTTCCTGCATAAGGTCGAGCAAGACGTGACGCTCGCCGTTGCTCAGGTTCGTCACATCGATTCCATCGAGCGGCGAATACCGGATGCGGGGCAAGATATCGTCCACCCGGAGCGCCGCGGCCAAGGGAGACAAGAGCGGATGACTCTCGTCGGTGAATTGTCCGAGTTCTATCGACATGAGTCAGCGCCCCGTATTCTGAAACTTTGTTAGTCGCTCACTCAGTGCATTTTTCAGTTTTGATGATGAACTGATCGAAACGACGTTACTCGCTGACTGCCCGGCTGCATTGGGATCACTCTGCCGCCATCCCGTGGTTGGTGCAGTAGCTAGGCTTGCGGCTCGTCTTGTGGCTTCGTCGAGTTGCGCACGCTTTTCCTGTCGCTGGTTTTCGCGCACGCTCTCTCGCGAAACTTTGGCTCCAGGTGGACGGCCTGTTGCTTTTGTTTTCTTCTGTCTTGCCCGAGCCTCTTCGACCTCGGTCATCCTGGACATTCTTTGGTCAGACAGTGCCTGATCATCCTCGGACTTCGTTTCGACCCGATTCAATCGATTCGCTTCATTGCTCGCAATCAAGTCCGCAACGTAATACTCACGTACAAGGATTACGTCGCGGGAGATATTGGGAATCGTATGAATCCCCTGCGCATCAACAAGAAGAATCTCAGAAAGGTCGTCTGGGTCGACTCTCACTTCCACGTGCCGGGGCTCGTTGAATGCGAAGTTGTGATACAGACACGACTGCTCGATGTAATCACTGCTGAAAAGCGCATCGTTGAGCAGTTCAACACGATTTTCGGAGCTTGGCCGATGAAGGACCAGCCCGTTCCGCTGGACACTTGCTGTGTAAGTAGGAAGGAGATTAGAGCGCAGATACAGTTCGTTGACCGGCCGCTTATTGACGTATCCTTCTCTCTCGGCCCATCGATAGATTTCAATTCGGGTGGGGTTGTAAGCCTGTCCTGCCAGCGCGCGCTTCATCTCGGTCGGAACCAGATGCGGTACTCGCTGTTTGGTGTTGGCCCAATGCATCCATTGCCACAACAAACGTTCGTAACCGAACAAAGACAGGAGCGCATTGCGGATTGGTAGCGTCTCGCCGCGTTTCGGTAGCCGACCGTAGGTTGTTCCGGGCAGCTTGTGATCGATTCCCGCGTGCCGCGCGTGATGACCGCCTTCTGACGGTGAGTTTCTGTCGGCTCGCCCGCTTTCGACGAACTCGATCGAGACACGGACTTTCTTCGCACATGCTTCTATTCCTCCTATTGCACGAAGTTCCCCGTTGTCGGATAGCAGGCGAGTGAAAAGCAGGCCGGG
The DNA here is from genome assembly GCF_008274805.1 of Oryzomicrobium terrae. Taxonomy (NCBI): domain Bacteria; kingdom Pseudomonadati; phylum Pseudomonadota; class Betaproteobacteria; order Rhodocyclales; family Rhodocyclaceae; genus Oryzomicrobium; species Oryzomicrobium terrae. The sequence continues at coordinate 494,250 of NZ_CP022579.1, forward strand.
AAAATCGTCTGGGGGAATGTCGGTTAGCCCGAGTCGATTGAGGACTTTCTCTTTGCTGAGTGCCGCCCGCAGAATGGTCAGGTTGGCGTCTGCTGTGCTGGGGCTGCCAATGACGTTATGTGCGCCGCACCAAAGGCCGAATAAGGCTTCGCGAACAAAGAGACCACGCGGCACACCGATTGGGCGGGTGCTGTCGAAGCAAGCCACCAGATTTACGTCGATCGGCGAGGCATCTATCGATCCGACCTGTCCGACCGCATGTATACCGTCGCGCGCCGAACCAACAAGCGGTCGGAAGTTTTTTGCCCACTCACCTTCCCCCATCATCCGGGCTAAAGTCGCCTCGCGGTCCGAACTATCTGGTCCATGGCAGAAGAACTCGCGCGCGGTGGGACGCTGGTGTGCCGGCAGGAGAAGCGGAAGCCGGCGGCCATTCTCATTCTTGTAACCATCGCTGTAAAAGGTCGAACTGAAAGCAATGAATTGATCGCTTTTTGACACCCCGTGCCGGGCGAATATGAAGTAACCATCACGAATGTTCTGGCGGTCCTGCTCATCGCAGATCTTTCCCGCCAACTCGCTATTTCCGACTTTTTTTGCCTGGTTGGGGGCGCCCAGTCGAACGCCGTTTTTTCCAAAGCGCGGCTTGCCTTTGCCCCCACTATTGGGAGTGTTGGGAAGCAAGGCATCCTTGTTCTGGCCGAAGGCGTAGTAGCGATGCAGCGCATCGTAAATCTTGTTGGCCCCGACCTGGGCTTCTCGTGCTCGCGCGGGAACGTGTGCATCCAGTTCGGCAATACATGGCACCGTCCCCGCTTCTGCCATGGCAACTAGCGGCTCGATCAGGTGCCATTTCATCTCCCGCTTTTGAACCTCAGGAGCGGCCCATTCTTCGCCGATTTTTACCCACCGCCTTCTCGGACAAGAGGCCAGCAACTCTGCATCCGACTTTCCCCACCATGGCAGGATTGGCGGCCCCTCTGACTCGTGTACCTTCCATTCGTCTAGTAGGCCGTTCAGAGTATCTAGGCGTATGTATTGGAATCCCTTTGCGTAGTAGCTTGGCTGCTTCTTTCCAATCTCCCGTGGTGGAGGTGGCTCGGGAATTTGGATGATCACGAGGGGACAATCCGGGCTATCGCTGACGCCCAACTTGTCGATGACTCGATACAGGCCGCGGCAAAGTGGGGCGGAGTCCTGCTGCGCCCTGAAAATGAAGCCGACACCGACAGCCTTCATTTTGCCCTCCCTTCGAAGAGTGAGCGCCGCAGACGTTCGCGTAGCGTCCGACCACTTCTACGCGCAGGGTAGGAGGTCAACAGCGGGGTAGAAAGATCAATGTCGATCGCCTGAGTCCAGGCGCAATGACGAAAAACGGCCCAGCCTTCTTCCAGAGACAGCTGTTGGCTCTCGGAGGCGCGAGCAACGGCGTCGGAGACAGCCAGATTCGGCGCGGATGTGAATTCGCGAGAAAATCCGAGAACGCTTTGGGCGAGGTGTGGGGTGTCGGCGAGACTGGCGCGCTCCATGCACCATTCCAGTTGTCCCGCCATCAAAATTGGGACGAAACGCGAACTGATAATGAGATAGCGGATTCCGTTGCGTTCGGCATAGCGTCGCTCAAGCTCCAAGCGTTCGAGAGTTCGCCACTTAACCTCTTGAGCCGGATCCTCGATCGGTTTGCAGGAAATTGCAACTAGGTCAAAGTCGCTGCCGTCTCGGACGGTGACGAGAAAGTCGATCGTGGCAACATAGGGAATATCGGTTCCCGGGAAGTGACCGTGCTCAATCCCCGCTTCCGCCGCAATGTCAAGGAGACCGGTACAGTAGCCGAGCTGTAGCCCATCTGTTCCCGGGGCACCATACAACGGATGAGGATGAGCAATTGGCCAAAGGGGGTACTGCTCCCGGAGATCATGAATCCCCAGCCATAGGAGTAAGAGCGCGATCTGATATTCCCCTCGGGAAAAGAAATATCCTGGTCGATGCAGCGGATGAAGGTGTGCTGCAACTTGATTGGATTCACGAGACGAATTTTTGCGACGGAGGGTCAGCCATGGCTGATAGTCAGCACCATGTCCCATGCCGTATCCCTGCTGGATACGTGTGTTGAGCTTGTCCCACGTCATTACACGTCGACGCTTTTTCAACGTGCTAGTTGGCGTGTCGATGGTGGCCAGCCAGTGCAGCAGCGTTTCTTTTCTGGACGGACTTTCGAGTGCGGCACGTCGATGCTTGTCGACCAATGTGCCGATATCCCGCTCGATCTGCTCAGCAAGTTCCATTGGCACGCCTCCGAGTATTCGGTTCGGCTGTTCATGCCGCGATGAACGTCCAATTTCGGACGTAGCTACGTCATCAAAATGGCTTAATCCCTAGCGCCATCGAGCCTGAGAACGAAACAGCGTTGAAACCCTCAGGGGGGGGCATAGTCGCTCCGAGAGTGGCCACGGTGTAGCTTTACTACTACAAAACAAAAACGGGACAGGTTCACAAGGCCTGTCCCGTTTCAATTTTTACCTTCTTCTTTTCGGTCCTTATTGCTCATGCGCCGACGAAGGCGCTCTGTGGATGCCGGCTCAACGGCGATTGCCTGCGTGAAATTCAGGGCAACTCGGATCAGTTCGATTTGCGCCGGATGCAGCCGATCTATCTGCTGTCTCAGTTCATTCACCATCCGATAGACGCTTTCCGGGGCATCAGCGGGAATCACGATGCGACGTTGAGATGCGACGTGCGCCTCTCGGAGTCGCTTCTCCCACGCCTCGTCCAGATCGAACACGCGTACGGCGCGTTCAAGAAAAACTTCAGGTGGAGGGCCCTTGATCCCGACCTCCAAAGCCGAGATGTAGGTTTGTTCATAGCCGAGCAGTTCCGCAACTTCGGACTGGCGCAATCTTTTCGTCGCGCGCAGCTCACGTAGCGTCATTGCAAATGGACTCATCAACCCACCTTGGTCGTAATAACATATGACTATAAGTAGGGTAGTAACTTTATTGACATTGTCAAACACGCGAGCTGATGCATATTAGGTGCAAGACGAGCCAGATCGTGGACCGACAGCTACGGTCGAACAGATGCCTCAAGTAGAAGGCAGCGGGCAACGGCAAAGGTCGCTTTATGAACGGCCTTTGTCGTATCTGTATAGGTAGAGAGGGTAATTGTGGCTGGCACCGTCATGACTTTGTGTGGGGTGGAAACGTTAGATCAAACCTAGTAAGGCCGTTTTCTGACGCCACCGTGGCATCTCCCCCATGGGCGTGCATAATCGACTGAGTTATTGCCAACCCTAGGCCTGTTCCATCTCCTGTGCGTTGCCTTGCCGCATCCCCCCGATAGAAGCGATCGAAAAGGCGGGGGCGTTGCTCGGGAGGAATGGTGGGGCCGGTGTTCTCAACAGATAGCATCACTCCATCCCCCCCCCATTTGATGCGGACTACCACCGTCCCGCGCTCGGGGGTATGGCGGATAGCGTTGGACAAGAGGTTGCTAACTGCTCTTCTAAGCATCAACGGATCGCCGATGACAATGCCATCCCCTTCGAGGGAAAGTTCAATATCCTTCTCCTCGGCGAGGATGTTGTAGAACTCCAATAGAGCCTGAACCTCGACTGCCAAATTTACTTCCTTGCTGTTAAGTGAGATCAAGTCGTTGTCGGATTTCGCTAGAAAAAGCATGTCTCCGATCATGCGTGAGAGGCGCTCTAACTCTTCCGAATTGGATGCAAGCACGTCCTGATATTTATTGAGCGTCCTAGTCTTGCTCAGCGTTACCTGAGTCTGCGTAAGCAGATTGCTGACAGGGGTGCGGAGCTCGTGAGCAAGATCGGATGAAAAGTCTGAGAGCCGGCGGAAAGAGCTTTCCAATCGGGCCAGCATGGCATTCAGGGTTTCTGCCACCTCTGCCAGTTCGAGTGGAAAATCATTTGCCGCAAGCCGCTGATTCAGGCGGTCGGCGGTAATGGCAGCCGCACTACGCCGGATATCCTGAAGGGGGGCCAATCCTCTCCATGCGGCCAGCCAACCCAAAAAGCCGGTAAGCAATGCAGCCAACGCCATGACGGTCCAAAGCGTAGTCCGGAATGACTCCATGAAATGCTCATGCATACGCAGCGAGGTGGCTACTACAGCGATGATGGGGGGAGCATCCGCAATGCTGGTCTGGATATCTGCCGAAATACCCCGGTATGACATGTTCGCCTCATCCACCCACAGGTAGGGCTGTTGGTGTGCACGTTGCTCAGGGGTCAAGAGTGCATCAGGTAGCATGGTGCCGCTGGTTAGATAGAGCGGTTTCTTCTCCCCTAGGTAGAGAGCCACCTCAAGACCTGAATGCCCATTCAGTACGTCATTGAGTTTGTGCGGAAGCTCGTTGAGCTCTTTCTGGGTTTTGATGTCACTTAGCGCATGTTTGAGAAACTCTAATTTCCCCGTAAGGACCTCCGTATCCATCTCCTCGAAGTGTTTCTCCACCAGGGTGCCAATGAGCAATCCTAGAAGCAGGAGAACGATCGTTGAGACGGTGGCAAAGAGCAGCGTCAGGCGAAAGGTGAGAGATTTTGGCGCGAGGAAGATCACTCGACGCTCTCCAGAACGTAGCCCATGCCGCGCACTGTCCGGATCAGCTTCAGAGGGAAATCGTCATCTACCTTGGCCCGGAGGCGCCGTACAGCAACCTCGATCACGTTGGTGTCGCTGTCGAAATTCATGTCCCACACCTGGGAGGCGATCAGAGATCGACTTAGTACTTCCCCCTGCCGGCGCAGCAGCAATTCAAGGAGCGCAAATTCCTTGGCCGTCAGATCGATCTTCTGCCCACCCCGGACCACGCGTCGGCGTATCAAATCCAATTCCAGATCGGCGGCTTTGAGTATTTCCGCCTCCCTGTTCTTACTCCCACGCCGGAGCAGGGTTCGAACTCGGGCCAGCAGTTCAGAGAAGGCAAAAGGCTTCACCAAGTAGTCATCAGCACCTAGCTCCAGACCCTTGACCCGGTCGGCGATCTCATCGCGGGCAGTCAGGAACAATACCGGCATTTCCTTGTTTGCACGGCGGGCCCCTTGCAAGATTTGCCATCCGTCAATCCCAGGCAGCATGACGTCAAGAATGATCAAGTCATACGTCCCCGTCAGCACCAGGTGCAAACCATCAAGACCGTCACGCGCCAAGTCCACGATAAACCCTGCCTCCACCAGACCTTGGCGGAGATAGTCACCGGTCTTCAACTCGTCTTCGACCACTAGCACTTTCATAGCCGCACTGCCTTCACTGAACCCAAAGCCTCATTGTCCGTTTTCATATCCGCGCTAGGGACTAGATTACGTAAATGTAATCCTGCGGTCAGTTCTCCGTTAATCCCCCTACGGACAATACCCAGGCTTAGGTAAAACGAGAGGTTGCGATGCGGCAGGTGATCGTGGGGATAGTGCTGGGGCTGGGATTGGTATTGGCAGCGGTTATCGGCGTCGTATGGAGTGGGAGGCTCAACGTGTCAGCGGACGAACCGCACCCATATCCCGTGCTTCGTTTTATTACCTGGGCACGTGAGCGCTCCATCGCAAAGCATGCTGCCGACATCGTTCTGCCTGAGGATTTGTCGGACCATGAGCGCATACGGCGTGGTGCCGGCAACTATGATGCGATGTGTGTGGAGTGTCACCTTCGACCGGGGATGGCATCCAGTGAAATCCGTCGGGGTTTATCCCCCCAGCCCCCGGAACTGGGCTCGCTTGCGCAGGTCGCAACTGGTGATTCCGGAGTTCAGCGCCAGTTTTGGATCATCAAACACGGCATCGTGGGGTCGGCGATGCCCGCCTGGTCTAAGGGAGGTATTGGTGATGAGTCGATCTGGGATCTCGTGGCGTTCCTCAACGCCTTGCCCACACTCAGCCCCTTCCAGTATCGGCAGCTGGTCTCGGCCAGTGATGGGCACACCCACTCAGGTGCAGATGCGCATCAGCATGCCCCCCTCGCCCCAGAGGACCATGGCCGCCATGACCCCCCCCACCCCAACGCTCATCACGCGCATTAGGGCCAATTCAATCAGGGCGAAGATTACAGAAATGTAATCCATGCGTCAGCCTGTTGTTTGGATGCCGCCTCCAGAATTCGTGGACCCTTTTCTCATCCTGGAGTTGTCCATGAAGCGCCTCTTCGCTACCTCCCTTTTCGCATTGGCGTCGGTCGCCGCATTTAACCCCGCACTTGCAGCTGAGCATGGCGATCACGGGATGATGCACTCCCAAGGTACGGGACAAACCCTGGCTGACGCCACGGTAAAGAAGGTCGACCAGGCCGCAGGGAAGATCACCTTGTCTCATGGCCCGCTACCCAACGGCATGCCGGCGATGACTATGTCGTTCCGTTTGAAAGATCCCTCCTGGGCCAACAAGGTGAAAGAAGGGCAAAAAGTCCGCTTTGCCTCGGCTCAGATCGATGGCGCCATGACGGTTACTCGGCTGGAACCCGCTAACTAATGTTCCCGCGCTGCCCGGTGATTCAAGGAAGAAAAATGAAAACCACTGTTCGTCCCCTGGCTCTGGCTGTACTGGTGAGTTTCTGGTGGGCTGCCGCCCAGGCAGAAAGCCAGCCGCCGGGTGCTAGTGTCGATAGCCTGCTGGCCATCGCGAAGGAACAGAACCCTGAATACGCCGGGTTCCGCTATGAGGCGGAGGCTGCGACAGAGCGAGTGGTACCGGCAGGGGCCTTGCCGGATCCCAAGCTGCGGAGCGAGTTTCGGGATATCACCCGGATGGGTGAGCAAAATGCCACGCTTGCACCGACCCGGGTTGGCAGTACCCGGTACCTCCTGATGCAGGATGTCCCCTGGTTCGGTAAGCGCGATCTGAGGCGGGAAATTGCCGAGCTTGAGGCACAAGGAGCCCAAGGGCGTGCGCTCGGTAGCTGGACGGAAATATCGACTAAGGTCAAAACGCTATACGCCCAGTTGTACTACCTCAGCCGCAACGAGCGACTGACTCGGGAAATCCTGGATTTGATGGTCCGTCTGGAGAAAGTAGCCCAGGTTCGATATGCCGGAGGACTTGCGGCCCAGCAGGATGTCGTCCGGGCTCAGGTCGAACAGACGGGTATGCGCAACGAACTGGTAGCGCTGGCTAGTGAACGCCGCCAGCTTCAAGCTCGCCTAAACGCCCTACTTGGCCGGCCAGCCATTGCTCCGCTGGCCGAACCGGAGGCTCTGCGCAAGCTTCCCGCACCAGCCAAGCTTGAATACGCCGCTCTGGAAGATCGGGTAAGGGGGAGGAATCCTTTGCTCTATGCCGCTAATTCGCAGGTCCAGGCGGCTGAAAAATCCCGAGAGTTGACCTACAAGAACCGCTACCCGGACTTCACCCTGGGGGTATCGCCCATCCAATATCAGAACGCGGTCAAGGAATGGGAGGTTATGGTCGAACTCAACATCCCCCTGCAGCAATCGTCCCGACGTGCCCAGGAGCGGGAAGCAGAGGCCATGCTGACCTCGGCCAAGCTGAAACGGGACGCCACTGCCAACCAGGTGCTTGCCGACCTGGCTGAAAACTTATCGGGTATCGACGCAGCCCGCCAAACGGAAACCCTAGTCAACGACAGCCTGTTGCCACAAGCCCAGCTGACCTATCAAGCCGCACTTGCCGGGTACGAGACCGGGAAAGTCGATTTCGCCACGCTCCTCGACGCACAGCGACAGATTCGCGTGGCGAAACAGAATCAGATCAAGGCCCAAGCGGACGGCCAAGTCCGCCTGGCAGAAATCGAGCGTCTTTTGGGAGAGGGGTTATGAAGCAAGGGGGCAAGCTGGTTGCCGGCGTGCTTACAGTTGCCGTATTGGCTGCTGCGACCGGCTATTGGGTTGGTGCACGCAACATGACTGACCACGAAATCGCCGCCGTTGGCCAAGCAGGGGGTGCTGCCGGAGAGTCCAAATCACGCAAGGTCCTCTATTACCGCAATCCCATGGGACTGCCAGATACCTCGCCTGTGCCGAAAAAAGACCCCATGGGGATGGACTACATCCCGGTCTATGAAGGTGAGCAGGATGAGGAACCCTCTGGTGCCAACCAGATACGGATCAGTACGGAGAAGATCCAGAAGCTGGGCGTGCGCACCGAGCCGGCGACATTGCGCACCCTGGAACGCTCGATCCGGGCAGCCGGACGCATCGAGCCGGATGAGCGACGTCTTTATGCCATAACCCCAAAATTCGAAGGTTATGTCGAGCGCCTCCATGTCAGCACGACGGGGCAGCCGGTCGCCAAAGGCCAGCCCCTGTTCGAGGTCTACAGCCCTGAGCTCGTCTCGGCACAACGGGAATATGCCATTGCCGCGCAAGGCGTTCAGGCGCTGAAGGAGGCAAGTGCGGAGACGCAGGCCGGAATGAAACAGCTGGCGGAATCGAGCTTGCTACGCCTTCGCAACTGGGATGTCTCGGAAGAGCAGATCAAGGCCCTGAGCAAATCCGGCGAGGTACGACGGACGCTTACTTTTCGTGCGCCAGTCGGCGGAATCGTGACAGAAAAGAAAGCTGTGCAAGGCATGCGTTTCATGCCGGGCGAGGCTCTCTATCAGGTCGCCGATCTGTCGTCGGTCTGGGTCGTGGCCGACGTGTTCGAGCAGGATATTGGACAAATCACGCAAGGTGCAAAAGCGAAGGTTCGGATTAATTCCTATCCGGACAAAACCTTCGAAGGCTCCATCACCTACGTTTATCCCACTCTCAAGGCGGAAACCCGCACAGTACCGGTACGGATTGAGTTGCCCAACCCGGGCATCCTGCTCAAGCCCGGTATGTTCGCGCAGGTTGAATTGCCGGCTGCTGGCAACTCAGCCAAAACAGCGGTGGTGACAGTCCCACTCTCTGCCGTGATTGACAGCGGTGTGCGCCAGATCGTCCTGGTTGAAGCCAAGGAAGGGCGTTTTGAACCACGCGAGGTCAAGCTTGGCAATCGTGGTAACGATTTTGTCGAGGTTCGCGAAGGCGTTAAGGAAGGGGAGCGCGTTGTCGTTGCCGCCAACTTCCTGATCGATGCAGAAAGCAACCTGAAGGCGGCGGTCGGCAACTTCGGTCACGCGAGCCATGGCGATGCAGGCAAATCCCAAGGTGCTGCATCAACGGGCCATCACGCTACGGGCACCGTAGAAGAGATCGATATGAAGGCTGGAACGGCCAGTGTTAGCCACGGTCCGGTCGAGTCGCTCAAGTGGCCAGCCATGACCATGGAGTTCAAAGTGGCCAATGACGCCCTGCTCCAAACGCTACGTCCTGGCGCAAACATCATCTTCGAGTTTGTCGAGCGGGGGCCAGGCGAATGGGTCATCACCTCAGCCAAGCCGGCAGGCAGCAATACGGTTGGAACTGCTCCCGCCTCTGCCCATCGCGGCCACTGACGGGAATCCGCCATGCTTGCCAAAATCATCGACTGGTCCGGGCGGAACCGTTTCCTGGTTCTACTCGCGGCGCTCTTCATCGTCATCGCAGGCATTGTTGCCGTCCTGCGCACGCCCCTGGATGCCTTGCCTGATCTATCGGACGTCCAGGTCATCGTCTACACGGAGTATCCAGGCCAGGCGCCCCAGGTGGTAGAGGACCAGGTCACCTATCCCCTGACGACAGCCATGCTGTCGGTACCGAAGTCCAAGGTGGTGCGGGGCTTCTCCTTCTTTGGCGCCTCCTTTGTCTACATCATTTTCGAGGACGGCACCGATATCTACTGGGCCCGATCCCGGGTGCTCGAGTACCTGAATTTCGCCTCAGGCCGCATGCCCAAGGGAGTCACACCACAGATTGGTCCCGATGCTACGGGGGTAGGCTGGGTCTACCAGTACGCCCTGCTGGCTAAGGACAAGAATCTGGCTGAATTGCGTACCCTGCAAGACTGGTACGTCCGCTACCAACTCACCAAAGCGCACGGTGTGGCCGAGGTGGCCTCCATTGGCGGCTTTGTACAGACCTACCAGGTCACCGTGGATCCGGTGAAATTACGCGCCTATGGCATTCCCCTGGCCAAGGTGACCCAGGTCATTCGCGACTCGAATCGTGACGTTGGCGGACGTGTCGTTGAAATGGCCGAGACCGAGTACATGGTCCGTGGCAAAGGTTACCTGCGCGGTGCCAGTGACATTGAGAACCTTGTCGTCAAAAGCGATAAGGGCACCCCCGTCTTGATTCGGGATATCGCTCGGGTTGAACTGGCCCCGGACGAGCGGCGCGGCCTGACCGAACTCAACGGTGAAGGCGAAGTAGTGTCTGGGATCGCCATGGCGCGCTACGGCCAGAATGCTCTGGAGGTGATCCACAACCTCAAGGAGAAAATCGGTGAAATCTCCTCTGGGTTGCCCGACGGCGTCAGCATCCAGACGGTCTACGACCGCTCCGACCTTATCCATCGCGCCATCGAGACCCTGAAGCACACTCTGCTTGAGGAAAGCCTGATCGTCGCACTGGTATGCATAGTCTTCCTGTTGCACGTCCGCAGTGCCCTGGTGGCCATCCTGATGCTCCCGGTGGGCGTGCTGATTGCTTTCATCGCCATGCGCTTGCTGGGCATGAATTCCAACCTGATGAGCCTGGGGGGGATCGCCATCGCTATCGGTGCCATGGTCGATGCGGCCATCGTCATGATCGAGAACGCGCACAAGCACCTGGAGCGCCTCAAGGAGGGGGAGTCACGCACTGAGGCGATGATTTCGGCATGCAAGGAAGTGGGCCCCGCCTTGTTCTTCTCGCTGCTGATCATCACTGTCTCATTCCTGCCGGTGTTCACCCTGGAATCTCAGGAGGGTCGCCTGTTCTCGCCGCTGGCCTATACCAAGACCTTCGCCATGGCCGGCGCGGCCTTCCTCTCGGTCACCCTGGTGCCTGTCCTGATGCTGCTGTTCATCCGCGGGCGGATCATGCCGGAGGCCAAGAATCCGGTGAATCGCTTCCTGATCTGGCTGTACCGACCGATCATCGCCGGGGTGATGCAGTGGAAGAAAACCACCATCGCTGTGGCTGTAGGAATCCTGGCATTGTCGATCTACCCGGCGTCCCGCCTGGGCTCTGAGTTCATGCCGACCTTGAATGAGGGCTCGCTCCTTTATATGCCGGCCTCCCTGCCGGGGATGTCGATCACAAAAGCCGCCGAGTTGCTGCAGACTCAGAACAAGCTGATCAAGAGCTTCCCCGAAGTGGAATCGGTCTACGGCAAGGCTGGACGGGCAAATACCGCCACGGACCCCGCGCCGACGGAGATGTTCGAGACTGTGATCAACCTGAAGCCGGAATCGGAATGGCGTAAGGGCATGACCACCGACAAGCTCATCGCGGAAATGGACAAAGCGCTCCAATTCCCCGGCGTCTCCAACGCCTGGACCATGCCGATCAAAGCGCGGATCGATATGCTGTCCACCGGTATCCGCACACCCATTGGCATCAAGGTGTTCGGTAAAGATCTTGCCGAGATGGAGCGTCTGGCTAAGGAAATCGAGGCCGTAGTAAAGACGGTCCCGGGGACTAGCTCCGCGTTTGCCGAGCGGATCACCGGTGGGTACTACCTGAACATCGAACCGGACCGCGAGCAACTGGCCCGCTACGGCCTCGGTGTCGGTGAATTGCAGGACGTGATCGGCACTGCGCTTGGTGGGGAAATGGTCACCACGACGGTCGAAGGCCGGGAGCGTTTCGGGGTGAATGTTCGCTACCCGCGGGAACTACGCTCCGATCCTCAGCAGATCGCCCGGGAAGTGCTGGTGCCAACACCGGATGGCGCCATGGTGCCGTTGGGGCAACTGGCGCGAGTCGAGGTTGCCCAGGGCGCCCCCGGCATTCGGACTGAGAATGCCCTGCTTTCCGCTTACATCTACGTAGATATCCGGGACCGGGATATCGGTAGCTATGTGGCGGAAGCCAGGCGTGTCGTCAATGAACAGGTCAAGTTTCCCGCTGGCTACTACGCGACCTGGAGCGGCCAATTTGAATCCATGGAGCGCGCCATCGAAAAGATGAAGATCGTGGTGCCGGTCACTCTCTTGATCATCTTCCTGCTCCTCTACCTGAACTTCAAACGCCTCACCGAAACCCTGATCGTCATGCTGTCGGTGCCCTTCGCCTTGGTTGGCGGTGTCTGGCTGATGTGGCTGCTTGGCTACAACCTGTCAGTGGCTGTCGCCGTGGGCTTCATCGCCCTGGCGGGGGTTGCCGCCGAAACCGGTGTGGTGATGCTGATCTACCTGGACCACGCCTGGGAAGGGATCAAGGAGCGGAGCCGTCTGGCTGGCCGCACACCAAGTGTTGCCGATCTCTACGAGGCTGTTATGGAAGGTGCCGTGGAGCGGGTCCGCCCTAAGATGATGACGGTGGTCGCCATCATGGCAGGCTTGCTTCCGATCATGTGGAGCACCGGCACGGGATCCGAGGTCATGAGCCGCATTGCAGCCCCCATGGTTGGGGGGATGATTTCCTCCACGGTACTGACCCTGGCCGTAATTCCTGCGTTGTATGCCCTCATTAAGCAGTGGCGCCTGAATCGAGGTATTGAGCAATGACACAGCAACAACATTCCCTCCGCCGGCTACGCTGGTTCAGGCTCGGCCTCCTTCTGATGGCGATGCTGGGACAAGGGGCCTGGGCGCAGTCGTATGCCGTGCCCAAACCTAGCCCAGGATTGATGCCGAACCCCGGAGTGGGGAAAGGGCTTTATGGAAAATTCTGCGCCAGTTGCCATGGCGTCGATTTGCAGGGATCCGCCAAGGGCCCACCGTTTCTGCACAAGATCTACGAGCCCGCGCACCACGGCGATGCAGCGTTCCAACTGGCGGCGAAGAATGGGGTCCGTGCCCATCACTGGACATTTGGTGACATGGCGCCGATCCCTCTAGTTTCTCCAGATGAGGTGGCCCATATCACCGCCTATGTTCGCGTGGAGCAACGCAAGGTAGGTATCCAGTAAGGAGCAGTCATGAGCGCAGACCATGTACACCACGAGGGGCGGCATCATTCACCCCTTCCGTCGAAAGCGGTGATTGATCCGGTTTGCGGCATGACGGTGAAGCCGGAATCGCCTCATGAGTCCTGGTTGGACGGCACGTTGCACCGCTTCTGCAGCAGCAAGTGCAAGGGTAAGTTCGATGCGGACCCCGGGCATTATCTCCACCCGGTGCCGGATGTGGCGGTAGAGAATCTTCCGGCAGGAACCGAGTACGTCTGTCCGATGCACCCGGAGGTCCGCCAGCCGGGACCGGGCACTTGCCCGAAGTGCGGTATGACCTTAGAGCCAGTCCTTCCCAACCTTGAGGAAGGAGAAGACAACGCCGAATACCATGACTTCCGTCGGCGCTTCTGGGCCACCTTGCCCCTGTCCATCATCGTGGTGGCGCTCGCAATGGCCGGGCACCGCCTCGAAATGCTCCCGGTCACCCTAAGGACCTGGGCAGAACTGATCCTCAGCCTCCCCATTGTCCTCTGGGCAGGTAACCCATTCTTCGTCCGTGGTTGGCAGTCCGTTGTTCAGCGCAGCCCAAACATGTGGACCTTGATTGGCCTGGGGACCGGCGCCGCCTTCCTCTACAGCGTGGTGGCCACCTTTGCTCCGGGCATTTTCCCAGAATCATTCCGTGCCCATGGCCGGATTGGCGTTTATTTCGAAGCAGCCGCGGTAATCATCTCCCTCACCCTGCTGGGCCAGATGCTGGAATTGCGAGCTCGCTCGCAGACCTCTGCGGCCATCAAGTCCTTGCTCGGCCTCGCGCCGAAGACGGCGCGGCGGATCAATTCTGATGGCGGAGAAGAAGACATCCCGCTCACGCATGTTCATGTTGGGGATCTCCTGCGTATCCGTCCCGGGGAGAAGGTGCCGGTGGATGGGGTAGTTACCGAAGGCTCCAGCGCCATTGACGAATCGATGCTGACGGGGGAGCCTCTGCCGGTCACCAAACGCCCAGGGGACAAGGTTATCGGCGCCACCATCAACACCTCGGGCAGCCTGGTGATGCGCTCGGAAAAAATCGGCGCCCAAACCATGCTGGCCCAGATTGTCCAGATGGTCGCCCAGGCCCAGCGTTCCAAGGCTCCCATGCAGCGCCTGGCCGACGTGGTGGCGGGCTACTTTGTCGTGGTGGTGGTACTGATCGCCCTAGCGAGCTTCTTGGCCTGGGGGTTGTTGGGCGGTCCGCAGGGCTGGGTGTTCGGCCTGATCAACGGGGTGGCCGTGCTGATCATCGCCTGTCCCTGCGCCTTGGGGTTGGCCACTCCTATGTCGATCATGGTGTCCACGGGCAAAGCCGCCACCCAGGGGGTACTGTTTCGTGACGCCGCCGCCATCGAGCGTCTGCGTGACATCGACACCCTGATCGTGGACAAGACCGGCACCTTGACCGAAGGGCGCCCTGCCTTCCAGACCGCCATCCCAGTCCCGGGCATCGACCGGGACGAGGTACTCCGCCTTGCTGCCAGTCTGGATCAAGGCAGTGAGCATCCCCTGGCCGATGCCATCGTGCGAGCGGCACGAGGGCAAGGGCTCGCCCTCGACAAGGTCGAGGGATTCGAGTCTGCGACAGGAATTGGTGTCCGAGGGGTGGTTGCTGGAAAGCGCTTGGCTCTAGGGAATGGTGCCTTGATGGCACAGGACGGCGTGGTGGTCGAATCGTTGCGGGACGAGGCGGAAACCCTTCGGCGCTCGGGTGCGAGCGTCATGCACCTGGCCGCCGACGGTGTGCTGATGGGGTTGCTTGCCGTTGCTGACCCGGTCAAGTCCAGCACGCCGGAGGCGCTGGCCGTCTTGCGCCAGAGCGGCCTGCGGGTCGTCATGGCAACGGGAGACGGCCTTACCACCGCCCGCGCCGTCGGCGATCAATTGGGCATTGACGAGGTTCACGGCGAAGTGAAGCCTGCAGACAAGCTGGCGCTGGTTGAGCGCCTCCAGGCAGAGGGCCGGGTGGTGGCGATGGCCGGTGATGGCATCAACGACGCTCCGGCCTTGGCCAAGGCTGATGTTGGGATTGCAATGGGAACCGGGACAGATGTGGCGATGAACAGCGCCCAGGTCACCCTGGTGAAGGGGGATTTGCGCGGCATCGCTCGGGCACGCCAACTGTCGACGGCGACAGTGCGCAACATGCGACAAAACCTGGCATTCGCCTTTCTCTATAACGCACTGGGGGTGCCAATCGCGGCGGGCATCCTGTACCCCTCATTCGGTTTGGTGCTTTCTCCCATTATCGCCGCCGCTGCGATGAGCCTTTCTTCGGTGAGTGTCGTGGGAAACGCGTTACGTCTGCGAGGTGTCTGATTATTTCGGGACCCGGACGGTACCGAATTCGTCTGACAGAAATGTAATCGTTGCGTCATGTTTGTGACGGTCAGACGTAACCATGCTTAGTGTGTCTGCCCCTCTTTTACAGAAGGTCAGCGCTCAACTCACCTTGGGAGATCCGTCATGAAACTGTCTGCTACCCTCGCCACTGCTGCCTTTCTTGCTACCTCTGCCATCGCCTTGGGGGCGCACGCCGCCGAAGGCGACAAACCCATGGGAGCCGACGCGCCCATGATGTCTCCAGACAAGGGAATGGACATGAAGCACCACTCCCATGTCGAAGATAAGACGGGTGTGCCGCAGAAGCCGGTCCCCAAACCTGAGGAGCAAAAGCGCAAGACGCCGGCGAAAGACAAGCACTACCACCCGCGCGACGGCAAGTAATGCCTCGAGAGGGGGCTCTGGTATTGCTAGCCCCCTTCCCTGATGCAGACGGCCTCCCGCGTTTATGTACCAGGAGTAGTCATGTCCGGTGAACATGAGTCTCAGCCCAATGGCGATCAGAAGCACGACCATCGGGGAGTCGTATGGGTCTGGTGGGTCTTTGCGGCTATTGCTGCCTTTTACCTATTCACGGAACACCACGCCCATCTTTTCGGCATCTTGCCCTATTTGCTCTTTCTGGCCTGTCCGCTGATGCACTTCTTCATGCATCGCCACCATGGACACCACCCACAAGACTCTCAGAGTTCGAAGAGAGATGATCATGAGCACTGAGACGGGAGACTATGGCTTGTGGGCCCTGGTGGCATTGAATTCGGCGTTTTTTATCTTTTTTGCCGCCAGCTTCTTTAAGCCACGCACGAGCCAGGATTGGCGCACGTTTGGCTTGTTTTCGGCTTTTATCGTGGCGCTCTTTACCGAGATGTACGGTTTCCCGCTGACCATCTATCTGCTGTCAGGTTGGCTGTCCAAGCACTTTCCCGGCATCAACCCATTTTCACATGATGCCGGTCACCTTCTCGAACTGATGTTTGGATGGAAGTCTAACCCCCACTGGGGGCCTTTCCATCTCCTGTCGACACTTTTTATCTTCGGCGGATTCTGGCTACTCGTTAAGGCCTGGCCAGTGCTTTACAGTGCCCAGCGTCACCATTGCATGGCTAATCAGGGACCCTATGCCCGGGTTCGGCACCCTCAATATTTGGCTTTTATTATCATCATGGTGGGGTTTCTCTTGCAATGGCCTACCCTTCTGACACTCATCCTATTTCCAATTCTAGTAATCACATATATGCGCTTGGCAAAAAAGGAAGAGGATGAAGCGTTGAAAGAATTTGGAGAGGAGTATAGGAGTTACATGCAATCCACTCCAGCTTGGTTCCCAAGAAAAGGGCGGCCTCCTTCTGTCGGAATGCAATAAATAAAGATAAAACAATGGGCCTCGTCGGGGCCCATTGTTTTTATACATTCTTGGATTTTTTGAAACCCATTAGCCGCCTTGATAGGCAGGGTTCTCAGCCACATAGACCATAATGTTCTCTGCGCCAGGGATGATTTTGGACAGCGGGAAAACTTGAAGTCCAAGAGTGTCGAAGAACCAGGTCACAGATTTGTCGCCGACCTTGATTTCAACCGTCTCCAAGCGAGTTACGTTCAGGTATTTCGTTTCATCCGTCACCGTCACAGCTCGGTGTGCAGGGGCAGAAACGGCGTAACCCTCGGGTTGTTGCTGGTTAGCTGGGGCTTGGGCGCTCTGCTCGCCGACATGAGATAGCCAATGGAAGGTACTAGCCTCAGAACTATCTTCATGTGCAAGAGCATTGGTGGCCCCCCCAATGGCGAAGATTGCGGTAACTAAATATTTCATTGTTTGAGCTTTCATGGGGGTCTCCATATGAAGTAAGCGTGTGTATGTGAAATTGAATCAACTTGTCACGCACAAATCATAGAAGCCAGCGCCCCACAAAAACATTGCTTAAAAATTACAGTTTGGAAAAAAACAATTGAATCCTAACGGTGGTGTAAGAATTGAATTAACTATTCCATCTTGGCGCAGATTTGATAATGACTTGAATTCCTCGCTTAGATTTACGGCATAGCTATGAATCCAAGCGACAAAAGCTACTGAGCAAGGATCTGCGCTACTTTACAAAGCTGGCGACTACCGGTGGAGACAACGAAGACCACTCAATGAGTGCCCTTCGTCTTGTCAGTGGTGCATCAGCGGATACAGAGCCAGCCCGATGGCGGCGGCCGCTATAACGATGACCGGCTCCTGGAGCTTCTTGAACTTCCACAGCAGGGCCGTGGTGCCGATGGCCAGCAGGGCCGTGGGGAGGTCGGTAATCGAGCGCTGGGCGATGACGATCACGGAGCCCGTGATGGCGCCGACCGCCGCCGCCGTGATGCCATCGACGAAGGCGACGATGCCAGGCCGCTTACCGTACTTCTTGAAATAGGGCGCCGGGATGATGGTGAACAGGTAACACGGCAGGAAGGTTCCCAAGGCCGCCACGCAGGCCCCGGGCAGCCCCGCCACCAGGTACTCCATTGTTTTGATGGAGTTTCAAGACTTTTTGTGTCATTTCAAGAAACTATTGTCCGGAAACATTCCTATCACCGATATCACCATAGGCTTTCCCGTTCCGGGGTGGCGGTGATGTTGTGGATCGACAGGTCGGCGCCGTTATATTCGTCTTCCGGGTCGAGGCGTAGGCCGAGAATGGCGCGCAGGGTGCCATACACGATGGCGGAGCCGGCCAGGGCGACGGCGATGGCGAGCAGGGTCATCAGCAGCTGGGGCAGGAAGGCCACGCCACCGGAGCCGCCCAGGGCATGGCTGCCGAAGATGCCGCAGGCCAGGCCGCCCCAGGCGCCGCACAGGCCGTGCAGGGGCCACACGCCGAGCACGTCGTCGATCTTCCAGCGGTTCTGGGTGAGGGTGAACATGTAGACGAACAGGGCGCCGGCGACCACGCCGGTGACCAGTGCCCCCATCGGGTGCATCACGTCGGAGCCGGCGCAGACGGCCACCAGCCCGGCCAGGGGGCCGTTATGGATGAAGCCCGGGTCATTCTTGCCCACCACCAGGGCGGCGAGAATGCCGCCGACCATGGCCATCAGGGAGTTGATTGCCACCAGGCCGGAAATCTTGTCCAGGGTCTGAGCGCTCATGACGTTGAAGCCGAACCAGCCCACCGCCAGGATCCAGGCGCCCAGGGCGAGGAAGGGGATGGAGGAGGGCGGGTGGGCGGCAATGGCGCCGTCCTTGCTGTAGCGGCCGCGCCGGGCGCCGAGCAGCAGCACCGCCGGCAGGGCCAGCCAGCCGCCCATGGCGTGCACCACCACCGAGCCGGCGAAGTCGTGGAACTCGGCGCCGAAGCTGGCTTTCAGCCATTCCTGAATGCCGAAGGCCTGGTTCCAGGCGATGCCTTCATAGAACGGGTAGACAAAGCCCACCAGGCAGAAGGTGGCGGCCAGCTGGGGGTTGAACTTGGCCCGCTCGGCGATGCCGCCGGAGATGATCGCTGGAATGGCCGCAGCGAAGGTGAGCAGGAAGAAAAATTTGGTCAGTTCGAAGCCGTGGTTGGCCGAGAGCACGTCGGCGCCATGGAAGAAGTGGGTACCGTAGGCGACGCCGTAGCCGATGAAGAAATAGGCGATGGTCGATACGGCGAAGTCGGACAGGATTTTGACCAGGGCATTGACCTGGTTCTTCTTGCGGACGGTGCCCAGTTCGAGAAAGGCGAAGCCGGCGTGCATGGCCAGCACCATGATGGCGCCGAGCAAGACGAAAAGGGTGTCCGAAGCGGACTGATGGTTCTCCATGGTGCCTCCTGAAAACGGATGCACCGCAATTGCAATAGTCGTTCCAGCTTGATGCTGGAAAAAACATTCAACAAATCAGACGATTATGAGTTTGACGCGAGGCTGACAGCCCTAAAGCGGTGCATGCGCCGCATAGGAGAACCAAATCGGTGCGTCCGGCACCGATTTGGTGAGCGTGTCGGCGACAGTTGCGCCGCTCAGCGCGGCCCCACGCCCGGGGGCAACAGCACCCACATGCGGCCCTTTTGCTTCATCCGTCCGGCCAGACTGCCGGCGTCCGGGCCGAAGCCCCAGAAGAAGTCGGCCCGCACCACGCCCTTGATGGCGCCGCCCGTGTCCTGGGCCAGCATCAGGCGGTTGAGGGGGCGCTCCTCGTTGGGCCAGGTGGTGGCGAGGAACACCGGTGCGCCGAGCGGCGTGGTGCGCGGGTCCACCGCCAGGCTGCGGGTGTCGCTCAGGGGCACGCCGAGGGCGCCGATGGGGCCACCCTCGGCGTTCTTCAGTTCACGGAAGAACACGTAGCTGGGGTTCTCGTTGAGCAGGGCCTGGACCTTGGTCGGATTGGCCCGGGCCCAGCCCTGGATGCCCTGCATGCTCGCCTGCTCCGGCTTCAGCTCGCCCCGCTCGATCAACACCCGGCCGATGGACTGGTAGGGGTGGCCGTTCTGGTCGGCGTAGCCGACGCGCAGGAGCGAGCCGTCCGGCAGCTTGACCCGGCCCGAGCCCTGGATTTGCAGGAAAAACAGCTCGATCGGGTCGTCCACCCAGGCGATCGCCTTTTCGCCCAGCTTGGCTTCCCGGGGCGCCAGCTCGGCCCGGGACCAGTAGGGCACCACCTTGTTGCCCTGCAGGCGGCCGCGTAGGCGCAGGTTCTTCAGCTCGGGGAAGAGGTCGGAAAGCTCGATGGTGAGCAGGTCGGCGGGCACCGGCAGCACCGGGTGCTGGGTTGGATTGAGCCGTTGCCGGCTGCCGCTGAGCAGGGGTTCGTAGTAGCCGGTGATCAGGCCGTTGTCGGCGCCGTCCGGATTGACGAGGCGCCAGGGGATCAGGCGGGATTCGAAGAAGCGCCGTGCGGTGGTGCTGTCCGGCGTGCCCAGGGTCGCCGCCTCTTCACAGGTGCCGCGCCACAGGGGCCAGTCGCGGCGCGATTTCATGCCGCGGCAGGAATTGAGAAAGCCCGGCCAGGCAGCGGCGAGATCGTCGTCCTGCCAGCCCGGCAGTTCGTCGAAGCGGGCCGGTTGCAGCGGCGGCGCGGCGGGGGCGGTGGGCGCGGCCGGCTTTTCACCGGGGCAGACCGGACAGGGGGCGGGGGGCCGGGTGGCGCAGCCGGCAGTCACCAGGGCGAGGGCCAGCGCGGCGGCCCCGGCCAGGCGTTGGAGGCGTTGGTGGGGGGCAGGGATTCGGCTAAGGTGTCGCATTCGCAAAGTATACCCCGGGCGAAAAGCTGCCTTCGCCCGGCACCGTCCACCTTACTTGTGTGTTTCTGCCATGGCCCGACTTCCCGCTGCCTCCAAGAAATCCGCTGCACCGGCCCAGCCGGTGTCCCCCGTCGTTGCTGCTGATGCCGCCGATCCCCTGCTGGTCTTCCTTGCCCGGGCCGAAAGCGTTCTGGCCCGGCTGGAGCCCCTGCTGCCGCCGGTGCCCGCTGAGCCCGACTGGGCCGCCCCCGCCTTCCGCTGGGTCAAGACCGGCGGTTTGGGCAACGTGGGCCACACCGGTCGCCTGGTGGCGGTACAACGCCTGGCGCCGATGCGCCTGGCCGACTTGCGCGACATCGACGAGCAGAAGGCCCGGGTGGTCGCCAACACCCGCCAGTTCCTCGCCGGCAAGCCGGCCAACAACGTGCTGATGACCGGCACCCGGGGGTGCGGCAAGTCGTCCCTGGTACGCGCCCTGCTCAACGAGTTTTCCGGCCGCGGCCTGCGTGGCATCGAGGTGGACAAGGCCGACCTGGTGGATCTTCCGGAAATCGTCGCCCGGGTGGCCCACCGCCCCGAGAAGTTCCTGGTGTTCTGCGACGACCTGTCCTTCGAAACCGGCGAAGTCGCCTACAAGGCGCTGAAGTCGGTGCTCGACGGGTCCCTCGCCGACGTGCCGCCCAACGTGCTGATCTATGCCACTTCCAACCGCCGCCATCTGATGCCCGAGTACTTCTCGGAAAACGCCGAAACCAAGGTGGTGGACGGCGAGATCCATCCCGGCGAGGCGGTGGAGGAAAAGGTATCCCTGTCCGAGCGCTTCGGCCTGTGGGTGTCCTTCTACCCCTTCGACCAGGACGCCTACCTGAACATCGTCAACCACTGGCTCGCCCACTTCGGCCTGACCCCGGCGGAAATCGCCGCCGCCGAGCGGGATGCCCTCAACTGGGCCCTGGGCCGCGGCTCCCGCTCCGGCCGGGTGGGCTGGCAGTTCGCCAAGGACTACGCCGCCCAGCGCAAGGCCCCGGTCCCGGCCAAGGCGAAGGTTGCCGCGACGAAGCCGAGCTCCGCGACGACGGCGATCGCAAAGCCGGCAGCCAAGCCTGCTGCGAAGCCCGCTGCCAAGTCTGCGGCAAAGACATCGGCCAAGGCGCCGGCCAAAACCGGTGCAAAGGCTGTGGCCAAGCCGGTGGCGAGCGCACCGTCCACCACCAAGGCGGCTCCGCGCAAGACGGCCACGGCCCGCACCGCCGGGGGGCGCAAGTGAGCGACAACGCCGCAACCACCGCTTGCGCCGATACTGCCGCGCCGCGTCCGGTCACCCACGTGGCGGCGGCGGTGCTGCTGCGCCAGGGGCCGGCCGGCACCGAGTTCCTGCTCGCCCGGCGCCCCGAGGGCAAGGTCTACGCCGGCTGGTGGGAGTTTCCCGGCGGCAAGGTGGAACGGGGCGAAACCGATGCCCAGTGCCTGGTACGGGAGCTGCAGGAGGAGATGGCCATCACCGTCACCGCCGCCACCCCCTGGATCACCCGCCGCTTCGAATATCCCCACGCCTCGGTACGCCTCAAGTTCTTCAAGGTGACCGCCTGGGAGGGGGGCGCCGCCGACGGCGACATCCACGCGGTGGAGCACGACGCGGTGGCCTGGACGCCCCTGGGCGCTCCGGCCGCGGTGGCGCCGGTGCTCCCCGCCAACGGGCCGATCCTGGAGGCCCTGGGACTGCCCGAGGTCTATGCCGTCACCGATGCCGGCGCCCATGGCGTGGCGGCCGAACTGGCCCGCCTCGACGCTGCCTTGGCCGGCGGCCTGCGCCTGGTCCAGGTGCGGGAGAAGGGTGATGGCCTGGATGGCGCGGCGCGGCGCGATTTCGCCGCTGCCGTGGTGGCCCGGGTCCATGCCGTCGGCGGCCGGGTGCTGGTCAACGACGATGTGGAACTGGCCCGGGCGGTGGGGGCCGACGGGGTGCATCTATCCTCGTCCGCCCTGCGCGCTGCCGCCGTCCGGCCGGACATGCCCCTGGTGGCTGCGTCCTGCCACGACGCGGCGGAACTGGATGCGGCCATCGCCCTGGGTTGCCAGTTCGCCGTACTGGGGCCGGTGGCCCCCACTGCCAGCCATCCGGGGACGGCGCCCCTGGGCTGGGGGCGCTTTGCCGAGCTGGTGGAGGAAAGCCCGATCCCGGTCTATGGGTTGGGCGGCTTGAGCGCCGCCGACCTGCCGGCGGCCCGGGCCGCCAACGCCCACGGCGTGGCCGCCCTGCGCGGCTGGTGAGGCGTCGCTCAGGAGGAAGAAGGGCCGCGCTGTCGCGGCCCTTTTCTTTTGTCTGCCGGTACTGCCACCCGAAGGAGCGCAGGCACCGCGCTTTGCGCGCTGTGCGTCGCGGTGAATGCGGGGTGTCGCCTACCGGCTTCCGGTCGGCGCGTCGGCCTGCCATTGCCGGCGCGGCAGACGGTACAGGCAGTGACGCTGCAGGGGATGACCGGCGGGCAGGTCGGGGTGGTCGAAGTCCCCCGCGTCGTCCCGGGCCATGCCCAGCCGCGCCATCAGCGCCCGGGAGCGGGCGTTGGCCAGGGTGGTGAAGGCCACGATCTCGTCCAGGCTGAGTGCGTCGAAGCCGAACCCCAGGGCGGCCCGGGCCCCTTCGCAGGCCAGGCCCTGGCCCCACCAGGCCCGGGCCAGTCGCCAGCTGATCTCGACGCCGGGGGAGAAGGGCAGGGCGGCGGCCGGCACGTGCAGCCCGATCAGGCCGATACAGGTGCCGGCGGCCTTGGCTTCCACCGCCCACAGGCCCCAGCCCCGCGCGGCGATCAGGCTGGTGCAGCGCTCCACGATGGCGTCGCTCTCGGCCCGGGCCAGGGGGGCGGGAAAGCAGGCCATCACCTCGGGGTCGGCGCACAGGGCGGCAAAGGGCGCCCGGTCGGCCTCCCGCCACTGGCGCAGGATCAGGCGGTCGGTTTCGAGGATGGGGAGGGATGGGGTCATGTCGTGGCTGTGGGCACGGTTGGTCTTAGTCGCCGGTGGGCGAGATGCGGAAGGCGCGCACCTGGGGGAGCCGGCGCAGGGCGTCGGCGAGGCGCGAGGTGTTGGTCGGGTCGATGGTGCGAATGACCATGCGGTACTCGAAGGACAGTCCGTCGTCGGATACCCGGTAGCTCATGTTGGCGATGGTGAAGCCGTGGCTTACCAGCAGCGCGCGTACCTCCGCTTCGGGCATGGCCGCGTCCCGGTCGAAGCGCAGGGCGTGGTGGGCGTAGGAATGGGACGGCAGGCGGGCCTCGATCCAGCGGAAGGCGGAGAGGATGCCCAGGGTGAGCAGGGTCGCCAGGATCGCCGGGAAGTAGAAGCCGACGCCGATCAGGATGCCGATGGCGGCGGTGATCCAGATCGAAGCGGCGGTGGTCAGGCCGCGCACGCTTAGGCCTTCCTTGAAGATCACGCCGGCGCCGAGAAAGCCGATGCCGGTCATGATGCCCTGGGCCATCCGGGTCGGGTCGGTGCGCACCGTGTCCAGGGGCACGCCGGGCAGCCACTTCCACTGGTAGAGGGTCACCAGCATCAGCAGGCTGGAGGCGAGGCAGACCAGGGTGTGGGTGCGAAAGCCGGCGGGGCGGGCGTGAAAGCTGCGCTCCAGCCCGATGATGCCGCCGGCGACCAGGGCGCCGATGAGATGGATGGCGATTTCGGGGATGTCCGTGTCCATGGAGCCTCCTGGAAAAACGGGGGGATGTCGCCGCCGCCACGGGAAAGAGCGGCCGCGGCGCGGCGAGCGAGCAATGCCGATGGCATTGGTCGATTGTCCCGACGGGCTGCCGCCCCGGTCAAGGTTCGCAGCAGCATCGGGCAGAAAACGGCGGTGCCTTCACCGGCATGCCGGAAGTCCGCGCCCCTGGCCGAAAAGCAACGGGCCGCTGCGAAGAGCGGCCCTGGGTGCGGAGTTCCAAGGGGGCTGGCTGGAGAGCCGCGCCCCGCTTAGGGTTTAGGCCGACGGTTCGTCGAGCCCCCCGTCGTTTTCGGCCAGCGGCACCCGGTAGCTTTCGGTCGCCCAGGCCCCCAGGTCGATCAGCTTGCAGCGTTCCGAACAGAACGGCCGCCACGGATTTTCCGGGGACCAGGGTTGTTCCTTGCCGCAGGTGGGGCAGGGAACCTTGGGGGCGGTGGACGGTGCGGGGGCGGGCGTGCTCATGGCGCGGATTTTCTCACGCCAGCTTGAAGCGAGCCACCGAGGAACGCAGGGCGTCGGCCAGTTGTTCGAGGGACTGGGCGGTCTGGGCGGTTTCCTTGACCGAACGGTTGTTGTCCTCGGCCATCTGGGCGATGCGTTCCACGTTGCCGGCCACGTCGTTGGCGGCACTGCTCTGCTCCTTGAGCGCCGAGGAGATTTCCTGGACGTGGGAGAGCACCGCCTCGGAGCCTTCGCGGATGCGGGTGATGGCCGAGCCGGCTTCGGCGGCCAGGTCGCGGCCTTCGGTCACCTGGGCCAGGCTGGCCTGCATGTTGGCCACCGCCTGGCGGGTGCCGTTCTGGATCTGGCCGATCATGTCGGCGATCTCGCGGGTCGAGGTGGCGGTGCGTTCGGCCAGCTTGCGCACTTCATCGGCAACCACGGCGAAGCCGCGCCCCTGCTCGCCGGCCCGGGCCGCCTCGATGGCGGCATTGAGCGCCAGCAGATTGGTCTGCTCGGCGATTTCCTGGATCACGCCGACGATCGACGAAATCTCGCCGGAGCGGCGCTCCAGTTCGACGATGTCCTGGGAGGTGGCGGTCACCGTGTCGGCAATCTGCTGAATGCGGCTGACGGTGCGTTCGATCACCGCGCTGCCGGTCTGGGCGATGTTGCCGGATTCGTGGGCGATGGCGGCGGACTCGCCGGCACTGCTGGCGACGTGGTTCACGCTCACAGTGAGCTGCTCCATGCCGGCGGCCATGGCCGAGGAGGCCTCGCTCTGGTTGGCCGAGGACTGTTCCAGGTCGCCGGCGGCGGCGCAGATCTGGCGCGCCGAACTGGCCACCGTAGCGGCGTTGGCGGCGATGTCGGTGAGCATGGTGCGCAGCTGTTGCTGCATGGTGGCGATGGCCTGGAGCAGGGCGCCGATCTCGTCGCCGCCCTCCCGCTGCACCACCATGGTCAGGTCGCCCCGGGCGGTAGCCTCGGCGGCCTGCACGGCGCGGCGCAGGCGTTTGACGATGCTGGCCGACAGGGTCATGGCGACCACGACCGCGATCGCGGCAGCGAGCAGGCCGCTGCCCATCAGGGACCAGTTGGTCAGCTTGCGCAGTTGTTCGAGTTCGGCGGTCTGGTCGGCCAGGCGGCCCCGTTCTTCGTCGGCGATTTCCAGGAGCAGGCTACGCATCGCTTCCAGGCGCTCGCGGCCGCGGCCGGAGGCCACCAGGGCTTCCAGATCGGTCAGCTTGCCGTAGCCCGAGCTGATGTCGTCGCGCATTTCCACCATCGGCGCCACCGCCAGGTTGGACCACTTGATTGCCGAGACCTCCAGGCTGGCCAGGCGGTCCTGCTGCGCGGGATTGTCCTCGGTGAGCTTCTTGGTCTCGTCGATCAGGGTCTTGAAGCGTTCGCGGCCGTGGTTGAGCGGCGTCAGGAACTCCGGCTGGCCGGCCAGGGCGTACCCCTGGGCGCCGGCCTCCATGCTGACCAGGGCTTCCTTGATGCCCTCGACGTTCACGATCACGTTGTAGGTGTGCTCGGTGACCCGGTTGGCCTCTTCGAGGCGGGCCAGGTTGCGCCCGGTGAGGGCGATGATGACGATGAAAATGGCGAGAATGACGCCGAAACCGAGAAAGAGCTTGGTCTTTACGGCCAATTTGCCCATGGTGCAGTCCTCCTTGGGGGATGGAAGAGGTGGAAAGGTTGGTGAATTGTTGTGTGCCCGCCAGGGGGCTTCCGACCTCGGTGCGACCGATGGTAAAGGCCTTTCGGCCTTTTTTCCAGCCTCTTCAACTAGTGGAAATCACTGATATTCCAGAAGAATTTAACCGTTTTTTTGATAGGGGAATGGGGGCTGCCTGCCCACGGTTGGCATAACCAGCCTGGCCGTGCGTCAGGGACCCCGCCCCGGGCCGTGACCCGAACCTCGGCGGCATGGCGATGCCGCAAACGAAAAGCCCCGCGAGGGGCGGGGCTGTGTCGGGGGGCCTGGGAAAGCGGCGAGGCTCAGAGATTGCAGAAGGTCATCTCGAAATCCACGTCCTGGTCGGTGTGCCGGGGACGCAGGCTGCCGTCGGGGCAGGCGAAGCGGACGTTGAGGGCGTACTTGTTGGCGCTGATCTCGGGAATCACCGCCACGGCCAGGGGGAGGCGCAAGCGCACCATCTGGGCCGAACTGCCGCCGAGCATGAGCTGGAAGGCGCCGGACTTGGCGACGAAGTGATCGGGGCGGCCGGAGGCGCGCAGCAGGCGCAGCACGATGGTGAGCGCGTCGCGCAGGGGCAGGAACGGCCGGGTCCAGCCTTCCAGGGCAGCACGCCGGGTTTCCGCCGGGTGATGCAGCCAGAAGTGGTAGGAGGGCACGTCGAACTCACACACCCCACCGGGGATGGCGGCGCGGCTCTTGATGCCCATCAGCCATTCGTTGTCGCGCAGGTGCTGGCCGATGCGGCCGGTCATGGCCAGCAGCGCCGCCGAAGCCTGCTCGATTTCGTAGAGGGCTCCGGACAGGGCCTCTTCGGAAATTTCCGGGTTGTTGCGGAAGGACAGCAGGGTCTGGCGTTGCCGTTCCAGTTCCTGGATCAGGTCGAGCTTGAGGTCGGCCCGGGAGGCGGTTTCCAGGATGTCGAACAGGGTGACCAACGCGACGTGGTGTTCGAGGGGGCCGTCGTGTCCACTGAAGTGGGCGGTTTTCTCGAACAGGTCTTCCAGGCGCAGCAGGGTGCGGATCCGCTCGTTGAAGGGGTATTCGTAGGTGATCACGACCGGAACGGAGCCTGGGAGAGAGTTATCGCTGGTTTTATGCCGAAGAATTCGGGAGGAGGATGGCGCCGCTGGCGCCGGGCCGTTACTCGACGCGGCAGGTTGGTCGAGGAAAAAGTTCCTGAATTCTGGCCCAGTTACGAGGAAATCTCAACACATCGCGCGAAGTTATGCGATGGAAGCCGGTGGTGGGGCTGACGGGAGGTCGGAACCGGCGAGCTCGCGGTAGCGCTGGTCGAGCGCGGCGACCTGCCCATCGAGCTGTTCCAGACGGCCGTCATTGGTGATTACATCGTCGGCGGCAGCCAGCCGTTCCGCCCGGCTGGCCTGGGCGGCGAGGATGGCGCGGACTTCGTCTTCGCTGAGCTGGTTGCGTGCCATCACCCGGGTGATCTGCAGCGCTTCGGGGCAATCCACCACCAGGATGCGCCGGCAGCGTTCCCGGTAACTGCCCGATTCGATCAGTAGAGGCACGGCGAGCAGCACGTACGGATGGCCGGCTGCGGCGGCTTCAGTCTGGCGGGCGCTCTCGGTGCGGATCAGGGGGTGCAGGATGGCTTCCAGGCGTTGCCGCGCCGCCGGATCGGAAAAGGCCAGGCGGCGCATGGCCGGCCGGTCCAGGGCTCCGTCGCCGCGCATCACGCCAGGGCCGAAAGCCGCCGCGATGGCCGCCATGGCGGCGCCGCCGGGGCCGGTCAGGGCGTGGGCGATGGCGTCCGTGTCCACGATTGCCGCGCCCCGGGCGGCAAAGCGCTCGGCCACGGCGCTCTTGCCGCTGCCGATGCCGCCGGTGAGTCCCACGACGAAGGGGGGGGGCATGGTCATGGGGTCAGCCGCAGCTGCCGCTCTGGACCTTGGGCAGGATCTTGGCGGCACTGCCCTTGGCGGCACCGATGGCATCCTGGTCGCCCCGGGCTTGCAGGCTCACCACTTCACCCTTGCCGGCCCGGGGGCCGACCTTGGCGGAGCGCACGCCCTGCGCCCTGAGGTTTTCCAGGTGGTCCTTGGCGCCGTTTTCCGAGGAGAACACGCCAAGGGAAATGGCAAAGTGGTTGGCGCCACTTTCCTGGACGATGAAGAACTCGCTAATGCCCATCTGCTTCAGTTCGCCGGCCTTGCGGTCCACGTCGGCCTTGCTCGGCAGGGGCGGGATGAACACCCACCACTGGCTCACCTCGGCCGGTTGGCTGCGCCGGGTGAGCTTGAGCGGACGGTCCTTGAACAGCCCGGTCAGCCGGTCCGCCTCGGCGACACTGAGGCCGTTCCAGGCCAGACAGACCTCGGGCTTGGCGGAGGCCTTCGCTTCGGCCGGCTTGGGCTCGGCCTTGGTCCCGCTGGCCTTGGCAGGCGCTGCCTTGGCCGGCGCTTCGCTGTCCCGTTCCGGCGGCTGGGCCGGAGCGGGGGCTTTGGCCTCGGCGGCGGCCTTGTTCTCGCTGCTGTCCTTGTCGTTGCCGCTGTTTTCCTTGGCGCTGGCGGGAGGCGCTGGCGGGGTGTCGCCCCGGCCCACCACCCGCAGCTGCTCCGGCGCGACCGGCCGGGGCGGAGGCGTGGTCGAGGCGCTGTTGCCGAAGAAGCCCTGGGTAAAGGCCAGGAAGAGCAGGTTGGCGAGGATCAGCAGGAAAACGGCGATGGGCACGGTGGGGACCTTGGCGGTGAGCGGGGGTTAGCCGACCTTGGGCAGGTGTTCCAGGGAGGCCCGGATGGCATCCGCGGGATAGGCGAAGTCCTCCAGCTGGCCGCTGAAGTAGCGGTCGTAGGAGGTCATGTCGAAATGGCCGTGGCCGGTGAGGTTGAACAGGATCACCTTGGGCTCGCCGCTGGCCTTGGCCGCCAGGGCTTCGTCGATGGCGGCACGGATGGCGTGGCAGGACTCGGGGGCGGGGATGATGCCCTCGCTGCGGGCGAACTGCACCCCGGCGTCGAAGGTGGCCAGCTGGGGCACGGCCAGGGGCTCCACCAGCCCCTCGTGGGTCAGCTGCGACACCAGGGACGAGGCGCCGTGGTAGCGCAGCCCGCCGGCATGAATGCCCGGGGGCATGAAGTCGTGGCCCAGGGTGTACATCTTCATCAGCGGGGTGAAACCGGAGGCGTCGCCGAAGTCGTAGGCGTAGGCGCCCTGGGTCAGGGTCGGGCAGGAGGTGGGTTCCACCGCCACGCAGCGCAGGCGCTCGGCCCGCTTCTCGCCGGCGGCCTTGTCGGCGAGGAAGGGAAAGGCGATGCCGCCGAAGGACGAGCCGCCGCCGCAGGGGCCGACGATCACATCCGGGTAGAGGCCGATCTTGTCGAACTGCGTCTTCGCTTCCAGGCCGATGATGCTCTGGTGCAGCAGCACGTGGTTGAGCACCGAGCCCAGGGTGTAGTTAGTGTCGGCGCGGGAGGCGGCTTCTTCCACCGCTTCCGAGATGGCCAGGCCCAGGGAGCCCGGGTTGTTGGCGTCCTTGGCCAGGGCGTCACGGCCGGTCTGGGTCAACTCGGACGGGCTGGCGAACACCTCGGCCCCCCAGGTCTGCATCATCAGGCGCCGATAGGGCTTCTGGTGGTAGCTGACGTTGACCATGTACACCCGCACGTCCAGGCCGAACATCTGGCCGGCGAAGGAGATGGAGGAGCCCCACTGGCCGGCGCCGGTCTCGGTGGTCAGGCGCTTGATGCCGGCCTGCTTGTTGTAGAAGGCCTGGGGCACGGCGGAGTTGGGCTTGTGGGAGCCGGCGGGGGAGACGCCTTCGTACTTGTAGAAAATTTTGGCCGGGGTGCCCAGGGCCGCTTCCAGGCGGTGGGCGCGCACCAGGGGGCTGGGCCGCCACAGGCGGTAGATGTCGCGAACTTCCTCGGGGATTTCGATCCAGCGCTGGGCGCTCATCTCCTGCTCGATGATCGCATCGGGGAAGATGGCCTGCATCTGCTCGGGCTTGACCACCTCGCCGTCCGGGCCCAGGGGCGGGGCGGGCGGGGTAGGCAGGTCGGCGGCGACGTTGTACCAGTGGGTCGGCATTTCCGCCGGGTCGAGGTAGATGCGGCTGGGTTCGAGGCTGCTCATTGGAAGGTCTCCCTGATTGTGGTTATGTCGTGCGACTAGGGGCGGCGAGGGCGCTACGGTAGCGCAAGCGCCGAATCGGGTCGAGCCGGCGGACTGGTTTCAGCAATGTGGGCCAGGCCGTCGAGCACCAGGCCATGGGCGAGCACTGCCGGCAGATGGCCGAGCAGTGGCGCCAGCCGGTCGGCGTCGCCGCCGGCCAGCAGCACCGGACTGCCGGCGGGCAACTGGCGGGCCATGCGTTCGATGGCGCCGGCCTGGGCGGAGAGGCAGCCGGTGGCGATGGCGTCTTCGGTGAGCCGCGGCAGGGGGGTGAACTGGCCGCCTTCCCCCGGGAGTTGCGCCGTGCCCTGGCCCAGGGCGCGCCGCATGAGGGCATAGCCGGGCAGGATCATGCCGCCGGCGAAGATGCCTTCCCCGTCGCCGGCCTGGAGCACGTCCACGGTGGTGGCGGTGCCGGCACAAACCACCAGGCAGGCGCGCTGCTCCCGGTGCCAGGCGCCGATCAGGGCGGCCCAGCGGTCGGCGCCGAGACGTTCCGGGTGTTGGTAGCTGTTACGCACCCCGTGCGCCTGGGCCGAGGGCTGCAGCCAGCACAGCGGAATGGCGGCCGCGTCGAGGAGGGCCTGGAGCGGGGCGATCTGGGCATCCCCGGCGACCCGGCAGCCAAGGGCCGTGTCGATGCCCGGATGCTGGCGCAGCAGCGCCGCCAGGGCGCCGGCAGCTTCCGCCCAGGGCCAGGCGCCGTAGGCCAGCCAGTGGCCGTGGTCGCGTAGACCCCACTTGAGGCGGCTGTTGCCGGCATCGAGGATCAGCCGGGGGCCGTTGCGCGAGGCGACGGCCGGGCGCAGGGACAGGTCGCCGACCAGGTGGCGCTCTGTTCCGGCGCCGGTTTCGATGAGTAGGGCGCCGCTGTCGTCCACGCCCAGGCAACAGCCTTCCTGGCGGCTGTGCTCGCCGGTCAGGCAGACCCGCTGCTGCTGGTAGGCATGGCGGGCTTCCCAGGCCGGGCGCAACGCCGCGAAGCCGTCCCGGGCGAACGTGTCGAGCACTTGGGCCAGTTCGCTGAGGACGGCGGCCAGTACGGTGTGGCGGTCGGGGGGCGCCGTCCCGGCAGCACGGCAGGCGTCGGCCAGGGCGGCCACGGGCTGGCCGGGATCGGGCGGGGCCTCCAGATTGAGGCCGATGCCGATGATGGCGGCGGCACCGCTACGCTCCAGGCTGGTTTCCACCAGGATGCCGCCGAGCTTGGCCAGGGGCGCGTCGGTGCTTTGCAACAGGATGTCGTTGGGCCATTTCAGGCGCACCCCGGCGATGCCCAGGGATTCCAGGGCTTGGGCGACGGCCAGGCCGACGGCCAGGGATAGCCCGCTGAGCCGTTCCGGCCGGCCGGCTGGACCATTGAATCGCCACAACAGGGAAAACGTCAGGCCGGCACCCGGGGGCGATACCCAGGTCCGGCCACGGCGCCCCCGGCCCGCCGACTGGGCGTCGGCAACCACCACCGTGCCCGATGGCGCCTGGGGGCGCCGCGCTAGCTCCAGGTTGGTCGAGTCACAGTGGTCCAGGGCGTCGACGTCGAAGCGTCCGGCCGCCGGGCCGAGGCAGGCCTTGAGGCGGGTCAGGTCGATTAGGGGAGCGGCCGGGGCGTCCGGCGACAGGGATGGCGGGGGGCGGAGGCTCACGGGTGGAAAGGGCCGGGGGCGGAACGGCCAAAACGGTTAGCCCGTAATTATGACCGATTTGCCCTCGTCCTTTCTGCGCGGCTGGCGTGGCGGCCCATGACCGCTGGTTCCCGCTCGTTCCCGCGATTCTTGCAGATGCTGGCTCAGTCGCCGCTGGCCGCCGCTTCCCGCGGGTTGTCCAGGCCCAGTTCCTGGATCTTGCGGGTGATGGTGTTGCGACCGATGCCCAGGGCGGTGGCGGCCTCGATGCGCCGGCCGGCGGTGTGGGCCAGGGCCCGGTTGATCAGGATGCGCTCGAAGATGCGGGTGAGCTTGTCGTGCACATCGCCACCGCTGCGCGTGAGCAACCGGTCCACCTCGGCGGCCAGGGCTGTTTCCCAGTCGCCGTAGGCACCGCCACTCCCGCTGCTGGCGGCTTCCTCGCGGATTTCCGGGGGAAGGTCGGTGAGCTCCACGGTCTGGCCCGGGGCCATCACGGTCAGCCAGTGGCAGAGGTTTTCCAGCTGGCGCACGTTGCCGGGGAAGTCCAACCCCATCAGGTGCTTGAGAGCGCTGTCGGAGAGGCGCTTGGCCTCCACGCCGAGCTCTTGGGCGCTCTTGGCCAGGAAGTGGCGGGCTAGCAGGGGGATGTCCTCGCGCCGTTCCTTGAGGGACGGCAGGCGGATGCGGATGACGTTGAGGCGGTGGAACAGGTCTTCCCGGAACAACCCTTCCTTGACCCGGGTTTCCAGGTTCTGGTGGGTGGCGGCGATGACCCGCACGTTGGCCTTGAGCGGCTGGTGGCCGCCGACCCGGTAATAGTGGCCGTCGGACAGCACCCGCAGCAGGCGGGTTTGCAGTTCCGGGGGCATGTCGCCGATCTCGTCGAGGAACAGGGTGCCACCGGCGGCTTCCTCGAAGCGGCCGCGACGCTGGGCGGTGGCCCCGGTAAAGGCGCCGCGCTCGTGACCGAACAACTCGGATTCGAGCAGGTCCTTGGGGATGGCGGCGGTGTTGAGGGCGATGAACGGCTTGTCGGCCCTGGGGCTGTGGCGGTGCAGGGCGCGGGCCACCAGCTCCTTGCCGGCGCCGGACTCCCCGGTGATCAGCACCGTGGCGTGGGAATGGGACAGGCGGCCGATGGCGCGGAACACTTCCTGCATCGACGGGGCGGTACCGAGTATCTCCGGCGTCAGGCTGGGTTCCTCGTCTGCACCGCTTTGGTGCATCGACTCATCCACGGCCCGGCGGATCAGTTCGATCGCCTGGTCCACGTCGAAGGGCTTGGGCAGGTATTCGAAGGCGCCGCCCTGAAAGGCTGCCACTGCCGACTCCAGGTCCGAGTAGGCCGTCATGATGATCACCGGCAGGCCAGGCCAGGTGTCCTTGATGCGGGTCAGCAGGTCCAGGCCCGAGGCCCCAGGCATGCGGATGTCGGAGAGCAGCACCTGGGGCGGTTCGGCACCCCGGTCGAGTTCGGTGAGTACTTCGTTGGCCGAAGCGAAGCTGCGGAAGGCGATAGATTCCCGGGCCAGGGCCTTTTCCAGCACCCAGCGGATGGAACGGTCGTCGTCGACGATCCAGACAGGTTTCATGGGGTCTTCCCTGATTTTGTTAGAGGTCCATGGCTGCAATGCAAGGAGCTTGCCAGGGGCCGCGTCGCGCCGTCGTTCAGGCTTCTTCCACCGGCAGGCACAGGGTGAAGCGGGTCTGGCCGGGGCGGCTGTCGCATTCGATGGTGCCTTGGTGCTGCTGGATGAAGCTTTGCGCCAGGGTCAGGCCCAGGCCCGAGCCACCTTCCCGGCCCGAGACCAGGGGGTAGAACATCTTTTCGCGGATGGCGTCGGGAATGCCCGGACCGTTGTCGATGATCTGTACTTCAATGGCCAGGCGGTAGCGCTTCTTGGCCAGGGTGACCTGGCGGATCGCCCGGGTGCGCAGCACGATCTCGCCCTGGCCATCCATGGCCTGGGCGGCATTGCGGGCGATGTTGAGGTGGGCCTGGATCAGCTGTTCCCGGTCGGCCACCACCTCCGGCAGGCTGGTGTCGTAGTCGCGCCGAACCGTCAGGCCGCCCGGGTACTCGGCCAGCAGCAGGCTGCGCACCCGTTCCAGGATTTCGTGGATGTTGGTCGGCCCCGGCTGCATCGGCCGGTGGGGCGAGAGCAGGCGCTGCATCAGATCCTGGAGGCGGTCCGCCTCCTTGATGATGACCTGGGTGTATTCCTTGAGGGCCGGGGCGTTGGGCAGGTCCACCAGTTCCCGTTCGAGCAGCTGGGCGGCGCCGCGGATGCCGCCCAGGGGGTTCTTGATCTCGTGGGCCAGGTTACGGATCAACTCCCGGTTGGCGATCTGCTGCTCGATCAAGCGTTCTTCCCGGTGCGCCTTGAGCTGCTGGTCGATGGGGCGCAATTCCACGAGCAGGCGGGCGGGGGGGAGGTTGGCGGGGGGCTCCACCGGGGTGACGGTACAGTCCACGTGCAGGGTTTCCCGACCCTCGCGCTTCACCTCGATGTTCTGCCCGGTATAGCCCCAGTTGTTGGCGATGGCGTTGGCGAAGGCTGCCTGCAGGCCGGCGCCGAATTGCAATGCGGAGCCCAGGGGGCGCCCGAGCAGGGCGCGGTGGGAGAGGGCGAGCAGGTTTTCCGCCGCCGGGTTGGCGTAGCAAACCCGGCACTCGCCGTCGAGGACGAGGACGGCGGCCGACAGCAGGTCGAGGCCGGGAAAGGTGGGGAGAGGTTCGATGGCGTTGAGTGCCGCGGCGGCGGTGGAGGGCGTCGTGGTGGAGGTCATGTCCCGAGCCGGAGCAAGGAGCGCGCCACCCGTGCGCCTTAGCGCAGGTTGGCCGTTTCCTTGCGAATGGCCTCGATGTTGCGCTCGTGCAGTTGCACCTTGTCCTTGTAGGGCTGCAGGCGGTCGAGCACCTTCTGGTAGTTGCGTTCGTCGCCGTTGCGGATGCCTTCCTGTTCGGCCAGCTCCTTGCGCGCTTCTTCCAGGCTCTTTTGCTCGCTGGCCAGTTCCTGTTCGAGGATGCGGCGACGGTCCCCGTCCCGGGATTTTTGCGTGGCGTCGTCGACCCGGGGGAAGCCGGCCGGGGAGGGCGTGCGCGGGGCGGCGGCGCTCGGCTTGGGCGGCGCGGGCAGGGTGGACACCGGGTCGGTGGCCACTTTCTTGCAATTCTTGCCTTGCTGCACGTTGGAGATGACGGTGTTTCCCTCCGTATCGGTGCAGCGGAAGATCTGGGCCTGGGCGCTGCCGGCGGCAAGCAGCAGGGCGGCGGAAAGGAGCAGGGACGCAGATTTCATGGGGGCCTCGTTACGCATGGGGCAAGTGTAGGGGCGATGCGGAGCGGGGGCAACCGGGAGCCGGTGCGGATCGATGGTAGGCCATGTACTCCGGCGTGTCATGAGCGCAGCGCCCGCCCAAGAAAAAAGGGACGGGTTGCCCCGTCCCTTCTTCATTCTGCGGTCGCGCGATCGCTTAGATGGAGTAGTACAGCTCGAACTCCAGGGGGTGGACCGCCATGCGCAGCTTGGTCACTTCTTCCATCTTCAGGGCGATGTAAGCATCGATCCAGTCGTTGGAGAACACACCGCCGCGGGTCAGGAACTCGCGGTCCTGGTCCAGGGCTTCCAGCGCCTGATCCAGGCTGTGGCAGACGGTCGGGATCTTGGCGTCTTCTTCCGGCGGCAGATCGTACAGGTTCTTGTCCGCAGGCTCGCCCGGGTGGATCTTGTTCTGGATACCGTCCAGACCGGCCATCAGCAGGGCAGCGAAGCACAGGTAGGGGTTGGCACCCGGATCCGGGAAGCGGGTTTCGATACGGCGGGCCTTGGTGGAGGCCACGTGGGGCACGCGGATCGAGGCGGAGCGGTTCTTGGCGGAGTAGGCCAGCTTCACCGGGGCTTCGAAGTGGGGCACCAGGCGCTTGTAGGAGTTGATCAGCGGGTTGGTGATCGCGTTCAGGGCACGGGCGTGCTTGATGATGCCGCCGATGTAGTACAGGGCCATTTCGGACAGGCCGGCGTAGCCGTTACCGGCGAACAGGTTCTGGCCGTCCTTCCAGATGGACTGGTGCACGTGCATGCCGGAACCATTGTCGCCAACCAGGGGCTTGGGCATGAAGGTGGCGGTCTTGCCGTACTGGTAGGCCACGTTGTGGATCACGTACTTCTGGATTTGGGTCCAGTCGGCGCGCTTCACCAGGGTGGAGAACTTGGTGCCGATTTCGCACTGACCGGCGGTGGCCACTTCGTGGTGGTGCACTTCCACGGGCACGCCCAGGGATTCCAGAGCCAGGCACATGGCGGCGCGGATGTCGTTGAGACGGTCAACCGGGGGAACCGGGAAGTAGCCGCCCTTCACCGCGGGGCGGTGGCCGGCGTTGCCGCCTTCGGACTTGTCGTCGGAGGACCAGGGGGCCTCTTCGGAGGAAATCTTGCAGTAGGTGCCGGACATGTCGGTCTTCCACTCGATCGAGTCGAAGATGAAGAACTCGGGTTCCGGGCCGAAGAAGGCGGTGTCGCCGATGCCGGAGGACTTCAGGTAGGCCTCGGCGCGCTTGGCGATGGAGCGGGGGTCGCGGTCGTAGCCCTTGCCGTCGGCCGGTTCCACCACGTCACAGGTCAGCACCAGGGTGGTTTCGTCGAAGAAGGGGTCGATGTAGGCGGTGTCGGCGTCCGGCATCAGCAGCATGTCGGAAGCCTGGATGCCTTTCCAGCCAGCGATGGAGGAGCCGTCGAAGGCGTGGCCTTCTTCGAACTTGCTCTCGTCGAAGTGGCTGATGGGCACGCCGACGTGCTGTTCCTTGCCACGGGTATCGGTGAAGCGGAAATCGACGAATTTAACGTCGTTTTCCTTGACCATCTTGATCACGTCCTGGGGGGTCGTCATGTGCTACATCTCCTAAGCAAGGTGCCGGTGGCCGGCAGAATACAGGAATCCGGGATTTCGTTTGCGGGGCGTAACGAGCACTTTTTGTGCCAGTGCGGCCGGCTAAGCCACGCCATTGTGCCATAACAGAAACCCCACGCAGGGGCTTGCAGATCGCGCACTACAACGGTGCGGCGTTTGGTTTTGGTGCACCAAAATGGTGCAAAAGCGATTGGCGCGCGCATTCTGCACCAAATCGCACCATGGGGCAGTATCGCGGCCCGGGATGCCGGGGCCGCACGGACGAGGTGCTGATTTATACTTGCCTCCCCCTTGTTCGCTTGCCGTGGCGCCCTCATCTAGGGAAAACCGGCAGGCAGAACGGTAGCGGACCGGGCCCGATGGGTTTGCCCCGGGTGGCGCAACCACCCGGACGCGGGCCGGTCCCACTTCCATGACTTTCACTGAACCGCGAGGTTGCCATGGGTCGTTTGAACGAATTGCTGGCGCTGGCCAAGACCCGCGCCCAGGATCAGAATTTTCCCTACGCCGGCTCCCTGACCCCGGCGGAAGCCCACGAGGTGTGGAAGCTGGCTCCCGGGGCGGTGTTGGTGGATGTGCGCACCAAGGCCGAGTGGGACTGGGTGGGGCGGGTTCCCGGTGCGGTGGAGATCGAGTGGAACCTCTACCCGGACGGGGGGCGCAACCCCCATTTTCTCGATCGCCTGAAACGGGAAGTGGATCGGGAAGCCCTGGTGCTTTTCCTCTGCCGCAGCGGCGGCCGCTCCCATGCGGCGGCCACGGCGGCGGCCAACGCGGGCTACACCAGCGCGTGCAACATCCTGGAGGGCTTCGAAGGCGACAAGAACGCCGACGGCCGGCGCAATACCGTCGGCGGCTGGCGCCACGCCGGACTCCCCTGGGTACAGAGCTAATCCAAGAAGCGACAGTTCACATGCAAACCATTGCCTTCAACCCCTCCTTCGACCGTTACAACACCCTGTCCGACGCCGAGTGCGAAGAGCGCATCCGCGCCGCTCGGGCCAAGCTGGGCAAGAAGGCGGTGCTGCTGTGCCACCACTACCAGCGGGCCGACGTGTACCAGCACGCCGACCTGACCGGCGATTCCCTCAAGCTGTCGCGCCTGGCCGCCCAGGCCGAGAGCGACTACATCGTCTTCTGCGGTGTGCACTTCATGGCCGAAGTGGCGGACATCATGTCCAAGCCCAACCAGATCGCCATCCTGCCCGACCTGGCCGCCGGCTGTTCCATGGCCGACATGGCCAATCTGGCCAAGGTCACCCGGGCCTGGCGCGAACTGGGCGAGGTGCTCGGCGAGGACCCGGCCAACCAGGTCACCCCGGTCACCTACATCAACTCGGCGGCCGACCTGAAGGCCTTCTGCGGCGAGCGCGGCGGCATCGTGTGCACCTCGTCGAACGCCCGCACCATCGCCGAATGGGCCTTCGCCCGCCGGCCCAAGGTGCTGTTCTTCCCCGACCAGCACCTGGGCCGCTGGACCGGCCACCAGCTGGGGATGCCCCTCATCGACATGGTGGTGTGGGATCCGGACCTGGAGTACGGCGGCCTCACCCCGGAGCAGATCAAGAACGCCAAGATCCTGCTGTGGAAGGGCCACTGCTCGGTGCACCAGATGTTCCAGAAGAGCCACATCGACGCTTTCCGCGCCAAGCACCCGGAGGGTATCGTCATCGCCCACCCGGAGTGCAACTTCGAGGTGTGCGCCGCTTCCGACCACGTCGGCTCCACCGAGCACATCGTCAAGACCATCAAGGAAGCGCCCAAGGGCACCCGCTGGCTGGTGGGCACCGAGCTCAACCTGGTGGAGCGGCTGGCCCGGGAAGTGGCGCCGGACGACAAGATCGTCCAGTTCATGGCCACCACCATCTGCATGTGCTCGACCATGCAGCGCATCGACCCCCAGCACCTGGCCTGGACCCTGGAAAACCTGGTGGAAGGCAAGGTGGTCAACCGCATTTCAGTGCCGGCCCACGAAGCCGAACTGGCGCGCCTGGCCCTGGACCGCATGCTGGCGGTGTCCTGAGTCCTGAGCGACCCGACAGCTCTCCATCGTTGCCTGCGACCCCCATGCGCCCGCTGCCTGCCGCCGATCGTGCCGTGACCCCCACGCCCGCCGGCGCGGGCGGGCGCCTGGCGCCGATTTCGATCGCCACCTACAACATCCACAAGGGCTTTTCCCAGTTCAACCGGCGCATGATGGTCCACGAGTTGCGCCAGGAACTGCGCGGCCTGGCGCCGGACATCCTGTTCCTGCAGGAGGTGCAGGGCCAGCACCGCCATCACGAGGCGCGTCACGATGCCTGGCCGGCGGCGCCCCAGCACGAGTTCCTGGCCGAGGATATGTGGCAGGAAGCGGCCTACGGGCGCAACGTGGTCTATGACCACGGCCACCACGGCAACGCCGTGCTGTCCCGCTTTCCCATCGTGCACACCCACAACCAGGACGTGACCCATCACCGCTTCGAGCGGCGCGGCTTGCTCCACTGCGAGATCGCCGTGCCCGCCTGGGAGGGGCGCTCGCTGCACTGCGTATGCGTGCACCTCTCGCTGCTCGGCCACTCGCGCCGCCGCCAGCTCGACCTGCTGGCCGGGCGTCTCGAAGAACTGGTGCCGCCCGACGCTCCCCTGATCATCGCCGGCGATTTCAACGACTGGCGCAACCGGGCCAACACCCTGCTGGCCGAGCGCCTCGGTCTGCACGAGGCCTTCGACCAGGGGCGGGGCAAACCGTCGCGCAGCTTCCCGGCGGCCCTGCCCCTGTTCCGCCTCGACCGCATCTACGTGCGCGGTTTCCAGGTGGCCGATGCCCGGGTCCATGCCGGCCGGCCCTGGTCGCGCATTTCCGACCACGCCCTGCTCGCCGCGCGGCTCCAGCCCAACGGGTAGCCGCGGTGCCGATCGAGTTTCAACCCGACAACCGGCTGAAGCTCCTCCAATGCGGGGTGGAATACTTCCCCGCGCTGCTCGCCGCCATCGACGCGGCGGAGCGGGAAATCTTCCTCGAAAGCTACATCTTCGCCGACGACGACGTGGGCCGGGCCGTGGCTGCCGCCCTGGCCCGGGCGGCGCAACGCGGGGTGCTGGTGCAGGTGCTGGTGGATGGCTTCGGCGGCGGCGAATTCCCCCGCACCTTGGCGCCGGAAATGCAGGCCGACGGTGTGCGCGTGCTCATCTATCGGCCCGAGATCGCCAGCCTGCGCGGCCGCTTCCGCCTCAAGCGCCACCGCTTGCGCCGCCTGCACCGCAAGCTGGCGGTGATCGACTGCCAGGTGGCCTTCGTCGGCGGCATCAACATCGAGAGTGACTTCAATGTGCCAGGCCACACCGCGCCGCGCTACGACTTCGCCGTGCAGGTCGAGGGGCCTCTGGTCGCGGCGGTGCGCGGCACCATGGTGCGGGTGTGGGAAATCGTCGTCTGGGCCAACTTCCGCCACCGCTACCGGGTCGGCCAGTTGGATACGCCCGCGCCCGTTGCGTCCACGGCGGCGCCGGGGCAGGGCCAGCGGGCGGCGCTGCTGATCCGCGACAACCTGCGCCATCGCCGCGACATTCCCGAGGCCTACCTGGAGGCCATCGCCGCGGCGCAGCAGGAGGTGGTCATCGCCAACGCCTATTTCCTGCCCGGCCGGCGCTTGCGCCATGCCTTGATGGATGCGGCGCAGCGCGGCGTCAGCGTGATCGTGCTGCTCCAGGGGCGGGTCGAATATCGTCTGCAGCACTATGCCACCCAGGCCCTGTACGGCGCCCTGCTGGCGGCCGGGGTGCGCATCTTCGAATACCGGGCCAGCTTTCTCCACGCCAAGGTCGGCGTGGTGGACGGCGTTTGGGCCACGGTCGGTTCGGCCAACATGGACCCCTTCAGTCTGCTGCTCGCCCGGGAGGCCAACGTGGTGGCGCACGACCGCCCGTTCGCCGCGGAGCTGCGCGAGCGTCTGGGCGAAGCCCTCGGTGAGGACGCCCGGGAGGTGCGGGCCAACGATTGGCGCCGCCTCGGCCTGGTGGCCCGGGGGCTGCGCTGGACGGCCTACTACATGGTGCGCATCGGCCTCTCCCTGGTTGGCTTGGGCGACCGCTACTGACCCCGCGAAACCCTAGGCAGGACGGGCATCTTCACGATGCCTGTCTGGAGCGCCTTATTCCGCGCGCCTTTCCGCGGGTATGTTGTGGAGATTGCCTTCTGGCGCGGGGGTCGGGTCGGTGCCCGTCAATTCTTCCGTCAAGACGAGGTGCCGCCGGGCCGGCACGCGAGCCACCGACCAGTGGCGCCGCGCCCATTGCCAGAGTTCGTCCAGGCGGGCCTCGGCCAGTTCGGCGGGGGGCTGCTGGCCGAGAAAGGCCAGAGCGCGAACCAGTTCGCGGCAACGCTGATCGATGGCCAGGGCCGGGGCCAGGGTCTGCTTGGAGAGCTTTTCCCCGGCGGCGTTGGCTGCCACCGGCAGGTGCAGGTAGGCCGGTGTGGGCAGCCCCAGCGCCCGTTGCAGGGCCACCTGGCGCGGTGTCGAGTCGATCAGGTCGGCGCCGCGCACCACGTCGGTGACCCCCTGGTCGGCATCGTCCACCACCACGGCCAGCTGGTAGGTGTATACCCCGTCGGCCCGCTTCAGC
This sequence comes from Oryzomicrobium terrae, assembly GCF_008274805.1. Lineage (NCBI taxonomy): Bacteria > Pseudomonadati > Pseudomonadota > Betaproteobacteria > Rhodocyclales > Rhodocyclaceae > Oryzomicrobium > Oryzomicrobium terrae. The sequence continues at coordinate 535,867 of NZ_CP022579.1, forward strand.
ACGAAGTCGCCCACATCCCGGGAGAGGCGCTGGGTGATGGCGCCCTGCAGGCGGTCGAGCACCGTGACCGTATCGGCCGGATCGCCGCTGGCGGGGAGGCGAAAGCGCCAGGCCGCCGGACCGGGGGGCGGCGGGGCATGGCGACAGGTGCCGGGATAGACCGGCGCTCCGTCCACCGACGTGTGCTGCGCGGCGGCGGCGATGGCGCGGCGCGTGCAGCGGCAGGGGTAGGCGCGGCCGGCGGCGATCAGGGCGTCGAGGGCCGCCTGGTAGGCCGCCACCTGGGATGGCGCGCTTTGCCAGCGCACCTCCCCATCCCAGGCGAAGCCGAAGGCTTCCAGGGTGCGCACGATGCCTTCCGCCGCGCCGGGCACGATGCGCGGCGTGTCCACGTCCTCGACGCGCAGCAACCAACGGCCGCCTTGGCTTCGGGCGTCCAGGTAGCTGCCCACGGCCGCCACCAGGGAGCCGAAATGCAGGGGGCCGGTGGGCGATGGGGCAAAGCGCCCGACGTAGGGGCGGGGAGGGGGCGCGGGCGCGATGGGGGCGTCGGCAGTGTCGACGGGAGGGCAGGCGGACGGCATGGGGCGATTTTAGCGCGGCCCCCGGCTTGCCAGGCGCCCCGGCCCGGGGCAGTCTAGGGCGTCGCCCTTGCCTGGAGTGCCCCCATGCGTCCCTTTGCCTTGCGGCTTTGCCCCCTGATGTGCGCGCTGATGCTGGCGGCCTGCGCCGCCGAACCCAACGATGAGGACATCCGCCTCGCCTACGAGCACAGCCTGCAGTCCGCCACCGGCCGTTTCGTCGGCGACCAGCTGGCGCAGAACATCAAGGTGCTGGCGGCCAAGAAGGTGGCCTGCCAGAAGAGCGCCGAGGCGCCGGGTTACGTCTGCGACTTTACCTACCGCAGCGAGTTGCCAGTGGTGGGACAGCGCGACGGTTCGGCCAAGGGGCGCTTCGTCAAAGGCGAGCAGGGCTGGCTGCTGGCCGAGTAGCCGGTTGGGCATGGCTGCCGGTGGTCGGTCCTTGCCGTGGTGGCCGGGCGGCAGCCATGAAAAAGCCCGCGCAGGGCGCGGGCTGGGAAGGTGCTGCGGTGACGGCGTTATTTGCTCTCGCCGTCCTTGCTGTCGCCGCCCTGTAGCTGCTTGAGCAGGGCATTGTCGTCCTGCTGGCCGCCCTGGGCGTTGGGGTCGTCCTCCAGGTTGAGCTGCAGTTCCAGCGGCGCCTCTTCGGTCTGCTTGCTGTGGAACACGTCGTGGCCCTCGCCGTAGCTGGCGATGTTGGGGAAGACGATGATCAGCGCCACCATGATGATCTGGATCAGCACGAAGGGTACGGCACCCCAGTAGATGTCGGTGGTCTTGACCGACTTCGGCGCCACCGAACGCAGGTAGAACAGGGCGAAGCCGAAGGGCGGGTGCATGAACGAGGTCTGCATGTTCACCCCGAGCAGCACGCCGAACCAGATCAGGTCGATGCCCAGCTTTTCCGCCACCGGGCCGAGCAGCGGCACGACGATGAAGGCCAGCTCGAAGAAGTCGAGGAAGAAGGCCAGGAAGAAGACCAGCACGTTCACCACGATCAGGAAGCCGATCTGGCCGCCGGGCAGGTCGGTGAGCAGGTGCTCGACCCAGATGTGGCCATCGACGCCGTAGAAGGTCAGGGAGAACACCCGGGCGCCGACCAGGATGAACACCACGAAGGTGGTCAGGCGGGCGGTGGCTTCCATGGCCTGCTTGAGCAGGGCCCAGGACAGGCGCTTGCGTAGCATGGCCATGATCAGGGCGCCGGCGGCCCCCATGGCGCCGCCCTCGGTGGGGGTGGCGATGCCGAGGAAGATCGTGCCGAGCACCAGGAAGATCAGCAGCAGCGGCGGCACCATCACCAGCATGGCATGCACGAACAGCTTCATGCCGTGCTTGGTGCGGGCTTCCGCCGGCAGGGCCGGGGCGGCGCTGGGCTTGATCAGGGTGACGATCAGCACGTAGCTCACATACAGGCCGGTGAGGACCAGACCCGGGATCAGGGCGGCTTCGTACATGTCGCCCACCGAGCGGCCGAGGGCATCGGCCATCACGATCAGCACCAGGGACGGCGGGATGATCTGAGCCAGGGTGCCCGAGGCGGCGATCACGCCGGAGGCCAGACGGGTGTCGTAGCCGTAGCGCATCATGATCGGCAGGGAGATCAGGCCCATGGAGATCACCGAGGCCGCCACCACGCCGGTGGTCGCCGCCAGCAGGGCGCCGACGAAGATCACCGCGTAGGCCAGGCCGCCGCGGATCGGGCCGAACAGCTGGCCGATGGTGTCGAGCAGATCCTCGGCCATCCCCGAACGCTCCAGGATGAGGCCCATGAAGGTGAAGAACGGGATGGCGAGCAACGTGTCGTTGTTCATGATGCCGAAGATGCGCTCCGGCATGGCTTGGAACAGGGCCGGGTGGAGCAGGCCGAGTTCGATGCCGATCCAGCCGAAGATGATGCCGTTGGCGGCCAGGGCGAAGGCCACCGGGTAGCCGAACAGCATGAACAGCACCAGGCAGCCGAACATGATCGGCGCCATGTTTTGGGCGATGAAGTCCATCAGACGACCTCCCCTTTGGTGGCCTTGATGTGGGCGGCCAATTGTTCTTCGGCGCTGGGGCCTTCATCCTTGGCGTAGGGGTCGTCGACCAGGCCCTGGAGGTAGCCGATGCGCTTGATCAGTTCCGAGACGCCTTGCAGGACCAGGAGGGCGAAACCGAGGGGGACGAGCATCTTCACCGGCCAGCGGATCAGGCCGCCCGGGTTGGACGACATTTCGCCGGTATTGAGCGCAAGCAGGAAGAAGGGCCAGGACAGCCACAGGGTGATCAGTGCCATCGGCATCAGGAAGACGATGGTGCCAATGATGTCGATCCAGGCCTGGGAACGGTGCGAAAAACGCCCGGCGATGACGTCGATACGCACGTGGGCGTTGTGCTTGAGGGCGTAGCCGGCGCAGAGCAGGAACACCGCCGCGAACATGTACCACTGGATTTCCAGCAGCCAGTTCGAGCTGTAGTTGAAGGCCTTGCGGACCACGGCGTTGCCGGCGCTGATGATGACCGAGAGCAGAATCAGCCAGATCATGCTCCGGCCGACACGCTCATTGAGCGCGTCGATCAGACGCGACAGCTTGAGCAGGACGTTCACAGATTTCTCCTCCTAGGGTCTGGGTAGTCTTAGAATATTGGGCTTCTTGGGCCCACTGGATCGGCCTGGCTTGTGGCCGGTTTTTATGTGCGCGGCATGCCAAAATGGCATTGGCTGCTGCTCTCCAAAAAAGCGTGGCCATTATTGCATAAGTTGCTCTAGCCATAATCGCTGTTTCTTATCCGTAATCCCTTGTTCCTGCGTGGCTTGCGCGGGTTTTCCGTCTCTTTTTCGGCGTCTCGAAAAATCGACTTGTCTATGTTTTTAGACGTCAGGCCAAAAACCTCTGGATGAGTTGCATGGTTGCTCCTTTTTTCACTGAGATCTGTGTCGTGCGTCACGGCGAAACCACCTGGAATACGCAAAAGCGTCTCCAGGGCCATCGCGACATTCCCCTCAATGCCACCGGGGAGCAGCAGGCCCGGGCGGCAGGCCGCCATCTGGCGCGCCTGCACGGGGATCGGCCGTTTACCCAATTGATTTCCAGCGACCTGGGGCGTGCGGCGCGCACCGCCGCCCTGATCGGCGAAGCCTTGCCGGGGTTGCCCCAACAGCGCCATGCCGCCCTGCGCGAGCGCTGCTACGGTGCCTTTGAAGGGCTGACCTACGACGAGGCGCGGCTGGCCTATCCGGAGGCCTACCGGGCGTTCGAGCAGCGCCTCCCCGAGGTGGCGATGCCCCAGGGCGGGGAGAGCCTGGTGGACTTCCAGCGGCGGGTGGTGGCCTGCCTGGAACGGCTGGCGGTGGCCCATGCCGGCGAGCGGCTGATCCTGGTCACCCACGGCGGCGTGCTCGACATCCTCAACCGTTTCGCCCGGGGGCTGCCGTTGTCGTCGCCCCGGGATTTCCTCATTCCCAACGCCGGTCTGAACTGGCTGGGCCGCGAGGGGGGCGAAGCAGGGCAATGGCGCATCGGACCGTGGGGCGAGACGGCCCACCTGGCGGCGGTCAGTCTCGACGAACTGCCGGGCTGAAGCCCTTGCGTGCCGGGGCGGCGTGGTACAATTCGTCCCTTTTCTCAATGGTTTGAGGGCTATTCGATGTTCTCCGCGCACGACACCCTGGCGAAAGTGGATCCCGAACTCTGGCAGGCGATTGAAGCTGAAAATCGCCGTCAACAGGACCACATCGAGCTGATTGCTTCTGAAAACTACGTTTCCCACGCGGTGATGGAAGCCCAGGGCTCCCAGCTCACCAACAAGTATGCCGAAGGTTATCCCGGCAAGCGCTACTACGGCGGCTGTGAGTACGTGGACGTGGCCGAGCAGCTCGCCATCGACCGCCTGAAGAAGCTGTTCGGCGCCGAAGCCGCCAACGTGCAGCCCAATTCCGGCTCCCAGGCCAACCAGGCCGTGCTGATGGCCTTCGCCAAGCCCGGCGACACCATCATGGGCATGAGCCTGGCCGAAGGCGGACACCTCACCCACGGCATGGCCCTCAACATGTCCGGCAAGTGGTTCAACGTCGTCTCCTACGGTCTCAACGAGAAGGAAGAGATCGACTACGACAAGATGGAAGCCCTGGCCCGCGAGCACAAGCCGCGCATCATCGTCGCCGGTGCCTCCGCCTACGCCCTGCGCATCGACTTCGAGCGCTTCGCCAAGATCGCCAAGGAAGTCGGCGCCATCTTCTGGGTGGACATGGCCCACTACGCCGGCCTGATCGCCGCCGGCTACTACCCGAACCCGGTGCCCTTCGCCGACGTGGTCACCTCCACCACCCACAAGACCCTGCGCGGTCCCCGTGGCGGTGTGATCCTGATGAAGGCCGAGCACGAAAAGGCCCTCAACTCCGCCATCTTCCCCGGCCTGCAAGGCGGCCCCCTGATGCACGTCATCGCCGCCAAGGCCGTGGCCTTCAAGGAAGCCGCTTCCCCCGAGTTCAAGAAGTACCAGGAGCAGGTGATCAACAACGCCCGCGTCATGGCCAAGGTGCTGGGTGAAGAGCGCGGCCTGCGCATCGTCTCCGGCCGTACCGAGTCCCACGTCTTCCTGATCGACCTGCGCGCCAAGAAGATCACCGGCAAGGAAGCCGAAGCCGCCTTGGGCAAGGCTCACATCACGGTCAACAAGAACGGCATCCCCAACGATCCGGAAAAGCCCTTCGTCACCTCCGGTATCCGCATTGGTTCCCCGGCCATGACCACCCGTGGCTTCACCGAGATCGAAGCCGAGCAGATCGCCCACCTGGTGGCCGACGTGCTCGACGCGCCGAACGACGAAGCGGTGCTGGAGCGGGTGCGCGGCGACGTGGCCAAGCTCTGCGGCAAGTTCCCGGTCTACAGCGCCTGATAGGGCTCTGGGCGGGGAGCGGTGCTTCCCGCCCGGCTGAATCCCGATGAAGTGTCCCTTCTGCGGAGCGCCGGAAACGGCGGTGGTCGATACCCGTCTCAATGAGGACGGGGATCAGGTGCGCCGCCGCCGCCGCTGCCTGACCTGCGACAAGCGTTTCACCACCTTCGAGCGGGCGGATATCCGCATGCCCCAGGTGGTCAAGCGCAACGGCACCCGGGTCGACTACGACCGGGAAAAGCTGGTGGCGAGCATGGCCCTGGCCCTGCGCAAGCGGCCGGTGACCGCCGCCTCGGTGGATGAGGCCATCGCCCGCATCGAAACCCGCCTGCTCGCCTTCGGCGACCGGGAGGTGACCGCCGAGCAACTCGGTGAGATGGTCATGCACGAACTGAAGAAGCTCGACAAGGTGGCCTACATCCGCTTCGCTTCGGTTTATCGTAACTTCGAGGATCTGGGCGAGTTTTCCCGGGTCATCCGCGAAGTCTCCAAGGCCGACCCCAACAACGGCCTGGCCGGCGCCAAGGACGGCGCGCCCAAGCGCACCCGCGAGAACAGCTGAGGGACAGCCGCTGCTAGCGGCGGGCGGCCACCGGTGGCCCGGGTTCGGCTGGTTCGGCGGCGCAGGGCCCATGCGCGGCGCTGCCGCTGGCTGTAGCGCTGGACGCCTGCACGTTCTGGCGCCAGCGCTTAGCCGTCCTCCCCTTCTCTTCCTTTTTCGCGACGCACCACCTGCGCTCATGACGATGCCACCCCCGACGCCCGCTTCCGCCTTTTCCGCCGCCGACCACGCCTACATGGCCCGGGCCTTGCGCTTGGCTGAGCAGGGGCTGTGGACCACCTCGCCCAATCCCCGGGTGGGGTGCGTATTGGTGCGTGACGGTCGCGTGGTGGGCGAAGGCTGGCATCAGCGGGCCGGCGAGCCCCATGCCGAAGTCCATGCCTTGCGCGCCGCCGGGGCCCAGGCCCGGGGCGCCACGGCCTACGTCACCCTGGAGCCCTGTTCCCACCACGGCCGCACCCCGCCCTGTGCCGATGCCCTGGTGGCCGCCGGCGTGGTCCGGGTGGTGGCGGCGATGCGCGACCCCAATCCCCTGGTGGCCGGTCGCGGCCTGCTCCGTTTGCAGGAGGCGGGTATCGCCACCGCGGCCGGCTTGCTCGATGCGGCGGCGCGGGAACTGAACATCGGCTTCGTCGCGCGCATGGAGCGGGGCCGGCCCTGGGTGCGGGTCAAACTGGCGTCCAGCCTGGACGGGCGCACCGCCCTGGCCAATGGCAAAAGCCAGTGGATCACCGGCCCGGAGGCCCGCCGCGACGGCCACCGCTACCGCGCCCGGGCCTGCGCCGTGCTCACCGGCATCGGCACGGTCAAGGACGACGACCCGCGCCTGTCGGTGCGCGACGTGGCCACCTCCCGCCAGCCATGGAAGGTAGTGGTGGACAGTCGCCTGGAGATTTCCCCCCAGGCGGCCCTGTTCGACGGCGGCCCGGTGCTGGTGGCGTGCGCCGTGGATCTGGCGGCCCGCCCCGAAGCGGTGGCGGCGTTGGCGGCAGCGGGCGGCGAGGTGCTCAGCCTGCCCAACGCCGCCGGCAAGGTGGACTTGGCGGCGCTGCTGGACGAACTGGGTCGGCGCGGCGTCAATGAGTTGCACGTGGAATCCGGCTTCAAGCTGGCCGGCTCCTTCGTGCGCGAGGGGCTGGCCGACGAACTGCTCCTCTACCAGGCCCCGACCCTGCTCGGCGACACTGCCAGCGGCCTGCTGACCCTGCCCGAACTCGCCGATCTGGCCGGCCAACGCCGCCTGACGGTGGTGGATCGGCGCCAGGTGGGCGTCGACACGCGCATCCTCGCCCGCTTCGCCTGAGCCGGGGTTGCCCGCCGCCGGTTGAGGCTGGCGCAAGCGTTTTGCCGTGCGGTCGCATCCCCTGGGGGCGGGCCGTGTGTTCGCGGGGCGGGAAAATTTGGAAGCAATGCCGAAGCGGGGGCAACGCCGAAGCGGTGTGACCGGACTGGTGGGTCGGAGCGGCACGATTTCAACCCATGCACCCCGAAGCGCCGCGCCCAGAGCCAATCTTCACTGGGCATGCCTGGAGAGCAAGCATTGGCGCGGGTCTTCAGGTCGATATCGTGAAGATCGTTTGCTGGCGCGCCTTTTCAGGCGGTGCCCGTCAAGGTTATTCCCCGTGCCGGCCGGTGCCGGTGGGTCATCCGCCGCCGGCAGGACTGCGACGCTTGCGGTGCGAATGGCTGGGGGACTCGTATGGTGGGGGCGCCGAAGCGCTGAGGCGGCAGAGGGGCTGGGCGCCCTCAGCGCCCCCGCGGTCCGCACACCGGGCACGCCGGGTCCCGGGGGACGCGCACGGTGCGCCATTGTGAGGTCAGCCCGTCGAAGAGCTGTAATTTACCTACCAGCGGTTCGCCGCAGCCGGCCAGCAGCTTGAGGGCCTCGGCGGCCTGCAGGGTGCCGATGATGCCGGTCAGGGGGGCGAACACCCCCATCACCGCGCAACGTACTTCTTCCACGTCCTCGCCCTCGGGGAACAGGCAGTGATAACAGGGGCTCGCGTCCTGGCGCGGGTCGAACACGCTCAGTTGGCCGTCGAAGCGCACCGCCGCGCCCGAGACCAGCGGCACGCCGGCGGCGACGCAGGCGCGATTGACGGCATGGCGGGTGGCGAAGTTGTCGCAGCAATCGAGCACCACGTCGGCCCGGGCCACTTCGGCGTCCAGAGCTTCGCCGACCAGGCGCTGGTTGAGGGCGCGCAACGCCACGTCCGGGTTGAGGGCGGCCAGGGTCTGCCGGCCGGATTCGGCCTTGGCCTGGCCGACCCGGTCCTCCCGGTGCAGGATCTGGCGCTGCAGGTTGGTCAGGTCCACCGTATCGCCGTCGGCCAGGGTCAGGGTGCCGACACCGGCGGCAGCCAGGTAGAGAGAGGCCGGGCTGCCCAGCCCGCCGGCGCCGACGATCAGCACCTGCCCCTGGCGGATGCGTTCCTGGCCTTCGACGCCGATTTCGTTGAGGAGGATGTGGCGGCTGTAGCGAACGAGTTCGGCGTCGGTCATTGCGGGGTTATTTGTAGTCCCGCCATTCCGGCGGGGTGTCGTCGTGGTCGCCGTGGGCGTGTTGTTCCCAGGCGCGCATGTAGGCCTCGTTGGAGCGTTTGAGCCGCTTTTCCGGTACGCCCAGGTTGTGCAGCTGGGTTTCTTCCACGTAGTAGATCAAGGCCCGCATCAGCTTGCTGAAGAGGGTGTTGTCCAGGTGGAAGCCGCGATCGGCCAGGTCGTCCTCCAACTCACGCAGGGTGTGGTCGGTGAGCTGGTAGCGCACCGCCACGGCGCGCTGCGCCAGGCGGGCTTCGGCGGCCAGGGCGGGCTGGCGGGCCAGGTGGTCCGCCGCCTCGGGTACCTGGCCCGGCGGGAACTTGGCGAACAGGATGTCCCGTTCCTTGTTGAGATCCGGATGTGCGCGGTGCGTGACCATCGTTCCCTCCTTGGCCGTCGTTCCCGGCCCGTTGGCCCCTGGCGGGGCCGTACTTACTGCGTTGCGGTGACGGTGGTGGCCGCCTTGGGCTGCATGATCGCCAGGCCTTTGAGCAGGTTCACCGCCTGGGTCAGCTGCCAGTCGTTCTTACCGCCGAACTCGGACGGGGCCAGGCTCGGTGCATCCTTTTCCTTGGCCGCGTCCTTGCTGTCCTTGGCCTTGGCGGCTTCCTTGGGCGCTTCCTTTTCCTTGTCGTTGATCAGGTGACGCTCCAGGTCGGCCTCGCGGATGCGGTCATGGGATTCGCCGTTGGGCGTTTCCTCGACGATGATGTCCGGCACGATGCCCTTGGCCTGGATCGAGCGGCCCGACGGCGTGTAGTAGCGCGCCGTGGTCAGCTTGATGGCGGCGCCCTGGGGCAGGGGCAGCACGGTCTGGACCGAGCCCTTGCCGAAGGTCTGGGTGCCCATCACCACCGCCCGTTTGTGGTCCTGCAGGGCGCCGGCGACGATTTCCGAGGCCGAGGCCGAGCCGCTGTTGACCAGCACCACCATCGGCACGGTCTTGGCGGCGGCGGGCAGGCCCTTCAGGGCGTCGTCCTTGGTGCCCCGGTTGTAGTCCTCGGAGGCGGCGTAATACTTGTGCTTGGCATCCTCGACCCGGCCATCGGTGGACACCACCAGGGCCTTGGGCGGCAGGAAGGCGGCGGAGACGCCGACGGCGCTGTTGAGCAGGCCGCCCGGGTCGTTGCGCAGGTCGAGCACCAGGCCCTTCAGGTCGCCGGACTTGTTCAGTTCGGCCAGTTGCTTGGCCACCGACTGGGTGGTGTTTTCCTGGAACTGGGTGACGCGGATGTAGCCGTAGCCGTTATCTAGGGCCTTGGCCTTGACGCTCTGCACCTTGATCACTTCGCGGGTCAGGGTGACGACGATCGGCTTCTGCTCACCCTTGCGCACCACGGTCAGGGTGATCGGGGTCTTGGGCTTGCCGCGCATGCGCTTGACCGCCTCGTTCAGGGTCAGGCCCTTCACCGGGGTGTCGTCGAGCTTGACGATCAGGTCGCCGGCGCGCAGCCCGGCACGGGCGGCGGGGGTGTCCTCGATCGGCGAGACGACCTTGACGAAGCCGTCTTCCATGCCGACCTCGATACCCAGGCCGCCGAACTCGCCCTGGGTGCCTACCTGCAATTCCTTGAAGGCTTCTGTATCCAGGTAGGTGGAGTGGGGGTCCAGGTTGGAGAGCATGCCGGAGATGGCATTGGTGATGAGTTTCTTGTCCTCCACCGGCTCGACGTAGCCCTGCTTGATCGCCGAGTACACCTCGGCAAAGGTGCGCAGCTCCTCGACGGGCAGGCCTTCCTTGCCCGACTTGTCGGCCAGGGCGGAGAGATTGAGGCTCAGCAGCGCGCCGGCAACGAAGCCGCCCGCGACCAGTCCCGCCGTTTTCCACCGCTTGCCGCGGACCTGACGGTTGCCATTTGCCTGGGGGATGCCGTTCACCTGCTTCTCCTAACGAAGATTGACCCAGCGCAGCGGGTCCTGGGGTTGCCCCTGATAACGGAGCTCAAAGTATAAACCGGTTTCCGGATTGCCCCCGCTGTTGCCCACGGTGGCGACCGGGTCGCCGCTTTTCACGGCGTCGCCGACCTTTTTCAGGAGGGCTTCGTTGTTGCCATAAATCGTCAGATAGGTGCCGCCGTGATCCACGATCAGCAGGTTGCCGAAGCCGCGCATCCAGTCGGCGAACACTACCCGGCCGGGGGCCACGGCCTTTACCTCGCTACCGCCGCCGGCGCGGATGAACAGGCCTTTCCACGAACCGCCTTCGGGCCGGCTGGCGCCGTAGCGGTTGACCACCGAGCCCCGCACCGGCAGGCGCAGGCTGCCGCGCAGGCTGGCGAAGCTGCCGCTGCCGCCCAGGGCTTCCGGTTCCCGGGTGTTGGCCAGTTCGGCGGCCCGGCGGGGCGGCTTTTCCTCGCTGCTGCCACGGGGGGGGCGGCCAGGGGCGGCGTTGTTCGCCTTGGCGCTGGCGGCGGCCTTGGCCTGCTCGCGCTTGCGCGCTTCTTCCTCGGCCTTGCGCCGCGCCGCTTCCTGGGCGGCCTGCTGGGCGATCACCCGGTTCAGACCGGTGACGAGGCGCGAGAGTTGCTGCTCGTCCCGGGCCAGGCTGCCCAGTTCCTTGCGCCGCGCCGAAACCTTTTGCGCCAGGGCATCCAGCTTGGCCTGCCGTGCCTGCCGTTCCTTGGCCAGCTTGGCTTGCTCTTCCCTTTGGCTGTCTTCGAGCTTGGCAAGTTCCGCCGCCCGCTCGCGGGTGTCGTCGGCCAGGGATTTCTTGCGCTGCAGGGTGCTTTCCATCTGCCCCAGCCAGTCGCGCCGGGCCTGGGCCAGGGCGCCGAGGTAATGGAAATCGCGGGAGAGCTGGTTCGGGTCTTCGCCCCGCAACAACAGGCGCAGCGCGTCGTCGTCGGCCTGCAGCCGGCCGGCCTGATATTCCCGTTGCAGCAAGGTGGCCAGGGCGGCCTGCTGGCGGGTCAAGACGCCTTCCAGATCACGGGATTCCCGCGATAGCGCGGCCAGTTCGCCCTCGACTCGGCTGCGCTGGCTGGCGAGGTCGCGCAGCCGGGCCGACAGCTTGGAGATTTCCTGCTCGGAGGCTTTCAGCTGGTCGGCCACGTCGGCCCGGGATTCTTCGGTCCGGGCCAGGTCCTTTTTCAACCCGTCGATCTTGCCGCGCAAGTCGGAGAGGTCGGCCTGTTTGGCTTCGAGTTCCTTCTGGGGCGCCGCGGCCTTGGCCTTGGTGGCAGGAGCGGCCCCGGCGTCCGGGGCGAGGCCCAGCCCGGTCGCCAGCAGGGCGGCGGCCAGGGAGGGCAGAAATGCGGCCGCCCGCGGGCGCGGGCGGTGGGCGGCGGGGCTCACGGAGTGGCTTACTTGCCCTTGGCCTGATTGGCCACGGCGGCGGCGGCGGCCGCGGCAGCTTCGGCGTCGCCCAGGTAGTAGGAGCGGATCGGCTTCAGGGTGTCGTCGTCCAGTTCATACACGAGGGGAATGCCGGTGGGGATGTTCAACTCGACGATGTCGGCGTCGGAGATGTTGTCCAGGTACTTCACCAGGGCGCGGATGCTGTTGCCGTGGGCGGCGACGATGACGCTCTTGCCGCTCTTGACCACCGGGGCGATGGTGTCTTCCCAGTAGGGGACGAAGCGCGCCACGGTGTCCTTGAGGCACTCGGTCAGCGGCAGGTGCTCCGGCGACATGCCGGAATACTGGGGGGCGTAGCGGGCGTCGAAGCGCGGGTGGCGGGGATCGTCGAATTCCAGGGCCGGGGGCGGCGTGTCGTAGCTGCGGCGCCACACCAGCACCTGGTCGTCGCCGTACTTGGCGGCGGTCTCGGCCTTGTTGAGGCCCTGCAGGGCGCCGTAGTGGCGCTCGTTGAGGCGCCAGGAACGCTGCACCGGAATCCACAGCCGGTCCATCTCTTCCAGGGACAGCCACAGGGTGCGCATGGCGCGCTTGAGCACGGAGGAGAAGGCGATGTCGAAGGCGAAACCGGCTTCCTTCATCAGGCGCCCGGCGTTCTTGGCTTCCTCGATGCCTTTCTCGGTGAGGTCCACGTCGGTCCAGCCGGTGAAGCGGTTTTCCTTGTTCCAGGCGGATTCGCCGTGGCGCAGCAGCACGATTTTTTTCATGGAAGTCCTAAATCGGGTCGAAGGTGAAAATTTGCTGCGTCGGCGCGGTTGTGCCGCGGGAAAACCCGGCGGTGCAAATGCGGTACGGCGCAAAAACGGTTATTTTATAATGCTTCCCTATTCCGCCGCATCTGCGGCACCTTTCCGGAGAGCGTGTCGAGTGGCCACCGTGTTGAGCGTGATCGACAAGGAAGAGCATATCCAGCAGGCGGCGCGCGCCCTGAAGGCCATGTCGCACCCGCTGCGCCTGAAGATTCTGTGCGTCGTCGGCGACAGCGAAGTCTGCGTCCAGGACATCGTCGAGGCCGTGGGAACGTCCCAGAGCAACATCTCCCAGCACCTGGCGATCCTGCGCGAAAAGGGCGTGCTGCTTACCCGCAAGGACGCCAACCGGGTCTATTACCGCATCGGCGATGCCCGTACCCTCCAGCTCATCGACATGATGCGCGAAGTCTTTTGCGGCGAAGCGCCGGCCAAGGGCCGCGCCCGTTCGGCCTGAGTCGGTCCGGCGTTCGCCGTTCTCCCCTTCTGTTTTCTTCACCCCTGTTTTCCGGGAGTTTTCGTGGATCCGTTTTTCAAAGACCCTTACAACCTGGCCATGATGGTGACCGCGGCCGTGGCCGGCGGCATGCTGTTGTCTTCGTTTCTGCGCAAGAGCGGCAGCGAAGTGTCGGCCACCGACGCCACCCTGCTGATCAACCGTGAGGACGCCATCGTCCTCGACGTGCGCGACCCGGCCGAGTTCGCCCAGGGCCATATTCCCAATGCGCGCAACATCCCGGTGGACAAGCTGGCCGAGCGCCTCGGCGAGCTGGACAAGTTCAAGGAACGCACCGTCGTGGCGGTATGCGCCTCTGGCGTACGTTCGGGCAAGGCCTGCGGCGAACTGAAGAAGGCCGGCTTCGCCAAGGTGGTGAACCTGGCCGGCGGCATCGGCGCCTGGACCCAGGCCGGCCTGCCGGTTTCCCGTAAAAAATAACGACTCGCCCCCGGGCGCTGCGGCGCACCGGGTCGGCCTCCCCCGACTGTGAAAGGAATGCCGCATGGCTAAACCCCGTGTGCTGATGTACTCCACCGCCGTTTGTCCCTACTGCGTGCGTGCCGAGCAGCTGCTCACGCAAAAGGGCGTGGTTGATATTGAAAAGGTGCGCGTCGATCTCGAACCGGCCCGGCGCGAGGAAATGATGCAGAAAACCGGCCGGCGCACCGTGCCGCAGATTTACATTGGCGACTTTCACGTCGGCGGTTGCGACGACCTCTATGCCCTTGAGCGGGATGGACGTCTCGACCCGCTGCTGGCGGGTGCCTGACGCTTCGGCGTCGTTCCCTCTTTTACCCATTCCCGTTTCAGGAAAAAATCATGTCCGAACAAGTCCAACCGTCCTTCGCCATCGAAAAACTGTACGTCAAGGACCTCTCCGTCGAGGTGCCCGGCGCGCCCGAAGTGTTCCTCGCCGAGGAAGGCCCCGAGGTCGAAATCAAGCTGCATTCCGAAGGCCGCGGCCTGGGCAACAACTTCTTCGACGTGGCCCTGACCGTCACCGTCACCGCCCGCCGCGACGACAAGACCGCCTTCCTGGTGGAAGTGACCCAGGCCGGCATCTTCCGCATCGAAGGCGTGCCCGAAGACCAGCTGGAGCCCCTGCTGGCCGTGGCCTGCCCGAACATCCTGTTCCCCTACGCCCGGGAAGTGATGTCGGACGCCACCACTCGTGCCGGTTTTGCCCCGGTGATCCTCTCCCCGGTCAACTTCGAAGCCCTCTACATGTCCCGCCTGCAGGAGCAGGCCGAGCAGGGCGAAGGTTCCCTGCAGTAACCGTCGCCTTTCGCGGAGCCCGCTCATGACTACTTCCACCTCTCGTTTCCTGCCGCTGCTGCGCCGTGTTTGCGGCGCTGCGGCCTTGCTGGGCATCGCGGCCGGGCTGGGGGCGCCGGTCATGTCCGCGGCCTCCGCCGCCGAGTTCCGCTCGGTGAGCGAGGCCGGCGTGCTTTACGACGCCCCCTCCGCCAAGGGCAAGCGCTTGTTCGTCATCCGCCGCTACACCCCGGTGGAAGTGGTGGTGAACCTGGAAGGCTGGTCCAAGGTGCGCGACGCCGACGGCGGCCTGGCCTGGATCGAGCGCAAGAACCTGGTGGAGAAGCGCACCGTGCAGGTCACCGCCGACCGGGCCGACGTGCGTGCCGAGGCGGATGCCTCCGCCGCCCTGGTGTTTTCCGCCGAAAAGAAAGTGGCTCTGGAGCTGATTTCCGTCGGCCCCGCCGGCTGGGCCAAGGTGCGCCACCGCGACGGCCAGGAAGGCTTCATCCGCGCCAACCAGGTGTGGGGCCTGTGAGCCCCGGCACCGCCGACTTCGCCGCAATGACTCAAGCAACCAAGATCGCCGTGCTCGGCGCCGGCGCCTGGGGCACCGCCCTGGCCGTGGCCTTCGCCGAGCGCCATGCCGTCTCCCTGTGGGGGCGGGAAACCGACCTGCTGGGCGAAATGGCCCAGTGCCGTGAGAACCGGCGTTTTCTCCCCGGCGTGACCTTGCCCGCCGGGGTTGCGCCGCACATTGATTTCGACCAGGCCCTGGCCGGCGCCGACATCGTCGTGGTGGCCACGCCGGTGGCCGGCTTGCGGCCCACCACGGCGCGCCTGGCCGAGTACTTCGCCGCCCACGGCGCGGCCTGCCCGGTGGTCTGGGTGTGCAAGGGTTTCGAGGCCGGCAGCGGCTTGCTGCCGCACCAGGTGGTGGGGGAAACCCTCGGCCATGCGGCGCCCTGCGCCGTCCTGTCGGGCCCGTCGTTCGCCGACGAGGTGGGCCGCGGCCTGCCCACGGCGGTGGCCCTGGCCAGCAGCGACGAAGCCCTGGCAGCCTACCTGGCCCGGGAGCTGCACGGTTCCCGCTTCCGTATCTACGCCAACGCCGACATGGTCGGGGTGGAGGTGGGGGGCGCAGTGAAGAACGTGCTGGCCATCGCCACCGGCATCAGCGACGGCCTGCACCTGGGCCACAACGCCCGGGCCGCCCTGGTCACCCGCGGGCTGGCCGAGATCACCCGCCTGGGGGCAGCCCTGGGCGCCCAGCGCGACACCTTCATGGGCCTGGCCGGCATGGGCGACATCCTGCTCACCTGCACCGGTGACCTGTCGCGCAACCGCCGCGTCGGCCTGGCGCTCGGCGCCGGCAAGCCCCTGGAAACCATCCTGGCCGAACTGGGCCACGTCGCCGAGGGGGTGCTCACCGCCGCCGAGGTGGCGCGCACCGCCCGTCGCCTGGGCGTGGATATGCCGATCACCTTCGCCGTGGATGCGGTGCTGCGCGGCGAACTGGCGCCGGCCCAGGCCGCCGAAACGCTCCTGGCGCGGGACCCGAAACCGGAAACGCTATAAACGGCCGCTCCCCGGAGCGCCTTTATCCACGCGGGGTTTCAGGGGGTATGCCTGAAGCCCCGCGCCGTTTCTAGGGATTGAAAGGGGCGTTGTTCCGGGTCAGGCGCCCTCGGGAAAGCCGAGTTGCCGCCAGGCCTCGAACAGCATCACCGCCGCCGTGTTGGCCAGGTTCATGCTGCGACTGGTGGCGCGCATGGGCAGGCGCAGGCGCGCCTCGGCGGGGAATTCCGCGAGGATTTCGGCGGGCAGTCCGGCCGATTCGCGGCCGAAGACGAATACGTCCCCCGGGGCGAAAGTCGGCGCATCGTAGCGGCGGCTGCCCTTGGTGGTCAGGGCGAACAGGCGGCGGCCGGCCAGGGCGGCCTTGCACGCAGCCCAGTCCGGGTGGCGTTGCACCCGGGCGTGCTCGTGATAGTCGAGGCCAGCCCGTTGCAGGTCCTTGTCGTTCCAGCGGAAGCCGAGGGGTTCCACCAGGTGCAGCTCGGCACCGGTATTGGCGCACAGGCGGATGATGTTGCCGGTGTTGGGCGGTATTTCCGGCTGGACCAGCACCAGGGCCAGGGGCGCCGCCGGGATCGCCGTGGACGGGTCGGCCGCCGCTTGGGTGATTTTTTTCATAGGGGCGGACTATTACATAGGCAATAATGGCCGCCAAGGTAGGCGTTATGCCGCCGTCACGAACGCGAGAGAGCACGCATGGTGGAAGTCACCGAACGATTCGCCGAACGGCGCATGGCCCGGCCGGAAAAAGTCCGGCTTGGAGAACTGCTGGTGAGCCAGGGATTGCTCACCGAGGAACAACTCAAGTTTGCCCTGGAAGAGCAAAAGCGCACCGGCCGCCAGCTCGGCCGGGTGGTGGTCGAAGCCGCCTTCGTCACCGAAGAGGGCATTTCCCAGGCGCTGGCCAAGCAACTGCGCGCCATCTACGTCGATCTCAAGCAGTTCAGCCCGGACCCAGCCCTGGTGCGCCTGCTGCCCGAGGCCCAGGCGCGCCGCTACCGGGCCATCGTCCTGTCCGATCTGGGCGACCGGCTGCGCGTCGGCTTCGTCAATCCCACCGACCTGCAGGCCTACGATGAGTTGACCCGCATCCTCAAGCGCGACGTGGAGCTGGCGGTGGTCACCGAGGGGGGCTTCCTCGCCGCTATCGACCGCCTCTACCGCCGTACCGAGGAGATCTCCGGCCTGGCCAAGGAGTTGCAGGCTGATCTGGCCGACGGTCCGTCCGACTTCACCGACCTGATCGGCGCCGGTACCGGCGCCGAGGACGCGCCGGTGGTCAAGCTGCTCAATACAGTATTCGAGGAGGCCCTGCGCACTCGGGCCTCCGATATCCACATCGAGCCCCAGGCCGACAAGTTGCGCATCCGTTTTCGCATCGACGGCGTGCTGCACATCCAGACCGAGGCCGACCCCAAGATCGCCACCGCCGTGGCCCTGCGCCTCAAGCTTACCTCGGGCCTGGACATCTCGGAAAAGCGCCTGCCCCAGGACGGCCGCTTCGCCATCAAGGTGCGCAATGCCCAGGTGGACGTGCGGATCTCGACCATGCCGACCCAGTACGGCGAATCGGTGGTGATGCGTCTGCTCAACCAGAACACCGGCCTGCTCGGCCTGGACAACCTGGGCATGCCGCCGGCGGTGGTGCACAAGCTGCGCCGTGCCATCCAGCGCCCCTCCGGCATGATCCTGGTGACCGGCCCCACCGGCTCGGGCAAGACCACTACCCTGTATGCGGCGCTCAACGAGCTGAATACTTCCGATCGCAAGATCATCACTGTGGAAGACCCGGTGGAATACCGGCTCCCGGGTATCAACCAGGTGCAGGTGCACGACAAGATCGACCTGACCTTCGAGCGCGTCCTGCGCTCCGCCCTGCGCCAGGATCCGGACGTGGTGCTGGTGGGCGAAATGCGTGACCAGAACACCGCCGAGATCGGCATGCGCGCCGCCATGACCGGCCACCTGGTGCTGTCCACCCTGCACACCAACGACGCCATCTCCACCCCGGTGCGCCTGATGGACATGGGGGTGCCGCGCTACATGGTGGCCATGTCCCTCAACATGGTGCTGGCCCAGCGCCTGGTGCGGGTGGTGTGCGAATCCTGCGCCACGCCCCACGAGCCGACGCCCGGGGAGCGCGAATGGCTGCGCCTCGAAGAGGGGCGCAATTCCCACAACGGCTACGTCAAGGGGCGCGGCTGTCCCCACTGCAACGGCACCGGCTACCAGGGGCGCACCGGCGTCTACGAGGTGCTGGAAATCACCCAGGAGCTGGTGGATGCCGCCAACTCCGACGACACCGGCGCCTTTGTCCTGGCCGCCCGGCGCCAGCTGGCCGGCGAGACCCTGCGCCACGATGCCCTGCGCCTGGTCCATGCCGGCAGGACCACCCTGGAGGAGGCGATGCGCGTCTCCAACCAGTTCGAGGATTGAGGTAGCGCCGCATCATGGCCAAGTTTGCCTATAAAGCCCGGGCCGCCGGCGGCGAGTTGGTGGAGGGCGTGCTCGAAGCCGCCAGCCCCGCTGCCGTGGCCGACGCCATTGCCGCCGCCGGGCGCATCCCCCTGGAAATCCGTGAATCCGCCGCCGAGGCCCTGGCCTTCAAGCTGCCCAGCCTGTCCTTCGGGCCGAAGGTACGCACCGTCGATCTGCTGCTCTTTTCCCGCCAGATGAACGCCCTGCTCAAGGCCGGCGTGCCGATCATGCGCGCCCTGGCCGGGCTGCAGGAATCGTCCACCAATCCGGCGATGAAGACGGTGCTCCAGGAAGTGCGCGAAAGCCTCGATTCGGGACGCGAACTGTCGGTTTCCCTGGCCCGCCATCCCAAGGCCTTCTCGCCCTTCTACCTGTCGATGATCCGGGTCGGCGAACTGACCGGCCTGCTCGAGGAAATCTTCCAGCGCCTCTACCACCACCTGGATTTCGAGCAGTTCATGCGCCAGCAGGTCAAGTCGGCCCTGCGCTACCCGATGTTCGTGGTCAGCGCCATGGCCGTGGCCATCGTCGTCATCAACCTGTTCGTCATCCCCGCCTTCGCCAAGGTGTTCAAGGGCTTCGGCGCCGAACTGCCGCTGATGACCCGGCTGCTGATCGGCTTTTCCGAGTTCATGGTGCACTGGTGGTGGGCCCTGGCCGCCGCCGCGGTGGGGGGCGTATTCGCCTTCCGCGGCTGGGTCGCCAGCGACGACGGGCGTTTCAAGTGGGATCGCTGGAAACTGCGCATCCCCATCGCCGGCAAGATCGTCCTCAAGGCCACCCTGGCCCGCTTCGCCCGCAGTCTGGCCCTGGCCCTGCGCAGCGGCGTGCCGGTCGTGCAGGCCCTGGGCGTGACTGCCCAGACCGTGGAAAACCGTTTCGTCGCCCACTGCGCCGAACGCATGCGCGATGGTGTGGAGCGCGGCGAAAGCCTGCTGCGCACCGCTTCCGCTGTCGGCGTGTTCACCCCGGTGGTGTTGCAGATGGTCGCCGTCGGTGAAGAATCCGGCTCCCTGGACGACATGCTCCAGGACGTGGCCGAGATGTACCAGAAAGAGGTCGAGTACGAACTCAAGACCCTGTCCCAGCAGATCGAGCCGATCCTGATCGTCTTCCTCGGCATCATGGTGCTGATCCTCGCCCTGGGGGTGTTCCTGCCCATGTGGGACCTGGGCAAGGTCGCGATCAAATGAGGTGGGAAATGAGGCGGGTTGTACCCCTTCGTCCGGCGCGGGGTTTCACCCTGCTCGAACTGCTGGTGGTGGTGGCCATCGTCGCCGTGCTCGGCAGCGTCGGCCTGGACCGCTTCTGGCACCTGCAGGAACAGGCCGAGCGCGCCGCCATGGAGCAGAGCCTGCTCGGCCTCAAGTTCGCCCTGCGCATCCAGATGGCCGCCGCCAGCGCCGCCCAGGACCCGGCCCGGCTGCGTCGGGTGGCGGACGGCAATCCCTTCGACTGGCTCGAAGAACGTCCCGCCAACTACGCTGGTGAAGTTTCCCCGGCCGTGCCGGAGGTTCCACCCGGCAGCTGGATGTTCGACCGGGGCCACGCCGAGGTGCTTTATCGGGCCCGCCGCCATGCCAGCCTGGAGGGGGCGGACGGCGCCGTGCTGCGTTTTCAGTTGCGCCCCCTGGATGCCGCCGGCCGTCCGGTCGCCCAGGGAGCAGGTTTTGCCTCGATGGTCCTGGCGCCCCAGGGGGCCTACCGCTGGTTCGAGCGGAGTTTTTGAGAAAAAAACTGACCTAGATCAGTGAAACCCCTGAAACCGGCATTTGGTCACGGTCTCCGGCTGATTCTTGGGTCATAATCGCAGAACGATTTTTACCGTTGGTCGTGTTGATGACGCCGATTGTCGGTAGTCGTTTGATATGACGCAGGCCAACTCCCCCGGAGCCCTCATGACGAAATCCTCCCTGTCCCGGCGTACCCGCCAACACGGCTTCACCCTGATCGAACTGATCGTGGTGATCATCATCCTCGGCATCCTGGCGGCGGTGGCGCTGCCGCGCTTCATCGACCTGCAGGTCCAGGCGCGCCAGGCCAAGCTCAATGCGGCCATTGGTGCGGTGCGTTCCGGCTCCGTGTTGTTCCATGCCCAGTGTCTGGCGCAAGCGGCGGCCAATCCGCCAGTGGCTTGCCCGGCAACCAACGCCAACGCCACCGTGACTATGGAAGGCGTGGCCGTCAACGGCATCGCCCAGTACCCCGAGGCCACTTTGGCCGGCATCGTTACCGCCGCAGGCCTCCGTGCCGGCACCCAGGCCCAGTACAACGCCAATCCGGGCAATTACGACTACTACTACACCGGTGGTGGCGGTGGCGCCAATGCGGTCTTGACGCTCAACGTGCCGTCGCCGACGGCTGGCTCCTGCGCCTTCACGTACACCGCCGGCAGCGCCGCCGCCGGCGTGATTACCGCCCCGGTGGTAACCACCACTGCCACGGCCTGCAACTGATTTAATCCTTCACTCTAGGAGACTGCTTCCCATGAAACGCATGCAATCCGGCTTCACCCTGGTCGAGCTGATCGTCGTCATCGTGATTCTCGGCATCCTGGCCGCCACGGCGCTGCCGCGGTTTATCAACGTTTCCGCCGATGCACGTATTGCGGCTATGAATGGCATGGTTGGCGCCATGCGTTCAGCGGTTGCCTTGGCACAATCCCGTTATGTGGCGGCAGGTGATTTCACGGCATCCTCGGTGAAAATGGATATGGATGGCGGTAAAACCGTCACTGTGGCTAAGACCACTGGCATTCCAACCGCAGACGATGCTGGCATTGTGGCGGCGCTGCAAGCCACCGATGGGTTTAAGTTTACCCATGCCTCTGGGGTGACCACCGTGACCCGTGCAGATTCCAGTGGCAATGCCGTTGATACCTCCTGCAAAATCACCTACGCAGCAGCTACTGGCACCGTTGATGCTTCAGCTCTGACCGCTGCGAACTGTGGCGGCTAACACTTTCTGCGACTAATGTTCCGCCGCCTTCAACGGCAAACGCTGTGCCACAAAGCCGCCCCGGTGCTTCGCCCCGCGGGCGGCTTTACGCTGGTGGAGCTGGTGATCACCCTGATCCTGGTCGGCATCCTGGCCGCAGTGGCGATCCCGCGCTTCGTCGGCCCCGGCGCCTTCGAATCCCGCAGCGTTTTCGAGCAGACCCGGGCCGCCTTGCAGCTGGCTCAGAAGCTGGCGGTGGCGCGCCGCGGGCAGGTGTTCGTCTGCCTCTCGGGGCCCGGGGCGGTGTATTCCCTGACGGTGGCCAGCGATGCCGCCTGTGCCGCGCCCCTGGCCGATCCGGTGAGTGGCGGGGCGATGGTCTACGCCGGCCAGGCTGGGCGCAGCAGCGTCACCTACGCGACCAATCCGGCGACGCAGGGCTTCTCCTTCAATGGCCTGGGTCAGCCCGTCGGGCTGGCCGGCAGAGTGGCCCTCACGGTGAGCGGCGGCGAGGCCGGGGATGTGGCGCGGACCTTGTTTGTCGAAGCGGAAACCGGCTATGTGCACTCGACGCCTTGAGGGGCGCGCCACGCCGGCGTGGGGCCAGCGCGGCCTGACCCTGGTGGAGTTGATCGTCGCCATGGTCATCATCGCCGTGGCGGTGGGCGGAGTGTTGCTGGCCATCAACCAGGGGGCCTTCGCCAGCGCCGACCCGCTGGTACGCAAACAGGCCCTGGCCATCGCCGAATCCCTGCTCGAAGAAGTGGAGTCGATGCCCTTCACCTACTGCGATCCCGACGATGCGGATGCGGCAACGGCCACCAGCGCGATTGTCGGGGCCGGAGGCTGCCGCACCACGGTGGAGGCCATGGGGCCCGAGGCCGGTGAAGGTCGGGGCAATGCCGGTTCGCCCTTCGACAACGTCAATGATTACAACAATTACCAGACGCCTGCCGCTGGCATCACCGACATCTTCGGTGCTCCGGTGGCCGGACTCGCGGCCTACCAGGCGTCGGTGCGGGTCGCCGATGCCGGCGCTCCCTTCAATGCGGGCGAGGCACTGCGCATCGTCGTGACGGTGAGCGGCCCGGCCAACACCACCGTCACCCTCACCGGCCTGCGCGCCCGTTACGCCCCGAATCCATGAGCGTCATGAACCCCATGCGCGGCCCGCACCCTGTGGGCGGCTTCACCCTGGTGGAGATGGTGGTGGTCATCGCCATCGCCGGGGTCATTGCTGCCGGTGTGGCTATGTTCATCCGCCAGCCGGTCGTCAGCGCCATGGATACGATGCGTCGTGCCGAGTACAGCGACATCGCCGACACGGCCCTGCGCCGCATGGCCCGCGACATCCGCCGGGCCGTGCCGAACAGCGTGCGGGTCAGTCTGGTGGGCAGTACCTACTACCTGGAATTTCTGCAAACCCGCAGCGGCGGGCGCTACCGTCGGGCGCCGGACCCGTCGGTCACCTGCGCCGGGGCCGATGACAGCAAGGCCGGCTGCAACAGCCTGGAGTTCACCCGGGCGGATGCCTCCTTCGAAGTGCTGGGCGGCAGTGTGGCGGTGCGGGGGGGCGACAGCGTCGTGATCTACAACTTGGGCATCGCGGGTGCCGATGCCTACAACGGCGATACCCGGCGGGCGGTCAACTGCGCGGCGACCCCGGGTTGCCCGGGCAACGTCACGGCGCTGGCGCTGACGACCACCGCCCCGTTCCCGCTGGAATCGCCCGATGGCCGCTTCCTGATAGTCGATACCCCGGTGACCTATGTCTGTGCGCCAGGGGCGAACGGCACCCTGACTCGCTATTGGGGCTATGGCATCGCCCTTGCCCAACCTACGGATGCCACTGCCGCGCCCCTGGCCAATGCCAGCCAGGCCCGCCTGGCCGACCGGGTGACGGCCTGCCAGATCACCTATGCCACCGGGACAGAGGCCCAGCGCCATGGTTTGGTCACCCTGCGGCTGACCATTGGCAGCCCCGGCGGCAATGGCGATGCCCCGGTCAACGTCAGCCTCTACCATGCCGTACAGGTGTCCAATGTGCCTTGACCGTTTGCATCGTCCGGGCCGGGGCTTCGCCCTGCCGGCGGCCATCTTCCTGCTAGTGGTGCTGGCACTGCTCGGCGCCTTCGTCATCCGCATAGTCGGGATGCAGCAGCAGGGTTCCCGCCTCGATGTCGAGGGGGCGCGCGCCTATCAGGCGGCCCGGGCCGGGATCGAATGGGGGTTGTTTCGCGTCCTCAGCCCGGCCGCGACGGCGCCCTGCCCGTTTGCCACGAGCAACCAGGCGTTTGGTACGGGGTTCGAAGCTTATACGGTGACGGTGACCTGCAGCAGCGGCGCGGTCACCGAAGGCGGCACAGCCACGACCCTGTACAGCCTGGTGGCGACGGCCTGCAACCAGCCGGCCAATGGCGCCTGCCCGAATCCGAATCCAACGGACGGTTATGTGATGCGGCAGATCGAAGCGGGGACGTCGCGATGAGCGTGCTGCAAACGATGGGAGCTGCCATGGGGCGTCATCTCAACCACATGAAACGACTGCTGTGGGGCGCGGTGGCCCTCTTGGGTCTGGCGGCAGGCCATGCCCAAGGCGCTGCCTGCCAATCGGCCCAGGCGGGCAATTGGAGCGCGCCGGCTACCTGGACGTCATGCAATAACGGCATCCCGCAGAACGGCGATTCGGCGACGATCAATCATGCGGTCACGGTCGACGGTAACGTGGGCAGCGACGGCAACAACGCCCTGTCCGGATTGACGGTTGGAACCAATGGCGTGCTGCAGGGTGGTAGCTACACTCTGGTGCTGAAGGGCAACCTGACGGTGGATGGGCGCATCAACTGGCCGACCGGCACCGTCTCCCTGTATTCCGCCACCTCCCAATGGGGCGGGGGCGCCACCGGCAGCGCCATCATCCTCAGCAGCATCGTCATGCGCTGGAGCGCGGGTCTGACCTTTGCACCCAGCGCCGCTTACACCATCGAGTTGCGCGGCGCGACGCCCCTGGATACCCAGAACGGCAACTTCAACAACAACGGCGCCAATGCCAACAACAAGGTGACCCTCTACTTCAATGGCGCGGGTAACCAGAGCTTCACCAACACCAAGCTGCAATACCCCAACCTGCGCCTGGGCGGCGGCGGCACGAAGACCGACGGGGCGAGCAGCGTCACCGTCCTCGGCAACCTGACCGTCGATGCCGGGACGACCTTCGATGCGTCCAGTGCCACTAGCCAGAACGCCATTGGCGGCGATCTCACCGTCGGCGGCACCTTCAAGGTGTCGCCAGGCAACAACGGGGCCTGGGAGTTCAATGGGACGACGACCCAGACCATCACCGGTGCGGTCTATCTCTACGGGATCATCGTCAGCAACAGCAGTGGCGTTGTGCTGAACGGTGGCGACTTGAGCCTGGGCACGACAAGCTCCGGCCGGCTGCAGTTCACCGCCGGCGGTATCACCACCGGGACCAACAAGGTCATCATCAATACGCCGTGCGACTGGACCAACATCGTTACCGGCGAGGGCACCAACAACAAGTGGATCAACGGCAAGGTTCAGCTGACGTTTTCCGGCTACAAATCCACCTGCACCTTCCCGGTGGGGGACAGCCTGTACTACGCGCCGATCGAC
Organism: Oryzomicrobium terrae; assembly: GCF_008274805.1. NCBI lineage: Bacteria > Pseudomonadati > Pseudomonadota > Betaproteobacteria > Rhodocyclales > Rhodocyclaceae > Oryzomicrobium > Oryzomicrobium terrae. Next base: position 560,920 of record NZ_CP022579.1, read on the forward strand.
CTCTTCATTCCCTATTTCAGCGATGTCGGCAATATCGGGGGCAAGACGCTCACGGGCAGCACCACCCGTACCGAGCACCCGCAGATCGGCACATCAGGACTCAACCCGAACAAGGATGCCAACCGCTACTGGACCCTGGGCGGAACGGGAGATACCTTCGGTTGCGTCCCGCTGGGCTCGGACAAGTGGAACCCCGGCTATTACCTGGCCACCTTCTATTTCAACGACCCGGATCTGGACGTCGGCGCGGCGACGAAGAATTTCCAGGTCGGACGCTATGCCGGAGGGTGGGCGCCGCCGGGCGTCGATACCGCCAAGCCCCACTCCACCAGCATCAAGGTGGACCCGACGGGCCCCGGGGCGACCGATGGTTCGCCGTTCGGCACCTATGCCGTGGGCGAAGTGCTGGGCGCCCCGTCCGGTGGCGGGGCCACCAACAGCTGCGCCAACCCCTGGGGCGGCAGCCAACCCGGCGCCTTCAATGCCTACGAGACGGCGACGGCGCCGGCCACCAGCGCCACCGGCGTGATCAAGACCAAGGTTGCCGGCCAGCCCTACAGCCTGGATGTGGTGGCCCTCAAGACCGACAAGAGCGCCGTCGATACCACCTTCAACGGCGCGGTGGCCATCGATGTGCTGGGGCTGGCGGCCTACAATCCCGCCAGCCCGCCGGCGCTGGATGCCAGTGGTTGCCCGGCAGGGGCAACGGTGCTGGCGTCCCCCTCGGGCACGCCGACGATCAGCAATGGACGCACCACGGTGAGCTTTCCCGCCGAGGCCAATGCCTGGGGCTACGCCAAGGTGCGGATCAAATACACCGCCAACGGTTCGACCCTGACGTCGTGCTCGGGCGATGCCTTTGCCATCCGCCCGAATGTGTTGGGCCTGCTGGCGCAGACCTCGTACAAGCAAAGCGGCGGCGCTTGGGTGACCCTCGCTGCCACGACAACCGCCGGAACCCCGGTGCATCCCGCCGGCCAGCCCTTCCAATTGACCGTGACGGGCTACAACGGGGCGGCTGCGCCGGCCATCACGAGCAACTGGAGCGCTTCGTCCCTGGTGACGGCGGCCGCGGTGGGGGGCGGCATGACCGCCGGCACCTTCGCCACCGGCACCCTGGCGGGCAGCGGTGGCACGGTGGTGTCCGCCTCGGCGACTTATTCCGAAGTGGGGCCGTTTACCGGGCAGCTGTTCGACACGGCGTTTGCCCGGGTGGATAGCGGCGATGGCACCAGCGCCGACTGCTCGGGATGGTGGGTGTGCTCGCCGGCGGTGGCCATCGGCCGCTTCATCCCCGACCACTTCGATCTGAGCAACGGTACCCTGACCAACCGGGGCGACGTGGCGACGTGCGCCGACAATTTCACCTACACCGGCGAACCGTTCCGGCTGGCCTTCACCCTGACCGCCAGGAATGCGGCGGGGGCGACCACCAAGAATTACGACGCTACCGCGGGCTGGGCGCGCCTCGATGGCTCCCAAGGGGCCAAGTGGGTCCAGGGCACAAGCGCGGTCGGCGCGGGCAACATCAACCCCTGGGGCATCAACCTGACCAACAATGCGCCCTTGGCCGCCGGGCGACTGGCCGTGTGGAGCGGAAGCAGTGTGGGTGTCTGCTCCGCCCCGGCAGGGGCCTGGTTCCAGGGGGCCGCCAGTTTTGCCGCATGCCTGAACGTCACCCGTAACGCCACGGCCGAGAACAGCTACGAGCAGTTCCGTCTCGGGGTCGCCCCCGTCGATGAGGATGGCGCCACGCTGGCCACGACGGCGTTCACGCTGGATGCCGACAACTCCGGCAGCAACGAGCGGCTCGCCCTGGGCACGACGCGGCTGCTGCATGGCCGCTTGAGCCTGGATAACGCCTACGGCAGCGAAATCCTGCCCCTGCCGATGCCGATGCAGACCCAGTACTGGATCACCACCTCGGGCAGCGGCTACTGGGCGGCCAACGCCCAGGACAGCTGCACGGCGGTGACGTCTTCGTCCATCAGCCTGACCAACTACGGCCGCAACCTGTCGGCGGGGGAAACCACGCCCTGCCTGCGCCGTCCGGGGGAAACGCTCTGTGCCAGCAGCCAGTCCGCGATGGGCGGCAAGTTCTCCTTGATTCTGGGGGCGCCAGGGACCGGCAACGATGGGTGGGTCACGGTGGGCTATGCCACGGCGACAGCACTGCCCTGGCTTGATCCGGCCCGGCCCGGGAAGGCCACCTTCGGTCCGGCTCGCCGTCCTAAAGTCCAGTACCAGCGTGAAAACTTTGGTTTTAACTTCTGATCGGACTCGGCGAGAATGGCTATCAATTTTTACACTGGCATAAAGGCGTCGCATGTTCGGTAGGCGCATCAAGAAAAATACGGAATGGCTGGCGCTGAATCTTCGTGGTGGAACCGCGGAGGCGATGAGTGTGGTTTACCCCCCGGGCGCACGGCCCAAAGTGGTGCGCGCCGATTTGCTGGAACAACCGGACGGGGATGTGGCCGGCTTGGCGGCCTTGGCCAAGCGGCAAGGCTGGTCCCGCTACCGTTGCACTACCGTCCTCAATCCGGGTGACTATCAATTACTGCAGGCACCGGCGCCGGATGTGGACGAGGCGGAGATCAAGCAGGCGGTGCGTTGGCAGATGGGCGATGCCCTGGAATTCCCGGCGGACAGCGCCACCTTCGACGTGCTGACCATTCCCCAGCCGGGTAACGCCGGCGCCCGGGGGCGCAGCCTGTGGGTGGCCGCCGCGCCCAACGCGGTGGTGCAGCGGGTGATGAACACCTTTGACGGGGCCGGCCTGGAACTGGCCGCCATCGACCTGCCGGAGATGGCGCACCGCAACCTAGCCAACCTGTTCGCCGAGCCCGGCCGGGGAGTGGCCATGCTGCACGTGGGGGAGGAGGGGGCGCTGCTGACCTTCACCTACGACGGCGAGTTGTACGGTGCGCGCCGCATCGACGTCAGCGACGCCCAACTGCGCGACGCCGATGCCGACCGCCGCGCCAGCCTGGTGGAGCGGATCGGCCTGGAGTTGCAGCGCTCCCTGGACAACTTCGAACGGCTGTACACCTTCGTCGGCATCACCCGTCTGCTGCTGGCGCCTTGCGCCGGGGCGGAGACCCTGGCCGACGAGTTGCGCAGCTTTCTTTACATCCCCCTGGAGCTTGCCGACCTGACCCGGGTACTGGATCTCGACGCGGCTCCTGCCCTGGCCGATCCGACCCAGCAGGGGCGCTACTTCGTCACGCTCGGCGCCGCCTTGCGCACCGGGGCCTGATCCTCACCACGGCGACACGCGGACTTCATTCTTCGATGCAGCAGATCAACCTACTCAATCCGGACCTGCGCCCGCGCCGGCAGCGGCTCAACCTGGGGGCCGTCACCCTGGCTCTGCTCCTGGCGACGCTTGGACTGGCCGCCACGGCAGCCTTAACGAGCCGGGACCTGGCCCGGGTGCAACAGCAGGTGCGCGATGCCGAGGCGTTGCAGCAGACGCTGCAAGCCCGGCTCGACCAGCTCCACGCCCTGGCCAAGCGCACTCCGGACCCGCGCCTGGTGGATGAACTGAACCGTACCCAGGACCGCCTCACCGCCACCCAGGAAGTGATGGCCGCGCTGGATTCCGGCGCGGCCGGCGATAGCGCCGGGTTTTCCGTCACCCTGGCCGGCTTGGCCCGCCAGGCCCTCAACGGCGTCTGGCTGACGGGGGTGGTGGCCGCAGGCCCGTCCCTGGATATCCGTGGCCGCCTGGTCAACGCCGAGCTGATGCCCGAGTACTTGCGCCGCCTCAAGGGCGAGTCGGCCTTCGCAGGGCGCCGTTTCGGCGACTTCACCCTGGCCGAGCACCCCGCTGCCAAACCTGGGGAGAGTGCCTCCGGCGACAAAGACGCCCCCGAACCCGGCCCGGCGCGTTACGTCGAGTTCGGTCTGAAAGCCTTCGCATCGCCGGAAGTCAGGGGCGTGGCACCCGCTGCTGCGCCCGCAGCAGCGCCGGCAACGGGAGGTCGGACATGATCTTGCAACGTTTCGTCCCGAACAGGCTGGTGGTCCGCCTGGGCGCCTTGGCTGAGCGCTTCAGCGCCTTGTCGCTGCGCGAGCGGGGGCTGATCGCCGCGGCAGCGGTGGTGGCGCTGATCCTGGTGGGGGATGCCCTGTTTCTGGCGCCGCTGCGCCAGCGCCTGAGCGCCGCAAATGCTCGCCTGGCCGAGCAGGGCGTCAATCTGGTCAAGCTGCAGGAGCAGATCGGCCTCTTGCAGGGGCAGACCCTGGACCCGGATGCCGCCAACCGGGCCGCCCTGGCCGCCCGCCAGGAGGAACTGGCGGCGCTGCAAGCACGTCTGCGCGAGTTCGACAGCACCCTGGTGCCGCCGGAGCGCGCCGCCGCGCTGCTGGAAAATCTGGTCAAGAGCCAGCGCGGCCTGGCCCTGGTCAGCCTGAAGACCCTGGCCCCGGTTCCCCTGGTCGATCGCAGCGCGGCCGCCAAGCCACCGACCGAGGGCGGGCGTGCCCCGGCCCCCGCGCCGGACGGCGTGCCCAACGTGTTCCGCCACGGGCTGGAAATCAAGGTGGCCGGTTCCTACACCGACCTCCAGGGCTACCTGGCCCGCCTCGAAGCGGCGCCGCAGAAGCTGCTGTGGGGCAAGCTCGACCTCAGCGTGGAACGCTACCCGCGCAGTGTCATGACCCTGACCGTCTATACCCTTAGCCTGGATCCCGCATGGCTCGCTTTCTGATTCGGGGTGTGGTGCCCCTGGCCCGCGCCACCGTCGCGGCCACCTTCCTGCTTGCTGTCGGAATGACGTCGGCCCGGGCCGACGACCCGACCCGTCCGCCCAGCGTCAGCGCTGCCGGCGAAGTGACGATGGAGGACAGCGGCCCTCAGCTGCAATCCGTCTTTCTGCCCCAGGGCGGGACCAAGACGGCCCGGCCCGCCGCGCTGATCAGCGGCCAGCGGGTCGAGGTCGGCCAGCGTTTTGGCGAGTGGCGTCTCCTCGCCGTCACCGAATCCACCGCCACCCTGGCAGGCCCCGCCGGCCGCCAGGTGTTGTCGCTTACTCCCGGGGTGGCCAAGTCGCCGCGCAGCAGCGCGAGCGCCAAGGCTCCCCACCATCGTTCCACCGGCCGCCCCGCGCCGGCCTCTGCTCTTCCTTCGACCGGGACCCGCCAACCATGACCTCTCCCGCCCGCTCCCTTTCCCTCCTGGCCGCGGCTGTCGCCGTGACCCTGGCCGTGACGGGTTGTGCCTCCTCCGTGCGCCAACCGCGTGCGACCTACGATCGCATCAACAGCGAGCTCGACCAGGCCCGTGCCTCCTTGGCCAACGGCGGCGAGCGCGGTGCCGCGACCGGCGCGGCCTCCGCCGCCTTGCTGCCGCCCCTGGACCTGAGCCTGCCCAAGGCCGCCGAGATCGAGCCGCGCTTCGACCTGGCCGTGAGCAACGCTCCGGCCCAGAGCGTGTTCGTCGCCCTGGTGTCGGGCACCCGCTACAGCATGCTGGTGTCGCCCGAGGTGAGCGGTACCCTGACCGTGAACCTGAAGGACGTGACGGTGCGGGAGGCCCTGGAGGCCATCCGCGAGATCTACGGCTACGACTTCCGCATCCAGGGCACCCGGGTCTATGTCCACCCCAACACCATGCAGACGCGCCTGTTCAAGGTGAACTACCTGGTGGGGCGGCGGGTGACCACCAGCAACCTGCGCGTCAATTCGACCTCGATCACCACGACACCGACCACCGGCCAGGGCGGGGTGCCCGGCGGGACTTATCCCGGTGCCGCCGGCATCCCCGGGACCAGCGGCATGCCGGGCATCCCCGGCGCGACCGGCACCAGCCAGGTCCAGACCGATGCCGCCCGGGTGCTGACCACCACCGACAACGATTTCTGGAAGGAGCTGAACACGGCGCTGACCACCATCATCGGTAACGAGAATGGCCGCAGCGTGGTGGTCAACGGGGTTTCCGGGGTGGTGCTGGTGCGCGGCATGCCCCAGGACCTGCGCAACGTCGAGCAGTACCTGAAGGCCACCCAGTTGATCATCGAGCGCCAGGTGATGCTCGAAGCCAAGATCATCGACGTGACCCTGTCCGACCAGTCCTCGGCCGGCATCAACTGGTCGGTGTTCGCGGGGGCGGGCTCCCGTCTCAGCTCCTTCGGTGCGGTCAATCCGGGCAATAGCCTGGGGCCGGTGGGCCAGACCCTGTCGGCCGTGGGCCTGGACAAGCTGGCCACCGGCATGGCCAACGGCGTGATCAATCCGACTGCCACCGGCAACGGCTTCTTTGGCCTGGCTTTCCAGACCAAGTCCTTCGCCACCCTGCTCAACTTCCTGGAAAGCCAGGGCGACGTGCAGGTGCTGTCCAGCCCGCGCATCGCCGCGGTGAACAACCAGAAGGCCGTGCTCAAGGTGGGCACCGACGACTACTACGTGACCAACGTCTCCACCACCGTCACCACCTCCGGCAGTGGCAGCAACCTGGTCACCCCGACCATCACCCTGCAGCCCTTCTTCTCCGGCGTGGCGCTCGACGTGATGCCCCAGATCGACGAGGAGAACAACATCCTGCTGCACGTGCACCCCTCGGTGTCCAACGTCTCCGAGAAGGAGAAGGTGGTGGACCTGGGCTCCCAGCTGGGTACCTTCAAGCTGCCCCTGGCGTCGTCCACCATCAACGAGACCGATTCCATCGTCCGCGTCCAGGACGGCAACATTGTCGCCATCGGCGGTCTGATGAGTCAGGCCCAGGCCCAGAGCCGCGCCGGCCTGCCCGGCACGACCGGTTCCAACTGGGGTATGCTGCTCGGCGGCAGCCGCGATTCGGCCATGAAGAAGCGCGAACTGGTGATCCTGATCAAGCCGACCATCATCCAGGACAACGCCGACTGGGCGAAGGATCTGGACGACACCCGCGACCGCATGCGCAGCCTGGACGGCCGCCGCTCCGCGCCGGCCAGCAACGGTGGTTGAGCAGGACGCCGTGCCGGTGGCGCCGCCACCGGCCGATGCCGTGACCGAGGCGACCCTGTTGCGCCGCGACGGCCCCCTCTACCTGGACCACTTCGGCCTGCGCGAGGCGCCGTTCTCGATCACCCCGGACACCGACTTCGTCTTTTCCAGCGCCGGCCACCAGGAAGCCCTGAACACCCTGCTGGTGGCGCTCTCCAGCGGCGAGGGCTTCGTCAAGATCACTGGCGATGTCGGCACTGGCAAGACCCTGCTGTGCCGCCGTCTGCTCGCCACCCTGGACCGGGAGCGCTTCGTCACCGCCTATTTGCCCAACCCGGCCCTGGGGCCTCGCACCCTGCTGCTGGCCCTGGCCGAGGAGTTGGGCATGCCGGTGGCCGAGGCCATGCAGGCCGACGAGTACCACCTGCTGAAAGCACTGCGCCATGCCTTGCTCGATGTGGCCCGCAGCGGGCGCAGCACCGTGGTGTGCCTGGACGAGGCCCAGGCCATGCCCCTGGAAAGCCTGGAAACCCTGCGCCTGGTCTCCAACCTGGAAACCGAGAAGCGCAAGCTGCTGCACCTGGTCATGTTCGGTCAGCCCGAACTGGATGAGCGCCTGGCTGAACCGGGCATCCGCCAGTTGAAGCAGCGTATCTCCTTTCATTACCGTCTGGCGGGCCTGACCCGGCAGGAATTGGCCAACTACGTCGCCCATCGCCTACGCATCGCCGGCCAACGGGACCGGGGCGGTGCCGTGTTCACCGGCCGCGCCGTCACCGGTCTGCACCGGGCCAGCGACGGCATTCCCCGCCTGGCCAACATCCTGGCGCACAAGGCCCTGCTGGCCGCCTTCGGCGAGGGCAGCGACACCGTCGCCTGGCGCCACGTGCGCCGTGCCGCTCGCGATACCGAGGGCGCCCGCGCCCTGTTCTGGTGGTGAGTCGCGCGGTCCCCCCGCGTCGCGCGAGCCAAGCCCTTCACGCAGCGAGTTCGTCATGAGTCTGATCAACCAAATGCTCCAGGACCTGGATGGCCGCCATGCCACCGGTCAGGAACGGGAAGGCCTGCACCGCGATGTGCGCTCGGTGGCGGCCGCCACCGCCCCGCGGCGCCGGCCTGCCCCCCTCGTCTGGGGCGGTCTCGCCCTGGTCGCCGGCATGGGAGGCGCGGCGGCCTGGCTGGCCCTGACCGGCAATCCGGCGGCAACGCCGACGGTGGTGGCGGCCGCTCCGCCCGTGGCCCCGGCCAGTGCGCCGCCCGCCGAGGCAGCTGCGCCAGCAGCCGCTCCGGTGGCCGCGCCGGTCGGCAACATCGATGCCAGTGGCACTGCCGGCGTACCTGCTGCTGCGACACCCGTTGCTCAGGCGGCAGCCGCGACGCCGGCGCCTGGGGGGACGGCTTCCGTGGCGGCGCCTGCGCCGGCGGCCGTCATGCCGCCGCCGGCCAGCACCCCGGCTGCGCTGCCGGCGCCCGTCCGCCCGGCCACCGCCGAGGCCAAGGCCGAACGTAAGGCGGCGATGCCGGCGACCGCCCCGGCAGCGAACGGCGCGGCTTCCGCGCTTGCCACCACCGTACCCGCGGTGGCTCCCAAAGCGGCCTTGCCCGCTTTGCCCCTGGGGGGCGAGCCGGTGCGCACGGCGGACACGTCGGCTTCCCCGGCCCCAGCCGTTCCTGCTGCGACGCTGCCAACCAAGGCCGCCCCCGCAGCGTCGGGCGGTAGCGAAAAGATCGAAAAGAACCTGCGCCTGGCCACCCCTCGGGATCGGGCGGAGCAGGAGTACCGGCTGGCGGTGCAGTCCCTCAACGCCGGCCGGGTGACGGAGGCCCTGGAGCGTCTGCGCGGCGCCTTGCGCCAGGACCCCGGCCACGTCACCTCGCGCCAGTTGCTGGTGCGCCTGCTGCTCGAACAGCGGGCCGGCGACGAGGCGCGCCAGACCTTGGCCGAGGGCCTGGAAATCAACCCCGGCCAGGTGTCTTGGGCGGTGGCCCTGGCGCGCTTGCAGGCGGAGCGCGGCGAGGTCGGCGGGGCCCTGGCGACCTTGCAGAAAGCGGCGGCGGCCGGCCAGGACTACGCCGACTACCAGGGACTCTATGGCAACCTGCTGGCCCGGCAGAATCATCCCCGGGAGGCCGCCGAACGTTACCTGGCCGCCGCCCGCCTCAACCCCGGCGAAGGGCGCTGGTGGCTGGGTCTGGGCTTGGCCCTGGAGGCCGACGGGCGCGGTGGCGAGGCCAAGGACGCCTTTGCCCGGGCCCGCAGTGCCGGCAACCTACCGCCGGACCTGGCGACCCTGGCCGAACAACGGCTGCGCTAGGCCTGCGCCGTGGGCGCCCCGGCGCCGCCGGCGGACGGTTGGCGCCTGTGGCGCTGGTGGGCGGGCGTGCCAAGTGGCGGCAAGTTGAGGCGGCGCGCCGGGTAACGGCGCGGTGGTATGCGGGCGGGGTTGGTGCACCCCGTAGGCTGGAACCTCGCGCCACTACTCGCATGCAGCGATGGGGTCGTGAAGATCGGCGTCTGGCGCGGCTTTCCGGGCAGCGTGCCTGAAGATCGCCTATTCACGCCACTCTCCACGGGGGCGTCCCTGACGTTCAATCTCGCAGGGTGCGTGCCACCACGGCCACCCCCACCGCCGCCACGCCGGCCACCTTGAGGGCGTGGGCGCAGGCGTCCGCTGTGGCGCCGGTGGTCATCACGTCATCGACCAGCAACACCCGCAGTTCGGCCACCTTCTCCGCCGCAACGAAGGCGGTGCGCACCCCCTTGAGTCGTTCTTCCCGGCTTTCCCCCGCCTGGGCCGGGGTGGCGCGCACCCGGTGCAGGGCGTCGTCCCAGAGCGGGCAGCAAAGCAGGCGGGCCAGGGGGCGCGCCAGTTCCTGGGCCTGGTTGTAGCCGCGCTGGCGCAGCCGCTCGCCGTGCAGCGGCACGGGCACCACCACGTCCCAACCGCTGCGGGGCCAGCGGGGCTGCACCGCGGGGTGACACACCTGGTCGTGCAGGGCATGGGCCAGGGGCGTCGCCAGGTCGAGGCGTCCGCCGTACTTGAGGGCCTGGATCAGGCCGTTAACCGGATAGGCGTAAGGCCATACCGCGAAGGTGGTGTCGAATCCCGGGGAGTGGCGCAGGCAGTCGCCGCAGACTTGGTTGTCGGCCGCCGGCATGGCGCACACCGGGCAGCGCGCCTCGGCCAGGCGGGGCAGGTCGGCCTGGCAGCCGGGGCAGAGGGCGGTTGGCTGTTTGCCGGGGACGGCGGCCAGGCCGGCGCCACAGAGCGGGCAGTCGTGGGGCAGGACTGCGTCGAGCAGCAGCTCCAGGGCGGCGCGGGGGGAGGGGAGGCGGATGGGCATGGCGGTTGGGCAGTCCCTGGGCTGGCGCCGGCGGCGGATGGGGCCGTCGCCGTGTTGCGCCACTATGCGCTCGTCAAATCCTTATTGCAAAAGGGGTTTTGTCGCCTGGCCGGTGCCGTGGGGCTGAGGTTTTCGGCGGGTTTGGGTAAAATTGACACCCTTCGGGAAATCGCCGATTATTCATAATTACAGACGGCTCCGCAGCCTGCAGCCCGGCATGATCCGGGCGTGACCACGCGGGGCTTTCGTTTTTTCGGGCGTACGGATGCAGGTTTGCGCCTGCCGGCAGTGCCCCTCTTCTCTGGATCGACCGTCATGCTCACCTCCGTTGCCGAACGCGCCGCCCCGGCCGCCGCCGTTGCTTCCACCCCCTGGACGGTGGATGCCGTGCTGGCCCTCTTCGACCTGCCCTTCATGGATCTGGTGTTCCGGGCGGCCCAGGTGCATCGCGAACACTTCGACCCCAACGCCATCCAGCGTTCCACCCTGTTGTCGGTGAAGACCGGCGGCTGCTCCGAGGATTGCGGCTACTGTTCCCAGTCGGCCCGCTACGAGACCCACGTGGACGCCAAGACCGGCCCGGACCGGATGATGCCCCTGGAGGAAGTGGTGGCCGCGGCCAAGGCCGCCAAGGATGCCGGCGCCTCCCGCTTCTGCATGGGCGCCGCCTGGCGCGGCCCCAAGGACAAGGACCTGGATTCGGTGGTGGAGATGGTCAAGGCGGTCAAATCCCTGGGCCTGCAAACCTGCGTCACCCTGGGCATGCTCAAGGAAGGCCAGGCTGCCCAACTGGCCGAGGCCGGTCTCGACTACTACAACCACAACCTGGATACCGACAAGGAGTTCTACGGCCAGGTGATCAAGTCCCACACCCACGGCGACCGTCTCGACACCCTGGACAAGGTGCGCGACGCCGGCATCCACGTCTGCTCCGGCGGCATCGTCGGCATGGGCGAGACCCGGCGCAACCGGGCCGGCCTGATCGCCCAGCTGGCCAACCTGTCGCCGGCGCCGGAATCGGTGCCCATCAATAACCTGGTGGCAGTGCCCGGCACTCCCATGGCCAACGCCAAGTCGGTGGACGGCATCGAGTTCGTGCGCACCATCGCCGCCGCCCGCATCACCATGCCCACCTCCTTCGTGCGCCTGTCCGCCGGCCGCCGCGAGATGAGCGAAGAGCTGCAGGCCCTGTGCTACCTGGCCGGCGCCAACTCGATCTTCTACGGCGACCAGCTGCTCACTACCGGCAACCCGGACACCGGCCGGGACGACGCACTGTTCGCCAAGCTGGGCCTGAAGGGCGTCTGACCCCTTGCCCGCCGGCCACGCCCCCCGCGCGCCGAAAGCCGCCAGCACCGCTGGCGGCTTTCCCGTTTTCGACACCGCCCGCCAGCGCCGCGCCCAGGCCCGGGCGGCGGCGGGCTACGACACCCACGCCTTCCTGCCCCGGGAGATCGCCGCGCGCATGGCCGAGCGGCTCGACTACGTCACCATCGCCCCGACCCGGGTGGTGGACCTGGGCTGCGGCACCGGCGCCGACCTGGCCATGCTCCAGGCCCGCTACCCGCAAGCGGCAGTGCTCGGTTTGGACGCCTGCCCGGAAATGCTCATGGCTGGCCGTTCTCCAGAGCCCCCCTCGCTAACGGCACGACTGGCGCGCCTCTCCAAGGGTATGCTCGGGAGATCAAGCACTGGCGCGCCTCTCCGGGCAGCGGCCCTGGCCGGGCGGCTGCCCCTGGCAGCCAATTCAACCGGGCTGGTGTGGTCCAACCTACTCCTCGCCGACTTGGCCGACCCGCGCCCGGCCATCGCCGAAACCGCCCGGGTGCTGGAAGTGGGCGGGCTGTGGATGTTCGCCACCCTGGGCCCGGATACCCTGCGCGAGTTGCGCCGCGCCGGTGCGGCGGCGGGCATGCCCACCCTGACCCAGCCCTTCATCGACATGCACGACCTGGGCGACATGCTGGTCAGCGCCGGTTTCGCCGACCCGGTGATGGACATGGAAACCCTCACCCTGACCTACGCCGACCTGGCGGGATTGCTCGGCGAACTGAAGGGGCTGGGCAGCACCTGCGCCCTGGCCGACCGGCGCCGTGGCCTGACCACGGCCCGTCACTGGCAGCGCCTGGCCGACGCCTATCCGCGCCTGGCCGACGGTCGCCTGCCGGCCACGGTGGAGGTGGTCTACGGCCATGCCTGGAAGGCGGAGCGCAAAAAGACCGACGATGGGCGCTCGATCGTGCGCTTCATGGAGCGCCCGGCGGGGGGCTCGCTGAAATGAACAAGGGCGCCGCAGGGCGCCCTTTTTGTTGCGAGTCGTTGCGAACGCCTGGCCGTGGCCAGGAGCGCCGGCCTACTTGGGCCGTTCCATGAAGCGCACCGGCTGCACCGTCACTGTCGGTACCACCCGCGGCATTTCGCCCGGCGCCTCGCCCCGGCCGGCCGGGGTGTAGCGTCGCGCCCGGTCCCAGGCCCGGTAACCGAGCAGCACCACCAGCAGGGCGGCAAAGATCAGCGGCGTGGTCAGGGCGATCTTCTTCACCCCCCACAGGTAATGGGCCATGCCCAGGATGGCCACCGCATACACCAACCGGTGCAGCGCCTGCCAGCGCTTGCCGCCGAGCAGCTTGATCGCCCGGTTGCTGGAAGTGGCCGCCAGGGGCGCCATCAACAGCAGGGTGACGAAGCCGAGCACGGCGAAGGGGCGCTCGGTCAGGTCGTCCAGGATCAGCTCCGTATCGAAGCCCATGTCCAGCCCGAGCCAGTTGGCAAAGTGCAGGCAGCCGTAGAAGAAGGCAAACAGCCCGAGCATGCGGCGTAGCCGCACCAGCCAGTGCTGGCCGGTGAGCTGGCGCAGCGGCGTCACCGCCAGGGTGATCCACAGGAAGGTCAAGGTCCAGAAGCCCAGGGCTTTTTGCAGTTCCTCGATCGGATTGGGGCCCAGGCCGTCGCCGAGAAAGGCGGTGGCCAGGCGCAGGGCCGGGATGAGGCAGACGGCGAACAAGACGATCTTGATCGTGGCGAGCATTCCCCGCCCCGGGGTGTACGGGGGCAGGGGGATCGGTGCGGCGCGGCGCGGGGTGGCTGGGGATGGGTGCATGCTCAGAAATTCTTTTTCAGGTCCATGCCGGCGTACAGGCTGGCCACCTGGTCGGCGTAGCCGTTGAAGGGCAGGGTGGGGCGGCGGCGGAATTCACCCAGGCGCCGCTCGCTCTTCTGGCTCCAGCGCGGATGGGCGACCTCCGGATTGACGTTGGAGTAGAAGCCGTATTCGGAGGGGGCCGCCCGGGTCCAGGTGGAGGTGGGCTGCTCGCGCACGAAACGGATCTTGACGATCGACTTGGCGCTCTTGAAGCCGTACTTCCAGGGTACCACCAGGCGTACCGGGGCGCCGTTCTGGGCCGGCAGGGCCTCGCCATAGAGGCCCAGGCCGAGCAGGGTCAGGGGGTGGCGGGCTTCGTCCAGGCGCAGACCTTCCACGTAGGGCCAGTCGAGCAGGGGGGAGCGCACCCCGGGCATCTGTACCGGGTCGGCCAGGGTGACGAATTCGACGAACTTGGCGTTGCCCGTGGGCTCCACCTTCTTGATGAGTTCGGCCAGAGGGAAACCGACCCAAGGCACCACCATGCTCCAGCCCTCGACGCAGCGCAGCCGGTAGATGCGCTCTTCCAGGGGGGCGAGCTTGAGCAGGTCGTCGATGGCGAAGGTGCGTGGCTTGAGCACCTCGCCCTCCACCGCCACGGTCCAGGGGCGGGTCTTGAGCAGGCCCGGGGCGTACTTGCCCGGGTCGGTCTTGTCCACGCCGTATTCGTAGAAGTTGCCGTAACTGGTGATGGTGCTCTTGGGCGTGAGGGCCTCGTCGCTGAACCAGGGGCTGCCCGGCGCGGCCTTGGCCACCGGGGGGAAGCCGTTGCCGCCGCGCTCCACGCTGGCGGCCAGGGCGCGGCCGGGCAGGCCGAGTCCGCTCAGGGCCGCGCCGGCAGCACCCAGGCCCAGGGCGGCGAGCAGTTCGCGGCGGCGGGCAAAGGTGGCGGGGGAGGTGATTTCCGACGGAAGGACGTCGGCAGGACGGCGAATCAGAATGGACATGACAGTCTCGCGGGAAGGCTCAGAATGGCGCGGGACAACCGGAGTCGGTCGTCGCTGCCCGTGAGTCGTTGCAGGGGCGTATTTCCTGACAGCGGGGAGGCTTAAAATATCCCGCCATGACCGACCGACTTGTAACGGAACGTGATGCCATTACGCCGGCATCGCCCACCTGTTCTCCCGCCATGGGGCTGTTTGCCCGCACCCTGGCGGCGTTGCGCGAACCCGATCCGGACGCCAAGTGCGCCGCCGCCACCGCCCTGTGGGCGGACTGGCAGGCCGGCGGCGTGGCGGTGCTGCGGGACGACGATGCGGCCGTGCCGGTGATCGCCCTGCCCGTGCCTGGGCGGCCGCCGCGCCCGGCGCTGGTACCCCCTGCCCAGGTGCCGTTGCGCGGCGTGGGCACCCGGGAAGGGCGCGGCGCCATGCTCCACGCCGTGGCCCATATCGAGTTCAACGCCATCAACCTGGCGCTGGATGCGGTGTTCCGCTTTCGCGGCCTGCCCGCCGACTACTACGGCGGCTGGTTGCAGGTGGCGGCGGAAGAGGCCCTGCACTTCGGCCTGATCCGGGCGCGCCTGGCCGAACTGGGTTACGACTACGGCGATTTTCCAGCCCACAACGGCCTATGGGAGCTGGCGGTGAAGACCGCCGCCGATCCGTTGGCGCGCATGGCCCTGGTGCCGCGGCTGATGGAAGCCCGCGGCCTGGATGCCACGCCGCCGATCCTGGAGCGCTTTCGTCGCGCGGGCGATGCGGGCACGGTGGCGGCCCTGGAGGTGATCCTGCGCGACGAGGTGGGGCATGTCGCCTTGGGCGACCGCTGGTTCCGCTACCTGTGCGCTCAGGCCGGCCTGCCGGCGGAAGCGACCTACCTGCGCCTGCTCGGGGAATATGGCGCACCCAAGATCAAGCCGCCGTTCAATACCCAAGCCCGGCTGGCCGCCGGGTTTTCCGCCGCAGAGCTGGCCGACCTGACCCGCCTGGCGGAGCAGGCCGCAGCGCCTGCCCGGGGCCGCTAAGGGCGGGGTTGAGCTGGACCGGCCGCGCGGGGAAGACGGCGTAGCCCGCAGGCGGCTACCCGCATCACGGGCTCGGACCGGCACGGCGGTAGCCCCGGGCGCCCCCGCACTTCCTTCGAAGGGTGACGTAACCGCGGTCCATCCGTGCGGGGGGCGTCAGCGGGTGATGTAGCGCTCCAGCTGATCGATGATGAATTCCTGCTCGGAAATCTTGGCCTTGACCAGGTCACCGATCGAGACCAGCCCGATCAACTCGCCGCCTTCCATCACCGGCAGGTGGCGGATGCGCTTGTCGGTCATCAGAGCCAGGCCTTCTTCCACGGTCATGGTCGGCGGGATGTAGATCACCCGGCTGGTCATGATTTCCCGCACCGGGGTTTCACGGGAGGTCTTGCCGTGGAGGATCACCTTGCGGGCGTAGTCGCGTTCGGAAAAGATGCCCACCAGGCGGCCTCCTTCGAGCACCGGCAGGGCGCCGATCTCGAATTCGGCCAGCTTGGCCAAGGCTTCGAACACCGATGCGTCCGGCGTGGTGCTGATGATCCTGTGCGGGTGCTGGTGCAGCAGACGGGCGATGGTTTTCATCCTGTCTCCTCCGTAAAGGCAGCAAAGTCGGCATGTACCCGGCACTCGCGGCGAGGGCCGGGAAGCACCCGTTAGACCAAGCGGGTTGCGGATAATTCCAGCGCGATAGCGCCGTCATGCTGCGGGGGGCGATCGGCCAGCGCCATGAAAAAAGGGCAGCCGAGGCTGCCCTTTTGCTGCAGGCGGTCGGCCCCGTGGGAGGCGACCGTCGCGTTTTCTGCGGTGCTTAACGCAGGCCGGCGGCGTATTCGGAAACCGCGGCGATTTCCTTGTCCGACAGCTTGCCGGCGATGGTGCGCATCACGGCTTCGGCATCGTTGTTGCGCTCTTCGGCACGGAAGGCCTTCAGCTGCGCAGCGGTGTAATCGGCGTACTGGCCACCCAGGCGCGGGTACTGGGCAGGCAGGCCGGCACCGGTGGCGCCGTGGCAGCCGGCACAGGCCGGAATGCCGCGGTTGATGTCGCCGGCACGCCACAGCTTCTTGCCCAGGGCGAGTACCGGAGCGTCGTCCTTGGCCACCTGGGGCTTGAGCTTTTGTTCGCCGAAGTAGGCCGCCAGGTTGCGCATGTCCTCGTCGGACAGGGCGGCGACCATGCCCCCCATGATCGGGTTGTTACGGGCAGCCGGCTTGCCTTCGGCAGCCTTGAAGTTGGTCAGCTGCTTGTAGAGGTAGTCCGGGTGCTGACCGGCCAGGTTCGGGTTGGCAGAAGCCGGGCTGTTGCCATCGGCGCCGTGGCAGGCGACGCAGACGCCTTCGACGATGGGCTTGGCCTTGGCCGGGTCGGCCTTGGGTTTTGCTGCTTCATTGGCCGCGACGGAGGAAATGCTGGCGACAAACAAAAGCACCAGCGCCGAGAGACGCTTCATGTCCGGACTCCTTGATTTTGAAACTGGCGAAATTGGCGTAAGAAATCGTGGCTACAGCGCTGGAAACAGGCCGGAAAATGTTGGACAAAGGCCCTGGAACAGGCTGCAAATCGAGGATTTTGCAAACCTGTTATTCTATAGCACTTTGCTTTTTTCTGGGCGAGCATCATGCCTTTGTTCCAAAAGGCGGTTTTCCTCACCACCGTGGCCAATCTGGCTGATCTTCCCCTCGATGCCGAGCGGGAAGTGGCCTTCGCCGGGCGGTCCAATGCGGGAAAGTCGTCGGCCATCAACACCCTGGCCAACCATACGCGCCTGGCCTACGTCTCCAAGACGCCGGGCCGCACCCAGCACCTCAATTACTTCACTCTGGCACCGGGCAAGTATCTGGTGGACCTGCCGGGCTATGGCTTCGCCAAGGCGCCGGAAGAGATCCGCGCCCAGTGGGATCGGTTGATGGGGCCCTACCTGGCGCGGCGCGAGCAGCTGGCCGGGCTGGTGATCATCATGGACAGCCGCCATCCGTTCACCGAGCTCGATCGGCACATGCTCGACTGGTTCGCCCCCACCGGCAAGCCGGTGCACATCATGCTGTCGAAGGCCGACAAGCTGACCCGGGCCGAGCAGTCCAAGTCCCTGCGGGTGACCCGCGAGGCGGCCAAGGCCTGGGGCGACCGGGTGACGGTGCAGCTGTTCTCCAGCCTGAAGAAGACCGGTATCGAGGAGGCGGAAGCGGTGCTGGCCCCCTGGCTGGGCATCGATCCCGAGGAAGTGCGCGCTGCCGCCGAGGCCAAGAAGGAAGCGGCCGCCGCCGCCGAGAAGCGCCGCCTGGACAAGATCAACAAGGTCAAACGCAATCCCCGGCCGGCAGCGGATAAATCGTCTCCGGACGAGTGAGCGGGGCCGGCGTCGTGTCCGCGGAGATGCGGCGCTCGGCAGCGGGACGGGTGAGTCTGCCCTCGGCAAAAAAAACCCCCGGATAAGGGGGAACCGGGGGTGAAATGCCTTAATGTGATTAAGGCACCCGCTCAGGGAGGTAAAGCGGGAGACGGTGAGAACCATCTGCTGACGTAGAGTTCGCGCCCTTCCGTTTAGTTCCCGGGTTTCGTTAATTTTTTCGAAATTGTTTGCAGGAGTCGTTATGAGCAGTCTGCTTGGGCGTTATCCCACTACCCGGATGCGCCGCATGCGCCGCGACGATTTTTCCCGCCGCCTGATGCGCGAATCGGTGCTCACCGCCGATGACCTGATCTATCCGGTGTTCGTCCTCGAAGGCAGCAACCGCCGCGAAGCCGTGGCGTCCATGCCCGGGATCGAGCGCGAAAGCCTCGATCTGCTGCTGAAGACCGCCGAAAAGGCCCTCAACTTGGGCGTGCCCGCCCTGGCCCTGTTTCCGGTGATCGGCCAGGCGGGCAAGAGCGAGCTGGCCGAGGAGGCCTACAACCCGGAGGGTCTGGTGCCTACCGTGGTGCGCACCCTGAAGAAGGAATTCCCCGAACTCGGCATCATCACCGACGTGGCCCTGGACCCCTACACCAGCCACGGCCAGGACGGGCTGATCGCTCCGAACGATCCGCGTGGCTACGTGATGAACGACGAAACCATCGCGGTGCTGGTCAAGCAGGCCCTTTGCCACGCCGAGGCCGGTGCCGACGTGGTGGCCCCTTCCGACATGATGGACGGTCGCATCGGCGCCATCCGTGCCGCCCTGGACGCCCGGCAACACATCCACACCCGCATTCTGGCCTACTCGGCCAAGTACGCCTCGGCCTTCTACGGCCCGTTCCGCGACGCGGTGGGGTCCGCCGCCAACCTGGGCAAGAGCAACAAGTACACCTATCAAATGGACCCGGGCAATTCCGACGAGGCCCTGCGCGAGGTGGCCCAGGACCTGGACGAGGGCGCCGACATGGTGATGGTCAAGCCCGGCATGCCCTACCTGGACATCGTGCGCCGGGTGAAGGACGAGTTCGGCGTGCCCACCTACGCCTACCAGGTGAGCGGTGAGTACGCCATGCTGCGCGCTGCCATCCAGAACGGCTGGTTGAACGAGCAGGCCTGCGTGCTGGAGGCGCTGCTGTCGTTCAAGCGGGCCGGCGCCGACGGCATTCTCACCTACTTCGCCCTGGACGCCGCTACCTGGCTGAAAGGCTGAAACTGTTTTAGGGGGTGTCCCAAACCCCGCATGAATAAAGGGTCTTGGCGCGGTATGCGCCAAGACCCTTTGTTTTTGCGCCTCTCCGAGGGCATGCCCTGGAGAGTGGCGTGGATACTAGGGGTTACGACGGCGGGGTTGGGAGGGGGCGTCAGCGCCTGCGTCGTTCAGGCCGGCTCGGCCGCAGCGGCGGTGGCCAGGCAGGCCACCTGCAGCAGCGGCCACTGGCTGGCCCACTGGGCCAGGGGCTCCCGGGTGAAGCCGCTCTTGGCGTACTGTTCCCAGCGGCCCACGGCAAAGCACAGCAGCAGGTTGGCCAGGGCCGCCACATCGGCGCTGGCGCCGACCTCGCCCTGGGTGGCGGCGATGCGCAGGGCCTGCTTGAAGGCGGCCTCGACCTTGTCGTGCAGGGCGTTGATGCGGGCTTGCAGGCGCTCGTTCTCGTTGACCAGGGCGTCTCCCACCAGCACCCGGGTCATACCCCGGTTCTTCTGGGCGAAGCGCAGGAGCAGGGCGAGGATCTGCTCCACCTGCGCGAGGCCCCGGGCTTCCTCGGTACCGATCTGGTTGATCACCCCGAACAGGCTGGCCTCGATGAACTCGATCAGTCCTTCGAACATCTGGGCCTTGCTGGCGAAGTGCCGGTACAGGGCGGCCTCGGAGCAATCCAGCCGGGCCGCCAGGGCGGCGGTGGTGATCTTTTCGCCCTTGGGCGTTTCCAGCATTTCCGCCAGGGTCTGCAGGATCTGCAGGCGGCGCTCCCCGGGTTTGGTAGCCATGAGTGAAGTCCCTGAGTGATCTTTGGCCGGGGTGGCGGTGGCGTGCCGCATCCCGTTTATGACGATTATAGCCGCCCGGCGGCGCCCGCCATGATCCGCGGCAGGTCGCAGGCGGAGCGCACGGTGGCGTCCACGTAAGGCGGCTGGCGCGAGCTGGCGCTCACCCACACGGTGCGCATGCCCAGGCGTTTGGCGGTGCGCAGGTTGGCCAGGCTGTCCTCGACCATGATGCAGCGGCGCGGGTCGAGCCGCTCGCTGCGCAGCAGGCGGACAAAGCCGCCCATCATCGGCTTGGGCTGGAAGCGCAGTCGCTCGACGGTGTAGACAGCGTCGAAATAAGGGGCGATGCCGGTCAGATCGAGGATGGCGTCGGTGTAATGGCGCGGCGCGTTTGAAAACAGCACCTTGCGACCGGGCAGGCGTTCCAGGGCGCTCTTCAACTGCTTTTCCACGACCACCATGCGCGCCAGGTCGGGAAACTGATGGGTGTGCCAGAGGAAGTGGTGCGGGTCGGTGCCGTGGTGGCGTATCAGCCCGAGCAGGGTGGCGCCATAGCGCTCCCAGTAGTGCTGGCGCAGCCGGTTGGCCTCGCTCTCGTCCAGGCCCAGGTGCTGCTGCATGTAGGCCGTCATCGAAGCGTTGATGTGGGGGAAGATGTGGGGGCTGGCGTTGTGCAGCGTGTTGTCCAGGTCGAACAGCCAGACCTTGGCGGGGCGGAGTGGGGAAGGCGGAACCATGGGCCGATTCTACTCCGGCGGCCGAAACGGCTGCGCCCCGGGCGCAAGGCGCTGGGGGCGCAGGAGCAGGGGGACTGGCCGGAAGCGGAGGTGCCCGATTCCGGCCGCACTGCTTAGCGCAGTGCCTGGCTGACGGCGGCGAAGAAGTCGTTGTCGCCGACGGTGGCCTTGCCGGTGGGCTTGGGCAGGGCGCTCCACACCACGACGACCACGTTTTCCTTGGGGTTCATGTAGATGTGCTGGCCGAAGATGCCGCGGGCCTCGAAGGCGCCTTCGTTGATGGTGCCGGCGGCGTTCGGGATCGGCCACAGCATGTAGCCGTAGTTCACCTGCTTGCCGTCCACCATCTTCGGGCTGCCCGCTTCCTGGACCCAGCCGTCGGGCAGGACCTGCTCGCCGCCGGCCTTGCCGCCGCCCATCAGGAACAGGCCGAAACGGCCGTAGTCGCGCAGGGTGGCGGACAGGCCGCTGCCGCCCACTTCCAGGCCGTTGGGGGATTCGAGCCACCAGGTGGCGTCGGATTCCATGCCGAACTTGCTCCAGATCTTCTCGGACAGGTACTGGGCCACCGGCTTGCCGACGGCGGCGCGCACCAGGGCGCCGGCCACGTGGGTCTCGCCGGTGCTGTAGTTCCAGCGGGTGCCGGGCTCGGCGGCGCGGGGCAGCTTGGCCATCAGTTCGAGCACGCCGCCGGGCTTTTGGCTGTTCTGCACTTCGAGCATGTGGCGACGGTCGGAATTGGGGTCGGTGTAGGTCTCGTTCCACTTCACCCCGGAGGCCATCTGCAGCAGGTTGCGCACGGTCACGCCGTCGTAGGCGCTGCCGGCCAGCTGGGGCAGGTAGCGGGTGACCGGGTCGTCGATGCTCTTGATGTAGCCGTCCTTGATGGCGGCACCGACCAGGGTGGCGGTGATCGACTTGACCACCGACATGGACATCCAGCGGGTCTTGTCGCTGTTGCCCAGCTGGTAGTTCTCGAAGGCTACCTTGCCGTCCTTGATCACCAGCAGGCCGCTCACCCGGTTGAGGGAGACGTAGTCGTAGAGGTCGTAGTCCTTGCCGTTGGAGGTGAACTTGAAGTTGCCCAGGGGCTTGTCGGCGGCGGGCAGGGGATAGACCTTGGTGCCGTGCTTGACGGTGCGGGTGGAGAACAGGCGGTCGATGTTGCGGAAGGTGTTGACCTGGACATCCGGGAACAGGGCGCCATCGTAGACCTGCTGGACGGTGCCGATCTTCTCCTTGCCGTGCACGTTGACCGGACCCTGGGCCAGGGCGCTGGCGCTGAGGAAGGCCAGGGGGATGAGGAAGCCCAGTTGCTTGAGGCGGGACGGGCGGTGTACGGACGTGGTGCGGGACATGAAGTCTCCTCTCTCTGTTTGTTTTGGGGTTGGGGTACGGCAGCCCACCGGCGTCTCTTCGGTCGCTGCGGCAGGGCCCGGCCACCATACGTGCCCTGGTTTGGTGCAGGTATTGTGGAAATTACGTAGCGAGCTATTGATTTGACTATTCGTAATTTTACGAAGAGGGGATTTCCCTTGCCCGTAGGCAAAAAGAAAGCCCGGCCATGGGCCGGGCTTGGGATGACGCGCAATGCGTAACTGCCGGGGAGGTCAGCGGTTCTTGATCATGGTGCCGACGCCGTGGTCGGTGAGGATTTCCAGGAGCAGGGCGTGCTCTACCCGGCCGTCGATGATGTGCACGCTCTTCACCCCGTTGCGTGCCGCGTCCAGGGCCGAGCCGATCTTGGGCAGCATGCCGCCGGAAAGGGTACCGTCCTCCACCAGGTCGTCGATCTGCTTGGGGGTCAGGCCGGTGAGCAGGTTGCCTTCCTTGTCCAGCACCCCGGGGGTGTTAGTCAGCAGCACCAGCTTCTCCGCCTTGAGGATTTCGGCCAGCTTGCCCGCCACCACGTCAGCGTTGATGTTGTAGGACTCGCCATCTTCGCCGACGCCGATGGGGGCGATCACCGGAATGAACTGGCCCTGGTCGAGGAAGCTGATCAGGGACGGGTCGATCTGGGTGATATCGCCCACCTGGCCCACATCGATCGGGGCGTCCGGGTTGTCCTTGTTGGGCAGCATCAGTTTCTTGGCGCGGATGAAGCCGCCGTCCTTGCCGGTCAGGCCCACGGCCTTGCCGCCGGCCTGGTTGATCAGGTTTACCACGTCCTTGTTCACCTGGCCGCCCAGCACCATTTCGACGATCTCCATGGTCTCGGCGTCGGTGACGCGCATGCCCTGGATGAACTCTCCCTTCTTGCCGACCCGGCCGAGCAGGTTTTCGATCTGGGGGCCGCCGCCATGGACGACGATCACGTTCAGGCCCACCAGCTTGAGCAGCACTACGTCCCGGGCGAAGCACTGTTTGAGCTTCTCGTCGGTCATGGCGTTGCCGCCGTACTTGACCACGATGGTCTTGCCGTGGAATTTGCGGATGTAGGGCAGGGCCTCGGCCAGGATGGCGGCCTTGAAGGCGGGGAGCGACGGTTGGGCGGTGCTGGTCATGGCGGGTTCCGGTAATCGAAGCCCGCGAATTCTACCCGCCGCGTCAGCGAAAGAAAAAGCCGGCCCGCAGGCCGGCCGGGTGGTGGGCTGCCCGTCCCTCAGGCAATGGTCAGTCGCTTGGATGAACTGCCCTGGCGCTTGGGCAGGGCCAGTTCCAGCACGCCATCGCTGAAACGGGCGGTGGCCGCACCCTCGTCAATTTCGTGGGCCAGTTGCACCGAGCGTGAAACCTTGCCGAAATAGCGTTCGGAGCGCAGCACCTGCTCGCCCTCTTTTTCTTCCTTCTCCTGCTTTACTTCCGCGGAGATCGACAGGGTATTGCCGTCGATGGTGACCTGGATGTCTTCTTTCTTGACCCCGGGCAGTTCGGCGTGGACCTGGTAGGCGCCATCGCTTTCCTTCACATCCATGCGCATGGTCGGGGCGGCGGGCTGGTTGGGAAACTCCACCGGACGGACGAAAAAGCCCTTGAACAGATCCTCGAAGGGGTCCGGCAGGCCTGCTGCGGCGGTGGTGCGCGGCGTGGAAAAACGGCTGAGCAGGTTGGTCATGGTGTCCTCCTGAACAAGCGGTGAAATGACAATGAAAACGCCTCCCCCTTTGGCCATGATGGCCATGGGGTCATTCCGGTATAGAAGGCCGATCGGACTTTGCAAGGCACCGGGAGACAGGCCTTGATCTGGGGCAATGCGCCGGGCGGGGGCTCAGGCGTGCGGTAACCCGGCGACTTCGGGCAGCATCAGGATGGCGTCCCGGTTGGTCCAGGAGAAGCAGGCGGCGGCGGCCTCTCGCCAGGGCTGCCAGCGGAAGTCCCGGTGCTCGGCAGGCGCCAGTCGGACCGGCAGGGGCGCGGGGACTTCCAGGGAGAAGACGTGTTCGAGGTTGTGGGTGACGCCAGGGGCGTACCGGTGGCGCCACTCGGCAAAAATCGCGAAACGGTTGGTCAGGCGCCAGTCGCAGAGGCGGTCGAGGGGAGCGGTGATGCCGGTTTCTTCGCCGACCTCGCGGCACGCCGTTTCGATCGACCGCTCATTGCCTTCACGGCTGCCCGTCACCGATTGCCAGAACCCCGGGTGGGCGGCGCGCTCGATCAGCAGGACGTGCAGGTCCGGGGTGTGGATCACCACCAGGACCGATTCCGGGACCTTGTAGGGCACGGATGGGGCGATGCTCAGGCGGGCAAGATGGGCAGGTCCACCAGCCCGTCCGCCGGCAGGTCGAAGAACACCCAGAACGGTACTCCGGCCTCGCGCCAGAACTCCGCGGCGGCAGAAAAAACCGCACACAGGGTGTCGAAGCCTTCCGGATCGGCGCTTTTCAGCGGGTCGGCACCGGCTATGACCAGGACCTGTCCGGCCACCTCGCCCCCCGCCGGGGCCGCCCAGGCTTCGTCGGTCAGGCAGTCGGCCAGGGCGTCGTAGTTGGCGCCGTAGTAATCGGGGAGTTGCAGGTCCCGGCCGAGCAAGGCCAGGACGATGCCCACGTCTTCGCTGTCTTCGCAGTCGGCCACGAGCAGTCGGTGTCCGCAAGCTGCCACGGCGTGCTCGACACCGCCACGTCCCGAAAAGGGCAGGGCATACACGCCACTCAGATTGGAGCGGCGCAGAATGTCGGCGAGACTGGGTTCGTGCACGTCGGGCAGGGCGGCCGTGTCATCGTGGGGGGGCTGGGTCGGGCTCATGGGCGTCTTGCAAAGGGAGCGCGGGGGCTCCTAGTGGCGGATCAGGCGAAAACTGCGGTAGTGATCGTCCGAATAGTAATACTCGCCGGACGTACGCACGTCGCGCCGCGGGCCTTCGCCGGCGATGATGCGGCGGGCACCGCGATTGCGTGCTCCGGGGGTGTCTACCGTGTATTCCCGGTAATAGCCACGGGGCTGCCGGGGCAGGCGCTTTTCGAAATTACCAAAAACGGCGCCATCCTTGGCGTAGGGGAAAGGGCCGCCGGCCTGGATGGCGGCCAAGGTGCGCCGACCTTCCGGAGGAAGTTCAGCGACGGCGATAGTGTCGCCGAGAAAGCTCGTTTCCGCTGGCCGGGGGGCGCGGGCGTCGGCCAGGGAGGGGGCTCCGCCGGCCAGCAACAGGGTGGCCGTCAGCAGGGCGGCGGAGGCGCTTTTTAGTGCGCGGGCAAACAGGGCGGCCATGGAAGTCCTTGTCTGGCGCGGCTGCGTTGTGCAGTCGCGCCAGGGGAGGGGCTGCTGGCGCAGGGCTTAGGCGGCGCCTTCGGCCTTGACCACGTTGCGCAGGCGGATGTGCAGCTCGCGCAGCTGCTTCTCGTCCACTGCCGAGGGAGCGTTGGTGAGCAGGCACTGGGCGCGCTGGGTCTTGGGGAAGGCGATCACGTCCCGGATCGACTCGGCACCGGTCATCATTGTGACGATCCGGTCCAGGCCGAAGGCCAGGCCGCCGTGGGGTGGTGCGCCGTACTTGAGGGCGTCGAGCAGGAAACCGAACTTGAGCTGGGCTTCTTCCTCGTCGATGCCCAGGGCGGCAAAGACCTTCTCCTGCACGTCGGCGCGGTGGATACGCACCGAGCCGCCGCCGATTTCCCAGCCGTTGAGGGCCAGGTCGTAGGCCTTGGCCAGGCACTTGCCGGGATCGCTGGTGAGGAACTCGAGGTGCTCGTCCTTGGGGGCGGTGAACGGGTGGTGACAGGCGGTCCAGCGCTTGTCTTCCTCGTCGTACTCGAACATGGGGAAGTCCACCACCCACAGGGGTTCCCAGGCCTTGCCGTTCACGTAGCCCTTCTCGTGGCCGATCTTGATGCGCAGGGCGCCGAGGGCGTCGTTGACCACCTTGGTCTTGTCGGCGCCGAAGAAGATCAGATCGCCGTTCTGGGCGCCGGTGCGCTCCAGGATGGTCTTCAAGGCCTGCTCGTGCAGGTTTTTGACGATGGGCGACTGGAGGCCGGCCTCGTTGGGCTGGGCCGCGTCGTTCACCTTGATGTAGGCCAGCCCCTTGGCGCCGTAGATGCCGACGAATTGGGTGTAGGCGTCGATCTCGGAGCGGGTCAGGGTGCTGCCGCCGGGGATGCGCAGGGCGGCGACGCGGCCGCCGGAGGTGGCCGGGCCGGAGAAGACCTTGAAAGCCACGTCAGCGACGGCGTCGGTGACGTCCACCAGTTCCAGGGTGACGCGCAGGTCGGGCTTGTCGGAACCGAAGCGGGCCATGGCCTCGCCGTAGGTCATGCGCGGGAACGGGTTGGGCAGTTCCACGTCCATGGCCTCCTTGAACACCACGCGGATCAGCTGCTCCATCAGGGCGGTGATCTCGGCTTCACCCATGAACGAGGTCTCGATATCGACCTGGGTGAACTCGGGCTGGCGGTCGGCGCGCAGGTCCTCGTCGCGGAAGCACTTGGTGATCTGGTAGTAGCGGTCGAAGCCAGCCACCATCAGCAGCTGCTTGAACAACTGGGGCGACTGAGGCAGGGCGAAGAACTGGCCGTCATGGACGCGGGAGGGCACCAGGTAGTCGCGGGCGCCTTCCGGGGTGCTCTTGGTGAGCATCGGGGTTTCCACGTCGATGAAGCCGTTGGCGTCGAGGAAGCGGCGGAAGGCCCGGGCCACGGCGTAGCGCAGCAGCAGGTTCTTCTGCATCTGCGGGCGGCGCAGGTCGATCACCCGGTGGGTCAGGCGCACGTTCTCGGAGAGGTTGTCCTCGTCGAGTTGGAACGGCGGGGTGACCGAGGCGTTCAGCACCTCAATCTCCTGGCAGAGGATTTCGATCTCGCCGGAGGCCAGATTCTTGTTCTCGGTACCGGCCGGGCGCAGGCGCACCTTGCCGGTGATCTTCAGGCAGAACTCATTGCGCACCGACTCTGCGGTGGCGAACATTTCCGGGCGATCCGGATCGCACACCACCTGGGCCATGCCCTCCCGGTCGCGCAGGTCGATGAAAATGACGCCGCCGTGGTCACGGCGACGGTGGGCCCAGCCGCACAGGGTGACGATCTGGCCTTCGAGGGAGGCGTTGAGTTGTCCGCAGTAGTGAGAACGCATGATGACTTGAGAGCTGGTGAAAGGGGGCTGCCCGCGATAGCGCCCGGGTCAGACCTGGGCGGAGCGGGAGATGGTGAGGGTGTTGGCGGTGGCGGTTGCCGCTGGAACCGGCGGGGCGACCACGCCCATGGAGATGATGTACTTCAGTGCGTCGTCCACCGTCATGTCCAGTTCCACTACCTCTGCCCGGGGCATCATCAGAAAGAAGCCCGAGGTCGGGTTGGGGGTGGTGGGGACATAGACGCTGACGAATTCGCCGGTCAGGTGGTTGGCCACATCGCCGCCGGGTTGGCCGGTCTGGAAGGCGATGGTCCAGGAACCTTCGCGGGGATACTGCACTAGCAGGGCCTTGCGGAAGGCCTGTCCGTTGGGCGAGAACAGGGTGTCGGAGATCTGCTTGACACCCTTGTAGATGGAGTTGACCACCGGGATGCGGGCGAGCAGCCCTTCCCACCAGCGCACCAGCTTCTGGCCAATGAAATTAGCCGCGGCCACGCCGGTGAGCAGGATCACCAGCAGGGTGATCAAGGCACCTACGCCGGGTACGTTCACGCCGAGCAGGTTCTGCGGATGGAGCGATTCAGGGAGCAGCCGCAGGGACTGGTCCATGGTGCCGACAATCAGGTTCAGCACCCAGGCGGTGATGGCCAGCGGCACCCAGATCAGAAGGCCGGTGATGAAATAGCGCTTGAAGAATCCAGACCGCATCGGTGTTGAGGCTCGGGTGGCGTGTTTGAGGTGCGAGGGCGCGGCCGCTGGCCGGAGAAGGCGGCAGGTTTAACTGACGCTCGGGCAGGATCCGCTGCCGCCCTGGCAGGGGGGCGGGCCGTCGCTCTTGGCGGCGGAGCAACTGCTGCCGCCTTTGAAGTCGGTGGCATACCAGCCGCTGCCCTTGAGTTGGAAGCCGGCGGCGGAGAGCAGTTTGGAAAACGTTTCCTTGCCACACTCGGGGCAGGTGGTGAGCAGAGGGTCGCTGACTTTTTGCAGGTATTCCTTCTGGAACCCGCAGGTGTCGCAGCGGTATTCATAGATAGGCATGAGGGTCTCCAGCGTGGACCGGAATAGGCAACTACCCAGCAAGACCGGTCCGGAAAACAGGGGATTATAGCTGAAGGCTCGACAAGCCTTCGGCCTGTCGAGCACAGCGGGTGAGATGAGGGCGCGACACCCCTTTTCAAGGGGGCGTGTCGCTACAGAACCAGGGCCAGGTAGTGGTTGGTGAGTGCTTTTCCTGCGTACAGGGCGATCAATCCGGCGGCTGCCAGATAGGGGCCGAACGGAATCGGGACGCTGCGCCCACGCCCGGCGCCCAGGATCAGGGCAATGCCGACGACGGCTCCCACCAGCGACGACAGCAGGATGACCAAGGGCAGCATCTGCCAGCCCATCCAGGCTCCCAGGGCGGCGAGCAGCTTGAAGTCGCCGTAGCCCATGCCTTCCTTGCCCGTCAGCAGCTTGAACAACCAATACACGCTCCAGAGGGACAGATAGCCGGCCATGGCGCCGATGACGGCCGAGGGCAGGTCGGCAAACACGGGAAAGAGGGCGAGGGCGAGTCCCAGCCAGAGCAACGGCAGCGTGATGGAGTCCGGAAGCAGCTGGGTGTCCAGGTCGATTCCAGCCAGGGCGATGAGGGCCCAAGTAAATACGATGGCGCCGGCGGCCATGGCGGTAAAGCCAAAATGCCAGGCAGCCAGACCGGTGAGCAGGCCGGTCAAGGCCTCCACCAGGGGGTAGCGCATCGAAATGGGGGCGGCGCAGGCCGAGCATTTGCCGCGCAACAGCAGCCAGCTGATTATGGGAATGTTTTCCCAGGCGTGGATGCCATGCCCGCAAGACGGGCAGCGGGAACGGGGGCTGGACAGGGTGAGGGAGGGCTGCTCGGGGGCGGTTTCGCCGCGCAGCTCGGCACATTGCACCTGCCAGTCCCGTTCCATCATCAGGGGCAGGCGGTGGATGACGACATTGAGGAAACTGCCGACGAGCAGGCCGAGAACGGTGGCGAATGCGATCCAGGCAGTTGGGGCGTGGGTAAAGAAGGTTGCGATGTCCATGGGGCTTAAACCACCGAGCCCAATTTGAAGATGGGGAGGTACATGGCAACCACCATGCCGCCGATCAGGCCGCCGAGAATCACCATGATCATCGGTTCCATCAGGCTGGACAGCGCTTCCACGGCGTCATCCACTTCCTGCTCGAAGAAGTCGGCGATCTTGCCGAGCATCGAGTCCAGGGCGCCGGATTCTTCACCAATGGCCACCATTTGAATGGCCATGTTGGGGAACAGGTTGGTGTTCTGCATGGAAGAGGTGAGGCTGGTACCGGTGCTGACTTCGTTCTGGATCTGCTTGGTGGCAATCTTGTAAACGTAGTTCCCGGCCGCACCGCCGACCGAGTCGAGGGATTCGACGAGGGGAACGCCGGCGGCAAACATGGTGGATAGGGTGCGGGTCCAGCGCGCGATGACTGATTTACGCACGATGCTGCCAAAAATGGGCAGGCGTAGCATGAAACGGTCCATTACCATTTGCACCTTCTCCGAGCGCTTCCATGCGGCAAAAAATGCGTATATGCCCCCACCGATCAAACCGAATATCGCGTACCAATACTCGACGAAGAAGTCGGAGATGGCCATGACCATAAGTGTTGGGGCTGGTAGGTCGGCGCCAAAGCTCTTGAATACTTCCTTGAAAGCCGGAATAACGAAAATCATGATCACGGCGGTGATCACGAAAGCGACCACGATTACGGCGATCGGGTAAAACAGGGCGGACTTGATCTTGCTCTTGATAGCCAAGATCTTTTCCTTGTAGGTCGCCAAGCGATCGAGCAAGGTTTCCAGGATGCCGGCCTGCTCGCCGGCGGCGATCAGGTTGCAGAACAGCTGATCGAAATACAGCGGGTATTTGCGAAAAGCCTGGGACAGGGAACTGCCGGTTTCCACGTCGGCCTTGATGTCGAGCAGTAACTTGGCCACGGCCGGATTGGAGTGACCCCGGCCGACGATATCGAAGGACTGGAGCAGCGGCACGCCAGATTTCATCATCGTCGCCAGCTGCCGGGTGAACAGGGTGATGTCCTTGTCGGTGACCTTGCCACCCCGTTTGAAGCGTTGTTTGGTGATTTTCGTCACCAGAATGGCTTGCCGTCGCAGCGAGGCGTTGACCACGGTTTCGCTGGGGGCGCGCATTTCCCCGCGGACGATCTTGCCTTCCTTGTTTTTGCCTTCCCACAGGAAAACGCTTTCCTTCAGTTGGGTGGCGGGTTTGCGCGGGGGGCTGGCCATGGTCGATCCTCTGCGGGGATTTAGGCGTTGGTAGTGGACAGGACTTCATCCAGGGACGTGACGCCCTGCTTGGCCTTGAGCAGGCCGGACTGGCGTAGGTCGCGGACCCCGTCCTTCTGAGCCTGGGCGGCGATGTCCAGGGAGTTGCCGTCGGCCATGATAATGCGTTGAATTTCCTCGGATACCGGCATCACCTGGTAGATGCCGACCCGTCCCTTGTAGCCGCTACCCTTGCAGCGGTCGCAACCGCCCGGGCCGTAGAGCGTCCATTCCCCGCGCAGGTAGGCGCTAACCTCGTCGTCGCTGTAGCCAGCATCGCGCAGGGTTTGCTCGGGCACGTCCAGCGGCTTCTTGCAGTTGCACAGGCGGCGCGCCAGTCGCTGGGCGGTGATGAGGATCACCGAGGAGGCGATATTGAACAGGGGGACGCCCATGTTGCGCAGGCGTTCCAGCGTCTGGGGGGCGTCGTTAGTGTGCAGGGTCGAGAGCACCATGTGGCCGGTCTGGGCGGCCTTGATAGCGATCTCGGCGGTTTCCAGGTCGCGCACTTCGCCCACCATGATCACGTCCGGATCCTGGCGGAGGAAGGATTTCAGCGCCGCGGCAAACGTCAGGCCGGCCTTGTCGTCCACGTTGACCTGGTTGATCCCCGCCAGGTTGATTTCCGCCGGGTCCTCCGCGGTGGAAATATTCACGCCGGGCTCGTTGAGGATGTTGAGGCAGGTGTATAGCGATACCGTTTTCCCCGAGCCGGTGGGGCCGGTCACCAGCACCATGCCGTAGGGACGCTGCACGGCATCGAGCAGTTGCGCCTTCTGGTCAGGCTCGTAGCCGAGGGCCTCGATGCCCAGGGTGGCAGAGGTCGGGTCGAGAATACGCAGAACGATCTTTTCGCCGTGAATGGTCGGCAGGGTGCTGACCCGGAAGTCGATGGCGCGGCTCTTCGACAGCACCAGTTTCATCCGGCCATCCTGGGGGATACGCTTTTCGGCGATGTTGAGCCGGGAGATGACCTTGATCCGGGAAGCGATTTTTTCCTTGATAGCCAGGGGTGGCGTGGATACCTCGCGCAGGATGCCGTCTACCCGGAAACGGATGCGGTAATACTTTTCATAGGGCTCGAAATGGATGTCCGAGGCCCCGTCGTTGATCGCGTCGAGGAGGATTTTTTGGATGAATTTGACGACTGGAGCGTCGTCCACATCGGTGGCGGCAGCTTCTTCGTTTGCTGCCGTTGCCTCCTCGTCGGAAAACTCCAGGTTGATGTCGTCACCAACCAGGTTTTTCAGGGTTTCCGATGCGGATTCGGAGAATTCGGTGACCAGCGGCTTGATTGCCGCCTCTTCCACTACCACCGGGTCCACCGTCAGCCCGGTCTGGAAGCGGATTTCATCCAGGGCGCGCAGGTTGGTCGGATCGGCGATGGCAATGGTGATGCGGTTGCCCCGCTTGTTGAGCGGTATGACCTGGTGAGCCGAGATCAACTTGCGGTCGATGGCATCCCGGGGAATGTGGGCCGTATCGTAGGCCCGCAGGTCGAGCAGGGGATAGCCGAAGGTGTCGGCCGCGAACTGGGCGACTTCCAGGGGGGCGAGTTTATTGCTCGCAACCACTTGTTCGATGAACGAGGTCTTGCTCGTGGCCGCCTGGCCGGCCAACGTTTCCGCCTCGGCTTCCTGCAACTTGCCGGCCTGGACGAGGGCGCGGGCTAGCCCGCTGAAGGTGACCTGCAGATTGGCGGCCATGGTCCGTTTGTCAGGAGTGCAGTGAATGGGACGGGTTAAGGGCCATCAGGGCCGTCGTCATCTGGGAGGTGGCCCGAAGGCGCGGAAGGTATGCGGAAAACATGGTTAGCCTTGGATGATGCCCGCCAAGGGCTTCTTTGTAAAGGCGAGAAGCCCCTCGGGGTGGGGGTTTCCAGCGGTTTTCCTGTTTGAGCATGGCATCATTGTGGCGGTTTGAACAGCCGTACGGTCTTGATGCTGCGATCCTGGGTGTGAATGACCTCGATGGGAACGCCGGCGATCTTCAGCCCGACCCCGCTTTCGGGAATGTCCTGAAGGTGCTCGACGATCAGGCCGTTGAGGGTTTTCGGGCCATTCAAGGGGAAGGCCAGTCCCAGTTTGCGGTTGAGTTCACGCAGGCTGCGGCCGCCGTCCACCAGAACTGATCCGTGATCGTTCCAGGCCAGGCGATTCCCGCCGGCAGGTGACGAGGTGGTGAATTCGCCGACGATTTCCTCAATGATGTCGTCGAGGGTCAGCAGTCCATCGATTTCGCCGTACTCATCCACCACCAGGCCCAGTCGCTGGCGATTTTCCTGAAAGAACTGCAACTGGGCGAAGGCCGGGGTGCCGGCCGGGATGAAATAAGGCGACACCAGGCTTTCTTCCAGGGCCTCCGCGGTTAATTGGCCGCGCTGCAACAGGCCGACGACCCGCTTGATGTGCAGGATGCCCACGGTACGGTGGATGTCGCCACGGTACACCGGCAAGCGCGTGTGGTAGCTGGTGGCGATCTGTTCGGTGATCTCCTCCCAGGGGGCCTCCAGGTCGATGGCTTCGATCGACGTGCGTGGTGTCATCACATCGTCTACCGTGATTCGCTCCAGATCGAAGAGATTGACCAGGATGCTTTGATGCTTGCCCGGCAGCAGGTGGCGGGCGCCCAGCACCAGGGAGCGCAGTTCTTCCCGGGACAAGGGGCTGGCTTCGTAGTGACGGGGCTTTAGGCGCAGTAGGGTGAGCAGGCCGTTGGCAAAGAGATTGACGAACCCCACCACGGGGCGGGTCAGCTGCATCACCGGGGTCAGCAACAGGGCAAGGGTCGGGGCGACCCGATCGGCGTAGGCGGCACCGACAATCTTGGGCGACACCTCGGAAATTACCAGGATGCAGAAGGTCACCGCCAGGGTGCCCAGGCCCAGGGCCCACTTGTCGTCGCCCACCAGGGAGATCGTAATGACCGATACCAGGGTGGCGGCGGCGGCATTGACCAGGTTGTTGCCGAGCAGAATGGCGCCGAGCATGCGGTCGGTCTGGGCCAGCAAGCCCAGGACACGGCGGGCGCCTTTGTCGCCGGCTTCGGCCCGGTGGCGCAGCCGGTAGCGGTTGGCGGCCATCAGGGCCGTTTCGGTCATCGAGAAGAAGCCCGAAATGAGCAATAGCACGACCAGAATGCCGAGCAGCGCCAGGAGAGGAATGTCGTCCATTAGCGCGGGCGGAAGGGGGTGGCGTTACACCGCACGGTGCAGAATGACTTCGGCGACGAAGCGACTTCCCACGTAGGCCAGCAGCAGCAAGGCAAAGCCGGCCAGGGTCCAGCGCAAGGCCACCTTGCCGCGCCAGCCGCGGGCCCAGCGGCCGAGCAGCAACCCGGCGAAGATGATCCAGGAGGCAATGGCAAAGACCGTTTTGTGATCGAAGGTCAGGGGGCGGCCAAACACCGTTTCGGAAAAGAGCACGCCGGTGACCAGGGCGGCGGTGAGCAGGACGAAGCCGGCGCCGATCATGCGGAACAGCATGCTTTCCATGGTCATCAGCGGTGGCAGGGAAGCCAGTGCTGGCGACAGATCCTTGCGGTGCAGCTGGCGCTCGGCTACCCCCATGAAGATGGCGTGGAGCGCCGCCAGGGTGAACAGGCTGTAGGCCGCCATGGCCGCGAGGAAATGCAGTTCGAACCCGGCGGAGCCGGCGCGCTGCAACGGGTGAGCCTCGGGAAACAGCACCGGCGCCAGGGCGCACAGCGCGGCAATGAAGAGCAGTAGCGGCTGGCCGCCCAGGCGGGTGCGGAAGCTCTCCAGCCAGTACATCAGCACCGCCATCCAGAGCATCAGGGACAGGGACAGGGCGAAGGAGAACTGCATCGGCCCGCCGCTACCCGGTGTGCCATACAGCCCGACGTAGAGGCCCGCGCCCTGGCTGAGCAGGCCCAGGGGCAGGACGGCGACTAGCCAGCGCGGCGCCGGCTCGGCGGGGGCCAGAGTGTTGCGCCCCAGGGGGCGGCTGCGATAGGCGCGCCAATAGTGCTGCCCGAGCAGGGCATACAGGACGGCGGCAAGCAAATGAGCGATGAGTTGGAAAGCCACGGATCGAAGAGGGGAGGGTGCTCTTGCAGTAAAATGGCGGAATTCGTGTAGTCCGCTCAGTTTACACCAACGGGCTGCCAAGGCTCCCATCGGCTCCGCTCCTGGCGTTGTCCTGGGCCTCACCTTCTTTTTTCAGGGTCTGCCCCGATGCTCGACAACCTCACCCAGCGCCTTGCGCGCGTCATGAAAACCCTCAAGGGCGAGGCGCGCCTCACCGAGTCCAACATTGCCGACGCCTTGCGCGAGGTGCGCATGGCTCTGCTCGAGGCCGACGTAGCCCTGCCGGTGGTCAAGGACTTCATCGCCGCGGTCAAGGAAAAGGCGGTGGGCGAAGAGGTGATCGGCTCCCTCTCCCCGGGCCAAGCGCTGGTCGGCGTGGTGCATCGGGAAATGACCAAGCTGATGGGCGAGGCCCACCAGGGTCTCAACCTGGCGGCTCAGCCGCCGGCCATTGTGCTCATGGCCGGCCTGCAGGGTGCCGGTAAGACCACTACCACTGGCAAACTGGCCAAGCTGCTCAAGGAAACCCAGAAAAAGAAGGTGCTGGTGGTGTCCTGCGACGTCTATCGTCCCGCCGCCATCGAGCAGTTGAAGACCGTGGCCGCCCAGGCCGGGGTCGAATTCTTCCCCTCGTCGCCCTCCGACAAGCCCGAGGCCATCGCGGCGGCGGCAGTGGACTACGCCAAGCGCCACTACTTCGACGTGCTGCTGGTGGATACCGCCGGTCGCCTGGCCATCGACGCCGAGATGATGGACGAGATCAAGCGTCTGCACGCGGCACTCAATCCGGTGGAGACCCTGTTCGTGGTGGACGCCATGCTCGGCCAGGATGCGGTCAATACCGCCCGGGCCTTCGGCGAGGCCCTGCCGCTCACTGGCGTGATCCTGACTAAGCTCGATGGCGACGCTCGGGGCGGTGCCGCCCTGTCGGTGCGCCACGTCACCGGCAAGCCGATCAAGTTTGCCGGCGTGGGCGAAAAGCTGTCCGGCCTGGAAGCCTTCCACCCCGAGCGGATGGCCTCCCGGGTGCTGGGCATGGGCGACATCCTGTCCCTGGTGGAAGAGGCGCGCAAAAGCGTGGACGAGGAGCAGGCCAAGGCCTTCGCCCAGAAGCTCAAGTCCGGCAAGGGCTTTGATCTCAACGACTTCAAGGACCAGATCGGTCAGATGCGCAAGATGGGGGGCATGAGTGCCTTCATGGACAAGCTGCCGGCCCAGTTCGCCCAGGCTGCCAGCCAGCTGGGCGGCGGCGCCGAGGAAAAAATGATCCGCCGCGTCGAAGGCATCATCAATTCCATGACCCCCCTGGAGCGCTCCAAGCCCGAGCTGATCAAGGCCAGCCGCAAGCGGCGCATTGCCGCTGGTGCAGGGGTCCAGGTCCAGGAGGTGAATCGCCTGCTCAACCAGTTCGAACAGACCCAGAAGGTGATGAAGCAGTTCTCCAAGGGCGGCATCGCCAAGCTGATGCGCGGCATGAAGGGCCTGAAGGGGATGATGCCGGGAATGTGATCCGGCAGCCCTACCCCGAGCGGGAGGGGGCTCAAGCTCTAGAGCTGGCGCGGCGCTCCGAGGTGCATCCTCGGAGCGCCGCGTCGTTTATGGGTTGCGTGCCAGGGGGGCTGGCGATTGGCTCTGGGCCTGGCGTCCCGGGGTGCCAGGCGGCACCGGATGGAGCGTCGGGGTGGCCGGTGCCACAGGAGCGGCCGGATTGGCCGGTGCGTTGGCGGGCGGTGACGGGCGGGGCGGTGGCGGGGCGTAATCCCAGTGACCGTGCCAACTCGCCCGTACCAGGTTCGGGTACTCGGGCTTGCCCAGGCTGCCGTTGTAGCGGCCCAGGGCCCGGTACAGGTCGCCGTTCTCGATGTCCAGGTAGTGGCGCAGGATGGTGCAGCCGTAGCGCAGGTTGGTGCGCATCTCGAACAGATTGTCGTCCGGTCGGCCGAGCAGCTTCACCCAGAATGGCATCACCTGCATGTAGCCCCGGGCCCCGGCGGAGGATACGGCGTACTTGCGGAAGCCCGATTCGACCTGCATCAGGCCGAGCACCAGTTGGGGGTCGAGGCCGGCCCGGGTGGCTTCGTAATGGACGCTGCGCAGCAGGTCGAGGCGGTATTCCCGGTCGGGGATGCGGCGGGCCAGGCGCTGCGACATGGCTTCCAGCCAGTCGGCCGCCTCCCGGTAGGAGCGGAACGAGCTGGTGGGCGGCCGGGCATCGGCCACCGACTTGGAGAGGGCCGCCTGGACACTGGCCGAGAGCGGTTCGTACTTCTGTGCTCCGGCCCAGGCGGGGGCTGAGCCAAAAGCGGCAAGGGCCAGGGCGATGCCTGGGAAGCCAAGCAGGGCGCGGAGTTTGCGGTGGGACCTTTGAAACCCCGCGTCCCTATTGGCTTTCCGGGCAGGCATCGTGGAGCGCCTTATTTGGCGAGGCTTT
Organism: Oryzomicrobium terrae; assembly: GCF_008274805.1. Lineage (NCBI taxonomy): Bacteria > Pseudomonadati > Pseudomonadota > Betaproteobacteria > Rhodocyclales > Rhodocyclaceae > Oryzomicrobium > Oryzomicrobium terrae. The sequence goes on from NZ_CP022579.1 coordinate 597,732, forward strand.
CCAGCAGGTGGGCGACGATGGTGTCCCGCGCCACCATGGTGGCGACCTCGTCGCGGCGGCCCTTGTACTCCACCTGGCCGGCGGCCAGACCCTTCTCGCCGATCACCACCCGGTGCGGAATGCCGATCAGTTCCATGTCGGCGAACATCGAGCCGGGGCGCTCGTTGCGGTCGTCGAGCAGCACATCGATGCCGGCGTTCTGCAACTCCTCGTAGAGGGCGTTGGCGGCGTCGCGAATGTCCTCGGACTTGTGGTAGCCCATGGGCACGATGGCGACGGTAAACGGGGCGATGGCGGCGGGGAAGATGATCCCCTTGTCGTCGTAGTTCTGCTCGATGGCGGCGCCGACGATGCGCGACACGCCGATACCGTAGCAGCCCATCTCCATCACCTGTTCCCGGCCGTTGTCGTCGAGGAACTTGCAGTTGAGCGCTTCGGCGTACTTGGTGCGCAGCTGGAAGATGTGGCCCACCTCGATGCCGCGGCAGATGCCGAGCACGCCCTTGCCGTCCGGGCTGGGGTCGCCGGCCACCACGTTGCGCAGGTCGGCCACCTCGGTCGGTTCGGCCAGGTCGCGGCCGAAGTTGACCCCGGTGAGGTGGAAGCCCGCCTCGTTGGCGCCGCAGACGAAGTCGGCCATGGCGGCCACGGTGCGGTCGGCGATCACCCGCACCTTGCCGGCATCCACGCCCACCGGGCCGATGTAGCCGGGCTGGCAGCCCAGGTATTGTTCGACTTCGGCGTCGCTGGCGAAGCGGAAGTCGGTCAGGCCGGCGAGCTTGCTGGCCTTGATCTCGTTCAGCTCGTGGTCGCCACGCACCAGCAGCAGGGCGAAGTGTGGCTTGCCCTCGTCGTCTTCGCTGACCACGGCGATGGCTTTCACCACCCGGGTCAGGTCGGTCTTGAGGAAGGCGGCCACGTCGGCACAGGCGGTCTGGCCCGGGGTGGCCACCTTGGCCAGGGCCTGGCCGGCGGCCGGGCGGGGCGTGGAGGGGGCCAGGGCTTCGGCCAGTTCCACGTTGGCGGCGTAGTCGGAATCCGGGCAGTAGGCGATGTCGTCCTCGCCGGAGTCGGCCAGTACGTGGAACTCATGGGAGCCGGTGCCGCCGATGGAGCCGGTGTCGGCGGCCACGGCGCGGAATTGCAGGCCCAGGCGGGTGAAAATGCGCGAATAGGTGTCGTACATCACCTGGTACTCGCGCTTCAGATCGTCGAAGCTGGCGTGGAAGGAGTAGCCGTCCTTCATCAGGAATTCACGGCCGCGCATCACGCCGAAGCGGGGGCGGATCTCGTCGCGGAACTTGCTCTGTACCTGATACAGGTGGATCGGCAGCTGGCGGTAGCTCTTCACCTCGCGGCGCACCACGTCGGTGATCACTTCCTCGTGGGTCGGGCCGATGACGAAATCGCGCTGGTGGCGGTCCTTGAAGCGCAGCAGTTCGGGGCCGTACTTCTCCCAGCGACCCGATTCCTGCCACAGCTCGGCCGGCTGCACCGCCGGCATGAGCAGTTCCAGGGCGCCGGAACGGTTCATTTCCTCGCGCACGATGGCCTCGACCTTGCGCAGGGTGCGCAGCCCCAGGGGCATCCAGGTGTAGATGCCGGCGGCGGCCCGCTTGATCAGGCCGGCGCGCAGCATCAGCTTCTGGCTGACGACTTCGGCGTCGGACGGAGCTTCCTTGAGGGTGGACAGGAAAAACTGGGAGGAGCGCATGAAAAAATCCGGTTGGGGCAAAAAACGCCATTTTACTTGACAAGAACGGAGCCGGGGATGTTCCGGGAAAGCCTTGAAAAATCGGCGAAAAGCCCGACAGGGGCGGCTTTCCAAGCGATGGGAAATATGGAAGAATGTCCCTCAACTCAATAGATTTTGCAGGTTTTCTATGCTCGATCGCGAAGGCTATCGCCCGAACGTCGGCATCATCCTCTGTAACGCAAAAAACGAGGTTTTTTGGGGCAAACGCATTCGAGAGCACGCCTGGCAGTTCCCCCAGGGAGGAATCAAGCGGGGCGAGACACCGGAGCAGGCCATGTACCGGGAGCTGCACGAGGAGGTGGGGTTGACCGCCGAGCACGTGCGTATCCTCGGTCGCACCAAGGACTGGTTGCGTTACGATGTGCCGACCCATTGGATCAAACGCGAGTGGCGCGGGTCTTACAAGGGTCAGAAGCAGATCTGGTATCTGCTGCGGTTGGTGGGGCGCGATTCGGACGTTTGTCTGCGCGCGTCTGACCACCCGGAGTTCGATGCTTGGCGCTGGAACGAGTACTGGGTGCCGCTCGACGCGGTGATCGAGTTCAAGCGCGAGGTCTACCGGCTGGCGTTAGTAGAACTGGAGCGCTTCCTCGAGGTCGACCGGACGGTGCGCCGCTCCTGAGCGGTGCTGGGTGTCCGGCGGGTAAGGGGCGCGGCAGTAGGTGTAGGTTGTTGCGTGGTTTTGCAGTCGTCCCAACGTTGTTTATGGAGGGTGTCATGGCTGAACAAAAACAGTACAAACCGCTACCCGTCTCCTCCCTTGCCGGTGGCGCCGGTCTTCATCAGCCGACGATGTTTTCGCCCCAGCTGGTGCAGGTTTCTTCCCCGGCCATCGAAGTGATGACCGATCTCAAGCTGGTGCCCGTGGCCAGCATCGATGCCGAAACCCATATCGACGTGGCGAACCAGGCCATGATCGCCCGCGGGGTGCGCTCCCTGCTGGTGGTCGACCACGCCGGCGAGGTCGTCGGTCTGCTCACCGCCCGGGATGTGCTCGGTGAGCGCCCCATGCAGTGCGTGCAGAAGCGCGGTATCCGCCATGAAGAAATCCGGGTGCGCGACGTGATGACGCCCCAGAGTGATCTGGAGGTGCTGTTGCTCGCCGACGTGCTGCGCGCCCAAGTCGGTCATGTCGTCGAAACCCTGCGGGTCGCCGGCCGCCAGCACGCCATGGTGGTCGATCTCGATCCCCTCAGCGGGCGCCAGATGGTGCGCGGCATCTTCTCCGCATCCCAGATCGCCCGGCAGCTCGGCATTGCGCTGCACACCACCGAGGTGGCCCGCACCTTCGCCGAAATCGAGGCGGTCATCCATCAATCCGTGTGAGGTAGGTTTGTCGCATAACGTTTTCACCACCGGCGGGCTGCAGCTCGCCCGGACGGCGGCGGGGGCTCTCGCCGCCGTCTTGGTTTTCGCCGCGCCGGCCCATGCCGCCGGTAGCGACTGGGAAGAGGAAGAGCAAAAGCCTTGGGAGGAAATCGAGGCGCAGTTGCCGCCTCTACCTCAGGAGGCGAATCTGCGGGAGTTCTATGTGGACCCACGGTCCACCAACCGTTATTACGTCGATGCGGCTTCCATCTCGGTAGGGCAAGATGGGGTGGTGCGTTATTCCCTGGTGATCATCTCGGCTTCCGGAGCTCGTAACATCAGCTACGAGGGATTGCGCTGCGAAACGTCGGAGCGTCGTTTCTACGCGTTTGGTAATAGCAGTGGCACCTGGAGCAAGGCGCGTAGCACCGCCTGGAAGCGGATCAATGACAGCGGGGTGAACCGGCAGCAAGCTGTATTGGCCGAGGAGTACTTCTGTCCGCTGCGTCATCCTGTGCAGACGCCGGATGAGGCTCGGGACGCCCTGCGCCGCGGAGGTCATCCTAATGCTCGCAGCACGAAAGGCCCTTGATGTTCTCTGACCGTTTCATCGCCGAATTCGACAAGGCCCTGCGTACCGTCTTTGCGCCGGCGACCACCTGGCGGGCAATGCCCGGCACCGACCTGCCCGAGGCAGAACTGAGCCCCGAAGAGCGCCGTCGTGTGATCGGCCTGATGCGCGTCAACCACTGTGGCGAGGTCTGTGCCCAGGCGTTGTACCAGGGGCAGGCACTCACCTCCCGGGACCCCTCCATCCGTCAGGCCCTGGAACAGGCTGGCCGGGAGGAGACCGAACACCTGGCCTGGACCGAACGGCGCATGGCCGAGTTGGGGGGGCGCAAGAGTCTGCTCAATCCGCTCTGGTACGCCGGTTCCCTGACCCTGGGGGTGGTGGCGGGCAAGCTTGGGGATGCCTGGAATTTGGGCTTTCTGGCCGAAACCGAGCGCCAGGTTGGCGCCCACCTGGATAGCCACCTGGGTAAGCTGCCGGTTCAGGACAGCCGTTCCCGGGCGATCGTCGAGCAGATGAAAACCGACGAGGCCTCCCACGCCGATACCGCGGTGCACCTTGGTGCCCGCGAGTTGCCTGCGCCGGTCAAGGGGGCGATGCGCCTCATGTCCAAGGTCATGACCGGCACGGCGTACCACGTCTGATGCGCGGCTGGCTGAACGTAGCTAACCACCCATGTAAAAAGGCCGCCCGAGGGCGGCCTTTTTACATGCTGCGGTAAGGCTCAGATGCGTGGCAGGGTGACGCCCACCTGGCCTTGGTATTTGCCGCCCCGATCCTTGTAGGAGGTTTCGCAGACGTCGCCTTCGGCGGCACCGAGGAACAGCACCTGGGCACAGCCTTCCCCCGCATAGATCTTGGCCGGCAGGGGGGTGGTGTTGGAGAACTCCAGGGTCACGTAGCCTTCCCATTCGGGTTCGAAGGGAGTGACGTTCACGATGATGCCGCAGCGGGCGTAGGTGCTCTTGCCCAGGCAGACGGTGAGGACGTCGCGCGGGATGCGGAAATACTCGACGGTGCGCGCCAGGGCGAAGGAGTTGGGGGGGATGATGCAGTAATCCCCTTCGATCTCGACGAAGGACTGGGGATCGAAGTTCTTCGGGTCGACGATAGTGCTGTTGATGTTGGTGAAGACCCGGAATTCGCGGGCGCAGCGGATATCGTAGCCGTAGCTGGATGTGCCGTAGGAGACGATCTTCTGGCCATTCACTTCCCGCACCAGGGAGGGCTCGAAGGGCTCGATCATGCCGTGTTCTTCGGCCATGCGACGGATCCAGCGGTCGGATTTGATGCTCATGGGGGCGGTGGGTGGGGGTGAATAAAGGCGTGATTGTAGCCGCGAAGGCGACGGTGCGCACGGTGGGGCGTCGGGGCCTGAAAGGCGGATTTCCCGATGGTGGCCACGCCATGCCAGCGCCGTCGCGGCACGGCGGTCACCTCCACGGGGCCAGATCAGGTGATGCCGTGGGCCTTGAGAAAAGGCACGTAGGCCCGGTCCACTTCCAGGATGTGGTGGGTGAGCCAGTTCTTGAGGAACTCCAGCGCCTCCACACTGACGGCCTGACCGGATTCGAAGCGCTGCAGCAGATCTAGCGCCCCGGACGTGAAGCGGTTGTGCTCGGCCTGGTGGCCCGGACTCTCCGGATAGCCCAGGCGCTGGAACAACTCTTCCTCAACGATGAAGTGATTCATCGTGTAATCCACCAGCCCTTCGAGAACTTCCCCGATCACGGCGGTGCGCGGTTCGTCGCGCAGGATTTCATCGTGCAGGGTGTTGGTGGCGTTCACCAACCAGTGGTGCTGGGCATCGATGCTGTCGATGCCGATTTTCAGGGCGTCGCCCCAGGGCATGAAGGCCATGCGTGTTACCTCCCGTCATCGTGCCGTGCCCACTGGCCGGCATTTGTTGTCTGGAAAGCATGCCATGGGAATTGGTGCGCGGGTAGTCCGCGACGCTATGTGCAACGAATGGCCGGCATGAACGGCGCCGATTGGGCCGTAAACGCCGACGCCCCCGGCGGGCGGGGGCGTCGATACAAGGGGGCGGCAGGGTCAGGTGTTCTGCACCACGATATTGGGAAACTTGCTGCTCATGTCCTTGGCCTTCTCGGCGATCTGCACCGCCACCTTGCGGGCGATGGCGCGGTAGATCTCGGCGGCCTTGGAGTCGGGGGCGCCCACCACGGTGGGTTTGCCGCCGTCCGCCATGAGGCGGATGTCCATCTCCAGGGGCAAGGCGCCGAGGAAGTCCACGCCGTAGTCGGCACACATCTTCTGGCCGCCGCCTTCGCCGAAGATGTGCTCGACGTGGCCGCAGTTGGTGCACACGTGCATGCTCATGTTCTCGACGATGCCGATGATGGGGATGCCCACCTTCTCGAACATCTTGAGGCCCTTGCGGGCGTCCATCAGGGCGATGTCCTGGGGGGTGGTGACGATCACCGCGCCGGTCACCGGCACCTTCTGGGCCAGGGTCAGCTGGGTGTCGCCGGTGCCCGGAGGCATGTCGATCACCAGGTAGTCCACGTCGCGCCAGTTGGTGTCGTTGAGCAACTGCTCCAGGGCCTGGGTGACCATGGGGCCGCGCCACACCATCGGGGTTTCCACGTCCACCAGGTAGCCGATGGACATGGACTGGATGCCGTAGGCTTCCAGGGGCTCCATGCTCTTGCCGTCCAGGGATTCGGGCTGGCGGCCTTGCAGGCCGAGCATCTGAGGCTGGGATGGGCCGTAGATGTCGGCGTCGAGCAGGCCGACGGTGGCGCCTTCCTGGGCCAGGGCTAGGGCCAGGTTCACGGCGGTGGTGCTCTTGCCCACGCCACCCTTGCCGGAGGACACGGCGATGATGTTCTTCACGCCGGAGAGCAGTTTTACCCCGCGCTGCACGGCGTGGGCGGCGATTTTCACGGTGACGTTGGCGGAGACGTTGTCCACCCCGGGGAGCTGCTTCAGGCGGGCGATGGCGGCCTTGCGCAGAGCGTCGATCTGGGACTTGGCGGGGTAGCCGAGTTCGATGTCGACGGCCACGTCGCCGCCGTCGACACGGATGTTCTTGGCAGCACGGCCGGCGACGAGATCCTTGCCGGTGTTGGGATCGACGACGTCCTTGAGGGCGGTTTGTACGGCTTCGACGGTAAGGGACATGAATACTCCTGGCGGCGGCCTGGTGCGCCGGGTTGGGGGTGCCGACGCAGGCAGGGCGTGGCGGATTGTTGGATTGTTGTCCGGGGCCGCGCGCTGAAGGGCAGCAGCAGGCGGCTATACCCGAGTAATTTTATCAAGTTTAACCGAATTCGTTGTCGTGCTCCAAGGCGGGCAGGGGCGCCGGGGTGGGGTTTGCTAGAATCCCGGTCTTTCCCTGCTTTTCCTCCGGATTGTCCTGCCCGATGAAACCCCGTCAGATTCTCGTAACCTCCGCGCTGCCGTACGCCAACGGCGACATCCACCTGGGCCACCTGGTGGAATATATCCAGACCGATATCTGGGTGCGCTTCCAGAAGATGCGGGGCCACGACTGCTGGTACGTGTGCGCCGACGACACCCACGGCACCCCGGTGATGCTGCGGGCGGAAAAGGAGGGCATCACCCCCGAGGCCCTGATCGCCCGGGTCCACGGCGAGCACCTGCGCGACTTCACTGGCTTCCACGTCGGCTTCGACAACTACTACTCGACCCACTCCGACGAGACCCGGGGCTTCGCCACCGACATTTACGCCAAGCTGCGCGCCGCCGGCCTGATCGAGACCCGGGACATCGAGCAGTACTACGACCCGGTCAAGCAGATGTTCCTGCCCGACCGCTTCATCAAGGGCGAGTGCCCCAAGTGTGGCGCCAAGGATCAATATGGCGACAACTGCGAAGTGTGCGGCGCCGCCTACACCCCCAACGAGTTGAAGAACCCCTACTCGGCAGTGTCCGGCGCCAAACCCGAACTGCGCACCTCGACCCACTACTTCTTCAAGCTCTCCGACCCGCGCTGCCAGAGCTTTTTGCGCCGCTTCACCACCGAGCCCGGGCGGCTCCAGGCCGAATCGGCCAACAAGATGCAGGAATGGCTGGGCAGCGAGGGCGAGCACAAGCTGACCGACTGGGACATCTCCCGGGATGCCCCTTACTTCGGCTTCGAGATTCCGGATGCCCCCGGCAAGTTCTTCTACGTCTGGCTCGATGCGCCCGTCGGCTACATGGGCTCCTTCGCCAACCTGTGCGCCAGGAAAGGCCTGGATTTTTCCGCCTTCTGGAACAAGGATTCCCAGGCCGAGCTGTACCACTTCATCGGCAAGGACATCCTCTACTTCCACGCCCTGTTCTGGCCGGCCATGCTCGAACACGCCGGCTTCCGCGTGCCGACCAAGATCTTCACCCACGGCTTCCTCACCGTCGGCGGTGCCAAGATGTCCAAGTCCCGGGGTACCTTCATCACCGCCCGCTCCTACCTGGACCAGGGCCTCAACCCGGAATGGCTGCGCTACTACTTCGCCGCCAAGCTGGCCGACACCGCCGAGGACGTGGACCTCAACCTGGACGACTTCTCCGCCCGGGTGAACGCCGATCTGGTGGGCAAGTACGTGAACATCGCCAGCCGCTCCGCCGGCTTCCTGGCCAAGCGCTTCGCCGGCCAGCTGGCGGTGGCCGACGAGACCCTGCCGGTGTTCGCCCAGATCCGCGACGCCGCGCCGCGCATCGCCGACCTCTACGAGGCCCGGGAGTACGGCAAGGCCCTGCGCGAGATCATGGCCCTGACCGAGGCGGTCAACCAGTACGTGGACACGGTCAAGCCCTGGGAGCTGGCCAAGCAGGAAGGCAAGGACGCCGAGCTGCACGCCGCCTGCACCAACGCCATCAACCTGTTCCGCCTGCTCACCGTGCTGCTCAAGCCGGTGCTGCCGGCCCTGGCCGACCAGGTGGCGGCCTTCCTCAATGTCGCCCCGTTCGTGTGGGACGACGTGGGCAGCGTGCTCGCCCCGAGCCACGCCATCAACACCTACCAGCACCTGATGACCCGCCTCGACCCCAAGCAGCTCACCGCTCTGGTCGAGGCCAACAAATCCTCCTTGGCCCCGGCCCCCGCTGCCCCGGCCGAGGCCAAGAAAGAAAGCAAACCCGTGGAAAAGACCGCTGCCCCCGCCGCCGAAAGCACCACCATCGGCATCGACGACTTCACCAAGGTGGACCTGCGCATTGCCCGCATCGTCACCGCCGAGCATGTCGAAGGCGCCGAAAAGCTGATCCGCCTGGAGCTCGATATCGGCGAAGAGAAGCCGCGCCAGGTCTTCGCCGGCATCAAGAGCGCCTACGACCCGGCCACCCTGGTGGGCCGCTACACCGTGATGGTGGCCAACCTGGCCCCGCGCAAGATGAAGTTCGGCCTGTCCGAGGGCATGGTGCTGGCCGCCTCCGACGAGACCGGCCAGACCCCGGGGCTGTTCATCCTGTCGCCGGATGCCGGCGCCCAGCCGGGCATGCGGGTCAAGTAAGCGCGGGCGTAGGTGCTCCGAGGCGGCTGTCGGTGCGATGTAAGTCTGCTGTCAGCCCCTCTCTCTAGCCTTTTGTCATCGTGCCGACCATGTCTTTCGCCAACCGCCCCGCCGCCAAATTCCGCCCCCGCCTGACCGTGGCGATGCTGGCCTTTGCCGTCGTTGATGTGGTCGGGCTGCTGTTGTTCGCCGTGGGGTTTGCCTACTTGGCGCGGGGGCCGGGTATTTTCTTTCCGGCCTTCCCCTCGGGGATCGGTGAGGCCGTCGTGCTGACCGCGGTCGGGCTGGTTCTGGTCTTCTGGGCGGCAACACGAATGGTGCGGCAGGTGGTCAAGCAGGCCCCGCCGGACGCCGACAGTCCCCCTTCTTCCGAGCCCACGCACCGGCCATGAGCATCCTGCCTGCCTCCTTCTCCTTCCGACCCAAGCTCGTCGAGTGCCTTTCCGGTTATGAACGCGCCCAGTTCGGCAAGGATGTGGCGGCAGGCATCACGGTCGGTGTGTTGGCGCTGCCGCTGGCCATCGCCTTCGCTATCGCGTCGGGCATGTCGCCTACCGCCGGCTTGTGGACAGCGATCGTCGCCGGTTTTCTGATCTCCGCCCTGGGCGGTTCCCGGGTGCAGATCGGTGGCCCTACCGGGGCCTTCATCCCGATCATTTTCGGCATCGTCACCCAGTATGGGGTGGCCAACCTGCTTATCGCCACGCTGCTGGCCGGTGCCCTGCTGGTGCTGATGGGCCTATTTCGTCTCGGTCAGCTGATCCGCTTCATTCCCATTTCGGTGGTGATCGGTTTTACCAACGGCATCGCCGTGGTGATCTTCCTTTCCCAGGTGAAAGACTTCCTCGGCCTGCCCGGGCCGGCCTTGCCTGCCGAGTTCTTCGCCCGCATCAAGGCGATCGTGCATACTGCTCCCGATGCGGACCTGCCGACCCTGGCCTTCTCAGTGCTGGCCCTGACGCTGCTGCTCGGCTGGAACCGTTACGGCAGCCGCATTCCGCGCATCGGGCGTGTTCCCGGACCGCTGGTGGTCCTGGTGCTGGCGACCCTGGCCCAGGCCCTGTTCGCCTTTCCGGTGGAAACCATCGGCAGCCGCTTCGGCGGCATTCCCCAGGAATTCCCCGCCTTCGCCCTGCCGGCCCTGTCCCTGGAAACCTTGCGTTCCCTGATCGCTCCGGCCATCACCATCGCCCTGCTCGGCGCCATCGAGTCGCTCCTGTCGGCCCGGGTGGCCGATGCCCAGGTGGACGACCGTCACGATCCCAACCAGGAGCTGCTCGCCCAGGGCGTCGCCAACCTGGTGGCGCCACTGTTTGGCGGCTTTGCCGCCACCGGCGCCCTGGCGCGCACCGCCACCAACGTGCGGGTCGGAGGGCGCACCCCGGTGGCCGGCATCATCCATGCCTTGACCCTGCTCATCGTCGTACTGGTGGCGGCCCCCCTGGCCGCCTATGTGCCGTTGCCGGCCCTCTCCGCAATCCTGGTGGTGGTGGCGCTCAACATGGGCGAGTGGCATGCCTTCCGCGAGTTGTCGCGCTATTCCCTCAACTACCGGGTGATCCTGCTCACCACCTTCTTCGTCACCGTCGTCTTCGACCTGACCCTGGCGGTGGAAATCGGCCTGGTGCTGGCTTCCCTGTTCTTCATCACCCGCATGGCCTCCCTGACCCAGGTCGAGCGTCTGGGCGATCCGGAGTGGGTGCGCCGCGAGGGGTTGCCGGTGGTGGGCTACAAGATCTTCGGCTCCCTGTTCTTCGGCTCCGTGGGCAAGCTGCAGACGGTGATCGACCATAACGCCGAGGGGGCCCAGGTGGTGGTGCTCGACCTGCATCAGGTGGTGAATCTGGATACCACCGGCCTCGATACCCTGGAGTCGTTGCTGCGCATTCTGCGCAAACGTGGTGGCAGCCTGATCCTGGCCGGCCTCAATTCCCAGCCCGGTTCCCTGGTGTTTCGCTCCGGCTTTTCCGACCAGATCGGTGACGACAACATCGTTGTCGATCTGGATGAGGCCTGGGCGCGGGCGGCGCGGCTGTTGCCGCCGGTGGAGCAGGGCGCATGAGCGGCGGCGGGGGGGCGCCGAGCGTGCGCCGGCTGCTGGTATCGGGCCGGGTACAAGGGGTCGGCTATCGCCGCGCCACGGTGCGCGCCGCCACCGCTCTGGGCGTGACGGGCTGGGTGCGCAACCTGACCGACGGCCGGGTGGAAGTCCTGGCGCAGGGCCCGGACGACGCTGTGGCGCGTCTGATCGCCTGGGCCCGCCAAGGGCCGCCGGCCGCCTCGGTCGAGGATGTCCTGGTCGAGGAAGGGGCGGTGGGAGTGGCCCCCGCGGTCGGCTTCAGCGAATACCCGACGGCCGACTTCCCCGAACCGCTCTAAGGCACTGGCTGCCGCGCACCTCAGCGCATTTCGAACGCTTCCTGGTGGAAGCGCCGTTCGGATAAACCGAGGGCGCCGAGGCCCTGGCGCAATGCTTGGCCGAAGCTGGCCGGTCCGCAGAACCAGATGTCGCTGTCCTTGAGCGTAGCGACCGTGTCGTTCAGCCGTTCCGAGGTCAGGTAACCGTCCCGCGGGGTGACTAGCAGGTGCAGACGCACCCGGGCCTGTTCGGCCAATTGCCGCAGGTGGGCGATGAAGCCATCGTCCGCTGCCGCCGTGCAATAAAACATGTCTACGGGCTGGGTGCTGCCGCCTTGCGCGGCCAGGGCTTCGAGCCGGGCCAGGAAGGGCGTGATCCCGATTCCGCCGGCGACCCAGACCTGGCGTTCCGCACGGCTGGAAAAGTCGAAGCGGCCGTACGGGCCTTCCACCGTCACCGGAGCGCCGACCTGGAGATGCTGCGGCAAGGTGCGGGTGTAATCCCCCAGGCCCTTGATGGCGAAGGTCAGGATGCCATCGCCGCGCCAGGCGGAGGCAATGGTGTAGGGGTGGGCACCTTCCCGCGGGGACAGGGTGAGGAAGGCGAACTGGCCGGCGACGTGGCCAGGCCAGGCGCTGCCGAGCCGGCAATCCACTTCGAGGACGCCGTTGTCGCGGTGATGGCGCAGGGCGGTGATGGTCCCCGTGGCTTGGCGCTTGCGGCCGATGCGGCCGGCCAGGGAGGTCATGGCGGCGAGGCTGCCCGCGCCCATCAGGACAGCCATGGTCGCGCCCAGGGGCGTCAGCCAGTAGCCGGTCGGCATCAGCACCGCGCCGTGAAACACCAGGATTAGGTAGGTGGCCGCCAGCGCACGGTGCAGGAGGAAGGCGGGGCGGTAGGGAAAGCGTTTCCACAGGGCCAGCAGTACCAGGGCCAGCACCAGGTAGATGCCCCATTCGCCCACCGATTCGGCGGGTTCGCGCAGCAGGGTGAGCAGGTCGGTGGCGCCGCTGCTGCCCTTGCGTGCCGCACGCTCCAGCCAGCCCTGGCTGACCATCCATTTGGGGACGATCTTCAGCATCCAGTGCAGAAAACCCAGCACCGTGGCGCCGATACCCAGCCATTTGTGCAGGCGGTAACTCCGGTCCAAGCCACCCAAGGGGGTTTCCAGCCAGCGTGGCCGCGTGGCAAGGACCAGGGCCACGGACATGAGGCCAAGGGCGCCTATCCCCGTATAATAAATGGCGAGTTTGCGCAGAGCCCAGAAGTCGGCGCTGGCGGCCGGCCAGGCGTCCCCGGGCAGGCTGACGATCCAGAGCCCGGTCAACAGGGCGAGCAGGGCAGTGACATAGGTTTTCATGAAGGTTCTCCAGCAGCCGGCCCGGCATCTGGCTCCCGATGGGGGCGGGCCGGGTGTGGCGATCTGGTCATGATGCGCGGGGTGGCTTAACTCACCCTTAACGTAGGCGGGGGCCCGGCAGTGCCGGGCGTTTGGCGATCTGGAGATCAGGGCATAGGGGGGAGGGACCCCGGGGGCGGTATGTCAATCTCGAAAAACCTCTTTGCGGGCCGTGCCTTTCTCGAGTTCTATGCCTGGGCGGAGGCTGATGGTTCCCTGCCGGGGTGGAGCTTCGAAGGCGGCGGCCCCCATGGCGAGGCCAATGCGCCAACGCCTGCCCAGGATTACTTCGTCGAATACCACCTGGAGTTCTTTCGCCAGCAGGGGTTCAGCCGTTACCCCAGTCGCCTGCATTCCCGCCTGTTGTTCGCCACCCGCGTCGATGCCGAAGCCTTTCAGGAAAAGCACCCGGAGCGCACCTTCGGGCGCCGCCTGATCAAGTTGCGGGCGAGCGGCACCTGCGCCTGCTCGTTTCACGACGGAGCCTGGCTGGACTACCTGCGCCAGCCCTGCACTTTCGATCTGGAGGCCCTGTCCCGGGTGGCCAAGGCCTACTGGTCGGGGCGCACCGTGGAAGAAGCCGACCTACCCTTCCTCGGTCATCCCTGGCGCGAGATTCCTGTAATCGAGGCCCTCGTCCATGGCGACGTGGTACCGGTCCCGACCGCCTTGCCGCGCAGCCTCGATCTGCCCGGCTTTGCCTGAGCGCACTTGCACCGAGCGTCTCGCCGCGGCTTTCGGCCTGCGGCGCGGTCTGCCTCGCGGTCTGCCTGATTCCCTGCAAATTGACGCCCTGACAGGGCTTGGTTAAATTCAGGGGTTCCCCAACGGCACCCGCCACGCCGGTTTTCCGGCCGGTTCGGTGCCTCACTCTCATCTTGAGGAGAAATACAATGGCTGTTCTCGTCGGCAAGCAAGCTCCCGACTTCACCGCTACCGCGGTGCTGGGCAACAACGAAATCAAGGACATCAAGCTGTCCGACTACAAGGGCAAGTACGTGGTGGTGTTCTTCTACCCCCTCGACTTCACCTTCGTCTGTCCCTCCGAACTGATCGCCTTCGATCACCGCCTGGCCGAGTTCAAGGCCCGCAACGTGGAAGTGCTGGGCGTGTCCATCGATTCCCAGTTCACCCACCTGGCCTGGAAGAACACCCCGGTCGAAAAGGGCGGCATCGGCCAAGTCGGCTATCCGATGGTGGCTGACGTGAAGCACGAGATCGCCCGTGCTTTCGACGTGGAATCCGCCGGTGGCGTGGCCTTCCGCGGCTCCTTCCTGATCGACAAGGCTGGCGTGGTCCGCCACCAGGTGGTCAACGACCTGCCCCTGGGCCGCAACGTGGACGAAATGCTGCGCATGGTGGACGCCCTGCAGTTCACCGAAGAGCACGGCGAAGTCTGCCCGGCGGGGTGGAACAAGGGCAAGAAGGGCATGACCGCCAGCCCCGAGGGCGTGGCCAAGTACCTGGCCGAGAACGCCGCCGCCCTGTAAGCCTGACTGGGCGGGGAGGCTGCGGCACCCCGCGACGTCCGGTGATACCGGTAAAACGCCGTCCGTGGCTACGGGCGGCGTTTTTGTTTGCGCGTTTTGGAATAAGCAAATGAGAAACGGAGCTTTGTGCTTCTAAACCCCCCTCGTAAAGTGACGTCATCCAGTTCTTTACGGAGTGCTTATATATGTCCGCCCGTCATTCGCTGCGCCTTGCCACTCTGGCCGCCTCCCTGCTCTTCGCCGTCGGTGTCCATGCTGATACCGTGCTGCTCAACGCTTCCTACGACGTGGCCCGGGACCTCTACAAGGACTTCAATCCGGCCTTCCAGAAGGCTTGGCAGGCCAAGACCGGCGAGAAGGTCGAAATCAAGCAGTCCCACGGCGGTTCGTCCAAGCAGGTGCGTGCCGTGGCCGACGGGCTGGAGGCCGACGTGGTGACCATGAATCAGGCCACCGATGTGGATTTCCTGGCCGACAAGGGCCTGGTGGCCAAGGATTACCACAAGAAATTCCCGACCAACGCCTCGCCCTACACCTCGACCATGGTGTTCATCGTGCGCAAGGGCAACCCGAAAGCGATCAAGGATTGGTCCGACCTGATCAAGTCCGGCGTGCAGGTGATCGTGCCCCACCCCAAGAACACCGGTAACGGCCGCTACACTTACCTGGCCGCCTGGGGCTATGCCCTCAAGCAGCCCGGCGGCAACGACAAGAGTGCCCAGGACTTCGTCGGCAAGCTGCTCAAGAATGCGCCCCTGTTCGGCACCGGCGGTCGCGATGCCACCACCACCTTCATGCAGCGCCGCCTCGGCGACGTTCTGGTCACCTTCGAGTCCGAGGCCGAGCTGATCGCCAAGGAATTCGGCCGCGGCGACTTCGAGGTGGTCTACCCGTCCGTCTCCATCCTCACCGAGTTCCCGGTGGCGGTGGTGGACAAGGTGGTGGACAAGAAGGGTACCCGCAAGCAGGCCCAGGCTTACCTGGAGTACCTGTGGTCCAAGGAGGGGCAGGAGATCATCGCCGAGAACTACCTGCGCCCCCGCGACGCCGAGGTGCTGAAGAAGCACGCTGCCCAATTCCCGGCGATCAAGACCTTCACCGTGGATGAGACCTTCGGCGGCTGGGGCAAGGCGTTCAAGGCCCACTTCGTCGATGGCGGCTCCTTCGACCAGATCTACTCGGTCAAGTAAGCCTTCCACCCCCTGTGGCCGGGCTCGGTGGGAGGCATTCCCCCGGGCCCGCTGCTTTACGACAAGACTTCCATGTCCCGCTCTCCTTCCCGTTCAGTGCTGCCCGGGTTTGGCCTTTCGCTGGGCTACACCCTGGTGTACCTGTCGCTGCTGGTGCTGATCCCCCTGGCCGGATTGCTGGTCAAATCGGCCTCCCTGTCCCTGGCGGACATCTGGGCGATCGCCACCGGCCCCCGGGCCCTGGCCTCGTTTCGTGTCACCTTCGGCGCCTCCTTCGCCGCCGCCTGCATCAACGCCTTCTTCGGCCTGATCGTGGCCTGGGTGCTGGTGCGCTACGACTTCTGGGGCAAGCGCTTCATCGATGCCCTGGTGGACCTGCCCTTCGCCCTGCCCACCGCCGTGGCCGGTATCACCCTGGCCACCCTCTATGCCGAAACCGGCGTGATCGGGGAATGGTTCGCCAAGGCCGGCGTCAAGATCGCCTATACACCCCTGGGCATCGTCGTGGCCCTGACCTTCATCGGCCTGCCCTTTGTGGTGCGCACCCTGCAACCGGTGCTCGAAGACATCGAGCCCGAGGTGGAGGAGGCGGCTGCCTCCCTGGGTGCCTCGCGCTGGCAGACCTTCCGCCGGGTGCTCTTCCCCGCCATCTTTCCGGCGCTGCTGACCGGCTTCACCCTGGCCTTTTCCCGGGCCGTCGGCGAATACGGCTCGGTGATCTTCATCGCCGGCAACATGCCGCTGATTTCCGAGATCACCCCGTTGCTGATCATCTCCAAGCTGGAGCAGTACGACTTCGTCGGCGCCACCGCCCTGGCCTCGGTGATGCTGGTCATCTCCTTCGTCATGCTGCTGGCCATCAACGTGTTGCAGTGGTGGGCCTCCAACCGTCACCGCAGCGGCACGGCCAAAGCCGCGCCGCAGGGAGGTGCGCAATGACCGTGCGTCGCGCCAACAACGAACCCCGCTGGATGCGGGTGCTGCTGCTCGTCGTCGCCCTGGGGTTTCTCGCCCTGTTCCTCGGCTTTCCCCTGGTCACCGTCTTCTACGAAGCGCTGAAGAAGGGCGTGGATGCTTACCTGGCCGGCCTGGCCGACCCCGAGGCCCGTTCCGCCATCTGGCTGACCCTGGGGGTGGCCGCGGCGGCGATTCCCCTCAACATCGCCTTCGGCGTGGCCGCCGCCTGGGCCATCGCCAAGTTCGACTTCCGCGGCAAGAGCCTCTTGATCACCCTGATCGACCTGCCCTTCGCCGTTTCACCGGTGGTGGCCGGCCTGCTCTTCGTGCTCATCTTCGGCTCCCAGGGCTGGATGGGGCCCTGGCTGGCGGAGCACGACATCAAGATCATCTTCGCCATTCCCGGCATCGTCCTCGCCACCCTGTTCGTCACCTTCCCCTTCGTCGCCCGGGAGCTGATCCCGCTGATGCAGGCCCAGGGCAAGGATGAGGAAGAGGCGGCGGTATCCCTGGGCGCATCGGGCTGGCAGATGTTCTGGCGGGTCACTGTGCCCAACATCAAGTGGGGCCTGCTCTACGGGGTGATCCTGGCCAACGCCAGGGCCATGGGCGAGTTCGGCGCGGTGTCGGTGGTCTCCGGCCATATCCGCGGCGAGACCAATACCCTGCCCCTGCATGTCGAGATCCTCTACAACGAGTACCAGTCCGTAGCGGCCTTTGCCGCCGCGTCGATCCTGGCCCTGCTGGCCCTGGTCACCCTGGTGGCCAAGACCGTGGTGGAGTGGCGCATGCGTAAAGAAACCGAAATGCTGACGGCCGACCTGCCGCCGGAGAAAACCGAATGAGCATCGATATCCGCAACATCAGCAAGCGCTTCGGCAATTTCGTCGCGCTCGACAACATCAACCTGGCCATTCCCACCGGCGAACTGGTGGCCTTGCTCGGCCCCTCCGGTTGCGGCAAGACCACCCTGCTGCGCATCATCGCCGGCATGGAAAGCGCCGACGAGGGCCAGGTGCTGTTCGGCGGTGCCGAGGCCACCCACCTGCACGCCCGGGAGCGCCAGGTCGGCTTCGTCTTCCAGCACTACGCCCTGTTCCGGCACATGACCGTGTTCGAGAACGTCGCCTTCGGCCTGCGCGTCAAGCCGCGCAAGGAGCGTCCCGCCGAGGCCGAGATCCGCAAGCGGGTGATGGAGTTGCTTTCCCTGGTCCAACTCGACTGGCTGGCCGACCGTTATCCCTCCCAGTTGTCCGGCGGTCAGCGCCAGCGCATCGCCCTGGCCCGGGCCCTGGCGGTGGAGCCCAAGGTGCTGCTGCTCGACGAGCCCTTCGGCGCCCTCGACACCAAGGTGCGCAAGGAGCTGCGCCGCTGGCTGCGCCGCCTGCACGACGAAATGCACATCTCCTCGGTGTTCGTCACCCACGACCAGGAAGAGGCCCTGGAAGTGGCCGACCGGGTGGTGGTGATGAACAAGGGGCGCATCGAGCAGGTGGGCAGCCCGGACCAGGTCTACTCCAACCCGGCCACTCCCTTCGTTTACCAGTTCCTCGGCAACGTGAACGTCTTTCACAGCCGCCTTCAGGGCAACCTGTGGGCCGAGGTGGCACGGGGCGAGGGCGGGGAGGGCGGCGGTGCCGGCGACAGCCTGGCCTTCGTCCGCCCCCACGACATCGACATCCTGCGCGAGCCGGTCCAGGACGCCTTGGGTGCCGAGGTGCGCTACGTGCATCCGATCGGTCCGGTGGTGCGCGTCGAGCTGGCGCACCAGTCCGAGCTGGTCGAGGTGGAGCTGACCCGGGAGCGCCAGGACGAACTGCAGCTGGCCCCGGGCCAGTCGGTCTGGCTCAAACCGCGCCAGGTGCGGGTTTTCCCCGCCGCCACGGTGGCCGGCGAAGTCATGCAGGATTTCTCCATCTGAGGTAAGCCCCGGGGAGCCGGATGGCTGGCGCCCCCGGCGCCCTCGCGGGCCCCGCGCTGTCCCGTTCGCGCGCTGGCCGCGCCGCCGGATCGCCCGGGGGCGCGGCCGTGTGCTGCTCATAAATTAGGCAAGGGCGACGAGATCGGGTAGAATCCGCCTCCTTCCCGTAGTGTTCCCAGGTCGCCCGCTCGATGCGTCGAGGGCGGCCGTTTGTTTTTCGCGGACCGCCTTTGTCGCGGCGCGCTGCCTTTCGGCAGCTTTTCGGCACCTCTCGGCTCATGGAATTCGTCGGCTACTCCCTCCGCAACAACTTGTTCGTGGCGCCCATGGCGGGCGTGACCGACCGGCCGTTTCGCCAGCTATGCAAGAAGCTCGGCGCCGGGCTGGCGGTATCGGAGATGGTCACCTCCAACTCGCTGCTCTACGGCAGCAAGAAGACCGAGCGGCGCGCCAACCACCAGGGCGAAGTGGCGCCGATCTCGGTGCAGATCGCCGGGGCCGACCCGGCGATGATGGCCGAGGCGGCCAAGTACAACGTGGACCGCGGCGCCCAGATCATCGACATCAACATGGGCTGCCCGGCCAAGAAGGTCTGCAACGTCATGGCCGGCTCGGCCCTGATGCAGGACGAGCCGCTGGTGGCGCGCATTCTGGAAGCGGTGGTGGGGGCCGTGCCGGGCACCCCGGTGACCCTCAAGTTCCGCACCGGCTGGAACCGTCAGAACAAGAACGCACCGACCATCGCCCGCATCGCCGAAGAGTCCGGCATTCGTGCCGTGTCCATCCACGGCCGTACCCGGGCCGACCAGTACACCGGCGAGGCCGAGTACGAAACCATCGCCCTGGTGAAGCGCCTGGTCTCGATTCCGGTGATCGCCAACGGCGATATCACCACGCCGGAAAAAGCCAAGCACGTGCTGGACGTCACCGGCGCCGACGGCGTCATGATCGGCCGGGCCGCCCAGGGGCGCCCCTGGATCTTCCGCGAGATCGAGCACTACCTGAAAACCGGCGCGAAGCTGCCGCCGCCCAAAGTGAGTGAAATCCGCGAGGTGCTCACCGAGCATCTGGAAGACCTCTACGACTTCTATGGCCTGGAGACCGGTGTACGCGTCGCGCGTAAGCACATCTCCTGGTACACCAAGGGGCTACCCGGGTCGGCGGCGTTCCGCTTCACCATGAACCAGTTGCCTTCGGTGGGTGAGCAGCGTGCCGCTATTGCCACGTTTTTCGACCGTCTGGCGGCCGAGCACGACCGTCTGCTCTACGAAGAGGACAATCCCGGGGCCGCTCAGGGGGCGGCAGGTGACAACAACGACAAGAATGAGGAATTGGCAGCATGAGCCAAGGTAGCGACATCTCCTCGTGCGTCTTCGGCGCCCTGGAAAAATATTTTCACGATCTCGACGGCGAGGAGCCGGCGGCGATCTACGACATGGTGCTCAAGAGCGTCGAGCGTCCCATGCTCGAAGTGGTGCTCAAGCAGGCCGGCGGCAACCAGACCGTGGCGGCTCAGATGCTCGGCATCAACCGCAATACCCTGCGCAAGAAGCTCGTCGAGCACGAGTTGATCTGATCCGACGTGACGGTCTGGCGCCACTGCGCTGCTTCACGCACCAGGCCGTTTTTCCCTAGTTTTTCGTTTTCTTTTCTCCCGTTCCCGTCATGAAGATTCGCCAAGCCCTGATCAGCCTCTCCGACAAGCGCGGAGCCTTGGAATTCGCCCGCGGCCTCGCCGCCCAGGGCGTCAAGCTCCTGTCCACCGGCGGTACCGCCAAACTGCTCAAGGAGGCCGGGCTGGACGTGACCGAGATCGGCGACTACACCGGCTTTCCGGAAATGCTCGACGGCCGGGTGAAGACCCTGCATCCCAAGGTGCACGGCGGCATCCTGGCCCGCCGCGACCTGCCCGAGCATCTGGCCACCATCGCCGCCCACGACATCCCTACCATCGACCTGGTGTGCGTGAACCTCTACCCGTTCCGCGAGACCGTGGCCAAGGCCGGCGTGACCCTGGCCGACGCCATCGAGAACATCGACATCGGCGGTCCGGCCATGGTCCGTTCCGCCGCCAAGAACTACGCTGGTGTGGCCATCGTCACCGACCCGGACGACTACGCCCCGCTGCTCGCCGAAATGCAGGCCAACGGCGGCGCCCTGTCCCTGACCACCCGCTTCGGCCTGGCCAAGAAGGCCTTCACCCATACCGCTCGCTACGACTCGGCCATCGCCAACTGGCTGACCGGCCAAGACGATGCCGTGGCCGAGACCCCGGAAGCCGCCGCGCCGGTCCCCGCCGCCTTCCCGCAGAAGCTGCAACTGGCCTTCGATCGGGTCGAGACCCTGCGTTACGGCGAGAATCCGCACCAGCAGGCCGCCTTCTACCGTGACACGGTGGCCACCGCCGGCGCCATCGCCAACTACCACCAGTTGCAGGGCAAGGAACTGTCCTACAACAATATCGCCGATGCCGATGCCGCCTGGGAGTGCGTCAAGACCTTCGACACCCCGGCCTGCGTCATCATCAAGCACGCCAACCCCTGTGGCGTGGCCATCGGCGCTACCGCCCTGGAAGCCTACGACAAGGCCTTCAAGACCGACACCACCTCGGCCTTCGGCGGCATCATCGCCTTCAACCGGGAGCTGGACGGTTCCGCCGCCACCGCCGTGGCCAAGCAGTTCGTCGAAGTGGTGATCGCTCCTTCCTTCTCCTCCGAAGCCCGCCAGATCTTCGCCGCCAAGCAGAACGTGCGCCTGCTCGAAGTGCCCCTGGAGCGCGCCTACCACGCCTTCGAACTGAAGCGCGTCGGCGGCGGCCTGCTGGTGCAGAGCCCGGACATGTTCAACGTCCAGCCCTCCGACCTGAAGGTGGTGACCAAGAAGGCCCCCACCGATGCCCAGCTCGAAGACCTGCTGTTTGCCTACCGCGTCGCCAAGTTCGTCAAGTCCAACGCCATCGTCTTCTGCGGCGGCGGCATGACCCTGGGCGTGGGCGCTGGCCAGATGAGCCGTGTCGATTCGACCCGCATCGCCGCCATCAAGGCCCAGAACGCCGGTCTGTCCCTGGCCGGCTCCGCCGTGGCCTCCGACGCCTTCTTCCCGTTCCGCGACGGGGTGGACGTGCTGGCCGAAGCCGGCGCCGTGGCGGTGATCCAGCCGGGCGGCTCGATGCGCGACGCCGAGGTGATCGCCGCCGCCGACGAGCACGGCCTGGCCATGGTGTTCACCGGCGCCCGCCACTTCCGCCACTAAGAACGCTTAGAACGCTTAGAACGCTTAGAACGCTTGATGCCGCGCCGCTTCGCCTGCTCCCTGGGCGCTGCCCTGGCCCTGTGGGGCGCCCTCCTGGCGTCCCCGGGGGCGGTCCTGGCCGACGATGCCGGTGCTACCGACGTCGCGCCCGCGACCCGGGCGGATGCGGCCGAGGGCTCCTGGCTCGAACGGGCGCGGCAGAAGCTGGCGACCATCTGGAACGATGGGCGCAACGAACTGTATGTGCCCCTGGAAACCTATCACCTGCGTTCGGCCTACACCCGCGAGAAGATCGACAGCTTCAACGAGACGCCCCTGGGCCTCGGTCTGGGGCGCGGCATCTACGATGCCGACGGCGACTGGCACGGCCTTTACGCCATGGGCTTCCAGGACTCCCACTACAAGCCCGAGTACATGGTCGGCTACGGCTACAAGACCTACTGGCGCCTGGCTGGCGAGCTGAAGTTCGGCCTGGGCTACTCCGCCTTCCTCACCGCGCGTGCGGATATCGGCCGCTACACCCCTATTCCCGGCATCCTGCCCCTCGCCTCCCTGGAATACCGCGACGTTTCTTTTGATACGGCTTATGTGCCGGGGGGGCGGGGCAATGGCAACATTCTCTTTTTCTGGGGCAAGGTCCGCTTCTGACGGTCCGGCCCCGCGTCGCACAACATAAGGAACGGTCCTCCATGAAAGTTCTCGTCATCGGTTCCGGCGGCCGCGAACACGCCCTGGCGTGGCGCCTCGCCCAGTCCCCCCGGGTGCACAAGGTCTACGTCGCCCCGGGCAACGCCGGCACCGCCCGGGAAGAGGCCCTGGAAAACCTGCCCATCACCGACCTCAACGCCCTGGCCGATTTCGCCGAGGCGGAAAAGATCCACATGACCGTGGTCGGTCCCGAGGCCCCCCTGGCCGCCGGCGCCGTGAACATCTTCCGCGAGCGCGGCCTGCGCGTCTTTGGCCCGACCAAGGAAGCCGCCCAGCTGGAGTCCTCCAAGGACTTCGCCAAGCGCTTCATGGCCCGCCACAACATCCCCACCGCCGGCTTCGAGACCTTCACCGACGCCGCCGCTGCCCACGCCTACGTGGACCGCCAGGGCGCCCCCATCGTCATCAAGGCCGACGGCCTGGCCGCCGGCAAGGGCGTGGTGGTGGCCATGGACCTGGCCGAGGCCCACGCCGCCATCGACGACATGCTCGGCGGCAACAAGCTCGGCGACGCCGGCGCCCGGGTGGTGATCGAGGACTTCCTCGACGGCGAGGAAGCCAGCTTCATCGTCATGGTGGACGGCAAGAACGTGCTGGCCCTGGCCTCCAGCCAGGACCACAAGCGCATCGGCGACGGCGACACCGGCCCCAACACCGGCGGCATGGGCGCCTATTCCCCGGCCCCGGTGGTGACCCCCCAGGTCCACGCCAAGGTGATGCGCGAGATCATCCTGCCCACGGTGCGCGGCATGGAAGCCGACGGCATCCCCTTCACCGGCTTCCTCTACGCCGGGTTGATGATCGGCAAGGACGGCGCGGTGAAGACCCTGGAGTTCAACTGCCGCATGGGCGACCCGGAAACCCAGCCGATCATGATGCGCCTCAAGTCCGACCTGGTGGCCCTGCTCGAGCACGCCACCAACGGCACCCTGGATCAGGTGGAGGCCGAGTGGGACCGCCGCGTCGCCCTGGGCGTGGTGCTGGCCGCCGCCAACTACCCGGACACCCCGCGCAAGGGCGACGTCATCGTCGGCCTGCCCGAGGGCAACGCTGCTTCTCCTGAGTGCCACGTCTTCCACGCCGGCACCGCCGAGCAGAACGGTCAGGTAGTGGCTTCCGGCGGCCGGGTGCTGTGCGTCACCGCCCTGGGCGAGAACGTCAAGTTGGCCCAGCAGGCCGCCTACGACGCCGTGGCCACCATCCGCTTCGACGGCATGCAGTACCGCCGCGACATTGGCCATCGGGCCGTGGCGCGCTGAGCGTCATCCCGCAGCATCCATAACGACGGGCGGCCATGACCGCCCGTTTTTCCATCCCCAGCGAGACCCCGCCATGGACATTCCCCAGCTCAAAGCCTATTTCACCGGCCTCCAGACGCGCATCGTCGCCGCCCTGGAAGCCTTCGACGGCCACGCCTTCAAGACAGACGCCTGGGAGCGCCCCGAGGGCGGCGGCGGCCTGACCCGGGTGATCGAGGAGGGGGCCTTCTTCGAGCGCGGCGGCGTCAATTTCTCCCATGTCATGGGGGCGCGCATGCCGGCCTCGGCCACTGCCCACCGGCCCGAGCTGGCCGGGCGGCGCTTCGAGGCCATGGGCGTGTCCCTGGTGCTGCACCCGCGTAACCCCTACTGCCCCACCGCCCACATGAACGTGCGCGCCTTCGTCGCCCTGAAGGACGGCGAGGCCCCGGTATGGTGGTTTGGCGGCGGCATGGACATGACCCCCTACTACCCGTGGGAAGAGGACGTGCGCCACTTCCACGGCACCTGCAAGGCGGCCCTGGCCCCCTTCGGCGCCGACGTCTATCCACGCTACAAGACCTGGTGCGACGAGTACTTCTTCCTGAAGCACCGCAACGAGCCCCGCGGCGTCGGCGGCGTGTTCTTCGACGACCTGGGGGCCGACGGCCAGGTGTCCTTCGAGCAGGCCTTCGCCCTCACCCAGGCGGTGGGCGACGCCTTCGTGCCGGCCTACCTGCCGGTGCTGGAAGCGCGCCGCGATGTGCCCTACGGCGAGCGGGAGCGGGACTTCCAGGCCTACCGGCGCGGCCGCTACGTGGAATTCAACCTGGTGTTCGACCGGGGCACCCTGTTCGGCCTGCAATCCGGCGGCCGCACCGAGTCGATCCTGATGTCCCTGCCGCCGGTGGTGAAGTGGCGCTACGACTGGCACCCGGAGCCGGGCAGCCCGGAGGCGAAGCTCTACGACGAGTACCTCCGTCCCCGGGACTGGGCGTAAGACGCGGGGCGGAAAATTTTTGTCCCCTGCCGGGAAGCCGCGCCAATAGTCGATCTCCAGGCATGCCCTTCTGAAAACAAGGCGGGGCGCGGAGTTCCAGCGGGTATGCCTGGAACTCCGCGCCCCGCCTTGCGTTTAGCGCGATGGGTGCAGTGGGGTGGGGCGGCTTATTTCAGCTTGCCGGTCACCACCTTGACCCGGGTCGGGTCCTTGATGGCCAGGCTGCCGCCGCTGCCGGCCAGGTTGCCGCAGGTGCACGCCGATTTGACGTGGGGCACCGAATTGACGATGCCGGTGCAGTCGAGGCACTCGTAGTAGTACTCGGCCCCGCTGGGCAGGGCTTGCGGGCTGGGCGCCGGCTCTACCGGGGTGAAGCGGTAGATTTTGCGCAGGTCGATATTCAACATCACGGTCCCTCCTGAGATTTATGTTTTGGCTGTGACTGCTGACTGCGTGAACGGTGGCGCCGGGGGCGGATCAGGATAAGGCGGGCAGGGCGGCGGCGCGGTAGTGGCGGTTGGCCTGGTCCTGGCGCTCCAGCTGGTCGAACAGCCGGGCCAGTTCCAGGTGGGCGTCACGGGATTCGGCCACCGACAGGGAGGCCTCCAGATAACTCTGGGCCTTGCCCCACAGCTGCTTGCGCTGGCACAGGCGGCCCAGGGCGAGGAGCAGGTCGGCGTCGTCGCTGTGGGCCTTGAGCCACTTTTCGGCCTGGGCGATGCGCGGCGTGGCATCGCCGTCGTCGATCAGGCCGTACAGACGCACCAGGTGCGACGACCATTCCTTGTCCAGGTGGGTTTCCAGGGTGCGCAGGGCTTCCGTCGGCGCGCCCTGGTCGCGCAGGGCCTCGGCCACGGCGTAGGCGGTGCGTGGGTTCATCTCGGCGGCGGGGATCTGGCGGGCGTAGGCGAGGATGGCCCGGGTGTCGCCGGCGCGGCGCTTGAGGGCTTCCCGGTGGGCCAGACTGATGGTCTCCCGGGCCAGCTCCGGCACCAGGGCGTTGCGCTTTTGCAGCAGGCGGGCCAGACGGATCACCTCGTCCCAGTCCTTGCGCCCTTGTTGGGCCTTCAGTTCCAGGCGCAGGGCGGCGATGTGCCGGCCCGACTTGTCGTAGAGGCGGCGCAGCGCCGTGACCGCGTCGTCGAAGCGGCGGGCTTCGAGCAGGCTCTCGGCTTCGTTCATCAGGCAAGCGGCCTCGATGTCCTTGCCCTCTTCCCGGGCGCGGCGCACCCATTCCTGCTCCTTCTCGGGTTCGCGCATGGCCCGGGCGGCCCGGGCGGCCAAGAGGGCCGGCAGGCCGTCGGCGTAGCCGCCCTCATGGGCGTCGGCGGCGCGGCGCAGGGCCTGGCCGTAGCGCCCTTCCAGGTACAGGCGCAGGGCTTCCTGGAAGGTGGCGGCAGACTTGCGGGCGGCGCGGCGGGCGCGGAAGGCGCGCACCCGGCCGGGCAGGCCGGCGGCCACGGCGATGCTGCGCAACAGCAGGTAGAGGACGGCAAAGCCGAACAGCAGGGCGAAGATCAGGAAGTTGAGGCTGACCTCGATCCGCCAAGGCGGAAAGACCAGCAGGGCGTACCCCTCGTCGGCGCGCAGCAGCATGGCGGCACCGACGGCGGCGGCGAACAGGGCGAGAATCCAGAACAGACCTTTCATCGGGCTTTCCTTACTTGCGGTCTTTCTGGGGACCCTGCTTGAGGGCCTTGAGGGCGGCCAGACTGTCGTTGATCTGGGGCAGGTCGATGCTGATCTCGGCCGAGGCCAGCTGCTTCAGGGTGTTCTGGGCGGTGGCGACGTTGCGGTCGCGGCCGTCGAAGAAGCGCGTCAGCCAGTCCTGGCTCACCTTGAGCTCGTTGCGGAAGGTCCACTGGTCGCGGGAGAGCAGCGCCAGCCGGGCGTTGAGCAGGCGCAGCTTGAGGTTCTCGCGCAGGTACAGGGACTGGTCCGGGGCGAGCAGGGCCGGTTCGGGGCGATCGAAGCGCTGGATGCGCACCAGGCCCTTCACCTCGTTCCAGATGTCGCTGCCGAGGCGGGCGAGCAGACCCGGCTCCTCGGCGCCCGCCTTGGCGTCCCTGCCCGGGGCGGTCTTGCTCGGCTCGTCGTTGCGCGGCCGGGTTTCGAAGGCGAGGGGCAGGTTGTCCACCGCCGCCACGGCGTTCTCCAGGCGCAGGCTCATGCCCGGCACATCGGCGTAGGGCAGGGACTTGAGCTTGTCCAGATCCCGGGCGATGGCCTTGCGCAGGGGCACCAGGCGCGGCTGCTCGGCCCGGGCCAGGCGCGCCTCGGCGGCCTGCAGGGCGGTGATGGCGGCCTGAATATTGCCGGCCAGCTGCAGCTGCTGGCTGGCGGCGCTCAGGTTCTGGTCGATCTCGGCGAGGAACTGTTCGTCCCGGTTGCGCGCCAGTTCCTGGTAGAGGTTCTCCAGGGCGGCCTGCTGGCTCTGGGATTCGGCGAGCTTGGCTTCGAGGGCGCCGACCTTGGCGGTCAACTGGGCGGTGGCGTCCTGGGATTGCCGGGCCAGGGTGCGCGCCTCGCGCACCAGGGTGTCGCTATCGGCCAGGCGCTTGGCCACTTCCTGTTGGGTGCCGGTGAGCTTGCCCCGGGTTTCCAGCCACTGCCAGCCGGCCAGGCCGACGGCAGCCAGGGCCACCAGCAGCCAGGGATTGGCCCACACGCCCGGATGGGACTTGGCCTTGGGCGGCAGCGGGGACGCCGCAGGTGCGGCCGGGGCCGGGGCGGCGGCAGGCGCCGGGGAAGCGGGGGGCAGGTCGGGGGTGTCGTTCATGTTGTTGTGGCAGCGTCGGGTGGTCGCGGCCCGGGGCGCGGGCTGCGGGTCGGCCGAGGAAGGGGCCGGGTGGCGGCGTCAGATGCAGCGTGCAGCCGTCGACAGTCCCGATCTCAGCAGCTCTGCGGCCAATTATAGCCGGAGAGGCCCCGCAGCAAGCCGCTGTCGGCGGGCGGGGTGAGGATGATGGCATGGTGGCCGAGCTGTTCGGCGGTTTCGGCGATGCGGGCGTGGGGCACGAAGGTGGGCAGGGCGGCCAGCCGGCCGCGCAAGTCGGCGGGCAGCAGGTCGTGCAGGTGGCGCAGGCCCTCGGAAGAGCTGATGGTCAAGGCGTCGATGCGTCCGGCGGCGAGCGCCTCGGCCAGGGCCCGGCCCCCGTCGGCGGGGCCGCGCCGGGTATAACAGGTGACGTGCTCCACCGTGGCGCCGCGGGTGCGCAGGGTGTCGGCGAGCAGTTCCCGCCCGCCGTCGCCGCGAAAGATCACCACCTGCCAGCCGGCCACGTGCCACAGCTCGGTCATGGCCAGCAGGCCTTCGGAGTCGAAGCGGTCGGCGGGCACCAGCACCCGGGGGGCGCCGTGCTCGCGCAGGGCGGTGGCGGTGGATTCGCCCACTGCCGCAGCGAGCAGGCCGGCGGGCCAGCCGCCCCGGGCGGCCAGGGCCGGGCCGAGGGCCGACCAGGCATGGTGCACGGCGTTGGGGCTGACGAAGGCGGCTAACTGGAAGTCGCCCAGCCGGGCGGCGGCATCCTGCAACGCCCGGGTATCGTCCACTGGCCCGATTTCCAGGGCCGGCAGCACCAGGGCCGTGCCGCCCAGGGCGGTGATGCCGGCGGCCAGATCGGCCGCCTGCTCGCGCGGGCGGGTGACCACCACGGTGCGGCCGGCCAAGGGCAGGGCGGTGGATGCGGTCACGGCGGAGCGCTGGGCTGTAGCTGCGCCGTCAGGCGCAGGCCAGGGCCTGGAGGATGGCGTCGGCGCCGCGGCCGATCAGCTCGCTGGCCAGGGCGTCGCCGAGCTTGGCGGCGTCGGCCAGGGTCGCCACCGAGCCACGGATCTCGCCCTCGATCCACTTGCTGGCGTCCGGGGTGGCGATGAAGCCGCGCAGCCACACCTGGCCGTTGTCCATCAGGGCGTAGCCGCCCAGGGGGATCTGGCAGCTGCCGCCCAGGCGGCGCGAGAAGGCCCGCTCGGCGGTGACGCAGAAGGCGGTGGTCGGATCGTTGAGCGGTGCCACGGCGGCGGCGATTTCCGGCCGGCCGGTGGGCACCTCGATGCCCAGGGCGCCCTGGCCCGGGGCGGGCAGGCTCACTTCCGGTGCCAGCACGGCGCGGATGCGGGATTCGAGGCCGAGACGGATCAGGCCGGCGGCGGCCAGCAGGATGGCGTCGTACTGGCCCTCGTCGAGCTTGCGCAGGCGGGTGTCCAGGTTGCCGCGCAGGCTGTGCACCTTGAGGTGGGGGTAGCGCTTCTTCAGCATCGCTTCGCGGCGCAGGCTGGAGGTGCCGACGACGGCGCCCTCGGGCAGTTCGTCCAGGCTCGCGTAGCGGGGCGAGACGAAGGCGTCGCGGGGATTCTCCCGGGCCGAGATGACCGGCAGGGCGAAGCCCTCGGGCAGCTCCATGGGCACGTCCTTCATGGAGTGCACCGCCAGGTCGGCGCGGCCTTCGGCCATGGCCACTTCCAGTTCCTTGATGAACAGCCCCTTGCCGCCGATGGTGGACAGGGGACGGTCGAGAATCTGGTCGCCCTTGGTGGTCATGCCCAGGATGACGACCTCGGAGGTGGGATATAAACTGCGGAGCCGGTCCCGCACGTGTTCTGCCTGCCACAGGGCAAGGCGCGATTCGCGGGAGGCGATGACCAGTCGGGCGTGGGACACGACAATTCTTCCGAAACGTTGGTAATGACGAAAATTCTAGCATGGGGGCGTGCCGTCGCCGCCGCTCTCACGCCCGTTTCGACGGGGTTTTCGCCCTTTTTCGGGCAACTTTTTCTCACCCCGGATTTGATCGGCGACAAGGCACCGGGGGCCGCGCGCCGCCATCGTGGCGTCCGCTTTGGTGCCGGTCTTGCCGCGGCGCTGTGCGTTTCGGCCTTGGCCGGCGTCGCGGTGGCGGCACCGGCCAGCGCGGCGGTGGACGAATTCGCCCCCCCGGCCGCCGAGGCGCCGCGTCTGCCGGCCAAGCTCACCCCGCTGCCCCGGGCCCGGGACCTGCAAGCCGAGGCGGCCCGTGCCGCCCGGGCCGGCCAGCCCCTGGTGGTGCTCTACAGCCGGCGCGACTGTCCCTGGTGCGAGCAGGTACGGCGCGAGTGGCTCAAGCCCCTGGCCGACCGCCAGACCGATCTGGTGGTGCGCCAGGTGGATCAGGACTCCAACGCCGCCTTGCGCGATTTCGCCGGCCAGGCCACCACCCATGGCGCCTTCGCCAAGGCGCGCCAGGTGACCCTGGTGCCGGTGGTGGCCTTCTACGGCCCCGACGGCCGGGAGCTGACCGCGGCCATCGTCGGCGTGCGCCTGCCCGATTTCTACGCCGCCTACCTGGACGAGTCGCTCAAGGCCGCCCGGGCGGCCCTCCTGGCACCGCCCCGGCGCTGAGCAATTTTCCTGCGCCGGGGGTATTTCTGCGGTATTTTTGCTGTCCAATTTCTGGCCCCCTGTTTTCGACTTTCACCCTTCGACTCTTCGGACCTTCCATGACGTTTTCCGTTGGCCATTCCGCCTACCCCGCCCATGACTCCGTGCCCGACCTGTCCAGCAAGGACAAGCCGCTCCGCGACGACATCCGCCTGCTCGGGCGGCTGATCGGCGACACCGTTCGCGATCAGGAGGGGGCCGAGACCTTCGCCGTGGTCGAAGAGGTTCGCCAGCTGGCGGTGCGTTTCGCCCGGGACGCCGACCAGGAGGCCCGCCAGCAGCTCGAAGCGCGGCTCGACAGCCTGCCCCGGGACACCATGATCTCGGTGGTGCGCGCCTTCACCTACTTCCTGCACCTGGCCAACATCGCCGAGGACCAGCACCACATCCGCCGCCGCCGCGCCCACGACATCGCCGGCTCGAAAGCCCGGGAGGGCGACCTGGCCCACACCCTGGACCGGCTCGCCGCCGAGGGCGTGGCCCCGGAAACCCTGGCCGACTGCCTGGCCAACGCCC
This sequence comes from Oryzomicrobium terrae, assembly GCF_008274805.1. Lineage (NCBI taxonomy): Bacteria > Pseudomonadati > Pseudomonadota > Betaproteobacteria > Rhodocyclales > Rhodocyclaceae > Oryzomicrobium > Oryzomicrobium terrae. The sequence continues at coordinate 628,290 of NZ_CP022579.1, forward strand.
TGGTCTCGCCGGTGCTCACCGCCCACCCCACCGAAGTCCAGCGCAAGAGCATCCTGCGCAGCGAGCGGGCCATCGCTCGCCACCTGGATGCCCGCGACCGCACCAAGCTGACCCCGGAAGAGGAGGCGGAGAACGACGAGGCCCTGGCCACCGCCGTGCTCACCCTGTGGCGCACCCGCATGCTGCGTCCCCAGCGCCTGCGCGTGATCGACGAGGTGAAGAACGGCATCGCCTTCTACGACGACACCTTCTTCGCCGAAGTGCCGCGCCTGTATGGCCGACTCGAAGACCTGCTGCAGGCCCGCTACCCGGAGCAGGACTGGAATCTGCCGGCCTTCTTCCGCCTTGGCAGCTGGATCGGCGGCGACCGGGACGGCAACCCCTTCGTCACCGCCGACATCCTGCGCTGGGCCCTGCGCCTGCAATCGTCGGCGGCCCTGGAGCACTACCTGGACGAAGTGCACACCCTGGGCGGCGAGCTGCCCCTGTCGGAAATGCTGGTGCCGGTCAGCGAGCCCCTGCGCGCCCTGGCCGCCCACTCGCCGGACGCCTCGCCGCACCGTCAGGACGAGCCCTACCGGCGCGCCCTGATCGGCATCTACGCCCGCCTGGCGGCCACCTCCCGGGCCCTGGACCACCACGAACCGGTGCGTCATGAGAAAGGCGAGGCCCCGGCCTACGCCAGCCCGGCCGAATTCGAGGCCGACCTGGCGGTGCTGGCCGAATCCCTCAACAGCCACGGCGGCGCCCGCCTCGCCAAGGGGCGCCTGAAGCGGCTGCAGCGGGCCGTGCAGGTGTTCGGCTTCCACCTGGCCCCCATCGACCTGCGCCAGAACTCGGACGTGCACGAGCGCACCGTGGCCGAACTGCTCGCTCTGGCCGGCCGCTGCGAGGACTATTCGTCCCTGACCGAGGACGAGCGCATCGTGCTGCTCGCCAGCGAACTGGAATCGCCGCGCCTGCTGCACTCGCCCTACCTCAACTACGGCGACGAGACCCGGGGCGAGCTGGCCATCTTCTTCGCCGCCCGGGAACTGCGCGAGCGTTACGGCGACGCGGCCCTGCCCAACTGCATCATCTCCAAGACCGACGGCGCTTCCGACCTGCTCGAACTGGCCCTGCTGCTCAAGGAAGCCGGCCTGCTCACCTTCGAGCAGGGCGAGCCGTCCCTGGCGGTGAACATCATTCCGTTGTTCGAGACCATCGGCGACTTGCAGGCCTCCGGTCCGACCATGGCCCGCCTGCTCGACCTGCCGGTGTACCGCCGCCTGGTGGCCTCGCGCCAGGACACCCAGGAAGTGATGCTCGGCTATTCCGATAGCAACAAGGACGGCGGCTTCCTCACCTCCGGCTGGGAGCTGTACAAGGCCGAGACCGCCCTGACCGCAGTGACCGCCGCCCACGGCGTACGCCTGCGCCTGTTCCACGGCCGCGGCGGTTCCGTCGGCCGGGGCGGCGGCCCCAGCTACCAGGCCATCCTGGCCCAGCCCAAGGGCGCGGTGCAGGGGCAGATCCGCATCACCGAGCAGGGCGAGGTGATCGGCGCTAAGTACGCCAACCCGGAAATCGGCCGGCGCAACCTGGAGATCCTGGTGGCTGCCACCCTGGAGGCCTCCCTCCTCGACCCGGAGAAGGAGGCGAGCAGCGACGGCAACGGTGCCCAGGCCTACTACCCGATCATGGAGCGCCTCTCCGACCTGGCTTTCGGCGCCTACCGCAACCTGGTCTACGAGACCCCGGGCTTCGTCCAGTACTTCCGCGAATCGACGCCCATTGCCGAGATCGCCGACCTCAACATCGGCAGCCGCCCGGCCTCGCGCAAGGCGTCCGACCGCATCGAGGATCTGCGCGCCATCCCCTGGGTGTTCTCCTGGTCCCAGTGCCGCCTGATGCTGCCCGGCTGGTACGGCTTTGGTTCGGCGGTGGAACAGTGGCTGACCGAGGTGGGCGAGCCTGCCGGCATAGCCCGCTTGCAGGCCATGTACCGCACCTGGCCGTTCTTCCGTGCCCTGCTCTCGAACATGGACATGGTGTTGGCCAAGACCGACCTGGGCATCGCCTCGCGCTACGCCGGCCTGGTGGCCGACGCCGCGCTGCGCGAGCAGGTGTTCGGCCGCATCGTCGCCGAATGGCAGCGCACCCAGCGGGCGCTGCTGGCCATTGCCGGACAGAGCGAGCTGCTCGCCGACAACCCGCTGCTCAAGCGCTCGATCCGCAACCGCTTCCCCTACATGGACCCGCTCAACCACGTTCAGGTCGAACTGCTGCGCCGCCACCGGGCCGGGGAGACCGACGAGCGGGTGCGCCGCGGCATCCACATCTCGATCAACGGCATCGCCGCCGGCCTGCGCAACAGCGGCTGACGGCGGCGGCCCCGGGGCTCGCTTGCCCGGGGCCGGTCGGGGCATCGTGGGGGGGCCGGATACGGCGGGCGCTCGCTGGACCAAGTCGGCCAGGGGGCGGATAGCCCCGTAGCCCGGCCAGACACCCCTACGAGCTCGGGCGCGCAGAGGATGTCCCTGTCAAACCCTAGAACTGGCGCCATTCTTCAGGTACCCCCTCTGGAGAATGGCGTCTTTATTGATGTCTGGAGGATGTGCCTTGGAAAAGCCCGTGGATAGTGGCGTTCCGCCTAGCGGACAAAAACCCGCCAGCCAGCGGCCGGAAACGCCGGACTTCTGGGACAAGCGCTTCGCCGAAGGGGTGATGCCCTGGGATGCGGGCAGCCTGGAACGGCTGCCGGCCGCCTTCCGCACCTTCTTCGCCGGCCACCCGGCCTGCCGCGTGCTGATCCCCGGTTGCGGCACCGCCTACGAGGCGGGCCACCTGGACGCCGCCGGTCACCGGGTCACCGCCCTGGATTTCTCCCGGGAGGCGGTGCTCAAGGCCGAGGCCCAGCTGGCCGGCTGGGGGGGCAAGCTGTTGTGCGCCGATTTCTTCGCCCACGCGCCGGAGGCGGCCTACGACCTGGTGTTCGAGCGCGCCTTCCTGTGCGCCCTGCCGCGCAAGATGTGGCCCGACTACGCCGCCGCCATGGCCCGCCTGGTGGCGCCGGGCGGCCTGCTGGCCGGGTTCTTCGTGGTCGGCGAGGAAGCGGGGGGGCCGCCCTTCGCCATCGATCCGGCCCGCCTCGAAGCGCTGCTGGCGCCCCACTTCGTGCGCGAGACGGACGACGCCGTGAGCGATTCGCTACCCGTCTTCGCCGGCCGCGAGCGCTGGCAGGTGTGGCGGCGCCGCGATGCCGCGGCTCCGCGCTGATCGAGGTCGGGCGATGAGCGCAGCGCCGTTGCCGGGGCCTCTGCCGCTGCAGATCCGCACCGCCACCCTGGCGGACCTGCCCGCCTTGCAAGCCCTGTACCGGCGCTGCCGCGCCCAGGCCGACTGGCTGCCCGCGGCGTCCAGGGCTACGGCGGATTTCGCCACGGATTCCCTGGGCGAACTGGTCCTGGTGGCGCATTCGCTGCCGAGCGCGGCGCGGGATGGCCACGTGGCCGGCTTTGTCGCGGTATGGGAGCCGGACGCCTTCATCCACCACCTCTACGTGGCGCCGGAATGCCGCCGCCAGGGCGTGGCCGGGCAACTGCTGGCGGCCCTGGCGATCCGGGTGGCGCCGCCCTGGCGCCTCAAGTGCCTGTGCGCCAACCACGGCGCCCTGGCTTTCTATGCCCGGGCCAACGCCCGGGAAGTGGGGCGGGGCGCCGGGGATGACGGTCCCTACGTCGAGCTGGAACTGCCGCCGTCCGCCGCAGCCCTGACCCGCGCCTGAGTCCCGCTTCTGGCGCCTGCGCCGGGGTTGCGCTTTCTGGCGGCGCGCCTCCAGGGGCTAGGGACTAGGGCCGCGGGGGAGGGCTTACAGGCCGAAGAAGGCCTTCACCCGGTCGAGCATGTCGCCCAGGTGGCGCGGCGGGGTCGGCGGTTCGCCGGTGTTGGCGGCGGCGCGTAGCGCGTCGAGCTGCTGCTGGCGGGCCAGCAGCCGGGGGGTGAGGGCCTCCACCAGCTCGGGGCGGCGGTGCAGGATCGCCTCGAAGGTGCTCTTGTCGAGGCGGTAGGCCTCCACGTCGGTCTTGGCCAGCACCGTGTTGGCCCGGGGCACCCCGGTCATTAGGCCCAGCTCGCCGAACACCTGGCCGGCCTCGATGGTCTCGATCAGGATGTGCTCGCCCCGCTCCGACTGGTACCAGGCCTCGGCCGTGCCGCTGATGACGATGTACAGCCAGTGGGCCACGGCGCCCTGGCGGGTCATGGCGTCACCGGCGGCAAAGGGGGCGTACACCAGGCCGTCGGCCACCTGGAGCCGCTCGTCCTCGTTGAGGGGGGCGAACAGGGCCACGTTCTCCAGGGCCTTGATGCGCCGCTGCCGTTCCCGTTCCAGCACGTGGCGGCGGTGCTTGTCGCCTTCCTGTACCACATGCACCACCTGGTCGGGCAGGGCGATGCGCAGGCCCTGGCGCTGCAGGGCGGTAAGGACGTGGCGGCGCACCACGGAATCGGTCGGGTCGTCCTGCAAGGCGTCGGTGAGCCAGTAGCGCAGGGCGTAATGGACGTAGCCGGGGTTGAATTCCATGACCACGCAGGAAGGCGGCGGGGCCTTGGCCACGCAGGGAATGTCGGCCTCGGCGACACTGGCCTCGGCCAGGCGGATCACCTCGGCGCTGGGCACGCTGTAATCCACCGAGAACCACACCCAGCGGCGCCAGCGCACCTCACCCAGTTCCGGGTCGGTGATGAGGATGTACTTGCCCTTCATCAGGTGGCTGTTGGGGATGATCACGGTCTCGCCGTTGCGCGTGCGGATCGAGGTGTAGCGCCACTTGATCTGGGTCACCTGGCCCGATTGGTCGTCTACCTTGATCCAGTCCCCCAGGCGCAGCGAGCTGTCGAATTGCAGGGCCAGGCCGGCCAGGATGTTGCCGAGGGTGTCCTGCATGGCGAAGCCGATCACGGCGGTGAACACCGCCGAGGTGGCGAGCAGGCCGGTCAGGTTGACCCCGCCGGCGGAGAGCCGCGACAGCACCCACAGCAGGTAGCCGAGGAGCACCACCAGGTCCTCGACGATGCGCGGCGAGACCATGCCGAGGCGTTCCAGGGCGAGGCGGAACAGGGTCATGCCGGCCAGGCGGATGACGATGAAACCCTCGGCCAGGATCAGGGTTTCCTGCAGCACCCGGGTGGCCCGGGGGTAGCCGGTGCGTTCCAGCAGCACCGCGACCAGCTCGGCGATGAGGCAGGCGGTAAAGACGATGGCGGTGTTGCGCACCCGCCGCCGCCGCATCGGCAGGCCGACCCAGAGCAGCAGCGAGAGAACCAGGACCGCCCCGGTGACTTCGCTCAGGGGGTCGTGCCACCAGGCGGCGAGCAGGCCGGACAGGGAGGGGGTCATGCCGGTTCCCGCAGCAGGGCCTTCACCTGGGGCCACTGGCGGCGGCTGATGGGCAGGCGCTCGTCGAGCCCGCGCACCAGGGCCACCCAGTGCTCGCCGCCGGCCAGGGCATCGCCCGTATCGCCGGGGGCGCCTTCGCCGCTGCGCGCCCGCTCCACGCCGGTCAGGGCGTTGCGGGCGAGCAGCACGGCCCGGTGCAGGCGGACGAAGCGCTCGGCGAATTCCTGCTCCAGGCGCACCAGGGATTCGTCGAGGAGGAATTCCCGTTCCTGGGTGCGCGCCACCACGTACTTGGTGTCGGCGCGCAGGTAGAGGATGGACTCCACCGGCACCAGCAGGATACGGCCGCGCTCGTGGCAGGAGAGGAAGCGCCGTCCGCCGGCCTGGAGCTTGTCGCGCAGCCCGGCCAGGGTGGCCGGGTCGGAACTGCCGCTGGCGGCCCCGGTCTCGCCGCGCCGCCGCTTAACCTTCTCCAGGGCGGCGGCCAACCGGGCGATGCGCACCGGCTTGACCAGGTAGTCCACCGCGTCCACCTCGAAGGCTTGCAGGGCGTAGTCGTCGAAGGCGGTGGCGAAGATCACCCCCGGGGATTCCTCCGGGCGGCGCACCAGGTGCTGGGCCAGTTCCAGACCGTCCATGCGCGGCATGCGGATGTCGACGATGACCACGTCGGGGCGGTTCTCCGGCGCAGCGCCGACGATCAGGGCCAGGGCGGCTTCGCCGTCCTCGGCCTCGCCGACCACTCGGGTCGGCAGGGTCGGCTCCAGGTCGCTGAGCAGGTTGCGCAGGCGCTCCCGGGCGAGGCTTTCATCGTCGACGAGCAGGATCTTGAGAGTGGCGTCGGTCATGGTGGCGAAGGGTGGAAAGAGGCAGGGCGGTCAGTGGGGGACGGTCACGGGCAGGCGGATGCGCACCACGTAACGGCCGGTTTCAAAGCCGGCGTCGAGCCGGGCTTCCAAATCGAAATGCAGGGACAGGCGTTCGCGCACGTTGGCCAGCGCCATGCGGTTGCCGCTGCTGTGGGCGGCCTGGGGCGTGGCGTCGTTGACGATGGCGATGACGATGGCGTCGTCGTCCCGGGAGAAGGCGATGCGCACTGGCCCCGGGTCGGCGAGGGGCTCGACGCCATGATAGACGGCGTTTTCCACCAGGGGCTGCAACATCAGCGGTGGCACCCGGGTTTCGCCGGGGACGTCGGCGATGTGCCATTCCACCTGCAGGCGCTCGCCCAGGCGCAGTTTTTCCAGGTCCAGGTACTGGCGCGTCAGGGCGATCTCGTCGGACAGGGGCGTCAGTTCCCGGGCGTCGCGCATCAGTACCCGGATCAGGTCGGCCAGTTCTTCCAGGGCGGTTTCGGCCCGCTTGGGGTCGCGGCGGATGGTGCCGAGCACCGCGTTCAGGCTGTTGAATAGGAAGTGGGGACGGATGCGGGCGTTGAGCGCCTGCAGCCGGGCCTCGGCCACGGCCTTGGGAAAGGCCCGGGCGCGCAGTTCGAAGTAGAGCAGCATCACGCCGGTGCCGGCGGCGGCGAGCAGGGAGGCCCGGGCCAGTTCGTCGGCGCGGGCCTCGGTCATGCCGAAGAAGCGCCAGAAATCGAACAGCATCACGGTGAGCATCATCACGCCGAGCAGCACCGCCCCCTGGGCCGCCCGGGGCGGCAGGCGGCGCAGGGCGTCGCGGCCGGTCGCCAGGATCGGCAGGGCGGTGAGCAGCAGAGGTTCGACGAAGGCGGCGAACTGGATGAACACCCAGGGCCAGTCCATCAGGTGATGGGCCTTGATCAGGGCGGCGACCATGGTCAGGGCATTGACCCCGAGCATGATGCGCAGCCACACCCCAAGGTTGCGGGTGTCCGGCAGCAGGGACGAGGCCGGGCTCCCCGGGGGGGAGGGCGGGTTTTGCCGTATACTTTCCGTTTTATCCATGGTTTCCGGACTGCTCCGGGCGGGTTGTGCGCATCGCGTCGATGCGACTGGCCCGCGCATTGTAGTCCATGCATCTACCCATCATGAGCCAATCCCCCACTTCCTCCGCTCCCGCCAACTACACTTGGGCCGGCCGCTTCTCCGAGCCCATGTCCGACCTGGTCAAGCGCTACACCGCCTCGGTCGACTTCGATCAGCGCCTGTGGCGCCAGGATATCCGCGGCTCCCTCGCCCACGCCAAGATGCTGGCCAAGCAGGGCATCATCGCCGCCTCTGACCTGGCCGACATCGAGCGGGGCATGGCCCAGATCGTCAGCGAGATCGAATCCGGCCAGTTCGAATGGCAACTCGATCTGGAGGACGTGCACCTCAACATCGAAAAGCGCCTCACCGCCCTGGTGGGCGACGCCGGCAAGCGCCTGCACACCGGCCGTTCGCGCAACGACCAGGTGGCCACCGACATCCGCCTGTGGCTGCGCGACACCATCGATTCCATCGTCGCCCTGATCCAGCAGTTCCAGACCGCCCTGCTGGTGCTGGCCGAGAAGGAAGCGGCCACGCCGATGCCCGGCTCCACCCACCTGCAAGTGGCTCAGCCGGTCACCTTCGGCCACCACCTGCTGGCCTACTTCGAGATGACCCAGCGCGACAAGGAGCGCTTCCTCGACTGCCGCAAGCGCGTCAGCCGCCTGCCCCTGGGCTCCGCCGCCCTGGCCGGCACCACCTACCCGATCGACCGGGAATTCGTGGCTAAAGAGTTGGGCTTCGACGGCGTCTGCGAGAACTCCCTGGACGCCGTCTCCGACCGGGACTTCGGCATCGAATTCTGCGCCGCCTGTTCCCTGCTGATGACCCACTTCTCGCGCTTGTCTGAGGAGCTGGTGCTGTGGATGAACCCGCGCTTCGGCTTCGTCAAGATCGCCGACCGCTTCTGCACCGGCAGCTCGATCATGCCGCAGAAGAAGAACCCGGACGTGCCCGAACTGGCCCGGGGCAAGACCGGCCGCACCAACGGCAACCTGGTGGCCCTGCTCACCCTGATGAAGGGCCAGCCCCTGGCCTACAACAAGGACAACCAGGAAGACAAGGAACCCCTGTTCGACTCCGCCGATACGGTGATCGACACCCTGCGCATCTTCGCCGACATGATGGCCGGCATCGAAGCCCGCCCCGAGCGCATGCGCGGCGCCCTGGCCGAAGGCTTCGCCACCGCCACCGACCTGGCCGACTACCTGGCCAAGAAGGGCCTGCCCTTCCGCGAAGCCCACGAGGTGGTGGGCCTGGCGGTCAAGGCCGCCGAAGCCCAGGGCAAGGACCTGGCCGACCTGACCCTGGCCGAACTGCAAGCCTTCTCCCCCCTGGTCCAGTCCGACGTGGCCACCTGCCTGACCATCGAAGGGTCGTTGGCGGCGCGCAACCACATCGGCGGGACCGCGCCGGAGCAGGTCAAGGCGGCGGTGGCGCGGGCGAAGAGCCGGGTCTGACGCAGACCGTTGCCGGTAATGAAAAAGCCGCCCCGTGGGGCGGCTTTTTTTATCTGCTGATCGGCGCAATGGCCCTTGGCGTACTCATGTCCGTTGCGGGTTCTGGAAGCTTCGCGATTACCTTGATCTCGAACTGAAAACCCGAGAGCCACGTTACCCCAATACCTGTCAGCGTCGGGTGTGGTGCATCGCCCCAGTACTCGGAGACCACCTTCCAAATTGGTTCGAGCTGCGAAGCGGGATCGACAATGAAGATCGTCACGTCGATCACATCCTGGAACGTGCAATCGGCTGCTGACAGGATCGCATTCAGATTCTCGAACGCAAGCCGGACCTGGGCTTCCAAATTGGGTTCTGGCGAACCGTCTGGCAGGCTCCCAACTTGCCCCGATACAAAAAGAAGGCCATTGGCGCGGATCGCAGGCGAGTACCGATTCTTTTCATATAGCGCTTGACGCCCCGCCGGAAAAACAACGTCGCGTGCAGTCATGGATGGGCTCTTTCACAATGTAATGGATGGGGGGAAGTGGGGGCGGCACCGCGACGACAATGCACGTGATGGCATCCGAAAACGCGCGCGCCGCCAGTGTTTTCTCTGCAACTGAATGGCATATCCCACGAATGGATTTTAAGAGCTCGCGGTTTGAGCAATAAACAAGCAAGACGCACAATCACTGTTTGCGATACCCAAACAATCATCGATGCGTCAGGAGCAAAAATGGATCGTTTCGATGCACTGCAGGCCTTTGTCCGCGTAGTGGAGGCCGGCAGCTTTACCAAGGCAGCGCAGACGCTTGGCATCAGCAAGACCACGGTGACGCAATTGGTGCAACAGTTGGAGGCCAGGCTGTGTGTCAAACTTTTGAATCGCACCACGCGCCAAGTCAGGGTGACCGCCGAGGGGGCGGCCTATTACGGGCGTGTGGTGAGCCTCTTGGCCGACCTTGAAGATGCCGATGCCGGTGTGTCCCATGCCGTGGCAGCCCCTAAGGGGCGTCTCCGCGTGGATGTGCCCAGCCCACTCGCCAGCATGATCCTGATACCGGCGTTACCGATGTTTCATGCGCGCTATCCCGACATCCAGTTCGATATGGGAGTGAGTGACCGGACCGTTGATGTGATCGGCGATAACGTGGATTGCGTTCTCCGTGGCGGGGAGCTTGCCGACTCGTCCTTGATGGCCCGTCGTGTGGGTGAGCTTGAGTTCGGTGTGTATGCCGCTCCCCGTTATTTGGAGCGTGCGGGGGAGCCCTTTCATCCCCGTGAATTGGAAGGTATCGACCACCGTATTGTGGGTTTCTTGCGTGCGACCAGTGGTAAGACGGTTCCGTTATCCATGTGGCGTGATAACGAGCGCATTACTGTGCAAGGCCGTTATGTGGTGGCGGTCGATGACGGTAACGCTTACCTCGCAGCTGGACTTGCCGGGATGGGCATCGTTTGGTTGCCGCATTACATGGCAAATGCACACGTGGCATGCGGTGAGCTGCGAACACTATTCGACGGTTGGCGTGTCGCGACGATGCCGATATATGCGGTTTATCCACCTAACCGACATGTCAGCGCAAAGCTGAGAGTATTCATCGACTGGGTGACAGAGCTCATGGCACAACACGCTCCGGTTGGTGCGGCAGGGCTCGCTGAAATGAAGGTGTGAAGCCGATACGAGACCGCCCCTGAAGCGGAGCCCGGAGACGTGCTTCAGGGGACGGGACGCCTGGCCCAAATAGGTCAGGTGAGAGCTATAACGTCTACCGCTCAGGCCAGATCGAACCGATCGGCGTTCATCACCTTGGTCCAGGCGGCGATGAAGTCGTGGACGAACTTCTCCTTGTTGTCGTCCTGGGCATAGACCTCGGCGTAGGCGCGCAGCACCGAGTTGGAGCCGAACACCAGATCGACCCGGGTCGCGGTCCACTTCACGGTGCCGCTCTTGCGTTCGCGGATTTCGTACAGGTTCCGGCCGGCGGGCTTCCAGGTGTAGGCCATGTCGGTCAGATTGACGAAGAAGTCGTTGGTGAGCGCCCCGACCCGGTCGGTGAACACGCCGTGGCGGCTGCCGCCGTGGTTGGTGCCGAGCACGCGCAGGCCGCCGACCAGGACGGTCATCTCGCGGGCGGTGAGGCGCAGCAGCTGGGCCCGGTCGAGCAGCAGCTCTTCGGGGGTGACCACGTAGTGCTGTTTTTGCCAGTTGCGGAAGCCGTCGGCCAGGGGTTCGAGCACGTCAAAGGATTCGACGTCGGTCATTTCCGCCGTGGCGTCGCCGCGGCCCGGGGCGAAGGGCACCGCCACGTCGACGCCCGCCGCCTTGGCGGCCTGCTCGATGCCGAGGTTGCCGGCCAGGACGATGACGTCGGCGATGCTGGCGCCGGTCTCGGCAGCGATTTTTTCATAGACCGCCAGGGCCTTGGCCAGCCGGGCCGGTTCGTTGCCTTTCCAGTCCTTTTGCGGGGCGAGGCGGATGCGCGCGCCGTTGGCGCCGCCGCGCTTGTCCGAGCCGCGGAAGGTGCGGGCGCTGTCCCAGGCGGTGGCCACCATCTCGGCGATGGAGAGGCCGCTGGCGGCAATCCTGGCCTTCACCGCCGCTACGTCGTAGTCGTTGCGGCCGGCGGGGACCGGGTCTTGCCAGATCAGGTCTTCCTTCGGCACGTCCGGGCCGATGTAGCGGGCCTTGGGGCCCATGTCCCGGTGGGTCAGCTTGAACCAGGCCCGGGCGAAGACCTCCGAGAAATAGGCCTGGTCCTGGGCAAAGCGCTCGGCGATCTTGCGGTATTCCGGGTCGAACTTCATCGCCATGTCGGCGTCGGTCATGATCGGCTTGCGGCGGATCGACGGGTCCTCCACATCCACCGGCATGTCTTCTTCCTTGATGTTGACCGGTTCCCACTGGTGCGCGCCGGCCGGCGACTTTTGCAGCCACCAGTCGTAGCCGAGCAGCAGCTTGAAGTAGCCGTTGTCCCACTGGGTGGGGTGGGTGGTCCAGGCGCCTTCGATGCCGCTGGTCACCGTGTCGCGGCCGACGCCGCGGCCCGTGTGGTTGATCCAGCCCAGGCCCTGTTCTTCCAGTTCGGCCCCTTCGGGCGCCGGGCCCAGATTGGCGGCGCTGCCGTTGCCGTGGGCCTTGCCGACGGTGTGGCCGCCGGCGGTCAGGGCCACGGTCTCCTCGTCGTTCATGGCCATGCGGGCGAAGGTGACGCGGATGTCACGGGCGGTCTTGAGCGGGTCGGGCTGGCCGTCCACGCCTTCCGGGTTCACGTAGATCAGGCCCATCATCACGGCGGCCAGGGGGTTTTCCAGGTCGCGCTCGCCGGAATAGCGGCTGCCCTCGCTGCCGGTGGGGGCCAGCCATTCCTTCTCGGACCCCCAGTAGATGTCCTTTTCCGGGTGCCAGATGTCTTCCCGGCCGAAGCCGAAGCCGAAGGTCTTGAGGCCCATCGACTCGTAGGCCATGGTGCCGGCCAGCACGATCAGGTCGGCCCAGCTCAGCTTGTTGCCGTACTTTTTCTTGATCGGCCAGAGCAGGCGGCGGGCCTTGTCCAGGTTGGCGTTGTCCGGCCAGGAATTGAGCGGGGCGAAGCGCTGGTTGCCGGTGCCGGCGCCGCCGCGGCCGTCGGCGATGCGGTAGGTGCCCGCCGCGTGCCAGGCCATGCGGATCATCAGGCCGCCGTAGTGGCCCCAGTCGGCGGGCCACCAGTCCTGGCTGTCGGTCATCAGCGCCTTCAGGTCGTTCTTCAGGGCGGCCACGTCGAGCTTCTTGACCTCGTCCCGGTAGTTGAAGTCCGGGCCCATCGGGTCGGTCTTGGTGTCGTGCTGGTGCAGGATGTCCAGGTTTAACGCCTTGGGCCACCAGGCCGCGTTCGACATGCTCGCCGAGGTCGTGCTGCCGTGCATGACGGGGCATTGGCCAGCGGGATTAGCAGGGTGCGCGCTCGTGTTCGCCATCTTTCGCTCCTTTTTTTGCGGGATGAGTGGACTGCTTGTGCGACCTTTTAAGCTGCCGGACAGGTGGCCGGGATGGCCGCCGCTCTGGTCACTATAGCCGCGGTGTTGTCATTTTTGTGGTGTGGCGGCGAAAGTGCAAAACAATTAAAGTGATATTGTTGATAGCTAAAAATTATTGATCCCGGGGCGTTTTTTGTGGGGGCGTGTCTCCCTCCTGCCGGGGCTCTTTCGGGGCATAACGTCACACTCCGCGCCTGGCGTGGCTTTCCGGGCAGTGCATCAAATGGTGCGCTAGGCGTGGCGGCGTGGCGCTCCCGGCAGCGCCGAAATCGTGCGCCCGTGTGTTGCCGAGCGCCCCGTGTGCCCTTCTGGCCCGCCGAGCAACGCAGGTCGGGACGGGAAAGGGCGAGGACCGTTTGAGGCCGCAGGCCGAGTTCCGCAGCCCCCGTCCCGGGCGAGTAGCGCAGGGCACCGGTAGGCCAGTTTCACCGGCCTGCCGGCGGGGGCGCGGGCTCGCCGTCCAGGCGAAACACAGCGCTTCCGCTTGCGGCGGCTTCCGGTGAGCGATGGGGGATTGGGGGACGGGGAATAGGGGGGGGCGGATTTTAGGATGCCTCGCTGGAAACCCGCGCCAAATCTTGATCTTCGAGGTGATGCTCTGGAGATCCGCGCCAATGCTCGATCTACAAGGCGCCTGCCAGGAGAACCAATGCTGGCGCGGGGTTTGGTGAGCCAGCAGCCCACCAACCGGCGCCGTGACGATTCCGCTCAGGGGCAGACCACCGCCAGCCGCCGCTCCAGATTCAGGGCGTCCGGTGTGATGGTGGCGGCGTAGGCCAGGGCTTCGACCCCGGCGGCAATCGCTTCCCGCAGGGTGCGGCCGTAGAGCGGGTCGATGTGGTCGGCGGGGCGCACTTCGTTCACGTCGCCGCGCTGCACGCAGAAAAACAGGACGGCACGTTGGCCGGCGGCGGCCACGTCGATCAGTTCGCGCAGGTGCTTGGTGCCGCGCTCGGTCACCGCGTCGGGGAAGAAGCCCAGGCCACGGCTGTGGGGGCCGGGGTCGGCGATGGCGGTGACGTTTTTCACTTCCACGTAGCAGGGCGGGCGGCTGCCGTCGGGGGCTTCGAGTAGCAGGTCGATGCGGCTGCGCTTGCCGCCCCGGCCGTTGTCGCCGCCGTAGGGCACTTCGGCGCGGATGGCGCCGTAGCCGGTGAGTTCGGCGATGCGCCCGGCCTCGATGGCCTCGCGCACCAGGGCGTTGGTGCGGCCGGTGTGCAGGCCCACCAGTACGCCGGGGGCTTCCAGGGGTTCCACCAGTTCCCAGGTCCAGGCCAGCTTGCGCTCCGGGTTGGTCGCCGCCGACAGCCATACCCGGCTGCCCGGGGCCTTGCAGCCGTGCATGGCGCCGGTGTTGGGGCAGTGGGCCTCGACCAGACGGCCGTCGTCGAGGCTCACCTCGGCGACGAAGCGGTTGCGCCGCAGGACGAGGCGGCCGGGGACCAGGGTGGGAGAGAATTCCATGGGGGCGTCGGGTGAGTGCGGGGGGGGCAGGGGGCTGGCGATCGATCAGGGTGACTTAAGCATTGCGCCCGAGCAAGCGGCAAGGTCCGCGACTGGCGCGGACCTTGGGGGGGGCTGCGGGATGCTTCCGTGTTGCTGAAGGATCGACCGGCGGGGCAGGCGAGGCATGAGGGCCATAAGGACCATGCAGCCCGCCGGTCGCGTGACCCGCCGGGTCAGCGGGTCAGGGTGTCAAGCTGGCTCATCAACTGGGCGCAGCGCTTCTCGCCGGGGGCGAGGCGGCGCACGGTGAGCAGGCGCTCGCGGATTTCGTCCACCAGGGCCGGATCCACGGCGGTCTTCTGCATGATGCCGAGGGCCAGGTGGGCGAAGTTGAGCAGCACCCGGACGTTGCTGGGCAGGCGCTCGCAGGCGGTGCGCAGGGCGGCCAGGGCTTCGTCGAACTTGCCGTCCCGCACCAGCAGCACGCCCTGGTTCATCAGCTCCAGGGCTTCCTTGCGCGAGGCTTCGACCAGGGCCGAGCCCTCGGCGCCCATGCTGGCGGTGTCGAACACCTGCTGGACGCGGCCAAGCAGGGTCTTGTCTTCGGGGTTGTTGCGCACCTCGTCCTGAAGCAGGGCGACGGCCTGGCTCTTCTCGCCGGTGACCAGCATCAGCTCGGCCATTTCCAGGGTGGTCGCGCTGTCGGTGCGCACGCCGCTCTGGTTGAGGGCTTCGCCCAGTTGCTGGGCGACCTTGCGCGCGGCGATCGGGTCGCCAGCCTTGTGGTGCACCATGCCTTCGGTGGCCAGGGCCTTGACCTTGACCTCGTCGTCGTTGAACTGCTTGGTCAGGGTGCCGAGCACCTGCAGGGCTTCGTTGGGGTTGTCCTTGGCGCTGCAGGTCTTGGCCAGGCCCAGGTAGGCGTCGGCGGTCTTGAGCACCGAGTGCTCGCCCAGGGCGACGCTCTTGCGGAAGGCCTTTTCGGCGTTGTCGAGCTTGCCCAGTTGCAGGGCCACTTCGCCCAGGATCTTCTGCCGGGTGACCGAGTTGGGCGACAGGCGCGCCGCCTGTTCAAGCACTTCCTCCGCCTTGGTCAGGTCGTCCTGAGCCTTGAGCACCGCCACCAGCCAGTCGTAGGCTTCCAGGAAGGTGCGGTTCTCGGCGACCAGGGCTTCGAGCAGGGCGCGGGCTTCGGCCAGCTCGCCGGCAGCGAACTGGGCCCGGGCCAGGCCGAGCTTGGCCCAGGGCACGTCCCGTTCGGCTAGGATGGCCGAGCACAGGGAGCGCGCCTGCTCGTGCTCGCCGGCGGAGAGCAGCAGCTGGCATTTCAGGCGCAGCAGTTCGCCGGCGTTGCTGCGGTCGGTGGCCAGGCGCTGGTCGCACAGCTTCACGGCGCGCAGGAAGTCCTGCTCCACCACGGCCCGGTCGATGTCGGCGAAGGCTTCCTTCTTGCTCCAGATCTTGTCCAGGCGCAGGCGCAGGGTGGCCTCGGTGATCGGTTTGATCAGGTAGGCGTCGGGCTGATACTCGGCGGCGCCCATGACCACGTCGGTGGTCTTTTCGGCGGTGATCATGATCCAGGCGCAGCCTGGGCCGATCAGGCTGCGGAACTTGGCTTCTTCGAGCACTTGCTGGCCGTTCTTGCCGGCCCCCAGGTTGAAGTCGCAGAGGACGCCGTCGAAGCGGTTCTTTTCCAGCAGGGCGATGGCCTCGCCGCCGTTGGCGGCGGTAGCGATGTTGCGCGGGTTCACCCCGCAGGAGCGCAGGATGTCGCGCAGGATGCTGCGCATGCCGTGGAAGTCGTCGATGATGAGAAAGCTCTTGTCGCCGAAGTCTGCCGGGAGTTGTTGTTGTGGAAGGCTCATTGAGGGTTCCTGACTGGGGGCCGGCGTTAGGGCAGGCAGAGCACGAAGCAGCCGCCGCCCCAGGCGCCGCCGTTTTCGAGGCGGATGCTGCCGGTCTTGCCCTTGTTGCGGTGCAGGCGCGCGACCATGGCCGAGAAGTAGAGGCCCAGGCCGGTGCTGCCGCCCTGGAAATCAACGCCCTGCATGGCGGCCACGCCGTCGTCGAGCATCTTCTGCGGGTAGCCGCGGCCGTCGTCCTCGACGCGCAGCTCCAGTCCTTCGGCAGCGCGCCGGACCACCAGGCGAATGCGGTTCTGGGTGTAGTGGATGGCGTTGTTGAGGGCATGGCCGACCACCCCGCCGACCAGGTCAGCGTCGAAGGGCCAGATCAGGTCAGGCTCGCAGTCCACCTCGAAGGCGATACCCCGGGATTCCAGCAGGGGCTGTTGCTGGGAGAGGGTTTCGTGGATGAAGTCGTCGAGCAGCCAGTCCTCGGGCGAGAACGGGTAGAGATGGTTGCCGAGCTTGTACAGGGTGAGCAGCTGGATCAGGTTGCCATTGATGCGCTTGGTCTCGTACATCATGTGGCTCATGTCCTGATACTCGGGGCTTTCCCGGTCGGCAGCCGCCAGGATTTTCTCCATGCCGCCGATCAGGATGCTGATGGAGTTCTTCATGTCGTGCACCGACGAGGCGAGAAAAGCCGAAATGTCGGGCGTGGGCTCGGGCAGGGTCATGGTCGTCCCTTGAAGGCGGGAGGGTGGTAGGCAACGGGGGGCGTTTTTACCACAGGCAGATGACCGGCGTTTGATTCATGTCAGGCGTGGGTCAGCGCGGCCGCCCCGGGCCGACGGCCGGTCAGTTTTGCGGCGGGACCGGCATCGACTGGCGCCCGGCCAGGGCGGTCCAGCCGCGCACCACCCGGTACAGCACCCAGATGCCGGTCAGGGCGATCACCAGGATGGCGGCCGGAATGCCGATCAGGCTGATGGTCAGCACTCCGGCGATGACCAGCCACAGCAGGGCGAACCAGAAGGTGCGCAGTTGCCAGCGGTAGTGGGTTTCCAGCCAGGTGCCGGCGACTTCGTCGCGCTTCACGTAGTTGAGGATGACGGCGATGATCGAGGGCCAGCCAAAGACGAAGGCGCCGACCACGGTGGCCGAGGACAGCACCCCGCTGATCGCGGAAATGGCATGGAGGGCGTACATGACGTGGCCCCAGGCCTTGGCACCTTCGAGGTCGCGGGTAGCGGGTGAATTTTCCATCGTGTTCTCCGGGAAGGGCGGGGCGGCTGCCGGGCGGTGGCCGGACAGCCGCGCCAAGCAACGAGTCTAACCGAGGCCGGGGGGCGTCCCGGGTAACACTCCTTTACCGCACGGCGCAGCGCCGGGTCACAACGGCTTGTTCAGAAACAGGGCGTTGCCGGCGGCCGGGTCGAGCACGTAGGGGGCGAAGCCGGCGCGGGCGTAGGCGGCCCGGGCCCGGGCGTTGTTGGCCAGCACTTCCAGGGTCAGCTTGCAGCAGCCCAGCTCCCGGGCGCGGGCCTCGGCCCAGGCCAGCAGCAGGCGGCCGATGCCCTGGTCGCGCAGGCCGTCGCGCACCACCACGTCGTGGATGTTGAGCAGGGGCCGGGCGGCGAAGGTGGAAAAGCCGGCGAAGCAGTTGATCAGCCCAACGGCGTGTTCGCCTTGACCAGCGCAGTTGCCGTTTTCACTGCCAGCACCGCTGGTACCGTAGGCATCGCTGGCGTCTCTGGCCTGCCAGGCCAGGGCGCCGTGGAAGTGGGGCAGGCGGCGCAGCTCGCCCACCAGCGCAGCACGTACCGCCGGGGCGAGGCCAGTGCCGCCGCCCATGGGGTCGGCGGCGTAGTGGTCGAGCAGGTCGAGAAAGGCGACGGCCTGGACCGGGTCGTCCAGGTCGAGGGGGCGCACCGTCACGGCGGCCGCCGGGGCGCCGTTCAACGTCCCCTCGTTGGCCGGGTTCCCCGGACGCTGCACGCTCACAGCCCCAGCTCGCCCCACAGGGCGTCCACCCGGGCCTTCACCGCCGCGTCCATGACGATGGGGCGGCCCCATTCGCGCTGGGTCTCGCCCTGCCACTTGTTGGTGGCGTCCAGACCCATCTTGGAGCCCAGGCCGGCCACCGGGGAGGCGAAGTCCAGGTAGTCAATGGGGGTGTTGTCCACCAGGGTGGTGTCCCGGGTGGCGTCCATGCGGGTGGTCAGGGCCCAGATAACTTCCTTCCAGTCCCGGATGTTCACGTCGTCGTCCACCACGATGATGAACTTGGTGTACATGAACTGGCGCAGGAAGCTCCAGATGCCGAACATCACCCGCTTGGCGTGGCCCGGGTACTGTTTCTTGATGCTGACCACGGCCAGCCGGTAGGAGCAGCCTTCCGGCGGCAGGTAGAAGTCCACGATCTCGGGAAACTGCTTTTGCAGCAGCGGCACGAACACCTCGTTGAGCGCCACCCCCAGCACCGCCGGCTCGTCGGGGGGCTTGCCGGTGTAGGTGGAGTGGTAGATCGGGTTCTTGCGGGTGGTGATGCGCTCCACCGTAAATACCGGGAAGTCGGCCTGCTCGTTGTAGTAGCCGGTGTGGTCGCCGTAGGGGCCTTCCAGGGCCGTCTCGCCGGGGTGGATCACCCCTTCCAGGACGATCTCGGCGTAGGCCGGCACTTGCAGGTCGGAGCCGATGCACTTGGTCAGCTCGGTCTTGGAGCCACGCAGCAGCCCGGCGAACTGGTACTCGGACAACGAATCGGGCACCGGGGTGACGGCCCCCAGGATGGTGGCCGGGTCGCAGCCGAGCACCACCGCCACGGGGAAGGGCTCGCCGGGTTTGGCCTGCTGATGGTCGCGGAAGTCCAGGGCGCCGCCCCGGTGGGCCAGCCAGCGCATGATCAGCTTGTTCTTGCCGATCACTTGTTGGCGGTAAATGCCTAGGTTCTGCCGATTCTTGCTCGGCCCCCGGGTGACGGTGAGGCCCCAGGTGACCAGGGGCGCCGCGTCGCCGGGCCAGCAATGTTGGATCGGCAGGCGGGCGAGGTCCACGTCGTCGCCCTCGATCACCACCTCGTGGCAGGGCGCGGAGGAGATCATCTTCGGCGCCATGTTGAGCACCTGCTTCAACACTGGCAGTTTTTCCCAGGCGTCCTTGAGGCCTTTGGGCGGCTCCGGCTCCTTCAGGTAGGCGAGGAGCTTGCCGACCTCGCGCAGGGCGGTGACGGCATCGCCTTCCTCGCCCATGCCCAGGGCGACCCGTTCCACGGTGCCAAACAGGTTGGTCAGCACCGGCATGCCCAGGGGGCGGCCGCCCCGATCCACCGGGTTTTCGAACAGCAGGGCCGGGCCTTCGGCGCGCAACACCCGGTCGCCGATCTCGGTCATTTCCAGGTGGGTGGACACCGGCGCCGTGATGCGCTTGAGCTTGCCCCGGGATTCGAGCTGGTCGATGAATTCGCGCAGGTCGCGGTATTTCACGCGGATACTCCTTTGAGGGTGCCGGCAAAGAACAGGTCAATGACTTCGCGGCGGAGGCGGTCGATGATGGTGGCGTCGCTGGCCGGGGTCAGGGTGTCGTACAACCCGGGCGCGATGCGGGAAAACGTGTCGAGCAGAGTCGGGTCGAAGTGGCGCCCCCGGCCTTCGGCGAGAACCGACAGGGCTGCCTCGCAGCTCATCGGTTCCTTGTAGGGACGGCGCGAGGTGAGGGCGTCGAAGACGTCGGCGATGGCGAACAGGCGGGCATTGAGGGGGATGGCTTCGCCCTGCAGGCCCCGGGGGTAGCCGCTGCCGTCGAACTTCTCGTGATGGCCCTCCACCACGTCGCGCCCGACGTTCAACCAGGTCGACGTCTGAATGATGTCCACGCCCAGGTCGACGTGGGTCTTCATCACCTCGAACTCCTCGGCGCTGAGCTTGCCGGGCTTGAGCAGGATGGCATCGCTGATGCCGATCTTGCCCACGTCGTGGAGAAAGGCGCCCACCACCAGGTGGCGCTGATCGCTTGCCGGCAGACCGGCGGCCTTGGCCAATTCCAGGGCGTACAGGGTGACCCGGTAGTTGTGGATGTTGGTGTCCGAGTCGCGCTTGGCGATGGCGCTGCCGAGCACTTCGAGCATGTCCAGGTTGCCGCGCAGCACCTGGGAGGAAAAGCGCAGCACGTCGCGGTTGAGGGAGATCAGGATCGGATAGAGGGCCAGGCTGGTCACCAGCACGGCGGCCAGCACCACCAGCAGCGAGATCAGCAGGTCGCGGCGGATCTGGGCCCGGGCGGCGGCATCGACCACGTAAACCCCTTCCAGATAGCCCGCCAGGGGGCCGTCGGCAACCCGCAGGGGGACCACCACTTGCACGACCCATTGGTCATCGATCTCGCGGCGGATGTAATGCACCTCGTCGCCGAGGGGGAACGGGTGAGCGTAGGGGCGCAGCGCGTCCTCGATGGCCTGGCTGCCGGGCTGGACCACCTCGGTGATGGTTTCCCGTTGCGGGCCGTACAGCTCGACGATGGCGAAGCGGCCCTTGGTCAGCTCGCGCACGTGCCCTTCAACCGTGGCAACGCTGGTCTGGCCCCGGTTGAAGGCTTCCAGTTCCGCCAGGGGAAAGCGCTGCGCTTCGGTCAGCGCCAGCGATGAGACATAGGCGTCGATCTGCTCCAGTTTGAAGACCACCACGCCGGTGCCGATCAGCAGACTGATGCTGAGCCAGGCCAGGAACAGGCGGGTTGCGGCGCGCCGGTGGAGCGTGTTCATGGCGATGCTCAGCGCAGGGCGTAGTCGGCGGCGACGCCGAGGAAGATCGCGGCCCCGAGCCAGTTGTTGTGCATGAAGGCGCGGAAGCAGGGCATGCGCTCCCGGCCGCGGATCAGGAAGTAGTGGTACACCGCCATGCCGGCGGCCACCGCCAGCCCGGCGTAGAAGAGGAGGCCCATGCCCAGGCCGTAGCCGACCCAGCCGACCAGGCCGAGGGAGACGGCGTAGCAGACCATGACGGCGGCCACGTCGTAGCGGCCGAAGGTGATGGCCGAGGTCTTGATGCCGATCTTCAGGTCGTCGTTGCGGTCCACCATGGCGTATTCGGTGTCGTAGGCCACCGCCCAGAAGACGTTGGCCAGCAGCAGCCACCAGGCCTGGGCCGGTACGGCGTGGGTCTGGGCCGCGTAGGCCATGGGGATGCCGAAGCCGAAGGCGATGCCCAGGTAGGCCTGGGGGATGGCAAAGAAGCGCTTGGTGAACGGGTAGGAGGCGGCGAGGAAGGCGCCGACCACCGCCAGGCCCAGCACCAGCATGTTCTGCAGGGGCAGAATCAGGGCCAGGGCGGCCAGGCACAGGCCGGTGAAGAGGGTCAGGGCCTCCTTGCTCGATACCTTGCGCGCCGCCAGGGGGCGGTCCTTGGTGCGCTCGACGTGGGGGTCGAAGTTGCGGTCGGCGAAGTCGTTGATGACGCAGCCGGCGGAGCGCATGAGCAGGGTGCCGAGAGCGAAGATCCACACCAGCACCCAGGACGGGCGCCCCTGGGCGGCGAACCACAGGGCCCACAGGGTGGGCCAGAGCAGCAGCAGGGTGCCGATCGGTTTGTCCAACCGCATCAGCTTTTCATAGTGGTCGAGCCGTTCGCGCCAGGTGATCGATGACATGTCGCCGGGGAAAAAAAGGGGAAAGGCGGGATTCTACCCTCCCCGGTCGTTTCGCCCGGCTAAGGGCGTACCCGGGGCGGTACGGTAAAATTGGCCTGCTATTCCGGAATCCCCCTGTGCCGACCTCCTCCTCTTCCTCGATTCAGCGCAACGAACGCCGCCGTCTGGCCGAAGCGCGGGCGGTACGCACCGTGTTCGTCAGCACCCTGCTGTTCCTGCTCGGGCTGTGGGGGCTGGTCGCCTATTGGGGGCTGGATTCCTACCGCGAGACCCAGCGCCACAACGAAGACGCCCTGGTCCGCCTGAACCGGGTCACCCAGGCCCAGACCGATGCCTTGTTCAAGATGGCGGAGGTCTTCATGGCGGTGGCGGACCGCTGGCTGGCCGCGCGCCCCGGTATCGATCCGCGCACCGACGCCGATTTCATTGCCCTGGTGGAGGGCTTTCGCCAGCGCAGCAACGGGGTGATCGACATCCGCCTGATCGATGCCCAGGGCGGCCTGTTCTTCGTGCCGTCCCGGGGCACCCTGCCGGTGCGCGACGTGTCCGACCGGGATTATTTCCGCCAGTCCATGGCCGGCGAGCCGGGCAAGATGGTGATCGCCGATCCGGTGGTCAGCCGCCTCAATGGTCACTGGATCATTCCCCTGGCCTGGCGCCTGTCCACCCCGGCGAGCGGGGTGACGGTGCTGTTCGCCAGCATCGAGCACGACGCCCTGGCCCAACTCTACGAGGCTGCGCGCATGCCGGAAGGGGGCAGTATTGCCTTGGTGCGCCGCGACGGCACGCTGCTGGTGCGGGCGCCGTTCAACGAGCAGGTCATCGGCAAGAATTTTTCCGGTAACTACACCTTCACCACCCTGCTGCCCAAGGCGCCGAGCGGATTCGCCATGATTGCGGCGTCGGGTGTGGACGGCCAGCGCCGCCTGATGGCCTATTCGACCCTGCCCGACTATCCCCTGGTGCTGGCCGTCACCAGCGAGTTCCACGCCAGCCTCGCCCCCTGGCGCCGGCATCTGGAAGTGGTGGTGGGCCTGGCCCTGATCCTCAGTTTCGGCGCCCTGTTCTTTGCCTGGCGCCTCGCCCGTTCCCTGGCGGTGCTGGCCCGGCACCATGCCGAGCTGCAGCGTCTGGCCACCACCGATATCCTCACCGGCTGCGCCAACCGGGGCCGCTTCCTCGATCTGCTGGGCAGCGAGTTCGCCCGCGCCAAGCGTTACGGGCAGCCGCTGGCGGTGCTCGTCGCCGACCTCGACTACTTCAAGCGCATCAACGACACCCACGGCCACGCGGCAGGGGACGCTGCCCTGGTGGCCTTCGCAAGGGTGGTGCGGAGCAGCCTGCGCAGCATCGACGTGTTGAGCCGCTTCGGCGGCGAGGAGTTCGCCATCCTGCTGCCCAATACCGATCAGGAGGCGGCGCTGCAGGTGGCCGAGCGGGTGCGCGCCCTGGTCGACGGGATCGTCATCACCCTGCCCGGCGCCAACCTGGGCTTCACCGCCAGCCTCGGCGTGGCCGCCCTTACGCCGGCTGATGCCGATATCGATGCCTTGCTGGCCCGGGCCGACCGGGCCCTCTACGCCGCCAAGGCGGACGGACGCAACTGCGTCCGGGCAGGCTAGGCTCCCGCGTCGCCCCGGGCGCCAGGGGGGGCGGGCTCCGCGCCGCTCAGGCCCGCGCGCCGCGCAATTCCACGACCTTGTCTCGTAGCACATCCGGGCTGGCCTGCTCTGCCGGCAGGGCCGCGCCGCCCACCAGGGCGATGCGCGAGAACAGCCCCCGGCGCAGCGGCCGGCTCATGGCCGGGCCGTCCTTGCGCGAGAAGGTGCTGCCCCACAGACCTTGCAGCGCCAGGGGCACCACCGGCACCGGGGTGTCGCGCAGGATGCGGGCGGTGCCGGGGCGGAAGGGGCCGATCTCGCCGTTGGCGGTGATGCCGCCCTCGGGGAAGATGCCTACCAGTTCGCCGGCGGCCAGGGCTTCGGCCACCTGGGCGAAGGCCTGCTCCTTGAGGGCGGCGTCCTCCTTTTCCGGCGCGATGGGGATCGCCCCGCTGGTGCGGAAGACGAAGTTGAGCACGGGCACCTTGAAGATGCGGTGGTCCATGACGAAGCGGATCGGCCGGGGGCAGGCGGCCATGATCACCAGGGCGTCCACGAAGCTGACGTGGTTGCACACCAGCAGGGCCGGGCCTTCCGCCGGAATGTGCTCCAGACCGCGCTTTTCCAGCCGGTAGACCGTGTGCACCAGCATCCAGACGATGAAGCGCAGCAGGAATTCCGGCACCAACCGGTAGATGTACAGGGCCACGGCGGCGTTGATCGCGGCGGCCAGGGCGAACAGCCGGGGGATGGACAGCCCGGCGCCGAGCAGGGCCGCCGCACCCAGGGCGCCGGCCACCATGAACAGGGCGTTGAGGATGTTGTTGGCGGCGATGATGCGTGCCCGGTGGCCCGGGGCGCTGCGCAGCTGCACCAGGGCATAGAGGGGCACGATGAAGAAGCCACCGAACACCCCGAGCAGCATCAGGTCGATCAGCACCCGCCAGGTACCGGGCACCGCCAGCAGCTCCGCCACGCCCAGAGGTGCGGCATGGCTGGCCAGGCTCAAGGCGTCGGGCGAGGCCCAGGCCAGGTCCAGGCCGAACAGGGTGAGGCCGATGGAGCCGAAGGGCACCAAACCGATCTCCACCTGCTTGGCCGAGAGCCGCTCGCACAGGAGCGAACCCAGGCCGATGCCGACGGTGAAGGTGGCGAGCAGCAAGGTGACCGTGGTTTCGCTGCCCCCCAGCACGTTCTTGGCGTAGGCCGGGAACTGGGCGAGGAACAGGGCGCCGTACAGCCAGAACCAGGAGATGCCGAGAATGGAGAGAAACACCGTGCGGTTCTCCCGGGCGAAGCCGACGTTGCGCCAGGTTTCGGAGAACGGGTTGAGGTTGATCGCCAGATCCGGTTCCGGCGCCGGGGCAGCGGGGATGCCGCGGCTGGTCAGGTAGCCGAGCAGGGCCACGGCCAGACCGGCCCCTGCCACCCACAGCGGGTGCCCGGCGCCGGCCAAGAGCCCGCCGGCCAGGGTGCCCACCAGGATGGCGACGAAGGTGCCCGCCTCCACCAGGGCGTTGCCCCCCACCAGCTCATCCGGGTGCAGGTGCTGGGGCAGGATGGCGTACTTGACCGGGCCGAACAGGGTGGAGTGGCAGCCGAGCAGAAACAGGGCGAAGAGCAGCACCGGCAGGCTGTGCAGCACGAAGCCGGCGCCGGCCAGGGCCATGATGGCCATTTCCAGCACCTTCACCAGCCGGGCCAGGCGGGCCTTGTCGTATTTGTCGGCGAGCTGGCCGGCGGTGGCCGAGAAGATGAAGAAGGGCAGGATGAAGATGCCCGCCGCCAGGTTGGCCAGAATGCCCGGATCGAGGCTGGTCCAGCTGGCCGCCTGGAAGGTGAGCAGCACCACCAGGGCGTTCTTGAACAGGTTGTCGTTGAAGGCGCCGAGGAACTGGGTGCCGAAGAAGGGCAGGAAGCGGCGTTCCTGCAGCAGTTTGAATTGTCCGCTCATGCGGCCTCCGCCATTTTTTTAAGGCTGACGTAATCGGTCTTGCCGGTGCCCAGGAGAGGCAGGGCGTCGATGATAACGATCTTGCGCGGCACCGCCAGTTCCGGGACGCCCTTGTCCCGGGCGGCGGCGAGGAGCTGGTCCCGGGTCAGGGCCGGGTCGGTGGTGAACAGCACCAGGGCTTCGCCCTTGGCTGCGTCGGGCTGGCTGGAGGCGGCGTGGGCGGCGCCCGGGGCGGTGGCGGCAGCGAGCTTTTCCACCACTTCCAGGCTGACCATCTCGCCCGCCACCTTGGCGAAGCGCTTGACCCGGCCGACGATGCGCAGGAAGCCGTCGTCGTCGATCTCGACCACGTCGCCGGTGTCGTACCAGCCCGGGCCAGCCTCGGAGTGGGGCGGCTCGATCACGCCGGGGGCGCTCGCCCGGTAGTAGCCGGACATCAGGTTGGGGCCGCTGACGTGGAGCAGGCCGCCGGCGTCGATGCCCGGCACCGGCACCAGCTTGGCGTGGATGCCCGGCAACAGCTGGCCGACGGTGCCGGTGCGGTAGGCCATGGGGGTGTTCACCGCCAGCACCGGGGCGGTTTCGGTGGCGCCGTAGCCTTCGAAGATGCGGATGCCGAACTTCTCGAACCACAGGGCGCGCACCGGTTCGGCCAGCTTCTCGGCGCCGGCCACCACGTAGCGCAGCCGGTAGAAGTCGTAGGGGTGGGCGAACTTGGCGTAGTTGCCGAGGAAGGTGCTGGTGCCGAACAGCACGGTGCAGTTCCGGTCGTAGGCCAGCTCGGGGATGATCCGGTAGTGCAGGGGCGAGGGGTAGAGGAACAGGCTGGCGCCGGTGAGCACCGGCAGCAGGGTGCCGGCGGTGAGGCCGAAGGAGTGGAACACCGGCAGGGCGTTGAGCACCTTGTCGTCCACCGAGAAATCGATCACCGCCCGCACCTGGGCGATGTTGGCCAGGATCGCCCGATGCGACAGCACCACGCCCTTGGGCTTGCCTTCGGAGCCGGAGGTGAACAGCACCACCGCCGCATCCTCCGGTGAGGCCGGCCGGGCGGTGCAGCGCGGCAGCCACAGGGCGTAGCCGATCAGCCACAGCTTGTCCCACAGGGTGACGCCCTTGCCCAGGTCTTCCAGGTAGACCAGGCGCACGTTGTGGAGCGCCGCCACCTTGTCGGTGAGCTTGGCGGTTTCCAGGAACTGGCGCGAGGTGATGACGGTGCGCACCTGGGCGGCGTCGCAGGCGGCCTGCATGCCCTCGCTGCCGGCGCTGTAGTTGAGCATGGCCGGCACCCGCTTCTGGGCGGTGAGGCCGAGCAGCAGCCCGACGGTGGCGGTCAGGTTGGGCAGCAGCACCCCGACCCGCTCGCCCTCGGTGCTCTCCCGGGCGGCCAGGCGGCCGAGCATCAGGCTCATCTTGAGTAGGTCCTGGTAGGAGTACTCGATCTGCTTCATGTCCTCCAGCACCCGCCGGCGGCGGCCGAAGATCTCGACGGCGTCGCACAGGGCGGCGAACAGGGTCTGGCGCGGGTGCGAGGCGAACAGCATCTCCTGCATCACCCGGCGCATCGCCTCGCCGGCCTTGCGCCGGCGCAGCTTGGCGGTGGGCGCCGCGGGCATGGGGATGACGGTAGCGGGCAGGATGGAGAGGCGGATGTGCGGGAAGAGCTGCTTCGGGTACTTGCCCGACACTCGCGAGAAGTAGCTGCGCGCCGCGCCGTCGAGGCGCACCGGCACCACCGTGGCACCGGTCTTGGCGGCGACGAAGGCCGGGCCGTCGTAGACCTTCATCAGGCTGCCGGTCTGGGTGATGCGCCCCTCGGGAAAGATCACCACCGGGCGGCCGGTTTCCAGCAGCTTGATGACCTTCTTCATGGCCATCGGGCTGGTCGGGTCCACCGCCAGGTAGTCGGTCAGGGACAGCACCAGGCGGAAGTACCAGGAGCGGGCCACCCCGGTGTGCACCACGAACACCGGATTCACCGGCAGGAACAGGCCGAGCAGCAGCCCGTCGAGGAAGGACTCGTGGTTGGCGACGATGAGCAGGCGCTCGGCCGTGAGGGCCGATGGGTCGCCCGTGCAGCGGATGCGGAAGAGCAGGCGGGCCAGCGTCCGCAGCAAGGATTTGAACAGTGTTTTAAACATCGCGGCTCCCAGGAAGGGCGGGATTATGCCATCCCGAATAAATAATCAAATGACTAAGTTTTTCGTTATATAGGGGCAAAAAAAGAGGCCGGGGAATGCCCGGGCCTAGGCCTCGTTACGCACGTAGTCCAGCACGTTGCCCAGGGTTTCCTCCAGGAACGGCCGGTTGATCCAGAAGAACACCTCCTTGCCGACCTTCTCCGAACCCAGCACCTCGGCCTCGCGCAGGATCTTCAGGTGGTGCGAGACAGTGGAGCGGGTCAGGGTGGAGGCTTCGGCGATCTGCCCGACATTGAGCCGCTCGCCCTTCTCGAAGAGCAGCAGCATGCGCTGGCGGTGCTCGTCGCCCAAGGCGGTGAACACCTTGGACATGCCGCGCCATTCGGGGGGGAGGGCCTGAGTGTAGTCGGATTTCATGTCGATGATCTTAGTTGTATCGATGTGTTGGGTCAATACTGGCGGTGATGTCGTCGGGCATGAACGTCGCTGCAGGGCCATCGCTACCGTTCCGACAGGGAGGGCGGCACTGTCGATGCTGCTCGTGTGCCGCTCTCGGCCTGGCCGCCTTCTTTGCGCGGATACGGATTGGGGGCCGCAGAGTAGCGTTTCCGCTCCCACGGCTATCAACCTGGAGGCAGCCCTCGTATGCAGGGGAAATCAGGCTGGCTTGAAACCGGGTTGAGCGCCCAGCCCGCGCCACGCCTTCACCAGCGCTTCGGCAAACGCCTCGGCCAGGGGCGAGGGGGTGGGCGGCAGTGCCAGGGCCGCCTGGGCGGTGGGCGTCCCGTGCGCACCGACCAGGGGGCGCAGCACGGCCCCGGCCGGCAGCAGGGGCGCCATGGCGTCCGGGATCAGGGCGACGCCGAAGCCGGCCGCCACCAGGTGCAGCTGGCTGGTCTTGCGCGAGGTGGCCGCCGCCATTACCGGGGTGAAGCCCGTCTCCAGGCACAGGTCGGTGACCCGCCGGGCGAGGCCGCCCCGCTCCCGATGCACCGCCGAAACGAACGCTTCCCCGGCCAGGTCGGCCAGGGCCAGTTCCTGGCGTGCCGTCAGGGGATGCTCGGCGGGCAGGGCCGCCCACAGCCGTTCTTCGGGCAGGGGGCGCAGGCGCACCGCCGGGTCGCGGCGCAGCAGGGGCAGGCGCACCAGCCCCAGGTCGGCCCGGCCGGCGGCCAGGGCGCCGACCTGCTGTTCGGAGGAAAGCCGGTCCAGATCCACCCGCACCCCGGGGCGGGCGGCGGTGAAGTCGCGCAGGGCCGCGAGCAGGGCGCCGGCCAGGGGCGTCGAACTGGAATGGAGCAGGCGCAGCACGCCCCCTTCACCCTGGGCCAGGCGCCGGGCGTCGTCGGCTGCCGCCTGAAGGCCGTCGGCCATGCCGGCGACCCGCTGGCGGAACAGTTCGCCGGCCGGGGTCAGGCGCACCCCCCGGGGCTCGCGCACGAACAAGGCAAAACCCAGTTCGGCTTCGAGCTGGCCGATCTGGCGGCTCAGGGCCGGCTGGGCGACGAACAGGGCCGCCGCCGCCGGGGTGAAGCCCCCCAGGTCGGCAACGGCGAGGAAATAGCGGATCTGGCGCAGGCTAGGCATGCCGGTTCGTTATGGGTAATGGCGATAAACGGTATTGGTGTTATGGCATATTCGCGGCGATCCTACCAGTACTGCCACCCCGCCCGCGACTGCCGGCGGAGACACCAGGCAGGCCCGGCGCTCCACCGGTATTCCGGTCCGTCGTCTCCGCTTCCCGCTCTCCGCGGTGCGAAGCGCCGGGGATGGGGCGCTGGTCGCCCGTCTCCGCCGCTTCCCGGCCTTTCATCCGTTGTTCGCCGCGCCATGACCCTTCCCTTCGATGCCGCCTTCCTGGGCGGCCCCCTGCAGTCCCCGGCCGCCCTGCTGGTGGCGGCCCTGGCCCTGGTGGCCGCCTACGCCATTTTTACCCTGGTCGGTTTCGGCTCGGCCATGATCGCCGCCACGCCCCTGGCGGCGGTGCTGCCGGTGGCGCGCATCGTGCCGCTGCTGGCCCTGCTCGACTGCGTGGGCGCCTCCGCCCGGGGCTGGCGCGCGCGGCGGCGCATCGACCGGGGCGAGCTGGCCCGGCTGCTGCCGGGCATGGCGGCGGGCCAGGTGCTCGGGGTCACCCTGCTCGCCGGCCTGCCGGCCAACGCCCTGGCCTTGGCTTTGGGGCTGTTCGTCGCCGCGTACGGTGCCTGGGGGCTACGCCCGGCGCGGGGCCCGGCGGCTGGCGCGCCCCTGGGCGGACTGTGGGCCGTGCCCTGTGGCCTGGTGGGCGGGCTGCTCGGCGCCTTGTTCGGCAGCGGCGGCTTTCTCTACGCCGCCTACCTGGGTCGGCGCCTGCCGGAGCGAGACGCCTTCCGCGCCACCCAGGCGGTGCTGATGGCCTTGAGCACCGGATTGCGGGTGGTGCTGTGCGCCCTGGCCGGGCTGATCGACGGTTCCCTGCTGCTGCTCGCCCTGTTGGCCGTCCCGGCCATGTTCGGCGGAATCTGGCTGGGCCACCACCTGGACCTGCGCCTGTCCCGGGAGCGCTTCGCCCGGGTGCTTAACCTGGCCCTGCTGGCGGCGGGACTGGCCCTGGTGGCCAAGGTAGGATGGGCGCCATGACCTCTACTTCCGCCCCATGCCGCCTTGTCCAGGTGCCTGCCGTATCGGCCGACGCGGCCTATACCACTGACGCCGCCGCTGCCACGGCCGCCACGCCGCCTCACCCCTCCGCCGGGCACCCTTCGCCCGATCCCTGGCGCGACTGCCTCGCCGCCGCCCTGGCGGCCCGCGGCTGTATCCCCGATGCCGCGCAGCAGCGGGCGCTGACCCGGCTGGCCTTGCTGGCGGCGGCGGTGGCCGGCTGCGTCGAATCGGCGCCCGGGGCGGCGGGGCCCCGGGGCCTCTTCCTGTGGGGCGGCGTGGGCCGGGGCAAGACCCTGCTGGTGGACCTGCTGGCGGCGTCCCTGCCGCCGGGGACGGTGCTGCGCCGCCACCAGCACGCCTTTCTCGCCGACCTACACCGGGCCATCGCCGCCGCCCGGGAGGGCGGTGCCGACGATGCCTTCGCCCAGGCGGTGGACGACCTGCTGGCCGGCGCCCGACTGCTGGTGCTCGACGAGTTCCACGCCCACGATATCGCCGATGCCCTGATCCTGGGCCGCGCCCTGGCCGCCATCCACGCGGCGGGGGCGGCCCTGGTGTTCACCGCCAACCATCCTCCCGCCGAATTGTGGCCGGATACGGCCTTCCATCAGGCCCAGGCCGACCGCTACCAGCCGGTGGCGGACTTCATCGCCCGGCATTGCGACCTGCTGGAGGTGGATGGAGGGCAGGATTACCGCCTGCAGGGGGCGGCAGCGGCCCCCCGTTGGTGGGTGGGCGCCACGGCGGCGGAGGGTGACACTGCCCTGGCGGATTGGCTGGGGCTGCCGTTCGGCGGCAGGGCGGGGGACGCGGCGGGGGCTGCAAGCAAGGGCGTTGCAAACCCGGGTGGGGAAAAGCTCATCCTTGCCGGTCGGCCGATACCCGTGCGCGCCCGGGCTGGCGCCGGGGAGGGCGGCCTGTGGTTCGACTTTGCCGCCCTGTGCGGCTCGCCCCGCTCCCCCGGGGATTATCTGGCCCTGGCGCTCCAGGCCCCGCGGCTGGCCATCAGCGATGTGCCGCGCTTCGGCCCCCGGGACGGCGATGCCCTGCGCCGCTTCATCTGGCTGATCGACGCCGCCTACGAGGCCGGCGTGGCCCTGGCGGCGACAGCCACCTCACCCTGGGATGAGCTGCTCGATGGGGCGCCGGACCTGGCCCGGCTGCTCGGACGCGACCTGCGCCGCTGCGCCAGCCGGCTGGCGGAAATGACGCGGCGCTCGCCCCGGGTGCCGGACCGCGCCGGCTCCCGGGGCGCCTGAGCCGGGGTCAGCCCCGGCCCAGCACCGCGTGGGCCACGGTCATGTACAGGGGAATACCGACCAGGATGTTGAAGGGGAAGGTGATGCCCAGGGACATGCCCAGGTACAGGGACGGGTTGGCCTCGGGAATCGCGTAGCGCAGCACCGCCGGCACGGCGATGTAGGAGGCGCTGGCGGCCAGCACCATCAGCAGCCCGCCGTTGCCCGGGCCGATGCCGAGCAGCAGGGCCAGGCCCAGGGCCAGGGTGGCGTGGCACAGGGGGGCGAGGATGCCGTAGGCGGCCAGCCAGGGCGACTTGCCCTTCAGCTCGCCCATGCTGCGGGCGGCCATCAGGCCCATGTCGAGCAGGAAGAAGGCCAGCATCCCCTTGAACAGATCCACCGAGAAGGGGGCCATGGCCGCCTTGCCGGCCTCGCCGGTGAGGATGCCGATGGCCATGGCGCCGAGCAGCAGCAGTTGGGCCCCGTCGGTGAACGATTCGTGGAGGATCTTGCCCAGGGGCGTCGGCGCGCTCCGGCCGCCGCTGCCGGGCAGGCCACCCAGGGCCAGGGTGCCGCCGCCGGCATTGACCGCCATGGACGGCGCGGCCAGGGTGACGCCCCGCCGCAGGGAGTTGGCGAACAGCACCGCCATGATGATGGCCGGCGATTCCATCAGGGCCATGGCCGCCGCCATGTGGCCGCCGTAGGGCAGGCCCCGGCTTTCCAGGAACTGGATCGAGGTGATGAAGGTGACGGCGCTCACCGAGCCGTAGGTGGCGGCGATGCTGGCAGCGTCGTAGCCGTTGAGAAAACGCCGCAGCACCTGGTAGCCGAGGGCCGGCACCAGCACCGCCAGGAGCACGGCGCAGCCCAGGGTGGTGGCCACGTCCAGGGTCAGGCCTGAATGGGCCAGGGCGAAACCGCCCTTCAACCCCAGGGCCATCAGCAGGTAGAGGGAGAGAAAACGGGAAATCTGGGGCGGGATTTCCAGGTTGGACTTGAGGGTGCCGGCCAGCACACCGAAGACGAAGAAGAGAATGGCCGGATCGAGGAGGGTTTGCATCGGAATCACGCGCGCATGCGCCGGGTGGAAGAGGACTCCGATGGTAGCGGCGGCGTAGAATATATAAAAATCGATTCTTTTTATTTTATATATAGAGATAAATCTATGAATGTCACCTTCCGCCAGCTGCGCCTCTTTCTCGCCCTGGCCGAGCAGCGCAGCATCACCGCCGCCGCCCGGGCCTGCCACGTCACCCAGCCCACGGTCTCGATGCAGCTCAAGGAGCTGGCCGAGGCGGTGGGCCTGCCCCTCTACGAGCAGATCGGCAAGCGCCTCTACCTGACCGCCGCCGGGGAATCCCTGGCCGAGACGGCCCGGGCCATGGTGGACGAATGGGCCGCCTTCGAGCAGCGCATCGACGCCATGAAGGGCCTCACCCGGGGCCGGCTGCGGGTGGCGGTGGTGAGCACCGCCAAGTACTTCGTGCCGCGCCTCTTGGGCAGCTTCTGCGCCAGCCACCCGGACATCGACATCGCCCTGGAGGTGCAGAACCGGGACGGGGTGGTGGCCCGCCTGCTGGAAAACCGGGACGACCTGTACATCATGTCCATGCCCCCGGCCCACATCGACGTGGAGCGCCACGCCTTCCTGCCCAACCCCCTGGTGGTGATCGCCCCGGAGAACCATCCCCTGGCCGGCACCCCGGCCATCCCCCTGGCGGCCCTGGCCGGCGAGCGCTTCCTGCTGCGCGAGCAGGGCTCCGGTACCCGCCTTGCCTGCGACGCCTTCTTCGCCCAGCAGGGCTTCGCCCCCAACGTGCGGCTGGAACTGGGCAGCAACGAGGCGATCAAGCAGGCGGTGGCCGGCGGCCTGGGCCTGTCGGTGGTGTCCCGCCACGCCCTGGCCGCCCACCTGGCCGAGGACCAGCTGACGGTGCTCGACGTGCAGGGCTTCCCCGTCCTCTCCAACTGGTGGACCCTCTACCCCCGGGGCAAGCGCCTCTCCCCGGTGGCCCAGGTGTTCCTCGACCACCTGGAACGCACCGCCCGGGACTGGCTGGAGCGGCGCGGCGACGAACGCCGGGCGGGGTAGGGGAATGGTTCAGGCGGTGGCCGGAAAGGCGCGCCGATGCTTGTTCTTGGCGGGTATGCCTTGGAGAACCGCGCCAGTGCTTGAGTTTGGCGATGGTGCCGTGAAGATCCGCGCCCTGCCTTGCGTTTGGGCTACCTCATTTTTCACCCTGCCCATCGTTTCCCCGCGTTCACTCGATTAGGTCCGCGTCGGCGAAATAGCGTCGTGGTGACTGGCTGCGCGCAGGCCGCCGTCGGCCATGGGCGGTCATGAGCGGCGATGGTTGCGCCAAGCCCTGCAATTGGCGGTCTATAAATCCGGTTAAGCACCTAACCGGAGGCAAACGATGACTCGCGTTCGTGTTGACGGCTTCACTATCTCCCTCGACGGCTACGGCGCCGGGCCGAATCAGGACATCGACAATCCGCTCGGCGTTGGCGGGACGGATCTGCACCAGTGGCTCGTCCCGACCCGCACCTTCCAGCGGGCCCTGTTCGGCAAGGACGGCGGGGCCACCGGGATCGACGACGATTTCGCCGCCCGCGGCTTTGAGAACGTCGGCGCCTGGATTCTCGGGCGGAACATGTTCGGCCCCATTCGCGGGGAGTGGCCGAACGACAACTGGAAAGGCTGGTGGGGCGACAACCCGCCCTATCACGTGCCCGCCTTCGTCCTGACCCATCACGCCCGCCCCCCCCTTGCCATGGCCGGCGGCACGACCTTCCACTTCATCACCGGCGGCATTGGCGAAGCCCTCGACCGGGCCCGGGAGGCCGCCGCCGGCAAGGACGTGCGCATCGGCGGCGGGCCGAACACCATCCGCCAGTACCTCCGTGCGGGCCTCATCGACGAACTGCACATCGCCATCTCGCCGGTCCTGCTCGGCCGGGGCGAGCCGCTGTTCGAGGGGGTTGATTTACGGGCGCTGGGCTACGACTGCGTGGAATTCGTCGCCTCGGAAAAGGCCACCCATGTCGTCCTGCGCCGCCACGGGCAGACGGACGCCTAACGTTAGCGGTGGCTGGAAAGGCGCGCCAATGCTTGTTCTTGGCGGTGATGCCTTGGAGAGCCGCGCCAGTGCTTGAGGTTGGAGGTGGGCGCGTGAAGAACCGCGTCCTGCCTAGGGTTTGGGCTGCCCCGTTTTTGTCTGCTTTTTAAGGGCTGCGATCGTTCCTCTAAGCACCTCCGCGTATTCTGAAGAGGAATGTCCGAACCGCACGGAGGATGCGACTACCTATGCTCGCGAATTGCCTGGGAGCGCTATCACCAAGGTAGGTTTGTGGGGCCTGCGGTGGGCACCATCCAGCGACAGGGCCGACGTGTACGGTGATACCTGCGGCGTACATCGATTGCTCATAGGGGGAGCCTCGATAAAGAATAAAGTCAGCCGTTTCGGCCAACTTACGGTACAACTCGTTTGCAGTTGCACAGCTGAATAACAGCGCAGCCACAAGACAGCTGTCACCGCTCGTGGCTGTTGCGATCACGTACAAAGCCTCTTTGTCCGGCTCTGTGATGTGGACATTCCATCCGGCATTTCGTAGGGGCCGTACCAAGTCTTTGATTGCGTCTTCCGCTAAGACGGCCTTTCTAAGAGTCACACCGTTATCGGTAGGAAGTTCGGGAACCAACCGACCTTTGGTTTGAAACTCCCCCTGTTCCTGGAGATTCAGTGCCATCTGAATCTGCCCGCGACGCAGCGCCTGCTGCCAGAGCAATGTGCTGTCGTCGTCCATCTCGGGGAAAAGAAGTGGTACGACATTGGTTTCGTCATGCCAGGCTTCGATGACACCCAAGGTGGTGATTGCGACGATCAATCTCGAGAAATTGGATGACAACTGCCATTCGGTCGAGAGTCCGTGTGCAAACAGGTGTCGGTTAAGCCAGGTGATTCCACTGTACTTGTCACTGTCCTGAAAGAAGCATTCCTTAAGCCATCGCCGAAAAGTCTCGAAGACGAATACTCGTTCATCCTGACCAAACAAGTAGTCCACTGTTCGGTATTGGTCCGGCACCCACATACCAGCGAAATGCAAATCAGCAGCTAACCCGATAGCTCGATTGATCACCGCATCGACGGCGTCACCCACCTTCAGCGAAGGCTCTGTGCTCGCGATCCGCTTTACGCCTCCCTCGATAACGGGGATCAGCGCCGCAACGCTTGAGGCACGGTGCCCACTATAGAAGGCAAGGTAGGCCTCTCGGGCTAATGGCGCGAAGCCCGCCATGCTCCGGGTTTTGGGTAGGAGCTGAGCGATGCACACTGCCTGAAACGGCAGGGTATAGGCCGTCGACATGTGATAGTCGAAGTACTGAATCGCTTGCTTGGCGGAGCAATACTGAATGTCTGCAAGAAGCTTTGTGATGTTGCTATGGGAAATCCATAGCGGGCCGAACCATTCGACCTTCTTCCAAAGATTCGCTTGCTTGTCTGCGGCTGCCCGATTCGCTTTCCATTCGGGGCTGTCCATTGAAATCATTGGGAAGCAAGCTTTCGTGCCAGCTAAATCCAGCATTACAGCGGGGATTGGCCGGAAGAGTCCAACTTTGCACTCCTGGGATGAGGAGACAATCAGCCCTCGAGCTTCTGCCCAGGATTGCATGGCTTCAGCCGAGAGAGGCCCCGCGCCAGGAGCTTGTGATCGCTTCCAGAGTCCGCGAAAGTGATCCTCGATGTTGGTCTTCATGGCTGCTCCATTGTGGCTTGGTAATTGGCTAAGAGTTGCCTGTAGAGCACAGAAGCTGGAACGACATGAACCGCCAAGATGTCCACCTGCCATGCGCTTACGAAGGGCCGTCGTCCTGGCCCGTCATCAGCGGCTGCGTCGCCTCCAGTTCCCGGAGTCAAACCTTCAGCAAATCCGCCCGCCCCCCCAGCCAGCGCAGCAGGTGGGCATCGGCGGTAGTCGGCGCATGGGCGATCAGCCAGGCGGCGGTGTCGCGGGCGGCGTCCACCAGGTCGGTGTCCCGCTCTAGGTCGGCGTAGCGCAGCATGGGCACGCCGCTCTGGCGGTGGCCGATGAATTCGCCGGGGCCGCGTAGATGCAGGTCTTCTCGGGCGATGGCGAAGCCGTCGGTGTTTTCAAAAATGACCTTGAGCCGCGCCCGGGCGGTTTCCGATAACGGGTGGCCGAACAGCAGCACGCAGGCCGATTCCGCCGCGCCCCGGCCGACCCGGCCGCGCAGCTGGTGCAGCTGCGACAGGCCGAAGCGTTCGGCGTGCTCGATCACCATCAGGCTGGCGTTGGGCACGTCCACCCCGACCTCGATCACTGTGGTGGCCACCAGCACGTCCAGTTCGTGAGCGGCGAAGGCGGCCATCACGGCGGCCTTTTCGTCGGCTTTCAGGCGCCCGTGCACCAGGCCGATGCGGCGGTGGGGCAGGTCGGTCTTGAGGTGCTCGAAGGTATCCACCGCCGTCTGCAATTGCAGGGCTTCCGATTCCTCGATCAGGGGGCATACCCAGTAGGCCTGGCGGCCGCCTTCGCAGGCCCCGTCCACGGCGGCGATGACCTCGTCGCGGCGGGCGTCGGAGATCAGTTTGGTGCGGATCGGCGTGCGCCCCGGCGGCAGTTCGTCGATCACCGACACGTCCAGGTCGGCGTAGTAGGTCATGGCCAGGGTGCGCGGGATGGGGGTGGCCGACATCATCAGCTGGTGGGGGTTGCCGCCCTTTTGCTTGAGAGCCAGGCGCTGGGCCACGCCGAAGCGGTGCTGCTCGTCCACGATGGCCACGCCCAGGCGGGCGAACTCGACCCCGTCCTGGATCAGGGCGTGGGTGCCCACCACCAGCTGGCCGTCGGTGCCGGCCCGGGCCTGCATCTCGCGCTTGGCCTTGGGCTTGAGGCTGCCGGTGAGCCACAGCACCTCGATGCCGAGGGGGTCGAGCCAGTCGCGCAGCTTCTTGTAGTGCTGCTCGGCGAGGATTTCGGTGGGGGCCATGAAGGCCGCCTGATAGCCCGATTCGATGGCACGCAGGGCGGCCAGGGCGCCGATCACCGTCTTGCCGCTGCCCACGTCGCCTTGCAGCAGGCGCTGCATCGGGTGGCCCTGGGCCAGGTCGGCGGCGATCTCGTCCCACACCCGCCGCTGGGCGCCGGTGAGGGCGAAGGGCAAGCGGCGCAGCAGGGCATCGGTCAGGGTCGGTGCCCCGGTCAAGGCCGGGGAATCCTTGGCCCGGCGCGCCGCGTGGGCGCGGCGCAGGCATAGCTGCTGGGCGAGCAGTTCGTCGAACTGGACCCGGCGCCAGGCCGGGTGGTGCCGGTCGGAGAGTTCTTCGAGCTGGGCGGCGAAGTCGTCTTCCGGCGGCGGGGCGTGCAGCAGGGTCAGGGCCTCGTCCAGGGAGGGCAGGCCCAGGTCGGCGCGCACCGCCTCCGGCAGGGTCTCGGCAAAGCCGCCGGCCTGGCGCAGGGCGGTCAGCGCCACGGCGATGCGCTTGCGCAGCACCGGCTGAGAGATGCCGGCGGTGGTCGGATACACCGGAGTGAGCCGGTCGGGCAGGGCCTCGCCGTCGTCCACCACGCGAATGCGCGGATGGACCAGTTCCGGCCCGAAGAAGCCGGGGCGCACCTCGCCGAAGGCCCGCACCAGGCGGCCGTTGTCCCGGGCGGTCTCGAACTGCTGGGTCTGGCTGCCGTAGAAATTGAGGAAGCGCAGCCAGGCTTCCCGTCCGCCGCTGCCGATCAGCTTCACCACCAGCTGGCGGCGCGGCCGGTACTGGACGTTCACGTCCGCCACCCGGCCTTCCACCACCACCGGTGCGCCCAGGGGCGCCTGGCCGGCCGGGTAGGCCCGGGTCTCGTCCTCGTAGCGGATCGGCAGGTGCAGGGCGAAGTCTTCCAGCCGGGTCAGGCCCAGCTTGGCGAACAGGTCGTCCCGGCCCTTGCCGGCGGCGGGCTTGCCCGGCTTGGCGCCCTTCTTGGCCCCCGCGCCCTTGCCCGCCGCCGGGGCCTTGCGCCCGTCGGGGCCCCGGCCCGGGGGCCGGGCGGCCGCCGTGGCGCCGTCGCTGGAGGCGGCGAGGGGCGTGGGTTTGGCGGCGCGGGGCGGCAAGGGAACGGGGCTAAATCGAGGCGACTTAGCCGATCACCAGCACGGCGTCGGCTTCGACCTGGGCGCCCCGGGGCAGGGAGGCCACGCCGATGGCGGCGCGGGCGGGGAAGGGCTCGGCGAAGTAGCGGGTCATGGCCTCGTTCACCTTGGCGAAGTTGCCCAGGTCGGTGAGGAAGACGTTGACCTTGACCGCGTCGTTGAGGCTGCCGCCGGCGGCTTCGGCCACGGCCTTGAGGTTGTCGAAGACGCGCGCGATCTGGGCGTCGATGCCCTCTTCGAGCTGCATGGTGGCCGGGTTGAGACCGATCTGGCCGGACATGTAGACGGTTTCGCCGACCTTGACGGCCTGGGAATAGGTGCCGATGGCGGCGGGGGCGTTGGGGGTGGCGATGATGGTACGGGCCATGGCGGTCTCCTGGGTCGGGTGGGGATGGGCGCGGGCGCCCGGTAAGGACCGCATGGTAAAGGATGGCGACGCCTGCGGGCGAGTCCGGTCGTGTCCGGGGCCCGCCACCGGCGCGGCAAGACCGGCCGGTGGCGGGACGTAGGGCGGCGCCGGGGTGCGTTGGCGCCCCGTTGTTCGCTGGCGAATGACGCTTTTAGCATCCATCAAAGGCGGAAATGGCCGTCTTTCCTAGAATCCGCCGGCCAGCCCGCCCTTGCTTTTGCAGGGTGCGCCTCTCCTGAATACGCAGAAAGGTCTCTACCGTGAACAAGTCCTCCGCCCTCTCCCTGCTCGCCGCTGCCCTGCTCGCCGTCACCCTGGGTGCCTGCGGCAAGCAGGAAGCCCCCCAGGCCGACGCCGCTCCGGCCCCGGCTCCCGCCGCTGCCGCGCCGGCGCCCCAGGCCGCAGCCCCGGCGGCCGATGCCGGCCACGCCGCCGAAGGCGAGGCGCCTTACAAGCAAGTCTGCATCATGTGCCACGGCGCCGGCGTTGCCGGCGCACCCAAGGTCGGCGACAAGGCCGCCTGGGAACCGCGCATCGCCCAGGGCAAGGACACCCTGTACAAGCACGCCCTGGAAGGCTTCACCGGCCAGGCCGGGATGATGCCGGCCAAGGGCGGCAACCCCTCCCTGTCCGACGACCAGGTCAAGGCGGCGGTGGACTTCCTCGTCTCCAAGGCCCAGTAAGTTCCGTTTCGGTTCAGTTCCGCGCAGTACCGGCGGGGAGGCGAGAGCCTCCCCGTTGTCGTTTACGCCTTCCTTCTTCACCGGCGCCCCTTGGCTGCGGCAGCCGCCGCCGCGGTGCCTCCCCCGGGCCGGCCTGGGGCAGGCCCGCGATCGCCGGTTATGCCATCCCCCATTGCCGGATCCGGCAGACCCGCTAGGTACTTTTACCTAGCCGTACCGGCAGTTGCGCCTAGCTGGCTGCGCTATCCCCACAATTTTCGTAGGGGTATTGCCGGCCTACCCTGACATCGTCCCTTCCTCCTTCCGGAGCGATGTCATGCACGACCTCCCTTGTTCCTCTCCCGGCCCCGGCGGCGATGCCCCGGACTGCCGGCGCCGCGCCTTCCTCAAGGTGCTGCCGGCGATCACCGCCGGCGCGGCTTCCCTGGCGGCCCTGCCCGCCGAAGCGGCCAGCGATAACGCCAAGCCCCACTGGGGCATGCTGGTGGATGCCCGCCAGTGCATCGGCTGCCAGGCCTGCACCGTGGCCTGCATCATGGAAAACGTGGTGCCTGAGGGCAGCTTCCGCACCGTGGTATCAACCTACGCGGTGACCACCGGCGAGGGCGCCGCCGCCGTTACCGGCACCCACGTCCTGCCCCGCCTGTGCAACCACTGCGACAACCCGCCCTGCGTGCCGGTGTGCCCGGTGGGCGCCACCTTCAAGCGCGAAGACGGCGCCGTGCTGGTGGACGGCGAGCGCTGCGTCGGTTGCGCCTACTGCGTCCAGGCCTGCCCCTACGACGCCCGCTTCATCAACCACCACACCGGCAAGGCCGACAAGTGCACCTTCTGCAGCCACCGGGTCGAGGCCGGGCTGCTGCCGGCCTGCGTCGAGACCTGCGTCGGTGGTGCCCGGGTGTTCGGCGACCTGAACGACCCGAAGAGCGAAATCCGCCGCCTGATGGCCGACGCCCAGGACGAGCTGAAGGTGCTCAAGCCCGAACAGGGCACCCGGCCCCAGGTGTTCTATATCGGCCTGGACGACCGCCTGCAAGGCAAGGTGGACGGCACCCAGACCCCGGCCCTGAGCGGGCTCACCTGGCAACCCAAGAGCCACGGAGGCTGACATGACCAACCCGCAAATCGTCGAAGTGGTGAATGTGGCCCGGGACGTGGCCTGGCTGCCCTGGGCGGTCCAGTACTTCTTCCTGATCGGCCTGTCTGCCGGTGCCTTCCTGCTGTCCCTGCCCGGCGAGGTGTTGAAGCGCCCGG
The DNA here is from genome assembly GCF_008274805.1 of Oryzomicrobium terrae. Taxonomy (NCBI): domain Bacteria; kingdom Pseudomonadati; phylum Pseudomonadota; class Betaproteobacteria; order Rhodocyclales; family Rhodocyclaceae; genus Oryzomicrobium; species Oryzomicrobium terrae. The sequence continues at coordinate 669,102 of NZ_CP022579.1, forward strand.
GCTGGGCCGGCATTTCCCGGCGCGCCCTGCTCGCCGCCCTGCTGTGCGGCCTGACCGCGCCGGTGGCCCTGCTCGCCGACCTGCACCAGCCGGGGCGCTTCCTCAACTTCTACCTGCATCCCAACTTCGGCTCCTGGATGGCCTGGGGCGCCTTCTTCATTCCCCTCTATCTGGGCGGGCTGATGCTCTACGCCTGGCTGGCCCTGCGGCCGACCCTGCTGCGCCTGGCCGAGGCGCCGGACACCGCGCCGCTGCTCGCGCCCTGGTACCGGCGCTTGGCCTACGGCGGCCTGGAAAGCCCCACGGCCATGGTCGCCGCCGCCCTGCTCACCGGCCTGGGAGCGCTGCTGGTGCTGCTGTACACCGGCATGGAGGTGATGGTGGTGCGCGCCCGGCCGTTGTGGGATACGCCGCTGCTGCCGGTGCAGTTCGCCGTCACCGCTCTGGCCGGCGCCGTGGGCCTGGTGCTGCTGCTGGAGCGGCGCTTCGGCGCGGCACCGGCCGAGACCCTGCCGCGCCTCAACCGGGTGCTCGCTGCCACCCAGGTGGCCGCCCTGGCGGTGGGCGCCCTGTGGCTGGCCCTGGGCCTGTTCGGCCTGTCGCCGAGCCACGCCGAGGCCCTGGCCGAGGTGGCGCCTTCTGCCGCCTGGCGCATCACCGCCCTGTGGGCCGCCGGCTCCGCCGCCGCCACCCTGTGGCTGGCCTGGCGCCGTCCCGCCCACGGTCTGCTGGTGGGGCTGATCGCCCTGCACTCGGCCTGGATGATGCGCTGGACCGTGTTCATTGGCGGCCAGGAGATTCCCAAAATCGGCGCCGGCTACTACCGCTACCAGCTGCCCCTGGGCCACGACGGCCTGCTCGGCATCGTCGGTACCGCCGGCCTGTGGCTGCTGCTCTTCATCCTCCTCACATCCTTTTTGCCCTGGGGCGACGCCAACCGTCGCGCCGGGCGCGCCTGAGCGCTTTTCGAGGGGTTCATCATGAAACTGCCCAAACTTTCCCGTCGCCAGATGCTCGCCGCCGGCGGGGCCACCGCCTTCGCCGCTGGGTTCTCGCAAACCGCCGTGCGCATGGGCGAAAAGGTCCTCGGCCACGACGCGCCCAAGCACAAGACCGCCGGCGAGGCGCCGGAACCCGAGTTCCGCATCGACCCGGCCAGCGGCAAGCTGTGGATCAACCCGGCCCAGCAGGTGAGCTACACCATGTGCACCGGCTGCACCACCTTCTGCGGCGTGCGGGTGCGCATCGACCGGGCCAGCGGCAAGGTGTTGCGCGTTGCCGGCAACCCCTACAGCCCCCTGTCCACCGACCCCCACCTGCCGATGAAGGCCAGTGTGCGCGACAGCTTCGTCGCCCTGTCCCGCTTCAACGAAAAGGGCTTGGCCGGGCGCTCCACCGCCTGCGGCCGGGGCAACGCCGTGTTGCAGCAGATGGATTCGCCCTTCCGCGTGCTCACCCCGTTGAAGCGCGTGGGGCCGCGCAATTCCGGGCGTTGGCAGCCGATCTCGTTTGCCCAGCTGGTCAAGGAAGTGACCGAGGGCGGCGACCTGTTCGGCGAAGGGCCGGTGGCCGGCCTCAAGGCCCTGCGCGACTTCTCGCCGATCGACCCGGAACGCCCCGAGCTGGGCCCCAAGGTGAACCAGGTGGCGGTGCTCAACAGCACCAACGAGGGCCGCGAGAACTTCGCCCGGCGCTTCATGCAGAAGGCCTACGGCACCCTCAACTTCGTCGGCCACGGCTCCTATTGCGGCGGCGCCTACCGCTCCGGTTCCGGCGCGGTGTTCGGCGACATGAAGAAGATGCCCCACGGCAAGCCCGACTTCCAGAACGCCGAGTTCGTGCTGTTCATCGGCACCGCCCCGGGCCAGGCCGGCAACCCGTTCAAGCGCCAGGGCACCCTGATCGCCAAGGCCCGCACCACCGGCGCCATGAACTACGTGGTGGTGGACCCGGTGCTGACCAACGCCGACAACCGGGCCGTGGGCGACCGGGCCCGCTGGGTGCCGATCCGCCCGGGCACCGACGGCGCCCTGGTGATGGGCATGATCCGCTGGATGTTCGATAACGGCCGCATCAACGCCGACTTCCTGGCCCTGCCCAACCAGGCCCTGGCCGAGGCCGCCGGCGAGCCGTCCTTCGCCAACGCCACCCACCTGGTGGTGGCCCAGCCCGGCCACCCCCGGGAAGGGCGCATGCTGCGCGGCTCGGACCTGGGGCTCCCTGTAGAGGAGGCCGACCGCAACAAGGAGGCGGACCCCTTCGTCACCCTGAGCGGCCCCCTCGACGCCGGCGGCAAGCCGGTGCCGATCGGCCAGGCCAAGGGCCCGGCGCCCCTGTTCGTGGACACCGAGATCGAGGTCGGCGGCAAGCCCCTGCGGGTCAAGTCGGCCCTGCAACTGCTCAAGGAAGAGGCCGAGGCCCACACCCTGGCCGACTACGCCCGGGACTGCGGCGTGCCCGAGCACGTCATCGCCGGCTTGGCCGAGGAATTCACCGCCCACGGCCGCAAGGCGGCGGCCATCGCCCACGGCGGCATGATGGCCGGCAACGGCTTCTACAACGCCTTCGGCGTGATCATGCTCAACGTTCTGATCGGCAACGTGAACCGTCCCGGCGGCCTGGTGGCCAACGGCGGCGGCTTCAAGGACGACGGCGAGGGGCCGCGCTACAACCTGGACAGCTTCGCCGGCATGGTCAAGCCCACGGGCATTCCCCTGGGGCGCAACGTGCCCTTCGAGAAGACCAGCGAGTTCGCCAAGAACAAGGCCGCCGGCAAGGCCTATCCGGCCCAGGCCCCCTGGTTCCCCAACGCCCCGGGGCTGGTCACCGAGTGGTTCACCTCGGCCCTGTCCGGCTATCCCTATTCGCTCAAGGCCCTGATCCTGTGGAGCAGCAACCCGCTCTACGGCATCCCCGGCCTGCGTCGCCAGGTGGAAAAGGATCTGGCTGACCCGAAGAAGCTGCCCCTGATCATTTCCATCGACCCCCTGATCAACGAGAGCAACGCCTACGCCGACTACATCGTCCCGGATTCGCTGCTCTACGAGAGCTGGGGCTGGGCCTCGGCCTGGAACGGGGTGCCGACCAAGGCGTGCACCGCCCGCTGGCCGGTGGTGGAGGCTAAGGCGGCCAAGACGCCCGACGGCCAGCCCATCGCCATGGAGAGCTTCTTCATCGCCCTGGCCAAGGCCATGGATCTGCCGGGCTTCGGCGACAAGGCGATCAGCGACGCCGAGGGCAATACCTATCCTCTGAAGCGCGCCGAGGACTGGTACCTGCGCGGCGGCGCCAACATCGCCTGGCTGGGCAAGGAGCCGGTGGCGGACGCCAGCGACGAGGACATCATCCTGGCCGGGGTGGAACGCCTGCGCCCGCTGCTGGAAGCGACCCTCAAGCCCGAGGAGGTGCGCAAGGTGGCCTTCCTGCTCAGCCGGGGCGGCCGTTACCAGCCGGCCAAGGACGTCCGCGACGAGGACAACCCGGAGTGGATGCGCAACCGCCTGAAAGCCATGCTGCACGTGTGGAACGACAACGTGGGCGGCAGCCGCCACAGCATCACCGGCAAGCGCTTCGTCGGCTGTCCGAGCTGGCAGCCGGCCCGCTTCGCCGACGGCACTCCGGTGCGTCAGGTCTATCCGGAGAGCAAGTGGCCGATGCAGCTGATCAGCTTCAAGTCGGCGTTGCAGAACTCCTACTCGATCGCCGCCGACCGGCTGCTCGGGGTCCATCCGGAAAACCCGGTCATCCTCCATCCCCAGGACGCGGAGGCCATCGGCGTGACCACCGGCGACCGGGTGGAGATCCGCACCCCGGGCGGCGCGGTGCGCTCCCGGGTGCTGGTGCACGGCGGGGTGATGCCCGGCGTGGTGGCGGTGGAGCACGGCTTCGGCCACAAGGAGCTGGGGGCCCGCGCCCACCGGATCGGCGACCGGGAGCAGCCCCACAAGCCGCATCTGGCGGCGGGCATCAACCTCAACGACCTGGGGGTACCCGACCCGACCCGCCAGGATCGGGGCCTGTGGGTGGACCCGGTGTCCGGCACCGCCGTGCGCCAGGGCCTGCCGGCCAAGGTGGTGCGGGTGTAACCCGCTAGCCGGGCAAGCGCAGCAGCCAGGGCCGCCGGGGGGCGGCCCTGGCGCAGGCGGCCAGCGTGGATGCCGGTAGGCGTCGCGCTGGCCGTTTGTCATGGTGGTGCCGCATTATTCCGATATCATTTCAGTCATTTCGGCCATCCCGCCCCGAGCGCTACTGCCATGTCCGTAACCCCTGACGCCACCACGCCTCCCGCTGCCACGGGGGCCGGCGCCGATCCCTGGATCCTCCTGGGGGTGCCCCTGGATGCCTCCCCCGATGACATCCGGGCCGCCTATGCCCGCCAGCTGGAGGCTTTGCGCGCTCATGCCGCCACCGGTCATCCCGCTGGTGCCGAGCAGCTGGCGGCGGCGCATCAGGCCTACCGCACCCTGATGGCGCTGGCCGCACCGGCCAGCGCCACGCCGATCGAGGCGGCGTTGCCGCCCTTGGCCCTGGCGGTGAAATTCCAGACCTTCCTGCACCAGGACAACCGCTTCACAGGCAAGGGCACGGTACGGGTCGAGGGGACGCGCTTCGAGGTGGAGGCCCGCCTGCGCCGGCCCTTCGCCTTTGCCCGGCGGCGCTGGAGCTTCGCTCTGGCCGAGGTGCGCAACGCGGCCCGGGACGGGGATCTGGTCACGTTCGTCGTGGTGGGCCAGGGCAAACCCTGGCGGGCAGTGCTGTCCTTTGCCGACGGCCTGGAGGCGGGGCGTTTCTTTGCCCGCCTGCCCGACACCCGGGACGACGGCCTGCTCACCCTGCGCGATTCGCACAAGGACTTTCAGCAACGCCTGGCGGCCCTCGACCGGGGCACCCCGGTGACCTGGGGCCTGCTCGCCGCCAACCTGCTGCTCTACCTGGTGGTGGGGCTGGCTGGGGGCGGCTGGATCACTGCGGCGCCCGAGGTGCTGGCCCGCTTTGGCGGCAACCTGGGGCCCCTCACCACCGACGGCCAGTGGTGGCGTCTGCTCAGTGCCACCTTTCTGCACGGCGGGCTGGGGCATTTGCTGGGCAACATGGTCGCCCTTACCGTGTTCGGCCGTCTGGCCGAGCGCATCTACGGTTCGGCTCCGTTCGCCGCCTGCTACCTGCTGTGCGGCTTGGTCGGCGCGACCGCCACCCTGATCTTCCACGCCGATGCGGTCGGGGTCGGGGCCTCCGGCGCGATCTTCGGGGTGATCGGCCTGCTGCTCGCCTTTCTCGCCGCCGACCGGGAGTTCCTGCCCCCCTCGGCGCGGCGCCAGTTGTTCATCAACTGGGCGATTTTCGCCGGCTACATCTTCATTCAGGGGATGGGCAAGGCCGGTACCGACAACGCCGCCCACGGCGCCGGTCTGGTCGCCGGCCTGGCCCTGGGCTTCATCGTCGGCAATCCGCTGCGCCGGGTCGGCGGCGGTATCCCGCTGCTGTCGGGGCGGATGGGGGCGGGGGCGCTGCTGTGCGGGCTGGTGGTGTTGGCCGGGGTACTGGCGGCGCCACGCCTGGAGGTGGACTACCGGGCGCGGCGCGAACTGGTAGATATCGCCCGGCGCCTTGGCGAGGTGGAAAAACAGCTGGGCGATACCGGTAAGCGCCTGACCGCGCCGGGAGGCGGTGGCACGCCGGCCGAGCTGCTCCAGGCCCTGCGCACCACCCAGGACGGTTATGCCGGGCTGGAGCGGCAAGTCCTCCAGGTGCGCACCCAAGGGAGCGAAATGGCGCGGCGGCGCGACCTGCTGCTGCGGTTCATCCGTCTGCGCCAGGACGGCTTGCGGGCCATCGGCCAGGGGGTCGAGCGCGACGACCAGGCCCTGGTACTGGCCGGCTCCGCCTATCTCAAGGAAGCCACGGCCCTGGTGCCGGAAATCATCCAGCCGATGAACCTGCGGCCGTGAGGGCAGCCGGTGCGCCGTGACTAGTCCAGGCTCTTCGGGTCGGCGGCCAGCATCAGGCGCACCAGGTCGGCGGCAGAGCTGACCCCGGTCTTTTCCATGATGTGCTGGCGGTGGGCGTGCACCGTGCGCTCGCTGATGTCGAGCTTGGACGCCACCCGCTTGTTGGGGTGGCCCAGGGCGAGCAGCCGGGCCACTTCGATTTCCCGGGGGGAGAGGGCCTCCAGGGCGCGGCGGGCGTCCTCGGCGCGCTGGGCGGCGCTGATCAGCTCGCCGCTCTTGCGCACGGCGTGGCCGACGGCGTCGATCAGGGTCTGGTCCTTGAAAGGCTTTTCGATGAAGTCGGCGGCGCCTTGCTTCATCGCCTGCACCGCCAGGGACACGTCGGCATGGCCGGTGATGAACACCACCGGGATGCGGAAGCCCCGGGCCTGCAATTCCTGCTGCAGTTCCAGGCCGCTCATCGAGGGCATGCGGATGTCCACCACCAGGCAGCCCGGCGGGCCGCGCCGGTAGGCGTCGAGCAGGGCTTCGGCGCTGGCGTAGGTGGCGACCCGCCAGCCCACCGATTCGAGCAGGAAGGCGATGGAGCGACGCAGCGCGGCGTCGTCGTCCACCACGTGGATCAGGGCGTCTTCAAGAGGCAAGGTCGTGCTCATGGCAGGGTAGGGTAAAGCAAAGGGCGAGGCCGGTGATATCGGCATTATGACTGCCCGGGAAGGCATTGGCAGCGGATTCGGCCCACAGGTGGCCGCCGTGGGCTTCGATGATCGAATGGCAGATGGCCAGGCCCAGGCCGAGGCCGTCGGGCTTGGTGGTGAAGAAGGGCTCGAACAGGCGGGCGCGCAGTTCCGCCGACAGCCCGGGGCCCTGGTCGATCACCGCCACGCGCACCTTGTCGGCCGGCCGCTCCGGATCGGGGGCGAGGCGCAGGGTGATGGTGCGCCGGGCTGCGGGCAGGCCCTGGGTGGCGTCCACGGCGTTCTTGAGCAGGTTCACCAGCACCTGCTGGATCTGCAACGGATCCATGTCCACCGTGGTTTCCGCCGGCAGCCGGTCGTCCACGACGATTTCGGGGGCGTTGGCCATCATGCCGGTGAGCAGCGCCACCGCTTCGCCGGCCACCTCGCCCGGGGCGCGGGGTTCCCGCACCGCCGCGCGCTTGCGCGAGAAGGCACGGATGCGCTGCATGATCGCCGCCGCCCGGTCGGCCTGGGCGGCGATTTCCTGACTGGCTTCGCTGACGGCTTCGGGGGAGAGGCGTCCGGCTTCCTGGCGGCGGCGCAGGCTGCTGGCGTAGTTGCCGATGGTGGCCAGGGGCTGATTGAGCTCGTGGGCCAGGGTGCTCGACAGTTCGCCCAGGATGGACAGGCGCGACAGGTGCTCGGACTGCTCCTGGTGGTGGCGCATGCGCGCCTCGGCCTCGTCCCGGGCGGCCAGGGCGGCGCGCAGTTCGGCGGTGCGCGCCAGCACCTTGTACTCGACCCGCACCACGTGGATCACCCAGCCGGTCAGGGCGAGAAAGACCAGCACCAGCCAGGGCCAGTAGCGCCGTGCCAGCCCTTGCAGGGTGGTTTCGCGCAGGTAGGCGTAGGGGCCGGTCTGCAGTTCCCGGTACAGCTCGCGCACCGACTGGTAGTCGGCCGGCACGGTCCAGGCCATGCCTTCCGGCGTGGGCGGCATGGAGAGCAGGGCGGTGGCCACCGCCTTGGCCAGTTGGGGCGAGTCGTGAGCGGTGGCGGCGGTGGTGGCGATGGCCCAGTCCGGGTACAGGTCGGACGAAAGCAGGCAGGGGAAGCCCGGCACCTGACGCTTGGCCAACACGCGGAAATCGGCCAGGCGCAACCGGCCGGCCTGGGCCATGCTCTCGAGCAGGCAGGCGCGCACGATGCCGGCGTCCGCGCTGCCGTTGGCCACCGCCTCCACCACCTGGGACATGGGAAAGCCGACGAAGCGCCGTTCGGCGAAGGCGCTTTCGTGGTCGATGCCCTGGCGCTGGAATTCCCGGGCCGCCACCAGGTAGCCGCCGAAGGCGTCCGGCGACACGGCAGCCAGTTTCTTGCCGGCCAGATCGGCCAGGTTGGTGAGGTCGCGGCGCTCGGCGCGGACGATGATCGCCGAGCCGACGGCGGCGGACGAGTCGGCGGAGGGGGCGTCCAGGGTGGCGACGCGGGACACGCCCAGGGCCGCTTCCAGGGTGACGTAGTGGCCGCCGTTGGTGATGACGAATTCCACCTGGGACTGGCGTACCGCTGCGTCGAGCCCGGCGTTGTCGTAGAACTCCAGGACGAAGTGCCGTCCTGGCAGGGCGGCGTTGAGCCGTTCGGCGACGTGAGACCAGTCGTAATGGGCTGCCTCCACCCCCTCGTAGGCGAGCACGCCGATGCGCACCGGGGTGTCGGTGGGGGCGGTCGGTACAGCCGGTGTCGTGGTTGCCGCCGCCGGTGAGGGGGCCGGGGACCGCGCGGTGGGGGTGGCCTGGGCGCCCGGGGCGGCGGCCAGGGCCAGGGCTGCCAGCCCGCCGAGCAGCAGCCTGCGCCAGCGGCGCTCCATCCCGCGGCGATCCCTGGCGCCGATGCGGCTCATCGCCCGGCCACCCAATCCACCACCGCGTCCAGGGCCGGCAGGGCCTGGCGGGCCCGGGGGTGCTGGGCGATGGCCACCACCACCCACCATTTGCCCGTGCGGTCGGGAACGAAGCCGGCCAGGGCGCGCACGTTGTCCAGGCTGCCGGTTTTCAGCCGGGCCCGGCCCCGGGCGGGGGAGTTCTGGAAACGGCGCTTGAGGGTGCCGTCCACCCCGGCTACCGGCAGGGAGGCGAGCAACTCGGGCATTACCGGGCTGCTCCAGGCGCTTTGCAGCAGCCTCGCCAGGGCGGCGGCGGTGACGGTTTCGCTGCGCGACAGGCCGGAGCCGTTGTCCACCGCGATGCTGTCCGCCGCCAGACCCCGGGCGGCGAGCCAGCCGCGTACCTTGTCCCGGGCCTTTTCCTGGGTGCCCGCACCGTCCGGGCTCCCGTTGCGGCCGAGCAGCAGGAACAGCTGGCGGGCCATAACGTTGTTGCTGAACTTGTTGATGTCCCGCACCAACTCGCCGATGGGGGCCGAGTCGATGGCGGCGAGGAGGCGGGCGTCGGCCGGGGCGCTGCCGTCGCGTACCTGGCCGACGATCTCGCCGCCGCTCTCTTCCCACAGGGCTTGGGCCAGGGCTGCGCCGAAGCGTTGTGGCGGCAGGGGCGACAGGTAGAGGCTCTGCTCACCGCATTCGGCGGCGTAGCTGCCGGATAACACCAGGGTGGCGGTGCCTTCGCCGTAGGCCGGCTCGACCTTGCTGCGCCAGTCGCCGCAGGGACCGGCGACCAGTTGCAGGCGCGACAGGACGCGCAGGCCGGCCAGGGGCGTGTCGAGCACGCCGTCCACCGCCTGGTGGGGCGGGTCGGGCACCAGGGTCAGCTTGAGGGCGTGGAAGTTCACCAGCAGGCCGTCCGGGCCGGCGTTGTAGGGACGCAGCCCCTCGCCGTCGAAGGCGTTGGGGTCGTGGGGCGGCGGGGTCAGGGCGGAACGGTCGAGCACCAGGTCGCCGGCGATGCGCCGGATGCCCCGGGCCCGAACGCTGTGGAACAGCCCCCACAGGGCTTCGCTGGTGAGGCGCGGGTCGCCGCCGCCGACCAGCACCAGGTCGCCCTTGAGTACACCATCCTCCACCGGGCCGGTGGCGCGCAGCTCGGTGCGGAAGGTGGCGGCCGGGCCAAGCAGGTCCAGGGCGGCGTAGGTGGTCACCAGCTTCATGGTCGAGGCCGGCTGGATCGGCGCCTCGCCGCGCAGGGCCAGGCGCGGCCGGCCGCCGTCGGCGGGGGCCACCACCACCGCCAAGGCGCTGGTGGGCAGGTCGGTCTGGGCCAGGATCTGGCGGGCTGCCGGCGGTAGCTCGCTGCTCGGGCCGAGCAGGGGGGCGGCCTGGAGGGCCGGGGCTAGGCCGGCCGCCAGGAAAAACGCCGCGGCGGTAAGGCGGCGGCGTTGGAACAGGGGCAAGAAGAGCATCAGGTGCGTCGGTGCAGGGTGAAGCCCTGAAGCATAGCCTTCAAGCGCTCCGCTGTGGCGCGCAGTTCCTCGGTGGCATCGCGAGCCTCCTGGGCGCTGCTGGTGTTCTGCGCGATCAGATCGGCGATGTGCTCCATGTTGCCGGCCACTTCCTCGCTGGCGCTACCCTGCTGGCGCGAGGCATCGGAGATGTGGCTGGCCATGGCCGCCACCTGCTGGGAGGCGCTGGTGATGCCGGCCAGACCGGCGACGCTCTCGCTCAGCATGCCGATGCCGCTGGCCACTTCCTCCTGGGCCTGGTCCATGGTGCGCACCGCTTCGCTGGCGGCGGCCTGGATCTCGCCGATGGTGGCGGCGATGTCGGCGGTGGAGTGGGTGGTGCGCTCGGCCAGCTTGCGCACCTCGTCCGCCACCACGGCGAAGCCGCGCCCCGCTTCGCCGGCCCGGGCCGCCTCGATGGCGGCGTTGAGGGCGAGCAGGTTGGTCTGGGTGGCGATCTCCTGGATCACCTGGGTGATCTGGCCGATCTTGTCGATGGAGCTGCCCAGGGCGTCGATGGTGGCGCTGGAGGCGGTGACCGTGTCCACCACCTTTTGCGTTGCCACCATGCTGGCGTCGATCTGCTGCTGGCTGGTTTCCACCAGTTGGCGCGCGTTGCCGGCGGCGTCGGCCATTTCGGCAGCACTGCCGGCCACTTCCTGGACCGAGTGGCTGAATTGTTCGGTGCCGGCGGCGGCGCTGGCCACCTGGTCGGCCTGGCGGGCCGATTGTTGTTGCACGGCGACCATGCGCTGTTGCAGGTCGGTGCTGCGCGCGTCGATGCCGGCGGCGGCGCTGGCGATCTTGTCGAGCATGGCCTTGAGGTGGGCCTGCATGGTGGCCAGATTGCTGAGCAGACGGCCGGCCTCGTCGCGGCCGTCGATGGCGATGGTATCGGTTAGGTCGCCTTCGGCAATCTTTTCGAAGTGCTGCACCGCCTTGGCCATGGGGCGGACGATGGCCCGGGAGAGCAGCCACCAGCCGGCCAGGGCCGCCAGGATGGCACCGACGATGCCGGCGATGGCCAGCTTCTGGATCAGGGCGGCGCGTTGGTCCGAATTGGCCAGGGCCTCCTGGGCGTCGAGGTGCAGCCGCTCCAGCACCTGGTTGCCGGTGGCGTTGAGCTCGGCGTAGATCGGGTTGAGCTGCTTGAGCAGATGCTCGTTGGCGGCCATGAACTGGCCGGCGGCCAGGGCGTCGATCACCGGGCGCAGCCCTTCCTTGGCGTAGCGCACACGCATGGCCGCCAGCTTGGCGATGGCGTCCCGGGTGGCCGGGGCGACGTCGGCCTTCTGCAACTCGTCGAGCAGGGCGTCGATCTCGGCCCGGTTGGCCTGGATGCGGTCCAGGTGGGTGGCCAGGGGGTGGTCGTGGAGACGGGCGAAGGCGCTGGCCGGGTCGTGCTGCAGGCCGAGCAGGGCCTGGGAGCGGTTTTCCGCGAGCAGGAAGACGAGGCGCTGGGCCTTGGCCGCCGGGGCCTGGATGTGGGCGACCTGGTGGGTGAGGTCGGCATGGGTGCGCTGGATGCCGAACAGCCCCAGGGCGGCGCCGACCACCAGCAGGGCGCTCATGAAGGCGAACATCAGGCCGAGGCGCACTTGCAGCGACAGGGCGGCCAGCCGTCCGGCCAGGCCGGTGCGGGCGATGGTGAAGGGGCGGGGCTTGGCCTTGAGGGAGGCGTAGAGGGCGCTGGCCTCGCTCACCTGGGCACGGCTCGGTTGGGTGCGCACCGAGGTGTAGCCGACGGTTTGGCCGTTCTTCTTGACCGGCATGGCGAAGGCGTCCACCCAGTAGAAGTCGCCGTTCTTGCAGCGGTTCTTGACCACGGCACGCCAGGGCAGGCCCGCCTTGAGGTGGCGCCACATGTCGGCAAAGGCCTCCGGCGGCATGTCCGGGTGGCGCACGATGTTGTGGCTCGCACCGATCAACTCGTCCCGGGAGAAACCACTGATGGCGATGAAGGCCTCGTTGGCGTCGGTGATGACGCCCTTGAGGTCGGTGGTGGAGACGAGGTAGCTGTTGGCGGGGAAGGGGACTTCGTTGGTCGTGATAGGCAGGTTGATCTTCATTTACATCCTATGCAATGCAATTTACTGGACGGCTCCCCCAACGCTGGATAGTACCGAGGTAATGAGTCTTTCTTCTGACATAGGTCAGTCAGATGAGAACTATTTCCTTACGTATATCTACCTATATTCCTCAGTGGCTTATGGAAATGAAAAAGCAGTATTAATGGTTATGCGCGGTCGGCTTACCATCGCCCTATCGTTTTTCTTGCCCGGATAGGATCGTTTCATGAGCTCTTCCCTGTTCTCCCGCCGCCGTTCCCTGCTTTCCCTGGCCCTGGTGTCGGCCCTCGGCGCCGCCCTGCCGCTGAGCAGCACCCTGGCTTACGCCGGCGACGGCAGCGATGCCAAACCGTTCAAGGTCGGCGTCACCGCCGGTCCCCACGCCCAGATCCTGGAGGCGGTTAAGAAGCATGCCGAGAAGGAAGGCTTCAAGATCCAGATCGTCGAATTCACCGACTACGTGCAGCCTAACGCCGCCCTGGCGTCCGGCGACCTGGACGCCAACGTGTTCCAGCACAAGCCCTTTCTCGACGCCTCGATCCGCGACCGGGGCTACAAGCTGGCCGTGGCCGGCGACGCGGTGCTGATGCAGTTCGGCGCCTACTCGAAGAAGGTCAAGCACCTGAAGGACCTGCCCAACGGCGCCAAGGTAGGCATCCCCAACGACCCGTCCAACGGCGCCCGGGGCCTGCTGCTGCTGCAAGACCAGGGGCTGATCAAGCTCAAGGCCGACAAGGGCTCCGCCGTGAGCGTGCTGGACATCGTCGACAACCCCAAGAAGCTCAAGATCGTCGAACTGGAAGCGGCCCAACTGCCCCGCTCCCTGGACGACCTGGACGCGGCCACGGTCAATTCCAACTACGCCCTGCCCGCCGGCCTGGTGCCCAGCCGCGACGCCATCGCCCTGGAAAACCCCAGCACCCCCTTCGCCCGCATCGTCATCGCCGCCCGGGAGCAGGACAAGAACGCGCCGGCGGTGCAGAAGTTCGTCAAGCTGTACCGCTCCGAACCGGTCAAGCAGTTCATCAACGCCACCTTCAAGGGCGCCTACACGGCGTCCTGGTAAGTCGGTAGCGAGAGGCCCCAGCCCATGGCCCGCCTGATCCATCCCGACGGCACCGTGGTCGCCGCCCCGGCGGCGGTGGCTCGGGCCGTGGCGGCCCTGGGCGCCCACCTGGACTGGCGCCCGCCGCCTTCGCGCATCCTCGACCTGCTGGTGAAACCGGTGCTGGCCGAGGCGGAGAAGGCGACGGTGCTGGCGGCGGTGGATGTCCACGTCGCCCCCTGGGTCGAGCGTCTGGTGCGACGCGGGCGGGAGCGGGGCGGACGAGCGCCTGAAACCGACGTCCAGTCCAAATCACAGTCCCAATCTCCGGCCCGGGACCTGGTGGTGCTGCACGACGGCATCGCCAACCTGGCGGCCCTGCGCGAGCAGTTCGCCGCGCCCCATCGCCATGACGACGACGAGGTGCGTTACGTGGTGGACGGGGTCGGCTACTTCGGCTTCGTCGCCGCCGACGGCAGCCAGGTGCTGCTCGAAGTGGCGGCCGGGGATTACCTGGAAGTGCCGGCCGGTGCCGAGCACTGGTTCGCCCTGGGGGCCGACCCGCGCCTCAAGGCGGTGCGCTACTTTCTCGGGGCACCGGCCTGGGAGGCACGCTACACGGGCACTTCCGTGATGCCTGTCCTGAAAGCCGCGCCCCTGGCCGATCTCCAGAGGGCCTAGTCCAAACTCTAGGACTGGCGCGGGGTTTGGGCCGATGCCCCGCAAGCCGGGCCGTCCGGCACGCCGCACTTGCGCAGCACCAGGGCCAGGGGGCAGAAGTTGCTCAGGCTGAACTGGAACAGGTTGGCGCCAACGAAGGCGGTCAGCCAAAGAAAGTAGGACGACACGTACAGCGGGCTGGCCGGGGCGCCCAGGGCCAGACTGATCAGGATCATCAGGCCGGCAAAGAAGCGGATGGCACGTTCAACGGTCATGGCGGTTTCCTTTACGCAAGGTGGGGGTTACAGCCGCCCGCCGCGCTGGCGGTAGGCGACGAAATAGAGCAGCGGGATCACCACCAGGGTGAGCAGGGTGGAGACGAGAATCCCGAAGATCAGCGAAATGGCGAGCCCGTTGAAGATCGGGTCGTCGAGGATGAAGAAGGCGCCGGTCATGGCCGCCAGGGCGGTCAGGGCAATGGGCTGGGCCCGGGTGGCGGCGGAGCGCACGATGGCGTCCTTGAAGGGCACCCCGGCCTCCACTTCGAGCCGGATGAAATCCACCAGCAGGATCGAGTTGCGCACGATGATGCCGGCCAGGGCGATCATGCCGATCATGGAGGTGGCGGTGAACGGCGCGCCGAGCAGGGCATGGCCGGGCATCACGCCGATCAAGGTGAGGGGGATCGGCGCCATGATCACCAGGGGCGCCAGGTAGGAGCCGAAGTGGGCCACCACCAGCAGGTAGATGAGGATCAGCCCGACGGCGTAGGCGGCGCCCATGTCGCGGAAGGTCTCGTAGGTGATCTGCCATTCCCCGTCCCACTTCAGGCCGTAGCCCCGGTAGGCGTCGTCGGCCTGGCGGATGAAGGTCTCGGTGACCGGGCCGCCGTCCGGGGCGACGATTTTTCCAATGCCCGAACGCAGGGCGAACATGCCGTAGAGGGGGCTGTCCGGCAGGCCGGCGCGGGTGTGGCCATCACCATAGTCGGAGACGTCGCCCATCACGTAGGTCACCGGCAGGCCGTCCTTGCGGTAGCGGGCCTCGTCCACCGTGGCGGGGCGGGCGCTGACCAGCTCGCGGATCGGCACCAGGGCGCCGCCGGCGCCGCGCACGGTGAGGGCGAGCAGGGCCTGGTCGTTGCCCCGGGATGAATCGGGCAGGCGCAGTTGCAGGGGCACCGGGTACTTGGCGCCGTCGCGCAGGTAGGTCACGTCCTCGCCGGCCAGGCCCGCCGCCAGGGTGGCGACGATGGCCTGCTGGCTGACTCCAGCCCGGGTCGCCTTGTCCTTGTCCACCACCAGCAGGGTCTTGGGCGCCGGGGCGTTGTGGGTGCCGTCCACGTCCACTACCCCGCTCGTCTGCTGGAACACCCGGCGCACCGCTTCGGCTAATTGGTTACGTCCGGCCTCGCTCGGCCCGGTGATCTCGGCGACGATGGGCGAGAGCACCGGCGGGCCCGGCGGCACTTCCACCACCTTGACCCGGGCGCCGTAGCTGGCGCCGATGGCAGCCAACGCCGGGCGTACCCGCTGGGCGATGGCATGGCTCTGGGCGCTGCGGTGGTGCTTGTCGGCCAGGTTGACCTGGATGTCGCCCACCTCGCCGCCGTCGCGCAGGTAGTACTGGCGCACCAGGCCGTTGAAGTTGATCGGCGCGCCGGTGCCGGCGTAGGCCTGGTAGTCGGCCACCTCGGGCACCGTGGCCAGGTAGGCGGTCATCTCGCTAAGGGCCGCGGCGGTGGTTTCCAGGGGCGTGCCGTTGGGCATATCCACCACCACTTGGAACTCGGACTTGTTGTCGAAGGGCAGCATCTTCAGCACCACCCACTGCAGCACCGGCAGGGCCAGGGAGAGGGCGATCAGCCCGGCCACGGCCAGCCCCAGGCGGCGGCGCTGGCGCGGCCCCCGGGCGTCGTCGAGGAAGGGGGCGAAGACGCGGGCGGCGAGCGGCTGCAACCTGGCCGCCAGACCGTCGTGGTGGGCCGCCTGCTTGGGCAGCCAGCGCGCCGCCAGCCAGGGGGTGACGACGAAGGCCACGGCCAGGGAGATCACCATGCCCATGGAGGCATTGATCGGGATCGGGCTCATGTAGGGGCCCATCAGGCCGCTGACGAAGGCCATCGGCAAGAGCGCGGCGATCACCGTCAGGGTGGCCAGGATGGTGGGGCCGCCCACCTCGTCCACCGCCCGGGGGATGAGGGCCAGGAGCGGCGCGCCCGGGTCGAGCAGGCGGTGGCGGTGGATGTTCTCCACCACCACGATGGCGTCGTCCACCAGGATGCCGATGGAAAAGATCAGGGCGAACAGGGACACCCGGTTGAGGGTGAAGCCCCAGGCCCAGGAGGCGAACAGGGTGGCCATCAGGGTGAGGATCACCGCCAGGCCAACGATGCCCGCCTCGCGCCGGCCCAGGGCCAGGGCCACCAGGGCCACCACCGAGGCGGTGGCGAAGAGCAGCTTGTGGATCAGCTTCTGGGCCTTGTCGTTGGCCGTCTCGCCGTAGTTGCGCGTGACCGCCACTTCCACGCCCTCGGGCAGCAGGGTGTTGTGCAGGGCGTCGACGCGGCGGAGCAGGGCATCGGCCACCTCCACCGCGTTCTCGCCGGGCTTCTTGGTGATGGCCAGGGTGACGGCGGGATGGTCGGCGCCCGGCGCGATGGTCGTATTGCTGGCGGCGGCTTCAGTACCGGCCTCGTTCCGGGCCTGGGCCGCCGCCGGCCCGGTGCCGTGCCAGACGTAGCGGGTCGCCGGGGCCGGGCCGTCGCTGAGGGTGGCCACGTCGCGCAGGAACACCGGCTTGCCGCCATGGACGCCCACCACCACCTCGCCCACGGCGGCGGCACTGTCGAGGAAGGGACCCACCTCGACGGCCAGACGCTGGGCGCCTTTCTCGGTGGGCACCAGCAGGTCGCCGGCGGGCAGGTTGGCGTTGGCCCCGGCCATGGCCTGGCGCAGGTCGGCCACGGTGAGCCCCTGGGCGGCCAGGCGCTGGGGGTCGAGCGCGATGCCGATGGTGCGGCGCGGGCCGCCGTAGGTGGTCACTTCCCGGGTGCCGGGCACCCGCTTCAGTTCCGCTTCCAGGCTGTGGGCCACCTGCTCCAGCACCAGGGGCGAGGCCGTGGCGCTCTGTCCGCCTTGGGCATCCTTGGCGAACAGGGTGAGGGTGACGATGGGCACGTCGTCGATGCCTTTGGGTTTGATCAGGGGCGGCAGGGTGCCCAGGTTGGCGGGCAGCCAGTCGCCGTGGGAGTGGATGGTGTCGTAGAGGCGCACCAGGGCCTCGGTGCGCGGCACCCCCACCTGGAACTGCACGGTAAGCACCGCCAACCCGGGGCGGGAGACGGCGTAGAGGTGGTCGATGCCGGCCATCTGGCCGAGCACCTGCTCCGCCGGCTGGGCCACCTGGGCCTCCACGTCGGCGGCGCTGGCGCCGGGGAAGGGCACCAGCACGTTGGCCATGGTGACGTTGATCTGGGGCTCTTCCTCCCGGGGCGTCACCAGCACGGCGAACAGGCCGAGCAGCAGCGCGGTGAGGGCGATCAGCGGGGTGATGCGGGCGTCCTGGAAGTAGGCGGCCAGCCGCCCGGCCAGGCCCAGATGTTCGTGAGGCCCGGTAGCGCGGGGAGTGCTCATCGCGATGCCCCCATCGGGGCCTGGCGGGTGGCGGCTTCGGGATCGAGGGCGACCCGCTCGCCGGCCTTCAGGCCGGCCAGGATCGGCACGCTGCCATCGGCCAGGGCGACGCCGGGGCGGACATAGCGCAGCCGGGGGCGCTGGGTGGCGTCGAGCACATACACGGCGGTCAGTTCGCCACGCCGCACCAGGGCCTTGCCCGGCACTGTGAGGGGGGCGGCCTCGGCCTTGCCGGCGGCCAGGGGAAAGGCGACCCGGGCGAAGGTGCCGGGGGGCAGCCGCTGCACCTCGGTGCTGGCGGGCAGATCGAGGCGCACGGTGCGGGTCTGGGCCAGGGGATCGGTGCTGGGCAGCCAGGTGATCTTGCTCGGGGTCAGGCGTAGCGGGGCGGCGCCGTCCGGGGCGATGGTGATCTCGGGCAGGGCGTCGCGCCGTACCCGCTCGGCCACCGTGGCCGGCACCGTGGCGGTGACGCGCAGGGCAGAGGGGTCGTAGACCGTGAGCAGGGGCTTGCCGGGCACCGCTACGTCGCCCCGCTCCGTATCCACCTGCGACACCCAGCCGGCAAACGGGGCGGTGAGGCGGTACAGCCCGGCCTGGGCGGCGGCGGCGCTGGCCGAGGCGATCTGGGCGCGGGCCTGGGCCTCGGCGCTGCGGAACTTGGCTTCGGCCTGATCCAGGGCGGCGGTGGAGAGGAACTTCTGGGCCGCCAGGGCCTGGGCCCGGGCGTACTCCTGACGGGCCTGGACCCGCTGGGCCTCGGCGGCGGCGATCTGGGCGTGGGCGGCGGCGGCCTGGTCGGCGGCGGCCTTGCCCTCGACCTGCAGCAGCATCTGCCCGGCTGCCACCCGGTCGCCGGCCAACACCTTGAGTTCAGTCACGGCGCCGGCTACCGGCACCGCCAGGGCCGCCTGGCGCACCGCCTCGACCCGGCCTTCGGCCTGATAGGCGGCGGCCTCCAGCCGGCTGCCCACGGTGATGGCGGCCAGGGCCGGGGGCGTGGCCTCGGCGGCCTGGGCCGGCACGGCCAGAGGCGTGGTCAGGAGCGCCGCCAGCAGGGCAAGGCGAAAGGCGGCGGGGCGGCGGGAGGGCTGGATGGGCATGGGCGGCGTGAATGGCTTGGGTCTGCCCCCGTCTGCGCCGGGTGGGGCGTCGGCGCGGTCGGAGGGGTTATGCGAACGCGAGGGCAGGGCGCTCAGACGGCGAACTCTTCGTAGGCCTTGAGGGCGTGGGCGGCGTACATCAGGGACGGGCCGCCGCCCATGTACACCGCGGTGCCCAGTACTTCTTCCAGCTCGGCCCGGGTGGCGCCGAGCTTGACCAGGGTCTGGACGTGGAAGCCGATGCAGTCGTCGCAGCGGCTGGCCACGGCGATGCCCAGGGCGACGAATTCCTTGGTCTTCTTCTCCAGGGCGCCGTCCTTGATGGCGGCTTGGGCCAGCTGGGAGAAACCGGCCATCACCTCGGACTGGCTCTGGCGCAGCTTGGCGAGTTGGGCGGACACGTCCTGGGTGAGGGATTTGTAGGACTGGATCGACATGGCAGGCTCCTGGGGAGAAAGGTACGGGACGAAAGAACAGGGCTTAGGCGCCGCAGGAGCGCTTGAGCACGTAGAGGATGTCGGCCACGTCGGGGCGGGCCAGGGAATAGAAGACGGTCTGGGCTTCCTTGCGGCTGGTCACCAGCCCCTCGCCGCGCAGCACCGTCAGGTGCTGGGAAAAGGCCGACTGGCTGAGGGCGGAATCCCGCGCCAGCTCGCCCGCCGAGCACTCCCCGGCGAGCAGGCGGCACAGGATCAGCAGCCGCTCCTCATGGGCCATGGCCTTGAGCAGCCGCACCGCCAACGCCGCATGGGGGCGCAGGTCGTGCAGCAGGTCGCTGGGGGCGGCCGCCTCCTCGGGCTGGTCGCGGGAAGTTTCATTGGAAGATCGCATTTTTCTAATTTAGATTTTTCTAAATTAGAAGTCAATGATATTTCAAGGCGGTCCGCTGGAGCCGTGGTCTGGGCATGGACGTCCGTGGGAAGCGCTGCGGGAGGGCCGCCTTCGGGGCGCTTCCCTCATCGCCTGTTTCCCTCCGGGGATGGGGGCTGGCACGGCGCGGACGGAGGCGTCCGGTGCATGCAATCCGCCCAGCTGTGTCTGTGCTGTTTAGCCTGGCAGGGCCAGGGGAAGGGATGCGCAGGCCCGTGTGTGGGGGCTCGCGGATCCGGACGCAGTGTCGGTGTGCGGCAAGGCCGGGCCGGCAGGCGAGGCGGTCAGGTAGCGGTGCCGCGCCCGGAGCGGCCAAGGAGGAGGGCGCGGGGTTGGTCCCGCAAACAAGAAGCCCCTCACCTGGCGGAGAGGGGCTTCTCTTGTCGAGGGCGCCGGGCAGTGTCGCGCTGGCGCCTGGGTGGCTTAGCGGGGGCTTACTTGTAGTCGAACTTCATCTGTTCGGAAATCAGATGATCCCGGCTGGTCTGTTCGCACAGCCCTGCATAAGAGGTCAGCGGCGGCGGCAGCGCCATGCCTTCGGCGAGCAGGCGTTGGTTGTCGAACAGCATTTCCATGGCGGCGAAGTCGCCGTAGGCGCGGATGGCGCGCAGGACGATGCGGCGGTTGCACGGCCCCAGCAGTTCCTTGAATTGCCCCTGCATCTTGGCGATTTCCTCGAAGGGCAGGGCCTTGTAGGTCTTCGTCATGGGCGTTTGCCCGGTGGCGTTGGCAATGGCGATGTCGATCTCGCCGAAGCTGCAGGAGCGCTTTTCACCCGCCGTGATGTGGTAGGCCGTGTGCTGCAGCGTGGGCTTTTCCAGCAACAGCTGCAGGGCTTCGGCGCAGTAGTCGACGGGAATCACGTCGATTTTCTGGTCGAGGCCGCAGGGGAAGCATTGCAGGGCCCGGGCGATGCGGAACACCCAGAAAATGCTGCCGGACGGGGCGCAGCCCAGGCGGCTGTGACCCACCACGATCGATGGGCGGGCCACGATCAGGGGCAGGTCCGGCAACTCCTCGCGCATGCGGTGCTCGGCTTCGTACTTGCTGGCCGTGTATTCCAGGAAGTGCTCGGTTTCCTCCCCCGCGTCGTAGCCCTCGGGCACCGGGACGGGGGCTTGCCGGCCGCAGGCCATGGCCGTGCCGATCTGCAGGAAACGGCGCAGGGTGCAGCGCTTGCTGAGGGCATGGGCCATGGCCAGCACGCCATCGACGTTGGTGGGCCAGATCGAGGGGTGGTTGCCGAAGGAGGCGACGGCCGCCGAGCTGACCACGTCCACGATGGACGGCAGGCGCGGGTCGTCCTGCCATTCGGCGACGTTGTTGAGCCCGCCGCACAGGATTTGGTCGAGGTGCAGGCGATCGAGCAGGTGTTCGGGGGTGCCGTGGTCGCGCAGGACGTGGGCGATCCGGGCCAGGCCATCTTCGCGGTGGTCGGCGCGGACGAGAAACAGGCAGTCATCCCAGCGGTCGGTTTGGATCAGTCGGGAGGCCAGGGCGGCGCCAATGAAGCCGGTGCCACCGGTAATCAGTAAACGAGGTGAGTAGGTCAAAACGATCTGCGCAAATGTAAGCAAATTGTTACTTATACGCGCTGACGCTTCCATGAACCTGACTGGAGGAGGGCGATTGCGCGGGCTACGGGGTTTTTTGGCAATTTATGCAGTCATATGCCTTTGTACTCGTTGCCGTCAAGCGCGCAGGGGGGGGGCGTGGCAGCGGCTGGCCGTGGCGCGAGGGATGGACACACGAGGTGGGGCGCCGAATGGCGCGGGAGATCGCTCCCCCTCGTCAGGGAGCATACGGTTGCAGTCGCCAGGCTCAGGACGGCAGGGAGCTCGCCCGCGCGCGCGCCTGGCCGGCCAGGGGCAGGGAGGGATGCAATCGTCAGGGCCGTGGCACGGTGTCCCCTAAGCCATTGATTGAACAGGCGACTGCGTTGGGCCCGGGGGGTTGGGGCCCCGCCGTGGTGCCGGCGGCTAACAAAAACTGAGGGGCCGCCCTTGAAAACCGCTTGGGCCGTCCCTATTATTAGCACTCGTCACGGGTGAGTGCTAACAGCCTCTGTGGCTGGCTCGTCCGGTCCGGCAGGCGAGCGCAGGGTGAGCTCGGCTCCCCGCGCCAACTGCCCGCTATTTCGTGTCTTTGTCTGTAACTTTGTCAGGAGCTCACTCCATGAAAATCCGTCCCTTGCACGACCGTGTGATCGTCAAGCGCGTCGAAGCCGAACGCACCACCGCCTCCGGTATCGTTATTCCCGATTCCGCCGGTGAGAAGCCGGACCAGGGTGAAATCCTTGCCGTCGGTAACGGCAAGGTCCTCGAAGACGGCAAGGTCCGTGCCCTCGAAGTGAAGGTGGGCGACCGCGTCCTGTTCGGCAAGTACGCCGGCCAGACCGTCAAGGTGGATGGCCAGGAACTGCTGGTCATGCGCGAAGAAGACATCATGGGCGTGGTGGAAGCCTAAGGCTTTCAGACCCCTCTCATCCTTCCCAGAATTCAGGAGTAAAGAATGGCTGCTAAAGAAGTCAAATTCGGTGACGTCGCCCGCGAGCGCATGGTTGCCGGCATCAACATCCTCGCCAACGCCGTCAAGGTGACCCTGGGCCCGAAAGGCCGCAACGTGGTGCTCGAGCGCTCCTTCGGCGCCCCCACCGTGACCAAGGACGGTGTGTCCGTCGCCAAGGAAATCGAACTGAAGGATAAGTTCGAGAACATGGGCGCCCAGATGGTCAAGGAAGTCGCTTCCAAGACCTCCGACGTGGCCGGTGACGGCACCACCACCGCCACCGTGCTGGCCCAGGCCATCGTCCGCGAAGGCATGAAGTACGTGGCCGCCGGCATGAACCCGATGGACCTGAAGCGCGGTATCGACAAGACCGTCGCCGCCCTGACCGACGAACTGCGCAAGATTTCCAAGCCCTGTTCCACCACCAAGGAAATCGCCCAGGTCGGCTCCATCTCCGCCAACTCCGACACCAACATCGGCGACATCATCGCCAATGCCATGGACAAGGTCGGCAAGGAAGGCGTGATCACCGTCGAAGACGGCAAGTCCCTGGACAACGAACTGGACGTCGTCGAAGGCATGCAGTTCGACCGCGGCTACCTGTCCCCCTACTTCATCAACAACCCGGACAAGCAGATTGCCGCCCTGGACAATCCCTTCGTCCTGCTGTTCGACAAGAAGATCTCCAACATCCGCGACCTGCTGCCGGTGCTCGAGCAAGTGGCCAAGGCCGGCCGCCCGCTGCTGATCATCGCCGAAGACGTGGACGGTGAAGCCCTGGCCACCCTGGTGGTGAACAACCTGCGCGGCATCCTCAAGACCTGCGCCGTCAAGGCTCCGGGCTTCGGCGACCGTCGCAAGGCCATGCTGGAAGACATCGCCATCCTGACCGGCGGTACCGTGATCGCCGAAGAAGTCGGCCTGTCCCTGGAAAAGGCCACCCTGGCCGAGCTGGGCCAAGCCAAGCGCATCGAGATCGGCAAGGAAAACACCACCATCATCGACGGCGCCGGCGATGCCGCCACCATCGAAGCTCGCGTCGGCACCATCCGCAAGCAGATCGAGGAAGCCACCTCCGACTACGACCGTGAGAAGCTGCAAGAGCGCGTGGCCAAGCTGGCCGGCGGCGTTGCCGTGATCAAGGTCGGTGCCGCCACCGAAGTCGAAATGAAGGAAAAGAAGGCCCGCGTCGAAGACGCCCTGCACGCCACCCGCGCTGCCGTTGAAGAAGGCATCGTCGCCGGCGGCGGCGTGGCCCTGCTGCGCGCCCGCGCTGCCGTTTCCGTCAAGGGTGACAACCCCGACCAGGAAGCCGGCATCAAGATCGTGCTGCGCGCCATCGAAGAGCCCCTGCGCCAGATCGTCGCCAACGCCGGTGACGAGCCCTCCGTGGTGGTCTCCAAGGTCCTGGAAGGCAAGGGCAACTTCGGCTACAACGCCGGCTCCGGCGTGTACGGCGACATGGTGGAAATGGGCGTGCTCGACCCCACCAAGGTGACCCGCACCGCGCTGCAGAACGCCGCCTCCGTGGCCGGCCTGATGCTCACCACCGACTGCATGGTCGGCGAGCTGCCCGAAGACAAGCCCGCCATGCCCGGCGGCATGGGCGACATGGGTGGTATGGGCGGCATGGGCATGGGCATGTAACACCGCCCGGCCGTCCGGGACCCGTTCCCGGCGCCCTGCCGGCCGGCCTGTCGGCGATTCGCCGCTGGCCGGCCCGAAAAACCCCGCACTCCGGTGCGGGGTTTTTCTTTACCCCTCTGGAAAGCCACGCCAGGCGCGGACTTTCACGGTGCCATCGTGGAGAGCCGCGCCAATGCTTGATCTCGGAGGCATCTTCTTGGAGAGCCATATCTGGTGCAGGGATTGGGCGAGTCTACTTTTTTTGGCGTTGGCCATAGAATCAATATGGCTTTGCAAATAGCCATTCCGTATAGAGCCGTTATAAACGGATCGTTTAGCATGGCCGCCATTCGTGAAGGGGCAACGGCGTGGAACTCGGATTCGTGGTGGCGGGATTGGCAGTGGGCTGCGTGGTCGGCCTCACCGGCGTGGGCGGCGGCTCCCTGATGACGCCTATCCTGCTCTGGTTCGGCATCACCCCGGCCACCGCCGTCGGCACCGACCTGCTCTACGCAGCCCTGACCAAGGCCGGCGGCGTGGTGGTGCACCACCGCCAGCGGCACGTGGATTGGCGCCTGGTCGGTTGGCTGGCCGCCGGCAGCGTGCCGGCTTCCCTGCTCACCCTGGCCCTGCTCTCTCGCCTGGGCCCCTCCCAGGCCCTGGACGGCGTGTTCCGCTTCATGCTCGGCGTGGCCCTGCTCCTCACCGCCACCGCCATCCTCGGCAAACCCTGGTTGCTGCGCCACGTGCCGTCCCGCTGGCGCGATGCCCCCTTCGCCGCCATGCGTCCGGCCCTGTGGGCCACCGGTGCGGTGCTTGGCGTGCTGGTCACCTTGAGTTCGATCGGCGCCGGCGCCCTGGGCACCCTGGCCCTGTTCCTCATCCTGCCGGCCCTGCCCACCACCCGCCTGGTGGGCAGCGAGATCGCCCACGCCGTGCCCCTCACCCTGGTGGCGGGCATCGGCCACGCCGGCCTGGGGCACATCGACTGGAGCCTGCTGGTCAACCTGCTGGCCGGTTCCCTGCCCGGTATCTGGCTCGGCAGCCACCTCAGCCACCGCCTCCACGACGGCTGGCTGCGCCCGGCCCTGGCAGTGATGCTGGCCTTCATCGGCGCCCGGCTGGTGGTTTGAGCCCCGTGCCACCGTTTCAGGCGGCGTCGTTTTCCCCGCCCACTGCCGGCAGGTGCACCGTTACCCGTAGGCCCCGTCCCTCGGGGCCGTCGTCCAGGCCCACCTCGCCGCCGTGGCGGCGGGCAATGGCGCGCACGATGGCCAGCCCCAGGCCGTTGCCCGGCGCGCTGCTGCCGGCCGGGCGATAGAAGCGGTCGAATACCCGCTCCCGCTCGTCGACGCCTATCCCCGGACCGCTGTCGTCCACGCGCAGGACGACCGCCTTGTCGGCATTCGTGGCGGTTTTCCGCTCCACGCTCACCTCCACCGTCACAACCCCGCCTGCCGGCGTGTAGCGCAGGGCGTTGTCGATCAGGTTGGCCACCAATTCCCGTAGCAGTACCTCGTCGCCGCGCACCGGGCAGGGCACCTCGCCGGCAAACCCCAGGTCGATGCGCCGCGCCAGGGCCTGGGGCAGCCAGTCGAAGGTCACCTGGCGGGCCAGCTCGGTCAGGTTTAGCACCTGGCTGGCCGGCGGCGCCGCGTCGCTGCGCGCCAGGGTGAGCAGTTGCTGCACCAGCCGGGCCGTGGCGGTGGCGGTCTGGCCGATGTCGCCGACCATGCGTTGCAGGCGCAGCGGGTCGGTTTCGCGCTGGGCCAGATCGGCCTGGGATTTGATAATCGCCAGGGGCGTCTTCAGCTGGTGGGCGGCGTCGTCGATGAACTGGCGCTGGGCGTCGGTGAGCTGACGCACCCGGGCGGTATGGGCGTTGACCGCATCCACCAGGGGTGTCACTTCGCTGGGCACGTTGTCGGCGGCCAGGGGCGACAGGTCGAGCGGGTCCCGGGCGGCCACCTCGTGGCGCAGGCGGCGCAGCGGTCCCAGGGCGTGCAGCACACCGAAGGCGATGAGCAGGGCGGCGAAGACGATCAGGACGCCTTCCTTGACCAGGGATTCGAGCAGCAGCTGGCGGGCCAACTGGTTGCGCGCCCCCTGGGTTTCACCGATCTGGATCAACAGGGGGCCGCGGATGCCCGGGTAGAACAGGGGGCGCCACTGGGCGGCGATGCGCAGGTGTTCGCCGTGGTAGGCGGTTTCGTAGAAGAAAGGTTTGCGGTTGTGCACCTCGTCGCTGGAGGCTTCGCCGGAAATTGCCCGGCTGATGCCGAAGCGCTTGCCCGGCAGGGGCTCGGGCAGGTCCGGGTAGCCGGTGATCTCGCCCTGCTCCGGATGGCTGACCCGGTAGTAAATGCGGTCCTGGAAATCGTTTTCGAGCATTTCCAGGGCCGAGTAGGGCAGGTCGATGCGGATCAGCCCGTCGTCCACCGTGACCCGTTCCGAGATCGCCAGCAGGGCGCCCTGGAGCGTCCGGTCGTAGGCCTGGTTGGCCGAGTCCAGGGCGGTGCGGTACGTCACCGCGGTATTCACCGCCAGGGCGGCGCCCAGGGGGGCCAGCAGGTAGATCAGCAGGGTGCGGCGCAGGCTGCGCCGGCGCCGTGGCGGAGCCGTGCCCTCCGGTTCGGCATCCGGCGGCGCAGCGGAGACGCCGCTCGGGTCAGTCAGGTCGGCCCGGTCAGGCATCGCCGACCTCGGTTTCGAGCAGGTAGCCCAGGCCGCGCAGGGTACGGATCGCCAGGGTGGAGCCAGCCAGTTTTTTGCGCAGGCGGTGCACGTAGATTTCCACCGCATCCGGGGTCACCGCATCGTCCAGGTTGCACAGGCGGTCGCACAGGGCCTGCTTGGCCACCGGCTGACCGGCCTTGAGCAGCAGGGCTTCGAGCACCGCGTGCTCCCGGGGCGTCACCTCCAGGGGCGCCTCACCGAGCTGGTAGCGGCGGCTCACCGTGTCGTAACGCAGCGGCCCCAGTTGCAGCACCGGCGTCGGGCGTCCGTAGCGGCGCCGCACCAGGGCCTTGATGCGGGCTTCCACCTCGGCCAGTTCGAAGGGCTTGGCCAGGTAGTCGTCGGCGCCTTCGTTGAGGCCCTGGACCCGGTCCAGGGTGCTGCCCCGGGCGGTGAGCACCAGCACCGGCACGTCGTCGCCCCGGGCGCGCAGGCGGCGCAGCACTTCCAGACCGTCGAGGCGGGGCAGGCTGAGGTCGAGCAGTACCGCGTCGAAGCGTTCGCTGCGCAGCAACTGGTCGGCGTGCAGGCCGTCGCCCACCACGTCGGCGACGAGGCCGGATTTCTTCAGCCCCTCGGCCAGGGCCCGGGCCAGTTGGGGAGTGTCTTCGACGATGAGCAGGCGCACGGTCCACCCGAAAAAAATTGAAAGCAATCTGAAAGCTAGGCGCCCCTAGTGTAGCGACCACACGGGGATGCGGTGGCCGCCACGGTCTGCACCGCCCCCCGCGAAACCCTACAACGATATCGAGGAGACAGCCATGCAACGCTGGTTTCGCACCTTAACCATCACCGCCGCCGCCGCCCTGACGCCCTTGCTGTCCGCTCCCGCCGCCGCCCAGGTGCCCGCCGGCTACCCAGCCGACTACGCCAACCTGGTCGCCGCCGCCCGCAAGGAGGGCAAGGTGATCGTTTACGGCGCCACCGACACCAATGCGGTGAGCCCGCTGATCAAGGACTTCGAGGCCCTCTATCCGGGCATTCGGGTCGAATACAACGACATGAACACCACCGAGTTGTACAACCGGGTGGTGAGCGAGAAAGCCGCCGGCGGTTCGTCGGCCGACGTGCTGTGGAGTTCGGCCATGGACCTGCAGATCAAGCTGGTCAACGACGGCCTGGCCCTGGCCTACAAGTCCCCCGAGACGCCTAAGCTGCCCGACTGGTCGGTGTGGAAGGGTGAGGCCTACGGGGTGACCTACGAGCCCATCGTGTTCGTCTATAACAAGCGCCTGCTCAAGGCTGATGAGATTCCCCACAGCCACGCCGACTTTGCCCGCTTGCTGCGCGAGAAGGGCGAGCGCTTCAAGGGCAAGGTGACGTCCTACGACATCGAGAAGTCGGGCGTCGGCTTCATGCTGATCACCCAGGACAGCAAGGTGAATCCGGGCTTTTGGGACTTGGCCAAGGCCGTGGGCGGTGTCAGCCCGCGCTTCCAGTCGAGTAGCGGCACGATGATGGAGCGCATCGGCTCCGGCGAGAACCTGCTCGGCTACAACGTCTTTGGCTCCTACGCCATGCTGCGCGCCAAGAAGGACCCGGGCATCGGCTGGGTAGTGCCCAGCGACTACGTGCTGGTCATGTCCCGGGTGATGTTCATCGCCAAGACCGCCAAGAACCCGAGCGCCGCCAAGCTATGGCTCGACTACATCCTCTCCAAGCGCGGCCAGACCATCATCGCCAACCAGTCCGAACTGGGCTCGGTGCGCGCCGACGTGGAAGGCGAACTGACCGCCGCCGGCCTGGCCAAGACCCACGGCAACGCCTTGAAGCCGATCCCGGTCGGCCCCAGCCTGCTGACCTTCCTCGACCAGAACAAGCGCCTGGAATTCATCAAGCAGTGGCAGCAGGCCATGGGCGCGCGCAAGTAAGCGCCGGCGCCGCGATCCTTCCGGAGCATTGCCGTGACGACTCCCGTCTCCTCCCTTGCCGCCACCTCGGTGTGGCGGTTTTTTCCCACCCGGGGGCTGGTGATCGCGTTGACCGCGCTCACCGTGCTGGTCCCCCTGGGTCTGATCTTCTACCAGAGCCTGCTCAACGCCCCGTTCTTCGATAGCCAGGCATCGCCGGGGCTGGCGGCCTATGCCTTCATCTTCGACGACCCGGATTTCTGGGACGCGACAAAGAACTCCCTGCTCATCGCCGGCAGCATGGCCCTGATCGCCGTGCCCCTGGGCGGGGCGCTGGCCTTCATCATGGCCCGCACCGACCTGCCCGGGCGGCGCTGGATCGAGCCCTTGCTGCTGGTGCCGGTGTTCGTCTCGCCGATGGTGCTGTCCTTCGGTTACGTGGTGGCCGCCGGACCGGTGGGCTTCTATTCGGTGTGGGTCAGCCAGCTGTTCGGCACCGTGCCCTGGAACGTCTATTCCCTGCCCAGCATCGCCATCATCGCCGGCCTGACCCACGTGCCCCACGTGTACCTCTACTCGTCGGCGGCGCTGAAGAGCCTGGGCTCGGACATCGAGGAGGCGGCGCGCATGAGCGGCGCCGGCCCCCTGCGGGTGGCCCTGGACGTGAGCCTGCCGATGATCACCCCGGCCCTGCTGTATTCGGGCGTGCTGGTCTTCTTCCTCGGCTTCGAGATCTTCGCCCTGGCCCTGGTGCTGGGCGATCCGGAAGGCCACCTGGTGCTGGCCACCTATCTGTTCAAGCTGACCAACAAGCTGGGTACCCCGTCCTACCACCTGATGGCGGCGGTGGCGGTGTGCATCATCGGCATCACCTTCCCCCTGGTGATGCTGCAGCGGTTGCTAATGAAGAACGCCAGCCGCTTTGTCGCGGTCAAGGGCAAGGCCGGCCGACAGCGGCCTCTGGCACTGGGGTCGTGGCGCTGGCTGGCCATCGCCCTGATCGGCCTGTGGCTGTTCGTCTCGGTGTTCGTGCCCCTGTCCGGTGTCGCCCTGCGCGCTTTCGTCACCTACTGGGGGGAGGGCATCCAGCTGTCCGAGGTACTCACCCTGGAGCATTTCCGCACCGTGTTCGACCAGCCGGCCCTGCTGCGCGGCATCTTCAACACCATCGCCATCGGTGTCGTCGGCGGCCTGCTGTCGGTGGCCTGCTACGCCGCCATCGGCCTGGCCATGCACCGGCGCAACGACCGCTGGAGCCGCTTCATCGACTACCTGGCCCTGGTGCCCCGGGCGGTACCGGGACTGCTCGCCGGCCTGGCCTTCCTCTGGGTGTTCCTGTTCTTCCCGCCCCTGGCGCCGTTGCGCACCACCATCTTCGCGGTATGGCTGGCCTACACCGTGGTCTGGCTGGCCTACGGCATGCGCCTGATCCAGAGCTCCCTGCTCCAGGTGGGGCCGGAACTGGAGGAGGCGGCACGCAGCATTGGCGCCAGCGCCGCCCGCACCAGCCGGGACGTGACCCTGCCCCTGATCCGCCACGGCCTGCTGGCCAGCTGGCTGCTGGTGTTCATGATCTTCGAGCGGGAGTACTCCACCGGCGTGTACCTGCTCAACCCGGGCACCGAGGTGATCGGCTCCCTGCTGGTCTCCCTGTGGGCCACCGGCGGCGCCGATATGGTGGCCGCCCTTTCCCTGATCAACGTGGTGCTGGTGGGCTGCGGCCTGGCCATCGCCCTTCGCTTCGGAGTGAAACTCCATGATTAAGCTCGACGTTTCCGACCTGCACCTGTCCTACGGCGCCAACCCGATCCTGAAGGGGGTGTCGATGCAGCTCAACCAGGGCGAGGTGGTGTCCCTGCTCGGCCCCTCGGGCAGCGGCAAGACCACCCTGCTGCGCGCCGTGGCCGGGCTGGAGCAGCCGCACCAGGGCAGCATCCGCATCGGCGAGCGGATTGTTTTCGATGGCGCCGGAAAGGTGGAGGTGCCTGCCGAGGGGCGCAATCTCGGGCTGGTGTTCCAGTCCTACGCCCTGTGGCCGCACAAGACCGTGGCCGACAACGTGGCCTACGGTCTCAAGCTGCGCAAGGTGGCTTCCGCTGAAGTGGCTCAGCGGGTCAACGCGGCCCTCGGTCAACTCGGTCTGGGCCACCTGGCCGATCGCTATCCGCACCAGCTGTCCGGCGGCCAGCAGCAGCGCGTGGCGATCGCCCGGGCCCTGGTCTACAACCCGCCGGTGATCCTGCTCGACGAGCCTCTCTCCAACCTGGATGCCAAGATGCGCGAGGAGGCCCGGGCCTGGCTGCGCGAACTGATCCTCAAGCTGCAGCTGTCGGCCCTGGTGGTGACCCACGACCAGGCCGAGGCCATGGCCATGTCCGACCGCATCCTGCTGCTGTCGCAAGGGCGCATCGAGCAGCAGGGCACGCCCCAGGAGATGTACGGCCAGCCGGCCTCGCTGTTTGCCGCCGAGTTCATGGGCAGCAACAACCGCCTGGCCGGCAAGGTGGTGGAGCGGCGTGGCGAGGCGGTTTGTGTGGCCGGGGAGGGCTGGCGCCTGTGGGGTTCTTGCCGTGACGGCGCGGCATTGGAGCCGGGCAGTGCGGCCACGGCCGTGATCCGCCTGGAGCGGATGCGTCTGGCCGAGGTCGGTCAGGCGGACAATTGCCTGGAGGCGGAGTTGTCCACCTCGATGTACCTGGGCGACCGTTGGGAGCACCTGTTCCATGTCGGCGCCCAGGCCTTGCGCACCCATACCGCCGGCCCGGCCGGTGCCGGGCGCAGCCGTCTGCACCTGCCGGTCCAGGATTTGTGGGTGTTTGCCGGCTGAGACGCCCTTACCGCCCCATCAACGCAAAACGGGCCAGGATTTCTCCTGGCCCGTTTTGTTTGGCCGACGCGCCAGGCTGGATCAGCGTACGCAGTCGACGAAGTAGCGGCTCTTGCCATCTTCGCCCACTTCCTTGACCAGGCCGTGGATGTCGGTCTCGAAGCCAGGGAAGCGCTCGTTGAACTCCCGGGCGAACTGCAGGTACTGGACGATGGTGGCGTTGAAGCGCTCGCCGGGGATGAGCAGGGGGATGCCCGGCGGGTAGGGGGTGAGCAGCACGCTGGTGATGCGCCCTTCGAGCTGGTCGATGGCGACCCGCTCGATCTCCCGGTGGGCCATCTTGGCGAAGGCATCCGCCGGGCGCATCGCCGGCACCATGTCCGAGAGGTACATCTCGGTGGTCAGGCGGGCCACATCCTTGGCCCGGTAGACGGCGTGGATCTCCTTGCACAGGTCGCGCAGGCCGACCCGCTCGTAGCGCGGGTTCTTGGCCACGAACTCGGGGAGCACGCGCCACAGGGGCTGGTTCTTGTCGTAGTCGTCCTTGAACTGCTGCAGCTCGGTCACCATGGTGTTCCAGCGGCCCTTGGTGATGCCGATGGTAAACATGATGAAGAACGAGTAGAGGCCGCACTTTTCCACGATCACGCCGTGCTCGGCCAGGTACTTGGTGACGATGGCCGCCGGGATGCCACGCTCGGCGAACTCGCCGTCCACGTCCAGACCCGGGGTGATGATGGTGGCCTTGATCGGGTCGAGCATGTTGAAGCCTTCGGCCAGGTCGCCGAAGCCGTGCCAGCGCTCGCCAGCCTTCAGCATCCAGGCGTCGCGCTCCTCGATGCCTTCCTCGGACAGGTCGTCCGGGCCCCACACCTTGAACCACCAGTGGCCGTTGGCTTCGCCGGCCCATTCCTCACCCACCTTGCGCATGGCGCGGCGGAAGTCGAGGGCCTCGGAGATGGATTCTTCCACCAGGGCGGTGCCCCCCGGGGCTTCCATCATCGCCGCCGCCACGTCGCAGGAGGCGATGATCGAGTACTGGGGCGAGGTCGAGGTGTGCATCAAGTACGCCTCGTTGAACACGTCGCGGTCGAGCTTGTTGTTCTCGGCATCTTGCACCAGGATCTGGGAGGCCTGGGACAGGCCGGCCAGGAGCTTGTGGGTGGACTGGGTGGAGAACACCATGGACTGCTGGCAGCGCGGCCGGTCTTCGCCGATGGCGTGGTAGTCGCCGTAGAAGTCGTGGAAGGCGGCGTGGGGCAGCCAGGCCTCGTCGAAGTGCAGGGTGTCGATCTTGCCGTCCAGCTCGGCCTTGATCGCTTCCACGTTGTAGAGCACACCGTCGTAGGTGGACTGGGTGATGGTCAGCACCCGAGGCTTGCCCTGGCTGTCCTTGGCGAAGGGGTGGGCGGCGATTTTCTTCTGGATGTTCTCCCAGGCGAATTCACTCTTGGGGATCGGTCCGATGATGCCGTAGTGGTTGCGCGTCGGCATCAGGAACACCGGGATCGCCCCGGTCATCATGATCGCGTGCAGGATCGACTTGTGGCAGTTGCGGTCCACGATGACGATGTCGCCGGGAGCCACGGTGGAGTGCCAGACGATCTTGTTCGAGGTGGAGGTGCCGTTGGTGACGAAGTACAAGTGGTCACAGTTGAAGATGCGCGCCGCGTTGCGTTCCGAGGCGGCCACCGGGCCGGTGTGATCGAGCAGCTGACCCAGCTCTTCCACGGCGTTGCAGACGTCGGCGCGTAGCATGTTCTCGCCGAAGAACTGGTGGAACATCTGGCCCACCGGGCTCTTCAGGAAGGCGACGCCGCCGGAATGCCCCGGGCAGTGCCAGGAATAGGAGCCGTCGGAAGCGTAATGGGTCAGGGCGCGGAAGAACGGCGGCGGCAGGGAATCCAGGTAGGCCTTGGCTTCGCGCACCACGCTGCGGGCGATGAACTCCGGGGTGTCTTCATACATATGGATGAAGCCATGCAGTTCGCGCAGCACAT
Organism: Oryzomicrobium terrae; assembly: GCF_008274805.1. Taxonomy (NCBI): domain Bacteria; kingdom Pseudomonadati; phylum Pseudomonadota; class Betaproteobacteria; order Rhodocyclales; family Rhodocyclaceae; genus Oryzomicrobium; species Oryzomicrobium terrae. The sequence continues at coordinate 702,055 of NZ_CP022579.1, forward strand.
CGTTGGGGATATGCCGCGAAGTGCGGGTCTCGCCATGCAGGAAGATGGGGATCTCGCTGTTGCGCAGACGGATCTCGCTGACGAAGGCGCGCAGTTCGGCGATGGCTTTGTCGGCGGCGGCCGGGGAGGAGAACTCCTCATCGTCGATCGACAGAATGAATACCGAGGCCCGGCTCTGCTGTTGGGCGAACGAAGCGAGGTCGCCGTAGCTGGTGACCCCCAGCACCTCCATACCCTCGGCCTCGATAGCGTCAGCCAGGGCGCGGATGCCCAAACCCGAGGCGTTCTCGGAACGGAAATCTTCGTCGATGATGACGACGGGGAAGCGGAACTTCATCGGGCGCTCCTCAAAGCAAAGGGAGTTTCCGCACCGTGCCGGGGAAGGCGGGATGAGCTGCCATCGAGCGGAGGGCGCGAGGGTGGCAAATCGGTTGCCGAGACTGGCGTGGCGGGGTGTGGCCGGGGTTGAAAAGAAGCCGGATTATACGCACACCCCGGCCCAGGTGGCGGCGACAAAATGGTGCTGGCTTTTCCTCGGTTTTCCCCCGTCCCATCAGGGGCATGCGCACATGCTTGCGTAACGGGGCGGCCAGGGCTTACAGGCGTTGACTCGTGGGTGGGGAAGCTCGGTTCGGTATCGGGAGAAGCGGCGGAGCGCGAGCACAACAGCCTGCTGCCCTGCGCTCCGCAGCGTACTGGCCTCTGCATATTAGATATGGCGTTTCAACGTGTGGCGCCAACGCTTCTCCGCCCTAAAGCGAAACGAGGAGAGGGCGTCAGTATCACGGCCATGTCTTACGGTTTGAAGACGTTGTTGCCTGTAGCGGCTGGCTTGGCGGTGGGGCTGGTTGCTTGCCTGCGCCATTTGGGAATGTGGTGCTTGCCGGTTGGGCGGCGGTTGCGGCGGGGGGGGGGGCGATGTGGGTGCGGGGTCGCGCGGAGCCGCTCGTTTCCTGGGCTCCGCGCGAGGAGCTTAGGCCGCGTCCACGATTTCGATGCTGTGGGTGATTTCAGCCGTCTTGCCCAGCATGATCGAGGCCGAGCAGTACTTTTCCTTGGATAGCTTCACCGCACGCTCTACGACATCAGCCTTGAGGTTGCGCCCGGTCACCCGGTAGTGGAAGTTGATGCGCGTGAATACTTTGGGGTCGGTGTCGGCGCGGTCCGCCTTGAGGGTCACTTCGCAGTTGGTCACCTCATGCCGGCCTTTCTGCAGAATCATCACCACATCGAATGCGGTGCAACCGCCGGTTCCTGCTAGCACCATTTCCATGGGGCGCGGCGCCAGGTTGCGGCCGCCGGCATCCGGCGGGCCATCCATCACGATGGTGTGATTGCTGCCGGTTTCGGCCAGAAACGACATGCCGTCGCCGGTCCAGCGTACTTTGCATTCCATATATGAGGCTCCTTGGATGAAGTTGGGCAATTGTACTTGCTCCCTTTCTGGGGGCGGCATCCCTTGTCATGAACGAGGTTTGTGCGGCGCAACATATTGTTACGATTTGTGTCGATTGGGAGGGAGTCGGGTTTTTGTTATCTTATGGTAGATGAGTTACGATAGTAGATATTTTTTGTTTTAAAAACAATTGATTGTAATTTTTTTCGTTTCGTTTTTTTAACGAAACCTGCTGTTTTTCTTGAGGTAAAAAATCTCTTGCGCTGCACAATCTTTTGTCCCATAATGCACTCAACCCAGCGATATCGCGTGGGCCGTGAGTACCCGGTCTGATATCGCTACGATGTCTCCTCCACCCTCCTCCTTTGGTGTGGATTTAGCGCGACTCTCGCGAGTCGCGCTTTTTTTTGCCCGCTCCGATTGCTCGCGGCGATAGCGGGGATTGCGTTCGCGTTGACTGCGGACGTTGACTTGACATAGAATCCGCGGCTTTCCGTAATTAGGCTCACAAGGACGGCGCAGAATGAAAACCTTTTCCGCCAAACCGCATGAGGTGAAGCGCGAGTGGTTTGTGGTGGATGCCACGGACAAAGTGCTCGGTCGCCTCGCTAGCGAAATCGCACGCCGCTTGCGCGGCAAGCATAAGCCCGAGTTCACCCCGCACGTGGATACGGGTGACTTCATTGTGGTCGTGAACGTCGAGAAGCTTCGCGTCACCGGCAACAAGGCTGAAGACAAGAAGTACTACCGGCACTCCGGCTACCCGGGCGGCATCTACGAGACCAACTTCCTCAAGATGCAGCAGCGCTTCCCCGGCCGTGCCCTCGAAAAGGCTGTGAAGGGCATGCTGCCGAAAGGCCCGCTCGGCTACGCCATGATCAAAAAGCTGAAGTGCTACGCTGGCGATGCCCATCCGCATACTGCCCAGCAGCCCAAGGCTCTGGAAATCTAAGGGACTGACATGGCTGAAAACTTCTTCTACGGCACCGGCCGCCGCAAGAGCGCCGTTGCTCGCGTCTTCATCAAGCGTGGTTCTGGCGCCATCGTGGTGAATGACAAGCCCCTCGACGAATACTTCTCCCGTGAAACTGGTCGCATGGTCGTGCGTCAGCCGCTGGAGCTGGTCGAGCACCTGAGCACCTTCGATATCCGCGTGAATGTCGCTGGTGGTGGTGAGTCCGGCCAAGCCGGTGCCGTTCGCCACGGCATCACCCGCGCGCTGATCGAATACGATGCTGCCCTCAAGTCCGCCCTGTCGGCTGCTGGCTTCGTTACTCGTGATGCTCGTGAAGTTGAACGTAAGAAAGTCGGTCTGCACAAGGCCCGTCGTCGCAAGCAATTCTCCAAGCGCTAAGCGTACGACATCCAAGAAAAAGCCGGCCTTGTGCCGGCTTTTTTCTTGGGTCAATTTGCCCGTTGCGGCGCAATTGCTCACAATGGGGCGCTGCATTTGATTTGCCCGGGCGTGGGTGGTTTTGTGCCTGGCCCTTGTTGCATATGCGGGAGCGCATATTCCCGATGTGCAACGGCTTTTGAGCATCCTCTGCGGGTGCGGCCCAACATATTCAAACGACGAGATTGACGACCGATGGCCCTAGCCGGTGCTGCTTTAATTCGCCGCCGCCTGAGGGAGCGCTTTTCCATTACCGCTCCCCGGGTGGCAGTCCGCCCCCATTTGCCATGGCCGTGGCGCATAGGCGGCTTGCTGGTGGCGTTTATCGTAGGTGTGGCTGGTGGCGCCTGGGGGTATGCCTGGCATTCGACGCCACGCACCCCCGCCGTTGCTTTGGCGTCTGATCTGCAGGCGTGGCAGGCTCGGGTTACGGAGCTGGAGGCTGAAGTGGCAACCTTGCGCCAATCTTCCGGCACGGCAGAAAGTAGCCTCAATATCGAGCGCGGAGCCCAGGTGCAACTTGCTCAGCAACTGCGCAATGCAGAGCGGGAGAATGCGGGGCTCAAGGAGGATTTGGCTTTTTTCGAAGGGTTGGTGCCCGGTGCCGGAGGGGCCGAAGGCGGTCCGACGCGTATAACCAGGCTCAAGGTGGAGCGGGATGGTGCTACCAATCAGTACCGCTTTAGGATGCTGATCGCTGTTCAGACAGGGCGTGGCCAAGCGCCATTCAAGGGTACCTTGGAAATGTCGGTGCAGACTCGCCAGGGAGATCGGGATGTTATGATTAAAGTCCCTTCCAGCGATGCTCCCGATGTTGCCAAGTACCGCTTGGAGATCAGGAACTTTCTCCGTAAAGAAGGTGTGTTTTCCGTTCCGCCAGGGGCTGTGGTGACCAAGGTCGAGGCCCGGCTGGTGCAGGATGGTGCCATCAAGGCGCAGCAAGAATTCACCCTCTGACACCTCTCTTCAGCCCGATTGGCAAGAGGCGACAACGTTTTGGAGCTCGTATGTTTTCCAGCAAGCGCAAGAGTGGCAAGCCGCAAAACCGGATCGATAGTCTGATTGGTGCTGGTACCCGCATCGAAGGCGATGTCCGTTTCTCGGGGGGGTTGCGTATCGATGGTGAAGTGAAGGGCAATGTCTACGCCGATAAGAGCGTCGACAGCACCCTGGTTATCAGCGAACAGGCACAGGTTGAAGGCGAGATCAGTGTGGCCCACGTCGTCATCAATGGGACGGTGATCGGCCCCGTTTTCGCTGCAGAAACTTTGGAACTTCAGCCGAACGCAAAGGTCACCGGAGATGTCGAATACACAACGCTAGAAATGCAGCAGGGGGCGGTGGTTCAGGGGCGCCTGATTCACCAGGCCGGCAAGGCTGTTGAACTCAAGCTGGCGACATCTGCCGCTGGTTGAGTGCACCTGCTGGAATCCGCCTGAGGCGCCCGTTTTTTGATTGAAGGAGTTTTTGTATGAATGCTGTTACCGAGATGCCCGTCCCCCTCAACTTTACCGATGCTGCGGCCTCCAAAGTGAAGGAGCTGATCGATGAAGAGGGCAACCAGGCGCTGAAGTTGCGCGTGTTCGTCACCGGCGGTGGTTGTTCCGGCTTTCAGTACGGTTTCACCTTTGATGAAGTCACCAATGATGACGACACCGCGATGGAAAAGAACGGTGTGACGCTGCTCATCGACCCAATGAGCTACCAGTACCTGGTCGGCGCCGAGATTGATTACACCGAGGGGCTCGAAGGCTCCCAGTTTGTGATCAAGAACCCGAACGCAACGTCGACCTGCGGTTGCGGATCCTCTTTTTCTGTGTGAGGCAGCGTTGTGAGAATAAAAAAACGGCCGGGGTTACCCGGCCGTTTTTTTTGCTCTCGTCGCGGCGCCTGCGGCGTTATGGGCCTGGCGACGGGGAGCCCCGCTGTTGGCGTTAACGTGAAGCGGTGACGGTTGCCCCACTGTTGTCGCGCTTGATGAGGGCAAGTTGTTGTTGCAATGCGGCGGTTGTGCTGCGGAATCGTGCCAAATCGGCGGCGGCCAAGGGGGGCGTGCCGGGCAGGGCGATGGTGAGCGGATTTACCTGGTTGCCATCAATGCGGAATTCGTAGTGGAGGTGCGGGCCGGTGGCCCAGCCCGTCTGGCCGGTAAAGGCAATCACGTCGCCTTGACTGACCCGGCTCCCTACCTTGATTCCGGGGGCGAAGCCGCTGAGGTGGCCGTAAGCCGTACTGTAGCGGCCGGCATGGCGTACCACGACGATATTGCCGTAGCCGCCTTGCCGACCGGCGATTTCGACGACTCCGTCGCCAACGGCTCTGACGCGGGTACCAATGGGTGCGCCGTAATCAACCCCTTTATGGGCGCGCATCTGGTGGAACACCGGGTGCAGGCGAGCATTTGAAAAACCAGAGGTGACCCGGGAAAATTCAAGAGGCGAGCGAAGGAAGGCTTTGCGCAGACTGCGGCCATCTGGCGTGTAGTAGCCACCCTTGGTGTCGCCGGACGGTTTGTAGAAGACAGCGCTGTAGCGCTTGCCGTCGTTGGTGAATTCGGCGGCCAAAATACGGCCGGCACGCACAGGTTGGCCTTGGTGGTAAAGCATTTCGTACACCAGGTGAAAGCGGTCGCCGCGGCGCAGGTCACGGTGGAAATCCACCTCGCCGCCAAAAATATCGGCTAGCTGGCTGGCGATTGCGTCGGGGATATCGGCGGCATCGGCGGCTGCAAATAGTGAGCTGCGAATCTCACCGGAACCGTGCTGAACCCGGGTGCTGAGTTGTAGTACTTCGTGGTGGGTGACGAAATGTTCTCCCCGTCGCTCGACGACGAGTACCTGGTCCGCTGTGTTCAGGGGAAAGATCAAGGCAAGTAGACGCCCATTCGCATCGCTGCGGGCGCTGACAACTTTGCCGGGAGCGAGCTGTCGGTGGATGGGGGCCGCTTCTGCGGCAGTGCGCAGATATACCGCGGCATCACTGTCATCAAGCCCCAGGCGCATCATGAGTGCAGCGATCGAATCGCCGCGCTGTACCCGCTCCTCGCGTAGGTACCCCCACTCGCCCGTGTCGACGATCTGATTGGCCTGGATGGCGAGCTGCTCCACGACCGTCTGTTGCAGGACGGGGGTATTGTCCTCGCCTGTTGCCAAGGCGAAAACCGTCGCGGCGGTCGTTAAGAAAATTGCCCCGATTGCCGCGGTAATACGCGGGTGGCGGGGGGGGCGGACCCTTAGGCGGGCATGTGTGAGAAGGCTTTGCGCTAGAATGCGGCTCTTTTGCAGGGACATCGTAGGAGCTTGGAAGGTCGATTAATTGGCCGTCAGTATACCCAAGCACGCGCTGTCCCCAAGTTTGTTTTCCGCCTGTCCATTCAAGGACTTCCGGAGTGCGAGAGAGTGCTATGAGTCATCACGTTGAAGAGAGTCTGGGATTGATCAAGCGCGGCAGCGACGAGCTGCTGGTGGAGTCCGAGCTGGTTGAAAAGCTCAAGACTGGGCGCCCCTTGCGCATCAAGGCTGGCTTCGATCCCACGGCTCCTGATCTTCACTTAGGGCACACGGTGCTCATCAACAAACTGCGGCACTTTCAGGATCTGGGGCATCACATCACCTTCCTGATTGGTGACTTCACAGGAATGATCGGGGACCCTACCGGCAAGAACACCACGCGCCCACCGCTCTCGCGCGAACAGGTCTTGGAGAATGCGAAAACCTACCAAGCTCAGGTGTTCAAGATTCTTGATCCGGCCAAAACCGAAGTGGCTTTCAATTCGGTCTGGTTTAACGACCTTGGCGCGGCAGGCATGATCAAACTGGCGGCGCACTACACGGTGGCCCGCATGCTGGAGCGGGATGACTTTTCGAAGCGGTACTCGGGGGGGCAGCCCATCGCGGTCCACGAATTCCTGTACCCCCTGTGCCAGGGCTACGACTCGGTTGCGCTCAAGTCTGATGTGGAGCTTGGTGGTACGGACCAGAAATTCAACTTACTGGTCGGTCGCGAGCTACAAAAGCACTACGGACAGGCTCCCCAATGCGTTCTCACCATGCCATTGCTGGAGGGGCTGGATGGCGTCAACAAGATGTCCAAGTCCCTGGGCAACTATGTTGGCATCACTGATGCGCCGCGAGACATGTTTGGCAAGCTCATGTCCATTTCCGATGTCTTGATGTGGCGCTACTTTGATCTGCTTTCCTTCCGTAGCAATGCCGAGATCGCCGCGCTCAAGCGCCAGGCCGAGGAAGGGCGCAATCCGCGCGATATCAAGGTCGAGTTGGCGCAAGAAATCGTTGCGCGCTTTCATAGTGCGGCAGCGGCCGAAGAGGCGTTGGTGGAGTTTGAATCGCGCTTCCGCCAGGGGGTGCTGCCGGAAGACATGCCGGAGGTTAAGCTCGCCTGTGGGGCGGATGGCCTGTCGATTGCCCAGCTCTTGAAGCAGGCCAACCTGACGGCCTCTACTTCTGAGGCGCTGCGCATGATCGAGCAGGGAGCGGTGAAGATTGATGGTCAGCGCATTGACGACAAGAGCTTGCACATCAGCGGCGCTGCTTCTTTTGTTGTGCAAGTTGGAAAACGCAAGTTTGCTCGAGTGGTGTGCGCCTAGGAATGGCGGGGTTTCCGGCAGTAATTTTAGAAAAATAGGGTGAAGTAGTTGACGCGGTGATTTGTATCCGTATAATTCGCCCTCTCGCTGCTGCAGCGGGAAAGTTGGTTCGGTAAAACGTGTTTCTGATCAATGAGTTAGAAAGCAATTTTCCGAATTGGCTGCAAGTCAAAACGTTTTGAAATGTTTTAAAAAACGAGTTGACAGCGAATTAGATGTCTGTATAATTCGCTCCTCGCTGCAGACAACGCAGCGAAATGCAACAAAGCAGCAACAAGCCGGAAACGGCAAGCTCTTTAAAAATTGAACAGCCGATAGGTGTAGGTGCTTGGCTAAGTGGAGACCGACTTCGGTTGGTTAAAGTTAGTAAGGCGCTTGCACATAGATAGGTAGTTTTCGAATTACCAATTCTTGTCAAGCCAGCGAGAGATTGAACTGAAGAGTTTGATCCTGGCTCAGAATGAACGCTGGCGGCATGCCTTACACATGCAAGTCGAACGGCAGCATGACCTAGCTTGCTAGGTTGATGGCGAGTGGCGAACGGGTGAGTAATGCATCGGAACGTGCCTTTTAGTGGGGGATAACGTAGCGAAAGTTACGCTAATACCGCATATTCTCCGAGGAGGAAAGCAGGGGACCTTCGGGCCTTGCGCTAGAAGAGCGGCCGATGTCGGATTAGCTAGTTGGTGAGGTAAAGGCTCACCAAGGCAACGATCCGTAGCGGGTCTGAGAGGATGATCCGCCACACTGGGACTGAGACACGGCCCAGACTCCTACGGGAGGCAGCAGTGGGGAATTTTGGACAATGGGCGAAAGCCTGATCCAGCCATGCCGCGTGAGTGAAGAAGGCCTTCGGGTTGTAAAGCTCTTTCGGCCGGGACGAAATCGCATTCTCTAATACAGGATGTGGATGACGGTACCGGAATAAGAAGCACCGGCTAACTACGTGCCAGCAGCCGCGGTAATACGTAGGGTGCGAGCGTTATTCGGAATTACTGGGCGTAAAGCGTGCGCAGGCGGTTGTGTAAGACAGACGTGAAATCCCCGGGCTCAACCTGGGAACTGCGTTTGTGACTGCACGGCTAGAGTACGGCAGAGGGGGGTGGAATTCCACGTGTAGCAGTGAAATGCGTAGAGATGTGGAGGAACACCGATGGCGAAGGCAGCCCCCTGGGCCAGTACTGACGCTCATGCACGAAAGCGTGGGGAGCAAACAGGATTAGATACCCTGGTAGTCCACGCCCTAAACGATGTCAACTAGCTGTTGGTGGGGTTAAACCCATTAGTAGCGTAGCTAACGCGTGAAGTTGACCGCCTGGGGAGTACGGCCGCAAGGTTAAAACTCAAAGGAATTGACGGGGACCCGCACAAGCGGTGGATGATGTGGATTAATTCGATGCAACGCGAAAAACCTTACCTACCCTTGACATGCCAGGAACTTGCCAGAGATGGCTTGGTGCCCGAAAGGGAGCCTGGACACAGGTGCTGCATGGCTGTCGTCAGCTCGTGTCGTGAGATGTTGGGTTAAGTCCCGCAACGAGCGCAACCCTTGTCATTAGTTGCCATCATTCAGTTGGGCACTCTAATGAGACTGCCGGTGACAAACCGGAGGAAGGTGGGGATGACGTCAAGTCCTCATGGCCCTTATGGGTAGGGCTTCACACGTCATACAATGGTCGGTCCAGAGGGTTGCCAACCCGCGAGGGGGAGCTAATCCCAGAAAGCCGATCGTAGTCCGGATCGCAGTCTGCAACTCGACTGCGTGAAGTCGGAATCGCTAGTAATCGCGGATCAGCATGCCGCGGTGAATACGTTCCCGGGTCTTGTACACACCGCCCGTCACACCATGGGAGCGGGTTCCGCCAGAAGTAGGTAGCCTAACCGCAAGGAGGGCGCTTACCACGGCGGGGTTCGTGACTGGGGTGAAGTCGTAACAAGGTAGCCGTAGGGGAACCTGCGGCTGGATCACCTCCTTTCTAGAGTAAATACTGCTTGGTCAAGTACCTACAGCCTATCGGTTGTTCAAGTTAGCTGCACAGACGGAGGGTCTGTAGCTCAGTCGGTTAGAGCACCGTCTTGATAAGGCGGGGGTCGTTGGTTCGATTCCAACCAGACCCACCAACGTTTGAACCTGTTCATCGTTGGCTTATCAAGATGGGGGATTAGCTCAGCTGGGAGAGCACCTGCTTTGCAAGCAGGGGGTCGTCGGTTCGATCCCGTCATCCTCCACCACGCACTCGCGTGTCTGATCGGCTGTTCAGGATGAAATCCGAAACAACAAATGGTAAGCAATTGCCGGTTGCTGTTTCTGGTTTTAACCAGACTGTGCTCTTTAACAATACGGAAGTAGGTTGTATCTCTGGTTGCCGACAACCAAGACCAGAGATACGGTTGTGATTGCATCGTGCGTACCGGCAAGTCAGCCCGGTACGTCACAAGCTGAGTATGCTTCCTGTGACGCGTCTCGTAAGAGATCTTAGCGTTATAGGATCAAGCGACTAAGTGCATGTGGTGGATGCCTTGGCGATCACAGGCGATGAAGGACGTGCAAGCCTGCGAAAAGCTCCGGGGAGCTGGCAATGAAGCTTTGATCCGGAGATGTCCGAATGGGGAAACCCACTCCGCAAGGAGTATCCCAGACTGAATACATAGGTCTGTGGAAGCGAACCCGGCGAACTGAAACATCTAAGTAGCCGGAGGAAAAGAAATCAACCGAGATTCCCAAAGTAGTGGCGAGCGAAATGGGACCAGCCTGCACGATATAGCATCTACGTTAGAAAAACGGAATGGAAAGTCCGGCCACAGAGGGTGATAGCCCCGTATTCGAAAACCTGGGTGTGGAACTAAGCGTGCGACAAGTAGGGCGGGACACGTGAAATCCTGTCTGAAGATGGGGGGACCATCCTCCAAGGCTAAATACTCGTGATCGACCGATAGTGAACCAGTACCGTGAGGGAAAGGCGAAAAGAACCCCGGGAGGGGAGTGAAATAGATCCTGAAACCGCATGCATACAAACAGTGGGAGCCCCCTCGTGGGGTGACTGCGTACCTTTTGTATAATGGGTCAGCGACTTACGTTCAGTAGCGAGCTTAACCGAATAGGGGAGGCGTAGGGAAACCGAGTCCGAATAGGGCGTCTTAGTTGCTGGGCGTAGACCCGAAACCAGGTGATCTATCCATGGCCAGGATGAAGGTGCGGTAACACGCACTGGAGGTCCGAACCCACTAACGTTGAAAAGTTAGGGGATGAGCTGTGGATAGGGGTGAAAGGCTAAACAAACCTGGAAATAGCTGGTTCTCCCCGAAAACTATTTAGGTAGTGCCTCAAGTATCACTCTCGGGGGTAGAGCACTGTAATCGTTGGGGGGGTCATTGCGATCTACCCCGCGATAGCAAACTCCGAATACCGAGAAGTGCCAGCTTGGGAGACAGACATCGGGTGCTAACGTCCGGTGTCAAGAGGGAAACAACCCAGACCGCCAGCTAAGGTCCCAAATGATATGCTAAGTGGGAAACGAAGTGGGAAGGCATAGACAGCCAGGAGGTTGGCTTAGAAGCAGCCATCCTTTAAAGAAAGCGTAATAGCTCACTGGTCGAGTCGTCCTGCGCGGAAGATGTAACGGGGCTCAAGCATATAACCGAAGCTGCGGATGTCCTTGTGACATGGTAGGGGAGCGTTCTGTAAGCCTGCGAAGGTGTCTCGTAAGGGATGCTGGAGGTATCAGAAGTGCGAATGCTGACATGAGTAGCGATAAAGCGGGTGAAAAGCCCGCTCGCCGAAAGCCCAAGGTTTCCTACGCAACGTTCATCGGCGTAGGGTGAGTCGGCCCCTAAGGCGAGGCTGAAAAGCGTAGTCGATGGGAAACAGGTCAATATTCCTGTACCTCGCTGTAATGCGATGGGGGGACGGAGAAGGTTAGGCCAGCCATCTGTTGGAATAGGTGGTTTAAGCGTGTAGGGAGATCCTCTAGGCAAATCCGGAGGGTCAATCCTGAGGCGTGATGACGAGTCTGCTTGCAGACGAAGTGGTTGATACCCAGCTTCCAAGAAAAGCCTCTAAGCTTCAGTTACAGCGGGACCGTACCGCAAACCGACACAGGTGGGCAGGATGAAAATTCTAAGGCGCTTGAGAGAACTCAGCAGAAGGAACTCGGCAAATTTGCACCGTAACTTCGGGAGAAGGTGCGCCTCAATAAGGTGTAGTCCCTCGCGGGCGAAGCCGTAAGAGGTTGCAGTGAAATGGTGGCTGCGACTGTTTAATAAAAACACAGCACTCTGCAAACACGAAAGTGGACGTATAGGGTGTGACGCCTGCCCGGTGCCGGAAGGTTAAGTGATGGGGTGCAAGCTCTTGATCGAAGCCCCGGTAAACGGCGGCCGTAACTATAACGGTCCTAAGGTAGCGAAATTCCTTGTCGGGTAAGTTCCGACCTGCACGAATGGCGTAACGATGGCCACACTGTCTCCTGCTGAGACTCAGCGAAATTGAAATGTTTGTGAAGATGCAATCTCCCCGCGGCTAGACGGAAAGACCCCATGAACCTTTACTGTAGCTTTGCATTGGACTGTGAACCGATCTGTGTAGGATAGGTGGGAGGCTATGAAACCAGGACGCTAGTTCTGGTGGAGCCGTCCTTGAAATACCACCCTGGTTTGTTTGCGGTTCTAACCTAGGCCCCTGAATCGGGGTCGGGGACAGTGCATGGTGGGCAGTTTGACTGGGGCGGTCTCCTCCTAAAGGGTAACGGAGGAGTACGAAGGTACGCTTAGAACGGTCGGAAATCGTTCGCAAAGTGCAATGGCAAAAGCGTGCTTGACTGCGAGACCCACAAGTCGAGCAGGTGCGAAAGCAGGTCATAGTGATCCGGTGGTTCTGTATGGAAGGGCCATCGCTCAACGGATAAAAGGTACTCTGGGGATAACAGGCTGATACCGCCCAAGAGTTCATATCGACGGCGGTGTTTGGCACCTCGATGTCGGCTCATCTCATCCTGGGGCTGTAGCCGGTCCCAAGGGTATGGCTGTTCGCCATTTAAAGAGGTACGTGAGCTGGGTTTAAAACGTCGTGAGACAGTTTGGTCCCTATCTGCCGTGGGCGCTGGAAGTTTGAGAGGGCCTGCTCCTAGTACGAGAGGACCGGAGTGGACATTCCTCTGGTGTACCGGTTGTGACGCCAGTCGCATCGCCGGGTAGCTAAGAATGGAAGAGATAACCGCTGAAAGCATCTAAGCGGGAAACTCGCCTCAAGATGAGACTTCCCTGGAGACTCGATCTCCCTCAAGGGTCGTTCAAGACCAGGACGTTGATAGGCTGGGTGTGGAAGCGCAGTAATGCGTTAAGCTAACCAGTACTAATTGCCCGTGAGGCTTGATCCTATAACCCTAAGATTCACAGCGGCATACCAGCACGCAATCACAACAACCAACCTACTCCCGTATATCGGCCGACTGCATCCACAGTCGCCCCAAGCTTCGCTTGGCGGCCATAGCATCTTGGACCCACCCCTTCCCATCCCGAACAGGACCGTGAAACGAGATCGCGCCAATGATAGTGAGCTTCCGCTCGCGAAAGTAGGTCACCGCCAGGCTCCCCATAAAAACCCCTGTTAGCAACCGCTAACAGGGGTTTTTTACTTTCATCCCCCCCCAATCCCCAGACCCCACGAGAGAAATCCTCTCCCTAGTCCCGCACCCCGGTCGGGAACCCCCTGCGCCGGGGACACGCTTGCATAAACACAGGCTAACGTCGTGCACTCAAGACTTACGACTCCCGGCAGAAGCACGCGCCAAGGCTTCCTCCCTAACCAGTTGCCCCACACCGCAGATCAAGTGGGCGAGCGGCCCCCTGGCTCACGGAACAGCAGCGGCCCTGTCTGATCAAGCACGCTCAACGCGCTGATTCCAGACGCGCTCTGATAAACCGAGAATCCCAAAGTCAGAATCCCCCCCTCTCTCTGTGCGCCTGTGCGGGCGTAACAAGGGCTGCAACGCGTCAGCACGGCTGACGATCTCCTCTATCCTTGATACCCCACAAACAGCATCAAATTACGTACCGCGGAGGGTGCTCATCTGATCGTACTGGAACAAAATTCCATGGCGCAAATACAAGAAGAGGTGCTCTGCATGGTATAGTTCGGCGTGGCGGGTCTCCCCGCATTGCAGGGTGGTCAATCTGGTCAGGTCCGGAAGGAAGCAGCCACAGCCGCTTACTGCAAGTGCCGGGGGTTAGGCTCGCCACCCTCATTTCTCAGGACGCAACTCTGCGGCCTGTCTTTTCTGCCCGGACCCGATCACGTCGGGGGCCGCAAGCGGCGGGCGAAACTCCCCTTCTGTTAGAATCCGGTCCATGAGCTACCAGGTCCTGGCGCGCAAGTGGCGCCCCAAAAGCTTTCAGACCCTCGTCGGGCAAGAGCACGTCGTTCGTGCCTTGACGCATGCCCTGACCGAGGGGCGCTTGCACCACGCCTACCTGTTCACCGGTACGCGGGGCGTGGGCAAAACCACGATCGCCCGCATTCTGGCCAAGTCGCTGAACTGCGAAAGCGGCGTGACGGCAACCCCCTGCGGCCAGTGCGCCGCGTGCAGCGAAATCGATGCCGGGCGCTTTGTGGACCTGCTCGAGGTGGATGCCGCCACCAACACCCGGGTGGATGAGATGCGGCAGCTGCTGGAAAACGCGGTGTACGCGCCGACCCGTGGCCGCTTCAAGGTCTATGTGATCGACGAAGTGCACATGCTGTCCAACTCGGCCTTCAACGCCATGTTGAAGACCCTGGAGGAGCCGCCGGAGCACGTCAAGTTCATCTTGGCCACCACCGACCCGCAAAAAATCCCGGTCACCGTGCTGTCGCGCTGCTTGCAGTTCAACCTGAAGCAGATGTCGCCGCCCAACATCGTCTCGCACCTGACTCGCATCCTTGAGGCCGAGACGGTGGCGTTTGAGCCGCCGGCCTTGGCGCTGCTTGCCCGCTCGGCCAACGGCAGCATGCGCGATGCCTTGTCCCTGCTCGACCAAGCTATTGCCCATGGCGCCGGCCGGGTTGAAGAAGCGGGGGTGCGGGACATGCTCGGCACCGTGGATCAGGACCACCTGTTCACCGTGTTGGACGCCCTGATCGCCGAATCCCCGGCGGATCTCGTGGCGGTGGCCGATACCATGGCTGGGCGCAGCCTGTCCTTCGACAGCGCCCTGGCTGAATTAGCGACCCTGCTGACCCAGATCCAGATTGAACAGATGGCGCCCGGGGCCCTGGGCGACACCCTGCTGGAACGGGAGCGCGTGACCGCCACGGCCACGGCCATGGCCCCCGAGTTCGTTCAGCTTGCCTACCAGATCGCCCTGAAGGGGCGCGAGGAATTGCCGCTGGCGCCAGATGCCCACGCCGGGTTCCTGATGACCCTGCTGCGCATGCACGCCTTCCGCCCGGCGGGATCGTCGGCCGGTAGTGCCGCTCCTGCCGCCGGTGGTGGCTCGGCCCGCCGTCCTTCCCTTCCTGCCGCTGCTGCGCCTCGGGTAGCCGCACCTGCCGTGAGTGCCACGCCTGCTGCGACTGGGCGGGATGCGGCCCCGGCTTTCTCCGCCTCTCCCGCCCAGGCAGTGCCCGAGGCCGCGGCTGTGGTGGCGCCACCGCCTGCTTCTGCTGCACAAGAGCCCGCGCCCCTAATGGCCAGCGCATCGGACAATGGACTGCCCCCCTGGGGCGATCTGCTCGCTCGGGCGCGGCTGAGTGGCATGGCCCGGGAGCTGGCGTATCACTGCGAATTGCGCGGTAGTGACGGCGGCACCATTGCCTTGCGCCTGCCGCCGGCCCACCGCCACCTGCTGATCAAGCCTGCCCAGGATCGCCTGGTGCAAGCCCTGGGCGAAGCCCTGGGGCGTGCCGTGCAAGTGCGCATCGAACTTGCCGATACCGAGAGCGAAACCCCGGCGGCCGTGGCCAAGCGCGAGCGCCAGGAACGCCAGGACGACGCCGTCTCGGCAATCGAGGCCGACCCCTTCGTGCGCGAGGTGATCGACACCTTCGACGCCACCTTGATCGAAGCCTCGATCAAGCCGCTCTGATTTTCGCCGTACCGTTTTTTTACCGATCATCGACGTAGAAAGGACTCCCATGCTCCGTGGTGGCATCGCCGGCCTGATGAAGCAGGCCCAGCAAATGCAGGAAAACATGAAGAAGGCCCAGGACGAACTCGCCCTGGTCGAAGTCGAAGGCCAGGCCGGTGCCGGCATGGTCAAGGTGCAGATGACCTGTGGCCACGCGGTCAAGCGCGTCACCATCGACCCGTCGGTGATGGACGACAAGGAGATGCTCGAGGACCTGATCGCCGCCGCCGTGAACGACGCCGTGCGCCGTGGTGAAGAGGTGACCAAGGAGCGCATGGCCGGTTTTACCGCCGGCCTCAACCTGCCGCCGGGCATGAAGCTGCCGTTCTAACCGGTTCACGTATCGCCGGCCCGACGGGCGGAGCCTGCTTCCTTGAGGTAAGGCGCCGCCCGTCGTGCTTTTCACTGACCTTTGGTACTCCGCTCATGAATCCCGGTAGCCTCGACGCCCTCATCGACGCCCTCAAATGCCTGCCCGGGGTCGGCCCGAAATCGGCCCAGCGCATGGCCTACCATCTGCTGCAGCGCGACCGCAAAGGTGCCCAGAAACTGGGTGAGTCCCTGCTCAATGCCTTGACTGCCCTGCGTCCCTGCGCCCGCTGCAACACCTTCACCGAGGCCGAGGTGTGCGAGCGCTGCCTGTCGCCCAAGCGGGACGCCACCTCCCTGTGCGTGGTGGAAACGCCGGTGGACATGAACATGATGGAGCAGACTCAGGCCTTCAACGGCCTGTATTACGTGCTCATGGGCCGGATCTCGCCCCTCGATGGTCAGGGGCCAACCCAGCTCGGGCTGGACAAGCTGCTCAAGCGGGTGGACGACGGGGTGGTGCAGGAAGTGATTCTGGCCACCAACTACACCAACGAGGGCGAGGCCACCGCCCACTACCTGTCCGAACTGCTCAAGGCCCGGGGCATCAAGGTCAGCCGCATCGCCCGGGGGATCCCGGTTGGCGGGGAACTGGAGTACGTGGATGCCGGCACCCTGGCCCAGGCCCTGCGCGAGCGACGGGGCATCGAAGGTTAAACTCCGGCTCCCCGCGCCGGTCTGATCTTACCCCTTCTTCTCGCAAGGCCCGCCCATGGATACCCCGTCCCCCGCAGCGTCGTCGTCGGCACCGCGGCAAGAACCCGCCATCCTTGGCGGCGGCTGCTTCTGGTGCCTCGAAGCGGTATTCCAGGAGTTGGCGGCAGTCAGCGCCGTGACCTCCGGCTACTGCGGCGGCAGCGTGGCCGCCCCCAGCTACGAGGCCGTGTGTGGTGACGGCACCGGCCATGCCGAAGTGGTGAAGATCGTGTTCGATCCGGCCGCCCTGCCGTTCGCCACCCTGCTCGACGTCTTCTTCGCCATCCACGACCCCACCACCCTCAACCGTCAGGGTAACGACGTGGGCACCCAGTACCGCTCCGTCATCTTCTGCCAGAGCGAGGCCCAGCACGATGCCGCACTGGCGGCCGTGGCCCGGGCCGAGGCTCACTGGGGGCGCCCGGTGGTCACCGAGATCGTCGCCCCCGTTCCGGCCCAGCCCTTCTGGCCGGCGGAGGACTACCACCGGGACTACTTCCGCCTTCACGGCCACCAGCCCTATTGCGCCTTCGTCGTCGCCCCCAAGGTGGCCAAGGCGCGCCAGGCTTTCGCCCACCTCCTGGCCCGCTGACGCGGGGGCGCCCTCGATCTATTAATTTTCTTCAAGTATCGGAATTGGCGCGTTGCCAAACTCCAATGCTGGCGCGGACCTTTGGTTTTTGCCCATGCCGATGTATGAATTTTTTTAATACATCGCCCGGCGTGGGCGCTTGGGGCTGACCCGCCCGCTGGGCCCCGGGGACGGACCCCGCGGAAGCGGACCTGGGCGTGGCCTTCTCG
Organism: Oryzomicrobium terrae; assembly: GCF_008274805.1. NCBI lineage: Bacteria > Pseudomonadati > Pseudomonadota > Betaproteobacteria > Rhodocyclales > Rhodocyclaceae > Oryzomicrobium > Oryzomicrobium terrae. The sequence goes on from NZ_CP022579.1 coordinate 719,419, forward strand.
CGCCCCGGCCCTGGATTAGGCCTACGCCAGCCGGCCCATACCCCACTGGATCAGCCACAGCGCCACCATGCCGCCGGCGATGGTGGCGGTGACGTTGCGGGTGCGCCAGGCCACCAGCAGGGCCGCGATGCCGGCCCACAGGCGCGGATTGTCGACGGCCAGGCTGACTTGGCCGGCCACGGTCAGGGTGCCCGGAATGGCGATGGCCGCCAGCACCGCCGCCGGCACGAAGGCCAGGGCGCGGCGGAACCAGCCGGGAAAACTGGCCCGGCCGTGCAGCACGATGAAGATGGCCCGGGTCGCCAGGGCGATCAGGGCCACGGCGGCGAAGACCAGCCACAGCTGGGCGGGCGTCCAGGCGCTCATGGCCGGCCTCCCGTTGATTGCCCAGGAGGCGCCCCATGGGCCTGGCGCGCCTCCCGGGCCGACCACAGGCCCCCGGCGGCGATGCCGGCCACGGAGGCGACGATCAGCCCGAGGCGGAAGGGCAGGCCGGCGGCCGTCAGCGCCACCACCCCGCCGGCCACCGCTGCAACCAGGGTGCCCCGGTTGCGCACCGCCGGCACCAGCATGGCCAGGAAGGACAAGGGCACGGCAAAGTCCAGGGACCAGGCGGCCGGCACCTGGGCACCGAGCAGGGCCCCCAGCGCCACCCCGGCCTGCCACAGGGTCCATTGCATCAGGCCGCCGCCCAGGTGGTACCAGGCCCGGCCCGTGGCGTCGGTGCCCACGCCGCGCCCCTCGGTGAAGTGCTGCAGGCTGGCGGCGAAGCCCTGGTCGGTGGTCAGGTAGGACAACCCCAGCTTCCAGCGCAGGGGCAGGTGGCCCAGGTGGGGCGCCAGGGCGGCGCTGTACATGAGAAAGCGCAGGCTCACCACCAGGGTGGCGAGCAGGATCACCGCCACCGGGCTGGCGATGGCCAGCAGCTGACACACCATCAGCTGGGCGATGCCGGAAAAGGTCAGCAGCGACAGGCCGATGGTCTGCCACGGCGTGAGGCCCACGCCGGTGCCGGCCACCCCGGCGATCAGGGCGAAGGGCACCAGCCCGACCAGGGTGGGCGACAAGGCCCCCATGCCGGCGACGAAGGCGGGACGGTCGAAAGAAAGGGCGGGCAAGGCGGACACGGCTGGCGCGGGCAAAGGGGCCATTGTAGGGGCAAACCCGCGTTGCCCGGCGCGGGCGGGCGACGGCGCGAAAACGTGTCCGTCCGCTGCCTTAGAGATCGTCCAGTCGGGCCAGCATGGCCTCTCCCGCCGCGCGCAGGGCCGCCCGTTCTTCCGGGCTGCGCCGCGCCAGGTTCCGGTAGGCCAGGGCCAGGCGCGGGTTGCCGCCGAGCCGGTCCTCGTTGCGGTCGAGAAAGTGCCAGTACAGGGCGGTGAACGGGCAGGCCCGGGGGCCGTGGGCCTGGTCGGGGCGGTAGCGGCAGCCGGCGCAGTAGTTGGACATGCGCTTGAGGTAGGCGCCGGAAGCGCAGTAGGGCTTGCTGGTCATGACCGGGCCGAGGGCGAAGAGGGCCATGCCCAGGGTGTTGGGTTCCTCGACCCAGGCCACCGCGTCCACGTACGCCGCCAGGTACCAGTCCGCCACGGCCCGGGGCGAAAGCCCGGCCAGGAGGGCGAAATTGCCCGTCACCATCAGGCGCTGGATATGGTGGGCGTACCCCAGCGCCAGGGTTTGGCGGATCGTCTGGGCCAGGCAGTTGGCCTGGGCCTGCCCGGTCCAGAACCAGGCCGGTAGCGGGCGCTCGGCCCCCAGATGATTGCTGTGGGCAAACCCCGCGTCGCCGCGCCGGCGGCTTTCGCGCATGTACATCCCGCGCACGAATTCGCGCCAGCCGAGGATCTGGCGGATGAACCCCTCGGCCGCCGCCAGGGGGACGCGCCCCTCCCGCCAAGTGGTTTCGGCGGCGTCCACCACCTCGCGCGGGTCGAGCAGCTTGAGGTTGAGGGCGGCCGCCAGCAGCGAGTGCCAGAGCACCGGTTCCCCCTGCCACATGGCGTCCTGGTAGCGGCCAAAGTAGGGGAGCCGGTCGGCGATGAAGCGCTCCAGCAGCACCCGGGCTTGGGCCGGGGTGACCGGCCAGGCGAAGCCTTCAAGGCCCCCGGGGTGGTCGGCAAAGGTGGCCGCCACCTCGTCGAGCACGTCCCGGGTCGTCCCGTCCGGGGCGAAGCGGGGCACCGGGGGCAGGGGGCCCGGACCGTCCGGGGGAAAGGCGTCCCGGTTGTCGCCGTCGAAGTTCCAGCGGTCCCCGGCCGGCGCGCCGGCGGTAGTCATCAGCACCCCGTGGCGGCGGCGCATCCAGCGGTAGAAGAACTCCATGCGCAGCTGGGGCTTGTCGCCGGCCCAGGCGGCAAAATCGTCGCCGGTGCAGAAAAAGTGGGGGTCGGGGCGCACCTCCAGGGCCACGCCGGCCTGGCGGCAGGCAGCGGCCAGGCCCGACAGCACGCGCCGGTCCCCCGGTTCCAGCACCGTCACCCGGGCGATGCCCCCACCCTGGCGCGCCAGGGTGTCGGCCAAGGCGGCCTCAAGGGTGGGGTAGCGGCCGAGGCGGTGGTAGTCCAGGGGCACCCCGGCCTCGCGCAGCGTGGCGGCGAAGTGGCGCATGGCCGCCAGGAAGAGGGCGATGCGGGCCTTATGGCTCCAGACGTGGCGGGCTTCCCCGTCCGCCTCGGCCATCCAGACCCGATCCCGGGCCGGGTCCAGGTCGGCGAGCAGGGGATGGGGGCGGTGTGGGGTGTGGGGATGGAGCTGGTCGCCCAGGATCAGGCGCAGGGTGCCGCCGGTAAGACGGGGGTCAGCCATCGGCCCCTGGCTCCGATGCCGATTTGCGGCGACGGCAGGCGTCGCTGCAATACTTGACCGTCTCCCAGGTACGCGCCCACTTGCGCCGCCAGCTCATCGGCCGGCCGCAGACGGCGCAGGGCTTGGTCGGCAAGGCCCGTTTGAAGCCGGGCAAGCCACGGGCCATGGCGCTTCTCCTGCCGGATCAGGAGGCCGCGCCGGCGCGCCAGTCGCGCAGGGCCTGGACCGCTTCTTCGAGGCGGCCGAAGCAGCGTACCCCGGGCAGGGGGGAGAGGCGTTCCACCCCCGCGCCGCCGGCCCAGATGGCGACCTGGGGCGGCAGCAATTCGCGCAGTTGCGCCAGCAGGGGCGCCACCTGGCGCTGCGGAAAGGCGGACGAGAAGGACAGGGCCACCACATCGGCCGCCTGGGCATTGGCCGCCAGGCGAATGTCGTAGAGCGGGGTCTGGGTGCCGAGGGAGACGCAGCTCACCCCTTCCATGGCGAACAGGGCCTCCACCATCAGCAGGCCGAGGATGTGGTGTTCGTCCGGCACCGTGGTCAGCAGCACCCGGGGGCGTCCGCTGGCCGGCGGCAGGGAGGCGATGGCCTGGCGCAGCAGGGCTTGCATCTGCTCGGTGTACAGATGCTCTTCGAAGACCTGGAAATCGCCGCTCATCCAGGCATTGCCCACGGCGTCGTTGAGGGGCGCCACCGTATCCAGGACAAAACGCCCCAGCCCCTGGCGGATCATCGCCTGGTGCAGGGCGTGGCGCAGCGCCGGCACGTCGTGCTGGCGCACCAGTTCCAGCACCTGGCGGCAGAGCCCCCCCGTGTCCGGCGCCACCGGACGGGAGGCCGCGCCCCCGGCCCGCTTGCTGGGACTGCTCCCCCCGGGCTCTTCCGCCGGAGTGGCCAGGGCGGCCAGATCCCCGTCGGGGATGGTCATCAGCCGGCCGGGACGAAAACCCCGATCCATCAGGCGCTTGACCAGGCGGAGTTTGTCCACCTGTTCCGGCGCATAGATGCGTTCTCCGTTGCTGTCCCGCTCCGGCGTGGGGAATCCATAACGTCGTTCCCACACCCGCAGGGTGTCCTTGGAAACGCCGGTTTCCCGCTCGACGGCGGCGATGGTCATGTATGGCCTGTTCATTATTTGTCCAAGACAATATTGCGTCAAAAGGTTGACTCTTGGTTTTTGTCAGCCTATCTTAGGGGCGAGATTCAATTTTGTCTAGGACAATCATGCGCACCGTGATGCACGCTTACACCACCTTGGCTGCTCCGTCGGCCGGTCCGTCCCGTCTCCGGGCGGTGCGTTGCGCCGGGCTGGTCGGGGTGCTGCTGGCGTCGCTAGGGAGCGCCAATGGCGCCGAGATGGCGGCCCACGCCCGCGCCGGCGGCGTGGCGGACCCGGCGCGGGCGACAGCCCCGGCAAATGCTGACGGCACAGGGGCGCTCGTTAGCCGGGAGGAACCCGAAGCCGAACAGGCTGTCTTGGACAATAGTGGGGCGCGGGGTTTGCCGGGGACTACTTCGCCACCGTCGGCCGCGCTGCTCCCTGTTCCCTTCCCGTCCGCCGCTGTGCTGCTGCGCCTGCATGGCCTGGCGGCAGCGGCCTGGACCCCCGCGGGGCGAGGCGATCTGCGGGCCGGTCGGCCATTCGTCCTCGTCAAACCCGCCCCGACAGCGCAAAAGGCCGGCGGCTGAGCCAGCCCGGCCGCGGAGATTTGCCATGATCAAACGCTTTCTTCTTCCCCTGGCTGCCCTGGTGCTGCCGCTGGCCGATGCCGCCGCGGCACCCGGCGCCGGCGTCCCCGGCGATTGTCCGGCGCTGCTGCACCAGACCTTTCCCGGCCTGCAGGACGGCAAGCCGCGCAGCCTGTGCGAGTACCGCGGCAAGGTGCTGCTGGTGGTCAATACCGCCAGCTACTGCGGCTTCACCTCCCAGTACGACGGCCTGGAAAAGCTCTACGCCAAGCTCAAGGACAAGGGCTTGGTGGTGGTGGGCTTCCCCTCCAACGACTTCGGCCAGCAGGAGCCGGGCTCCGACAAGGAGATCGCCGATTTCTGCCGCCTCACCTACGACGTCAAGTTCCCCATGTTCAGCAAGACCAGCGTCGCCGGAGCCCGGGCCAACCCCTTTTACCGCGACCTGGCCCAGCGCACCGGCAAGACGCCCCAGTGGAACTTCCACAAGTATCTGATCGACCGCAGCGGCCAGCAGGTGCTGTCCTTCGACAGCCGGGTGGCCCCCGACGACCCCGCCTTGCAGGCGCGCATCGCCGAATTCATCGCCGCGGCCCGCTGAGCGGCGCCCGTTCTTTGCCGTCCCATCCTGAATCCTCCCTTTCCCCAGGAGAACCCTGATGAACGCCCCGGACAAGATCTTCCTCCCCGACATCCAATCCACCCCCGATACCCGCCAGCTGGCCATCCAGCAGGTGGGGGTGAAGGGCCTGCGCTACCCCCTGCTCCTGCGCACCCCGGCCGGCGAGCGGGCCACCGTGGCCGAGTTCGCCATGACCGTGGCCCTGCCGCCCGAGGTCAAGGGCACCCATATGTCGCGCTTCGTCGAAATCCTCGAGCGGCCCCGGGCGGCCCTGGCCCCGGCGGATTTTCTCGCCGTGCTGGGTGACACCCTGGTGCGTCTGGACGCCCGCAGCGGCCGCATCGAAGCCCGCTTCCCCTACTTCATCGAGAAGCGCGCCCCGGTGTCCGGCGTCGCCAGCCTGCTCGACTACGACGTGGCCATCGTCGCCGAACAGCTGCCCGATGCCGCGCCGCGCCTGACCCTGGAAATCACCGCCGCGGCCACCAGCCTGTGCCCCTGCTCGAAGAAGATTTCCGCCTATGGCGCCCACAACCAGCGTTCCCACCTGACCCTGCGCGCCCAGTTGCGCCCGGGCCAGGAAGATCGGCTGTCGATCGAGGCTCTGGTGCGCCTGGCCGAGGAGGAGGCTTCCTGCGAGGTGTTCGGCCTGCTGAAGCGCCCCGACGAGAAGTGGGTCACCGAGCGGGCCTACGACAACCCCAAGTTCGTCGAGGACCTGGTGCGCGACATCGCCCTGCGCCTGATGGCCGAGCCCGCCGTGGCGGCCTGGACGGTGGCCTCGGAGAACTTCGAGTCGATCCACAACCACTCGGCCTACGCCGAACTGCACGGGGTCAATGCCTGAGCCTGCGGCTCGGCCGCCCCGCGCCCCTCGCGCCGCCCACACCGATAACTCCGATAACACCAACAACGCAACCTTTGCCCGGGATCACGGCACCATGCTCAGCTTCGCCACTTCCTCCCCCTCTGTCTCCCGCCCGCTGCCGCCCGACGCCCGGGTGGCGGTGGTCGGCTCCGGTATCTCCGGCCTGGCCGCCGCCTGGCTGCTCGGCCAGCGCCACCACGTCACCCTGTTCGAGGCCGACACCCGCCTGGGCGGCCACACCAATACCGTGGATGTCGCGGTGGACGGGGTCAGCGCGCCGGTGGATACGGGCTTCCTCGTCTTCAACCACCACACCTACCCCAACCTCACCGCCCTGTTCGCCCACCTGGGGGTGGCTTCCTCCGCCACCGACATGTCGTTCGCGGTGAGTTTCCGCGAGACCGGGCTGGAATGGGCCGGCACCAACCTCAACACCGTCTTCGGCCAGCGCCGCAACCTGCTCAAGCCGGCTTTCTGGCGCATGCTGCGCGACATCCTGCGCTTCAACCGGGAGGCCCCGGCCTGGCTCGACGCCCAGCCCCACGACCCGCGCTCCCTGGGGGTCTACCTGGCGGACAACGGTTATTCCCGGGAATTTTCCGAGTGGTACCTGCTGCCCATGGCGGCGGCCATCTGGTCCTGCCCCACCGGCAAGATGCTCGACTACCCCCTCGCCACCTTCGTGCGCTTCTGCCGCAACCACGGCCTGCTCCAGGTGGCGGACCGGCCCCAGTGGCGCACCGTGCTCGGCGGCGGCCGGGAATACGTGGCCAAGCTGGCCCTGGGCATCGACACCATCCACCTGTCCACCCCGGTGCGGGGCGTCGAACGCCAGGCCGACGGCCGGGTGCGGCTCCACGCCGGCAGCGGCGATACCACCCTGGGCGAGGTGTTCGACGCGGTGGTGCTGGCCTGCCATTCCGACCAGGCCCTGGCCATCCTCGGTGACGGCGCCCGGGCGGAGGAAAAGCGCCTGCTCGGCGCCCTGCGCTACGAGCCCAACGTGGCCTGGCTGCACACCGACCCGGCCCTGCTGCCGCGCCGGCGCAGCCTGTGGTCGGCGTGGAACTACGTGGCCGACCGGCCCGGGCTGGACGCCCGGCCGGTGGGGGTCTCCTACCTGATCAACCAGCTCCAGCCGCTGCCCTTCGCAACCCCGGTGGTGGTCACCCTCAACCCGGACAGGCTGCCCCGGGACGAGCACGTGCTGGCCCGCTTCGACTACGCCCACCCCCTCTTCGACGGCCCGGCCATCGCTGCCCAGGCCCGGCTGGCGACGCTCCAGGGCCAGGACGGGGTGTGGTTCTGCGGCGCCTGGGGCGGCTACGGCTTCCACGATGATGGCCTCAAGTCGGCTCTGGCCGTGGCCAACGCCCTGGGCTGTCGCGCCCCCTGGCAGGGCCAGCCGCAAGCCGCGCCGGCCGGTGCGCCGTCCCAGGCCCCTGCCTGGAACCCCGCGCCAGTCCTCGACCTTCAAGGGGGTGGCCTGCAAAGCCGCGCCCAGAGCCGAGTTTGAGGCAGGCCATGTCGAACTCCGCGCCCCTCCTGGCTTTCGGCCAGGTCATGCACCGGCGCCTGGCGCCCCGGGGGCACCGTTTTGCCTACCCGGTGTTCTACGCCCTGCTGCCCATGCACCGGCTCGACGACTGGGCCGCGGGCTACGGCCGGGCCTTCGCGGTGAACCGGGCCGGACTGCTGTCGCTGCGCTTTGCCGACTACGGCCGGCGCGACGGCAGCGACCCGCGCAGCTGGGTGCGCGAACTGCTCGCCGCCCACGGCCTGGCCGCCGCCACCGCCGGCGGCGCCCTGTGGCTGCAAACCTTTCCGCGCATGGTCGGCTACGTCTTCAACCCGGTCAGCTTCTGGTACTGCTTCGACCCCGCCGGGGCCTTGCGCGCCGTGGTCTGCGAGGTGTCCAACACCTTCGGCGAGCGCCACAACTACCTGGCCGCCCGCCCCGACCATGGGCCGATCGCCCCGGGCGAAACCCTGGCGGCGACCAAGGTGTTCCACGTCTCGCCCTTTTTCCCGGTGAGCGGCGGCTACCGCTTCCGCTTCCACTTCCCCGCCGTCGCCGGCGACGGGGCGGGGGAGGGGCGCTGGCTGAGCCGCATCGAGTATTTCGACGCGGCGGCGCCGGCCGACGGCGACGCCGCCACCGCCACCGCCGCTTCGGTTGCGGTGGCCGATGCCGCCGCCGACCCCGGGGCCACGGCCGATCGGCTCCACGCCGCCCTGTCGGGCCAGGCCCGGCCCCTGAGCCAGGGCCTCGCCCTGAGCGCTTTCCTGCGTTATCCCGCCCAGACCCTGGGAGTGATGGCGCGCATCCACTGGCATGCCCTGCAACTTTGGCTGAAGGGCGTGCCGTTCTTCAAGAAGCCGCTTCCGCCCCCTACGGAGACGACGCGATGACTCGCCTGGAAACCACCCTCGACCGCCTGTCCGGCCTCGACCGCCTCAACGCCGCGCCCCTGGCCGGGCGCATGGAGGAGGTGCTCGACACCGTCCTGGACAACGTGCGCGACCATGCCGGTAGCGCCAGCGACGCCCGGCGCAGCCCGGCCATCGGCGCCTCCCGCGCCACGGTGCGCCACCTGCCCCGGGACGCGGCCCTGCTCCTCGACATCCTGGCCGAGCTGCACGGCGGCGTGCTCACCGTGCGCCTGCCCGACGGCGCCAGCCTGTGGTTGGGCGACGACCAGGCCGGGCCGGCGGTGGATCTGCATATCCACGACTGGAGCGTGTTCGCCCGGGTGCTGGCCCGGGGCGACATCGGCTTTGCCGAGGCCTACCTGGACGGCCAGGTCGACAGCTCCGACCTGGCGGCCCTGCTGACCCGCCTCAACGCCAACCGGGCGGTGCTGGAAAAGGCGGTGTACGGCCACTGGCGCGGCCTGCTCGCCGCGCGTCTGCGCCACCTGTTCAACGCCAACACCCGGGCCGGCAGCAAGCGCAACATCCTGGCCCACTACGACCTGGGCAACGACTTCTACCGGCTGTGGCTGGACGAGTCCATGACCTACTCGGCGGGGCTTTTTTCCGGCGACCCGGCCCGCTCCCTGGCCGCCGCCCAGGACGCCAAGTACCGGCGCATCCTGCGCAAGCTCGGCGCCCGGCCCGAGCAGATCGTGCTGGAGATCGGCTGCGGCTGGGGCGGCTTCGCCGAACTGGCGGCCCGGGAGGCCGGAGTGCGGGTCGAGGGCGTCACCCTGTCCCCCGCCCAGCTCGCCTACGCCCAGGAGCGCCTGGCCCGGGCCGGCCTGGACGAGCGCGCCCACCTGATGCTGCGCGACTACCGGGACATCCGCGGCCAGTACGATCACATCGTCTCCATCGAGATGTTCGAGGCCGTGGGCGAGCGCTATTGGCCGTCCTACTTCCGCACCGTCAAGCGCGCCCTGGCGCCGGAGGGGCGGGCCTTGGTGCAGAGCATCGTCATCCGCGACGACCTGTTCGCCCGCTACCGGCGCGGCACCGACTTCATCCAGCAGTACGTCTTCCCCGGCGGCATGCTGCCCTCGCCGGGGGAATTCGGCCGCCGCGCCGCCCGGGCCGGGCTGGCGGTGACGGACCAGTTCTCCTTCGGCCCCGACTACGCCCGCACCCTGGCCCTGTGGCGCGAACGCTTCGAAGCCGCCTGGCCGCGCATCGCGCCCCTCGGTTTCGACGAACGCTTCCGCCGCCTGTGGCGTTTCTACCTGGCCTATTGCGAGGCCGGCTTCGCCACCGGCTCGGTGGACGTGGTCCAGTTCGAGTTGCGCCATGGCTGAGCGCCGCCGCATCCTGGCGGCCCTGGCCGGTCTCGGCGCGGCGGCCCTGCTCGGGCCCTGGGCGGTGACGGCCCGGGCCGCCAGCCTGGCCGGAAGCGACGGCCCAGGCTCGCACCCGGCCCCGGCGCTGCCCGAGCCCCTGCGCGGCCTGGGCAACGGCTGGCGCCCCTGGGGCAGCGGCGACATGCGCTGGTTCGGCCTGCGCCTGTACAACGCGGTGCTCTGGGTGGCCGGCGACAGCCTGGGGGACGACACCGCCTACGCCCTGCAACTCACCTACCAGCGCGACATCGCCAAGAGCCGCCTGGTGGGCGCCACCCTGGACGAACTGAAGCGCCTCGGCGAGCAGGACGAGGTCCGCTTGGCACGCTGGCAGGCGGCCTTGGAGCAGGTCTTTCCCGACGTGCGCCAGGGCGACCAGATCACCGGTGCCCACCTGCCCGGCAGCGGCGCCCGCTTCTACCTGAACGGCCGGCTCACCGGCGCCGTGGCCGACGAGCGCTTCGCCCGGGCCTTCTTCGCCATCTGGCTGTCGCCCCAGACCCGGGAACCGGCCCTGCGCCAGGCGCTGCTCAAGCGCGCCGGCGGCTAGGCCCCCTCGTGACGGTGACGGCCATGGGCGCACCTCCTTCCCTCACCCTGCGGGCGCCGCCGCGCCCCTGGGCCTATGGCCTGCTCGGCCTGCCCCTGGCCATGGCCATGCTGCCGGTGTACGTGCATGTGCCCGCCCTCTACGCCGGGCGCGGCGTCGATCTGGCCCTGCTCGGCATGGTGTTGCTGGTCGCCCGTCTGGCCGATGCCCTGACCGATCCCTGGTTCGGCTGGCTGTCCGACGGCCTGCCGCGCCGCCGCCTGATGCTGCTCGCCCTGCCGTTCCTCGGCGTCGGCCTGATGGCCCTGCTCAACCCGGCCTGGGCGGTGGGCCGCGGCGTGGCACCGGTGGGCTGGCTGGTGCTGTGGCTGGGCACCGCCTACGCCGGCTTGAGCCTGGCCAGCATCGCCTACCAGGCCTGGGGCGCCGAACTCGGCCGGGACCGGGGCGAGCGCACCCGGCTGACCGCCTGGCGCGAAGGCTTCGGCCTGGTCGGGGTGGTGCTGGCCGCCGTCCTGCCCAGCCTGCTGGGGGTGCCGGGGGGAGAGGGCGGCGCCCAGGGCATGGCCGGCAGCCGCGCCCTGGCCCTGCTCGGCCTGGTTTTTCCCCTGTTGCTGGCCCTGTGCGCCGCGCCCACCTTGCTCTGGTCCGGCGCCGACCGGGTCCGCCCCCGGGCCGAGGCGCGCTTTCGCGATTCCCTGGGCGATGCCTGGCGCGACCGGGCCTTTCGCCGCCTGCTCGCCCTGTTCATGCTCAACGGCGTGGCCAACGCCCTGCCGGCCACCCTGGTGATGTTCTTCATCGCCGACGTGATCCACGCCCCGGCCGCCGCCGGCCTGTTCCTCGCCACCTACTTCGCCGCCGGGGTGCTGGCCCTGCCCCTGTGGGTGCGCCTGGCCCGCCGCCGCGGCCCGATACGGGCCTGGTGCCTGAGCATGGTTGTGGCGGTGCTGGTGTTCGCCTGGGCCTTTTGGCTCGGCGCCGGCGACGTGCTGCCCTACGGCCTGGTCTGCCTGGCCTCCGGCGCCGCCCTGGGGGCCGACCTGGCGATTCCCGCCGGGTTGCTCGCCGACCTGGCCGAAAGCGGCGCCCGGCGCGGCCACCGCCCGGGCCAGGATGCCCGGGCTGGCAGCTACTTCGGCCTGTGGAACCTGGCCACCAAGCTCAACCTGGCCTTGGCCGCAGGCCTGGCCCTGCCCCTGCTGGCCGTCCTCGGCTACCGCCCCGGCGGCGGTGCCCCGGCGGCCAGCGTGCTGTCGGCGGTGTATTGCCTGCTGCCGGTGCTGTTCAAGCTGGCCGCCCTGGCCTTGGCGCTCCTCTGGCGCGCCCGTCTCGAAACGTCCCTTTCCCTGGAGAGAACCCCATGAAACCCGCAGCAGCCGCCCTGGCGGCCATCCTCGGCGTCGGCGCCACCCTGGGTCTGACCGGCTGCGCCGGCACCGGCGTGGAAAAATACAAGGACGCCACCCCGGAACTCGACCTGAAGACCTATTTCAACGGCCCCCTGGAGGCCTGGGGCATGTTCCAGGACCGGGGCGGCGAGGTGGTCAAGCGCTTCCATGTGCGCATCCAGGCCGACTGGCAGGGCGACACCGGCACCCTGGACGAGCGCTTCACCTGGGCCGACGGCACCACCAGCCGCCGGGTGTGGACCGTGGTCCAGCAACCCCCGGGCCCCGACGGGCGCAAGCGCTACGTGGGCACCGCCGGCGACGTGGTCGGCGAGGCCCAGGGCGAGGCCATGGGCAACGCCCTGCGTTGGCGCTACGTGTTGGAACTGCCGGTGGACGGCAAGACCTACCACGTGGACTTCGACGACTGGATGTTCCTCCAGGACGGCCGGGTGATGCTCAATCGCTCGGTGATGAGCAAGTGGGGCTTCCGCCTCGGCGAGGTGTTCCTGTCCTTCGACCGGCCGCCCCTACCCGTCGCGGCGGCGCGCTGAGCGGAGGCGCCATGGCCTGCAATCCACGCCTGCGCGACTGGCGCGGCAAGACCGTCTGGCTGCTCGGGGCCTCGTCCGGCATCGGCGCCGCCCTGGCCCGGCAGCTGGCCTTGGCCGGGGCCCGGGTGGCGATTTCCGGGCGCCGCGCCGAGGCGCTGGAGGCCGTCGCCGCGCCGCTCCAGGCCCAGGGGCTGACGGTCCTGCCGGTGGCCGCCGATGCGGCCGACGCGGCCGGGCTGGCCACGGCCCGGGACCGGGTGGAGGCGGCCCTGGGGCCCATCGACCTGGGCATTTACCTGGCCGGCGATTACGTCCCGCTGCGCGCCTGGGAGCTGGGAGCGGCCGCCCCAGTTGGCGCGATCAGCGCGGGCGCCGGGCCGGCGGCGCCCGCCGACCCGGCCCTGGCCCAGGTCGAGCGCCTGGCCCGGGTGAACTACCTGGGGGCGGCGGCCTTCGCCGCCTGTCTGGTGCCCGGCTTGCTTGGCGCGGCGCGGGGCGCGACAGGCCGGGCAGATGCGGCGGGCGGGGAAGGGCAGACCGCCCTGGCGGGGGCCGCCGGGGCACCTCCGGTGCGCGGGCTGGTGCTGGTGGGCAGCGTCGCCGGCTACCGGGGGTTGCCCAAGGCCCTGGGCTACGGGGCGGCCAAGGCGGCCCTGATCCATTTCGCCGAGGGGCTCTACCTGGACCTGGTGCGGCCGGAGCACCCCGGCCTGGGGGTGTGGCTGGTCAGCCCGGGCTTTGTCGCCACCCGGCTCACCGCCGGCAACGACTTTGCCATGCCGGCCCTGATCGGCGAGGACGAGGCCGCCCGGGCCATCGTCGCCGGGCTGGCCTCCGGCGCCTTCGACATCCACTTTCCCAAGCGCTTCACCGGCTGGCTCAAGTTCGCCCGGCTGCTGCCCTACCGGTTGTACTTTCCCTTCATCCGCCGGGTGACCGGGGAATGAGGGGCGGCACGCCCCCGCTCCCCCGCGCCCGCCTTGCCACGCTTTTGCCAGGATTGCCCGACCTGCCATGACCGAATCCGCTACTACAGCCTCTACCGCTACTGCTGCCGTCGACACGGCCGGCCCGAGCGCCGCACCCGCCCACGACGCCGCCGCCTTCGACCGCCTGGTCGCCTTTTACGAGCATCTGTCCGAAGCCGGGGTGGGGCGCTTTGCCGAGTTCTACAGCCCGGATGCCTACTTCAAGGACCCGTTCAACGAAGTGCGGGGCATCGGCGCCATCCAGCGCATCTTCCAGCACATGTTCCGCCAGGTGCAGGGGCCGCGCTTCGTCGTCACCCAGCGCTTTTGCGGCAGCGACGGCGTCATGCTGATCTGGCAACTGCGCTACCGCACCCGCTGGCTGAAACCGGCGGACCAGGTGATGCACGGCAGCACCCACCTGCGCTTCGCCCCGGACGGCAAGGTCTGCTACCACCGGGACTACTGGGATACCGGCGAGGAGCTGTACGCCCGGGTGCCCTTGGTGGGCTGCATCGTGCGCGGCGTGGCCCGGGCCCTGGCGGCCTGATACGGCGGCGCCGGAGCCGCGCTACCGCGGGGCCGCGCCGTGCCACGGCCCGCGACGCCGGGCGCCGCGGGCTACCCCGTCGGCGCGAGGCCGCTTCAGGCCGCCCCGGTGAAGGCCAGCAGGTCGGCGACGAAGCGGTCGCGCTGCCACTGGTGGGGCGAGTGGTCGGTGCCCTCGTAGATGTGCAGTACCGCGTTGGCGATGCGCGAGGCCACCAGGCGGGCGGTCTCGGTGCGGTAGAAGTTGCTCTCGCCGCCGTAGATGAGCAGGGCGGGCAGGGTGATGGTGGCGAGCACGTCCCGGTAGTCGGCCTCGGTCAGGCTCTGCCAGCAGTCGATCAGGGGGCCGGCGGGCAGGGTCTGCAGCCACTGGCGCGATTTCTCCCAGCCCCGGGCGTTCTCCTCGTACTTTTCCCGGGCCCGGCTGTTCAGGCCGTAGGCCCCCAGGCGCAGCACCGATTCGGCGAAGTCGTCGCGCAGCTGTTCGAGGAAGGCGGCGGAGCGCTGTTCGTCGAAATCGCCGTAGATGCCGTGCTCCCAGTCCGGGCCGGTCACCAGCCGGGGCGACTGGTCGATGAAGCCGACCCGGGCCAGGCGCGCTTCGCCGAAGTCGCGCAGGTACTGCCACAGGGTCAGGGCCCCCATGGAGTGGCCGATCACGGTGGCGCCGTGGAGGTCGAAGTGCTCCAGCAGGTTGTGCAGGTCCCGGGCCATGCGCGTCACCGTCGGGGCGTTGCCCGAGGCGACCAGGTGGCCGGCGTGGCCCCGGGCGTCCCAGCGGTACACCCGGTGGTGCCTGGTCAGGGCGGCGAGGAAGGGAAACCACTCCTGGTGGCTGGCGGTCCAGCCGTGCAGCAGCACCAGGGGTGGGCCGTCGCCGGCCACGTGCAGGTGGATGATCTCGCCGTCGTCGGCGCGGAACTGGGTGGGGGAGGTCATGGCGCGATGGTGGGTAAAAGCATAGGGAGGCTGCGGGAGCCGGGATTCGAACGATTCTAACCCGCCTATAATGCGGCCTCCCCTAGGAGGAAGACCGACATGCTCATCGACTACAACAAGAACGGCGCGACCGGCATTTACGCCCTCGATTCCGGCTATCACCGGCCCCTCATGGCGGCCATCCACTTCATCGTCGACAGCGGCCGGGTGGCCATCGTCGATACCGCCAGCAACGATTCCCTGCCCCGGGTCGAGGCCGCCCTGGCCGAACTGGGCCTGGGGCCCGAGGCGGTGGATTGGGTGGTGCTCACCCACATCCACCTGGACCACGCCGGCGGCGCCGGCGCCTACCTGCGCCGCTTTGCCAACGCCCGCCTGGTGGTGCACCCCAAGGGCGCCCGGCACATGGCCGATCCGACCAAGCTGATGGCCGGGGTCGAAGCGGTCTATGGCAAGGACGAAGCCCGCCGCCTCTACGGCGAGCTGGTGCCCATCGACCCGGCCCGCATCGACGAGGGCGGCGAAGGCCATGCGTTCATGCTGGGCGCGCGTCGCCTGGTCTGCCTGGATACCCCGGGCCACGCCCGCCACCACCTGAGCCTGTGGGACGAGACCGGCAAGGCGGTGTTCACCGGCGACACCTTCGGCTTCTCCTACCGGGAGTTCGACGTGGACGGCCGGCCCTTCATCTTCCCCACCACCTCGCCGGTGGCCTTCGAGCCGGACGCCATGCACGAGTCGGTATCGCGCATCGCCGCCCTGGGCGCCGAGGGCGCCTACCTGACCCACTACAGCCAGGTCACCGACCTGCCTGCCCGGGCCGCCACCCTGCACCGGCTGATCGACGCCCACGTGGCCAGCGCCCGGGCCCACGCCGACGCCGGCGCGGACCGGGAAGCCCGCATCCTGGCCGATTTGCAGGCCCTCACCCTGGCCGAGCTGCGCGCCCATGGCTCTACCCTGTCCGCCGAGCGCAGCCTGGAGCTGATGGGCGTGGACCTGCGCCTCAACGCCCAGGGCCTGGTGGTATGGCTCGACGGCGAAGCCAAGCGTGCCGCCCAGGCCGCCGCCGCTACATCTGCACCGGTGGCGGCGTGAGCGACCTGCCCTCTGCCATGACCGGGGACGCCCCCGACCTGGCCCGCCGCTTCGGTGGCGTCGCCCGGCTCTACGGCCAGGCCGCCCTGGAGCGCTTCCGCGGCGCCCACGTGGCGGTGGTCGGGGTGGGCGGCGTCGGCTCCTGGGTGGTGGAGGCCCTGACCCGCTCCGCCGTCGGCCGGCTGACCCTGATCGACCTGGACAACGTGGCCGAGTCCAACATCAACCGCCAGCTCCAGGCCACCGACGCCACCCTGGGCATGGCCAAGGTGGAGGCCCTGCGCCAGCGCATCGCCACCATCAACCCGGCCTGCGTCGTCACCTGCGTCGAGGAATTCGTCGATCCCGACAACGTCGCCGACATGCTCGCCGGGCCCTTCGACGCGGTGGTGGACGCCATCGACCAGGTGCGCGCCAAGGTCGCCATCGCCGCCCACTGCGCCCGGCAACGCCTGCCCCTGGTGGTGGTGGGCGGGGCCGGCGGCCAGCTCGACCCGACCCGGCTGCGGGTGGACGACCTGTCGCGCACCGTGCAGGACCCGCTGCTCTCCAAAGTGCGCGCCAAGCTGCGCAAGGAACACGGTTTCCCCCGGGACGCCAAGAAGAAGTTCGGCATCCCCGCCGTCTATTCCGACGAACCCCTGCGCTACCCGGAAGCCGCCTGCGCGGTGGAGGAGGGCGTGGCAGGGGAAGCGGGCGGGGAAGCGGGCGGCACTGCCCCGGCCGGACCGGGCCTGGTCACCGGGCCCCAAGGGCTCAACTGCGCCGGCTTCGGCTCGTCGGTATGCGTCACCGCCCCCTTCGGCTTCGCCGCCGCCGCCGCCACCCTGCGCCTGCTGGCGCCCTGAAGTGCAGCCCTTCCTGCGTGCAGCGGCGCCCCTTGAGGGCGCCGCGTCTTTTTGTGGGGCGCCGCCGGCCACCCCGTGAAAGTCCGCGCCAGTAGCCGAGTTTCACGGGGTAGGTCTGGAACGCCGCGCCAATACTTGGTTTCAGAGATGCATGCTCGGAGCGCCTTTATTGGCGCGGGGTTTGGCGGGGCAAGGTTGTTGCAGGCGAGTGCCTCTGCATGGCTGCGCCTGCGCAGCGCCGGGGCGTCTCCTGGCTGGCGCAGCCATGTGCCCTGTCCTGGGCCACCCGTTTCCACTCGTGACGGCTCCGGCCAAACGCGCCGATTGCCACCACTCGACTTTGGTGCCCAGGCCGCATTGCCGGAGCTAGGCAATGATTACTGATTGTCCTGCTGCTTTGCCTGATTCTGGCCAAGAGCTGCCTCTTAACGATTTTTCCTAAAACAGACATTCGCATAGATGGCAATTGAATAACTGGCGCAAGTACAATCGCAAGCTAACCGGTTTCAATTTATTGCTGATATTTCATATGCCAATCTGCAAAATTTGCTTGAGGGATTTTAAGAGTCTTCGATTTAAATCGTCCCGTGTCTGCGTTTGTGGTCGATGTACGAATGATCTGAATAGTTATAAAGAAGTCGCGGAATTTTCCTATCAAGCTGTACGTGAATTGCTACTCAGAGGGGTTCTGCGCAGAGCAACTATGGATGTTAGCTCAACAGCTACCCCGCAATGGAAGCAGAATGCCGCGGAGCGAATTCTAGGTAATCTTGAAGCGGAGGTTGATCGTGCATTGCCGCAGTGGCTCAACAAACTCTTGGCGGATGGGTCAAATAGAGACAAGGTATTTAAAATCATCCGTGCACATCGCCGCGGTCTTCTTCACTTTGATCGACCGCATCGCTGGGGCTACCCAAATAACTGGAAAGATGTAGCTCATGGAATTAGGAAGCTAGATAGATTTTCTTGCGTTTCCTGCTCGGCAAGTAATGTAGAACTGCATGTGCATCACATTGTGTATGCATCGAATTTTGGAACACATCAGAAGACGAACCTTGTGACCTTGTGCCGAAAATGCCATGAGAAAGAGCATGAGCGAGTTTTCGACTTTGGAGAAAACATGTCGTCATCCGATGAAATTCCAAAAGCCTAACTGTTCGTTCGAGGCTACCTGCAGGAAAGCTGTGCAGATGCCTTAACTAGCCATTGAATAGCAGCTTTTTCCGTAAGCGAACTTTCGCTTTGGATCGAATCCAGCCATCGCTCAGAGCCCCAAACCAACAACGCCCGCCGGGATGCGGCGGGCGTTGTCGAGCGAGCGTGGGGCTAGCGGGCTGGCCCGCCTACTCCCCCGGCCGTTCCAGGCGGCGGCGCATCACCCGGTTGAAGGGGGCGATGAATTCCGGGGCGAACTGGTTTTCGCAGGCGTTGATTTCGGCCACGGCGCGCAGGGTCGAGCGGGCCAGGCCCCGATCCTTGTGTTTGAGCATGACCGCCTCGAAGGCGTCCACGATGGCCAGGATCTTGGCGCCGGGGGCGATGGCGCCGTTCTTCAGGCCGTGGGGGTAGCCGCGCCCGTCGGGCATCTCGTGGTGCTGGGCGACGATCTCGGCCGCCGCCTGCCAGCCGGGCATGCGCGCCAGTAGGCCGGCGCCGTCTTCCGGGTGGCGCATCAGGGCCTGCCGTTCGGTGTCGGTCAGACTGCCCGGGCGCAGCCACAGGGGGTCGGGCAGCAGCATCATGCCCAGGTCGTGCAGGTACACCGCCGCTTCCAGCTGGGCCGGGGGCACGGGCTGGCCGGCGTCGGCGTTGATGTCCAGGGCCAGGTCGCGCTGCCGCTCGGTGCGCCCGGCGTAGCGCGGCGAGCGGGCTTCGAAGCGGTCCGCCAGGGAGCGGAAGAACTGCAGGTCGTCCTGTTGCGGCCCGGCGGGGGCGGCGGGAACGGTGGGAGTTCGGGGCGCCGGCGGCTCGTCGCCGTCGTCGAGGTGGGTGGGGCGAAAGCCGGTGACCTGTTCGATCACTTCCAGGGCGAGGGCCGGGATCTGGGCGGGGGGCGCGCCGGCCAGGCGTTCCAGTCCGGCGATCAGGGCGGGCAGGCGCAGGTTGCCCGGGGCCGTCTGGGTGTCACCCCGGACGAGGGCTTCCACCGTCAGTTCGAGCCGGTCCAGGGCGAGCAGGACGGTTTCGGCCATAGCGCCGTCGAAGGGCATTTCCTTGGCGCGCACCCGGGCGAGCAGGGTTTCCAGGGGGTGGGCGATGGCGACCCCGGGAGCGAAACGGCAGAGGGCCGCATCGCCCTTGAGGTTGTGCAGGGCGCGGAACAGGCTGGCGACTTCGCCCGCATCGTCCGGTGCCCGGCGCAGCCGGTGCACGTTGCCTTCCACCGCCGGCACCAGATCGGTCAGGGCGTCGGCGAAATCGTGGAACGAGGACTCGTCCGGCGGTAGGGCAAACAGGGCATCGGCAGCAAACATGGGGCGCACCAGGTGGGAGCATGACGGCAGAGCGGCGGAGCGGCCAGTCTAGGCGATTGTCATCGCCACAGCAAAACCTGGGGGCCGGCGGTCGGCCGCCGGGGATGAAAGGGGCCCCGACCCGGGGCGGGTCAGAATCCCGCCGGATGGTCGGCGAGAAAGGCGGCCTCTTCCGCCGTGGTGGTGCGTCCCAGGGCGGCGTTGCGGTGGGGGAAGCGGCCGAAGCGCAGGATCACCGCCCGGTGGCGCCGGGCGTAGTCCAGATAGCTGTCCAGGGCCGGGTCGGCGGCGGCCAGCGCGGTAAACAGGGCCTCGGCCCGGGCTTGATCGGCGGCGTCTTCGCTGTGCTCGAAGGGCAGGTAGAGAAAAGCGCGGGCCACCGGGGCCAGGCACTGATCCTCGCCGGCGGCCAGGGCCGCCTCGGCGACCCGGCGCGCCGCTGCGTCGCTGGCGAAGGCCCGGGCATCGCCGCGGAAGAAGTTGCGCGACAGCTGGTCGAGCACGATCACCAGGGCCAGCCGGCCTTGGGCCGTGGCGTTCCAGGCCGCCAGTTCGCCGCGGACCGCGGCCTCCCAAACGGGCAGGAAGCGCGCCCGCAGCGCCGCGTCGAAGTCCGCCCTGCCCATGAACCAGGCGCGCCGCGGCTGGCGACGCTGCGGATCGTCCCGGGGGCCGAACCAGGCGTCGAGCACCTCGTCGGGGTGGAAAGGGGGGCGGCAGGGCGTGGTGGGAAAGTGCGGGTGGGCGAGGGCCGGGGGCGGTGTCTGGGGAGGTGTGAAGGCGTCGTTCATGGGTCCTGTGCGCCCTGGCACCAGCGAGGTGCAGAAGCGGTCCTTGTGTCGTCCTTAACTTGGATCAAGTTAGGCGATGGCGGTTCGGTAGGAAAATTAGCACTGGTTAATACAGCTCTGGAGCCGCCGTCCCGGTTGGCTCCCGGAGATGCCCGGATTGGCGTCTCCGCCAGGCCCCGGGCATTTGCCCACGGGGGGCGGAGGCGGCGTTGCGCAACAGACAATATTGAGGAGTTTGGCATGGAAACCCTGGCCCCAGAGTCCCTAGCGGCCATCCCGTCGGCCCCGTCCGCCGCGACGGCACCGACCGGCATGGCCTGGCAGGACCGCTATCTGTTGCAGCTTGCTCCCATGGATGACATCCACCGGGAGTTCGTCTCCCTGGTCAACGCCCTGCTGGTCGCCCCGCTGGAGGCCGACCTGCTGCCCTTGATGGATGCCCTGGTCGAGCATACCGAGCGGCACTTCGCCATGGAGCAGCGCTGGATGGAGGAATCCCACTTTCCCCCCACGGCCTGCCACGAGGACGAGCATACCAAGTCCCTGGCCGTGGTGACGGCGGTGCGCGACAAGGTCGCCGCCGGCGACGCCGCCCTGGGTCGTACCCTGGCCCGGGAACTGGTGCCCTGGTTCGACAACCACGTGGCCAGCATGGACTGGGCCCTGGCCACCTGGATCGCCCGCACCGGCTACGCCGCTGCCGCATAAACATCCTGCAACAATTTGTAGGCCGCCGGTCACCGGGGGGCACAACAGGCAACGGGCAGGGCCGCTAGACTCGATGTCATTCCATAGACAACCCGAGGTCTGCCATGTCGTCCCTGTTCGTTTCCCGCTTCCTTGCCGTTTCCTGCGCCGCCCTGGGGCTGGCGGCAGGGACGGTTCACGCCGATAACGTCCGCTCCGCCGTTGGCGGCGGCTTGGGTGGCGCCGCCGGTGCGGCGGTGGGCCAGGCTGTCGGCGGTTCCACGGGCGCGGTGCTCGGCGGCGCGGTCGGCGGTGCCGCGGGCGGTGCCATCGCCACCCCGGGCCGTCATCAGACCGGCGCCGCCATTGGCGGTGCCGTGGGCGGCGCCAGCGGCGCGGCCGTGGGCAATTCGGTGGGTGGCAAGGGCGGTGCCATTGTCGGCGCCGGGATCGGCGGTGCCGCCGGTACGGTGGTCGGCCGCGAGGTCTCGGCCAACAGCCAGGGCTACCGGGGCGACGACGGTTACTACCGGGGTAAGGGCAAGAAGGGCAAGCACCGCCACGGCCACGCCCATGGCCGGCACTGAACGGTTTTCACCCCGCTACCGGCCCCGCCCCCGTGGCGGGGTTTTCGTTGCGGGTTCGGGCGTCGCTACGTTTCTCCCCGCCGGGAGAGTACACTGCCAGCCCTTTTCCCTTTTTAGCGGAGTCCGCCATGTCTGAAACTGGCCTGATCATCGACGAACTGACCCTGGGTACTGGCGCCACGGCCAAGGCCGGCAACATGGTGGTGGTGCATTACACCGGTTGGCTGACCGACGGCACCAAGTTCGATTCGAGCAAGGACCGCAACGAGCCCTTCCAGTTTCCCCTTGGCCAGCGCTACGTCATCTCCGGTTGGGATGAAGGCGTCCAGGGCATGAAGGTGGGCGGCGTGCGCAAGCTGACCATTCCGCCCGAGATGGGCTACGGCGCCCGTGGCGCCGGCGGCGTGATCCCGCCCAATGCCACCCTGGTATTCGAGGTGGAACTGCTGGCGGTAGCCTAAGTCCCACGTTGCACCCTCCATCCCCTTTGAAAGCATAGTCATGAACGATACTAAACGGCCGGGCGCCTGGAAGCGCGGCGGTTCCGGCCGCACCGGTAGCGGCACGCGCGGTGGCGCCTCCCTGGGCGGCTGGCCGGTGAAGGGGCTGGAGCGTCCCGGCAGCGATAGCGGCGGCCCCCGTGGCCCCCGCGACGACCGCCCGCCCCGCGGCGACTTCGGTGATCGTCCGCGTCGCGATTTCGCCGACCGTGGCGACCGGCCGAACCGGCCCTACGGCGAACGGGACGACCGCGGCGACCGTGGCCAACGCTCCCCGCGCCCGGAAGGAGATCGGCCGCGCAGCTTCGGCGACCGCCCGCCCCGGGGGGATTTTGGTGACCGTCCGCGTCGGGATTTTGCCGACCGTGGTGACCGGCCGAACCGGCCCTATGGCGAACGGGGTGATCGTCCTCCGCGCCCGGAAGGGGATCGGCCGCGCAGCTTTGGCGACCGCCCGCCCCGGGGCGACTTCGGTGACCGTCCGCGCCGGGATTTTGCCGACCGTGGCGACCGGCCGAACCGGCCCTACGGCGAACGGGGTGACCGTCCTCCGCGCCCGGAGGGGGATCGGCCGCGCAGCTTCGGCGACCGTCCGCCCCGGGGTGATTTTGGCGACCGTCCGCGCCGTGATTTTGCCGACCGTGGTGACCGGCCGAACCGGCCCTACGGCGAACGGGGTGACCGTCCTCCGCGCCCGGAAGGGGATCGCCCGCGCAGCTTTGGCGACCGCCCGCCGCGGGGCGACTTCGGTGACCGTCCCCGCCGTCCCTTCGACGACCGCCCGCGCCGCGACTTTGCCGAGCGCGGTGGCGACCGTCCGTCGCGCCAGGGCGAGGAGCGGCCGCGTGGTTTTGGCGACCGTCCCGCCCGGGGCGAATACGTGGAGCGCCCGCGCCGGGAGTTTTCCGACCGGGGCGAGCGGCCGAACCGGCCCTATGGGGACCGGGGTGATCGTCCTCCGCGCCCGGAAGGCGACCGCCCGCGCAATTTCGGCGACCGTCCGCCCCGGGGCGATTTCGCTGACCGCCCCCGTCGCGATTTTTCCGACCGCCCTGACCGGGGTGACCGTCCCCCGCGGGACGTTGCCGATCGCCCCCGCCGCGATACCCGGGGTGACTTCCGGGACGACCGTGGCTATGGCGACCGGGCCGAGCGTGGGCCGCGTGGTGAATTCGGCAGTCGTCCGGAACGGGCGCCGCGCCACGAGTTCCGCGATGCCCCCCTGGAAAGCCGCGCCCCGCTTGAATCTCCCGAGCGGGTCTTTGAAGATGAAGGACTGGTGCGGGTTTCCAAGCTGATGGCCGAGCGGGGCATCTGCTCCCGCCGCGAAGCCGACGCCTACATCGAGCGCGGTTGGGTGTTCGTCAACGGCGAGCGGGTGGCCGAGCTGGGCACCCGGGCCGATCCCAACGCCGAGATCACCCTGTCCAAGGAAGCCCGGCGCAACCAGGAGCAACAAGTCACCGTGCTGCTCAACAAGCCGGTGGGCTACGTCTCCGGCCAGGCCGAGGACGGCTACGAGCCGGCCATCGTGCTGATCCGCCCGGAAAATCGCTGGTCCGAATCCGGCGGCCCGGCCTTCTCGCCGGCCCACCTGCGCGGCATGGCGCCGGCGGGGCGGCTGGATATCGATTCGGTGGGCCTGTTGGTGCTGACCCAGGACGGCCGCGTCGCCCGGCGCATCATCGGCGCCGATTCCGAGGTGGACAAGGAGTACCTGGTGCGGGTCGAGGGGCAACTCATCGACAACGGCCTGGCCCTGCTCAACCACGGCCTGGAACTGGACGGCGACCCGCTGGAACCGGCCCAGGTGGAATGGATCAACGACGACCAGCTGCGCTTTGTCCTGCGCGAAGGCAAGAAGCGCCAGATCCGCCGTATGTGCGAGCTGGTGGGCCTGAAGGTGGTGGGCCTGAAGCGGGTGCGCATCGGTGGCGTCAAGCTCGGCAACCTGCCGCCGGGGCAGTGGCGCTACCTGGAGGAAGGCGAGGCCTTCTAAGCCCAGTCTTCACCGGCGCGCAGCACAAGCCGCAAAGTAGAACGGGGAGCCCTAGGGCTCCCCGTTCTGCTTTGCCCGCACCGGTGGCCGGTGCGGGCGTTCTGCTAGGTGCAGAGACTTAGTACACGTCGTGCTGGGTGTTGAAGACGTTGAACTTGCCGGTGGGGGTGATCAGCTTGGGATCCTTGATCACGGCCTTCAGCTTGCGCGTCTTGTCGTCCACCACCACGATCGCCGACTGCTGGTTCTTGGCCGACCACACCGAGAACCACACTTCGTCGCCGGCCTGGTTGTACTCCGGCTGAACCACCCGCTTGGCGCCTTCGCCCAGGCCCGCCCATTCGGCGATGGGCAGGGTTTGGAAGCCCTTGTCCGGGTTGGTGGTGTCGAACACGGCGATGGACTGGCTGTTGGCGGCGTCCGGGTTGAGGGCGGTATCCACCCACAGGTTCTTCGACTTGGGATGGGTCTTCACGAACAGCGAACCGCCGCCCTGGCCCTTGAGGGAATCCACCACCTTCCAGGCGTACTGCTTGTGCTTGACCGGGTCGGTGCCGATCAGGGCGATGGATTCGTCGCCCAGGTGACCGGTGGCCCAGACGGGACCGTACTTGGGATGGACGAAGTTGGCGCCGCGGCCCGGGTGGGGGATCTTGCCCACATCGACGATGGCCACCCGCTTGTCGGTCTTGGTGTCCACCACCACCACCTTGTTCGACTGGTTGGCAGCGGTGAGGAAGTAGCGGTGGGTCGAGTCCATGCCGCCGTCGTGGAGGAAGCGGGCAGCGGGAATCTCGGTGGTGGTCAGGTTCTCGATGTCCTTGTAGTTCACCACCAGGATCTTGCCGGTCTCCTTCACGTTAACCACGAACTCGGGGTTGAAGTGGGAGGCGACGATGGCGGCCACGCGGGGTTCCGGGTGGTACTCCTGGGTGTCCACGGTCATGCCGCGGGTGCCGACGATCTTGAGAGGCTCCAGGGTGTCGCCCTTCATGATCACGTACTGGGGCGGCCAGTAGGAGCCGGCGATGGCGTACTTGTCCTCAAAGCCCTTGTACTTGGAGGTTTCCACCGAGCGGGCTTCCAGGCCGACACGGATCTCGGCCACGTTGTCGGGCTTTTCCATCCACAGGTCGATCAGGTTGATCTTGGCGTCGCGGCCGATCACGAACAGGTAGCGCCCGGAGGACGACATGCGCGAGATGTGCACCGCGTAGCCGGTCTTGACGATGTTGATGATCTTCTTGGTGTCGCCGTCGATCAGGGCCACCTCGCCGGTGTCGCGCAGGGTGGTGGAGAAGATGTTGTTGATGTTGTAGCTGTTCATCTTCTTGGTGGGCCGTTTTTCCGGCGGCACCAGTACCTTCCAGGTGCCCTTCATTTCGGGCATGCCGAATTCGGGCGGCTGCGGCGGGGTCTGCTGCACGTAGCGGGCCATCAGGTCCACTTCGTCGTCGGTCAATTCGCCCGAGGTGCCCCAGTTGGGCATGCCGGCGGGGGAGCCGTACTTGATGAACACCTTCAGGTATTCGGAACCCTTTTCCAGGGTGATGTCCGGGGTCAGGGGCTTGCCGGTGGCACCCTTGCGCAGCACGCCGTGACAGCCGGCGCAGCGCTCGAAGTAGATCTTGCGGGCCTTGTCGAACTCGGCCTTGCTCATCGGCGGGGCCTTGGGATTGATGTCCTGGTACATCTCCACGTTGGCCAGGGGCGAACTGCCGGCGTGGTAGCGCACGTCAGCCGGGTCCATTTTCGGGTCGGCGGCCTGGGCGGTGCAGGAGAAGGCGGCGGAGATGGCCAGGGTCAAGGCCAGCGACGGGGCACGGAAATGCGTCATGGAGGACTCCTCTTGTAAGTTTTGGAGTGATTGCCCGGTCCGTGGATGATGGGCCGGTGGTATGACTGCTGTGCGGCGAAGTGCGTTTTTATGTGCCATGCCATGGCCATGGTCGGCAATGTCAGGCGGATGGAGCGAAATGCAGAACCGTTATAGCCCTTTGTCCCCTCCCTTGCCAAGCGCTGTTCTACCTAGTGGGCGATGAGGCGCGCCAGAAGGAGGCCGGCCGCCAGGGTGACGGCAAAGCCCAGTTGCAGCCGGGCCGTGGCGCCGAGCAGCCGGTTGTAGACCGGGCCCGGCGGGGTTCGGCGGATTTCGCCGAGCAGGCGCAGGGCCTGGGGGAATTGCAGCCAGGGCAGCAGCAGCCACAGGCTGGGCTGCCCTGTCAGGGGCATCATCAAGGGCAGCAGGGCAAACGGCGTCAGCATGAGGGCGCCCAGTACCGCCAGGCCAAGGCGGCGGCCGCCGGCCACCACCAGGGTGCGCTTGCCGGAGCGGCGGTCCTCGGCCTCGTCGCGCAGGTTGTTCACCGTGATCACCGCCGCCGCCAGGGTGCCGAGCAGGTGGGCCGCCAGCCAGGCGGCGGCCGGGATGTGGTCGAGTTGCAGGTACACCGTGCCGCCCACCGCCGCCAGACCGAAGAACAGCCAGACGAATACTTCGCCGGTGGGCGAATAGGCGATCGGCCGGGGGCCGTCGGTGTACGCCCAGCCGGCGACCAGGGAGGCCAGACCGAGGGCGACGATGGGCCAGCCGCCGACGGCGACCAGGTAGATGCCGACGAGAAAGGCCAGGGCGAAGGCGCCCCAGGCGGCGTTGCGCACCTGGCGGGCGGTGAGCCAACCCTGGGCGCAGGCGCGGGGCGGTCCGAGGCGTGCGCTGGTGTCGGCGCCGCGCAGGAAATCGCCGGCGTCGTTGTGCAGGTTGGTGCCGATCTGGATCAGCAGCGCTCCCAGCAGGCAGGCCAGGGCGGGCAGGGGCCGCCAGCTGCCGGTCACGGCCCAGGCCAAGGCCACGCCGAGCAGCACCGGGGACAGGGAAACCGTCAGGGTGCGCGGGCGGAGCGTCGCCCACCAGCGGGCGAGGGGATGGAGGCGGGAAGCGGCGGCGGGTGGGGCGGTGACGGACATGGGGCGAAGGGTAGAGTGCCCGACAGGGGCGTGATCTGGCACGATGGCGGCCTAGGCGAAGAAGAAAAGGAGATTGCCATGAAATCTGCCCTCGTTGCGGCATCCTTCACCTTGCTGGCCTTGGGCGGCTGTGCCGCGAGCGGCCGCGGGGCGCCCGATGGCGATGTCCTGCCCCCGCCGGCCGGGCTGATGGAAACCTACTGGAAGGCCGTAGAACTGGACGGCGCGCCGGTTCCCCCCGCCGACGGCCAGCGCGAAGCCCATCTGGTGCTGCGCGCCGAGGCGGCGCCCGGGGAACGGGGCGCTAAGGACGGCGTGCTGCCGGCCCAGGGCAGCACCGGCTGCAACCGGCTGGTGGCGACCTATACGGCCGATGAGCGCAACCTGCGTTTTACCCCCGGGGCCACGACCCGCATGGCGTGCCTGCCCGGCAACCCGGAGCCGGCCTTCCTCAAGGCCATCGCGGCGACCCGCCAGTACCGCATCGGCCTCCGCCAGAGCGACGAGCTGGAACTGCTCGACGCCAGCGGTCGCGTGGTGGCCCGTTTTCGCGCCACGGCCCTGCATTGAGTCGGTGTGGAGCCGCGCGGTAGATTGATAAGGAGCTGCAATGTCGTTGGATCGTTCTCTCAAGCGCGGCTTGGCCGCCGTTGTCCTGCCTGTGCTGCTGGCGGCATGCGGGGTATCGGAAACGGCATCGACCGCCGCCACCGTGGCCAAGCTGAAGGCTCAGGAAGCACAGCAGGCAGCCCAGACCCAGGCCCAGCTGCAGCAGCAACTGGGCGATGCCGAGCGCCAGGCGCGGGAGCGCCTGGAGAGTGCCGAAGCGGCGGCGACGACGCCACCGGCCGGCGACGACAAGGCGCGTTAGGACAGAGGGAGATGCGCGCGACGGCGGGCGGCGCCTAGGTGGGCCGGTAGCAGAAGCAGTCGGTGGTGTGGTCGTTCACCACGCCCACGGCTTGCAGGTAGGCGTAGCAGATGGTGGAGCCGACGAACTTGAAGCCGCGCTTCTGCAGGTCCTTGGCCAGGCGGTCAGAGAGTTCGGTGCGGACCGGTACCTGGCGGATCGAGGGCCAGGCGTTGCGGATCGGTTGGCCATTCACGTAGCGCCACAGATAGGTGGCGAAGCCGCCGCATTCGTCCTGCACGCGCAGGAACGCCTGGGCGTTGCCCACCGTCGCGGCGATCTTGCCGCGGTGGCGGATGATGCCCGGATCGGCGAGCAGCCGTTCCTGATCGGCGGCAGTAAAGCGCGCCACCGCCTGGGGATCGAACCCGGCAAACACTTCCCGGTAGCGTTCCCGCTTGCGCAGCACGGTGAGCCACGACAATCCGGCCTGAGCGCCTTCAAGGGTGAGGAATTCGAACAGGCGGTGCTCGTCGTGCACCGGCACGCCCCATTCCTGGTCGTGGTAGGTCTGGTAGAGCGGGTCGTCGCTGACCCAGGCGCAGCGGATCGGGGTGTCGGGGGCGTGGCTCATGGCATGGTCCGTGGTGCGGTCTATGACGGCGAGGACCGTACTCTAGCCCGCCGGGTCGGATCGGTCAGCCCGCCCCCGGGGGATCAGCGGTATTCCAGGGCGGTGTGCTTGCCGTCCACGGCATGACCGGCGGATAGGGACATCATCAGCAGGGCGATGCGCTCGTGCAGGATCAGGGTATGGCTGTTATTGGAGTCGATCATGTGCTGGCGCAGGGTTTCGCGCACCTTGGGGGCGCCGGTCACGTCGATGATGATGTCCACCTGCTCGCCCTGGGCGGCCAGATCCATGAAATTGGTGGTCACCGGCACGTTCTTTTCCCGGGCCAGGGCAATGCCTGGCTGGTTGAGGTCCAGATCGGCCACGCCCAGCACCTGGACGAAGGGAGCAGCCAGCAGTTGCTTGAGCAGCGGGGTGCCGGTTTCACCGGCGCCGATCACGGCGATACGGAAGGTCGAGGTCATTGTTGTCGTCTCCGAGCGGGAAAGGGCTTCACTTTACGGGCAGCCTTGGGTTCGTCGCTTGACCTGGGTCAATGAGGTTTTTCCGCAGTCCTGTTGCGTACCGCTGTGGTGCTGGGTCTATCGGATGGGACGGATGGGTGGAGCCCGTTGGCTGCTCCTGCTACCATTCGTTTGAATTGTGTTCGGATTTCAAATGTGAGCGAGCAAGGCGAAGGGGGCAACAAGCGCGGCGGTGTCCGCGCCGGGGCCGGGCGCAAGCCCGGGGGCGGGGCCTTTGGCGAACCGACGGTGCCGGTACGGGTGCCGCAAAGCCAGGCACCCCTAGTGCTCGACTGGCTGGCCCATTTCAAACGTCGGCGTGAATCGGGCCTGATCGCCGGGGATCGAGCCGGGGAGGTCCGTCCGGTGCAGGCCGGCCCTGCCCAGACCGTTCCGTTGTTCGCCTCCCGGGTGCCAGCCGGGTTCCCCTCGCCGGCGGACGACTACGTGGACCGGGGGATTGATCTCAACGAGCATCTCATCATCCACCGCGACAGTACCTTCATCCTGCGCGTTTCGGGGTGGTCGATGCGCGACGCCGGCATCTTTGACGGCGACGAGATCATCGTGGACCGGGCCCTGCCGCCCCGGGACGGCGCGGTGGTCGTGGCGGTGGTGGATGGGGAGCTGACGGTCAAGCGCCTGCGTCGCGGGCCGGACGGGGTGCGGTTGTGCGCCGAGAATCCGGACTACCCGGACCTGGTCTTCCGCGACGGCCAGGAAGTGACCATCTGGGGGGTGGTTACCCGCGCCCTGCACCGCCTCTAGGCCGTTGCCATGACCCGCGCCATCGCCCTGGTGGATGTGAACAACTGCTACGTCTCCTGTGAGCGGCTGTTCCGCCCGGACCTGGCTACCCGGCCGGTGGTGGTGCTGTCGAACAACGACGGCTGCGTCGTCTCACGCAGTGCCGAAGCCAAGGCCCTGGGGATTCCCATGGGCGCCCCCTGGTTCAAGATCCGTGGCCTGGCCAGCAAGCAGGGGGTCACCGCGTTCTCATCCAACTACGCCCTCTATGCCGACATGAGCAATCGCTTCATGTCGATCCTGGCGCGTTTTTCCCCGGAGCGGGAGGCCTACTCCATCGATGAGTGCTTCCTCGATCTTGGCGGCCAAGCAGAGCGGGTCGCCCTGGGGCGGCGCATTCGCCAGACCGTGCAACGGGAGATCGGCCTGCCGGTATGTGTCGGCATCGCCCCAACCAAGACCCTGGCCAAGCTGGCCAACCATTTGGCCAAGAAGCAATCGGCCTGGGGCGGCGTGTGCGATTTTGGCGCTCTGCCGGAAGGTCGCCAGGAGGCGCTGCTGCGCGGTATCGAGGTGGGCGAAGTGTGGGGTGTCGGCTGGCGCTTGCGCGAGGCTTTGGAGCGGCGCGGCATCCGCACGGTATGGGACCTGCGCCAGGCCGATGCGGAAACCCTGCGCCAGCGCTTTTCAGTGATTCTGGAGCGCACCGTGCGCGAACTGCGCGGTACGCCCTGTCTTGGGCTGGAGCAGGCGGTGGCGGACAAGCAGCAGATTCTGTCCTCCCGCTCCTTTGGCCGCCCGGTGGCGTCCTGCGAGGATCTGGCGGCCGCCGTGGCGGCCTATGCCGCCCGGGCAGCAGAAAAGCTGCGCCGCCAGGATTCCCTGGCCGGGGCGGTGGGCGTCTATATCCGCACCTATCGGCACCGGGAGGATGAGCGGCCTTATTACGGCCAACTGGTTCTGCCCCTGGCGGAAGCCAGCGACGACAGCCTGGAACTGATCCGGGTGGCCCGGCTGGCGCTGCAGCGCATCTACCGGCCTGGGGTGCGCTATGCCAAGGCCGGCGTCATGCTGCTCGGCCTGGTGCCGCGCAGCGGGCGCCAGGCGGACTTGTTCACGCCGCCGGAGGTGGTGGTTCGGCAACAGCGCCGGGAGGGGGTGATGCAAGTGCTCGACCAGGTCAACCGGCGCTGGGGCGGCGGCACTCTGGGGCCGGGCGCCGCGGGCCTCAAGCACGGTGTGGCCTGGGCGATGCGGCGGGACCATGTTTCCCCTGCCTACACCACGGCTTGGCGGGATCTGGCGCGGGTCAAGGCCTGAGCTCCGGTGGGCCAGGCGTTGCTCGTCTGGCGCCGATGGGGAGGCAGGCGTGGCTGGTAGGCAAAAAACGGGCAAGAAAAAACCCGCCGAGCTTGCGCTTGGCGGGTTTCAGGGGAACCGGCTGAAGCGGAGTGGCGTTGCCATCACTTCAGCTTGGTTTCCTTGTACATCACGTGCTTGCGAGCCTTGGGATCGTACTTCTTGATCTCAAGCTTTTCCGGCGTGGTGCGCTTGTTCTTGGTGGTGGTGTAGAAGTGGCCGGTGCCGGCGGAGGATTCGAGCTTGATCTTTTCGCGCATTGTTTAATGCTCCAGCTTAGATCTCGCCACGAGCACGCAGCTCGCCGAGAACGACATCGATGCCCTTCTTGTCGATGACTCGCAGGCCGGCGTTGGAAACACGCAGGCGCACGAAGCGGTTCTCGCTCTCCACCCAGAAACGGCGGTAGTGCAAGTTCGGCAGGAAGCGGCGCTTGGTTTTGTTGTTGGCGTGGGAAACGTTGTTCCCCACCATCGGGGCTTTCCCCGTCACTTGGCAGACACGCGCCATGTCAGTGCTCCAAAATCACAGAAGAGAAAGCCGGCGATTGTAGCGTAAGTGATAGAGAAATATCAAGTATTTCCGCACGTTGGCGGGAGGAGCGCTCAGGCGATGATTTCGTAGCGTGCCTGCAGGCAGTCGAGCAGGCGTTGCTCGCCGTTGTCCTTGAACTGTTCGAAGCGGATGCCGAGACGAAAGCAGTCGTGGGTATTGGACAGCACCGTGTAGGCCATCTTAGCGCGGACCTCGATCAGCGGCTGGCGATGGTCCGGGTAGAGCGGCGGCACCGAGATGAGCAGGGTGACGGTGCCGGGAACGAACAGGTTGCGCTCGGACAATATGGCGGCTCCCCCCAGGGACAAGTCCCAGGTCAATCCCCGATAGGTGGAGCGTTCGGCCGCGTGGTCAAAGACGATGGCCACGGGCCAGCGCACGGGAAAGCGCCGATGCATGCGGTGTTCGATCATGGTTGTGCCGATTATACCGGCTCGCCATCCCGTGGTTGGAGAAATGAATGTCATGCAATGTTTCGTCGCCCCGGCTCAGAGCAAGCCCCGTTCTGCCAGGGACTGGGGAGGGCCGGCGGAGGGGACGATGAAGTGGTCGAGCAGGCGCACGTCCACCAGGGCCAGGGCATCGCGCAGGGCCCGGGTCAGGCTTTCGTCGGCGGCCGAGGGCTCGGCGGCGCCGGAAGGGTGGTTGTGGGCGACGATTACCGCTGCGGCGTTGTGGCTGAGCGCCCGTTTGACCACCTCGCGGGGATACACCGCCGTCTGGGTCAGGGTGCCGTGGAACAGGGGCTCGCTGGTGATCAGGCGGTGACGGGCGTCGAGCCACAGGGCGAGAAAGACTTCCCGGGGCTCCCGGGCCAGGGTCAGGCGCAGGTAATCGGCCACCGCCCGGGGCGAGGTGAAGATGGGCAGTTCGCGCACCTCTTCACCCAAGGCGCGTCGGGCCATTTCGAGAATGGCCTGCAGTTGGGCGTATTTGGCCTCGCCCATGCCGGGGATGGCGGCCAGTTGCGCCGCGTCGGCGGAAAACAGGCGGGTCAGGGTGCCGAAGTGGCTGAGCAGGTCCCGGGCCAAGTCCACCGCGCTTTTACCGCGGATGCCGACGCGCAGGAAGATGGCCAGCAGTTCCGCATCGGTCAGGGCGTGGGCACCCTGGGCCAGGAGCTTTTCGCGGGGACGGTCGGCGGCGGGCCAATCGGTGATGGCCATGGCGGAGGACTCCAACGGGTTGTGCCGGGCTGCAGCGGGGTGGGGCGACGGCGCCCCGGGCTGAGGCTAGAATGGCGGCGCCCCTTCGTTACCGCTGCATTCTACCGACATGACAATGGCGTTGCCTGAGCAATTCGCGCACTCTACTGCCCCTTCTGCATCGACGGATGGGCTCGAACTGGCCGGCCGGCGCATCCTGCTCGGCGTGACCGGCGGAGTGGCCGCCTACAAGGCCGCCGAGCTGACCCGCCAGTTGATCAAGGCCGGCGCCACGGTGCGGGTGGCGATGACCGAGGCGGCTACCCGCTTCGTCGCCCCGGCCACCTTCCAGGCCCTGTCCGGGCAGAGCGTCTTCGTCGATGCCTGGGATGCGCGGGTGCCCAACTTGATGCCCCATATCGAACTTTCCCGGGAGGCGGATGTGGTGCTGGTGGCCCCGGCTACCGCCGATTTCCTGGCCAAGGTGGTGCAGGGGCGGGCCGACGATCTGCTGTCCACCCTGGTGCTGGCCCGGGATTGCCCCTTGCTGGTGGCGCCGGCCATGAACAAGCAGATGTGGGACAACCCGGCCACCCAGCGCAATGTCGCCCAGCTGGCCGCCGATGACATCTCCATGCTCGGCCCGGACGAAGGCGTCCAGGCCTGCGGTGAGACCGGCTTCGGCCGCATGCTGGAGCCCGAGGTGCTGGTGGAAGAGGTGATCGCCTTTTTTACCCCCAAGGTGCTGGCCGGCAAACAGGTGCTACTCACCGCCGGTCCGACCTTCGAAGCCATCGACCCGGTGCGCGGCATCACCAACCTGTCGTCGGGGCGCATGGGCTACGCCCTGGCCCGGGCGGCGCGCCAGGCCGGCGCCGCGGTGACCCTGGTGAGCGGCCCCACCGGCCTGCCCTGCCCGGTGGGGGTGGCGCGCATCGACGTCACCAGCGCCCTGGAGATGCACGGCGCGGTGCTGAGCCGGGCGGCAGCGTCCGACGTGTTCATCGCCGTGGCGGCGGTGGCTGACTACCGGCCGGCGGCCCCCGAGACCCGGAAGATCAAGAAGACCGCTGCCGGTGGCGAGGCCATGACCTTGGCGCTAACGCGCAACCCGGACATCCTCTCCGACGTGGCGGCGCTGCCGGCGCCTCCCTACTGTGTCGGCTTTGCCGCTGAGAGCCACGACTTGGCCCAGTACGCTGAGGCGAAGCGGGTGAACAAGAAGCTGCCCCTAGTGGTGGGCAATCTGATCGGCGACGGTTTCGGCGGCGACAGCAACAAGGTCATCCTGTTCGATGCCAGCGGCGCCCATCCCCTCGCCACCACCAGCAAGCACGGCATCGCCCGGGACATCGTGGCGCGCATCGCCGCCGCCCTGGCCGGCTGACCTATCCGACTGCTCCGCCAAAGGAACCGCCATGCACCACATCGACATCAAGCTGCTCGACAACCGGCTACGCGAAATGCCGCCCCAGTACGCCACGCCGGGAGCGGCGGGGCTGGACCTGCGCGCCTGTATCGAGGCCCCGGTCCATGTCAAACCCGGGGACACCACCCTGATCCCTTCGGGGATCGCCATCCACCTAGCCGATCCGGGCCTGGCCGCCATCGTCCTGCCCCGCTCCGGGCTGGGCCACAAGCACGGCGTGGTCCTGGGCAATCTGGTGGGGCTGATCGACAGCGATTACCAGGGCGAAATCCTCATTTCGGTATGGAACCGGGGCAAGGATGCCTTCACCATCAATCCCCTCGACCGCATCGCCCAGCTGGTGGTGGTGCCGGTGGTGCAGGTGGGCTTCAACGTGGTGGAGGAATTCCCCGCCACCGACCGGGGCGAAGCCGGTTTCGGTAGCACCGGCAAGCACTGAGGCGCGGTTTTTCGGGGGGCGCCGTGGCGCGGCGTCGGCCCGCGCTCTGCCCCTGCTCATGCCGCCTGTCGTGCCCGCTGCGCTTGTAGCGTTCAGTCCGGCTCAATTACTATTTCATGACATTCTGAAATAGCGCTCGATCGGCCAGGGGCCTGCCTGGGCCAGAATCGGGTGGTACAACACCAATAAGGGAGCGAGACATGAGCAAGACCAAGATGCTGGGTGCAGCGGTGCTGCTGGCGATGAGCGGTGTGGTTCACGCCGCCGGGCCGGCCAAGCCGGACCTGGCCCGGGCCGAGGAGATCGTTGGCGGGCGCTGTTTCCTCTGCCACGGCGCCGAGGGCGAGTCGTCCAGCCCGATCTTCCCCCGCCTGGCCGGGCAGAACGCGGATTACGTCGCCAAGCAATTGGCCGATTTCCAGAGCGGCCGGCGCAAGAGCGACACCATGCAGTCCCAAGTGCAGGAACTGACGGCGGATGAAATGACGGCCCTGGGCCTCTTCTTCGCCGCCAAGAAGCCGGCGCCCCATCGCCCCCGGGATGTGGATCTGGCTGGGGTCGGTCGTTACATCTTCACCAAGGGCAATCCCTTCGCCGGGGTGGCGGCCTGCTCTAGCTGCCATGGCGCCAAGGGTTATGGCACCACCCAACTGCCCCGCCTGGCGGGCCAGCATCCGCTCTACATCGAGGAGCAGCTCAAGCAGTTCAACAAGCGCGAGCGCACCAACGACAACGCGGTGATGCACGCGGTGGCGTCCAAGCTCACCGAGCTGGAGGTCAAGGCCGTGGCGGAATACATCGGCGCACTGGACTGAGCGGGTGGCGGACGCCGGCCCGTCCGGCGCTCTGCCCTTCGTCAAACTCCGCATGAACAAAGGCCCGCCGGGGACGCTCCCCGGCGGGCCTTTGTTTTCGGGCATCTCCAGGCAGGGTGCCCGGAGATGCCCTACTGGCGCGGGGTTTCAAATGGCGCCAGGTTGCGGTGCGGCTCAGGTCAGCATGTCGGCCCAGATGTTCTTGGCCCAGCCCAGGGCGATCTTCGCCTCCAGCTCGTTGCGCGCCGCCGAGACGCCACCGGCCCCGGCCACCGGCATCGGCTGCTTCTTCTCCGCGTCGTAGCGGTGCACCGAGGAGACGTGGATGACGCTCTTTTCGGCGACGAAGCTGTAGCAGGTGTTCATCACCACCGGCTCCGGATTGGGTTCCAGGCCGGACTGCAAGTTGATGATGGCGGCGGCGGCCACCTTGGCGTGCTGGTTGGCCATGTGTCCGGACTTGGGCATGGTGGGCGCCGGGAAGATGGCGTCGCCCAGGACATGGACCCCCGGGGTGTTGGTGGACTCCATGGTCAGCCAGTTGACGTCCACCCAGCGGTTGTTGATCAGCTTGAGGCCGGCCTTGGCAGCGATCTCGCCGGTGCGCTGGGGCGGGATGACGTTGAGCACGTCGGCCTTGACCTTGTCGAACTCGAGCAGGGCGGTCTTGCCGGCCACGTCCACGTCGGTGAGCTGGCTGTTCGGCCGGTACTCGACGATGCCCTTGTACAGGTCGTCCCAGGCTTTCATGAAGAGGCCCTTCTTCGAGGTCACCTCTTCGTTGGCGTCGAGGATCAGCACCTTGGATTTGGGCTTCTTCGCCTTCAGGTAGGCGGCCACTACGCTGGCACGCTCGTAGGGCCCGGGAGGGCAACGGTAGGGGGCCTTGGGGATGGAGATGGCGAACACGCCACCGTCCTTCATGTCCTCCAGCTGCTTGCGCAAGGCAACGGTCTGGGGGCCGGCCTTCCAGGCGTGCAGGATCTTGCCCTGGGCGTCGGCGTTGTTGAGGGCCGGTACCTGGTCCCATTGGAAGTCCACGCCGGGGGAGAGCACCAGCCGGTCGTAGGACAGGGTGCCGCCCTGGGCCAGGGTGACGGTGCGCTTGGCGGTATCCACCGCAGTCACTTCGTCCTTGATGACCCGCACGCCCCAGTGGGTCTTGAGGCCCTCGTAGGAGACGGTGATGTCCTCCAGGCCCTTGTAGCCGGCCACCACCAGGTTGGAGATGGGGCACGAGACGAAGTTGGCGTTGCGCTCCACCAGGGTCACATCGATGCCCCGGTCGCTCCACATGCGCAGGTACTTGGCCACGGTGGCGCCGCCATAGCCGCCGCCCACCACCACCACGTGGCCGCGGGCCTTGCTGGCACCGCCGGCGCAGGCCGTCAGGCCAAGGGTCGAGCCGGCCACGGAGGCGGCACCGGCTGCCTTGAGGAAGTCGCGTCGATTGAGTTGGTTCAGATTCGGCATGGTCGCTCCCCCTTATTTCTGTGCGGCAAAGTAGTCGGCGATCAGGCTCAGTTGCTCGTCGGTGTAGCCCTTGCTGATCTGGTGCATGATCGTGGCCGGCTTCACGCCGGTCTTGAAGTCGTTGAGTTTCTGCAGGAGCTTGTCCCGGGGCGTGCCGGCCAGGGCGTCCAGGCCGGAGCCGGGCACGGCGTTGCCGTTGGTGCCGTGGCAGTTGGCGCAGGTCGCCGCCAGGTTGCGGCCCAGGTTCGGATCCTTGGCCAGGGCGCTGCCGCTGGCGCCGGCAAG
Organism: Oryzomicrobium terrae; assembly: GCF_008274805.1. NCBI lineage: Bacteria > Pseudomonadati > Pseudomonadota > Betaproteobacteria > Rhodocyclales > Rhodocyclaceae > Oryzomicrobium > Oryzomicrobium terrae. The sequence continues at coordinate 756,351 of NZ_CP022579.1, forward strand.
GGCGGTGGCGGCGATCAGGGCCAGGGCCCATCGGTGCGACGAACGAATCATGTTTCCTCCTTGAAAGCTGGTTTTCCCGCAGGGAATGGTGCGCCGCATTCGGCGGCCCGGGAGGGCGCCTCGCGCCGGCGCGGGTAACGACAGCCTGTTCTCTTCCTCGTGCTCCCGCGATTTTCCCGGTTTCATGGGAAAAAACGGGGATGCCGCGGACATGGTTTTATGCTGCGGTACAGCATGCAGCGTTATTGACTATATAACTACATAGTTATAGATTTAACGCACCAATCAACGAAGCACGTTATTCGGACTCTACGCTGTCATGGACGAAGTCGACAAGGTGTTCGATGTAGTGGCTGAGTATTTCAGCCTGCTTTCGGACCCGACCCGTCTGCGGATTCTTCACTGCCTGTGCAACAGCGAAAAGCCGGTGCACGAAGTGGTGGATGCCATCGGTCTGACCCAGGCCAACGTCTCGCGGCACCTCAGCCTGCTCTATCGAGCCGGTGTGGTGGACCGCCGCCGGGACGGTAACGAGGTGTTCTACCGGGTGGTGGACCAGAATTTCGTAGACCTGTGCCGCACCGTGTGCGTGTCGGTGGCCAGCCGGGCTGACCGGCTGCCGGCCGACGGCGCCGGCCTGTTCCCGGCGAGCGACGCCTAACGGGCGAAAGCCCGGCCCGCGGCGCGATGCCTGCGCGACGTCCTGATAATCGCTTTATTCGAATATTCCAATGAACACGCCATCCATGAGGGGAGACTGCATGAGTGAGCATCCGACACGGCCCGAAGGCGCCGGTCAGCGCCTGGGCAAGGTGCGCCCGGCCCCCGAGGGCTTTCTGAGCCAGGACGATATCGCCGCGGTCAAGGCCGGCCGCCGGGATTTCCTGCGCGGCAGCTTTTCCGCCGCCGTGGCTGCCATGGGTGCCGGCGCCGCTGGCTTTTCCGGCCTGGCCCGGGCCGCCGAGGAGGGCGACTCCGCCATCCTCACCCTGCCGCCCTGGAGCACCAGCCTGGGCCAAGGGGTCGCCACCCGTCCCTACGGCCTGCCCAGCCAGTACGAAAAAGGCTTGATCCGCCGCGAATCGCCGGGCCTGACCCGGGTGTCCGGCTCGTCCGTGGCCTTCACCCCGTTGCAGGGCCTGTTCGGCATCATCACCCCCTCGGGCCTGCACTTCGAGCGCCACCACCAGGGCTGGCAGGACATCGATCCGTCGCGCCACCGCCTGATGATCAACGGCTCCGATCCCTCCATGGTCAAGCGGCCCAAGGTCTACACCATGGACGACATCCTGCGCATGCCGCCGGTGTCGCGCATCCACTTCATCGAATGCGGCGCCAACACCGGCATGGAGTGGGGCAACGTGGCGGTGCCCACCGTTCAGTACTCCCACGGCATGCTGTCCTGCTCCGAATTCACCGGGGTTCCCCTGCGCTGGATCCTGGAGGACTGCGGCGCCGACCTGAAGAAGGGCAAGTACATTCTGGCCGAGGGGGCCGACGGCTCGTCCATGACCCGCACCATCCCCATGGAACTGGTGCTGTCCGACGAGGTGCTGGTGGCCTACGGCCAGAACGGCGAAATGCTGCGCCCCGAGAACGGCTACCCGCTGCGCCTGGTGGTCCCGGGCGTCCAGGGCGTGTCCTGGGTCAAGTGGTTGCGCCGCATCGAGGTGGGCGATCAGCCTTACGCCACCAAGGACGAGGCGGTGCACTACATCGACCTGATGCCTAACGGCCAGCATCGCCAGTACTCCTCCATCCAGGAGGCCAAGTCGGTCATCACCAGCCCCTCCGGTGGCCAGATGCTGCTCGACAAGGGCTTCTACAACGTCACCGGTCTGGCCTGGTCCGGCAGGGGCAAGGTCAAGAAGGTGGATGTCTCCTTCGACGGCGGCATCAACTGGAAGGAAGCGCGCCTGGAGGGCCCGATCCATTCCAAGGCCCTGGCCCGCTTCAACATCGGCTGGGTGTGGGATGGCAAGCCGGCGATCCTGCAATCCCGGGTCACCGACGAAACCGGCTACGTCCAGCCGTCCTACGGCCAGCTGCGCGCCGTGCGCGGCACCAAGTCGATCTATCACAACAACGCCATTCAATCCTGGAAAGTGGCCGAGAGCGGGGAGGTGTCCAATGTCCAGGTTCTCTAAGCTCGCCTGTGTTGCCCTGATCGGCGCCCTGGGTGCCACCTCGGCCCTGGCCGCCGGCAAGGGTGCGGCACCTGCTGCGCCGGTGCTCGAAGGCCTTGGCCGTCCCGCCACCCCGGCCGAGATCCGCGCCTGGGACATCGACGTGCGTCCCGACTTCAAGGGCCTGCCCAAGGGCCAGGGCTCGGTGGATCAGGGGCAGGAAGTGTGGGAGGCCAAGTGCGCCACCTGCCACGGCACCTTCGGCGAGTCGAACGAGGTGTTCACCCCGATCGCCGGCGGTACCACCGCCGACGACATCAAGACCGGTCATGTCAAGAATCTGGGCCCCGGCTCCAGCTTCCCCCAGCGCACCACGCTGATGAAGGTGGCCACCCTGTCGACCCTGTGGGACTACATCAACCGGGCCATGCCGTGGACCGCGCCGAAGTCCCTCAAGACCGACGAGGTGTATGCGGTGCTCGCCTACATCCTCAACCTGGGTGAGATCGTGCCGGCCGACTTCGTGCTCTCCGACGCCAACATCGCCGAAGTGCAAAAGCGCATGCCCAACCGCAACGGCATGACCACCGATCACGGCCTGTGGCCGGGCAAGGGCATCGGCACCGGCAAGCCGGACGTGAAGGCTGTGGCCTGCATGACCAACTGCAAGACCGAGGTGAAGATCGGCTCGACCCTGCCCGACTATGCGGAAGCCGCCCACGGCAACCTGGCCGAGCAGAACCGCACCGTCGGCGCCACCCGGGGCAAGGACATCAATGCCGCCAAGGGGCAGCCCGCCGCCGCGGCGGACAAGCCCTCGGCCAACGCCCTGACCAGCCAACTGGCCCAGACCGCCGGCTGCACCGCCTGCCACGGCCTGACCAACAAGGTCGTCGGCCCGGGCTTCAACGAGGTGGCGGCCAAGTACAAGGGCAAGGCCGATGCGGAAGGTAAACTGGTCGCCAAGGTGAAGCAGGGTGGCGCCGGCGTGTGGGGGCAGATCCCGATGCCGCCGCAATCCCTCAAGGACGAGGAAATCAAGTCCCTGGTGCAGTGGATCCTGTCGGGCACCCCGGCAAAGTAACCGTAGCGCATGAAAGATCACGCGGCGTCGCAGGACGCCATTTAGAGGAGACTGACTGATGAGCATGAACGAGATGAACGCCCGCCGCGATGCCATGAAGAAGATGGGTGGCATGGGTTTCCTGGGCCTGCTGGCTGCCGCCGGCATGATCACCCCGCAGATGGCCCTGGCCGCCTGGAACAAGGGCGCCTTCGAAGCCAAGACCCTGGCCGACACCCTGAAGGCTCTGGGCGCCGGTACCCCGGTGGAATCCAAGGACGTGGTGCTGAACGCCCCGGACATCGCTGAAAACGGCGCCGTGGTGCCGGTCTCCGTCACCAGCAACCTGCCCAAGAGCCAGCAGGTGGCGATCCTGGTGGAAAAGAACCCGAACGCCCTGACCGCCCAGTTCACCATCCCGGAAGGCACCGAAGCCAGCATCACCACCCGGGTGAAGATGGGCCAGACCTCCGACGTCTACGCCCTGGTCAAGTCCGACGGCAAGTTCTACATCGCCAAGAAAGAAATCAAGGTCACCCTGGGCGGCTGCGGCGGCTAAGTGCTGACCTTGCCAAGCCCCATCCCCAGGCCCAACCACCGTATTAAGACAGGAGTCACACCATGGCTGATCCGATGAAAATCCGCGCCGCCAACAAGGACGGCGTCACCGAAGTGAAGATCCTCATGAGCCACGAAATGGAAACCGGCCAGCGCAAGGACGCGTCCGGCGCCATCGTGCCTGCCCACTTCATCACCGAAGTCACCGCCAGCTGGAACGGCAAGGTCGTGCTGCAGGGCGAATTCGGCCCGGCCGTGTCCAAGAACCCCTACCTGTCCTTCAAGTTCAAGGGCGGCGCCAAGGGTGAAAAGGTCACCGTGTCCTGGGTGGACAACAAGGGTGACAAGCGCAGCGACGAAGGCGTCATCGCTTAAGCAGTACCGCCGTAGCCGGGCTGGCCGCCGTGGCCGGTCCGGGTTGTACCCATACCAATAAGCGCCCGGCTCCATGCATCCTGCATGGGCACGGGGTTCGCCCAATCCTTGATGGAGGAGAGTCATGCGTAACCAACGCCCTGGCACCCCGAATGCTGCCCGCGCCTGGCTGATGGCCGGCAGCCTTGCCTTCCTGGCCACCGGCTCCGCCCTCGCCCAGGACAAATCCATGGACGAGATCGCCAAGTACCGCGAGATGCTCGCCGACGGCAACCCGGCCGAGCTGATCGAAATGCGCGGCGAAGAGTTGTGGAAGACCCCGCGCGGCCCCAAGAACGTCAGCCTCGAACAATGCGACCTGGGCCTCGGCCCGGGCAAGGTCGAAGGTGCTTACGCCCAGCTGCCGCGCTACTTTGCCGATACCGGCAAGGTGATGGACGTGGAGTCCCGCCTGGTGCACTGCATGCAGACCCTGCAGGGTTATTCCTTCGCCGAGGCGACCAAGAACTGGTATTCCAAGCCGGGCAAGGAATCGGACCTGGTGGCCCTGGTCACCTGGATCGGCGGCCAGAGCAACGGCCAAAAGATCAGCGTGCCGGCCAAGCACCCCAAGGAAGCCGAGATGGTGAAGATCGGCGAGTACATCTTCCATCGCCGCTCCGGTCCCCAGGATTTCGGCTGCGCCATCTGCCACGGCCAGGACGGTGTGCGCATCCGCCTCCAGGACCTGGACAACCTGTCCCAGCCCAAGGGCGCCCAGAAGGCCATGCGTACCTGGCCCTCCTACCGGGTGTCTCAGGGCACCGTGTGGACCATGCAGCGCCGCCTGATCGACTGCATGCGCCAGGCCCGCTGGCCGGAGCAGAAGTTCCCCTCCGACGCCGTGGTCGCCCTGGAAATGTACCTGCAGAACAAGGCTACCGGCGGGGTCCTCGAATCCCCGGGAATCAAGCGCTGAGGAGACGAACATGAGCCATCACACCCTGCGACTCCTGGCCGCCGCCGTGGCCGTCAGCACCATCCTGCCCCTGGCCGCCCACGCTGCGGATAAGGCCCCGGCCGCCGCCAAGCCGGCCAAGGCCGATCCCGCCCTGGTCGCCAAGGCCGAAAAGCTGTACCTGGATTCCTTCGACCCGGACCAGCCGCGCACCCACCTGGACCGCCTCAAGCAGGACGAGGCCATGGCCCTGTGCAGCCAGTACAAGGACAATCCCCCGGCAGCCGTGCGCGCCAAGATCGAAAAGGCCCAGCTGGAGACCATCCGCTTCCCGGTGGAAGGCCGCCTGGTGGGCGACTGGAAGAAGGGCGAGGAACTCGCCTCCTCCGGCCGCGGCGGGCACATCGGCAAGATCCAGCCCGACCCCAAGGGCACGGCCCGGGGCGGCAACTGCTATGCCTGCCACCAGCTGGCGACCAAGGAAGTGGCCTACGGCACCATCGGCCCCTCCCTGCACAACTTCGCCAAGGTGCGCGGCTACGGCGAGGACATCGCCCGCTACGCCTACATGAAGGTGTACAACGCCCAGGCCTTCTCCGCCTGCACCAACATGCCGCGCTTTGGCTACCACGCCTGGCTGACGCCGGAGCAGATCGCCGACATCGTCGCCTTCCTGATGGACCCGGAATCCCCGGTCAACAAGGACTGAGGCCGGAACCGCGTACCCCCTTGGCCCGAACGGCACCGTCGCTCGGGCTTTTTTTTACGAATTGAGTTGGAAGGGACCGTTTCATGAGCATGAACCGCCGTGAATTCCTCAACATGCTGGCGGTAGCCGCCGCCGGCGGCTTCGCCTTGCACAGCGACTTCGCCCTGGCCGAAAAATCGGCGGCGAAGATGTACGACCTGCCGCGCTTCGGCAACGTGTCGCTGCTGCACATGACCGACTGCCATGCCCAGCTGAAGCCGATCTACTTCCGCGAGCCCAACGTCAATCTGGGCCTGGGCGGCCAACTCGGCCGGGTGCCGCACCTGGTGGGCGAATCCCTGCTCAAGCACTTCGGCATCCGCCCCGGCACCCTGGATGCCCACGCCTTCACCTACCTGGACTTCGAAAAGGCCGCCCGCACCTACGGCAAGGTCGGCGGCTTCGCCCACCTGGCGACCCTGGTCAAGCGCATGAAGGCCAACCGCCCCGGCGCCCTGCTGCTCGACGGCGGCGACACCTGGCAAGGCTCCGGCACCGCCCTGTGGACCAATGCCCAGGACATGGTCGATGCCTGCAAGGCCCTTGGCGTGGACATCATGACCCTGCATTGGGAATGCACCTACGGCATGGAGCGCCTCAAGGAGATCGAGGAGAAGGACTTCGCCGGCAAGATCGACATCGTCGCCCAGAACGTCAAGACCAACGACTTCGGCGACCCGGTGTTCAAGCCCTACGTCATCAAGCAGATCAACGGCGTGCCGGTGGCCATCATCGGCCAGGCCTTCCCCTACACCCCCATCGCCAACCCGCGCTACATGGTGGCCGACTGGACCTTCGGCATCCAGGACGACAACATGCAGAAGGTGGTGGACGAGGCCCGCGGCCAGGGCGCCCAGGTGGTGGTGGTGCTCTCCCACAACGGCATGGACGTGGACCTCAAGATGGCCTCCCGGGTGCGCGGCATCGACGCCATCCTGGGCGGCCACACCCACGACGGCGTGCCTGCCCCGGTCAAGGTCAGCAACGCCGGCGGCGTCACCCTGGTCACCAACGCCGGCTCCAACGGCAAGTACCTGGGCGTGCTCGACTTCGACGTCAAGAACGGCAAGGTCGCCGACTTCCGCTACAAGCTGCTCCCCGTGTTCGCCAACCTGATCCCGGCGGACAAGGCCATGGACGACCTGATCGCCAAGATCCGCGCGCCCTACGAGAGCAAGCTCGGCGAGCAGCTGGCCGTCACCGAAGGCCTGCTCTACCGCCGCGGCAACTTCAACGGCACCTTCGACCAGGTCATCCTGGACGCCCTGATGAAGGTCAAGGACGCCGAGATCGCCTTCTCCCCCGGTTTCCGCTGGGGCACCTCGCTGCTGCCCGGTCAGGCCATCACCATGGAGCACGTGCTCGACCAGACCGCCATCACCTACCCCTACACCACCGTCACCAACATGACCGGGGAGATGATCAAGACCGTGCTCGAAGACGTCTGCGACAACCTCTTCAACCCGGACCCTTACTACCAGCAGGGCGGCGACATGGTGCGGGTGGGCGGCCTGCAATACACCTGCGACCCCACCGCCAAGATGGGCGGCCGCATCCAGGACATGCGCCTCAACGGCAAGCCCATCGACCCGGCCAAGACCTACAAGGTCGCCGGTTGGGCCCCGGTGGCCGAAGAAGCCAAGGCCGCCGGCGGCGAACCGATCTGGGACGTGGTGGCCGGCTACCTGCGCAGCATCAAGACCGTGAAACCCGTGGCCCTCAACCTGCCCAAGCTGAAGGGCGTGGACGGCAACCCGGGGATGGTGGGTTGATGGTTTAACCCTCTAGCCACTGATAACACAACGCCCCGTCGCTACCGGCTGCTGCCGGTGGTGGCGGGGCGTTGTGCTTTGGGGGGTGGGGGGCGTCGGCTCCTCACCTCGAACGTTGTGCGAGCACCAAACGTCAAGCCCCAGGCACTACCAAAACAAAAACGGCCCGTCCGGCGAGACCACCGCCGGACGGGCCGTTTGCATTGCGACTCCCGGCGGCCTGCCGGGACGTACCGATCAGCCTTGCAGCACCGCCGCCATGGCTTCGGCCACGTAGTTCACGTTGCCGGTGTTGAGGCCGGCCACGCACATGCGGCCGGAGCGCACCAGGTACACGCCGAATTCCAGCCGCAGGCGGTCCACCTGCTCGGGGGAGAGACCGGTGTAGCTGAACATGCCGCGCTGCTTGAGGAAGTAGGAGAAATCCTTGCCCGGCACCCGGGCGGTCAGCACTTCATAGAGCTTCTGGCGCATGGCCTGGATGCGCACCCGCATCTCGTCCACTTCCTTGACCCACTGGGCGTGCAGGGCGGTGTCGTTCATCACCTTGGTGGTGACCTTCTCGCCGTGGATGGGGGGGCTGGAGTAGTTGCGGCGCACGGTGAATTTCAGCTGGCCCAGGATGCGGCCGGCTTCCTCGGCATCCTTGCAGACCACGGACAGGCCGCCCACCCGCTCGCCGTAGAAGGAGAGGTTCTTGGAGAAGGAGTTGCTGACCAGGAAGGGCAGCTTGGCCGCAGCCAGGGCGCGGATGGCGTAGGCGTCTTCTTCCAGGCCGTCGCCGAAGCCCTGGTAGGCGATGTCGAGGAAGGGGATCAGGTTGCGCTCGGCGACGATGGCGATGACCTGCTGCCATTGTTCCTGGGAGAGATCCACGCCGGTGGGGTTGTGGCAGCAGGGGTGCAGCAGGACGATGCTCTGCTCGGGCAGGCCCTTGAGGCAGGCGACCATGCCGGCGAAGTCCACGCCGCCGGTCTTGGCGTCGTAGTAGGGGTAGTCGTGCACGGCGATGCCGGCGCCTTCGAAGATGGAGCGGTGGTTGTCCCAGGTGGGATTGCTGACCCAGGCTTCGCTCTTGGGGAAGTAGCGCTTGAGCAGGTCGGCGCCCACCTTGAGGGCGCCGGAGCCGCCCAGGGTCTGGATGGTGGCGATGCGGCCGGCCTTCAGGGCCTCGCTGTCGGCACCGAAGAGCAGCTTCTGCACCACGGCCCGGTAGTCGGCGGCGCCTTCCATGGGCAGGTAGGAGCGGGGGCCGGATTCGGCGGCGATGGCAGCCTCGGCAGCCTTCACGGAAGCCAGCAGGGGGATGTTGCCGGCCTCGTCGTAATAGAGACCGATGCCCAGGTTCACCTTCTTCGGGTTGGAGTCCTTGTGGAAGGTTTCCACCAGGGTGAGGATGGGGTCGCCAGCGTAGGCATCGACGTGTTCGAACATGCAGGAATCCTTGCGTGGTGCGGGGAGCGGCGCCGGGCGCGGGCCCGGCGGGGCCGTCAATCGGTAGTCGGGGCGGGGCCGCACCGCGGCGCGGTCCCGGAGGCGGCATAGTGCCCCAGGACGGGGCGCGGCTCAATGCCCGGCAGCCTGCCGTTCCGGGCGCCGTGCTGACTGCGTCGCACGCATGAGGTCAGGCGGCGGTACGCAGTGTGCCGTGTTCAGTGCTGGTGGTCAGGCGAAGAAGCGGCTCCACAGGGCCGAGCAGGGCATCGCCAGCACCAGGGCGGGCAGCATGTTCACCACCGGAAACAGCTTGATGCCGCAGATGCGTAGGCCAGTGGCGAGCATCACCAGGCCGCCGCAGGCGGAAAAGTCGGCCAGCATGGTCGGGGTGGTCAGGGGCACCAGCAGGCTGGCGCTGGCGTAGAGGGCGCCCTGGATGAGCATCTGGGGCACGGCGATGAGGGCCACGGCCACCCCCAGCTCGGCGGCGAAGATGGTGGCGGTGAACAGGTCGAGCACCGACTTGGCGATGAGAATCTGGGCCTCGCCGGTCATGCCCTCGTGGGTGGCGCCGAAGATGCCCATGCCGCTGGCGCAGAAGAGCACCAGGATGGTCACGTACTTGGCGACGAAGCCTTCCACCTTGGGGTTGCCCTTGTCCCCGGGCAGCAGCCGTTCGGCCTGCTTCTGGGCCCAGCCGATGGCCAGCTCCAACCCCCGTTCGAGGCACAGCAGTTCGCCGATCAGCGCCCCGCCCAGCAGCGCCAGGGCCAGGGGCGGAATGGCATGGACCTTGGCCATCAGGGTGGTGCCGATGCCGGCGGCGAGGATGCCGCAGGTGAGCGGCAGGGCCTGGGTGACCCGCACCGGGATGCGCCGGCCCAGCACCGCGCCGGAAATGCCGCCCACGATCAGGACGGCGCTATTGACCAGGGGACCCAGCATTGCACGCTCGCTTTCTTCCGCGTTGCCTTGTCCGCCTCGGCACGGCAGCCGGGGCCGGAGGACCGGGGCCCACCCCCGGTCCGCGGCCGGCCTGGTAGCGTGGCTACAGGGCAACGTGGTCCAGCAAGGCAACTTTTACGATATGAAGACGAAAGTGTATTGAGTGAAGGTCCGCGTGGATAATATCGTTTGAATTTGCATCAATATCGAAACGATATGGAAAGCCCCAGGGTGACGCCATGGACCTGAAGCGCCTGCACTACTTCTGCACCATTGCCGACCAGGGCCAGATCAGCCGGGCGGCCCGGGTACTGCATATGGCCCAGCCGCCCTTGAGCCAGCGCCTGCGCGAACTGGAAGAAGAGCTGGGCACGCCCCTGTTCCTGCGCCAGGGCCGCGAGCTGCAACTGACCGACGCCGGCCGGCTGCTCTACCGCCGCGCCCGGGACATCCTGCGCAGCGTGGACGCCACCAAGGAAGAGGTGATCCGCGCCGCCACCCAGGCCGGGCCGACCCTGCGCATCGGCCTCACCCCCACCTCCCGGGCCCTCTGGCTGTCGCGCTTCGAGACCCTGCGGGCGCTCTTCCAGGACCGGCAGATCGGCCTGGTGGTGGGGGATTCGAGCTACCTGGAGCACCTGCTCGAAACCGGCCAGATCGACGCCGCCTTCATGCAGCCGCCCCTGCACCCGGAAAACTTCCGCATCCAGCGCCTGGCCAGCAGCCCGCCGGTGGCAGTGCTGCCGCGCCGCCTGCACGGCACCGTGCCGCCGCGCCTTACCCTGGCCGACCTGGCGCCCCATCCCCTGCTGCTGCTGCGCCGCTCCTTCGGCGTGAGCACCTACGAGCGCCTGCTGCGCAGCTTCCACGAACTGGGGCTGACCCCCAACGTGGCCCTCTACAGTTCCGACGTGTCCCTGCTGCTGGAGTTGATGCGCCGGGGTTTTGCCGGCATCGCCGTGGTGCCCGAGTCCGAGGCGGGGGACATGGGCGAGGACTACTGGATCCGCCCCCTGGAGGCGGATCTGCCGGACTACCACCTGTCCCTGGTGTGCCGCAGCGGCGAGCAGGATGCGGCCCTGGTGGAACGGCTGCTGGCCTTCTGGGCCGATTGACCCGGCTGCACCGCAGCGCCAGCGCAAGGGGGAGGGCGCCCGAAGAGGGCCTGAGCGTATCTGGATGCGTCCGGCCCGGAGCACCGGGATCGGCCGCCGCGCCGCGACGCCCGGGGCGGCCGCCTTACGCCGCCGGGTCCGGAGCGTCGGGAAACGTCAGGGTGAAGCGCAGCCGCGACCCGGTTTGCGCCACCTGGGCCTGCCCGCCGTGCAGGGCCATGATCGAGCGCACGATCGCCAGGCCCAGGCCACTGGAGCGCGCCGAATCGGAGCGGGCCGTGTCGGCGCGATAAAAGCGGTCGAACAGGCGGGCGAGTACCGCCTCGGGCAGCGGCGCACCGTCGTTTTCCACCGCAAGGTGCCAGACGCTTCCGTCGTGGCGCGCCGAGAGCTCGATGGTGCTGCCCGGCGTGGCGTGGCGCACCGCATTGGCCACCAGGTTGCCCAGGGCGCGGCGCAGCAGGGCCGGATCGGCGCGCAGGGTGCCGTCGCCCCGGGTGCGGATGGTCACCCCCCGCTCCTCGGCCAAGCCCTCGAAGTACTCGGCCTGCCGTGTCAGCTCGGCGGCGATCGACAGGGGCTGCCTGTCGAGGGCCTGTCCGGCGTGATCGGCCCGGGCGAGGAACAGCATGTTGTCGATCATGCGCGCCAGCCGTTCCAGTTCCTCGATGTTGGATTCCAGCAGCGCCTGGTAGTCGCTTTCCGCCCGGGGGCGGGCGAGCATCACCTGGCTCTGGCCGAGCAGGTTGCCCACCGGGGTGCGGAATTCGTGGGCCAGGTCGGCGGCGAACTGGGACAGGCGCGCAAAGCCGTCTTCGAGGCGGGCCAGCATGGTGTTCAGCGCCGTGGCCAGGCGGGCGATCTCGGGCGGGGCGTCCCGGGCGTCGAGCCGGGTGGACAGGCGGTTGACGGTGATGTCCCCGGCGACACGGCTCAAGCGGCGCAGCGGCGCCAGGGCGCGCCACACCACCCCGGCGGCGAGCAGGGCGGCCAGCGCGGCGGCCAGGGCGGCGGCCAGGCCGATGCGCCAGCGGTAGGCGGCCAGCAGCGCGGCCCGGTCCGGGTAGGCCCGGGCCACCGTGACGACCACCGGCCGGCCGTCGGGCTGCCCCAGCCGGGCCACGCCGGCCACCGCCGCGGCGGGGCTGCTGTCCCGGGTGTGCCAGCGCACCAGGGCGGCGGGGGCCGGCTCCTCGTTTTCGGCCAGGGGGGCGGGGCTGGGCAGGGCCTCGCGGCGCGGGTTGATGGTCAGCAGGACCTCGCCGTCCAGGGCGCGCACGTCGATCAGGGCGTTGCTCTCGCCGCTCATCGTGTCGCGCAGGTACTGGGGGCGCGTCAGCAGCAGCTCGGGGGTGGCCGCGTCGGCGAGCTGCTGGCGCAGTTGGCGCAGCTTGCCGAGCAGTTGCACGTCGTCGCGCCATTCGAGCTGGCCGGCGAAGGAGTGGTAGAGGTAAAAGCCCAGGCCGCTGCTGGCGACGGCGACCACCGCGGCGAACAAGAGCGCCAGCCGGACGCTCAGGGACAGGCGGGGCGTCACGGGCGCCATTCGCACACGTAGCCCATGCCGCGCACCGCGTGGATCAGGCGCCCCGGCACCGGGTCGCCGATCTTTTGCCGCAGGCGCCGGATCGCCACGTCCACCACGTTGGTGTCGCTGTCGAAGTTCATGTCCCACACCTGGGAGGCGATCTGGCTGCGGGAGAGCACCTCGCCCTGGCGGCGCAGCAGCAGGTGCAGCAGGGCGAATTCCCGCGGCGTCAGATGAATGCGCTCACCGCCCCGGGTGACGCGGCGCGCCGGCACGTCCATGCAGAGGTCGTCGATGGCCAGCTGGTCCGCCTCGCGCAGGGGGCCGCGCCGCAGCAGGGTGCGGATGCGCGCCACCAGCTCGGCGAAGGCGAAGGGCTTGACCAGGTAGTCGTCGGCCCCCAGCTCCAGCCCCTTGATCCGGTCGTCCAGGCCGTCCCGGGCGGTCAGGAAGATCACCGGCGTGCCCTGGCCCTCGCGCAGCCGGCGCAGCACCTGCCAGCCGTCCAGCCCGGGCAGCATCACGTCGAGCACGATCAGGTCGTACCCCCCTTCCTCGGCAAGGTGCAGCCCCTCCCGGCCGTCCCGGGCCAGGTCGACGACAAAGCCCGATTCGGTCAGCCCCTTCTTCAAGTAGTCGCCGGTCTTCGGCTCGTCTTCCACCACCAGTATCCGCACGCTTGCGCCTCCTAATCGAGCTCCGGATGGTAGCCATGGCGGGCGCGGCGGTGGATGACAATTTTGTCATCGGGCCGCCACCGTTCCGCCAGCCCCCGCCCGCTATCGTGGCCGTTCTCGCTACCACGGAGACTGCCCCATGGCCCGTAAATTCCTTTTCCCCCTGATGCTCGCCACGACGGCCGTCCAGGCCGCCCCTCTGCCGGTGGCGCCCCAGCTCACCCTGTCCGCAGCGGAACAGCTGGCCGTCTCGGCCCGGGAAGCCTGCGCGGCTCGGGGCAAGGCGGTCACCATCGCCGTGCTCGATGCCGGCGGCCAGACCGTGCTGCTCGGCCGGGGCGACGGCGTCGGCCCCCACAACACGGAGGCGGCGCGCCGCAAGGCCTACAGCGCCCTGTCGACCAAAACCGCCACCCTGCACTTGGGGCGGGCCGCCCGGGCCAACCCCGACACGGCCAACCTCGCGAACCTGCCCGAACTGCTGTTGCTCGGCGGCGGCGTGCCGCTGTGGCAGGGCGACACCCTGGTGGGCGCCATCGGCGTGGCGGGGGGCGGCGGCCCCGAGGGCGACGACACCTGCGCCCGAGCCGCCCTGGCCGGCCGCCCCGACCTGCAAACCCGTTGAATCCCTTTTTTCAAGGAGGATAGTTCCATGTTGCAACCGATCCGCACCCTGGCCCTCGCCGGCCTGCTTTCCCTCGCCAGCCACGCCGCCCTCGCCGCCGGCAATCCGCTGAGCGTCCACATCCTGGACCTGCAAAGCGGCCAGCCCACCCCGGGCGTGACCGTCGATCTCGAGCAAAAGACCGCCGCCGGCTGGCGCGCCCTCGGCTCGGCCGTGACCGACGCCCAGGGCCGCATCCGTGAGATGTTCCCGGCCAAGGAACGCTTCGCCGCCGGCGAGTACCGGGTGGTGTTCCATACCGGCGAGCACTTCGCCAAGATCAAGCAGCCGACCTTCTTCCCCGAGATCCCGGTGCCTTTCACCGTCGAGGATGCGGCGCAGCACTACCATATCCCCCTGCTGCTCAGCCCCTACGGCTATTCCACCTACCGGGGCAATTAAGCCCCGCGCTGGCAAAAAAACCCCGCCCGGCATGTGCCCGGCGGGGTTTTTTTGTCGGGCCGGGTTGGCGTCGCCCCGGGCCGGGGAGGGGCCTGGCCGGTCAGCCTGCCAGATGCAGGGCCAGGGCGGTCAGGGCCCCGCCGCCCGCCACCAGCCACAGGGCCAGCAGGCCGGCCAGCAGCAGGGGCCGGGGGCCGGCGCGGCGGATGGCGGAAAAGCGGGTGGTCAGGCCCAGGGCGCCCATGGCGGTGGCCAGCAGCAGGTCGTCGGCGACGATCAGGCCGCCCTTCACGGTGGCGGGCAACAGGTCCAGGGAGTTGAAGCCGGCCAGGGCGACGAAGCCCAGGGCGAACCAGGGGAAGGCGCGCAGCACCGCTGCGCCCCGGCCGCCGGCGTTGCCGCTATCCGTGTTGGCGCCGCCGGCGAACAGCCCGGCCAGGATCACTAAAAAGGGCGCCAGCATCATCACCCGCAGCATCTTGGCGATCACCGCCGTGGCCGCCGCGTCCGGGCCGATGGCGCGGCCGGCGGCCACCACCTGGGCCACCTCGTGCACCGTGGCGCCGGTGTACAGGCCGAAGGCCTCCGGCGACACGGCCCAGCCCCAGTGGGCCAGGGCGGCGTAGAGAGCCGGGTAGGCAAACATCGCCAGGGTGCCGAACACCACCACCGTGGCCACCGCCACCGCCACCTGGTCGGCCAGGGGGCTTTCGTGGGGGCTGGCGCCATGGGCCTCATCCTGGGCCGTGTGGGCGGAGGCCACCACCGGCGCCGTGGCCAGCACCGCCGCCGCGCCGCAGATGGCGCTGCCGGCGCCGATCAGGGCCGCCTGGCGGCGGTTCAGGCCCAGCCAGCGGGTGCCCAGTTGCAGGGCCAGGGCGAAGGTGAGCGCCACCACCAGGGCATCCACTACCAGCCCGGCGGTGCCCACCGCGGCGATGTCCTGAAAGGTCAGGCGCAGGCCGTAGAGCACGATGCCGGCGCGCAGCAGGGTCTGCTTTGCGACCCCCACGCCCGGGGCGGCGAGCCGTTCCACCGGGGCGAACACGGTGTTGCCGATGAAGATGCCGGCGACGATGGCCAGGGTCAGGGCCGACAGGCCCCAGCCCTGCACCGCCGGCTGGCGGGCGAGCAGCAGGGCGCCCAGGCCCAGGGCCAGGGTCAGGGCCAGTCCGGGGATGGCGGCCAGGGAACGGGCGGCCCGGGATGCCGGGGCGACGGAAACGGAAGAATTGGCAGGGGCGGACATGGGGGCGTGGCGCGCAGTGGTGCGCGAATGGGCAAAAGGGCCCGAAAGGGCGCAAAAAACGTAAGCGGAAACAGATGCTGGCCAGGTCCGTGGCCGATGCGCGGACCGGGCCGTGGCGCGATGACGCTACCCTACCGGCTTGCCATTGATCGGTAAAACGAATAAAAAACGTTAGATCGACCTGTTTTATAGGTAACTGTGTGCTCCACCTGACCCTGCGCCAACTCGAAGTCTTCGTCGCCATCGCCCGCCACGGCACCACCGGGCGGGGGGCGGAGGCCGCCGCCCTGTCCCAGTCCGCTGCCTCCGCCGCCTTGGCGGAGCTGGAGCGCCAGCTGGGCTCCGCCCTGTTCGACCGCATCGGCCGCCAGCTGCGCCTTAATGAGTCGGGCCGCCTGCTGCTGCCCCGGGCCACTGCCCTGCTCGAACAGGCCGCCGACATCGGCCGGCTGTTCGCCGGCGAGGCGGCCTCCCTGCGCCTGGGGGCCAGCACCACCGTCGGCAACTACCTGCTGCCGCCCCAGATCGCCGCCTTCCACCGCGACAACCCCCAAGCCCGGCTGCGCCTGGACGTGGCCAACACCGCCGACATCGTCGCCGCGGTGGCCGAATTCGCCGTGGACGGCGGCTTCATCGAGGGCATGTGCCGTCATCCGGACCTGGTGGTGGCGCCGTGGCAGGAGGACGAGCTGGTGGTCTTTGCCGGCCGGGACCATCCCCTGGCCCGGGCCGCGGGGGCCGGAACCCTGACCCGGGAGGCCCTGGCCGGGGCCGACTGGGTACTGCGCGAAACCGGTTCGGGTACCCGGGAGGTGCTGGAGCAGTTGCTGCTGCCGCTGCTCGGCCACCTCAAGGTGACCCTGGCCCTGGGCAATTCGGAGGCGATCAAGCGCACCGTGGCCGCCGGCCTGGGGGTCTCCTGCCTGTCGCGCCACGTGGTGGCGGACCTGTTGCAGCGGGGCGACGTGGTGGATCTGGCTGCTTCGGCCGGCCTGCCCGAGGAATTGGCGGGCCTGGCAGGCCTCTCCCGGCCCCTGTATTTCATCCGCCACCGGCAAAAGCCCCTGCAAGGCGGCCTGGCCCGCTTTCTGGCGGCGTCCCTGGCGGGGTAGGCGCGCAGGGGAGTCGGGGTGGGGACTTAACCTCTTTCGACACGGAGGGCGCAGAGCCGCAGAGGCCGCGGCGACAAGGCAATCAACGGCAATGCTTGAATTTTTTTAATACATTCTGGCAGGTCAATCGGAAAACCCGGCGACTGGCGCGGATCTTGAGTTTTTCACCGGGTCGATACATTAATTTTTTTAATGGATCGCCCCGGGGTTGTGGTGATTTTCTGCATTTCCGCGCGCTCTGCTTCGCTGCGTCTTTGCGCCATCTGCGTTGCGAGCGGCACGACAGGCACCGCCCTAGGGCTGCTGTTCGCAGCGCTCGATGCCGTGGTTGCCGCCCTTGAATTCGGGCTCGTAGTAGAACTTGGTGAAGCTCCAGCGGCCGCTGCGGCCCGGAGCGAAGGTGGCGATGCCGGTGCCGAAGTCCCGGGGGGCCGGGTCGGTGTTGGCAAAGTAGATCGCCATGGTGGCACCCTTGGCGGCAGCGTGGCCCGGATAGGTGCCAAAGCCCGGCACATCCAGGGTGAAGGCGTAGGCGCCGTACTTGCCGGTACTGTGCTCGGGCACCAATTCCAGGGTCACCGTGGCGCTGTAGGCCCCTTCCTTGGCGTCGTCGCCGGTACAGGCGTAGCGGCCGCTGTAGTCGGGACCGGAGAACGCCGGCTGGGCGGCCTGGGCGCCGTTGGCAAAAGCGCCCAGGGGGGCGAGGATGGCGAAGGCCACAAGGGCAAACGGGCGGATGAGCATCGGTGGACTCTCGAGGACGGGGGGCGGCCGGGCGGCCGGCTCCGGAAAAAACGCCATTGTCGCGGATCAGCCCCCCTCCAGGCGAGGTGGGGGGCTTCAGGGGGCAGGCAGCGCCTCGGCCTCGGCCTGCGGTTGAGCGCTACGGTTGCTGGCCACGCCCATGGTGGTAGTCCAGACCACGACGCGGTTGCGGCCCCGGTGCTTGGCTTCGTACTGGGCCGCATCGGCCCGGGCCAGGCAATCCTCGGGGCTGTCGACAGGGGGGCGGAGCAGGGTGATGCCCAGGCTGGCCGTGACGTGGACAGGGCCGGCGTCGGTATTTACCGGGGTCCTCTCCAGGTCCGCGCGCAGGCGCTCGGCCAGGACGCTCCCGCCCTCCAGGTCGCAGCGGGACAGCAGGATGGCGAACTCTTCGCCGCCCAGGCGCCCGGCCAGATCGTCGCGGCGCAGGTCCGCCTGCATCAGGCCGGCCAGATGCTGCAGCACCTGATCCCCCGCGGCGTGGCCATAGGTGTCGTTGACCCGCTTGAAATGGTCCAGGTCGAGCATCACCAGCACGCTCGGTTCGTCCCGGCCGCGGCGTTGTTCGCTCAGTTCGTCGTGCATGCGCGCCATGAAGGTGCGGCGGTTGGCCAGACCGGTCAGAGGGTCGGTGGCCGCCAGGGCGGCCAGGGCCGTTTCACGCCGCTTGTGTTCGGAAATATCGCGGATGAACCAGAACAGGCCGATGGGGGCGCCGGCCCCTTGGAGCGTGATGCGTTCCACGGCCAGGCTGCGACCATCGGCGAGGCTCCATTCCCATTCCACCGCGTCCGTCGGCGCGTCCTCGTCGGAGGCGGGCGGGGCCAGCAGGCCGGTGGGCAGTTGTGCGGCGAGTTCGGCGTGGGGGCGCCCGACCAGTTCCTGAGGTGTCGTTCCCGTGCCACTAAGCGCGCAGAACGCCTGGTTGGCGATGATGATGCGCTGCTCGCCCTGGTCTTCCACCAGCACGCCGCCGGGAAACTGCTCGATGATCGCTGTCAGGCGCTGCCGGGCCAGGGCCAGGGCGTCCATGGCCCGGTGCTGGGCATCGGTGTCCAGCAAGGTCCAGATCACGTTGCCGTTGGGGGCGTCCTCGTCGAGCAGCGAGCCTCGGGCGCTGAACCAGCGCAGCTGGCCCCGGTTGTCGCGCAGGCACCACTCCAGCCGGATCGAGCCGGCTTGGCGCAGGGTCTGGTAATGCGCGCTGAAGGCGGCAAACGAGGCGTCGTCGGGATGGAGGGTGCGGAAGCTCCGGCCCACCAGAGTTTGGTCGTCGGGGGCGAACAGTTCGAGGGCCCGGGCGTTGGCGTGGGAAATCCGCCGGTCCGGGGTGGCCAGGAAGATGGCCGCCGCGCTCTGGTCGAGCAGGGCGCGGCGTACCTGGGCCTGGGTGACCCGCTCGCTGATGTCCGAGAGGGTGCCCAGCATGCGGGCCGGGCGATGTTCGCTCCGGGACAGCAACTGGCCCCGGGATTCGACCCACAGCCAGTCGCCGTCGGCACGGCGCAGGCGGAATTCGGTACGGTAGATCTGCCCGGGGGCGAGGTGCTGGGCCTGATCGATGCGGCAGCGTTCCAGGTCCAGGGGATGCACCAGGTCGAAGAATGCCCCCAGCCCCATGGGGAAAGCCTGGTCCGGGTAGCCGAGCAACTCGTAGCAGCGACGGTCCCAGTGCAGGGTGCCCTGGGCCGAATCCCATTCCCACAGGCCATCCTGGACCGCGTCCAGGGTGAGGCGCAGCCGCTCCTCGCTTTCCTGCAGCGCTTGCTGGATGGTGTGCTCCGCCGTGATGTCGTGCAGGTAGCCGTGCCACAGGATGCTACCGTCCGGCTGTCGCTCCGGCTGGGCGAAGCCATGCAGCCAGCGGATGCCGCCGAGGTTGGTCGTCACCCGGTACTTGTCGTCCCAGGGCGTCAGATGCTGGGCCGAGGCGCCGATGGAGGCGCTCACCTGCGCCAGGTCGTCCGGGTGAATGCGCTCGAACACCCGGGCGGCGCTCACGGCCAGCTCGGCGGGGTCCAGTTCGTAGATGTCGGCAATGCCCGGGCTGGCGTAGGGGAAACAGGAACTACCGTCGGGGTCCAGCCGGTACTGGTAGATGGCGCCGGGCACCTGGGTCACCAGCTTGTGCAGGCGCTCGTCCTTGGCCCGTAGCTGGGCCTTGGCCCGCAGGCGGAACAGGAGCAGCCAGGCGATGGCCAAGGTGCCGGCCAGCACCGCGGCGGTACCCACCAGGTTGCGCAGCCGGCCGGTGCGGATCGTCTGGCGTACGCCGGCCAGGGCGGCTTCCTTGTCCAGGCCGACATTGACGATCAAGGGGTAGGCCCGGGCCCGGGTCCAGGCGTAGTAGCGGACGATCCCATCCGTCCGCGCCGCCACTTCGTAGCTCCCCTGGGACTGGTCCTTCAGTTGCAGATAGTTGCGTTGCGGGGCCGTTTTCCCCATCACCTCGTCTTCATCCTTGGAACGGGCCAGGAAGCTGCCGTCCTGGCGCAGCAGGACCACCACATCATTGCCGCTGCCGAATACGGAACGGAAGAAGTTGGAGATGTGGCCCGGTGAGAGGGAGATGACCACCACGCCATCGAAAGCGCCGTTCCGGTGCATGGGGCGGGACAGTTGAATGCTCCACTGGTGCGAGAGCCGCCCCAGCACCGGTTTGCTGATGAACAGGGTGCCGGGGCCGCCGTCGGCATGGACGCGGAAATGCTCCCGGTCGGCGATGTTCGTGGGGTGGCCGGGGGAGCTTGGCAGGGTGGAATAGAGCACCTGGCCGGTCTTGCCGACCACGCTGATCTGGAGAATGGCACCGGGGGGGTAGGCAGCGACGACCGTCTGGGCGGCCTTGTCGAAGCTGGCGGGCGTCTGGTTCTCGTAATCGACGGCCAGTTTTTGGGCCACCACGTCCAGGCCTGTCATCAGGCTTTCCACCTGGGCCAGCAGCGCCTGCGATGTCTGGGTGGCGCGTAGCTGGGTCTGGTGCTCGATATCGTTGACCTGGTGGCGGTAGGTGTCGGTCAACAGCAGCCAGTAGAGGATGCAGCCCAGGAGAACGGCGGCGACCCCCGCCGCGATGCCTGCCAGCGCCGGTCGATCGTTGGGGCGGACAAGGGGGGGCGGGGCAGGGGGCGTGGGAGCGTTCGGAGGCATGGCAAGGTCAGGCGGGTATTCGCGGCGCAGCGAATATTAGTGAAATATAACTTTCGTTATGTCTCTTGGATATCGGAAATTTCACGTTCCGCGGCGGGTGAACCCGTCGGGCCGGACTGTTCGCGTCGCACCGGGCGCCATGGGGAGGGGGGAGGTATGATCTGCGCCTTTACCCCTCTTACCTTTCCGGAGCCTGCCATGATCGTGCGCGACGCCTTCTACATCGACGGACGCTGGGTGCCCCCGTCCGGGAGCGGCACCCAGGAGGTGGTCAATCCGGCCACCGAGCAGCCCCTGGGCCGGGTGCCCCTGGGCGATGCCGCCGATGCCGACGCGGCGGTGCGCGCCGCCCGGGCCGCCTTCCCCGCCTGGAGCCGCACCGCCCCGGCCGAGCGGGGCGCCCTGCTGGCCAAGGTGGCCGCCGGGCTGAAGGCCCGCCAGCAGGAAATCGGCGAACTGATCGCCCGGGAGGTGGGCATGCCCCTCAAGCTGGCGGTGCGCATCCAGGCCGGCAACCCCATCGCCTCCTTCGAGGCCTGCGCCGCCATTGCCGCCGAGGGCTTCGCCGACGAGGTGATCGGCCATTCCCGGGTCGCCTACCTGCCGGTGGGGGTGGTGGCCGCCATCACCCCGTGGAACTACCCCTTGCATCAGATTGCCGCCAAGGTGGCGGCGGCCCTGGCGGCGGGCTGCACCGTGGTGCTCAAGCCCTCGGAAGTGGCGCCCCTCAATGCCTTCGTCCTGGCCGAGGTGATGGCCGAGGCGGGCGTGCCCGCCGGCGTGTTCAACCTGGTCACCGGCCTGGGGCCGGTGGTAGGCGAGGCCCTGGCCGCCCACCCGGTGGTGGACGCGGTGTCGTTCACCGGCTCGACCCGGGCCGGCAAACGGGTGGCGGCCCTGGCCGCCGAGACGGTCAAGCGCGTCTCCCTGGAACTGGGCGGCAAGTCGGCCTCGGTGATCCTGCCCGAGGCGGCGGCCGACGCGGCACTGCTCGCCCAGGCGGTGAAGGGCACGGTGGGGGCCTGCTTCCTCAACTCCGGCCAGACCTGCTCGGCCCTGACCCGGCTGCTGGTGCCGGCGGCCCAGCACGACGCGGCGGCCGAACTGGCGGTGGCGGCGGCCCAGGCCTACGCGCCGGGGGACCCCTTCGCCGAGGCTACCCGCCTCGGCCCCCTGGTCACTCGGGCCCAGCGCGAGCGGGTGCGGGACTTCATCTGCCAAGGGGTGGCCGATGGGGCAACCCTGCTCACCGGCGGCCCCGAGGCGCCGGAAGGATTGGAAACTGGCTGGTACGTGCGCCCCACCGTGTTCGGCGACGTGCGCTCCACCATGACCATCGCCAGGGAAGAGATCTTCGGCCCGGTGCTGGCCATCCTGCCCTACCGGGACGAAGCGGAAGCCCTGCAACTGGCCAACGACACCGCCTACGGCCTGGGCGGCGCGGTGTGGTGCCCGGACGGCGACAAGGCCCTGGCCTTCGCCCGGCAGATGCGCACCGGCCAGGTGGACATCAACGGCGCCTTCTTCAACTTCCAGGCCCCCTTCGGCGGCTTCAAACAGTCCGGCTACGGCCGCGAGCTGGGCCGCCACGGCGTGATGGAGTTCCTGGAACCCCAGTCGGTGCAACTCAAGGCCTGACGCGGCTCTCCAGATGGCATGCCTGGAGATCGGCCACTGGCGCGGGGTTTGAAGGTGGGTTGCTGGAGATTGGCTATTGGCGCGGGGTTCGGGCTGCCCGTGTCACGCCGCCCGGTGCCGGCGCTGCTGTTCCGCCGGCCCGGGATAGTGCCCGGGGCCTGGGGGTCGGGCGGGCGGCGAGGCATAATGGCCTGCTTTTTTAGCGGGAACGACAAATGATGCGCGTGCAGAAAAACGAAGGCGATATCGGGCGCTGTGGTTGCGGCCGCCGCGAGTACTGCGATGGCAGCCACGGGCTGAGCGAGGCGCAGTGGCAGGAGCGGCTGGCGCAAGAGAAAGCAGCCGCCCAGCAGAACACCCCCACCCCCAGTCCCGCGCCGCAAAGCGCCAAATGATCGTGGCCCGTCGGCGGATTGGGAGGGCTGCCATCCGCCGATGGGTGTGCGACGGGCTCCGCCGCGCTGCTCGCGCCGTTCCGCTTGGACCGTTGCCCCTCCGCTGACGTATCCCGCCCCGGCGACCGCCCCGCGGCACCGGGCCGACAGAAAACGCGGGAAGAGGGCGGCCCCGGGCGGCCCCGTTCCGTTCCTTACCCTGCCTGGAGTGCTTCGTGACCACCGCCTCGTCCGGCCCCGCCGCTGCCGCTGAATCCCCTGCCGCCGCTGACCTGACCCCGCGCCCCCTCGACGGGGTCAAAGTGCTCGAACTGGGTACCCTGATCGCCGGGCCGTTCTGCTCCCGCATCCTGGCCGACTTCGGCGCCGAGGTGGTCAAGGTGGAGTCGCCCGACGGCGGCGACCCGCTGCGCCGCTGGCGCCAGCTGTACCAGGGCACTTCGCTGTGGTGGTACGTGCAGTCGCGCAACAAGCAGTCGGTGACGGTGAATCTCAAGCACCCGGAAGGGGCCGCCATCGTCCGCCAGTTGGCCCGGGAGGCGGACATCGTGGTGGAGAACTTCCGCCCTGGCGTGCTGGAAAAGCTCGGCCTGGGCTGGGAAGCCCTGCGCGCCGAGAACCCGGGGCTGGTCATGGTGCGCCTGTCCGGCTTCGGCCAGACCGGGCCGAACCGGGATCAGCCGGGCTTTGGCGCCATCGGCGAGAGCATGGGCGGGCTGCGCTACGTCACCGGCTTCGAGGACCGGCCGCCGGTGCGCACCGGCATTTCCATCGGCGACGCCTTGGCTTCGCTGTGGGGCGCCATCGGTGCCCTGATGGCATTGCGTCACAAGGAAGTGGGGGGCGGCGCCGGCCAGGTGGTGGACGTGGCCCTCTACGAGGCGGTGTTCGCCATGATGGAATCCCTAGTGCCCGAGTTCGACGTGTTCGGCTTCGTGCGTGAACGCAGCGGCAACATCATGAAGGGCATCACGCCCTCCAACACCCACACCACCCGGGACGGGCGGCACATCACCATCGGCGCCAACGGCGACGCCATCTTTGGCCGCCTGATGCGGGCCATCGGCCGCCCCGACCTGGCGGATGACCCGGCCCTGGCCGACAACGCCGGGCGCGACGCCCGCCGCGATGAGTTGTACGCGGTGATCGACGCCTGGGCCGCCGCCCACGACCACGACGCCGTGCTGGCCACCCTGGCGGATGCCGAGGTGCCGGCGTCCCGCGTCTATTCGGTGGCCGACATGTTCGCCGACCCGCAATTCCTCGCCCGGGGCATGCTCCAGGCCGCCACCCTGCCGGACGGCAAGCCGTTCACCATCCCCGGCGTGGTGCCCACCCTCACCGCCACCCCGGGGCGCACCGACTGGCTCGGCCCGACCCTGGGCGAGCACACCGACGCCGTGCTCGGCCGCCTCGGCTTTACCCCGGCGGACATCGCCCGGCTGCGCGCCGCCGGGGCGATCTAAGCCGGCCCGGCCGGGCCGCGTAAGCCGGCGGGGCTGTGGCCGGCGTCCGGTTGCGGATTCCCGATCCCCGATTCCCCATTCCTGCCGGAGGTCGCCGCCTGTCGGCCCGGCCCATCCCGGTTTTTTGGCGCCGGTCCCGGGGCTTGGGGGGAACCCCGGGCCGGGGTAGAATGGGGCATCCGCACCGCAATGGTGCATTTTTGAGTCCGTCACTTTCCGACCATGCCCGTTCCTGCCTTTTCGATTGCCCGCGACCTGCCGCGCGCCCCTACCGGGGACCGGGTCGTCCGGGGGAGTCGCCGAGCCGGCATGGGTCGTCACCGACTGGCCGCCTGCCTCTCCCCCGCCCGGCAGCGGCCCGACCCGAGGGCCTGAGCAGCAGCTGCGCCTGGCGCAGCCCGCCCGCCACTCCGCCGTTGAGGCGGCCAGCACGCTCCCCGGGTCGAAGCGCGGCGTCCTGACCCGCACCATCCGTCAGTCGTCCCGCGCCCCATCCCCTGCCGGGCAGCCGCTGCGATGGCGCCCCGTTGGCGCCGGCCTTTCCCTTGTTCCCCGTTTTTGTTTGTTGCCCGATCCCGGCCTTGCGGCCACCGGGCCAGGAGTCCTGCCATGACCCAAGCTTCGCAACCCTGCATTTCCGCCGTCGACCAGGCCCGCCTGGTGGTGCTGATCGAGACCCGCTTCCAGCGCGGCCAGGGCGTTTCCGATGCCGCCTCCCGGGTGCTGGCCCGGTTGCGCGCGGCCCAGGTGGTGCCGCCGGACGGCATTCCCGCGGACCAGGTGACCATGAACTCCACCGTGGTGCTCGAAGGCGCCGACGGCGCCAAGCGCGAGCTGACCCTGGTCTATCCCGAGGATCACGACCCGGAAGAAGAATGCTGGTCGATCCTCCACCCGGTCGGCGCCGCACTGTTCGGCGCCCGGGTCGGCGAGACCATCGAACTGCCCGAAGCCGAAGGCAGCGGGGCGGCGGCCACCTGGACCCTGGCGGCCCTGCCGTTCCAGCCCGAGGCCCGGGGCTGGGTCGCCCTGTAGGACCGCGTCCGCCACCCTCGCGGCCTTAGCCCCGGCCCATTGCGGGTGCGGGCTTCCGACGCGGGATGGAATAGTGGCTGGCTGAAACGCCGCGCCAGTGCTTGATCTTGGCCATGGGGCCGCGAAGATCGGCCATGGGCGCGGCGTTTGCCCATGGGCCTCTGGAGATTGGCTCTCCGCCTTGGGGTCCGGGCAGGTGCATTGCATCCCGCCTTGGGCGATCATCCGGGTTTTACCCCTAGCCGATCGGCCTGATCCCATGACGTCCATGACCCTGGAAGAGCTGCGCAGCCTGGTGCGCGATTTTGTCGAAGAGCGGGAATGGACGCCCTTCCACACCCCCAAGAACCTGGCCATGACCCTGTCGGTGGAAGCTGCCGAAGTGCTCGAACACTTCCT
This sequence comes from Oryzomicrobium terrae, assembly GCF_008274805.1. Lineage (NCBI taxonomy): Bacteria > Pseudomonadati > Pseudomonadota > Betaproteobacteria > Rhodocyclales > Rhodocyclaceae > Oryzomicrobium > Oryzomicrobium terrae. The sequence continues at coordinate 781,907 of NZ_CP022579.1, forward strand.
CTGGCTGACCCCGGAAGAAAGCGCCGCCCTGCCGGCGGACAAGCGCGAGGCGGTGGCCCACGAGCTGGCCGACGTCCTGCTGGTACTGACCCGCCTGGCCGACCGCCTCGACGTGGACCTGGCCCAGGCCTTCCGCGACAAGATGGTGCTCAACCGGGCCAAGTATCCGGTGGAGAAGGCGCGGGGCAAGGCGCTCAAGTACACCGAGCTGTAGGGCACCCGCGCTTTGGGACGTTGCTGGAGAAGCGTGTTATGCGGTTTTCATTGCGCTTCAATGGCTAGTCTGCAATCCAGGGGACTTTCACTCCCTGAATAACGATCTCCATCCCAGGCAGAGCGGTTGTTTTCGCCAATGAGAAAAATTCCTGTAGCAATCAGACTGGCTGCAGCCTTGATCCCTGCGATCGGGGGTGTGGCTAACTGGTTTTTCGGCTTCGCGGAAACCTGGCTTGTGTGCTTGGGGGTGTTGCTCTCAGGCCTGTTTGTCTATGCGGTGATTCGGAGTAGATCTGCCCGGTGAGAAATGCACGAACTGGGCGTGCCGCGTGAGGCTTCGACTCCCGCGGTCAGGCCACGCAGCCCATGATTCGCTGCCCCGCGAGGGGCAGCAACAGACACGCCTCAATCCTCCAGCCGCACCTGCTTCGTCTCCGGCAGGAAGCGCAATCCCACCAGGAAGGCCACACCGAGCAGCAGCACCGGGTACCACAGGCCGGCGGTGCCGTCGCCGTAGCGCACGTTGAGCAGGGTGACGACGAAGGGCGACAGGCCGCCGATCCAGCCGGCCGAGAGGTTGTGGGGCAGGGCCACCGCCGAGTAGCGGGTGCGGGCCGGGAAGAGTTCGGCCAGCACCGCGGTCTGGGGGCCGGTGATCAGCGCCACGGCGACGATCGGCACCAGGAGCAGCAGTACCAGGGTCAGGCGGTCCACCTGGGCCGGGTCGGCCCGGCCGGGCCAGCCGGCGGCCTCCAGTACCGGGGCCAGGGCGGCGGCGTCGTGGGCCGCTACCGGGGCGGCGGCGCCGACCTGCAAGGAGGTCGGCGTACCGGCCGGCTGGTCGCGGCGGGTGTAGGCCACCCCCTGCTTGACCAGCCATTCCTGAGCCCGGGCGCAGTCGCTGGCCGGGGTGGCGAAGGGCGAATAGGAGCAGTCGCTGCCCGCCAGCACCACCGGCACGTCGCGCTGGAAGCGGGCCATGGCCGGGTTGCCGGCGGGGATGAAGGCCTGGAACACTGGCAGCAGGGTGAGCGCCCCGACCAAGAGGCCGGCGAGCAGCACCGGACGGCGGCCGATGCGGTCCGACAGGGCGCCGGCGGCCAGGGTCAGGGGGAACAGGGCGACGGTGGCCACCATCACCAGCTGGCTGGCGGTCTTGGCCTCCAGCTTGACCACGCTCTTGAGAAACACCGTGGTGTAGACCTGGGCGGAGAAGAACAGCAACGAGCCGCCGGCGGAGATGCACAGGGCCAGCACCCCCATGCGCGCCAGGGTGGTGCGGTCGCGGAAGCAGTCCCGTAGCGGCGTGGCCGACAGGGCCTTCTTCTCCTGCAACTGGCGGAACACCGGCGACTCGTGCAGGGCCACCCGGCTCTTCAGCGACACCGCCAGCAGCAGCGCCGACACCAGGAACGGCACGCGCCAGCCCCAGGTGGCGAAGTCGCTTTCCGACAGCCAGGATTGCAGCAGTACCACCTGGGCGGCGGAAGCCATCATGCCCAGGGGCCCCATCAATTGCAGCACGCTGGTGAACAGCCCGCGCCGGCCGTTGGGCGCGTGCTCGGTCAGGTACACCGCCGAGCCGCCGATCTCCCCCCCCACCGACAGGCCTTGCAGCAAGCGCAGGGCCAGCAGCAGGGCCGGGGCGAGCAGGCCGACCTGGGCGTAGGTGGGCAGCAGGCCCACGCCCACGGTGGCGATGCCCATTAGCACGATGGTGACGATGAACACCCGGCGCCGGCCGATGCGGTCACCCAGGGAGCCGAACAGGGCCGCCCCCAGGGGGCGCACCACCATGCCGGCGCCGAAGGTGGCCAGACTGGCCAGCAGCCCGGCCACCGGGTTTTCCGGCGGAAAGAAGAGGGGGCCGAAGTAGGTGGCCAGGGTGGCGAAGGTGAGAAAGTCGTACCACTCCAGGAAGGTGCCGAAACAGGCGGCCACCGCCACCTGGCGTTGCAGACGGGGGGATTCGGCGGATGTAGCGGCAGATACGGCTGGGGTGGCGTCGGTCATGGGAGGTGGGGCGATGAAGGCGGCGGCGCCGCCAAGGGCCGCCATTATCGGCGATGGCGGCCGCATTGCGCATGGGGCGTTCTTTACCTTCCCCGTGGCCGATGGGCCGGGCGGCACTGCGGCTCCGAGGCGCTGGCCAGGGGGGCGGGGGCCTAGATCTTGTAGGTGATGTAACGGCCCCGGCCCGCCTTCTTGGCCTGGTACATGCCCCGGTCCGCCGCCAGCAGCAGGGTATCGGCGGAAACGTCGCCGTAGCCCACGGCAATGCCGATCGATACGCCCATGGTGCAGGTCGTCTCGCCGATGGCGAAGGGCGGCTTGAGCACCTCGATGCACTTCACCGCCACGGTGCTGGCGGCTGTTTCAGCGTCGTCCCCCAGGTCGCACAGCAGCAGGACGAACTCGTCGCCGCCGACCCGGGCCAGGGTGTCGGCCTGGCGCACGATCTGGGACAGGCGCTGGGTCACCTGGCGCAGGGCTTCGTCGCCGGCCTTGTGGCCCAGGGTGTCGTTGATTTGCTTGAAGCCGTCCAGGTCCATGAACAGCAGGCCGACCTGGTTCCCCTTGCGCTGGGCCTGGGCCAGGGCCAGGCGCAGCCGGTCCGAAAGCAGGGCGCGGTTGGGCAGTCCGGTGAGGGGGTCGTGGTGGGCAATGCGGGCCAGCTCGGCCTGTTGTTCGTCGAGCTTCATCAGCAGCCGGTTGAAGGCGCGGATGAGGTAGCCCACCTCGTCGTTGCGCGACACCGGCAGGGGCGCCAGGGGGAGCTCACCCCGGGTCATGCGGTCGGCGTGGTCGGCGGCGCGAAACAGGGGGCGCAATACGAAATACATGCCGCAGGAGGCGAGCAGGGCAAAAATCGAAATGCCCACCACGGCGTTCTTGAGCAGGAAGGACTGGGTCCGGGCCACGGTGGCGAAGGCCTCCCCGCTGGGCAGCCGGGCGACCACGAACCAGCCGGTGCTGGGCACCGTGACCATGGCCGAGACTTCCTCGACGCCCTTGGCGTTGATCGTGATGCCGGTGCCCCGGTAGCCGCCCATGGCCCGGTCGTGCAGGGTGTTGATCCCGGGCGGCGGCGTGGGCTTGAACACCATGTCCGGCTCCGAGGCGGCGACGAACAGCTTGTCCCGGGGAGAAATGAGCAGGAAGCCGCCGGTACTCTTGCCGATGCGGCTCTTCTGCAGCAGATCGAGGAAGCCCGGCGCGGCCAGGGCGGTGATGCCCACCAGCACGCCGCGGATTTCGCCCTTGTCGTTCTTGAGGGGCACGGCCATGGGCAGGACCGGTTCCTTGGCGGCCCGGCCCATGATTGGGCTGCCGATGGACGCCTGGCCGGCGAGGGCGGCCTGGATGTAATCCCGGTCGGCGTAATTGCCGCCGACCCGGTCGGGCAGCGCCGGGTAATCGGCGATGGCCAGGCCCCGGGTGTCGGCAATGAACAGCCCGGCGGAAAAGAGCGGCTGGTAGTCGTAACGTTCCTTCAGCCATTCCCGCAAGGCCCTTGGCCGGTCGAGCAGCTCCCGGGGTAGTGCCGTGGCCAGGCGCTCGAGGAGCTGCCGGCGCTGGACGATCTTGTCGTCGATGTCCCGGGCCACGTAGGTGGCCAGGGCGTACTGCTGGGCCTCGACCACCGCCCCCAGGTCCTCGCGCAGGAAGTTGCTGAAGGTGTAGTAGCGCGCAACGATACCGATCAGGACGATGCACAGCCCGAGCAGCATCAGGCGGGTGATGACGCTGTCAAAGAGGCGGCGGGGTCGGCGAAAAGTCATAGTTCATAATCATAATCCCTCGCCATGACAGCTGTGACACATGGGAGATGGACGGTCGGTGAAAATCGGCCGGCGTAGCGCAGGGGATGGCGATGAGCGGGGAGGCCAGGATGCGATCCGGCACCCCACGGTCGCTGCCCGCGTGCCGGTCGTCTCCTGGCCGCTCTGCTCCGGCGCTATCGTGACAAGATGGCATCCAGTCGGATCGGAGGAAGCGCCCCGTAACGGGGCTGGCAGTGGGGCTGGCATGGCGCCCGCGGCGCCCAACGTCCTGTCCGTTGTCTTGTTAACCCGCCTGCACCCTTACCGGTGTGCGATTGGCGGCATCCAGGAGTTGTCATGAAAATCAAGATTTGCGTATTGGCGGCGCTGTTCGCGCTGCTGGGTGGCTGTGCGGTCTACACCCCGGCTGGCGCCGTAGTCGTCGATCCGGCGCCGGCCCATCAGGGTGGCGGTGGCTTCTGTCCGCCGGGTCAGGCCAAGAAGGGTAATTGTTGAGGTACTACTCCCGGGCGCTTGCCGTCCCTCTGGACGGAGCGTTCCCGGGCGCCGCCGCAAGGGCGGACGAAAGGCTGTGGCACGGCGGGGTTGACCGCCGTCCGGCCCTTCGGTTAGGGTTGCTGTCATGAACACCCAGCAGACCCCCATGATCGAGCGCAACGCTCCGATCGCTGTCTTCGCCCTGGACCAGCTCTCCCTGGACCTGGGTCTGCTGCTGCGCGTCTAGCGCACACTTACTTTCCCCCCTCCTGTTGAAACCGCCTCCTCCAGCCTCCGGGCCGGATCGGGCGAGATGCGTCAGCCCCGTCGCTCGGCGCGTCGCCATCCTCCTTTTTCCCGTTGTCGTTTTTCTCCCTCGGAGACTGTCATGACCTCCCTGCACCTGCTGCTACTGCCCGCCTTCTCCATCCTGCGACTGCCGTCCGGTTGCCAGGCCGCGAACCATGTCCGCGACACCGCCGGACAGCCTGGCAGCCCCATGCGTGCCCCTTCTTTCCGTTATCGACCGCATTGGAGTAGATCATCATGTTGAAGAACCCCGCCGCCAAATACCGTCCTTTCACCCCGGTGCATGTCACCGACCCCACCTTCGCGCGGACCTGGCCCGACCAGGTGATCGCCCGCCCGCCGATCTGGATGAGCACCGATCTGCGGGACGGCAACCAGGCACTCTTCGAGCCCATGGATGCCGAGCGCAAGATGCGCATGTTCAAGACCCTCGTGGCCATCGGTTTCAAGGAAATCGAGGTCGCCTTCCCCTCCGCCTCCCAGACCGACTTCGACTTCGTCCGTGAATTGATCGAAGGCGGCCACATCCCGGACGACGTGACCATCGAGGTCCTCACCCAGGCCCGGGACCACCTTATCCGCCGCACCTTCGAATCGTTGCGGGGCGCCCGCCGGGCCATCGTGCATCTCTACAACGCCACGGCCCCCAACTTCCGCCGCATCGTCTTCGACACCGACCAGGCCGGGGTCAAGGCCATCGCCATCGAGCATGCCCGCCTGATCCGCGATTGCGCCGCCACCCAGCCCGACACCGAGTGGGTGTTCCAGTACAGCCCCGAAGTGTTCACCGGCACCGAGCTCGATTTTGCCCGGGAGGTCTGCGACGCCGTCACCGAGGTCTGGCAGCCCACCCCGGAACGCAAGTGCATCATCAACCTGCCGGCCACGGTGGAGATGGGCACTCCCAACTACTACGCCGACCAGATCGAGTGGATGCACACCCGCCTGGCCCGGCGCGATTCGATCATCCTCTCGGTGCACCCCCACAACGACCGGGGCTGCGCCGTGGCCGCCGCCGAGCTGGCGGTGATGGCCGGCGCCGACCGGGTCGAAGGCTGCCTGTTCGGCAACGGCGAGCGCACCGGCAACGTGGACGTGGTGACCCTCGCTCTCAACCTCTACTCCCAGGGCGTGGACCCGGGCCTCGACTTCTCCCGCATCAACGACGTGGCCCGCACCGTCGAGCACTGCACCCAGTTGCCGATCCACCCGCGCCACCCCTACGTCGGCGACCTCGTGTTCACCGCCTTCTCCGGCTCCCACCAGGACGCCATCAAGAAGGGCCTGGCCGTCCAGCAGGCGGACGCCATCTGGGAAGTACCTTATCTCCCCATCGATCCGGCCGACGTGGGCCGCACCTACGATTCGATCATTCGCGTCAACAGCCAGTCCGGCAAGGGCGGCATCGCCTACCTGCTCGAAACTGAGGTGGGCCTCGTCATGCCGCGCCGCCTCCAGGTGGAATTCTCCGGTGCCGTGCAGCGGATCACCGACGCCACCGGCGGCGAGATGACCGCCAGCGCCCTCTGGCAGGTGTTCAGCCGCGAATACCTGGAAGCCACCGCCCCGGTGCGCTACGTCGGCCACCACCTGTTCGAGGCCGCCCAGGAGCGCCAAGGCATCGCCCTCACCGTGGACATCGGCGGCGCCACCCGGGAGTTGCGCGGCGAAGGCAACGGCCCCATCGACGCCACGGTGGACGCCCTGCGCCAGGCCGGCTTCGACGCCGCCGTGCAGCACTACGAGGAGCACTCCCTCGGCAAGGGCGCCGACGCCCGGGCCGTGGCCTACGTGGAGATGACCGTGCCCGGCCGCCCCGGCGCCACCTTCGGCGTCGGCGTGCACGGCAACATCATCACCGCCTCGGTGCTGGCCGTGGTTTCGGGCATCAACCGTAGCCAGGCTGGCGCGGCAGTGCCGGCCGCCGCCCAGGCATCTGCCCCCTGACCGGGATAGCCCCGGGGGCAGCCTGGGGTCGCCCCCGGGCGCTGGCGTGACCCGGCCGAGGCTGATCCCGGGGCGCCCGCCGGCGGAGCGGACGGGGTAGGCCGCCGCGCTACGCTTCCGGCATGGTTGCGGACGTGGGGCCGGCGGCGCTTCGATGGTTGAGCGGTTGAGCGATTCCCGCCACCACCTTTTCGCCATCATCTCCAGCCATCGTCTACGGCGATGGCTCTTTTTTACCCCCGTGGAACTCAAGAACTGGCGCGGGGTTTTGGCAGGGTGTGAAATTGCCATCGCGGTTGACGATGGCATGCGGCTCGCCTTGTCGGCCTGGTAGCCCTCGGCACGGAGGGGCACCGCTGGGGGGAAGGTGCGGTCGACTGTCGTCGTGGCGGCTGTCCGCCACCGCGTCTTGGCGTGCTTTGCTGCGGTGAGATTGCCGCCGGACGGCGGCACTCGGTGCCCGGCTTTCGGCTTTCGGCTTTCAGCTTTCGGCACCCTGGGGCGCGGGCCTTGGCCTGTGACCCCCGTTCCTGGTCCGGCCCCGGCCCCCGTTGTCGTTCGGCCGGGCACCCGTCAGCGGGGCATCCCCGCCCTCAGGTCTCGGCCGCCCCCTCCCGCCCCGCCAGCAGGGCAGCCTCCCTCATCACCAGTTCGGCGATGGCGTCGGCCACCGCCCGCACCCGGGGCGAGCGGCGCAGGTCCGGATGCAGCACCAGCCACAGCTTGCGCCGGGTCGGGCAGTCGTAAGCGGGTAGACGCACCAGTACATCGTCCCGGTTGCCGAGGAAGTAGGGCAGGGCGGTCACACCCAGGCCGGCCCGGGCCGCCTGGTAGAGACCGCCCAGGTCGTTGCTGCGCAACACCGTGGGGCGCCCGGCGGTGAGACTGTCGAGCCATTGCTGCTGGGGCACCTGGCGCAGGCTCTCGTCGTAGCCGACGAATTCCCACTCTGTCGCCGGCCGGGCCGCCCACTCGGGCGTGGCGAACAGGCCGTAGCCCATTTCCGCCAGGGGCCGGGCCACCAGGCCGGGAGCGCTGGGGCGGGAGAGGCGCAGGGCCAGGTCGGCCTCGCGCCGGGTCAGGTTGGCCTCCCGGGCCTCGCCCACCACTTCCAGGCGGATGTCCGGCCAGCGCTGGCGCAGGGGCCCCAGGCGCGGGACGAGAAAGTGGCTGGCCACCACCGGCGGGGCGGAGAGACGCACCGTGCCGGACAGGGTGGCCACCCCCAGGGCGGCGCGGCCGAAGGCCAGGGCCTCGTCCTCCATGCGCTGGGCGTGCTGGGCCAGGGCCTCCCCTTCCGGGGTGAGGCGCCAGCCCCGGGGCAGCCGGTCGAACAGGCGCAGCTTGAGGGCCTGCTCCAGGGCATCGACGCGCCGGGCCACGGTGGAGTGCTCCACCTTGAGGGCACGGGCGGCGCCGGACAGGCTGCCTTCCCGGGCCAGGGCGAGAAAGTGGCGCACGTCGTCCCATTGCAGGGGGGCGTTCAGGTCTGGTGAATTTTGCACAGTCAATGTGTGTTCATTGGGAATTTTCGGGCGATTTTGAACGGATTACAGTGGCCCGGCAATGCGCTTCCGGGGCAACAGCGCCGCGCCGACAACACGGTGCGATGCCCGGGGCTGCTGGACGTTTTTCCGAGGCTTCCGGCAGTCCGCCCCGGGGGCGTCATTTTTCCCGTCATCCATTTCGAGAGGTCGCCATGTCAACCCTTGCCCCGTCCGCCGCCGTTGCGACGCCCCACGCGCCCCTGACCCACGCCACCGAAGTCCGCCTGCACCGCCCCGGCGATGCCACGGCCCTCCAGGTCGAGCGCCGCCCCCTGCCCGCCCCCGGTCCCGGGGAAGTGCAGATCCGCCACCGCGCCATCGGCGTCAATTTCGTCGATATCTACCACCGCACCGGCCTTTACGCCCTGCCCTCCCTGCCCGCCACCCTGGGGGTGGAAGGGGTGGGGGAAATCGTCGCCCTGGGGGCCGGTGCCGCCGAGCAGTACGGCCTGGCCCTGGGCCAGCGGGTGGCCTACGCCGGGCCGCCGGCGGGCAGCTATGCCAGCGCGCGCAACTTCCCCGCCGCCCGGGCGGTGCCCCTGCCCGACGGGGTGTCCGACGCCAGCGCCGCCGGGGCCATGCTGCGCGGCATCACCGCCCATATGCTGTTCGCCCACGTGCGGCCCCTGCGGCCCGGCGACACGGTGCTGGTCCATGCCGCCGCCGGCGGGCTGGGGCTGGTGCTGACCCAGTGGGCCAAGGCCCTGGGGGCCACGGTGATCGGCACCGTGGGCAGCGCCGCCAAGGCCGAGCTGGCGGCCGCCCACGGCCTGGACCACGCCATCCTCTACAAGGATGAGGACTTCGTCGCGGCGGTGAAGGAGCTGACCGACGGCCAGGGTGTGCACTACGCCATCGACGGCATCGGCGGCGCCACCCTGGCCCGCACCCTGGAGGCGGTCCGCCCCTACGGCATGGCGGCGTCCATCGGCCAGGTGGCCGGTGACATCGGCCTCGTCGATCCGGCCCTGCTCGGCCCGGCCCGCTCCATCGCCCTGTCCCGCCCCGGGGTGTTCCGCTTCATGACCGACCTGGCGCGCTACCGGGAAGGGGCGGCGGCCACCCTGGCGCGCCTGGCTGCGGGCCTCAAGGTGGAAGTGGGGGGCACCTTGCCTCTGGAGCAGGCCGCCGAGGCCCATCGCCGGCTGGAGGCGGGCGAGACCTCCGGGTCGTTGCTGCTCATCCCCTGAGGCGGGGACAACGCCTTGTCGGGGGCGGGCATTGCACCTGCCCCTTTCCCCGCTGTGCAGCGGGGAGGATTTCGTTGACTCCGTTGATTCCGTTGATTCCCCATTCCCATTGCATCGTTGGAGATCATGCTCATGTTGTACGTCGTGCTACTGCGCTACATTCGTTCCCTGGCTGAAGTGGAGGCCCATCTGGAGGCTCACCGCGACTACCTGTATCGCCAGTTCGGCGCCGGCCGCTTCATCGCTTCCGGCCCTCAGGAGCCGCGCCAGGGCGGCGTCATCCTGGCCCGGGCGCCCTCCCGGGAGGCGCTGCTCGGCTGGCTGGCGGAAGATCCCTTTTCCCAGGCCGGGGTGGCCGCCTTCGAGGTGGTGGCCTTCCATGCCACGCTGCGGGCCTCCGAACTGCCGGCGTCCCTGGCGCCGGACAGCGCAGCCGTGCCGCGGCTGGCGGCCTGAGGGGCCGGGTAACTACCGGTGCCACCGGGATGGCAGGAGCGTCCCGGTGGCACCGTCAATTTCGTGAAAGGACGCACCATGCCCGACCATGTTGTTCCCATCGTCACCCTGGCGGACCTGCCGTTGACCGAGCACGGCAACGGCGCACGCTACCAGGCCCGCGCCGCCCAGATAGCCGGTCGGCTCGGCCTGAAGGGCCTGGGCGCCCGGCTGGTGGAGTTGCCGCCGGGCAAACGGGCCTGGCCGCGCCATCACCACTATGCCAACGAGGAGTTGGTGGTGATCCTGGAAGGGCAGGGGCTCTGGCGCTTCGGCGCCGAGTCCCGCCCGGTTCGGGCCGGTGACGTGCTCGGCGCCCCGGCGGGTGGGCCGGAAACGGCTCATCAACTGGAGAACGATTCGGATGCTCCGCTGCGTTACCTGGTGGTCAGCACCATGCATGCGCCGGACGTGATGGGCTACCCGGATTCGGGCAAGGTGGCGATCTTTGCCGGTGCCCCACCGGGGGGCGACAAAGCCGCCCGCACCCTGGAGTACGTGGGCCGCCTGGGGCCGACGGCGGGGTATTGGGAGGGCGAGGCGTAACCGGGGGCGGCTGCCGGGGGGAGACCGTGAGCGGTGGCCTCTGCCGTTCGGTGTGGGCCATCCGGCCGATGCATTTCGAAGCGCTCGGATGGCGGGCGCCCGGGTATTGGCGCTGCGGTGGTGCCAATACCCGTTTGTGACTATGGGCGACTGAATGGGCTGGTGCGTCGATATCGTGGCCATCCTCAGATTTGATTCGGCGCGCATATGCCGGCCAGGCATCATGCTCGTGCCGCAGCCCCTTTGGGGCCAGTAAATGCCCCGGGGTGCCGTTCGTCCGCTTGTCTAGTGAAGTTGCATAGCCGAGCGGCGCTGTGCTGTTGAAAAGAGTCAATACATTGCAATATCATGCGAGTTAAATCGTCACCGTACGCAGGCGGCTGGAGGGGCGCCGCCAACGACGCGTCGGACGACGGATCCGCTGTACCGGTACCTCGTACCACCAGGCCCTGAGAGTGCCTCGCCGCGCGCCGGACAGGGCGGTCTGGTTCTAACAACAAGCAGCACTACGGAGAATCGTCGCCACCCTGGTTGCCGTCCGACCGATATTGCGTCCGGCAGGCTCCCCGGAGGGTGAAAGGAATGCGGCATGAGAAGAACCGGGTTCACCCTGATCGAGCTTCTGATCACGATCGCCATCATCGGGATCCTGGCCTCCGTCGCCTACCCTGCCTACACCAGTTACGTCCAGCGCGGCCGCATCGCCGAAGCGATGAACCAGCTGGCAACCATGCGCGTCCAGCTTGAGCAGTACTACCAGGACAACCGCAACTACGGTTCCACGGCCGCCGCCTGCGGCAACAACATCGGCACCCTGGACGGGGATGCGTTCACGTTCTCCTGCAATTACGGCACGGTCGCCACCAATCAGGGCTTCCTCATTACGGCAACGGGCAAGGCGGGACGCGGGATGAACGGTTTCACCTTCACCATCGACCAGGACAACGCCCGCCAGACCACGGCCTTTCCCAATGCCAGTGGGCTGCCGCGTAATTGCTGGATGAGCCGGGCGGGCGATACATGCTGACCCCGTTCATGGCGCCTCGCCGCAACGCCGGCTTCACCCTGATCGAAGCCATGATCGTGGTGCTGATCATGGCCATCCTGGCGGGGTTGGCGGCGCCGTCCTTCCGCCAGATGATCACCAACTACCGGGTGCGCACCACGGCGGATGCCATCATGAACGGCCTGCAATTGGCCCGCGCCGAGGCGATTCGGCTCAATACCGGGGTGACGTTCACCCTGGCGGCCAGCGGCGGCTGGACCGTGGCCGTGCCGTTGCCCGCCCAGACTCTGCAGACCCGCCCGGCCGGCGAGAGCGGCGGAACGATGCAGATTGCCAGCACCAACGATCAACTCAGCCTGACCTTTACCTCCACCGGGCGCGTGCTCAATTTTTCCCCGGCCACCAATCTGTCCCGGGTGACGGTGACCGCTGCCGGAAGTGGAATCGATACCCTGCAGATCGACGTCTTTGCCGGTGGGCAGAGCCGCATGTGCAATCCGGCGATCACCGCCGCCAACGATCCGAGGAAATGCTGATGGGTGCGTCCTCTGCCACACAGCGCGGTTTCACCCTGATCGAGGGCTTGATCGCCCTCCTGATCTTTTCCCTGGGCATCCTGGGATTGGTGGCCATGCAGGCCAACGCCATCAACATGAGCACCGAGGCCCGGTACCGCGCCGACGCCGCCTTCCTCGCCGACCAGCTGTTCGGCTTGCTGTCCGTCGCCGACCCTGCCCAACTGGCAAGCTTTGCCCACCGCTCCACGGGGGGCAACCTGTGCGCTCCCGGTGGCAACGACACCACGGCCGCCGTCGTCACCGACTGGCTGACCCAGGTTAACGGGATGCTGCCCAACGCCCCGGCAAGCAAACAGCAAATCGTGGTTAACGCCGCCGACCGCACGGTGACCGTGACGCTGTGCTGGCAAGCGGTCCAGGGCGTACCCCACCATCACACCGTGACATCCCAACTGCAATGGCAATGATCATGGCGGTTTCTCCTTGTTCCGCACCCACCGCCCGCCGGTGGCGGCAGCGCGGTATTTCCCTGGTGGAATTGATGGTCGGTCTGGTGATCGGCATGCTCGTCGTTCTGGCCGTGACCGGCTCGGTGGCGGTGCTCAACCAGCAGCGCAAGACCACCATTTCCGGCGGGGATGCCCAGGAAAGCGCCCGCACCGCCCTCGGCGTGATCGACCGGGCCGCCCGCCTGGCCGGGGCTGGCTTGTTCAACAACGGCCAGCTGCTGTGCAGCAGCATCAACATCTATTACGACGGCACCACCCTGGCCAACGGCGCACCGTTGCTGCCGATCAAGATCACCGATGGCGGTGCGGGCGGGTCGGACAAGATCACCGTGACCTACGCCGATGCCAAGGGGGGTAGTGGCGTGGTCAACGTGGTGGAAGACATGCCAAACACCTCGGCCAACTTCGTCGTCAATCACCAGGGCAGTCTGCAGGTCGGCGACCTGGCTGTCGTCGGCGTACCGGGCAGCAACCGGCCGTGCACCCTGTTCCAGATTACCGATTTCCCCCCGGGGGGCGGTACCTGTGGTGGGGTGACGACCTCGTGTCTGAAAGTGCAGCACAACCCGGGCAGCACCGGAAAATACAACCCGGCCAATCCCAACACCGCCTTTGCCGATGCGCCGCGCTATGGCTACGTCAACGCGCCGCCCACCGTCATCGGCCCGGCCATCATTGCCCGCCTGGGCAAGCTGGTCCAGGACACGTATGCCGTGATGTGCAATTCCCTGGTGTCCTACGACGCCACCATGGCCGGGGTGAATGCCCCGTCGTGCACGGCCTCGCCGGCCGCCTTCGCCAACGTCATCCCCCAGGTGGGCGACGTGGTGCAGATCCAGGCCCAGTATGGTATTTCCGCCAGCGCCAACAGCGATGTGGTGACGTCCTGGGTCGACGCTACCGGGGCCACTTGGGCGGCCCCCACCAGTGCCGACGCGATGCGCATCAAAGCGGTGCGCATCGCCGTCGTGGCGCGGGGGCGGGAGCCGGCTTCGGGGAACGTGACGGCAGCCGTATCCAGTGGATTTCCCGATGCCGCCGCGCCGGCGATCGATCTGAGCACGGTTACCGTTCCCGCCGGCAAGACTTGGCAGAACTATCGTTACCGGGTCTACCAGAGCGTGATCCCCCTGAGGAACGTGGCATGGAATCAGTAAAACCCATGGCCGGTGGCCTGGTTAGGGCCCGGCGGCGCGAGCGGGGGGCGGCCCTGTTCGTCACCCTGATCGTGTTGGTACTGCTGACCCTGGCCGGCATCGCGGCGATGCGGTCGGCCGACACCAACAACGTCATTGCCGGCAACTTCGCCTTCAAGCAGGCGGCCATGCAGGCCTCCGACCGGGCGATCACCGATGCCATGAACAACCTGGCCAACATCACGGTGGGTGGTGGCGGCAATGCTGACGTCAACAACCGCTATTTCAGTGTTCGCCAAGCGGCCATGGACAGCCTGGGCGTGCCGACGGGCGTTAACTGGAGCCAGGTGGCCTGCACCGACGAGACGGGGGCAGCGGTGGCGAATTGCGATACCAGCACCGGCAGCTACCGGATCCAGTACTACCTGGAACGGCAATGCGATGCCAACCCGACGCTCACCGACCTGAAAGACATCAAGACCCACTGCGACTACGAGGTGCGCGCAACCGCGCCCAGCGAGCAGTTGGCCATTCGCTATCGCGTCATCATCCGGGTGCGTGGTCCGCGCAATGCCACTGGCCTGTATGAAGTAATGATCAGCGGTCCGGCCACGAGCTGACCAGGGGGAGAAACCATGCAACGTCACGTCCTGAGGCGCCTGGCCCGCTACTCGGCCCTGTTTTTGGCCCTGGTAGGCTCCCTGGCGCTGGCCGGTACCGATATCGCCGACACCCCGATGGCGGTGAAGAACAACGTCGCGCCGAACTTCATGTTCATGGTCGACAGCTCCGGGTCGATGCGCAACATCGTGCCCGAGGCCCCCTACAGCCCGACGGCCACGTATCTGGCCAGCTGCCCGAACGGCAACCGCCAGGTGCCAGCCGGCACCTCCGTGGATCTGCGCATCACCGGCGGCGTGCCGAAGATCTATTACGGCAACAACAGCTATACCCTGGGGAGTGCCAGCAACTCCCAGCGCTGTTTTGACAATAACGCCACCTACAGCGCCCGCCTACTGGCCGATCAACCGTGCGGCGGTGGCACCACTTGTCCCACCTCCCTGGATGCCGTCTATACCGGCCATTACCTGAACTGGTTTTTCGGCAATTACGACGGGCCCCTTACTGGCTGGGTGGACCGCAAGAAACTGAGTAACGCCAGCTACGCCGTGCATACCCGGCTGGAAATCGCCCAGATTGCCGCCAAGGCGACCCTGGATGCCCTGCCGTTGCCCACCAGCGGCTCGACCCAGGCCAAGGTGCGGGTTGGCCTGAGCGCTTACAACAGCTCGGATGGTGGCTCGCTGCTGCGTGGCATCGCCGACCTGACGACCACCAACCTGGCGGCGATGAAGACCGCCATCGACGGCCTGGATGCTTCCGGCAGCACCCCCCTGTCCGAGACCCTGGCCGATATCGGCCAGTACTTCACCATCCCCTATACCGGCAACCTGACCCTGCATCCGAATGGCACACCGTCGATTGCCAGCGTTGCCAGTACGTTCAAGCAGGGAACGAGCTCGCCGCACAAGCTGGCTGGCGCGCCCAGCACGTGCTCCGGTACGTCTTGCCCGGTGCAGTACTGGTGCCAGCGCTCCTATGCGATCCTGCTCACCGATGGCCGTCCGCAGAACGACATCGGCTTGGCGAACAACGCTAACCTGTGCGACTACGCCGGGGTCATCGGTTCCTGCCCCACCACGGGGAAAAACCAGTATGGCCAGAAGACCACCACCACCCATATCGGCCATTTGGGCGGGGCACACAGTTATGAAAGCGGCGGCAGCGACTATCTGGATGACGTTGCCCAGGCGCTCTATGAGATAGACCTGCGGCCGGACCTGGCGGCGCCGGCGGGCCGCAGCAAAAAGAATAACGTCCGTACCTACACCGTCGGTTTTGCCGACGCCCAGGCGAAGGACGATCCCTTGCTGCAGGAGACCGCGGCGGAAGGCGGCGGCCTGTTCCTCACCGCCGACGACACCACCACCCTGACCACGGCGTTCAAGAAGGCCATGGACGATGCCCTGTCCAAGGACGGTGCCTCTTCGGCGGTGGCGGTGGTCAACACCCAGATCACCGTGGACAACACGGCCTATGCTTCCAAGTACAGTTCGGGCGACTGGAGCGGCGACCTGGAGGCCTTTTCCCTCAACACCACCACCGGCCTGCCCATCACCCCGAGCGTCTGGTCGGCCCAGGCCAAGCTCGATGCGCGTACTGCGGCCAACCGCAACATCGTCACCTATTCGGGCACTGGCGGGGCGGTCTTTTCGGCCGCCTCCACCGGCCTTGCCGCGCCCCTGGTGAACTACCTGCGCGGTGACCGCAGCCTGGAAGGCTCCACCTACCGCCGCCGCGGCCATCTGCTCGGCGACATCGTCAATGCCGAACCGGTGGTGGTGAAATACGGCGACACCCCGGTCATTTTCCAGGGCGCCAACGACGGCATGCTGCACGTCTTCAACGGCAGCATCAGCGCCTCCGACACCCAGCAGGGACAGGAGCTGTGGGCCTACGTGCCGCGCCTGCTGCTCAACAAGCTGAGCACCCTGGCCGATCCCAACTACGCCCACCAGTTCTACGTGGATGCCACGCCGGCGATTGCCGACGTGCCGGGGGCGAGCAGCACGACCAAGGTGCTGGTCGGCGGATTGGGCAAGGGCGGGCGCGGCTATTACGCCCTCGACATTACCAGCGGCACTGCCGCCTCGGAATCGGCCTACGCCGCCAAGGTGTTGTGGGAGGCCTTGGGCAGCGACAGCCGCATGGGCTACAGCTACGGCACGCCGCTGATCATCAACACGCCGTCCGGCTGGCGCGTGCTGGTGGCCTCGGGCTACAACAACGGTTCCGATACCTCCGGCGACGGCCACGGCCGGGTGTTCGTGCTCAATCCCACCACCGGCGCGGTGACCAACGTGATCGATACCGGCGTCGGCAATGCCGCCACGCCGGCCGGTCTGACCTACCTGGCCAAGCCCAACGGGGCCCTGGCCACGGACGTGATTTCCTACGTCTATGGTGGCGATCTGCTGGGCAACGTCTGGCGCTTCAACCTCAACGACTGGTCGGCGGTCCACATCGCCACCCTGACCGACGGGGCCGGCAACGCCCAGGCGATTACGTCGGCGCCGGTGGTCGGGCCGGTCAATGCATCGGCCAGCAAGTACTTCGTCTATGTCGGTACCGGCCAGTATCTGGGCGACAGCGACGTGCCCGGCAATACCCCGCAAAACGCCCATGCGACCCAGACCCAGTCGGTCTACGGCATCATCGACGACACCAGCGTCGTGTCGCCCCCTCTGCCCAACATTCGCGGTGGCAACGGTTCCACCTGCCCGTCCGGCGGCGGCACCGGCGCCTTCGTTTGCCAGAACCCCGGCACGGCACAGAACAACAACACCGAGTACACCAACACGACCTATGGCTTGAGCGCCACCCAGACCGGCTGGTACTTCGACCTGCCCATCGCCAACGCCCGGGTCGTCACCCATCCCCAGCTGAGCTCCGGCGGTGCCCTGGTGATCACGGTCAACGTGCCAACCAACACCACCTGCGATCCGGGGGGCTCCAGCTGGTTCGTCAACGTCGATGCCGCCAATGGCGGCGCCATTCCCACGACCTACAACGGCAATACCTACTGGCCGTCCTTCTCCTTCCAGGGCTACGCCTTGTCCAGCCGGGCGGTGATCGTGGAAACGGCCGACGGCAAGCGGGCGGTGATCCGTTTCTCCGATCAGACCTTCAAGTCCCCCGCGGTGCGCGAGCCGCCCAAACCCCCCGGTGCGGCTCCGGCGGTGTGGCGTCGCATATACTGGCGCGAATTGATGTAATGCCACCCCGGGCCACCGGGGACGAAATGCACGCCCGCTTACCGCTTTGCCTGGCCCTCTCCGCGGCCGCCCACCTGCTGTTGCTTGTTGTCGCACCGAGCGAGGCGCGCCCGGAGCGTTACGGGCCGCCGCTCCAGGCTCTGCTCGCGGCGCCCGGAAGTGCCGCTCCGGCCGCCGCTGATCCCCTTCCCGCTGTGGATGACACCCCCCAGGCGCAACCCGCGACGGACCTTGCCGCCGAATCCACGGCGGCTCTTTCCCCGCTGGCCGAAACAGCCCCCGGCGCGACTCAACCGGCGCCTGCTGCCTCGCCTGGACAGGCTGTTCCAGCCTATTTCGCTCCCACGGAGTTGGATCGCCGGGCCAGCGTCAGCGCTGCACCCGACCTGCCCCTGCCGACCGAAGAAGTCCCCCCGGGCCATGTGCGCCTGCGCCTCTTCCTCAACGAGCGAGGTAGCGTGGACCGAGTCGAGGTGGAGGAGAGCACCCTGCCTGCCGGCTTCACCGATCAACTGCGTGGCGAATATGCCCGGTTGAAGTTCACCCCCGCCCAGCGCCAGGGGCTGCCGGTGCCGAGTTGGCTGCGTTTCGAGGTCGTCTACGAAGCGCATCCGGCTCCATGACGCCGCCGCGGCCTCGTCATTTCCGGAAAAAAAGAAAGGGGCCGCAAACGGTTGCGGCCCCGTGGTGCACGGTTTTGCAATTGGCGCTCGGCCGGTGCTAATGCCATCGCCCCTGGGGTGATGGCGCGGTGGGAGCATGAACCCCCGCGGCTGATGTAGCGATCAGACCAGTGTGTTGTCCGCCATGCAGGTAGGCGATGGCATGGACCCGGAGGTCACCCTGTCCATACTCGCACCCAGGGCAGAATCACCGGCAGCAGCAGGGCGGTGAGGGCGCCGTTCAGGCCCATGGCCAGGGCCGAGAAGGCGCCGGCCTGCTCGCTGGATTGAAAGGCCCGGGCGGTACCGATACCGTGGGCTGCCACGCCGATGGCGAAGCCGCGCACCGCCGGGTCCTTGAGGCCCATGGCGTTGAACAGGTATGGCGCGGTCACCGCACCGAGGATGCCGGTGACCATCACCAGCACC
This sequence comes from Oryzomicrobium terrae, assembly GCF_008274805.1. Taxonomy (NCBI): domain Bacteria; kingdom Pseudomonadati; phylum Pseudomonadota; class Betaproteobacteria; order Rhodocyclales; family Rhodocyclaceae; genus Oryzomicrobium; species Oryzomicrobium terrae. The sequence continues at coordinate 800,515 of NZ_CP022579.1, forward strand.
GCCGCCAGGGAGGGCAGGCCGCCGTTGCGCTCGGCGATGCCCATGGCGATGGGCATGGTCACCGACTTGGGGGCCAGGGACATCAGGGTGGCGGTGCTGGCACCGAACAGGTGGCCGATGACGATGGCGGAGAGAGCGGCCACCAGGCAGCCCACCACCAGGGCCACCAGTACCGGGACGATCATCGACCACACCTTCTTGAGCTGGGCGTGCAGCGGCAGGGCCAGGGCCACGGTGGCCGGGCCGAGCAGGAAGTGCACGAACTGGGCGCCGTCGAAGTAGCGCTGGTAGGGCACACCGGTGACGGTGAGCAGGGTCACCAGGGTGACCACGGCGAGCAGCACCGGGTTGGCCAGAGGATGGAAGCCGGCCCGCTTGTACACCCAGAAGGCGCCCTGGTAGGCGAGCAGGGTGACGGTGAGGCCCATCAGGGGCGAGGCCGACAGGTACACCCAGATGGCGGACAGGGGCTGGGGGGTAATGAGGCTGGGCATCACACACCCTCCCCGCGGGGCGCCGCCGGGGCGCCCGGCCCGCGCCGCGCCGCCACGGCCTTCATCACCAGGGCGGTTACCGCCAGGGTGAGCAGGGTGCTGACCACCAGGGAAAGGACGATGGGCAGCCATTCCGCCTCCAGGCGGTGGAAATGCACCATCACCCCGGTGCCGGCGGGCACGAACAGCAGGGAGAGGTGTTGCAGGATGCCCTGGGAGGTGGATTGCAATTCGTGGCTGGGGCCGTCGCCGAGCACCAGGGTGGCGAACAGCAGCAGCATGCCGATCACCGGGCCCGGCACCGGCAGGTCGAGCCAGCGGGCGAGCACCTCGCCGATCAGCTGGAAGATGAGGAGTTGGGTCAGGGCAGCGAGCATGGATGGGGCCTCCAAAAGCAATGACCGCCACGCCTCGGTCCCGGAGGGCGAGGGGCGGCGGTAGATCGTTGGTACTGGGTTGCAATAATAATCCGAACTAGATCGGCCATTACATACCTGGGGTCACATCTGCTGTGACCGCGGTTCGTCGACGCCACCCCTTCGTCGGCGCCACCCCAGCGGCGCGCTCCGTTCGGGCCACCCGTTGCATCCGGGCCGCCCGGGCCACCCAGGCCGCCAGGGGATGGAGGGTTGCGCCGCCCGGAAGTTTCAGCCCCGGGCCAGGTTCAGCCCCGTAGTTCGCCGGGCGTGGTGCCGAAGAAAACGCGGAAGGCAGCGGTGAACGCCGAGGGCGAGTCGTAGCCGTGGGACAGGGCCACGGCGGTGACGCTCTCGCCCGCCTCCAGGGCGGCCAGGGACATGAGCAAGCGCAGGCGCTGGCGCCATTCGCGGAAGGTCAGCCCGGTGTCCTGGAGGAAGCGCCGCGCCAGGGTGCGCTCCGAGGCGCCGGCCTCGGCCGCCCAGTCGGCCAGGGTGCGGCGGTCGTCCGGATCGGCCTGGAGCGCCGCGCACAGCGCCGCCAGCCGCCCGTCCGCCGGCAGGGGCAGGGTGAAGGCGGCGGCGGGCAGGCGGGCCAGTTGGTCGATCAGCACCTGGACCAGGCGGCCGTCCTCGCCGGCCGGGTCGTACTCCACCGGCAACGCTGCCACGGCGCGGATCAGCTCCCGGGCTAGGGGCGTCACCTCCAGCACCCGGCACTCGGCGGGCATGCGGGCGGCCACCTCGGGGGTCAGGTACAGGCTGCGCATCTCGGTGGGGCGGTGGGATTCCACCTGATGGTCCACCCCGGGCGGAATCCACACCCCGTAGCGGGGCAGGGCCACGTGGTTACCGGCGGGGGTGCGCACCCCGAGCACGCCGCTGATGGCGTAGGAGAACTGGCACCAGGGGTGGCGGTGCACCTCGGTCCACGACCCGTCGGGCAGGGATTCGCTGCGGTTGTAGAGGGGCCGGGGCAGGGCGGCGAGGGTGGGAACGGGGCGTTTCATAGATTTGTCCGGTTGGCGATGATGGTTGGCAGACCGTCGAAAGTCGGACAAGCGGGATGGGCGTAGAGTTTCCTCCTGCGCGGGTGTCCGCGCAATCGGCGCCGTCGCTGTCGTCATTGGCCGCCGCCTTTACCGGAGTGCTCCCCATGCCCGCCTTCTCCCTCGGCCAGACCCTCTGGCGCACCTTCAACCGGGTCATCCGCGACTGGTTCCTGGTCGGCATGCTCGGCGCCGTGGCCCTGGCCAGCCTGTTTCCCAGCCTGGGCAAGAGCGGCGGCCTGCTGCACATCGACCAGGTCACCGACGTGGGCATCGCCCTGGTGTTTTTCCTTCACGGCCTGGGGCTGTCCATGACCAGCCTGCGCGACGGCCTGCTGCGCTGGCGGGTGCATGTGCTGGTGCAGCTATTCACCTTCGCCGTCTTTCCGCTCCTGTGGTGGCTTGCCAACGCCGCCCTGGGCGACCGGGTGTCGCCCGGGCTGGTGCTGGGCTTTTGCTACCTGTGCGCCCTGCCGTCCACCATCTCGTCGTCGGTGGCCATGACCGGCCTGGCCCGGGGCAACGTGCCGGCGGCGATCTTCAACGCCACCCTGTCCACCCTGCTCGGCGTCGTCATGACCCCCCTGCTCATCACCCTGCTGGTGGGCAACATGCTCGATGGCGGCAACGGTGCCGGCGGCCACGCTCATTCCCTGACCGACGCTTCGCTGGCCATCGCCCGCCTGCTGCTCCTGCCCCTGGTGGCGGGCATGGCGCTACGCCCGGCGCTGCACAAATGGCACGTCCGGTTCAAGCGCTACACCAACCTGCTCGACCGCTTCGTCATCCTGCTGCTGGTGTTCGGCGCCTTCTGCAACTCGGTGGCTTCCGGCGTGTGGCGCGACCAGGGGCTGGAGGTGCTGGGCGAGACCCTGGCCGGCGTGGCGGTGCTGCTCGCCATCGTCCTCGCCCTCACCACCTGGACCGCCCGGCGCCTGGGCTTCGCCACCGAGGACGAAATTACCGCCGTGTTCTGCGGCTCGAAAAAGACCCTGGCCTCCGGCGTGCCCATGGCCAAGCTGCTGTTCGGCGCCCACCCGGCCCTGGGGCTGATCGTGCTGCCGATCATGCTCTACCACCAGCTGCAGTTGTTCGTCTGCTCGGTGCTCGCCTCCCGCTACGGCGCGCGGGAGAGGTGAGCGGTCCGGGGGGCAGGGGGCTTACTTCGCCAGCAGCGGCCGCAGCATCCCGATCATCCGGTCGATCTCTTCCCGGGTGACGTTGAGGGCCGGCATGAAGCGCAGCAGGTGGGGGCGGGGGGCGTTGAGCAGCAGGCCTTCGGGGGCCAGGTTGCGGGCGGCTTCCACCACCGCCGGGCCGCGTTCGTCGGCGAGCAGCAGGGCACGCAGCAGGCCCTGGCCGCGCTCGCCGTTCAGGCCCAATTCGTCGGACAGCTCACGCAGCTTGACGCCCAGGTAGTCGCCCAGGGCGGCGACTTCGGCGAGGAAGCCCGGGGCGGTGAGGGTGTCGAGCACGGCCACGCCCACTGCGGCCATCAGCGGGTTGCCGTTGTAGGTGCCGCCCTGGTCGCCGGCCTCGAAGCAGCACACGGCTTCCTTGGCGAGTAGGGCCGACAGGGGCACGCCGCCGCCGATGCCCTTGCCCAGGGTCATGATGTCCGGCTCGATACCGGCGTGCTGGTGGGCGAACAGGGCGCCGGTGCGACCCATGCCGGTCTGCACCTCGTCCACGATCAGCAGCAGGCCGCGCTCGGTAGTGAGGTGGCGCAGGGCCTGGAGGAATTCGGTGGTGGCGGGCACCACGCCGCCTTCGCCCTGGACCGGCTCCAGCATCACCGCCACGGTGTTGGGGCCGATCAGGGCTTCGACCGAAGCCAGGTCGTTGAGGGTGGCCTTGGGGAAACCGGGCACCTGGGGGGCGAACAGGGTGTCCCAGCCGGGCTTGCCCGAGGCGGACATGGTGGCGAGGGTGCGGCCGTGGAAGCTGCCGGTGAAGGTGATGATTTCGAAGGCGCCACCCTTGTGCACCTTGCCCCATTTGCGCGCCAGCTTGATGGCGCCCTCGTTGGCCTCGGCCCCGGTGCTGGCGAAGAACACCCGGTCGAAGCCGGAGTGCTCGGTGAGGCCCCGGGCGAGCTTGAGCGACGGTTCGTTGTAGAAGGCCGGGCTGGGGTTGATCAGCTTGCCGGCCTGGGCGGCCAGGGCGTCAACGATGGCCGGGTGGCCGTGGCCCAGGCAGTTCACCGCCCAGCCCTGGACGAAGTCCAGGTAACGCTTGCCCCGGTGATCGGTGAGCCAGGAGCCTCGTCCCTCGACGAACACCAGGTCGGGGCGGGCGGTGATCCACATCAGGGGCTGGGCGTCGGCGGGGGAAAAATCCATGGAAGTCTCCATCAATGAAAAAGGCCACGGGAATGCCGTGGCCTGGGGGGAAAGCGGGCAAACCCTCAACGGGGGACGAGCGGCGGGCGACGGCCGCCATGGGGGCGGCGGCGTCGTTCGGCGGGCAACGGCAGTCCGGTGAGGTGAGTGCGGGTCATGCCGTGCACTTTGCCATAGTTTGCCCTGCCGGGATGACGGTTTTGCATCCGCCCGGCCCTGGCTCCCCGCGGCAGGGATGCCGTGGCTCCTCGCCGTGGACCTGGCGGTATTCCGCCAGCAGGGCGCTGGTCAGCAGGGGGAAACCGGGGGCTGCTGCTTAGTGGCGCTCAGGCGAGCAGGATGTGGCCGGCGGTGCGCAGCAGGATGCCGATGCAGCCCCCCAGCACGGCGGGCTTCCACACCGCGGCGACGCGCTTGCCGGCGGAGATGAGGATGGCCACCCCGGCCACGTCCAGGGGGTTGATGAGGAAGCCGGCGCCCTGGTTGAGCAGCAGCACGCTGGCGTGGCCCTGGCGCAGCATCTCGTCCATCACCCCCATCATGGCCGTGCCGCCGGCCAGCACCTTGGTCAGGGTGAGCAGGATCAGGGCCGGGTCCAGGTGCAGGGCGGCCATGGCCGGGCCGAGCAGGGCGGTGAGCAGGTCGATGGCGCCGAAGGCGCGCAGCAGCATCACCACGGTGAGCGACAGCACCAGCATGGGGATCGAGCCCACGGCGATCTTGAAGGCCTCGGCACCGGCATGGTTGATCACGTCCAGCACCCCCTTGGCGTCCTCGGCGGTGCGGTGGTGCAGGGTTTCGTCCAGGGGCGCCTCGGCGCTGCTCAGGTGGCGGCCGAAGCCGTAGTAGGTGACGGCCGCCGCCGCCAGTCCGCCCAGCACCGAGAGTAGCAGGGTGGGGGTGTAGCTCAGGCCCAGGGCGGCCAGGGGAAAAGTGGTGTTGGCCTGGGCCATGGCCATCACCATGGCCAGGGTGGCAGCCAGGTGGCGCGGCGAGGCGCCGCGCTGGTCCATCATGGTCAGGGTGGCCACCGGGGCGGCGAAGCTGACGAAGTTGATCTGCAGGGCGGCGAATACGCCCAGGCCGGTCAGGCCCACGGGTTTCAGCAGCGGGGCAATGCGCGCCACGGCCCAGTCGAGTACGCCCTTGGCTTCGAGCAGGCGCATCAGGGAGAGCATCACCACCATCACCGGCAGCAGGATGAAGAGGGACAGTTCGACGGCGGAGCGGCCAGCCTTGAGGATGGCGTCGATGAGCAGTTCCATGGCGGAGGCGGAAAAAGGGAGGGGCGGCGGTAGCGCCGGGGCGGCCGCAATTATGCCCATTCGCCGGCCTGGCCGGCTATGCGGTGGTGGCAACGGTAGCGGGATTCTCCGGTGTGTAGCGCTCAGGAGCGGTGCGGCGCTGATACCAATCGTGACAAAACTTGCCGAACCGGGGGGTGGGAGGGGCGGTCAATCAAGCGGCAGTTAGGGGCCGGCTCCGCGCATCTGCGGTGTGTGTGGCTCTGTGACGATCCGGGCGCCCGGGGTTTCCGTCGATCGGTTATTCCCGGCGCGGTGCATCCACCAGTGAGGTTTTCATGGGCAGGCAGACGGTACTCCCCGTGGCGGGAAGAGGGCAAGACAGCGGGCAGCGATGCCCTGGCAAGAGGTGCTTGGAGGGATGGTCATGGCCGATCTAAGCGCATTCTCTGTACTATCCGCCCTGGACTTGGCCCGGCTCCAGTTCGCCTTCACCGTTTCGTTCCACATCCTCTTTCCCGCCATCACCATCGGCATGGCCAGCTACCTGGTGGTGCTGGAGGCCTGCTGGCTGCGCACCAAGCAGCCGGTGTACCGGGATCTGTACCACTTCTGGTCGAAAATCTTCGCCGTTAACTTCGGCATGGGGGTGGTGTCGGGGCTGGTCATGGCCTACCAGTTCGGCACCAACTGGAGCGGCTTTTCCCAGTTCGCCGGGGGCATCACCGGCCCCTTGCTGGCCTACGAGGTGATGACCGCCTTCTTCCTCGAAGCCGGCTTCCTCGGCGTCATGTTGTTCGGCTGGAACAAGGTCGGACCGGGGTTGCACTTCCTTTCCACCGCCATGGTGGCCCTGGGCACCCTGGTGTCCACCACCTGGATCCTGGCCTCCAACAGCTGGATGCAGACGCCCCAGGGCTACGCCATCCTGGACGGTCGGGTGGTGCCTACGGACTGGCTGGCAGTGATCTTCAACCCCTCCTTTCCCTACCGGCTGCTGCACATGAGCGTGGCCGCCTTTCTCGCCACCGCCCTGTTCGTCGCCGCCTCGGCGGCCTGGCACCTGCTGCGCGGCCAGGACAACCCGGCCCTGCGCAAGATGCTGTCGATGGCCTTGGGGCTGCTGGTGGTGGTGGCGCCGGTCCAGGCGGTGATCGGCGACATGCACGGGCTCAACACCCTGGAGCACCAGCCGGCCAAGATCGCCGCCTTGGAAGGGCACTGGGAAAACCGGGGCGACGAGGCCCTGCCCCTGATCGCCTTCGGCTGGCCCGACATGGCCCGGGAAGAGACCCGCTACGCCGTCGAGATCCCTCACCTGGGCAGCCTGATCCTGACCCACACCTGGGGCGGCCAGATCAAGGGACTGAAGGAATTTCCGCCGGAAGACCGGCCCAACGCCACTCTGCTGTTCTGGTCGTTCCGCGTCATGGTCGGGCTGGGGCTACTGATGATCCTGCTCGGCCTGTGGGGGCTGGTGCTGCGCCGGGGCGGCGGCCTGTACCGTTCCCGGGCCTTTTTGCGCGCCGTGCTGTGGATGGGGCCGAGCGGGCTGGTGGCCCTGCTCGCCGGCTGGATCACCACCGAGGCCGGGCGCCAGCCCTGGGTGGTCTACGGGGTGCTGCGCACCGCCGACGCGGTGACGCCCCACGGCGTGCCGGAGCTGGCCCTGTCCCTGGCCCTGTTCGTGGCCACCTATTTCTTCGTCTTCGGCGTGGGCATCGCCTACATGTTCCGCCTGGTGCGCAAGGGGCCCCAACCCCACGAGGGCGACCCGCACCCGGAGAGCGGGCCCGGCCTGGAGCGCACCCCGGCCCGACCCCTGTCGGCGGTGGGCGACGATGAGGCCCGGGCGCCCCTGTCTTCTGGCGCCGCGGCGGGGAGGAACTGAGTCATGGGCATCGATCTTTCCTTGCTGTGGGCCGGCATCATCCTGTTCGGCGTGATGATGTACGTGATCATGGACGGCTTCGACCTGGGCATCGGCCTGCTCTACCCCTTCGTCCCCGACCGGCACGACCGGGACGTGATGATGAACACGGTGGCGCCGGTCTGGGACGGCAACGAGACCTGGCTGGTGATGGGCGGCGCCGGCCTGCTGGCGGCCTTTCCCCTGGTCTACGCGGTAGTGTTGAGCGCCCTCTACCTGCCCTTGGTGTTCATGCTGCTCGGGCTGATCTTCCGCGGCGTGGCCTTCGAGTTCCGCTTCAAGGCCAACGACCGGGAGCGCCACGTCTGGGACAAGGCTTTCATCGGCGGTTCCCTGGTGGCCGCGTTCTTCCAGGGCGTGGTGCTGGGGGCCTACATCGACGGCATCAAGATGGACGGCCGCGCCTTTGCCGGCGGCCCTTTGGACTGGCTGGCGCCCTTTCCGCTGTTCTGCGGCATTGGGGTGGTGGCGGCCTACGCCCTGCTCGGCAGCACCTGGCTGATCATGAAGACCGAGGGCGATCTGCACCGCCACATGTTGGCCCTGACCCGGCCCCTGGTGGGGCTGCTGCTGGCGGCCATCGTGGCGATCAGCGTGTGGACGCCCCTGGCCCAGCCCCACATTGCCGAGCGCTGGTTCAGTTGGCCCAACCTGGCCTGGTTCGCCCCGGTGCCGCTGCTGGTGGTCCTGGCCATGGTCGGCCTGGTGCGTTCCCTCGATCGGGCGCCGGTTGCCGCGCCATTTCTCTACGCCCTGGGGCTGGTGTTCCTCGGCTACAGCGGCCTGGCCATCAGCGTCTGGCCGAACATCCTGCCCGGCATCAGCATCTGGCAGGCGGCGGCGCCGCCCCAGAGCCAGGGCTTCGCCCTGGTGGGGGCCCTGTTCATCATCCCCTTCATCCTGATGTACACCGTCTGGTCCTACTACGTCTTCCGCGGCAAGGTCCGACACGGCGAGGGCTACCACTGATGACCCGGGGGGAAGGGAGCGGCCGCTCCCCGTGGGGACGGCGGCTCGGCTGGCTGGTGTTGATCTGGGCGGCCAGCGTGGCCACGCTGGCCGTAGCTGCCTGGCTGCTACGTCTGTTGATGCAGGCTGCCGGCTTTAATTCCTGAGCGTTGCGGTGGGGGGGGCTGCGCATGAACGTGCCGCGGGATGGTGAAAAAACGTTGCCCGCGTAGCGTATTTATTCCCGGAGTGCGAGAGAAGTCATTGTAAAATATGACTTTAGATATAAATAAAATAAATATTTCGTGCTTTCCGGAATTAACGAAAAGTCTCTTCCCCGACTTCAGCTATTTGGCATGCTTGCCCTGGTCCTGGTGTTTACCCTGGGACTCGGGGTGTATTTCACTTGGCAGCACATCCGCGATTTCGAAGCCGGTCTGGCTGATCTCGAGCGGGAAACCCTCGCCCGTCAGCAGAGCTTGCTTGCCGCCGAACTGGATTCGAGCAGCAACTACCTGGAATTCGTCCGCTCCCGCACCGAGGCCGTGCTCAAGGAGGCCCTCAAGGCCGAGGTCGATCAGGCCTACCAGGTGGTCGAGGCCATCTACCGGCAGGAAAAGGGGCGCCGTCCCGAGGCCGAGATCCGCCGACTGGCGAGCGAGGCCCTGCGGCCAATGCGTTTCTTCGACGGCCGCGGCTATTTCTTCATCGATGACCGGGCCGGCAACTGCGTCCTGCTGCCCATTTCGCCGGAGCGCGAGGGCTCGTCCCTGCTCGACAACCGGGACGATACCGGCCACTACATCATGCGCGGCCTGATCGAGGCGGCCAAGGACGGCCAGGGTTATTCGCGCTACCGCTGGTACGCCCCGGGCAATTCCCGGGAAATGGCCGACAAGATCGCCTACGTGCGCAACTTCGAGCCCTTCGGCTGGATCATCGGCGCCGGCGACTACCTGTCCAACATGGAACAGCAGCTGAGCCAGGAAGCCCTGGTGCGGCTGCGCTCGGTGCGCTTCGGCAAGGACGGCTACCTGGCGGTGCTGCACCGCGACGGCAGGGTGCTGGTGTCGCCCTCACGCCCGAACTCCGAGGGCGTCGAGGTTGCCCATCTGCCGTCGGAGGCGGAGCGCCGGGTGGTTCGCCAGCTCCTCGACCTGGCCAGGCAGGGGGGTGGGGTGGCGCGCTACGATTGGCTGCATCCGGAACGCAACCAGATGTCGTCCAAGTTCTCGATGGTGCGCGCGGTGGATTCCTGGGGCTGGGTGCTGGTGGCGGGGGTGTATCTGGACGACCTGGACACGGTCCTGAAAAACGGCCAGTCAGAACTGGCCGCCGGGGTGCGCAGCCACATCGTGACCACCGTCCTGGTGCTGGCCCTGGCCGCAGCGGCGACCTTCGCCTTTTCCCTACTCTTCTCTCGCTGGCTCGGCCGCATTCTCCATGCCTACCGGGACGACATCGAAACCCGCAACGCCCAACTGATCGAGAATGCCCAGCAGCTGCGGCTGGCCGCCCAGGTGTTCGAAAGCGGCAACGAAGGCATCGTCATTACCGACCCGAGCAACCGCATCCTCACGGTGAACCGGGCCTTTTCCGCCATAACCGGCTACGCCGCCGACGAGGTGGTCGGCCAGAACCCGAGCCTGTTCTCTTCCGGCCGGCATTCGGCCGAGTTCTATGCCGCCATGTGGCGGGAACTGAACGAGCGCGGCACCTGGGCCGGTGAAATCTGGAACCGGCGCAAGGATGGCACCCCATTCCCCGAGTGGCTCAACATCAGCGCGGTCAAGAACGACCGTGGCGAGGTGACCCACTACATCGCCGCCTTTTCCGACATTACTGAGCGCAAGGCAGCCGAGGCCCAGGTGCGCCACATGGCCGAGTACGACGCCCTGACCAACCTGCCCAACCGGGTGCTGCTGCAGGACCGGCTCGGCCAGGCCATTGCCGCCGCTCAGCGTGGGGGCGGCCGCATGGCCCTGATCTTCATCGACCTGGACCGTTTCAAGAACATTAACGATTCCCTGGGGCATGCGATCGGGGACCAGGTGCTGTGCCAGGTCGGGGCACGGCTTGCCGACACGGTGCGCGCCAGCGACACCGTCAGCCGCCTCGGCGGCGACGAGTTCGTGGTGCTGCTGCCCGAACTGGATGCGCCGAACCAGGCGGCCAGCGTGGCGGAAAAGCTGCTGGTGGCACTGAGCCAGCCCTTGCAGGCGGATGGGCACGAGTTGGCCGTGACCCCCAGCATCGGCATCGCCGTCTTCCCCGAGGACGGCCAGGACGGCTCAACCCTGCTGAAGAACGCCGACGCGGCCATGTATTACGCCAAGGACAACGGACGCAACAATTTTCAGTTCTTCACCCCGGAAATGAATGCCCGGGTGTCCGAGCGTCTGGCCCTGGAGAACAACCTGCGCCAAGCCATCGCCCGCAACGAGCTGTTCCTTCACTATCAGCCCCAGTTCGACCTGCAGACCGGCGAGCTCACCGGCTGCGAAGCCCTGGTGCGTTGGCAGCACCCGGAGTTGGGCCTGATTCCCCCATCCCGTTTCATCCCGGTGGCCGAAGATTCGGGCTTGATCCTGCCCCTCGGCCACTGGGTGCTGCGCGAAGCCTGTCGCCAGGCTAAGGCTTGGCAGGACGCTGGCCTGCGGCCGATTCCAGTGGCGGTCAACCTCTCCGCCGTGCAATTCCGCCAGGCCCGGCTCGCCACGATGATCGCCGACGTCCTGGCCGAAAGCGGACTGGCGCCGCGCTGGCTGGAACTGGAACTGACTGAGTCGATGCTGATGGAAGACGGCGAGCGCCACACCACCGCCCTGGCCGATCTGAAAGCTCTCGGCGTGGGGCTGGCCCTGGACGACTTCGGCACCGGCTATTCGAGCCTGTCGTACCTGAAGCGTTTCGACCTGGATACCCTGAAGATCGACCGCTCCTTCGTCCAATCCCTCCCCGACGACAGCGAGGACGCAGCCCTGACCACCGCCATCATCGGCATCGCCCGCCAGTTTGGCCTCAAGACCGTCGCCGAAGGCGTAGAAACCGAGGCCCAGCGCGCCTTCCTCGCCGCCCAGGGTTGCACCCTGATGCAGGGCTTCTTGCTGGCCCGACCGATGGCGGGGGCGGAGCTGGCGGAGTTGCTGGAGACGGTTCCCGCCTGAGTCTGCTCGCTGCTCCTCGACGTGCCCAATGAAAAACGGCGCCAGGTCTCCCTGGCGCCGTTTTCATTCCTGCTGACAAGCGCTCTGCGCTTATTCCATCGCCTCGTACAGCGGCAGGGTCAGGAATTCCGGGTAGTCCGGGGTCAGGGACATCTTGTCGAAGATTTCCGCGGCCTGGTCGTAGGTCTCGGTCTTCTCGCCCTGGGCGGTGACGGTGGCCTTCACCTTGGCCAGTTCTTCGGCAATCATCGGGCGCACCATGTCCACGGTGACCTTGCGGCCGTCGTCGAGCTTGCCTTTGGGGCTGACCACCCACTGCCACACCTGGGAGCGGGAGATTTCGGCGGTGGCGGCATCTTCCATCAGGTTGTGGATGGGCACGCAGCCGTTGCCGGCCAGCCAGGAACCCAGGTAGTGGATGCCGACGTTGATGTTGTTGCGCAGGCCGGCTTCGGTGATGGGCTGCTCGGGCTGGAAGTTGAGCCAGTCCTTGGGACCGAAGGTACCTTCGACCTGCTTGCCGAACTGGTTCGGCTTGTCGCCCAGGACCTTGACGAACTCTTCCATGGCGATGGGCACCAGGCCCGGGTGGGCCACCCAGCCGCCGTCGTAGCCGTCGTTGGCGTCGCGGCGCTTGTCGTGGCGGATGCCGGCCAGGGCCTTCTCGTTGGCTTCCGGATCGTTCTTGATCGGGATCAGGGCGCTCATGCCGCCCATGGCCGGGGCGCCGCGCTTGTGGCAGGCCTGCACCAGGGCCAGGGCGTAGGAGCGCATGAAGGGCACTTCCATGGTGATGGCGCCCCGGTTGGCCAGGCAGAAGTCCTTGTTCTTCTTGAACTTCTTGATGCAGGAGAAGATGTAGTCCCAGCGTCCGGCGTTCAGGCCGGCGGAGTGCTCGCGCAGCTCATAGAGGATCTCTTCCATCTCAAAGGTGGCGAGGATGGTTTCCACCAGCACAGTGGCCTTGATGGTGCCCTGGGGCAGGCCGATGTGGTCCTGGGCCATGACGAAGATGTCGTTCCACAGGCGGGCTTCCAGGTGGGATTCCATCTTGGGCAGGTAGAAGAAGGGGCCGGCGCCGCGGGCCACCTGTTCCTTGGCGTTGTGGAAAAACACCAGGGCGAAGTCGAAGATACCGCCGGAGACGCGCTGGCCGTCCACGGTCACGTGCTTCTCATCCAGGTGCCAGCCGCGGGGGCGGATCTGCAGGGTGGCGATCTTGTCGTTGAGTTTGTAGACCTTGCCCGCTTCGTTGGTGAAGGTCAGCTTGCGGCGGATGGCGTCGAAGAGGTTCACCTGGCCCTGGATCTGGTTGAACCAGTTGGGGCTGTTGGAATCCTCGAAGTCGGTCATGTAGGAATCAGCGCCGGAGTTGAAGGCGTTGATGATCATCTTGGCTTCCACCGGGCCGGTGATCTCGACGCGGCGGCACTGCAGTGCGGGGGGCACCGGGGCAACCTTCCAGTCGCCTTCGCGGATGTGCTTGGTTTCCGGCAGGAAGTCGGGCATTTCGCCGGCGTCGATGCGGGCCTGGCGGGCGACGCGGGCTTTCAGCAGTTCCTGGCGGCGGCCTTCGAAGGCGCGATGCAGCTTGGCGACCAGGGCCAGGGCGTCGTGGGTCAGGATTTCGTCGAAGCGGGGGTGCAGCGGGGCGTTGATGGCGACGCCTTGGGGCAGGTTGAGGCTCATGGATGCTCCTTGGAGGATGGTGGCAGGCAAAGCAAAAAATCGGCGATAGGCGGCAAGTGGCTAGGCCGTCTTGTAAAAGTAGTACGCGGTGAGCAGGCTGCCCACGGCAATGATCACCCGCTTCAGCCACAGGGCGGGAATGCGGCGGGCCACGGCCGCGCCGGCATAGCCCCCCACGGTGCCGGTGATCAGCATCACCGCCGTATGCGGCCAGGAAACCGCGTTGGCGATGACGAAGGTGCCCACGGCCACGCTGTAAATGACCGCGGACAACCAGTTCTTCAGGGCGTTGATCTCGTGGACATCCTTGAAGCCCTGAATGGCCAGGGCCGCCAGCATGAGGATGCCCATGCCTGCCCCGAAGAAGCCGCCGTAGATGGAGACGGCCAGTTGAAAGAGATAGCCCCCCGGGCCCACATGGCGCTCGCCGTCATGACCGGGGGCGGCGGGCTTGAAGCGGGCCACCAGCCGGGAGAGCTGGGCGCTGAAGGCGAACAGCACGGTAGCTACCAGCAGCAGCCAGGGGATCAGCTTGGCGAAGGCGGCGTTGCTGGTGGCGAGCAGCAACAGGCCGCCGCCGATGCCGCCGAAGAAGGCCACCACCGAGAGCAGCGGCAGGGTACGCTTGAAACGGGCCAGTTCGCGACGGAACGCCCAGGCGCCGGCCAGGCTGCCTGGCCACAGGGCCACCGAGTTGCTGGCGTTGGCCACCACCGGCGGGACCCCTACGGCGAGCAGGGCCGGGAAAGAGAAGAAGGTGCCGCCGCCGGCCACCGAGTTGACCGCGCCGGCGGCGAAGGCGGCGATGCCGATGAGCAGGATGTGGGTCAGTTCCATGGCGCCGTGGGGTCTCAGGCCTTGCCGCCGGCCTGGCGGGCGCGGACGAAGGCCACCAGGTCGTTGAGGCTGGAGCCGCTGGCGCTGGGGACCACGCCCAGCTCTTCCGGCGGCTGGCCGGCCCGGTTGACCCAGAAGGTGGTGTAGCCGAACCAGGTGGCGCCGCAGGCGTCCCAGCCGTTCGACGAGACGAACAGCAGGTCCTTGGCCGGAGCGTCGAAGGTATCCGGCCCCAGCTGGTAAGCCTCGGGGGCCGTCTTGTAGCACTGCACGGCGTGGGTCGACAGCAGGTGGTCGAACAGGCCGGCCATGCCGGCACTCTTGACGGCGATGTCGAGCATGGCCGGGGTGCCGTTGGACAGGATCGCCAGGGGCAGGCCCAGGGCCTTGAGCGCCTTCAGCGCCGGCAGGTTCTCGGGAAAGGGGGACAGGCAGGCGTACTGGGCCATCAGGCGGCGGCGCTGCTCGGCGGAGAGCGGCAGGCCGAGGCGGGCGCAGGCGAAGGTCAGGGCGTCGTCGGTGATCTCGTAGAACGGCCGGTACTGGCCGCTCATGGTGCGGATACGGGAATAGTCGATCTGCCGCTCGCGCCACAACTGGGACAGGGCGGCGCCCTGGCCGGGGTACAGCTGCTCGGCCAGCGACGTCACCGAATGGACGTCGAACAGGGTGCCGTAGGCGTCGAACAGGATGGCGCGGAACATGACCGATCAGGATTCCCCGAAGACAATGACGCTAGTCTATTCAACATTGAGGATCGTGATAACGGCCTTTTTGTCTTCTATATTTTTTACTTTTAGTAAAGAATGGCGCAAAAGAAAACCCCGCCACGGGGGCGGGGTGAAATGCGCTATGCGCACGGGGGGTGATCGATCCGCCCCTCAGGGGAAAAGGGCGGGGAGAACAATTGACCTGCCGCCTCGCCGGGAGAGTGGCGAGCGGCGACGCCATCGTAGCGCCGCACCCGGCCTCCCGGTATCCGCAAAACTGACCAGTGGCGGGCTGGGGCGCGCCTGCCGGTTTCTCTGGCGGAGGCCTTGCCTGCCGCGCGCCACTGGCGTGGTCGGCGCCCTGGCGCCGTCGCTGGCCGGCCACCGGATATATCTCTCTTCGTCCCCCCCGTTCCTTTCGATTACGGCCCGCTCTCATGGACACCTTCAAGCAGATCACCGCCTTCGTCGCTTCCGCTACCCGGGGCAGCCTGTCCGCCGCTGCTGCCGCCGAGGGCGTTACCCCGGCCATCATCGGCCGGCGCATCGATGCCCTGGAAGGGCGGCTCGGGGTCAAGCTGCTGCTGCGCACCACCCGCCGCCTGTCCCTGACCTTCGAAGGCCAGGCCTTCCTGGAGGATTGCCAGCGCATCCTCAACGACCTGTCCAATGCCGAGGCCTCGGTGTCCCTGGGTGGGGTCAAGGCCAGCGGCCACCTGCGCCTGTCGGCGCCGGCCGGCTTTGGGCGCAAGCACGTGGCGCCCCTGGTGGCCGAGTTTCTGGCCGGCCACAGCGAAGTGACCGCCAACCTGGATTTGTCCGACCGGCTGGTGGACGTGGTCAACGAGGGCATCGATTGCGCCATCCGTATCGGCGAGCTGACCGATTCCAGCCTGGTCAGCGTCAAGCTCGGGGAGATGCGCCGGGTGGTAGTGGCCAGTCCGGTCTACCTGGCGGCCCGGGGGGCACCGGCCACCCCGGACGATCTGGCGGGCCACGATTGCCTGTCCCTGGGTCCCCAGCGCGGGTGGCTGTTTGCCGACCTGGAACGGGCGAGCGAGCGCCCCGGGGCCACGCTCACGGTCAAGGTGAGTGGCCGTTTCGAATGCAACGACGGGGCGGTGCTGCACGAGTGGGCCCTGGCCGGGCACGGCCTCGCCTGGCGTTCGTTATGGGAAGTGGGGGGGGATCTGGCAGCGGGGCGCCTGCGCACGGTGCTGGACGACTACGCGGCGCCGCCCATGGGCATCTACGCGGTGTTCCCGCAGCGCCGCCACCTGCCGCTGCGGGTGCGGCTGTTCATCGACTACCTGAAGAACACCTACAGCAACCCGGCCTACTGGCGCTAGGCGGGGGGGGATGCTGCTGCTGCCGCTGCTGTCGTGGCGCCCCCGGCCGCCGGGTGGCAAGGGCGGGGGCGGCCATGCCGAGGCGGCGCCCAGGGCATCAGGTCTGGTTAAAGGGAGGTGGCGATGTGCTCGAAATCGTCCAGTTCGCGCTCGAACTGGCTCAGCTCGCTGCCCAGGGCGTCGCGCACCGAGACCATACCCACCGGGCGGCCGTTGTCCACCACCGGCAGGTGGCGGAAGCCGCCGGTGTGCATCAGGTGCAAGGCGTAGCCGAGGGGGCGTTCGGGGCTGACGGTGCGCGGTTCCGGGGTCATCACCAGGGTGATCGGCGTGGTGTCCGGGTCCAGGCCCGGGGCCAAAACCCGGTTGAGGGCGTCGCGCTCGGTGAAGATACCCACCAGCAGGCCGCCGCGGATCACCATGATGGCGCCGACCCGGGTGTCGGCCATGCGCCGCACCGCCTGGCGCACGGTGCTCTCTTCACTGGTGGTGAGTATGTGCTGGTCGCGAATGACGTCGCGGATGGTGCGTTGGGGCATGGCAGTCTCCTTGGGCGCGGGCCCGTCTACAACTGACAGTGGGGATGCCAGTGTATTTGAAAGGGAGGGACTGTGCTGCCCCGGCCAGGTTCCCCGCCGCGGCCGGTCGGCGGCCGGGGCGGCGGGCCTGCCCCGGGCTGGGGCCGGAAGCTATTCCCAGCGCTTCTGGTAGGAGAAGGTGGGCAGCTTCCAGCCGCGCCAGATGGCCAGCAGGCGCAGGGTCAGGCCGGCGGCGAAGCTGATCAGGGTGTTGGCCTCGGTGGGCACGCCGAACTTGCGCAGCACCAGGTAGAGGATGCACACCGCCAGGGAGACGCTGGCGTACAGCTCGTGGCGGAACACTACCGGCACCTGGTTGCACAGCACGTCGCGCAGCACGCCGCCGAAAATGCCGGTGATCATGCCGGCCATGATCACCACCACCGTGGGGTAGCCCATGCCCAGGGCCACTTCGCAGCCGATCAGGGAAAAGGCGATCAATCCCAGGGCGTCGAGTACCAGGAAGACCATTTTCAAGTGGTGCATGTAGCGGGCCAGGACGGTGGTCAGCAGGCCGGCGGAGATCACCAGGTAGATGTAATCCGGGTGTTGGGTCCAGCCGATGGGGAAGTGGCCGAGCACCATGTCGCGGATGGTGCCGCCCCCCAGGGCGGTGACGAAGGCAATCACGGCGACGCCGAAGATGTCCATGTTGCGCCGCCCGGCGGCCAGGGCTCCGGACATGGCTTCGGCGGTGATGGCGATCAGGTAGATGGTGATCAGCACGGGGCCACCTCGCTGAAAGCAAGGCGGGGTGCGGTGTTCCAGAGGGTATGCCTGGAGATTGGCGTGGATGCTGGGTTTTGCAGGGGCATGGCTGGAGATCCAATAGGGGCGCGGGGTTTGGCCCGGGCCATGACTGGCTTCGGGCAAACGGTTCCGTGCAGCGCCTCTCCCCCTGTCCTTTTACCTGAGAGTTTCGGCCCGGCCGCCTGCGGCGTCCGGCCTGCCCCTTCGGTGGATCGCCCGCGGCCTTGCGGCATGGCGGCGACCGCTCTCCAGTCGGCTGAATGAACCCCGCAGTTCCCGGTGCCTGAGCGATTATGGGAGCTTGCGCCTTCGGCGGGGGGCGCCTGACGGCGCCTCCTCTCTCCTGCAGGGTAGGCGGATTATCCGGGGGATGGTGGGGCGAGGCAACCCGCCGCCACGCTGCGGCCCGGCCGTTGCGCCTACCGGTGGCGGCAGCTTGGCAGGAGGTGGGGCGGGGGGAGGGGCGGAACTAGGCCGCGTCCGCCACCAAGCGGCCCAGGGCGGCCACCGCAGTGTCCAGGCGCTCGTCCCAGGGGTGGCCGAAGTTGAGGCGCAGGCAGTTCCGGTACTCGCGCTTGGCCGAGAAGATCGGCCCCGGGGCGATGCTGATGCCCTGGGCCAGCGCGCGCCGGTGCAGGACCAGGGTGTCGGTGCCCTCGGGCAGCTCCAGCCACAGGAAATAGCCCCCCTCGGGGCGGCTGACCCGGGTCTCGGCCGGGAAGTGGCGCGCCACCGCCTCCATCAGTTGGGCCTGCTGCTGCGCCAGGGCGCGCCGCAGGCGGCGCAGGTGGGGCTCGAAGCCACCTTGCTGCAGGTAGTCGGCCAGGGCGATCTGGGTCGGGATGTTGCTGGCCAGGGAGGTCATGAACTTCAGCCGCTCGACGCTGCGGGTGTAGCGCCCGGCGGCCACCCAGCCGACCCGGTAGCCCGGCGCCAGACACTTGGCGAAGGAGCCGCAGTGGAGCACCCGGCCGGCCCCGTCCAGGGTCTTGCTGGAGAGCAGCTCGCCGTCGAAGTGCAACTCGGCATAGACGTCGTCCTCGATCAGGGGCACGTCGTGGCGGGCGAGCAGGGCCAGCAGCTCCCGCCGCTTGTCCTCCGGCACCCGGCTGCCCAGGGGATTCTGGAAGTTGAGCATGAGCAGGCAGGCTTTCACTGGCTGCTGCTCCAGAACCTTGGCCAGGGCGGTGAGGCTCACCCCTTCCCGGGGATGGGTGGGGATTTCCACCGCCTTCAATTGCAGGCGCTCGATGGCCTGCAGGCTGGCGTAGAAGGTGGGGGATTCCACCGCCACCAGGTCGCCGGGCTGGGCCACGGCCTGCAGGCACAGGTTGAGGGCTTCCATGGCGCCGTTGGTGATGACGATTTCCTGGGGGCTGACCGGGGCGCCGGCCGCCAGGTAGCGCAGGGCGATCTGGCGGCGCAGGGCGTCGTTGCCGGGCGGCAGGTCGCGCACCGTGGCCCAGGCGTCCATGTGCCGGGCGGCGGCCCCCAGGTGGCGGGCGAGCTTGTCCAGGGGAAACAGCTCCGGGCTGGGAAAGCCCGAGCCGAGGGGCACCACGCTCTGGTCGCGGCTGGCGTAGAGCACGTCGAAAACGAAATCGCTGATGTCCACCTGGGTCGATTCCGAGGTGGGCCGGGTCTGACGCGGCTCGGGCAGGTGGCGGGCGGGGCGGGGACGCACGTAGTAGCCGGATTTGGGCCTGGCTTCCACCAGACCGCGCCGTTCCAGCAGGTAGTAGGCTTGCAGCACCGTGGCCGGGCTCAGGGTATGGCTCCGGCAGGTGGCGCGCACCGAGGGCAGCCGGTCGCCGGCGCGCAGCACGCCATTGGCGATCAGCAGGAGCAGTTCGTTGGCGAGGGATTCGTAGCGGGGCGCGCTCATGGGGCTATCTGTGCTGGTTGTTTTTCATAATATCTGAATCTGTTACCGGCAGGCGCTAAACGGTTTACTCCGTGCTGTATCCCGGTACCCGATCCTTGCCGCCTGGGCAGAGGGTCGGGACGGTCATGACTGACCGATGCCGGGCGCTTATCGGAGTGTTCCATGTCTGTCCCCCAATCCCTTGCCATCCCCGCCGCTGACCCGGCGGTCTCTGTCCACACCCAGCCCATTTCGCCGCCCCGGCCTGGCCGCCGCGGCAAGCAGGGCAAGATCTACACCCGGGAGACCTCCGGGCGCTTTAACCGCCTGCGCTGGGGCATGGTGATCGTCACCCAGCTGATTTTCTACGGTCTCTGCTGGTTGCCCTGGGATGGCCGCCAGGCAGTGCTGTTCGATCTGGGCGACTACAAGTTTCATATCTTCGGCCTGGTGCTGTGGCCCCAGGACGCCCTGTACATGGCCATCGTGCTGGTGGTGGCGGCCCTGGCCCTGTTCTGGGTGACGGCCCTGGCCGGCCGGGTGTTCTGCGGCTTTGCCTGTCCCCAGACGGTCTACACCGAGATGTTCATGTGGATCGAGAACCGCATCGAGGGTGATCGGGTGGCCCGCATGCGCCGCGACAGCGCGCCGTCCACCCCTGCCGGTCTGGCCCTCAAGGCGGCCAAGCACGGCGCCTGGTGGATGCTGGCGCTGTGGACCGGTGTCACCTTCGTTGGCTATTTCACTCCGGTGCGCGAGGTGGTGACGGGGGCCTTTCAGGGCCAACTGGGGCCGTGGGAATGGTTCTGGCTGTTCTTCTACGCCACCTTCACCTACCTGCAGGCCGGCCTGTTGCGGGAAAAGGTGTGCCAGCACATGTGCCCCTACTCGCGCTTCCAGACGGCGATGTTCGATGACCGGACCAAGGTGGTGGCCTACGACGTGGCCCGGGGCGAGCCCCGTGGCGCCCTGCGCAGCGCGGCAAATAGCGGCGATTGCGTCGATTGCAGCGTGTGCGTGCAGGTTTGTCCCACCGGCATCGACATCCGCCAGGGGTTGCAGTACCCGTGCATCAACTGCGGACTGTGCATCGACGGCTGCGATCAGATCATGGACAAGCTGGGCCGGCCCCGGGGCTTGATCCGCTTTGCTGCCGAGAGCGCCGGGCAACCGCTGGCGGTGACATCGGGCGCGGCCACGACGGCGCGGTCGACGACGAAATCCATGCCGACCACGACGGCCAAGGGCTGGCATCCCCGGCTGTGGGTCTATGGGGCCCTGATGGTGTTCTTCACCGGCCTGGGCATTTACGTCCTGCTGCACCGGGTGCCGTTGCAGGTGGATGTGCTGCGCGACCGGGGGGCCCTGTTCCGCGAAGTCGAGGACGGTCGGGTGGAGAATGCCTACCGCCTGCACATCCTCAACATGGACCAGATTCCCCACCGCTTCCGCGTTACGGTGGAGGGGCTGCCGTCCGCCCGGGTGGTGGCCGGCGAAGTGCTGGACGTGGCCGGCGGGAGCACCGCCAGCCTGCCGGTGACCGTGCAGGCCGAGGCCGCTGCGGGCCGGGCCGGGGCCAATCCGGTGCAATTCACCATCAGCAGCGAAGAAGCGGCCGATGGCCGCGACCAAAACCTGCAGGTGAGGGAAAATAGCGTTTTCATGCTTCCCTGATCGTTCGCCATGCCTGCCTCGCCCCTGATCCGTTTCGAAGACCTGCCTGCCAGCACCGGGGTGGGGGGCGGGGGGGCTGGCGAGGTGGTATTGGTGCTGTGCGCCGCCTGGTGCGGCACTTGCCGCGGCTTCGAGACGATCGCCAAGACCGTCGCCGAACGTAGCAGCTGTGGCGCCTGGGCCTGGATCGACATCGAGGATGCGGCGGACGCCCTGCCCAGCCTGGATGTGGAAACCTTCCCGTCCCTGGCGGTGGTGCGGGGTGGTGAATTGCGCTTCTACGGCCCGATCCTGCCGGATGCCACGGTGCTCGACCGGACGGTGCGTGCCGCCCTGGAAGGCGGCGGCGCGCCGGTGCTGCCCGACGGCCATGCCGTGGAAGAGGGCGAGGAGTTGGTCGGCCTGGCCCGGCGGGTGGAGGCCTGGCGCCAGGGCTAGCGCTGTTATCGCGCAAGCCAGGACGCGCGGGTAGGGCGTACTGAAGGCGAATGAATAGGGGGCAGCCAGGCTGCCCCTTTTTCGTATTCGCCACCGAGAGGCGCTCTGACGGATGGGGCGGTGGCCTGCTTGCCGAAAGCGCAGCCGGTTTCGGCGGCGGCGTCATCACGCGCGCGGCGGTGATGAATCGCCAGGACAAAAAAAGGCCGCGCTCTGGAAACCAGGCGCGGCCAAACTCAAGCAAGAATCTGTAGGACGGGCACTCCGGAGAGTGGTGCCCGCCGCCACCTTGCGGCTTAGTGGAACTGTTCTTCTTCGGTGGAACCGGTCAGGGCCTTCACGGAGGAAGAGCCACCCTGGATCACGGTGGTCACGTCGTCGAAGTAGCCAGCGCCCACTTCCTGCTGGTGGGAAACGAAGGTGTAACCCTGTTCGCGAGCGGCGAATTCGGGCTCTTGAACCATTTCCACGTAGTGCTTCATGCCTTCGCCGCCAGCGTAGGCCTTGGCGAACTTGAAGGTGTTGTACCAATTGACGTGGATACCGGCCAGGGTGATGAACTGGTACTTGTAGCCCAGGGCGGACAGCTCGTCCTGGAACTTGGCGATGGTCTTGTCGTCCAGGTTCTTCTTCCAGTTGAAGGAAGGCGAGCAGTTGTAGGACAGCAGCTTGCCCGGGCAGGCGGCATGCACGGCCTGGGCGAACTCGCGGGCAAAGCCCAGGTCCGGGGTACCGGTCTCACACCACACCAGGTCGGCGTAGGGGGCGTAGGCGACACCGCGGGAGATGGCCTGTTCCAGACCGTTCTTGACGCGGTAGAAGCCTTCCTGGGTGCGCTCACCGGTGCAGAAGGGCTTGTCGTTGGCGTCGTGGTCGGAGGTCAGCAGGTTGGCGGCCTCGGCATCGGTACGGGCCAGGATCAGGGTGGGGACACCCATCACGTCGGCGGCGAAACGAGCGGAGATCAGCTTTTCGATGGCTTCCTGGGTCGGCACGAGCACCTTGCCACCCATGTGGCCGCACTTCTTCACGGCTGCCAGCTGGTCTTCGAAGTGCACACCGGCAGCACCGGCGGCGATCATGTTCTTCATCAGCTCGAAGGCGTTCAGCACGCCGCCGAAACCGGCTTCAGCGTCAGCCACGATCGGCAGGAAGTAGTCGATGAATTCCTTGGAACCCGGCTCGATACCGCGAGAGCACTGGATTTCGTCGGCACGCTTGAAGGTGTTGTTGATGCGACGAACCATGGTGGGGACAGAGTCGTAGGCGTACAGCGACTGGTCCGGGTACATGGTTTCGGAGGTGTTGCCGTCGGCGGCAACCTGCCAGCCGGACAGATACACGGCTTCCAGGCCAGCCTTGGCCTGTTGCATGGCTTGGCCGGCGGTGATGGCGCCGAACGCGTTCACGTAGCCCTTCTTGGCACCGCCGTTGACCTTTTCCCACAGCTTTTCAGCACCGCGCTTTGCCAGGGTGTATTCGATTTGCAGGGAACCGCGCAGGCGCACCACGTCGGCAGCGCTGTAACCACGCTTGATGCCCTTCCAACGGGGGTTTTCGGCCCATTCCTTGGCCAGCTTTTGAGCTTCGAGTTCGCGAGACGACATGGAGATTCCTCTTCGGGTCAAAACGTGTTTCGGAAGGTGTGGGGTTTCATCGGGAAACCACCTTGGCGCCTTCGATCATGTGTCAGACACAAAACCGTGGCGACATGGGAGGGGAGTATAGGCCTCGTTTTGCGAAGCAACAATGGTTTTTCGAAAGTTGCGTGTAAATTTAAAACAACAAAAAATCAATGTGTTGTGCGTTTTAAACCGGATTGCGAAACGCGTTTCACGAGTGCGAAACGGGGGGTTTTGCTGCTTCGCACAACACTCTTATATAAGACAACTGATATTAAACATGTTTTTTCTTGTTGCGACGCACCATATACCCTCGTCATCCAAGTGCTGGCAAGGCTTTGCAACGGATTTCTCATTTATTAAATCGAGTTGCTAGAATCCCCGGCACGATATGCCGTACGTGATGCCCGAGCAGCCAAAGAGTGGGCCCCGATGTCCACCAACCCTTGGAGGAGAGATGAAAACGTTCTGGCAACTGTATGACTGGGTCGAGCGAACCTTCTGGAATACGCTGACCAAAAAGCTGATGAGCTTCTTGTTGCTGTTCCTGCTCAATCTCTTCTATCTGGGGGTCTATCTTTATCAGCAGCACGCGGTGGAGGCGGCGCTGCAGTCCGCAGCTGTGGCGCCCGAGGTGCTGCGGGGCGTATCGGCGGCCTTCGACCAGGGCTGGTGGGTGATGTTGGCGGTAACGGCGGTGGCGCTGGTCTGGAACGTGCTGCAGATTGCTTATCTGCGCTACCTGATCGTGCGTCCGATTCGCACCACGACCCAGATCTTTGATGAGATCGGGCGTGGCGAAGGGGATTTTTCCCGGGATCTGCCGGTAACCACCCACGACGAATTGCGCGAGCTGTCGGAGAGCTACAACCGCTTTGCCGACAAGATGCGGCAGATCATCAGCGAAGTGCGCAAGATGAGCGTCAATATCGCCCGGGAGGCGGTGGTGGTGCGCAAGAGCATGGGGGAAACCGCCCAGGGCGCCGTTCGCCAGGGCGAGATCACCGAGCAGGTGTTCGATTCGAGCAGCGAGGCGATCCGGGCGATCCAGGAGGTGACGGCCTCGGCGGAATTGATCTCGCGCTCCACCGACACCAACTTGCAGAGTGCCCGGGGGTCCCTGGGGGAGATGCTGGAGATCGTCGGCAAGGTGCAGGGCGTGAGCGACAAGCTAATGCGCTTCAACGACACCGTGGGCAATCTCAGCCAGCGCTCCGACAGCATTCGCCAGATCGCCGCGCTGATCAAGGAGATCGCCGATCAGACCAACCTGCTGGCGCTCAACGCCGCCATCGAGGCCGCCCGGGCCGGGGAAGCCGGGCGTGGCTTTGCCGTGGTGGCCGATGAAGTGCGCAAACTGGCTGAGCGGGTCAATGTGGCGACCCAGGAAATCACCCAGAACATCAACGACATGATCGGCCTGGTCAAGGAAACCCAGGTCGAAAACGAAGTCATCAACAGCGATATCGGCCAGACCCGGGCCGTGGTGGAGCGCTCGTCGGAGCAGTTCCGCGGCATGGTGCAGGATTTCGAGCACACCAGTGACCAGCTCAACCAGATCGCCGCGGCCATGGAGCAGCTCTCGGCGACCAATGCCCAGGTGCATGGCAATGTCACCCAGATTCATACCCTGTCCGCCGATGTTTCGCGCCACATGAGCGACTCCGAACGCTCCGCGGTGGAGTTGATGCAAGCCACCGAAGGGGTGCAGGAACTGGTCTCCCGCTTCAAGATCGGCCGCGGCACTTTCGACTACAACGTCGAGCAGGTGCGGGCCTTCCGCGACCGCATCCAGGCAGCTCTGGAGGCGATGCGTCAGCGTGGCATCGATGTTTTCGATCGAAACTACCGGGCCGTGGCCGGCACCAATCCGCAGAAATACCGGGTCGCATACGACGAGGATTTCATGCGCGATTGCCAGGGGTTGCTCGATGACGCACTGGCGAACATCAAGGGCGGGGCCTTTGCCGTGGCGGTGGACACGAACGGCTACCTTACCGCGCACAACGCCAAGTTCTCCAACCCCCTGACCGGCGATTATCAGACCGACCTGGTGGGCAACCGCACCCGGCGCAAATTCGAATCGCCCACCGAACTGCGGGCGGCGCGCAACACCAATCCGATGCTGCTGCAGACCTATATCCGCGATACGGGCGAACTGCTGTGCGATATTGCCATGCCGGTGATGGTCGATGGCCGGCACTGGGGCAACGTGCGCGTCGGCTGTAACAGCAACGTACTGC
The DNA here is from genome assembly GCF_008274805.1 of Oryzomicrobium terrae. Lineage (NCBI taxonomy): Bacteria > Pseudomonadati > Pseudomonadota > Betaproteobacteria > Rhodocyclales > Rhodocyclaceae > Oryzomicrobium > Oryzomicrobium terrae. Next base: position 825,859 of record NZ_CP022579.1, read on the forward strand.
TCGACGCTTGAGGGACAGGCTCGGGGCCGGCGTGTCCGGCGCCCGAGTCTGCGCAGTGATTAGGCCAGGGGCTTGGCTGCCACCACGATGCCGTCCTGATCGGCGTAGAGCCATTGGCCAGGGACGAAGGTCACCCCGCCAAAGGTGACCGGCTGATTCCGGTCGCCGGCGCCTTTCTTGACGCTCTTTTTCGGGTGGGTGTTGAGGGCGCGCAGCCCCAGGTCCATGGCGGCCATGTCCGGCGTGTCGCGAATGCAGCCATAGACGACGATCCCGGCCCAGCCGTTCTTCACCGCCAGGGCGGCCAGCTGGTCGCCCACCAGGGCGCAGCGCAGGCTGCCGCCGCCATCGACCACCAATACCTTGCCTTGGCCGTCTTCGCCAAGCGCTTCGCGCACCAGGGAGTTGTCCTCGAACAGTTTCAGGGTGGCGATCTGGCCGGCAAAGGCGGGGCGTCCGCCGTAAGTGCGGAACAGCGGGTCGACGACGCGCAATTCGGCACTGGCATCGTTTTCGAAATCGTCACACAGGTCAGGGGTCTTGAAGCTCACGGTGTCTCCTCAGGCAGAGCGGAACAATGACTGGTGCATCGGGCGGCTAGTGTAGGGGCGGCGCCATGAAATAAAAAGGCCGCGCCGAAAAACTGGCGCGGCCCGGGAAGAGGCTGAATGGGGTAGAGAGGATCAGACCACCGCTTCGGCCTCTTCGGCGAAACGCAGTTTGACTTTGCGCTCCCCGTTCTTTTCCAGGTCCACCGTCACCCGGCCGCCATTGGCCAGCCGGCCGAACAGCAGCTCGTCGGCCAGGGCCGCACGGATCGTATCCTGGATCAGGCGTGCCATGGGGCGCGCGCCCATCAGCGGATCGAACCCCTTCTCAGCCAGGAACTCCTTGAGGGCGTCGGTGAAGATGGCTTCCACCTTCTTCTCGTGGAGCTGTTCTTCGAGTTGCATGAGGAACTTGTCCACCACCCGCAGGATGATGTCGTGGTCGAGAGGCTTGAACGAGATCACCGCGTCGAGCCGGTTGCGGAACTCCGGGGTGAACAGACGCTTGATCTCGATCATCTCGTCGCCCACCTCCTTGTTCGACGTGAAGCCCATCGCCGGTTTTTGCAGGTCGGCCGCCCCCGCGTTGGTGGTCATGATGATGATCACGTTGCGGAAGTCGGTCTTGCGCCCGTTGTTGTCGGTCAGGGTGCCGTGGTCCATCACCTGCAACAGGATGTTGTAGATGTCCGGGTGGGCCTTCTCGATCTCGTCGAGGAGCAGCACCGCGTGGGGCTTCTTGTTGATGGCCTCGGTGAGCTGGCCGCCCTGGTCGAAACCGACGTAGCCCGGGGGCGCGCCGATCAGGCGCGACACGGCGTGACGCTCCATGTACTCGGACATGTCGAAGCGCACCAGTTCGATACCCAGGCTGTAGGCCAGTTGCCGGGCCACCTCGGTCTTGCCGACACCGGTGGGGCCGGAGAAGAGGAAGGCGCCGATCGGTTTGCCCGGGCTGCCCAGGCCGGAGCGGGCCATCTTGATGGACTTGGCCAGGGCGTCGATGGCCGGATCCTGGCCGAACACCACGGCGCGCAAATCCCGGTCCAGGTTCTTCAGCACGGCCCGGTCGTCACTCGACACGTGAGTCGGCGGGATGCGGGCGATCTTGGCAACGATGTCCTCGATCTCGTTCTTGCCGATCAGCTTCTTCTGCCGCGATTTGGGCAGGATACGCTGGGCGGCGCCGGCCTCGTCGATCACATCGATGGCCTTGTCCGGCAGGTGCCGGTCGTTGATGAACTTGGCCGATAACTCCACCGCCGAGGTCAGGGCGGCGTTGGAGTACTTGATGCCGTGGTGGCTTTCGAAGCGCGACTTGAGGCCCTTGAGGATCTCAATGGTCTCGGCCACCGAAGGTTCGGGCACATCCACCTTCTGGAAGCGCCGCGACAGGGCATGGTCCTTCTCGAAAATACCCCGGTACTCGGTGTAGGTCGTGGCACCGATGCACTTCAGCTGACCGTTGGCCAGGGCCGGCTTGAGCAGGTTGGAGGCATCCAGGGTGCCACCCGAGGCCGAGCCGGCCCCGATCAGGGTATGAATCTCGTCGATGAACAGGATCGAGTGGGGCGTGTCCTGCAATTGCTTGAGCACGCCCTTGAGGCGCTGCTCGAAGTCACCGCGATATTTGGTTCCCGCCAGAAGGGCGCCCATGTCCAGGGCGTAGACGTGGGCCTCGGACAGCACTTCGGGAACTTCGCCCTCGACAATGCGCCGGGCCAGGCCTTCGGCGATGGCAGTCTTGCCCACGCCCGCCTCGCCCACCAGCAAGGGATTGTTCTTGCGCCGGCGGCACAGGGTCTGGATGACCCGCTCCAACTCCTTGTCACGGCCGATCAGGGGATCGATCTTGCCCTGCAGCGCCTGGGCGTTGAGGTTGATGGTGAAGTTTTCCAGGGGGCCGGAGCCGCTGCGCTCCTCACCTTCGCCCTCATGCTCGGATTCGCTCTTGGGGGCAGAGGAGGGTTGGGGCACCTTGGCCACGCCGTGGGAGATGAAATTGACCACATCCAAGCGCGAGACGCTCTGTTTCTGCAGGAAGTACACCGCGTGGGAGTCCTTCTCGCCAAAGATGGCGACCAGGACGTTGGCGCCGTTGACCTCCTTCTTGCCCGAGGACTGGACGTGCAGAATCGCCCGCTGGATAACGCGCTGGAAACCCAGGGTTGGCTGGGTGTCGATATCCGCATCGCCAGAAACGGTGGGGGTGTGTTCGGTGACGAAATCGGTCAGATCATGCCGCAGTTGGTCCAGATTGGCACCGCAGGCACGTAAGGCTTCCGCCGCCGACGGATTGTCCAACAGCGCGAGCAGCAGATGCTCCACGGTGATGAACTCGTGACGCTTCTGCCGGGCCTCCACAAACGCCATGTGGAGGCTGACTTCGAGTTCCTGAGCGATCATTTAGTTTTCCTCCATGATGCAGGCCAGCGGGTGCTGGTGCTGACGGGCGAATGACGTGACTTGTTCCACTTTGGTCGCCGCGATGTCCCGCGGGTAAACCCCGCAGACACCCCGTCCGTCGTTATGAACTTGGAGCATGATTCGGGTCGCTTGTTCTCGGTTGAGCGAAAAAAAACGCTCGAGAACCTCCACCACGAAATCCATTGGCGTGAAGTCGTCGTTGAGGATAACTACTTTATAGAGAGGGGGGGGCGATACGCGGGTTTTGACCGCTTCGAGGGATTCGCCGCCGGAAGTGCGTGTACGTGTTGCCATGCAATGGATTCTAAGCGTTCGCAACGATTCTGCAACGTCGCGGAATAAGCACCAAACAGGGGTTCAAAAAATGCTTGACGGATAGCGAGAAACCATCGTAAAAAAGCGGTGATGTTCGATTCTGCGGGTCCCGGGGGGCTTTTTTACAATCCTCGTTCCGCGCCGACAGCGCCCACCGCTGACGTGAATCAGACATTATGTGGGCACGCGGGGATATAACCCGGGGCTTTTGAGATTTAAGTAGAAAGGAAGTAGTAGACATGGCAACTGGTACCGTTAAATGGTTCAACGATGCTAAGGGCTTCGGCTTCATCACCCCGGACGACGGCGGTGAAGATCTGTTTGCCCACTTCTCGGCGATCACGATGAACGGTTTCAAGACGCTGAAGGAGGGGGAGAAGGTGTCCTTCGATGTGACCCAAGGTCCGAAGGGCAAGCAAGCGTCGAACATCCAGCGCGCCTAAGTTTTTAGGCGAGCAGGAATGCAAAAGCCCGCCAGTCGGCAAGACTGGCGGGCTTTTGTTTTGGCGGTTTGGCTATGCCCCCCGGGTAGGGCGCCGTACAGCGGGATTCAGGTTGCTTCGGGCCGATTCAGGCTGTTTCCGCTTGCCAGTGGCCGGATTTCCCACCTTCCTTCTCCAGCAGCCGGACCGATTCGATCTCCATGCCCCGGTCGGCCGCCTTGCACATGTCGTAAATGGTGAGCAGGCCGACGCTGGCAGCCGTCAGCGCCTCCATTTCCACTCCGGTGCGGCCATGGCATTCGGCGGTGGCCGAGCAGGTAACCGTGTGGGCGCTTTCGTCCAGGCTGAATTCCACGGCGACCCGGGTGAGGGCGATCGGGTGGCACAGGGGGATCAGGTCGGCGGTGCGTTTGGCGCCTTGAATGGCGGCGATGCGGGCGATGCCCAGGACATCGCCTTTCTTGGCGTTGCCTTCGCGGATCAGGGCCAGGGTTTCAGGACGCATGCGGATGCGCCCGACGGCGACGGCGCGGCGGGCAGTTTCCTGCTTGGCGCCGACGTCCACCATGTGGGCCTGGCCCTGGGGATCGAAGTGGGTGAGGGGGGAGGCGGGCGGATGGGCCATGAGTCAGATCGTCGCAAAGCACAGAGAAAAGGTTGGCTTTCCGCCTGTCAGGTGTTGGACAAGTCCGGAAAAAGCGTCGCTGATATTATAGCGTCCATGGTTCGAGCCCCCTTTTTCCGTCGCCCCTTGGCGGCGATCCTCGCGGTGCTGCTGGCCCTTGGGCCGGGCGGTTCCGTTTACGCCGAAGGTTTGCCCGATCTGGGCGATGCAGCCCAGTCCGACATTTCGCCCCTGGTGGAGAAAAAAGTCGGCGAGCAGATTTTCAACGATATCCGCCGCGACCCGGACTACCTCAACGACCCCGAGGTGACCGACTACCTGGAGCGGCTCGGCGGGCGCCTCACGGCGGCCAGCCCGGACCCGGCCTTCGGCTACACCTTCTTCGCCATCAAGGATCCGACGATCAACGCCTTTGCCACCTTCGGTGGCTACGTGGCGGTCAACACCGGGCTGCTGACGGCGGCTCAGACCGAATCCGAACTGGCCGGGGTGCTCGCCCACGAAATTTCCCACGTCACCCAGCATCACTTGGCCCGCGGCATCGCCAAGGAAAAGCAGAATTCGATCGCCGCCATGATCACCATGGCCCTGGCCATGCTGGCGGCCCGCTCCAATTCCCAGGTGGCCGGGGCTGCCATGGCCTCGGCCCAGGCCGGGGCGATCCAGTCGTCCCTGGCCTTTTCCCGGGAGTTTGAGCGGGAGGCCGACCGCATCGGCTTCCAGACCCTGCAGAAGGCCGGTTTCGACCCCCACGGCATGGCCGACTTCTTTGCCCGGCTGCAAAAGGCCACACGCCTCTACGAGAACAACGCGCCGGTGTACCTGCGTACCCACCCCCTGACGGTGGAGCGGATTTCCGACATGCAGAACCGGGTGCAGAACGTGCCTTACCGGCAGGTGCCCGATACGGCGGATTTCCAGTTGGTGCGGGCCAAGCTGCGGGCCATGGAAGGGACGCCCAAGGAGGCCGTCGCCCACTTCGAGGAAGTGTTGCGCGAGCGCAAGTTCGTCAATGAAGCCTCGGCCCACCTGGGCTTGGCCCGGGCGGCGCTGCGCGCCAAGGACGTGGCCACGGCGGAGCGGGAGTTGCAGGTGTTGCGCCGGGCCAAGGTCAATTCGGCCCTGGTGGAAAGCCTCGCCGCGGAAACTCGCCTGGCCGCGGGGGATCTGGTTGGTGCCGAGGCCGCCTACCGGGATGGCTTGAAGCGCTTTCCCTTCGCCAAGGGGCTGATCTACGGCCTGGGCGACACGATTTTTGTCGCCGGCCGCTACACCGAAGCCGTGGCCTTTGCCGAAGCCCAGAGCCAGGCCTATCCCCAGGACCCGACCTTCTATCTGCTCCTGGCCAAGAGCCACGCCGCTCTGGGCCACCGCCTGCCCCAGCACCGTGCCCTGGCGGAAGCCTATGCCTTGCAGGGGAAGACCGCCGAGGCGGTGGAGCAACTCAACCTGGCCCAGCGGGCCGGCGATGGCAACTTCTACGAACAGTCGGTGGTCGATGCCCGCCTCAAGGCCTTGAAGGCCCGTCAGGCCGAGGAGCAGCGGCGCTGACCGCCTCCTGACGCTGGGCTCAGATACGTTAGAATGCGTCGATGGTGGCGTGGCCTCGGTCGCGCCGCCGATATCGCCGATATCGCCGATTTTTCCGGGCGCTGTTCCGACACTTCCTGCCCCCACCTGCCGCCTTGGCCAATTACCCCAGCGACGCCATGACTACTCCCGCCTTCGACCGCGAGCTCGACGTTAAGGGCCTCAACTGCCCGCTCCCCATCCTGCGCACCAAGAAAACCCTGGCGGAAATGAGCTCGGGCCAGGTGCTCAAGGTGCTCGCTACCGACCCGGGCTCGGTCAAGGATTTCCAGGCATTCGCCCGGCAGACCGGCAACGAGCTGCTCGGTGCGAACGAAGACAGCCAGGTCTACGCCTTCTTCCTCAAGCGCAAGTAAGCCCCACCGCGGGGCTTGCGGCCGTGCCTTCCGCCCCGCTTCGGCCGTGTCCTCGTCCTTTTCTTTACCCCCGCTGCCCGATGGCGTTGTACGCGAACCCTTTGCCGTCCTCGATGACGGCGCGGGGGGCGCCTGGTACTACCATGGGCTGATCGACGCACTGAGCGTGGCCGATGCCGCGGCCTGGATGCCGGCACTGCGCCACGTCGAGGCCTGGAGCGCTGCCGGGCAGTATGTGGTGGTCGCCTTGGCCTACGAGCTGGGGGGCGTGCTCGAACCGGCCCTGGCCACGCTGGCGCCAGCCGCCGATCCTTCTCCAGATGCACCGCTGGCGCGCTTCTGGTGCTTTGCCCAGCGTGACCACCTCGATGGAAAGGCACGCCTGGCGTGGCTTTCCAGGTGGCAGTCCTCAAACCCCGCGCTGGTGGCCGATCTCCAGCCAGGCATGGCGGAGATGCCCTATTGGCGCGGGGTTCAGCGCATCCGTGAGTACATTGCCGCCGGTGACTGCTACCAGGTCAATTTCACCTTTCCCTACACGGGCCGGTTGATCGGCCACCCCTTGCGCCTCTACGCCGACCTGTGTGCCCGCCAACCGGTGGGCTGTGGCGGGGTGGTGATGCACGACGCGGGTGCCATCCTGTCCCTGTCGCCGGAGCTGTTTCTGGAACGGCAGGGCGAGCGGATCGTCTCCCGGCCGATGAAAGGCACCGCCCCCCGGGGCGCGACCGGCGCTGAGGATGCGCTGGCCCGGGACGCCCTGGCCGCCTCGGCCAAGGACCGGGCCGAGAACGTGATGATCGTGGACCTGATCCGCAACGACCTGGCCCGGGTGGCGCAAACTGGCTCGGTTGCGGTCGAGCGCCTGTTCGACATCGAAACCTATCCGACCGTGCTGCAAATGACCTCCGCGGTGGCTGCTCGCCTGCGTCCCGAAGCAGGCCTGGCCGATATCCTCGCGGCACTCTTTCCCTGCGGCTCGATCACAGGCGCCCCCAAGGTGCGTGCCATGCAGATCATCCGGGAACTGGAGGCGGCACCGCGCGGGTTGTACACCGGCAGCCTGGGTTGGATCGCACCGGGGGGCGACTTCCGCTTCAACGTAGCGATTCGCACCGTGGACGTGGCCGGCGACGGTGCCCTGCGCCTGGGGGTGGGCAGCGGCATCACCTACGCCTCGGAGCCCGCGGCGGAATACCGGGAATGCCTGCTCAAGGCACGCTTTCTCTGCGACCTGGCGGATGACGCGCAGGGTGTACTGCTGATCGAAACCCTGCGCCTGGACGTCGACGAGCGCGGCTACAACTATCCGCGCCGGGCCGGCCACCGCCGCCGCCTGGCCCGTTCCGCCGCCACCCTGGGCTTTGCCTTCGATGTCGCGGCCTTCGACCAGGTCCTGGCGGACGCTGGTAACGATGCCACCCGCCACCCCGCCGGTGCGTGGCGGGTACGCCTGACCCTGGCGCGCAACGGCGCCGTGGCCACCACCGTGGCTCCTCTCGACCCGCTGCCGGCAGGCCCCCTGGAGGTGATGCTGTCCCCTCTGGTCATCGCGTCCGACGACCCCTGGTTGGCGCACAAGACTACGGTGCGCCAGCGCTACGATGCCGAACTGGCGCGGGTCACGCAGATCCCGGGCGTGTTCGACGTCCTGTTCCTCAACGAGCGGGGCGAGATTGGCGAAGGCGCGCGCAGCAACCTGTTCGCCCATATCGACGGCCGCTTGGTTACGCCCTCCTTGCGCTGCGGTGCCCTACCCGGCGTGCTGCGTGCCGAACTGCTGGAGAAGGGCGAGGCGGTGGAAGGCGTGCTGCGCCTGGACGACCTCCGGCGGGCCGAGACCCTCTATTGCGGCAACGCCCTGCGCGGCTTGCAGGCCGTGACCTTGCGTGCCTGAGGCGTGCCGTACGTGGTCAAGGTGTGGCGCGTTGCTGCGGTACGGTCAGGAATGGGGCGGAGTACCGTTGGTGCATCGCCCCGTTCGGTAAGGGCAGGAGCAATGCGTAGCGCTGTGTAGAATGAAAAAGCCGCCCGAGGGCGGCTTTTTCATTGGCATTGCCGGCAGGGTCGGCACCGGTGCTCTGGATCAGCCGCCCAGCTTGGCCAGTTGCGGCTTGAGCTGCTCCAGGGTGGCAGAGAAGTCGGCCAGCCGTTTCTTTTCCTGCTCCACCACCGCCGCCGGGGCCCGGGCGACGAAGCTCTCGTTACCAAGCTTGGCCGAGGCTCGGGAAATCTCGCCTTCGAGGCGGGCGATTTCCTTGGCCAGGCGCTCTTTCTCAGCCGCCACGTCGATCTCCACCTGCAGCATCAGGCGGGTCTCGCCGGCCACCGCCACCGGGGCCAGGCTGTCGGCGGGCAGGTCGTCCACCACGGTGATCTCGGAGAGGCGCGCCAGGGCGGCCAGGTAGGGCAGGTGCGGCGCCAGTTCGGCGGCATCGCCCGCCACCACCAGGGGCGCCTTCACCGACGGGGAGATGGTCATCTCGCCACGCAGGTTGCGGCAGGCCGAGATCAGGGCCTTGAGGCGCTCCACCTTGGCTTCGGACTCCGGGTCGATGCGGGCCGGGTTGGCCTCCGGGTAGGGGGCGAGCATGATCGACGGGTGGGTCTTGCGCCCGGCGATGGGGGCCACGGTCTGCCACAGCTCTTCGGTGATGAAGGGCAGCAGCGGGTGGGCCAGGCGCAGGATGGTTTCCAGCACCCGCACCAGGGTGCGCCGGGCGCCCCGGGCCAGGGCGTCGTCGCTGCCGTTGATCTGCACCTTGGCCAGTTCCACGTACCAGTCGCAGAACTCGTCCCAGACGAAGCGGTAGATGGCCTGGGCAAGCAGGTCGAAGCGGTAGTCGGTGAAGTACTGGGCGACTTCCTGCTCCAGCCGCTGCAGCTGGCTGACGATCCAGCGGTCGGCGAAGCTGAACTGAAGCGGCGCAGCGCCCGGGGTGGCCGGGCAGGATCCGTCGGCGGCCTGGCTGTGCTCGAGGGCCAGGTCGTGGCCTTCCACGTTCATCAGCACGAAGCGGGTGGCGTTCCACAGCTTGTTGCAGAAGTTGCGGTAGCCCTCGCAGCGGTTCAGGTCGAACTTGATGTCCCGGCCCGGGCTGGCGAGCGATGCGAAGGTGAAGCGCAGGGCGTCGGTGCCGAAGGCGGGGATGCCGTCGGGGAATTCCTTGCGGGTCTTCTTCTCGATCTGGGCGGCCTGCTTGGGGTTCATCAGGCCGAAGGTGCGCTTCTTGACCAGGTCTTCGATGCCGATGCCGTCGATGAGGTCGATGGGGTCCAGCACGTTGCCCTTGGACTTGGACATTTTCTGGCCTTCGCCGTCCCGGATCAGGCCGTGCACATAGACGTGCTTGAAGGGGATCTTGCCGGTGATGTGCTTGGTCATCATGACCATGCGTGCCACCCAGAAGAAGATGATGTCAAAGCCCGTGACCAGCACGGAGGAGGGCAGGTAGAGGTCCAGGGCCGGGTTGGACTTGGCCGGGTACTCGGGCGTCCAGTCCAGGGTGGAGAAGGGCCACAGGGCGGAGGAGTACCAGGTGTCGAGCACGTCCGCATCCCGGGTCAGTTGGCCGGCGTAACCGGCGGCGTCGGCCTGGGCCCGGGCTTCTTCCTCGTTGTGGGCGACGAAGACTTCGCCGTTCACGCCGTACCAGGCGGGAATCTGGTGGCCCCACCACAGCTGGCGAGAGATGCACCAGTCCTGGATGTTGTTGAGCCACTGGTTGTAGGTGTTCACCCAGTTTTCCGGGTAGAACTTGATCTCGCCGGATTGCACCACGTCCAGGGCCTTCTCGGTGATGGACTTGCCGTCCTCGCCGGGCTTGCTCATGGCGACGAACCACTGGTCGGTGAGCATGGGCTCGATGACCACGCCGGTACGGTCGCCGCGGGGCACCTTGAGCTTGTGCTTGTCGGTCTTTTCCAGGATGCCCAGGGCTTCCAGGTCGGCCACCACGGCCTTGCGGGCGTCGAAACGGTCCAGGCCCCGGTACTTCTCGGGGGCGTGGTCGTTGATTTTGCCGTCCAGGGTCAGGATGGAGATGAGGGGCAGGTTGTGGCGCTGGCCCACGGCGTAGTCGTTGAAGTCGTGGGCCGGGGTGACTTTCACCACGCCGGTGCCGAATTCCATGTCCACATAGGCGTCGGCGATGACCGGGATTTCCCGGTCGGTCAGGGGCAGCTTCACCAGCTTGCCGATGAGGTGCTTGTAGCGCTCATCTTCCGGGTGGACCATGACGGCGGTGTCGCCCAGCATGGTCTCGGGCCGGGTGGTGGCCACGGTGAGCGTCGCACTGCCGTCCGCCAGGGGGTAGCGGATGTGCCACATGAAACCGTCTTCCTCCTCCTGCACCACTTCCAGGTCGGAGACGGCAGTGTGCAGCTTCGGGTCCCAGTTCACCAGGCGCTTGCCGCGGTAGATGAGGCCTTCCTTGTAGAGGCGGACGAAGGATTCGGTGACGATCTTGTTGAGGCCGGCGTCCATGGTGAAGCGTTCCCGCTTCCAGTCCGGGCTGGTGCCCAGACGACGCATCTGGCGGGTGATGGTGCCGCCGGAGTATTCCTTCCACTCCCACACCTTCTCCAGGAATTTCTCCCGGCCCAGGTCGTGGCGGGAAATGCCCTGGGCGTCCAGCTGGCGCTCCACCACGATCTGGGTGGCGATGCCGGCGTGGTCGGTGCCCGGCTGCCACAGGGTGTTGTGGCCCTTCATCCGGTAGTAGCGGGTGAGGGCGTCCATGATGGTCTGGTTGAAGCCGTGGCCCATGTGCAGGGTGCCGGTGACGTTGGGCGGCGGCAGCAGGATGCAGAAGGACTGATCGGCAGGCTTGCTGGTGTCCAGGCCGGCGGCGAAGTAGCCGTTCTCTTCCCAGGTGGGGTACCAGCGGCCCTCGATGGCGGCGGGTTCAAAGCTCTTGGCGAGTTCCATGACGATGCGGAGGCAAAAGATGAAATCTGCTGGCGGCGGCTGGCTCGGGACAAACGAGCGGCGCGGGCCAGGGGGCAGGAAAACCAGAAATTATACCCGACCACCCCCATCGACCTGGCGGGCGACAGTGCTGGCGTGAGGGTCAGGTGGGCTGCGGATCGTTGGGCAGGGGCGGAGCGGCGCGCAACAGATCGGCGAGGGCGCCCTCGATGGCCGCCTGGGTGGCCAGCTCGATGCGTTGGTGGAGGACGGCCAGGGCGGCGTCCTGGGCTGCCTCGATGATTTGTGGCAGAGCATCTGCCAGGCGTGCCTCAAGGGCCCGGGCCAGGTCGGCGGACAGCGGGGTGGCCAACGAGGTCAGTGGGGCGGGGGCGGCCGTCTCGGCGAGGTGCGGTGGGAGTTGTCGCGGAACGGAGAGGGCTTCGGCCTTGGGCTTGGCCGGAGCGGGGCTCACCACTTCGGTGAGCAGGGGGAAGTCGTCATCCACCGCCGGGGCAGGGGCGCGGTGCGGCTCGTTGGCCGCTTCCGGCAGCGGAACTGAGGGCGCCGCAGCGAGAAAGCGGCGTCGCTTCGGCGCATTGCCGTCGCCATTGCCGGGCGGGGGAGGGGGCGGAATCAGCGTCACGGGGCGATAGTGGAATCGGAGGGAGCGGGGGGGAGGTGCCGGGATGCCCGGCAGCCGAGGTTTGGGTTGGGCGTTAGTTTGCCCGCTGCTGCCCCAGATCGTGGAAGTTCACCGTGCAACCAGCCTGCTTGTAGTGGCCTACCCGTTCGCGCCCCGGCAGCCGCTCGTCGGCATCCTGGCCGATGATTTCCAGGATACGCTCGAAACGTTCGTACCCTTCCGGTACCGCCTGCCCCAGGTTGAGCAGCAGGGAGGCGCGCAGGTGGGCCGGCAATTCGCCCAGGTGGCGGGCGATGATGATCGGGGTTTCGCTCGCCAGAGGGGATTCGGCGCGGCAATGGGGGGTGAAAGCGAGGGGCGGCAGGGACCACAGCTGCCGGTCGAAGGCCTGTGCCTGGCGTTCCTCGGGCGCAATCACCACCAGTGCCAGGCGATTGGCGAAGCTCTTGTGCGCAAGCTTCACCGCCACCGCCAGGCGATCTGGGGCGTTGTGGTAGAAATCCACCCGAGGCATGGCCATGGGTCAGTCGATCTTGCCGGCCCGCTTGAGCAGGAAATGGGCGAGCATGGGCACTGGCCGGCCAGTGCCGCCTTTGTCGGCGCCGGACTTCCAGGCGGTGCCGGCGATATCCAGGTGCGCCCAGTCGTATTTCTTGGTGAAACGGGACAGGAAGCAGGCGGCTGTGATGGCACCACCGGGGCGGCCGCCGATGTTGGCCATGTCGGCGAAGGGGCTCTTCAGTTGTTCCTGATAGTCGTCCCACAGCGGCATGTGCCAGGCACGGTCGAAAGCCTCCTCACCGGCGGTGAGCAGTTCCCGCGCCAGGGTCTCGTTGTTCGAGAAAAGGCCGGTGGCGATATGTCCCAGGGCGATGACGCAGGCGCCGGTGAGGGTGGCCACGTCCACCACCACTTCGGGCTCGTAGCGCTCGGCGTAGGTTAGGGCGTCACACAGGATCAGGCGGCCTTCGGCGTCGGTGTTGAGAACCTCGATGGTCTGGCCGGACAGGGACGTGACGATGTCGCCGGGCTTGGTGGCGGCTCCGCCGGGCATGTTTTCGGTGGTGGGGACGAGCACGACCAGATTGACCGGCAGCTTCATCATGGCGGTGGCACGGATGGTGCCGAGCACGCTGGCGGCGCCGCACATGTCGTACTTCATCTCATCCATTTCCGCCCCGGGCTTGAGCGAAATGCCGCCGGTGTCGAATGTGACACCCTTGCCAACCAGGACGATGGGCTTCTGGCTGGCATCCGCCCCTTTGTGCTGGAGCACGATGAACTTGGGCGGCTGGTGACTGCCCTTGGCTACGGACAGGAACGCCCCCATACCCAAGGCTTCCAGATCGCTACGTTCCAGTACTTGGCAGTCCAGGCCAAGCTCTTTGGCCATTTCCAAGGCCTGCTCGGCCAGGTAAGTGGGGGTGCACACATTGCCGGGCATGTTGCCCAGGTTCTTGGCGTAGGACACCCCCTCGGCAATAGCCAGGCCTTGGGCCAGGGCTTCTTCGGCGGGCGTCAGTTCGTTGCGCCGCTCGACGGCAAAGGTCAGCTTGCGTAGCGGGCGGCGGACGTCGTCCTTCTTGCTCTTGAAGCGGTCGAAGCGATAGACGGTTTCCTGGGCCACCAGGGTGGCCTGGCGGATGCGCCAACCGACGTCGCGGCGCTTGACGCCGGTTTCGGTGAGAAACACCACGCCGTCGAAGGAACCGGTCTCGTTGAGGGTTTTAACGGCGGCGCGCAGTGCGGAGCAGTATTCCTTCTCGCGGAATTCCTTTTCCTTGCCGAGGCCCACTAACAGTACGCGGTCGCACAGGGTTCCAGGGACATTGTGTAGAAGGAGGGTGGAACCGAGCTTGCCCTCCATGTCGCCCCGACGAATGATGTCCGACAGGTAGCCGCGGGCCGCATTGTCAATGAGTTCGGCAGGAAGCGTCAGCTTGCGGGGTTCGAAAACACCGACCACCACACAGGCGCTGCGCTGTTTTTCCGGGCTGCCGCTTTTTATGCTAAATTCCATGACCTGCTCCTTACGGGGCGAATTTTCACAAATCCGGCGAAAAATTCATTATCGCCACCTTTCTCCGCAAAAGTCAAAGCATGGTGTTCGCGCGCGCCGCCCGGCGTGAGTTCGGTCAGAACGCGGCAGCCATTTTCGTGGCGCTCTTCGCGATTCTCATCACCACCCAGCTGATCCGTCTCCTCGGGCAGGCGGCAGGGGGGCAGGTTGCGCCTTCTGCGGTTGCCGCGCTGATGGGCTTTGGCGCGCTTTCCTACCTCCACGTACTGTTGTCGCTGACGGTCTTCATCGCCGTGTTGATGGCAGTTTCGCGCAGTTATCGCGATTCCGAGATGGTGGTGTGGTTTTCTTCCGGGCATTCCCTGGTTGGATGGATTCGACCGGTGCTTTCCTTTGCGGTGCCACTGGTGGTTCTGGTAGCAGTTACTGCCATTTTTCTTACTCCTTGGTCTCTGGCTCAGAGTGCGGATTATCGGCAAAAAGTATCGGAGCGACAGGAGGCTGAACAGGTCTCCCCGGGGGCGTTCCGTGAAATACGTTCGGGCAGCACCGTAGTGTTCGTCGAATCCCTCGGGGCAAACGAGTCCAGTATTGGCCAGGTATTCGTTGCCTCTCTGCAGCACGGCCGCCAGGGAGTGGTGGTGGCCCGCCAGGGGCGGCAGGAATATGCGCCCAACGGTGATCGTTTCGTGGTGCTGGAGAATGGCCGCCGTTATGACGTGGAGCCGGGGGCGGCCGATGCCCGTATCCTGGATTTTGAGCGCTACGCTGTAAGAGTGGAGACTGGCGAGTCCCGAGGTGTTGAACAGACGCCGTCGCGGGCATTCATCACCGATTTGCTGCGTCAACGCAGCGCTGCCAACGATGCCGAGCTGTTTTGGCGCCTTTCCCAGCCCTTGTCCATGGCGGTGCTGGCCTTCTTGGCCATCCCGCTAGGCTACGTCAATCCTCGCTCCGGGCGGTCAGGCAACCTGTTGCTGGCATTGCTCACCTTTGCCATTTATCTCAACCTGAACTCGGTCGTGCAAGCCTGGGTCGCCCAGGGCAAGATCGATCTGCTGCCTGCCCTGTTGCTATTGCACGGCGGGATGGCGGCGTTCATTCCGGTGCTGTTCTACCAGCGTATTGCGGTTAAACCCTTGCTGCGCTTCCGCTCATGATCCATCGCCGCCATTTGCAGCGCGAAGTGATAGCCGCCAGTTTGCTGATTCTGGCCGGGTTTATCGCGCTCTTCGGGTTTTTCGATCTACTGGGTGAATTGCGGGATGTGGGTAAGGGCAGCTATCGCCTGACTCAGGCGGTGCTGTATACGCTGCTCATCCTGCCTGGGCGGGTGTATGAATTGATGCCGGTGGCAGTGTTGATCGGCACTCTCTATGCCTTGTCGACCCTGGCGCGTCACTCCGAAATCACCGTGTTGCGGGCTTCGGGGCTGTCGACCTGGAAATTGCTGCTGATCCTGTTCCGTGCAGCCGGATGGTTCGCCTTGGCGGCCTTTCTCATCGGTGAGTTCGTTGCCCCCGCGGCGGAACAGGCTGCCCAGACCCTGAGAGTCAAGTCGATCAGCGGCGTGGTTGCGCAGGATTTTCGCTCCGGATTATGGGTCAAGGATGGCCCGAGCTTCGTCAATGTGAAACAAGTCATGCCTGACGGTACCCTTCGCGGAGTGCGGATTTACCGGTTTGACGCCGATTTGAATTTGCTTGCCGTCAGCGATGCGGCTCATGGTGAGCATTTGGATGGGGCCAATGAGGAAGCCAACTGGCGCCTCGATGAGGTGGTCAGCACTCGTTTTAGCAATGGGCGCGCCTCGGTCGAGAAGCTGCCTTCGATGCTTTGGCGTTCGGCCCTATCGCCAGAAATCCTCGCTGTACTGCTGATCAAGCCGGACCGAATGTCGGTAATGAGCTTGGTGACGTACATTCGCCATCAGGCCGAGAACGGCTTGCGTACCGACCAATACCAGATCGCGCTATGGAAAAAGCTGGCTTATCCGTTTGCGTCGCTGGTGATGGTGGCGCTGGCCTTACCCTTCGGTTACACCCATAGCCGGGTGAGTGGGGTGGCGCTGAAGTTGTTCGGTGGAGTCATGCTCGGGGTGTTTTTCCATATGCTGAACGGCCTCTTTTCCAGCTTGGGGGTGATTAATAGCTGGTCTCCGCTGGCAAGTGCTTTCGCTCCGGCAATCCTGTTTATGCTGGCGGCTGCCGGCATGCTGTGGTGGGTGGAGCGGCGCTAACCCGTCGGCCGTACATCGCACTTAACACGGCAAAAGCCCATGAAAAAGCGCCCAACCGGGCGCTTTTTCATGGGCTTCTGTTTGTCGCAAGTAGCTAGCGTGGCAGGGCTACAACGCGTGTGCCGGCCAGGCGGTCATGGAGAAATTGGCGGTCCCGGTCGATCAGGCTCCAGAGTAGCCCAACAATGAGAAGGGTGCTTGGCCACGCTGCGAGATAGCGAATTAGAGCCTGAAATGGTGTCACCGGGTATCCCCGGTTGTCTTCAAGCCGTACGCGCCACGTCTTCATGGCCAGGGTTTGGCCGCCATGCAGCCAGAACCACAGGAAGTAAAGTGCTAGCAAGAGGAACAGGTGCGCCCAGAGGAGGCCAGGGCTGGCGACGCGGTGCAGCAGGGCGCCAACCAGTAGGTGGGGGGTGATGAAGCCTACGGCAAGTACGCCTGCCAGCAACAGGCTTTCATAGGCCATCGCCAGCAGTCTGCGAGAGAGTGCCGCGGGCGGATGGTGGGGGTTTTGAGACGCGCGGGGCTGGTAAGTGTGGGTCAAGGAGTGTAGGGCGAAAGTAAATTTCGGAACGATTTTACCGAACCTTCTTGGGCGGCGGCGGGGGGCGGTGCTGGCTCAGTATTGGGGGGGGCGGTGGGGGGAGGGGGCGCTTCCGTTGCGGGCGGGCTCGCTTGAGGGGCTGGCGAAGCGATGCGTGGCGGAGTGCTGGTGCTGCCTGGGCGACGCGGAAGAGCGGAATTACTTTTGGCTGTGCTGGCCTGTTTAGCCTTGGCGGCTTGGGTCAGGCGTTCTTTTTCTTCTTCCGGCAGGTTTTCATATTCCTGCCATTTTTGCAGCACCGCTTCCCTTTTTTCAGGAGGGAGGCGGCTGAGCGAGGCGAACTTGTTGCGGGCGTCCCGTCGTTGCTGGGGGGTGAGTTCCACCCACTCGCGCATCCGGGCCTGGACGCGTTCTTGCTCTTTGGTGCTCATACGTGCATAGCGTTCGGCAATGCCGAGCCATTTTTTACGCCGCACGTTCTCCATCGCGTCCCATTCGTTGACCAGCGGCGCCAGGATACGGTGCTGCTCCGCGCTGAGCTGCCCCCAGGTGGGTTGGCTGGGGGTGACAACACCCGCCGCCGGCGAGGCATTAGTCACGGCCGGTACGCTTTGCGGCACAGGAGGTACTGCTTCCTTGTGTCGGATTCCCCATGTCACCAGGCCGGCCACGCCGGCGGCGATACAGGCGCCGATTACTGCTCGCTTGAACTGCCGTGAAGCCATGCGTCGAAACCCTTGTCGAGGTAGGCGCTAACGGGCAGGTCGTCGGCCAGCAGGGCGCTGTCCACGTCTTCCAGGTCGCTTAGGGAGTTCTGGGCCTGCCAGTAGAAACCGGTGGCCAGGACGAGCAGCAACACCAGGGCGGCTAGCCAGGGGGCGAGCTGTGCCTTGTTGTCGTTGAATACGCCAGCCAAGCCGGCGAGCCGGCTCGCTTGTACGGTGACCCGCTTTTGCCGGGCAAGGGCTTGGTGGCGCATAGCGCTCAAGCGGGAGGCGGTGGTAGGGTCGAATTGGCGCAGCCCGCCGTCCAGCGTCTGGGCGACGCGACGGGCAAATTGTGTTTCATTCATAAGGTGATTCCTTTGGCCTTGAGAGCGGCCGCCAGGGTATGGGTGGCGCGGGAACAGTGGGTTTTGACGCTTCCTTCGGAGCAGCCCATGGCGGCGGCGGTTTCGGCAACATCTAACTCCTCCCAGTAACGCATGAGGAAGGCTTCCCGTTGACGTGGCGGTAGCTTGGCCAATTCAGCTTCGATGGCGGCGATGACCTGGCCTTGGGTGAAGCGGCTTTCGGGGGTTTCCTGGGTGTTCGCCCCGCTATTGCCACCCATGGTTTCCAAGGGGTCACTGCCTTCGTCGTCGGGCGCCAGGGACGACAGCAGGGTGGTCCAAGTGTTGCGTACCTTGGAGCGACGGAAATAATCGCGGATGCCGTTCTGCAGAATGCGTTGGAAGAGCATAGGCAGCTCTTCCGCGGGGCGGTCGCCGTAACTTTCCGCCAGTTTAAGCATGGCGTCCTGAACGAGGTCGAGGGCCGTTTCCTCATTCTGGGTGCCGAACAGGGCCTGCTTGAAGGCCCGGCGCTCCACCGAAGCGAGAAAGTCGGACAGTTCCTGTGGGGTGGCCAGAAGATACCTCGAAGTGGGACGGAAGGCGGTGGGGCAGATTGGTCGCGCGGAGGCTTGCGGCGAGGCCCGGGGCTCCCCCCTTAAGCCTTGACCAATCGCGGGGGAGTCAGTAATTTAGCGGACTTTTCCGCCCTTGCCGAGCGCATCTGTGCAGGGGCGGATGGATGAGACGAATGTTGCACGCGGCGTGGCATGCCTGCTGCGGACAAAATGCTCGTTTTCTCTTCCCGCCCGGACTGTGCTCGCTTGTTGGCAGCAGCCGGGCGGCGACCAGCTCCATCAAACCGTCCGTTGCGCGGGCGTTGTGGTTGCTGGTCCGCAAGGCAGGCTGCGCGCGACGGGTGAATCGGATTCCCGGCTCGCATGGCATATAGAACACAGGCAACAGGCACTCAGGGTAAGGCAATGCAAATCACCGGCGCGGAAATTGTAATCAGGTGCCTCCAGGAAGAAAAGGTCGAGCATGTGTTCGGCTATCCCGGCGGCGCGGTGCTTCACCTCTATGACGCCCTGTTCCAGCAGGATCAGGTCAAGCACATTCTGGTGCGCCACGAGCAGGCTGCGGTACATGCGGCCGATGCCTATTCACGCTCGTCCCAGAAGGTCGGCGTGGCCCTGGTGACCTCGGGCCCGGGTGCGACCAATGCCGTGACCGGCATTGCCACGGCCTATATGGATTCGATCCCCCTGGTGATCATCTCCGGTCAGGTGCCTACTGCGGCGATCGGTCTGGATGCCTTCCAGGAAGTGGATACCGTCGGTATCACCCGGCCCTGCGTCAAGCACAATTTCCTGGTCAAGGACGTGCGCGACATCGCCGATACCATCAAGAAGGCCTTCTATCTGGCCCGTACCGGCCGTCCCGGCCCGGTGTTGGTGGATATCCCCAAGGACATCACGGCCCAGAGTGCCGAGTTCGAGTATCCGAAGTCGGTGCAGATGCGCTCCTACAATCCGATTGTCAAAGGCCATCTGGGGCAGATCAAGAAGGCAGCGCAATTGCTGCTCGAAGCCAAGCGGCCGATGATCTACGTGGGCGGCGGGGTGATCCTGTCCGATTCTGCGGCCAAGCTGACGTCCCTGGCCAAACGCCTCGGTTTCCCAGTGACCCAGACCCTGATGGGGTTGGGCTCCTTCCCGGCTTCCGATGCCCAGAATCTGGGCATGCTCGGCATGCACGGCACCTACGAAGCCAACATGGCGATGCAGCACTGTGACGTGCTGCTCGCTGTCGGCGCCCGTTTCGACGATCGGGTGATCGGCAATCCGGCGCACTTTTCCCAGGTGCCGCGCAAGATCGTGCACATCGACATCGACCCCTCGTCGATCTCGAAGCGGGTCAAGGTGGATGTCCCCATCGTCGGCAATGTGCCCGATGTGCTCGATGAGTTGCACAAGCTTCTCGACGAGCAGGACAAGGCTGGTGCCAAGACCGACCCGGCTGTGGCCGAGTGGTGGAAAACCATCGCCGAATGGCGCGCCCGGGACTGCATGAGCTACAAGCCGAACGGTGCTGCGATCATGCCCCAGTCGGTGATCCAGGCTCTGCATCAGGTCACCCGGGGTGAGGCCTTCGTCACCTCCGACGTGGGCCAGCACCAGATGTGGGCGGCCCAGTACTACAAGTTCGACCAACCGCGGCGCTGGATCAACTCCGGTGGCCTGGGCACCATGGGCGTGGGCCTGCCCTACGCTATGGGCGTTTCCTTCGCCCATCCGGGGGCCACGGTGGCCTGTGTCACCGGCGAGGCGTCGATCCAGATGAACATTCAGGAACTGTCGACGTGCAAGCAGTTCCGCCTGCCGATCAAGGTGGTGAACCTCAATAACCGCTATCTGGGCATGGTCCGCCAGTGGCAGGAGATGTTCCACGGCAGCCGCTACTCCGAGTCCTACATGGATTCACTGCCCGACTTCGTCAAGCTGGCCGAGGCCTATGGCCACGTCGGCCTGCGCGTTGAGCGGCCGGAAGACCTGATGCCGGCCATGGAGTTAGCCTTCTCCGACAAGCACAAGAACGACTTCGTCTTCCTCGACGTGCTGACCGACCAGACCGCCAACGTGTTCCCCATGATCGCCGCGGGCAAGGGCCTGTCGGAAATGATCCTGGCCGAAGACCTGTAAGGGGAACCCCATGCGACACATCATTTCCATCCTGCTGGAAAACGAAGCCGGGGCCCTGTCCCGGGTGGCTGGGCTGTTCTCCGCCCGGGCCTACAACATCGAATCCCTGACGGTGGCGCCGACGGAAGATCCGTCCCTGTCGCGCATGACCATCGTCACGTCCGGTTCGGACGACGTACTCGAACAGATCACCAAGCAGCTCAACAAGCTGGTGGACGTGGTGAAAGTGGTGGATCTGTCCGAGGCCGCGCATATCGAGCGCGAGCTGATGCTCATCAAGGTCCGGGCCACCGGCAAGGACCGTGAGGAAATGAAGCGGATGGCGGATATCTTCCGTGGCCGCATCATCGACGTCACCGAATCCACCTATGTCATCGAACTGACGGGGGCGAGCTCCAAGCTCGACGCCTTCATCGAGGCCCTCGACCACGGCCTCATTCTCGAGACGGTACGTACCGGCGTTTGCGGCATCGGCCGCGGCGACCGGATTCTGAAAGTTTGATTGCGCTTTATTCGCCAAATCTCCGGCCAGCTGCACCGGCTGGTCTTCATCTCGCCAAGGGGTTGATATGAAAGTCTATTACGACAAGGACGCCGACCTTTCCCTGATCAAGGGCAAGAAGGTCACCATCGTGGGTTACGGTTCCCAGGGCCACGCTCACGCCCAGAACCTGAAGGATTCCGGCGTCAAGGTCACCGTTGGCCTGCGCAAGGGCGGTGCTTCCTGGGCCAAGGCCGAGAAGGCCGGCCTCAAGGTCGAAGAGATCGCCAAGGCCGTCAAGGGCGCCGACGTGGTGATGATCCTCCTGCCGGACGAGAACATCCCCGCCGTGTACTACAGCGAAGTCGAGCCGAACATCAAGAAGGGTGCCGCCCTGGCCTTCGCCCACGGCTTCAACGTGCATTACAACCAGGTGGTGCCCCGTGCCGACCTGGACGTGATCATGGTCGCCCCCAAGGGCCCCGGCCATACCGTGCGCTCCGAGTACCTCAAGGGCGGCGGTGTGCCGTCCCTGATCGCCGTGTATCAGGACGTTTCCAAGAAGGCCAAGGACATCGCTCTGTCTTACGCCGCTGCCAACGGCGGCACCAAGGGTGGCGTGATTGAGACCAACTTCCGCGAAGAGACCGAAACCGACCTGTTCGGCGAACAGGCCGTGCTCTGTGGTGGCGCCGTGGAATTGGTCAAGATGGGCTTCGAAACCCTGGTGGAAGCCGGCTACGCGCCCGAAATGGCCTACTTCGAGTGTCTGCACGAACTGAAGCTGATCGTGGACCTGATGTACGAAGGCGGCATTGCCAACATGAACTACTCCATCTCCAACAACGCGGAGTATGGCGAGTACGTGACCGGCCCCGAGGTCATCAACGAAGAGTCCCGCTACGCCATGCGCGAAGCCCTGAAGCGCATCCAGACCGGCGAGTACGCCAAGATGTTCATTCAGGAAGGCAAGACCAACTACCCGAGCATGACGGCTCGCCGTCGTCTCACCGCCGAGCATCCGATCGAGCAGGTTGGTGAGAAGCTGCGCGACATGATGCCGTGGATCAAGAAGAACAAGCTCGTCGACCAGTCCAAGAACTGATCAACGGGCATCGCGCCGCCAGGATGTATCCTGGCGGCGCCCTTGCCTTGGGCGGCGTCGGCAGCGACCCGCCCAATTCGTTTTTGTGGATATTGAAATGAACAACTACCCCCACCCCCTCATCGCCCGTGAAGGTTGGCCCTTCCTTGCCGGCATCGTCATCATTTCCGTGGTGGCCACCGTTTTTGCCGGTTTTGCCTGGGCGATCCCGCTGTGGATCCTGTCGCTCTTCGTCCTCCAGTTCTTCCGTGATCCCGCCCGTGCCATCGCCGGCGGCGACAACAGCAAGACCGTGGTGGCGCCCGCCGACGGCCGCATCGTGGCGGTGGAAAAGGTGCAGGACCCCTACCTGAACCGGGAAGCCCTCAAAGTCTCCGTGTTCATGAACGTCTTCAACGTCCATTCCAACCGCAGCCCGGTGGATGGCGACGTGCAGCGCAAGTGGTATAACCCGGGCGCGTTCGTGAACGCCGCCCTGGACAAGGCCTCGGTGGAAAACGAACGCTGCGCCCTGCACATTCGTACCAAGACTGGCCAGGACGTGACCTGCGTACAGGTGGCCGGCCTGGTGGCGCGGCGCATTCTCAACTACGTGGATAGCGGCAAGACCCTTGCCCGCGGCGAGCGTTACGGCTTCATCCGTTTCGGCTCCCGGGTCGATGTCTACCTGCCCCTGGACGCCCGGGTGAAGGCGGTCATCGGCGAAAAAGTGTATGCTTCCTCCACCGTTCTCGCAGAGCTGGCCTGACCGGTCGCCGGTCAGCACCGCCGTATAAGATCCATGCCTGACATCAAACCGCGCAAGACGCTCTTCAATCCCGAGCTGAAGCGCCGCGGTATCTACGTCCTCCCCAACCTGTTTACCACTGCCGCGCTGTTCGCCGGCTTCTACGCCATCGTCCAGGCCATGAACGGCCAATTCGAACAGGCGTCCATGGCCATCTTCATCGCCATGGTGCTGGATGGGCTGGATGGCCGGGTGGCGCGCCTGACCCGCACCCAGAGCGCTTTCGGCGCCGAGTACGACTCCCTCTCCGACATGGTCTCCTTCGGCGTCGCTCCGGCGCTGGTGGCCTATGAGTGGGCGCTGCGCCCCCTGGGCAAGTGGGGCTGGATCGCCGCCTTCGTCTATTGCGTCGGCGCCGCCCTGCGCCTGGCCCGCTTCAACACCACCCTGGAAGTGATCGACAAGCGCTACTTCCAGGGGCTGCCCTCGCCGGCGGCGGCGGCCCTGGTGGCGGGCTTTGTCTGGCTGATGATCGACATCGGCGTTGATCCGGCCAGCCTGCGCTGGGTGGCCTTGGTCATTACCGCCTTTGCCGGCCTGACCATGATCTCCAACTTCCGCTACTACAGCTTCAAGGACATCAACCTGCGCAAGAGCGTGCCGTTCATCGTCATCGCCGCCATTGCCCTGGGTTTTGTCCTGGTCTCAAGCTATCCTCCGGGAGTGCTGTTCGCCCTCTTCGTCGTCTATGCGCTGTCGGGCTACGTGCTCGCCTGCGGGCGCCTAATCCGGCGCTGACCGTGCCGCGGCGGGTGTGCCTGGGCATGCCTGCTGTGCGCTGTTTCACTTACCCGCGTTTGTCCCCAGCGCAGCGGCGGATGCTCCACACCCTGCGTATCCTGTAAATCCTGGGCGGCCTCGCCGCCTCCGTATCACCCGCTGCCGGACCGGCACGGCCCTGCCATTGCCCCCTTGCCCGGGCATGGGCGAGGGCCATATGCCGTACCGGCTTGCCGGCGGGCTTCTGCGGCATCTCAGTGTGCCGTTCCCGAGCGTTTTCATGCGCTCCAGCCTGCCGGCTCCCACCTGACAATCGCCCTGCTGCCTGGGGCCGGAAGGTTCGCCCTTCCGTCACCTGTTCAAGGAGGAGAGGTCATGAACGGCACTTTCTTGTCCCCCCTGCTGGCCGACGGCCTGGCCTGGTTCGAGGCCCCCGATCCGGTCATCCTGTTTGCCCTGACCCTGGTCTTTGCCGGGCTCGCCGGCGAATTCGTCTTCCGCTGGCTGCGCCTGCCGCGCATCACTGGCTATGCCTTGATCGGCATTCTGATGGGAACCTCGGGTCTGGCGGAGGCCAATCCCCTCGACAGTGCTGCCCAAAACATCGTCACCGACATCGCCCTGGGCATCCTGCTCTTCGAACTGGGGAGCCGGGTGCGCCTGGCCTGGTTGCGCGCCAATCCCTGGCTGTTCGCCACCAGCCTGGCCGAGGCCGGGCTCACCGCCGTGGCCGTCCAGGCCGGCCTGGTCTGGTTTGGGGTGCCGGCGCCGGCGGCTGTCGCGGCCGGCTTGATCGCCATGTCCACTTCCCCGGCGGTGGTGATGCAGGTCACCGCCGAGATCCGCTCCCAGGGCCAGGTCACCGAGCGTCTCTATGTGCTGACCGCGCTCAATGCCATCTACGCCGTGCTGGCGATGAAGTTCCTGGCCGGTTGGTGGGGCTTCGATACCTTCCACGACGGCGGCCGGGCCTTGCTCACCACCCTCTACCTGATTTCCGGCTCGCTGCTGATGGCAGCCCTGCTCGCCTGGGCGGTGCACCGCCTGACCCGGGCCCTGGATTTGCGCGAGGAACCCGGGGCCGCCGTGCTGTTCGGCCTGTTGCTGCTGACCTTTGCGGCCCTGCATCTGCTCGGCCTGCCGGCAGTGCTGGCGCCGCTGTTGGCCGGCATCCTGCTCAAGAACGTCGATCCCCGGCCGTGGCTGTGGCCGCGCCACTTCGGTACCGCCGGCGGCGTGTTGGTGCTGCTGCTGTTCGTGCTCGGCGGCGCCAACCTGCGTTGGGAGGATTTCTTTGCCGGCGGGCTGGCCGGCCTGGCCCTGGTGGGGGTGCGGGTGCTGGCCAAGGTGGTCGGGGTTTCCCTGTTTGCCCGGCCGAGCGGCCTGGGGCTGCGCCAATGTCTCGCTCTGGGAGTGGCGTTGAGCCCCTTCTCGGCCGTGGCCTTGGCCCTGGTGCTCGATTTTCGCGTCAGTCATCCGGACCTGGGGGCGGCCCTGGCGCCAGTGCTGCTGTCGGCCATGGCGGTGATGGAACTGCTCGGGCCCATTGCCACCCAGTGGTCCCTGCGTCTGGCCGGTGAAGTGCGGCGCTGAGTTCCGGTGCTTGATCTGCTACCAGCTTCGGCCCGCCCGACCGTTTCACTTCGCCGCCATCGTCCACGCCCCGCCGCTTCGAGGAGAACGCCATGAGCGCCAGCGACGCTGCCAATGCCTTGGGCTGTTTCGCCCAATCGCGACCCCTGACCCTGGGGGTCGAACTGGAGTTGCAGATCGTCAATACCCACGACTACGATCTGGCGCCCTGCGCCGAGGATCTGCTGCGGGTGATCAAGCAACAAGGGGTGGCCGGCGACATCAAGCCGGAAATCACCGCCAGCATGATCGAGATCGCCACCGGCATCTGCGCCGACCATAGCCAGGTGCTCGCCGAGCTGGGCACTCTGCGCGACGGACTGGTGGCGGCGGCACGCAAGCTCAACGTGGGGCTGTGCGGCGGCGGTACCCACGCCTTTCAGGACTGGAGCGAGCGGCGCATTTTCGATACGCCCCGCTTCCACCAGATTTCCGAGTTGTACGGCTACCTGGCCAAGCAGTTCACCGTCTTCGGCCAGCACGTGCACATCGGCTGCCCGGGGCCGGACGAGGCCCTGGTGCTGCTCCACGGGCTGTCCCGCTACATCCCCCACTTCATCGCCCTGTCGGCCTCGTCGCCCTTCGTCCAGGGCCACGACACCGGCTTTCATTCGGCCCGCCTCAACTCGGTGTTCGCCTTTCCCCTGAGCGGCCGGGCGCCCTTCGTGCTGACCTGGGATGAGTTTTCCACCTTCTTCGCCAAGATGGCCGACACCCGGGTGGTGGCGAGCATGAAGGACTTCTACTGGGACATTCGCCCCAAGCCCGAGTACGGCACCATCGAGGTCCGGGTGATGGACACGCCCCTGTCGATCGAGCGCGCCGCCATGCTGGCCGCCTACATCCAGTGCGTGGCCCGCTACCTGATGATCGAAAAACCCTTCCGTCCCGCCGAGGACGACTACCTGGTCTACACCTTCAACCGCTTCCAGGCCTGTCGCTTCGGCCTGGAGGGCACCTTCGTGGACCCCAAGAGCGGCGAACACCGCACCGTGCGCGACGACATCCTGGCCACTCTGGCGGCCCTGGAAACCCACGCCATGGAACTCAAGGCCGAGCAAGCCTGCCGTGAGGCCCGCCAGGTGGCCGAGAGCGGCGAGAACGACGCCACCTGGCTGCGCCGGGTGCTGGAGCATGAAGGCCAACTGCCGGAGATGGTGCGCCAGCAGTGCCTGCGCTGGCGCTGAGGGCGGCGTCATGAGCCATTCGCCAGCCACCGACCGGGCCCTGCGCATCGGTTTGTCGGCCCGGCTGATGCATCAGCCGCCGGCGGAACTGGGCTTTCCCGGCAAGACCCTGCAATACCTGGAGCAGTCGATCGCCCATTGGGTCATGTCCCGGGGTGCCGTCGCCCTGATGGTGCCGACCCTGGAGGCGGGCGGCGGCCTGGCGCGGCGCGGCATCTCGGTGGCCAAGGTCGTGGCCGCCCTGGACGGGTTGGTGCTGCAGGGCGGCACCGACGTCAGCCCGATCAGCTACGGTGAGGATCCCATTTCGCCGCTGTGGCCGGGCGACCGGGTGCGCGACCTGTACGAGATCGAACTGCTCTGGGAATTCATCATCCAGGGCAAACCGGTGCTGGGCATCTGCCGCGGCTGTCAGCTGATCAACGTGGCCATGGGCGGCACCCTGTATCAGGACATCGGCCTGCAGCATCCGGGGGCCCGGGACCACGTTGACGCGGGACTCTACGACCGCCTCGCCCACACCGTTGAAATCATGCCCGAATCGCGTCTGGCCGCGCTCTATGGCGGGCAGACCCAGGGGCGGGTGAACAGCATCCATCACCAGGCGGTCAACCGCCTCGGCAACGATCTGGTGGTGGAGGCCCGTTGTCCCGACGACGGCATCGTCGAAGCCATCCGCTGGAAGGGGGCCGGCTACGTGGCCGGCTTCCAGTGGCACCCGGAATTCCACGCCGCCGCGCCGGACTTGCTCGACAACGGTCCGATCCTGCTCGATTTTCTCGCGGCCGCCGCAGGCGGCGACCCGGAACGCTTGGGGGAGGGGGCTAAACCCTAGGCGGGGCGCGGAGTTTCAGAGGGTATGGCTGGAAAGGCTCGCCAATAAAGGCGCTCCAGCATGGCATCGTGGAGATGCCCTAGGGGCGCGGGGTTTCGCGGGGTAGGGCGGTGGAGGGCGCCAGGGGCAAGACGACGGTGAAGCGTGCGCCGCCCCCCGGTGCATCGCCCAGACGGACGTCGCCCCCGTGCTGCCGGGCGATCTCGCGGACGATGGCCAGGCCCAGGCCGCAGCCGTCGCCGGGGCTCCCGGCGACCCGGTGGAAGCGGTTGAACACGGCCTCCCGGTCCGCCGGCGCCACGCCGGGGCCGTCGTCGTCCACGCCGAGGAACGCCTGGCCATCGATCACGCCGCAGCGCACGGTGACGGTGCCGCCGCCCGGGGTGTAGCGGATGGCGTTGTCCACCAGATTGCCGAGCAGTTCCTGCAGCAGCAGGGGTGAGCCCTGCACGGTGGCCGGCTCCAGTTCGAACCCGAGGTCGATGCCCTTTTTCAGTGCCGCCGGCAGCCAGATTTCGGCGCACTGGTGGGCAATGTCGGGCAGGGACAGGGGTTCGCTGGTCGAGAGCCCGCCCGGCTCGGCCCGGGCCAGGGCGAGCAGTTGGTGGGCGAGGTGGGACAGGCGGGCGGTGGCCACCCGGATCTGGTCGAGCTGGCGCCGCCGGGTCTCCGGGTTGCCCTCGTCCAGGGCCAGTTCCACCTGGGCCTGCAGGGCGGCGATCGGGGTGCGCAACTGGTGGGCGGCGTCGGAGACGAAGCTGCGCTGGGAGGCCAGGGACAGATCGAGGCGGGCGAGCAGTTGGTTGACCTCGTTGATCACCGGCTGCAATTCCACCGGTACCGGGGTTTCCACCGGGCGCAGGTCATGGTGCGAGCGTTGCGCCAGTTCTTCACGCAGGGCCTCCAGGGGGCGCAGGCCGGCACGGATGCCATACCAGACAAAACCCAGGGTCATCAGCAGCAGGGCCCCCACCGGCAACAACATGCCGAGCAGAATTTCCCGGGCCAGGCTGCCGCGCTTGGTGTCGGTTTCGGCCGCCAGCACCAGTACCGGGATGCCGTCCTTGGTCAAGGCCAGGGCGGCCACCCGTACTTGCTCGCCACCGTACCAGCCGTCGTAATAGACGCGGTCATCCTCGACCATCGGGTCGGTGGGGCGGGGGAGGCCGCGGTGGCCCGAGACGAATTCGCCCCCCGGGCCGACCACCTCGTAGAACACCCGGTCGTAGCGGTCGGTGAGCAGGATTTGTTGGGCCTGGCGGGTCAGGGTGACGTAGGGCTGACCTTCGAATACCCGCACCTGTTCGGACAGGGCCAGGGCGGTATCGAGCAGGGCCCGGTCGTAGGCGTGGGAGGCGCTGGTGAACGCGATGCCGTACGCGGTAAGGGCCGCGGCGCCGGAAAACAGCACCGTGGCCGGCAGCAGCCAGCGCAGCAGCAGACCCCGCAGGCTGGCGGGACGCTTCATGACGCCGGGTCGAGGTCCGGTGAAACGGTGGTGCTTTCGGGGTCGCCGGTTTCGCTCGGCTTTTCCAAGTAGTAGCCGAGGCCACGCACGGTGCGGATGGGGATGCCCTCGGGATCAAGCTTGGTACGCAGGCGGGAAATGAACTTTTCCACCGCATTGGGAGTGATATCCTCGTCCCAGCCGTACAAGGATTGCATGATCTGCTCTTTGCTGACGATGCGCCCGGCCCGGCTGGCGAGGAATTCTAGGGCCGCCCACTCCCGGGCGGTCAGCTCCAGGGGGGCCTCGCCGACGAAGGCACGGCGGCCGACGGTGTCGAGGCGCAACCGGCCCAGGCGCAGCTCCGGTTCCGGCGCGGCGCGGCCGCGGCGGATCAGGGCGCGGATGCGGGCCACCAACTCGGTCAGGGCCACCGGTTTGACCAGGTAGTCGTCGGCTCCTAGGTCGAGCATCTTGACCCGTTCTTCCAGGGCTTCCCGGGCCGATAGGATCAGTACCGGGGTGCGCTGGCGGCGTTCGCGCAGGCGGGCCAGGACGGCGGCGCCGTCCAGCCCGGGCAGACCCAGGTCGAGGATGGCCAGCTCGTACTCCTGGTCGGTCAGCCAGCGATCGGCGTCACGGCCGTTTTTCACCCAGTCCACCACGAAACCGGCGGATTTGAGGGCTTGGGTGAGGCCATCGGCCAACAGGCAATCGTCTTCTACAAGCAGTAGGCGCATGACGGGAGCAAGCGTGAGGAAGATACAGGACAGAATCGGCGACGGCGGTATCCTCGCGGAATGCCGACAGGACGGCAGTTTCGCACAGGTCGACCGTGCTTCGGCAGGGGTCAGCACTGGGTCAGCGACCCTCCCTACCATACCACCCTGCCTTAAAGCCTGTCACCGGATACCCCCCGTTGTGAATCCTCCTCTGCCGCACCGCCTGGCCGTCCCCCCCCGTTTGTCACGCTGGTTGTCGCCGCTGCTGTTCGTGCTGCTGGCATCCGCTCTGCCGAGTGCGCTCTGGTCCGGCACGGCGTGGGCCGCGGACAGCATGGCCGTTCAGGAACCGCGCCTGGCCCTGAGTCTCGCCGACGCCCGCCGTCTGTGGCAGGAGCACAGCCGCGAGTTGCGCCTGTCGCGCATCGCCGTGAGCGGCGCCGATGCCGATCGCATCACCGCCGGCCAGGCGCCCAACCCCCAGCTGTCGGTCAACGTCGGTTCCGTCAGCCCCTGGGAGGGGGTCGGTGCCGGCAGTCTGCGCAACAAGCGCATGGATTCGGTGTTCCGCCTGGAACAGCTGGTGGAGCGCGGCAACAAGCGTGAACTGCGCACCAAGGTGGCCGAAGCTCAACTCGAAGCCACTCGCCGCCTGGCCGACGACGTGGCGCGACAGCAATACCAGACCCTGATCGGCGCCTATTACGACCTCAAGCTGGCTGAAAGTCGCCTGCAGGTGCTGAGCGAAACCGCCCAGCTCTACCGTGAGGGCGTGACCGCCTCCGAACGCCGCCTCAAGGCGGGCGACATCGCCCGCTCCGAACTGGCGCGCTTCTCGGTGGAAGCCGTCAAGGCCGAGAACGATCGGCGCCAGGCCGAAGCCGACCGGGCGGCCGCCCAGGTGGCCCTGGCCTATCTGATCGGCCGCGATGCCGAGGCGGCCCAACTGCGTACCGCCGACGACTGGCCGCCACTCGGTCAGCCCCTGCCGACGGCGGATGCCGCCACCCTGGCCGCCCGCCCCGACGTGGCCGCCGCCCGCGCCCGGAGCGAGGCCGCCGAGCAGGCCCGGGAGCTGGCCCGTTCGCTGCGCACCCGCGATGTCACCGTCGGCGTGCAGTTCGAGCACAACGTCACCAACCCGCCCCTCAACAGCTACGGCGTCGGGGTCAGCGTGCCGCTGTTCCTGCGCTACTCCTACGAGGGCGAGATCGCCCGGGCCGAAGCCGACCTGTCGGCCGCCCGGGAAGACCAGGCCCGTATCGAGGCCACCGCCCTGGGTGAGGTGAATACCGCCCGGGCTGCCGCCCTCAGCGCCGAAGCCCGGCGCAGCGCGGCCGAAGCGGCCCTGCTGCCGGATGCGGAGCGGGTCGCCAAGGCGGCTGAATATGCCTACAAACGCGGTGCCGCCGGCCTGATCGACCTGCTCGATGCGCGGCGCACCCTGCGCCAGTCGCAGCAGGATGTGCTGCAAGCGCGTAACGACCACGCCCGGGCCCTGGCGGCTTACCGGGCCGCCCTGGGGCAGGGCGCTGCGGAAGCCGGGCGTAATGCACCCGCCGCCGCGGCTACCGCCTCCGGCACCCAACCGTAAGGATTTCGAGGTTATGGACAGCAAGGATCAGCGTTCCCAAAGCGGCGATGCCGCAACGTCCCCCCCGGCCGCGCGCCGCGCCGCTCCTGCGCGTCGCCTGTGGCTGCTCGGCGGCGCCTTGGTGCTGGTGGCCGGTGGCCTGGGCGTCTGGTGGAACAGCCATGGCGGCAACGCCGCGCCGCAGCCCGTGGCGGCGCCGGTGCCCCAGCCGTCCGC
Organism: Oryzomicrobium terrae; assembly: GCF_008274805.1. Taxonomy (NCBI): domain Bacteria; kingdom Pseudomonadati; phylum Pseudomonadota; class Betaproteobacteria; order Rhodocyclales; family Rhodocyclaceae; genus Oryzomicrobium; species Oryzomicrobium terrae. The sequence continues at coordinate 857,003 of NZ_CP022579.1, forward strand.
CGAAGGGCACCGCACCCTGACCTTCCCGCCGGGAGCCCCGCAGCTGTCGTACCTGCGCATCGAACCGGTCAAGGCCGAGCCCGTGCCCCTGATCGAGCCGATCCCCGGCCGCCTGACCTACGACGACGACGTCACCGCCCGGGTGTTCGCCCCGGTGGCCCTGCGCATCGTCCAGCCCCTGGCCCAGGTGGGCGACAAGGTGGCGGTCGGCGCGCCCCTGGCCCGGGTCGACGTGCCCGATGTGGCCGACCTGACCCGCGCCCAGGCCGATCTGCGCGCCAAGACGGCGGCCTTCGAGCGAAGCAAGGACTTGTACGCCGCCGAGGTGCTGGCCAAGAAGGACCTGGAAGCGGCGGAGAACGATTACCGCGCCGCCGAGGCCGAAGCGGCCCGGGCCGGCACCCGGCTGCGCTGGCTGGGCAGCACCGCCAAAAACGGTGGCGGCCAGGCGCTGCAGTCGCCCCGCGCCGGGGTGATTACCGAGCGTCGGGTCAGCCCGGGGCTGGAAGCCCGGCCCGATTCGACCGACCCCCTGTACGTGGTGAGCGATCCGACCCGGCTGTGGGCCCTGGCCGACCTGCCCGAGAAGGATCTGGCCAAGGTCCATGCCGGCGAAGAGGTGGTGCTGCTGGTCGATGCCTGGCCCAACGAACACTTCACCGGCAAGGTCACGGCGGTGGCCGACGTGCTCGACCCCCAGACGCGCCGCGTCCAGGTGCGCCTGTCGGTGCCCAACCCGGAGCGCAAGCTCAAGCCGGAAATGTTCGTCCGAGTGGTGCCCTCCCATAGCGATCAAGTGCTGCCCCGGGTGCCCAATACCGCCCTGGTGACCGAAGGACTGGCCACTTACCTGTTCGTCGAGACCGCCCCCGGCGCCATCGAGCGGCGCGAGGTGCAGCTGGCCTTCCGTGGCGTCGAATTCAGTTCCGTGGCCAAGGGCCTGTCCGCCGGCGAGCGGGTGGTCACCGTTGGCGCCGTGCTGCTCAACGCCGAACTGGCCGGCCACTAAGGAACGGGGCGCCACGCGATGCTGGAACGTCTCATCACCTTTGCCCTCGCCCAGCGGGTCTTCGTCCTCGCCGCGGTGGGGGTGCTCTTCGTCTTCGGCCTGTATGCCGTGGACAACGTGCCCATCGAGGCCTTCCCCGACGTCCAGGACGTGCAGGTGTCGATCGTCACCCAGGCCACCGGCCTGGCGCCGGAGGAGGTGGAGCGCTCCATCTCCCTGCCCATCGAGCGAGAGATGAACGGCGTGCCGCGCATGATCCAGCTGCGCTCGGTGTCGATCACCGGCCTGTCGGTGGTGACCCTGACCTTCGCCGACCGTACCGACGACTACTTCGCCCGTCAGCAGGTGCTCGAGCGCCTGCAGAACGTGAACCTGCCGCCCGGGGCCCAGCCCCAGTTGGCGCCGCTCACCACCGCCGTGGGCGAGATCTTCCGCTACGCCCTGGACGTGCCCCCCGACATGCCCCTCTACCAGGTGCGCACCCTACAGGACTGGGTGATCCGCCCCGCCCTGCGCCGGGTGTCCGGAGTGGCTGACGTGGTCAGCTTTGGCGGTGCGCCCAAGGAATACCAGGTGCGGGTCGATCCGATGCGCCTGCGCCGTTACGGGGTATCCATCGACCAGGTGGCCCAGGCGCTCACCAACAACAACGCCAATGCCGGCGGTGGCCTGCTCCACCGCGGCGACGAGGCACTGGTGGTGCGCGCCATCGGCCTGTTCTCCCGGGTCGAGGACGTGGCCCGGGTGGCGGTGACGGTCAAGGACGGCAAGCCAGTGCTGGTGGGCGACGTGGCCGAGGTTCAGGTCGGCCCGCGCACCCGCTCCGGGGTGGTGGCCTTCAATGAGCGCAACGATGTGGTCCAGGGCATCGTGCAGATGATCAAGGCGCAGAACGCTACCAAGGTCGCCGCCGAGGTCAAGCAGGCCCTCAACGACGTCCAGGCCAAGCTGCCGCCCGGGGTGAAGATCATCCCCATCTACGACCGGACCGACCTGGTGCGCCACACGGTGCACACGGTGAGCGAGAACCTAGTGGTGGGGGCGGTGCTGGTCACCGCCATCCTGGTGATCTTCCTGCGCTCCTGGTTTGCCGCGGCCATCGTCGCCCTGGTGATTCCCCTGTCGCTGCTGGCGGCCTTCGTCATGATGCATTTGAAGGGGGTGGCGGCAAACCTGATCTCCCTCGGGGCGGTGGACTTCGGCATCATCATCGACGGCGCCGTGGTGCTGGTGGAGGCCCTGATGGTGCGCTACGCCACCGGTGGCGGGAACCCGCAGCACAACACCCTGCAGTGGCGCATGAGCACCCTCAAGCACACCACCGTGGAAATGGGCCGGCCGATCCTCTTCGCCAAGGCGATCATCATTCTCGCCTTCCTGCCGATCTTCACCTTCGAGCGGGTGGAAGGGAAGATCTTCTCGCCCATGACCTACACCCTGTCCTTTGCCATTCTCGGGGCGATCCTGCTCACCCTGACCCTGGTGCCGGCGCTGATCTCGTACTACGTCAAGAACCGGGAACTGAAGGAAGTGCACACCCCGTGGATCGAGCGCATGCAGCACGGTTACGGCCGGCTGTTGGAGCGCTTCTCTGCCAAGGCGGGGCGCCTCACCCTGATCAGCCTGGCGGTGCTCGCCCTGGCCCTGGCCCTGGTGCCGCGCCTGGGGAGCGAATTTCTGCCCAAGCTCGACGAGGGCAACATCTGGTTGACCATCACCCTGCCGCCGGCGACCCACCTGCAAAAGACCAAGGAGGTGGAGCAGGAGGTGCGTGGCATCCTGCGCAGCTACCCGGAGGTGAAGAACGTCATCACCCAGCTCGGCCGGCCCGACGACGGCACCGATCCAAAGGGGCCGAACAACCTGGAGATCCTTGCCGACCTGCAGCCCCGCGACCAGTGGCGCTTTGCCGACAAGGAAGATCTGATCGCCGACATGACGCGCAAGATCACCGCCATCCCCGGCGTGCCGACCAACTTCTCGCAAGTGATCCAGGACAACGTCGAAGAGTCGATTTCCGGCGTGAAGGGTGAAATCGCGGTGAAGATCTTTGGCTCCGACCTGGACATCCTGGAGGACAAGGCCAGCCAGGTGGCGTCGATCCTGGCCAACATCCAGGGCGCCACCGACGTGGCGGCGATCAAGGTAAGCGGCCAGACCGAGCTCGACATCGCCCTGGACCGTACCCGCATGTCGCGTTACGGCATCAACGCGGCCGATGTAAACGCCACGGTGCAGACGGCCCTGGCCGGCACCGCCGTGTCCGCCTTCTATGAGCAGGACCGCCGCTTCGACTTGACGGTGCGTCTGGCCAAGCCCTACCGAGATGCGGTGGATGACGTGGCCGAACTGCCGGTCGCCCTGCCCGACGGCGGCACCATCCCCTTGGCGTCGATTGCCGATATCGAGGTCAAGCAGGGGCCGGCGCGTATCTCCCGGGAGGCTGGCGGCCGCTATGTGGCGGTCAAGGCCAACCTGCTCGGCCGCGACCAGGGCAGCTTCGTCGCCGAGGCCCAGCAAAAGGTGAAGGCCCAGGTGCGTCTGCCTGAGGGCTACGTGATGACCTGGGGCGGCCAGTTCGAGAACCAGCAGCGCGCCCTGAAGCGCCTGGCGGTGATCGTGCCCCTGTCGGTGCTGGGTATCTTCGTCCTGCTCTTCTGGGCCTTCCGCTCGATGCAGTTCGCCGGACTGGTGCTATTCATGGTGCCCTTCACCTGGATCGGCGGCATCGCCGGCCTGGCTCTGGCCGGGCTGCACCTGTCGGTGTCCTCGGCGGTGGGCTTCATCGCCGTGGCCGGTATTTCGGTGCAGAACGGGGTGATCATGCTCGAACAGTTCCTCGAAGGCATCCGCAACGGCCTGCCGGTTACCCAGGCGGTGCGCGAGGGCGCCGTGGCGCGTCTGCGTCCGGTGCTGATGACCGCCCTGATGGCCGGCCTGGGCCTCTTGCCGGCGGCCCTCTCCCACGGCATCGGCTCGGAAACCCAGCGCCCCTTCGCCGTGGTGATCGTCGGCGGTATCGTTTCCGCCACCTTCTTCACCCTGCTGCTTTTGCCGCTGCTCTTCCCGCGCCTGGTGCGTTTCCCCGAGCGGCGCCATCACGACCGCTGAGCGTTAGCCTGAGGGGCCTGCCGCGGCAGGTCCCGTGTTGCGGGGGGCTGCGAAAAAATTTATAGTCGGCCGCATGCCTAAAGCGTTTCTCAGCGCCGGTCGTCACGAGCCGCCGGTCGCCCTTTCCACGGAAAGCGAGCTCCTCAGCCGCCTTCTGTCGCTGCGTGGGCACCTTGGTGCCCGCCCGCTGCTACGCATCGCGCGCTAAAACGACTTCTTCCCCCAATTCGATCGTTGTCCTGCCTCCCTTGCGGCGGCAGCGACAGCCGTGCCGCAAAACGGCTGCCGGGTAGCCGATACCCGCCGCCGACGGAGCCTGACCATGAAACAACCCCTCGTTATTTTCGACACCACCCTGCGCGACGGCGAACAGAGCCCTGGCGCCTCCATGACCAAGGACGAGAAGCTGCGGGTGGCCCGCCAGCTGGAGCGGATGCGCGTGGACGTGATCGAGGCCGGCTTCGCCGCCGCCTCCCCCGGCGATTTCGATGCGATCCACAGCATTGCCGAAATCATCAAGGATTCCACCGTCTGTTCCCTGGCCCGGGCCAACGAGAACGACATCCGCCGTGCCGGCGAGGCGATCAAGCCCGCTGCCCGGGGGCGCATCCATACCTTCATCGCCACCAGCCCGATCCACATGGAGAAGAAGCTGCGCATGTCCCCGGACCAGGTGGTCGAGCAGGCGGTCAAGGCGGTGGGCTGGGCGCGCCAGTTCACCGACGACGTGGAGTTCTCCGCCGAGGACGCTGGCCGTTCCGAGCTGGATTTCCTCTGCCGCATCTTCGAAGAGGTGATCAAGGCCGGCGCCAAGACCATCAACGTGCCCGACACGGTGGGCTACAACCTGCCCAGCCAGTTCGCCGAGACCCTGCGCCAGGTGATCGCCCGGGTGCCCAACTCGGACAAGGTGGTGTGGTCGGTGCACTGCCACAACGACCTGGGCTTGGCTGTGGCCAACTCCCTGGCTGCCGTGCTGGCCGGTGCCCGCCAGGTGGAATGCACCATCAACGGCCTGGGTGAGCGGGCCGGCAACGCCTCCCTCGAAGAGGTGGTGATGGCGGTGAAGACCCGGGCCGACATCTTCCCGGTGGAAACCCGCATCGACACCACCCAGATCGTGCCGGCCTCCAAGCTGATCTCCCAGATCACCGGCTACCCGGTGCAGCCGAACAAGGCCATCGTCGGCGCCAACGCCTTCGCCCACGAATCGGGCATCCACCAGGACGGCGTGCTCAAGCACCGCGAGACCTACGAGATCATGCGCGCCGAGGACGTGGGTTGGACCCAGAACAAACTGGTGCTGGGCAAGCACTCCGGTCGCAATGCCTTCAAGACCCGGCTGACCGAGCTGGGCATCGTCTTCGACTCCGACGAGGCCCTCAATTCCGCCTTCGCCCGCTTCAAGGAACTGGCCGACAAGAAGCATGAGATCTTCGACGAGGACCTCCAGGCCCTGGTCTCCGACGAGGTGGTGTCGGCCGAGACCGAGCACTACAAGCTGGTCTATTCCCACGTCTGCTCCGAGACCGGCGAGACGCCGGAATGCAGCCTGACCCTGTCCGTGGGCGGCGCCGAGCGCAAGGCCCAGGCGTCCGGCAGCGGCCCGGTGGATGCGGCCTTCTCGGCCATCGAGCAGATCGCGGCGAGCGGCTCCGAACTGCTGCTGTACTCGGTGAACGCCATCACCACCGGCACCGACGCCCAGGGCGAGGTCACCGTGCGCCTGTCCAAGGGCGGCCGCATCGTCAATGGCCAGGGGGCCGATACCGACATCGTCATCGCCTCGGCCAAGGCCTACCTGAACGCCCTGAACAAGCTTGAATCCTGTCCGGGCAAAGTCAATCCGCAAGGCGACGTGTAACGCGCGTAACGAGCGGTGGCTGCTTTCGCCCGCAAAGAAAAACGCCGCATCCTAGGATGCGGCGTTTTGCGTTTTATCCAGCCACCCTTGGTGGGGAGCGGCGGGCGATGGGGGCGGGTAATGGAGCGAGATGGAGCGAGATCCGGCGCCGGTGGCCAGCATTTTTATCCCGGGCCGCTAGCCGGCCTTGGCCGGTTTGAGTGGTTTAGGCCCCCGGGTCAGGCGGGCGTAGGCCACGGCGCCGCCGAAGTACAGGCAGGCCAGCACCACCTCGCCCCAGGCGAAGGCCCGGGAGGTCGGGCTCTGGTCGCTGGTGGCGCGCACCAGGCCTTCCATCAGGTAGAGCAGGGCGAGCAGGGAACTCCACTGGTAGGTGTAGCGCTTGCCGCGCAGGATGCCGAACACGGCGAAGAGCAGGGGGGCCACCTTGAGCACCATCCACGAGCCGCCCGGGTGGATCGGCGCGCCGGCCATCTCCCAGTAGAGGCCAAGAAAGATCAGGCCGATCAGGCCCACGCTGGCGGCCAGGCTGGAGAGCCGCACCGATGCTTGTTGTTGAGGGGTCATGCCTTGAGAGCCAATAGGGACGCGGTGTTTGCCAGGCGCTGGCCGAGGATGAAGGCCAGGCGCGCCTCGTCGGGGTGGAGGGAGGGATCGCCGCCGCTGCCGGCGACGTGGCTGGCACCGTAGGGGGTGCCGCCGGCTGGGGTGGCGGACAGCTCCGGGGCGCTGTAGGGCAGGCCGAGCAGCAGCATGCCGTGGTGGAAGAGGGGCAGCATCATCGACAGCAGGGTCGTCTCCTGGCCGCCGTGCTGGCTGCCGGTGGAGGTGAACACCGCCGCCGGCTTGCCTTCCAGGTGGCCCTGGGTCCAGGCCGGGATGGTGCCGTCCCAGAAATACTTCATCGGCGCGGCCATGTTGCCGAAGCGGGTCGGGCTGCCCAGGGCCAGGCCAACGCAGTCGGCCAGGTCGGTGGGCTCTACATAGGGTGGGCCATCGTCGGGAATGGCCGGGGCGCTGGCTTCGCTCACCGGCGAGACTTTGGGCACGGTGCGCAGCCGGGCGCTCATGCCCGGCACCGATTCGATACCGCGGGCCACCTGGCGCGCCAAGGCGGCCACTGAGCCGCGGTGGCTGTAGTAGAGAACGAGGATGTCGGCCATGGGCGAGGAAGGTGCGATCGTCGTTGGTCGGGCGGGAGCGCGCGGGAGTGTTGGGAGTGTTGGGAGTGTTGGTTGGGCGCCGCGCCGGCGTCCTAGGCGTATGGCATGGTCCGGGCGGCTGGATGCTGCGGGCAATCCGCTATTATAGCGGCCCCATGTCCCATTACCGCTCCCGCTCCCCGCGCCGCGCCGCTGCTGCCGGCGGCCCGTCCAACCCGCTGCGCTTCGTTGTCCGGGTGGCCCGCCGCTACCGCCAGGAGCATTTCGCCCAGCTCTCCGCCAGCCTGGCCTACACCACCCTGCTGTCCCTGGTACCCCTGGTGACCATCGCCCTGGTGGTGGTGTCATCCCTGCCGTTCTATTCGACCCTGCTGGCCGACGTGCAGAAGGTGCTGTTCGCCAACCTGCTGCCGGACAAGGCCGGGGTGGTGGTGACCAAGTACGCCCTGCTGTTTTCCCAGAAGGCCACCAAGTTGACCCTGGTGGGCCTGGGCTTCCTGCTGCTCACCACCCTGCTGCTGGCGGTGAGCATCGAGCGGGCCTTCAATCACGTCTGGCGGGTTGGCAAGGGGCGCTCCCTGGCGGGCCGGGTCAAGCTGTTCGGGGCCATGCTGATCCTGGGGCCGGCAGCCCTGACGCTGGGCTTCGGCGTCGTCACCTTCGCCCTGTCCTTGTCGCTGGGGTGGTTCAGCGAGGGGCGCTGGCTGCGCCAGTGGTTGTTCAGTCTGCTCGCCTGGGCCGCGCCGGTGGGGATGTTCTTCCTGCTCTATTGGCGGGTACCCAACGCACCGGTGCGCTGGGTCGATGCTCTGTTCGGCGCTGTGGCGGCGACCCTGGGACTGGCCCTGCTGCAACGTCTGTTCGCCTGGTACCTGGCCTCGTTTCCGTCCTACACCCTGGTCTACGGCGCTTTTGCCGCCGTGCCGATCTTCTTGCTCTGGTTGTACCTGACCTGGAACCTGGTGCTGATCGGTGCCCTGGTGGCGGCAACCCGCGGTGGTGTGGGCGAGGGGGCGCGGGCGGACTGAGTGCGACAGCCTTCCTAGGGGCGTTCCTAGGCGGCGCGATCGTCGCCGGCCAGTTGCAGTACGGTGACCGCCGGCGTGCTTTCCAGGCGGCTGCTGGGGCGCGTTTCGAGGATGTCCGCTTTGGCGTTGTCGGCCGGCTCCAGTACTACCATCAGCCGTTGACTGGTTTCGTCCAGGGTGCCGGCGGGAACGATCAGGGCCGGCATCGGCCGCAGGCCCGGTACGCCGGGCAGGAACAGCGCCGGCGTCTCGCTGCTGCGCCCCAACTTGGGGTCGATGGCCCGGGAGGCCAGGGCTCGGGGGGCGGCTAGCTGCAAGCCCAACTCCAGGTGCTCCGGGTTTTCGGAAATGACCCAGCGCACCAGCGCCACGTCCCAGCGGTGCGATTTTTCACCCTTGATCGCCACCACTTCGCCGGGCCGGACCGGTTCGGTGCGGCCGGACAGGTGCATGGCCGCGTAGCCGTCCGGACTCTCGTTGGTGATCATCCAGTTGGAAACGTGTTCGCCGCTGCCATCGGCCGGGACCTTGCCGGCCAGGAGGGCCCAGGTGGCCGGCAGGCCGATGCACAGCTGGGCGCGGTAGTTTTGGCGGCGGCGGGGGAAACGGCGCTTCGAGGGGGAGCCCCACAGCCCGGCCAGTTGCTCCAGGGTCGGCTGATTCTGCTGCACCAGGAGGGTGCCGTTGGCGCCGGCGAAGCCGAGTTGCGCGGCCTGGCCGCTGGCGCTCAGCTGGATCAGGCGCCGGGCGGCCCGGTCGCCGGCAACCCAGCGCACCGGCGTTTCCGGCGGCGGCGGGCGGCGGGTCAGGGCGACCGGCGGGGCGTCACGGCTGGGGTCGATCCAGAACAGGCCGCGGCGCCGTTCGTCCGGGCTGGGCAAAAACTCCAGTTGTTCGGTCAGGGCGCCGCTGATGCGGCACGCCAGGGCAAAGGCGCTGGTGGACAAGGCGCCAGCAGGGATCAGGCCGAGCAGCAGGGCCTGGGCGTATTCCTGGCGGGCGGTGTGCTCGCCCCGGCTGCCCGCGCTGTCGGCCAGGCCTTCCCGTTCCGCTGCATCGTAGGCGGCGTGCAGGTTGGTCCACACGTCGTGGGAGGGCGGGGTGGCGGCGAGGCCGGCGATCTCCAGGTGGGTGCGCAGCAGCAGCAAGGTGCGCTGGCAGATCTGGGCGCGTTGCGGCGCCAATTGAGCGGCGGCGTCGGGGCTGGTCGCCAGGGCGCGAAAATCCTCGGCAAGGCCGGCGCTGAGGTCAAGCAGGATGCGGGCCAGGGCCCGGGATTTGCGCGGCAGCGGGAGCGGCAGATCGCTCAGCTGCGGCAGGGCGTGGTTGAGGGTGACAAACGTGCGCGCCGCGATCCGGTTGAGTGCCTGCAAACGCTCCTGGCCGGTTAGCGCCAGAGTGCGGAGAGCGGTACGCAGCTGGTCCAGGGCCGCCAGGTCGGCGGCAGCGTCCGGCAATGGTGGCTGGCTCAGCCACTCCAGGGTGGCGGCAAGGCTGGGAGCGTCGGCAAGGGGGGCGGACATGGCGTCGTTGATTCGCAGGAGGCGGGCTAAACGGGGCGCGCAAATAGGCCGCCATGGCACGGGCGGGCGGCATTGGCGCCCGGTGGCAGCGGCCTCGGCCGCTCCAACCTGCGCGGGCCGGCGCGTTAACGTGCGGAGCATAGCGCAAATCGGCCCTTCCGGGCGGCGGGCGTCCATGACCGGGAGCGCGGAGCATGGATGGAAAAAAAGTCCGGTCGGCCTTGTTTAAGTCCTCGATCTTGTTATAATTTCCGGCTTTTTCCACAATCCTTAACCGGGAAGAACAACGATGGTTGTGATTCGTCTCGCCCGCGGTGGCGCGAAAAAACGTCCTTTTTACACTCTGGTGGTGGCCGATTCCCGTAATCGTCGCGACGGCCGTTTCATCGAGCGTATCGGCTTCTACAACCCCGTGGCTGCTGCCAGCGAAGAAGGTCTGCGCATCGCCATGGACCGTCTGCAATACTGGACCGGCAACGGCGCCCAGCTGTCCCCGACCGTGGCCCGCCTGGCCAAGCAGTACGCCGCCAAAGTCGCTGCCTGAGCTTCGCTCGGGAAGTGAGTTTGCTGGATTTACCTCGTTCCGGTTCCATGACTGACGCTGCTGGCCCTACCGAGCAAGCAGCCCCGGTCATCGTTCTGGGGCGTATCACGGATGCCTACGGCGTTCGTGGCTGGGTGCGTATCCACCCCTTTGGGGATGACCCCCTCGAGTGGGGCAAGATGCTCCACTGGTGGGTGGGCTCCGAGGAGTCCGGCTGGAAGGTCCTGCCCCTGGCGGGGTGCAAGTGGCACGGTGATGGTCTGGTGGCCCAGTTTGTCGGGGTTGCCGACCGGAGCGGAGCCGAAGCCCTCAAAGGCGCCTACATCGGTGCGCCCCGCGAGGAAATGCCCCGCCCCGAGCCGGATGCCTACTACTGGAACGATCTGATCGGTCTTCCGGTACAGAACCTCGAGGGTGAATCGTTCGGGACCGTGGTCGGCCTGCTGGCCACCGGCGCCAACGACGTGCTCCAGGTGCGGGAAGACGACGATGGGACTGCCGCCCCCGGCAAGAAACCGCTGGAACGGCTGCTGCCTTTCGTCGAGCAGGTAGTACGGGAGGTGATCCTCCCGGCCAAGGGTGCCCCCGGCGTGATCCGGGTGGACTGGCAGAAAGACTGGTAAGGCCCAGGTGTCGGATGTTGCTGACGCAGGGATGATGCCGGAGCATCCCCTGGCCTTCGACGTGGTGACCATTTTTCCGGAAATGTTCGCCGCCGTCGGTCAGTACGGGGTGACCCGCCGCGGCCTGGAAGAAGGCCGCTGGACGCTGAACTGCTGGAACCCGCGCGACTTCACGGCGGACAATTATCGCCGGGTGGACGACCGGCCTTTCGGCGGCGGTCCGGGCATGGTGATGCAGCCGGCCCCCCTGGAAGCGGCGATTGCCGCGGCCAAGGCGCGTCAGCGCCAGGCCGGCGCAGCACGCAGCCGGGTGATCTACCTGTCGCCGCAAGGCGCGCCCCTGACCCACGAGCGGGTCATGGCGCTGAAGGATGAACCTGGGCTGGTGCTGCTGTGCGGGCGCTACGAAGGGGTCGACGAACGGCTGCTTGAACGTTGTGTCGACGAAGAGATTTCGTTGGGGGATTTCGTCCTGTCTGGCGGCGAGATCCCGGCGATGGCCCTGATCGACGCCGTCGTCCGGCAACTGCCGGGGGTGCTGAACGATGCCGCTTCCGCCGTGGAAGACTCGTTCGTCACGGGGCTGCTGGATTGCCCCCACTACACCCGCCCCGAGGTGTACGAAGAGATGCCGGTGCCGGCGGTGCTGCTGTCCGGCAACCACAAGGAAATTCGCCGCTGGCGCCTGAAAATGGCGCTCAAGCGAACCCGGGAACGCCGCCCGGAGCTTCTCGCGAAGCTGAAGGCAAGTCGGCCGCTTTCGGCCGAAGAAGCGCATCTGCTCGCAGAAATCGAGCGGGAGGCCGCCCAGGCGGAATCCCCCTCGGCGTAAGGCGAGCAGCTCTGCGGTCGATACAAACGGGTCGTATCACAGCAGTCTTCCCGTCCAACAAGGAGTTCGACATGAACCTGATCCAGCAACTGGAACAAGAAGAAATCGCCCGTCTGGGCAAGACCATCCCCAACTACGCTCCCGGCGACACCGTGATCGTCCAGGTGAAGGTCAAGGAAGGTAACCGCGAGCGTCTGCAGGCTTACGAAGGCGTGGTTATCGCCAAGCGTAACCGCGGCCTCAACTCCTCCGTCATCGTCCGTAAGATCTCTTCCGGCGAAGGCGTGGAGCGGACGTTCCAGATCTACTCCCCCCTGGTCGCTTCGATTGAAGTGAAGCGCCGCGGTGATGTGCGTCGCGCCAAGCTGTACTACCTGCGCGACCGCTCCGGCAAGTCTGCCCGGATCAAGGAAAAGCTCGAGCGTCGCCAGGGCTGATGCCCCGCAGCCAGGCCCCGGATTCGTTCCGGCGGCCCGGCTGCGACGACGTGACGGGGCCCCCGGGAAACCGGGGGCCCTGTTTTTTTTGTCCGTCGCCCTCAGCGACCAACCTGGCGCCTGGTCCACAACCGGTCATGCTGGGCGATCGTCCCCGACGCTGGCTAGTGTTCGCCGGGGTGACCTGCGACAACATGTCGCCCCGGGTTGCGGCCCTGTGTCGCAGGGCCGGGCCGGCGCTTCTTCCTATACTCCGCCCCTTGTTTTCACGACAAGGGAGCGAGGATATGACCCCATTACACGGGACCCGGCGACACGGGCCCACCCGGATCGCCCTGGCGGTGGCCCTGGCCTGCGCCGCGCCGGCCCTGCTGGCGCAGACGGTGGCGAGCCAGCAGCAGACCGTGGCGGCCGCCGACAAGGCGGCCACCCTGGACGAAGTGGTGGTGACCGCCGAGCGCATGGATACGCCGCTCACCGTGGTCACCGATCCCCGGGCGCCGCGCCAGCCGGTACCGGCCCAGGACGGCGCCGACATCCTCAAGACCATCCCCGGCTTCTCGGTGATCCGCAAGGGCGGCACCGACGGCGACCCGGTGCTGCGCGGCCTGGCCGGCTCGCGCCTGAACATCCTGCTCGACGGCGAGCAGATCCTGGGCGGCTGCGGCGGGCGCATGGACCCGCCCACGGCCTACGTCTTCCCCGAGTCCTACGACAGCTTGCGCGTCATCAAGGGGCCCCAGACGGTGCAATGGGGGCCGGGCAATGCGGCCGGGACGGTGCTGTTCGAACGCAACTGGCCGCGCTGGCCCGCCGCCGGCGCCAAGTTCTACGGTAGCGCCCTGGTGGGCAGCTTCGGCCGCAACGACGAGATGGCCGATTTCCAGATCGGCAACACCCAGGCCTACGCCAAGGTGGTGGGCACCCACACCCAGGCGAGCGACTACCGCGACGGCAGCGGCACCACGGTCCATTCCAAGTACAACCGCTGGAGCGGATACGGCGCCGTGGGCCTGACCCCGGACGCCGATACCCGCATCGAGCTGTCCACCGCCGCCAGCGATGGCGAGGCGGCCTACGCCGACCGGGGCATGGACGGCACCAAGTTCAGCCGGCAGAACGCCACCCTCAAGTTCGAGAAGCGCAACCTCTCGCCGGTGGTGCAGAAGGTCGAGGCGATCGCCTACTGGAACTACATCGACCACATCATGGACAACTACAGCCTGCGCACTGCCACGGGCACCAAGATGTTGAGCAACCCGGATCGGGAAACCTATGGCGGGCGGGCGGCAGCCACCCTGCGCCTGGGGGAGCTGACCCAGCTGGTGCTGGGGGCGGACCATGCCACCAACATCCACACCCTGCGCACGGCCATGGGCAACGGCGTGTACGCCGTTGGCGGCGTGCCCCGGGTGGAGGACGCGCGCTTCGAGCAGACCGGCGTGTTCGGCGAGTTGACCCACTACCTGGGCGAGAAGCAGCGCCTGATCGGCGGCCTGCGCAGCGACTTCTGGTCGGGCACGGATCACTTCAAGGTAAACGGTGCGCCCCGGGCCAGTTACGGCCAGACGCGGCGCGACACCCTGACCAGCGGCTTTTTTCGCTACGAGCAGGACTTTGCCGCCGGCCAGACCGCCTACGCCGGCCTGGGTTACGTCGAGCGTTTCCCCGACTACTGGGAGCTGGCCAAGCAGAGCCAGAACAGCAACAGCGCCTGGAACACCCGGCCGGAAAAGACCGCTCAGTTCGACACCGGCGTGCTGTGGCGCCACGGCGACTGGGACGCCACCGTGGCCGCGTTCTACGGCAAGACCGACGATTACATCCTGATCCAGAACGTCGGCAGCGGCATGGCCGCGCGCACCCTCAGCCGCAATGTGGACGCCACCCGCTACGGCGGCGAGGCCAGTCTGGGCTACCGCTTCACGTCGTCCTGGCGCAGCGACCTGACCCTGGCCTGGGTGCGCGGCAGCAACGACACCGACGACCGCCCCCTGGCCCAGACGCCGCCCCTGGAGGCGCGCTGGAGCGTCGGCTTCGACAACGGCGTGTGGAGCGCCGGCACCCTGACCCGGCTGGTGGCCCGCCAGGACCGTGTGGCCATCGGCCAGGGCAACATCGTCGGCCAGGACATCGGCGAGGCCGGCGGCTTTGCCGTGTTCTCGGTCAATGCCGGCTGGAAACCGAGCAAGAAGCTGCGCCTGACCGCCGGGGTGGACAACCTGTTCAACCGCACCTACGCCGAGGCCATCAGCCGGGCTGGCGCCATGGTGGCCGGCTACGGCCAGACCACCCGGGTCAACGAGCCGGGACGCACCGGCTGGCTCAAGCTGACGATCGCTCTGGAATAAGGGCGAAACAAGGCCGGGTAAAGAGCGCTGGCGAGCACTGGCCTAAACCCCGCGCCAATAGGCGATCTTCGAGGTGGTGCCTCGGAGAACAAGGATTGGCGCGGTGTTTCAGGCATATGCCGTGAAGAACGCCTATTGGCGCGGGGTTTGGCTGGGTACTGCCTCAGCCGCCCCGCATTGGCGGGCGGCGACGGAGGGGGCGGGCAACCATTTCGGTGTCCATGGTGCTACTAGCTGCGCTTCTGCGGACCGCCGGGACGGATCGCGGTCGATTCGATACCCGTGCCGGCCGCGTTGTTTGCGCAGATCCTGGCAACAAAAAACCCAGCCACCGGGCTGGGTTTTTTGTGGGCTGCCGCCGCTGCGGCCAGGGGCGAACTCAGCCCTGGCGCTTGTCGCGCTCGATCAGGGCGTAGGCCGAGTGGTTGTGGATCGACTCGAAGTTCTCCGATTCGGCCACGTAGGCCACCACGCGGGGTTCGGCGTTGAGGCGGGCGGCCACGTCGCGAACCATGTCCTCGACGAACTTCGGGTTGTCGTAGGCGCGCTCGGTGACGAACTTCTCGTCCGGGCGCTTCAGCAGGCCGTACAGCTCGCAGGAAGCCTCATCCTCCACCAGGCGCACCAGTTCCTCGATCCACAGGTGGCCGTCCAGCTCGGCGGTGATGGTGACGTGGGAGCGCTGGTTGTGGGCGCCGTAGTCGGAAATCTTCTTCGAGCAGGGGCACAGGCTGGTCACCGGCACCACCACCTTGAGCGAGAACGACACCTGGCCGTTACGGATGTCGCCGATGAAGGTGACGTCGTAGTCGAGCAGGCTCTGCACGCCGGATACTGGCGCGGTCTTGTTGATGAAGTAGGGGAAGTTCATCTCGATGTGGCCGGTTTCGGCCTCGAGACGCTGGACCATGTCGCGCAGCATGGCCGGAAAGGATTCCACCGAGATCTCGCGCTCGCGGGAGTTGAGGATCTCCACGAAGCGGGACATGTGGGTGCCCTTGAAGTTGTGTGGCAGGCCCACGTACATGTTGAAGGTGGCCACGGTGTGCTGCACGTCGCCGCTGCGGTCGCTGATCTGGACCGGGTGGCGGATCGACTTGATGCCGACCTTGTTGATCGCCAGCTGCCGGGTGTCGGCGGAAGACTGGACGTCGGGGATGGCGAGATGCTGGGGGGTAGAAGTCATTTTTTTAACCTAACGGCCTATGTTAGTGAAGGCTAACATGGGGAGTGTAAATACCGAAGCAAATTACTCAACTATTGCCGCCATGGCGCCAGGCTATCGGCGGGCGAGCCAAAGGGTCATGCGCCTTTCAGCGCGGCGACGATGCCCTGGGCGTCGAGGCCGATTTCAGCCAGCAACTGGCTCTGGTCGCCATGGTCGATGAAGCGGTCGGGCAGGCCGAGGCGGGTCAGGGGCACGTTCAGGCCGCGCTCCTCCAGCACCCGGGCCACTTCGCTGCCGGCCCCGCCAATGGTGGCGTTCTCTTCCAGCACCACCAGCCGCGCGTGGCTGCGCGCCAGTTGTTCGACCAGGTCGGCGTCGAGGGGCTTGATGAAGCGCATGTTGGCCACGGTGGCATCCAGTTCCTCGGCGGCTGCGAGCGCCGGGCCGACCAGGCTGCCGAAAGCGAGCAGGGCGATGTCGCGGCCCTGGCGGCGGATCTCGCCCTTGCCCAGGGGCAGGGTGGCCAGGTCGCCGCCCGGGGCCACGCCCAGGCCGCTGCCGCGCGGGTAGCGCACCGCCGCCGGCCCCGGGTATTGGTAGGCGGTGGTGAGCATGGCGCGGCACTCGGCCTCGTCGGCCGGAGCCATCACCACCATGTTGGGGATGCAGGCCAGGAACGACAGGTCGAAGGCGCCGTGGTGGGTCGCGCCGTCGGCACCGACCAGGCCGCCCCGGTCGATGGCGAAGGTGACGTCCAGGTTCTGCAGGGCCACGTCGTGGACCAGCTGGTCGTAGGCGCGCTGCAGGAAGGTGGAGTAGATCGCCACCACCGGCTTGAGACCCTCGCAGGCCAGACCGGCGGCGAAGGTCACGGCGTGCTGTTCGGCGATGCCGACATCGAAATAGCGCTGCGGATACTGCTCGGCGAACTTGACCAGGCCCGAGCCCTCGCGCATCGCCGGGGTAATGCCCACCAGGCGTTCGTCGGAGGCCGCCATGTCGCATAGCCAGGTGCCGAAGATCGAGGTGTAGGTCGGCTTGCCGCCGCCCTTGCCGCCCTGGATGCCGTTTTCGGTGTCGAACTTGGAAACGCCGTGGTAGAGCACCGGATCGGCTTCGGCCAGCTTGTAGCCCTGGCCCTTCCGCGTCACCACGTGAAGGAAGATCGGCCCGGTCAGGCTCTTCAGGTTCTCCAGGGTGGGGATCAGGGCGTCCAGGTCGTGGCCGTCGATGGGGCCGAAGTAGGTGAAGCCGAATTCCTCGAACAGGGTGCCCGGGTTGAGCATGCCCTTCATGTGCTCTTCGGCGCGGCGCGCCAGTTCGAGCAGGGGCGGAGCTACGCCGAGGACCTTTTCAGCGCCGCGCCGGGCGGCGTTGTAGGTGCGGCCGGAGAGCAGGCGCACCAGGTACTTGTTGAGCGCCCCCACCGGCGGCGAGATCGACATCTCGTTGTCGTTGAGGATGACCAGCAGGTTGGCGTCGGTGACCCCGGCGTTGTTGAGCGCCTCGAAGGCCTGGCCGGCGCTCATGGCGCCATCGCCGATGATCGCCACGGTGCGCCGTTCCTCGCCCTTGAGCTTGGCCGCCAGGGCCATGCCCAGGGCGGCGGAGATCGAGGTGGAGGAGTGGCCGACGCCGAAGGTGTCGTACTCGCTCTCGCAGCGCTTGGGAAAGCCCGACAGCCCGTGGTACTGGCGCAAGGTAGCCATGCGCTCGCGGCGGCCGGTGAGGATCTTGTGCGGGTAGGTCTGATGGCCCACGTCCCACACCAGCCGGTCCTCCGGGGTATTGAACACGGCGTGCAGGGCGATGGTCAGCTCCACCGTGCCCAGGTTGGACGACAGGTGGCCGCCGGTGCGCGACACCGAGTCGAGGAGGTAGGCCCGCAGTTCGTCGGCGAGGCTTTTCAGCTGCTTGCGATCGAGCCGGCGCAGGTCGGCGGGCTGGTCGATGGTGGGAAGGAGGGGGGTGGTCATGACCGCAGGACTACAGCGTGGCGCACGTGGCGGGCGTCGGGGAGGCCCGCCTCAATAGCGACGGTGGGTGATGAACCCGGTGAGCTGGCGCAGCCGTTCGGCCCGTTCGCCGAAGGGTTCGAGCGCCGCCAGGGCATCGGATTGCAGGGATTCGGCCAGGTCCTGGGCGCCGCTCAGGCCGAGCAGGCTGACGTAGGTCGGTTTTTCGGCGGCGGCATCCTTGCCCGCCGTCTTGCCCAGGGTGGCGGTGCTGGCGGTGCAGTCGAGGATGTCGTCCACTACCTGGAAGAGCAGTCCGGCGCGCTTGGCGAAGTGGTCGAGACGCTGCCGGTCGGCGGCGTCCATGGGCGCGCCGGCCAGGGCGCCGAGCAGCACGGCGGCGCGGATCAGGGCACCGGTCTTCAACACGTGCATCAGTTCCAGCTCGGGCTGGGTCAGGGGCTTGCCCACCGAGGCCAGGTCGATGGCCTGGCCGCCGGCCATGCCCTGGGAGCCGGAGGCGTGGGCGAGCAGGGCGACCATCTCCAGCTGCACCGCCGGAGGGGCGATGGGCTCCCGGGCGAGCAGTTCGAAGGCCAGGGTCTGCAGGGCGTCGCCCACCAGCAGGGCGGTGGGCTCGTCGTATTCGACGTGGCAGGTGGGACGGCCGCGGCGCAGCACGTCGTCGTCCATGCACGGCAAATCGTCATGGACCAGAGAATAGGCGTGGATCAGTTCGACGGCGCTGGCCGCGACCTCCAGGGCGTCTACCGGGGCGCCGCTGATCTCGCCGGCGGCAAAGGCGAGCAGGGGGCGCACCCGTTTGCCGCCGCCCAGGACGGCGTAGCGCATGGCGTCGTGCAGCCGGGCCGGCGTCTGGCCGGCGCCGGGCAGCAGGCGGGCCAGGGCGTGCTCGGTGCGTGCCTGCACCGCGGCCATCCAGTCGGGGAAGGGCGTGGGGGGGGCGAGGTGGGGCGTGCTCATGCCGGGGTGCCTGTGGGCGGCGCCAGGTCGCGCAGGGCGCCGGCTTCGAGCACCTGGATGCGCTGTTCGGCGTCCGCCAGTTGGCCTTGGCAGTGCTTGAGCAACTCCATGCCGCGGCGATAGGCTTCGAGGGATTCTTCCAGCGGCAATTGGCCGCCTTCCATACCCTGGACCAGTCGTTCCAGCTCGGCCAGGGCGTCCTCGAATTTCGGCGGAGCGGCAGGGGCCGAGGCCGCCGGGTCGGGCGACTTCGCTGCTTTCCGAGGGGGGGTGCCGGTTTGATCCATATCAACAGGGTCGGGGAAACGCGGAAACGTACCGTAAAAAAAGGCTTTTGGTCAAATTGGAACCCGGCTAAAATCCCGCCTCCCTGTTGTTTTCACAGATTTTTTCGGCATTTCATTTTGTTTGTGCCCAGGGCTGATTCTGGAGGTCCGGCTATGTCCGACATCGCTACCCGCATGCAACTTGCACCGGCAGTCTCCCAACTGCCGGTGGACTGGTATTTCGACGAGAAGCTTTTCGAATTGGAGAAAAAGCTGCTCTTCGATGCCGGTCCGGGGTACGTCGGTCACCAGCTGATGGTGCCGGAAGCGGGCAACTACCGTTCCCTGGAATGGGCCGACCACGGCCGCATGCTGGTCAACAACGCCGACCAGGGCACCTGGCTGATGTCCAACATCTGCCGCCACCGCCAGGCGATCATGCTGCAGGGGTCGGGCACCCTCGATTCGACCATCGTCTGCCCGATCCACCGCTGGACCTACGACCGCCAGGGTGAGCTGATCGGCGCCCCGCACTTTCCTCAGAACCCCTGCCTGAACCTGAACAAGGTGCAGCTGCAGAACTGGAACGGCCTGCTCTTCCAGGGCCCCCGCGACGTAGCCGCCGACCTGGCGGGCATGAAGGTGGCCGGTGAATTCGATTTTTCCGGCTACAAGCTCGACCGGGTCGAGTTGCACGAGTGCAACTACAACTGGAAGACCTTCATCGAGGTGTACCTGGAGGACTACCACGTCGCCCCCTACCACCCGGGCCTGGGCAACTTCGTCACCTGCGACGACCTGACCTGGCAGTTCGGCGACTGGTACTCGGTGCAGAAGGTGGGCATCACCTCCCTGCTCAAGGAAGGCTCGCCGGTCTATGGCCGCTGGCAAAAGGCGGTGCGCGACTACTACGCCGACCGGGGTGAGACGCCGCGCCAGGGGGCGGTGTGGCTGACCTACTTCCCCAATATCATGGTCGAGTGGTACCCCCACGTGCTGGTGGTATCCCAGCTGATTCCCCAGGACGTGAACAAGACCCTCAACGTGGTGGAGTTCTACTACCCGGAGGAGATCGTCGATTTCGAGCGCGAGTTCATCGAGGCCGAGCAGGCCGCCTACATGGAAACCGCCATCGAGGACGACGACATCGGCGAGCGCATGGACCGGGGCCGCTACGCCCTGATGAAGGAAGGGCGCAACGAAGTCGGTCCCTACCAGAGTCCGATGGAAGACGGCATGCAGCACTTCCACGAGTTCTACCGCCAGCTGATCGTCCCCCACCTGTAAGCCGCGTGGGCGGGGGCGGCGCTTGCCGCCGCTCCCGCCCTTGCGCGCATACGCCACGGGGCGCCGGTGTTGTGGCCAGGCAGTGCGCTGGCCGTACAATCCGGCGCCCCGTTTCATTTTTGGAGTCCGCCCGTGCAATCCCTGTGGATGCTGGCCGCCAGCCTGCTGTTCGCCTGCATGGGCGTGTGCGTCAAGCTCGCCAGCAGCGCCCACAGCGCCGCCGAGATCGTCTTCTGGCGCTCCCTGTTGTCGTTCCTCTTCATCTACGCCTATGCGCGTAGCCGCGGGCTGTCGCTGACCACGCCCCACTGGCGCTTCCAGCTGCAACGCGCGGTGTCCGGGCTGCTGTCGCTGATGCTCTATTTCTACGGCATCGTGATGCTGCCCCTGGCCACCGCCGTCACCCTCAACTACACCTCGCCCCTGTTCCTCGCCCTGTTCCTGGTGGTGCTGGCCGGGCACCGTCCGCCGTTGATGCTGTGGCTGTCCCTGGGGCTGGGGTTTGTCGGCGTGATCTTGCTGCTGCATCCGGTGTTTTCCGGCGACCAGTGGCTGGCCGGGGCGCTGGCCCTGGGTTCCGGCGTGCTGGCCGGATTGGCCTACTACAACGTCAAGGAACTGGGCGCCCTGGGGGAGTCGGAGTGGCGCACCGTGCTGTACTTCTCCGGCCTGTCCACCGTCGGCGCCGGTCTGTGGCTGCTGGTCAGCGGCGAAGGGCTGGGGGCGTTCACCCTGCGCGGCGGGGTGCCGACCTTGCAACTGCTCGGCGTCGGCGGTTTCGCCACCCTGGCCCAGCTGGCCATGACCCGGGCCTACAAGCGCGGCCGCACCTTCCTTTCGGCCAGCCTGGCCTATTCGACGGTGGTGTTTGCCAGCCTGTTCGGCGCCGTGCTGTGGGACGAGACCATCGCCGCCGAAGGCTGGCTGGCGATCCTCCTGATCGCCGCCAGCGGCCTGCTCGCCAGCCGCTACAGCCGGGCGCCGACCCGGCCCGCCGCCACCCCCTGAGCGTGGCGGAGAACAAGTCCTGACGCCGGTGATAGACTGGTTCCATCCAATCACAACAAGCGGAGGGCTCCATGATCGTCACCGACCATCAACCTGGGCGGGTTACCGTTAACGTCTATGGCGAATTCACCCTGGCGGACTACCGGGAGCTGGAAGAGCTGGTCAATTTCAAGGTGCAGTTCGAAGGCCCGGTGGACCTGCTGCTCAACCTGAGCGAGATGGCGGGCTTCACCCTCGATCTGGCCTGGGAAGAAGTGAAGTTCGCCCGCCAGCACGCCGCCGATTTCCGCCGCATCGCCGTGGTGTCGTCCAGCCAGTGGGTGGCCTGGAGCGCCTGGCTGAACCGAACCTTCGTCGAAGCCGAAATCGCCGTCTTCGATAGCGCCAGCGACGCCAACATCTGGCTGGGCGAGGCCGACGAAGTATGAGCGGGACGGTGCCGTCCTCTCCCCTGCTGAGTGTGGCCGGCCTGGCTGCACAACTGTCCGATCCGGCCCTGCGGGTGGTGGATTGCCGTCACGACCTGGCCAACCCCGCCGCCGGCGAAGCGGCCTACGGTGTCGGTCATATTCCTGGCGCCGTGTTCGCCCACCTCGACCGGGATCTGTCCGGGGCCATGAACGGCCGCAACGGCCGCCATCCCCTGCCCGAGGCGGCCACGCTGGCCGCCCGCCTGGGGCTGTTGGGCATCGGCCCGGAAACCCGAGTGGTGGCTTACGACGACGGCCCCGGCATGTTCGCGGCACGCCTATGGTGGCTGTTGCGCTGGCTTGGCCACGACCGGGTGGCGGTGCTCGACGGCGGCCTGGCAGCGTGGAAGTCGGCGGGGCACCCCCTTGAAACGCCGCGCCCAGAGCCAATCTCCGAGCACCTACCGTGGAGATCGGCCATGGACGTGGTTTCCGCGGGGGAGGTGCTGGAGAACCTTGATCGGCGCGCCTTTCAGCTGGTCGATGCCCGAGCTCCCGACCGCTTTCGCGGTGAAAACGAAACCCTCGACCCGGTCGGCGGCCACATCCCCGGGGCGATCAACCGCTTTTTCCGCGACAACCTGGCCCCTGACGGCACCTTCAAGCCGGCGGCTCGGTTGCGCCAGGAGTGGCAAACGCTGCTGGCCGGGCGCGATCCCGCCCGCGTGGTGCACCAGTGCGGCTCCGGCGTTACCGCCTGCCACAATTTGCTGGCCATGGAAGTGGCCGGTCTGGCGGGCTCGCGCCTCTATGCCGGGTCCTGGAGCGAATGGGTGAGCGACCCGGCGCGACCGGTGGCTCGCTGACGCCAGTCTGACGGCATAAAAGTTGTGATTTTGCCGTCAACCGGCGACGATGTGGCTGCGTTGTAGACCCTAACCGGCTCTGGCGAGCCGGCGTGTTGCGCACTCTCTCTCGCTTGCCAAAAAAGGATCTGCCATGAAATTCGCTCCCCTGCTCCTCACCGCCCTGTTCGCCTCCGCCGCCATGGCGGCCGATGCGCCCGCGCCTGCCGCCCCGGCTGCTGACGCGCCCAAGGCCGAAATGGCCAAGCCTGCCAAGCCGGCCAAGCATGTGAAGAAGCACCACAAGGCGCACAAGGCTGCCAAGCCGGCCGCCGCTGCCGGCGCCGAAGCCGCTCCGGCCAAATAAGCCGGGCGGTACGGCAGCCCACGGCTGCTGTGTCGTGGAAGACCAAAGCAAACGGGCGACTCCGCAACGAGTCGCCCGTTTGCTTTGCCGGCGGCGTCTACTGGCCGTGGCGGCGCAAGGCCCAGGTCACGTGTTCGCGCACCAGTTCGGCGGGATGGTCGCGCCGACTGACCAGGGCAGCGATCACCTCGGGGCTGGTCGGTGCGTTGCCCAGGGCCACGGCGATGTTGCGCAGCCACCGTTCCCAGCCGATGCGGCGGATCGGGCTACCGGCCAGGCGCTGCTCGAAGTCTTCGGCGCTCCAGGCGAACAGCTGGGCCAGGGTGCTGCCGTCCAGGCCGTTGCGCGGCGCGAAGTCCGGGTCGCCGGGGTGGGCGAAGCGGTTCCACGGGCAAGCCAGCTGGCAGTCGTCGCAACCGTAGATGCGGTTGCCCATCAGGGGGCGCAGGTCTTCCGGAATGGCGCCGTGCAGTTCGATGGTCAGGTAGGAAATGCAGCGCCGCGCATCCATCTGGTACGGCGCGGTGATGGCGCCGGTGGGGCAGGCCGGCAGACAGCGCTGGCAATCGCCGCAGTGGCCGCCGTGGCCGGCTGGGCTGTCGGGGTCGTCCCCCTCGTTGTTGTCCGGCGGCGGGTCGATGGGCAGGGGCAGGTCGGTGAGAATTTCGCCGAGGAAGTGGTACGAGCCCTGGCGGGTCAGCAACAGGGTGTGCTTGCCACGCCAGCCCAGGCCGTTCTTGCTCGCCAGTTCCACCTCCATCACCGGCGCCGAGTCGGAAAACACCCGGTAACCGTGGGGGCCGACGGCGGCGGCGATGCGGTCGGCCAGCTTCTGCAGGCGGTTACGCACCACCTTGTGGTAGTCCCGGCCCAGGGCGTAGCGCGACACGTAGGCGAGGTGGGGCGATGTGAGCGCCTGCTCCGCTGGAAGAACCGGCCGTCCCTCGCCTTCGGGCCAGTAGGGCAGGCGCACCGAGATCACCGACAGGGCGCCGGGTACCAGGGTGTCGGGAGCGGCGCGCAGGTCGGCGTGGCGCGCCATATAATCCATCTCCCCGTGGCACCCGGCGGCCAGCCAGGCGGTCAGCTTGGCCTGGGCGGCCGGCGAAATCCTCGCCCGGCCGATGTGGGCGGAGGCAAAGCCCAGTTCCCCGGCCCAGCCGCGAATCTGCCCGGGCAGCCCGGCCAGGGCGTCCGGCGTCCGTGGGTGATCCGGTGCCGCACCACCTGCCACGGCCGTGGGGGCGCCGACGCCGTCCGGGGAGGATGGTGCGTCGCGGTCATCCAATCGAATTTGATCCGAAGAAGGGGAGTGTTGCCCGTGCATAGCCAAGAGTTTAGCGAGTCCCCACTTACCCTGCATCTGGCCCGTGAAGCGGATACCGTCGCCCTGGGGGCCGCCTTGGCTCCGGCCCTGGCGCCCGGTCTGGTGATTCACCTGGACGGGGACCTGGGGGCCGGCAAAACCACCCTGACCCGGGCTCTGCTGCGCGCCCTGGGCCACGCGGGTCCGGTCAAGAGTCCCACGTACGCGCTGGTTGAAGTTTATAAACTTTTGAACTTATACTTGTATCACTTTGATTTTTATCGCTTCGAATACCCGGAAGAGTTTCTTGAAGCCGGCTTGGCCGACTATTTCCGCGATGACAGCGTTTGCATCGTCGAATGGCCGGACAAGGCCGCAGGCGTGGCGCCGCCGCCGGACCTGCGGATCGGCCTGCGTCACGAGGGCGACGGCCGCCGGGTGGAGCTCGTCCCTGTCAGTAAAAAGGGGGCACTATGTCTGACCAGAATCGACCCCGCACAGCTCTCTCCCTTCCGGACGAAGTGACTCCTTCGCCCGCGCGTCGCCGCGTCGTTGCCGGCGGCGTTTCCCTGCTCCTGCTCTGCTCGCCCTGGGCGCGGGCCGCCACCCGCTCGACGGCGCCGTCGATCCTGGCGGTGCGCGTTTGGCCGGCGGCCGACTACACCCGGGTGACCCTGGAGCTCGACGCCCCCCTCAAATACACCTATTTCGCAGTCAAGAACCCGGACCGCCTGGTGGTGGACATCGAGGGCATCGAGCTCAACGCCGCCCTGAAGAGCCTGGCCAACAAGATCGGCGCCGACGATCCCTACATCAAGCTGCTGCGCGCCGGCAATTTCAAGCCCGGCGTGGTGCGGCTGGTGATGGACCTGAAGACCGAGGTGGCGCCCCAGGTGTTCGCCCTCAAACCGGTGGGCGAGTACGGCCACCGGCTGGTGCTGGACATCTACCCGGCGGTGCCTGCCGATCCACTCATGTCCCTGCTCGACAAGCGCGAGGTAACGGGCGATCCGATGCAGGCCGCCGTCCGCGGCGAGCTCAAGCCCGAGCCGATGGAGCGGAGTGAGACCAGGATCGAGGCGCGCAAGCCTGCCGAGGCGGCGCCGGAGGCCCAGCCGAGCCAGGTGGCGCGGGAGAGCCGCGAGATCAAGGAGGCTCCGCGCAAGGGCAAACCGATCGTCGATCGGCTCGTCACCATCACCCTTGATCCCGGCCATGGCGGCGAGGATCCGGGGGCGGTGGGGCAGCGCGGTAGCCAGGAGAAGGTGGTCACCCTGGCCATCGCCAAGCGCCTCAAGGCCAAACTCGACGCCGAGCCGAACATGCGCGCCGTGCTCACCCGGGACTCGGATTTCTTCGTCCCCCTCGGCACCCGGGTGCAGAAGGCGCGCCGCCTGCAGGCCGACCTGTTCGTCTCGATCCATGCCGATGCCTGGGTCAAGCCCGATGCCCGGGGCTCGTCCGTGTTCGTCCTCTCGGAGCGGGGCGCCTCCAGCGCTGCGGCCCGCTACCTGGCGCAGAAGGAAAACGATGCCGACCTGGTGGGCGGCGTCAACTTCGGGGTCAAGGACGTGCATCTCGCCCAGACCCTGCTCGACCTGTCCCAGACCGCCACCAACAATGACAGTCTGAAGCTGGCCAAGTCGGTGTTGAAGGAGATGGGCGGCATCAACACCCTGCACAAGGCCGGGGTGGAACAGGCCGGCTTCGCCGTGCTGAAGGCGCCGGACATCCCCTCGATCCTGGTGGAAACTGCCTTCATCTCCAACCCGGAGGAAGAGCGGCGCCTAGTGGACGAGGGCTACCAGGATCAGGTGGCCGAGGCCATCCTGCGCGGCATCAAGGCCTACTTCGCCAAGAACCCGCCCCTGGCCAAGTCCCGCCTGGCCCGACTCGACTGAGGAACGAGCCGGCGCTGCCGCGCTGCTCCGGTCTTGCCCGGCGCCGCCCAAAAGGCGGCGCTTTCCTTTACAATTCAAGGTTTTTTGCAGCCTGGACAGGCTTTCCGCCCCTTCCCATTTCTCCCCATGCTGGTCCTGCGCGGTATCTCTCCCCCTTCGCCTACGGCAACGGTGCTCACCATCGGCAACTTCGACGGCGTGCACCGGGGCCATCGCGCCTTGCTCGCTCGCCTGCGCGCTGCGGCGGACCAGGCCGGCCTGCCGGCGGCGGTGCTGACTTTCGAGCCCCATCCCCGGGAATTCTTTACCCCGGCATCGGCGCCGGCGCGCTTGTCCACCCTGCGGGAAAAGCTGGAACTGTTGGCCGAGGCCGGGGTGGATCTGGTGTCCGTGTGCCGCTTCAATGCGTCTTTTGCCGCCCTGAGCGCCGACCAGTTCATCGAGAAGGTGCTGGTCCAGGGGCTCAAGGCGCGCCACCTGCTGATCGGCGACGATTTCCGCTTCGGCGCCAAGCGCGGCGGCGACTTCGCCCTGCTGCAACAGGCCGGGGCAAGCTGGGGCTTCGGCGTCGAAGCCATGGGCAGCGTGGTGCACGACGGCGAGCGGGTGTCCAGTTCGGCGGTGCGTGCCGCCCTGGCCGAGGGCGACATGGCCCATGCCGCCCGTTTGCTCAGCCGCCCCTATTCGATCGATGGCCGGGTGGTGCTTGGCCAGCAACTGGGGCGCCAGTTGGGCTTTCCCACCGCCAACATCCGCATCAAGCACGATCCCTTGCCCCTGTGCGGCGTCTTTGCCGTGGAAGTGGCCGGGCTGGGGGCCGCCGGCGCTCCCTTGGCCACCGGCGTGGCCAACCTGGGGGTGCGTCCTACCGTGGATGGCACCCGCCGGCCGCTCCTGGAGGTGCACCTGTTCGACTTTTCCGGCGACATTTACGGTCGCCACCTGTCGGTGCGCTTCGTCAAGAAACTGCGCGATGAGATGCGTTTTGCCGGCCTGGATGCCCTGAAGGCCCAGATCGCGCAGGATGCCCGGGATGCCCGGGCCTTCTTCGCATCCCGGGGACACCCCTGAGCGCGCCTGACCGTACCGCCCCAGACCGTTCCACCGATTCCCGCCCCGAATTTTCCGATTTCAAGATTTCAGATTCCCGCCCAAGAGCTACGAGATTCCCGAGACTGCGCCATGGCTGACTACAAAGACACGCTGAACCTTCCCGACACGCCGTTCCCGATGCGCGGCGACCTGCCCAAGCGCGAGCCCCAGTGGGTCGGCCAATGGCAGGAGAAGCAGCTCTACCGCCGCATCCGCGAGATCAGCGCCGGTCGGCCCAAGTTCATCCTGCACGACGGCCCCCCCTACGCCAACGGCGACATCCACATCGGCCACGCGGTGAACAAGATCCTCAAGGACATCATCGTCCGCTCCCGCACCCTGTCGGGCTTCGACGCCCCCTACGTGCCGGGCTGGGACTGTCACGGCATGCCCATCGAGATCCAGATCGAGAAGCAGCACGGCAAGCAGATCCCCCGGGAAAAGGTCCAGGAGCTGGCCCGGGCCTACGCTGCCGAGCAGATCGAGCGGCAGAAGAAGGACTTCATCCGCCTCGGCGTGCTGGGCGATTGGGACAACCCCTACAAGACGATGAACTTCAAGACCGAGGCCGACGAGATTCGCGCCCTGGCCGCGATGATGCAGAAGGGCTTCGTCTACCGGGGCCTGAAGCCGGTCAACTGGTGCTTCGACTGCGGCTCCGCCCTGGCCGAGGCCGAGGTGGAATACCAGGACAAGAAGTCCCCGGCCATCGACGTGGCCTTCGCCTGCGCCGAGCGGGACAAGCTGGCCGCTGCCTTCGGCCTGGCCGCCCTGCCCGACGGTGACGCCTATGCGGTGATCTGGACCACCACCCCGTGGACCATTCCGGGCAACCAGGCGCTCAACGTGCACCCGGAGATCGACTACCACCTGGTGCAGACCGAGATCAACGGCAAGCCGGCCAGCCTGATCCTGGCCGCCGACCTGCAGGAGGCCTGCCTCACACGCTATGCCCTGCAAGGAGCCACCGTGGCCACCTGCAAGGGCGCCGCCCTGGAGCTGATCGCCTTCCGTCACCCCTTCTACGACCGCCTCTCCCCGGTGTACCTGGGCGAATACGTGGAACTGGGCACCGGTACCGGCATCGTGCACTCCGCCCCGGCCTACGGCCTGGAGGACTTTGCCTCGTGCAAGCACTACGGCATGCACAACGACGCCATCCTGACCCCGGTCCAGGGCGACGGCACCTTCGCCGCCGACCTGCCCTTCTTCGGCGGCATGAACGTGTGGAAGGCCAACCCGGCCATCGTCGAGAAGCTGGGCGAAGTGGGCGCGCTGCTCAAGGCTGCCACCATCGAGCACAGCTACATGCACTGCTGGCGCCACAAGACGCCGCTGATCTACCGCGCCACCAGCCAGTGGTTCGTGCGCATGGACGCCCCGGACAGCGACACCAAGGGCGTGGCCGCCACCGAAACCGTGGCCACGTCGCTGCGCGAATCGGCTCTGGCAGCGGTGGAGGCCACCGCCTTCTTCCCCGCTTGGGGCAAGAACCGGCTGCACGCCATGATCGCCAACCGGCCCGATTGGTGCATCTCGCGCCAGCGCAACTGGGGCGTGCCCCTGCCGTTCTTCACCCACAAGGTGACGGGCGAGCTGCACCCGCGCACCCTGGAGTTGATGGAAGCGGTGGCCCAGAAGGTGGAAGCGGGCGGCATCGAGGCCTGGACCAAGCTCGATCCGGCGGAGTTGCTCGGCAATGATGCGGCCGACTACGACAAGGTAAATGACATCCTCGACGTGTGGTTCGATTCCGGCACCACCCACATGAGCGTCATCCGCGGCTCCCACAAGGACGAGCTGATCTGGCCCGCCGACCTGTACCTGGAAGGCTCGGACCAGCACCGCGGCTGGTTCCACTCGTCGCTGTTGACCGGTTCGGCCATCGACGGCCGGGCGCCCTACAACGCCCTGCTCACCCACGGCTTCGTGGTGGACGGCAAGGGCCACAAGATGTCCAAGTCCAAGGGCAACGTGATCGCTCCCCAGCAGGTTTCCGACAAGCTGGGCGCCGAGATCCTGCGCCTGTGGGTGGCCGCCACCGACTACTCCGGCGAGCTGTCGATCTCCGACGAAATCTTGAAGCGCGTGGTCGAGTCATACCGCCGCATCCGCAACACGGTGCGCTTCCTGCTCGCCAACACCGCCGACTTCGACATCGCCACCAACGGCGTGACCGCCGACCGGCTGTTCGAGATCGACCGCTACGCCCTGGCCCTGACCGCCCAGCTGCAATCCCTGTGCGAGGCCGAGTACGAAGGCTACGAGTTCCACAAGGTGGTCCAGGCCCTGCAGACCTTCTGCTCCGAGGATCTGGGCGCCTTCTACCTGGACGTGCTCAAGGACCGGCTGTACACCACCGGCGCCGATTCCCTGGCCCGCCGCTCGGCCCAGACCGCCCTGTGGCACATCCTCCAGGCCCTGACCCGGCTGATGGCGCCGATCCTGTCGTTCACCGCCGAGGAAATCTGGTCGGTGCTGTCCGGCAAGGCCGACGACTCGGTGATGTTCACCACCTGGCACCAGTTGCCGGTGGGCGGCGACAGCGCGGCCCTGCTGACCAAATGGGCGGCCCTGCGCGAGGTGCGCGGCGAGGTGATGAAGGAACTGGAGGCCCTGCGCGTCGCCGGTTCCATCGGTTCGTCCTTGCAGGCCGAGGTGGAAATCCACTGCGACGGCGAGAAGTACGCGCGCCTGGCCTCCCTGGGCGACGACCTGAAGTTCGTCCTCATTTGCTCCAAGGCTGCGGTGGTGAAGTCGGCGGAAGACAAGCTGGTGGCCACGCCGAGCGGCCACGGCAAGTGCGAGCGCTGCTGGCACGTGCGCGAGGACGTGGGCGCCAACGCCGAGCATCCGACCCTGTGCGGCCGCTGCGTCGAAAATCTCTACGGCGCCGGCGAAACCCGGACCCATGCCTGAGTTGGGCACGGCACGATGAGCGGCGTGACGACGGCCCAGGACGATGCCCCCGCCCCGGCGGCGGTCTGGCTGAAATGGTTGGCCGTGGCCGTGGCGGTGATCGTCCTCGACCAGGCTTCCAAGCTGTGGGTGCTGGACCTGTTCGCCCTGGGCGAATCCCGGCCGGTGACCGGCTTCTTCAACCTGGTGCTGGTGTACAACCCGGGGGCGGCGTTCAGCTTCCTGGCGGCGGCCGGCGGCTGGCAGCGCTGGTTCTTCGTCGTGCTGGCGGCGGCCGTGTCGTTGTGGATGGGCACCATGTTGCGCCGCCACGCCGGGCAGCCCGGCCATCGCGGCTTGTGCTGGGGGCTGACCCTGGTGATGGGCGGGGCAATCGGCAACGTCATCGACCGGTTTGCCTACGGGGCGGTGGTGGATTTTCTCGATGTGCACGCCTTGGGCTGGCACTGGCCGGCCTTCAATCTGGCCGACTCGGCGATCTGCCTGGGGGTGGCGCTGCTGGCCTGGCACGAGTTGCGCCAGGGCAAGGGAGAAAAACCGGACGGACGCGGTCAAAGCTGATCCCGGCTTCCGCCTGTTTGATCACCGACGAATTGCCATGACCGATTCCCGCCCCTCCCATCTGCGCATCCCTCCCGGGCAGCATCAGGTTCAGGACTTTCCCGTCCTCGACCTGGGCATCCGTCCCGGTTTGACCCACGACGACTGGCGCCTGCGCCTGTTCGGCGAGGTGGCCCAGGAGGTGGTGCTCGACTGGGGCCAGTTGCTGACCTTGCCGCAGACCAAGGTCGTGATCGATTTTCACTGCGTCACCACCTGGACCCGTCTCGACATGGCCTGGGAAGGCGTCCTGGCCCGGGACGTGATTGCCCTGGCGTCTCCCACCCCGGCGGCGCGCCACGTGGTGCTGCACAGCGCCGACGGCTACACCACCAATCTGCCCCTGGCGGCGCTCTTGGACGACGACGTGCTGGTGGCCCATTCGGTGGAGGATGCGCCCCTGTCCGACGACCACGGTGGCCCCGTGCGTCTGCTTGTGCCCAAACGCTACGGCTGGAAGAGCGCCAAGTGGCTGACCGGCATCGAATTCACCCGGGACGACCACCCCGGCTACTGGGAAGTGCGCGGCTACCACAACGAAGCCGACCCCTGGAAAGAGGAGCGCTACGGCGACTGAGCCGCCGCCGCGTTTCTGCACGTCCCGACCCATTCATCCGATCCACCCGCAACCTGCGACCCGAACCGACCATGTCCGCTTCCTCCGCCACCGAACCGGTGGTCACCCCCTCCAGCTTCCTCACCCTGCACTACCGGGTGTCCACCAGCGACGGCACCGAGGTGATCAGCACCTTCGACATGAGCCCGGCCACCCTGCAGATGGGCGGCGGCCAGCTCGCCCCGACCCTGGAAAACAAGCTCCTCGGCTTGTCCGCCGGCGCCCGCCAGACCTTCGAACTGGCCCCGGGTGAGGCTTTCGGCGAGCACAACCCGCGGTTGGTCGAACGCATCCTGCGCAGCGCCCTGCCGGACGGTCTGGAGCTCAAGGAGAATGCGGTGGTTGAATTCGCCACCCCGGAAGGGGCCGAGTTCGCCGGCTTCGTGCGCGAGCTTAGCGACAGCCACGCCCTGATCGACTTCAACCACCCTCTTGCCGGCAAGTCGGTGCGCTTCGACGTGCACCTGATCGGCGTGCTGTAAGCGGGGGCTGAAACCCCCCGCGGGCTGAAACCCCGCGCCCCGTGGGCATCTCCACGGGGTATGCCCGGAGATGCCCGTCCCTATTGGCTCTTGGGCCTGCCTGCCCGGAGCGCCTTATTCCACGCGCCTTTCGAGATACCCCCCCATGCAAGTCATCCTCGCCACCCCCCGCGGTTTCTGTGCCGGCGTCGAGCGCGCCATCGCCATCGTCGAACGCGCCCTGGAACTGTTCGGCGCCCCGATCTACGTGCGCCACGAGGTGGTGCACAACCGCTTCGTGGTGGACGGCCTCAAGGCCAAGGGCGCCGTGTTCGTCGAGGAATTGGACGAGGTGCCGGACGGCGCCACGGTGATCTTCTCCGCTCACGGCGTGGCCAAGGCGGTGCGCAGCGAGGCCGAGGCTCGGGGCCTCAAGGTGTTCGACGCCACCTGCCCCCTGGTGACCAAGGTGCATCTGGAAGTGGCGCGCATGCGCAAGGACGGCCGCGAAATCATCATGATCGGCCACAAGGGCCACCCGGAAGTGGAAGGCACCATGGGCCAGGCCGAGGGCGGCATGTACCTGGTGGAAACCCCGGCCGACGTGGCCGCCCTGGCGGTGCGCGATCCGGCCAAGCTGGCCTACGTGACCCAGACCACCCTGTCGGTGGACGACGCCGCCGTGGTGGTCAGCGCCCTGCGCGAGCGCTTCCCCGAGATCGTCGGGCCGAAGAAGGACGACATTTGCTACGCGACGCAGAACCGCCAGGATGCGGTCAAGCAGCTGGCCGGCCAATCCCAGGTGGTGATCGTGGTGGGCAGCCCGAACAGCTCCAATTCCAACCGGCTGCGCGAAGTCGCCGAGTTGAAGGGGGTCCCCGCCTACATGGTCGACCGGGCCGATCAGATCGATCCGGCCTGGATCGCCGGCAAGGACAACGTCGGTGTCACCGCCGGGGCCTCGGCGCCGGAAGTGCTGGTGGATGAGGTCGTCCAGCGCCTGCGCGACCAGGGGGCCGACGCGGTGCGCCTGGCCGAAGGCGCCGTCGAAAACACCGTTTTTCCCCTGCCCAAGGAACTGAGCGCCTGAGACCGGCGGGCCGGTCAGCGTTTTCTCGCCAGCGCCAAAAACAAACGGGGCAGACCGCCAGGTCTGCCCCGTTTGTTTTACCCCCGGCCTGCTGCTCGCCGGGGCGCCCGCTTATTTGTCGATGTTCTGATAGCGGTACACCTGCTTGCGCTTGGTGATGATGTTGAGCTTGACCTTCTGCGGGTCCAGGGCCGAGCCGCCGCTGTCGTTGGGCCGGCCGCCGATCAGGAACGGGTACTTGTTGTCGCCGATCTGTACCACCCCGGCCACGGCCGAGGGCGGAATGCCGCCGCCGGCAAAGGTGGCCGAACGGATGCCGTCCCCGGCGCGCAGGCTGCCGTCGAGGAAGTTCACCGCGTAGCCGCGCCCGGTGCCCAGGTTGCTGCAGGTGGCGCTGGGGCTGGTGTGGTCGGTGGCCTGGAAGGTGCTGAAGTAGGTGTAACCCCCGGTGGTAACCGGGGTGGTGACCACTTGCTCGGTGGGCGAGGTGACGGTGGAGTCGAGTTCGATGTACCAGCCTTTGGACGAGACCAGGGCGGTGCGGTAGTCGGGGGTGATGCCGCCGATCGAGGTGCTGGTGGTATTGACCAGATCGCAGCCGGTATCGAGGGTGGTGTTCCCCTTGGTGTCGCAGTCCAAGCCGTTGGTGGTGGTGGCAATGGCACTGGCGTAGAAGTCCTTGAAGCCGTAGAAGCGGTTGAGCACCTTGGCGGCCTTGGAGGTGTCCAGGGGCTGCTCCCGGTCGCCAGAGCCGACCAGCACCATGTTCAGGGCGCCCAGGGTGACCACGTCGGGGGCGTACATGAACTTGCGCGACTGGGTGCCGTAGCTGCTCCAGTCGGACACTTTGGCGAGGCGGTAGGTGTTCGTCTGCCACTGGGTGGCGTCGTAGCCGGTGTAGCCGCTGGACGGATTGCTCAGGTTGGTGCGCCAGACATTGCCCCGGGTATCGACGGCATAGAGTACGTCGGTGTAGCCGTCGCCATTGACGTCGATGGCGCTGATGTCGGCAATGACGCGGCCGGCCGCGCTATTGACGCTGGTCAGGTCGATATAGGCCACCTCGTTGCCGTTCTCGGCGTTGAGAATGAAGATGCCCTGGCCTTTGGTCGTGCTGCCGCACAGGGTGGTCTCACTGTCTTCGCACTTGTCGTAGCCGCCGCCGAACACCACGTAGTTACTGGCCGCCCCCTTGACGCGCAGGATGTGCGGCGTGGACCAGGTCTGGCCGATCTTGGTGACGTTGCTGCCCCGGGCCGTCGTGCAGTTGTTATCGTCGCCGTCGTTGGGGCAGCCGTATTTCCACAGCAGGGTGGGGTTGGCGGAGGAGGAGGGGCGGTTGGTGACGTTGAAAGCGTACAGGGTGCGGCCACCTCGGCGCATCGAGGCATAGAGGTGGAGCTTGGTGATGTTGTCGTTGGCGTCCCGCTCCTGGTAGGCGCTGATCGATCCGTCGAAGAAGTAGTCCTTGGGAATCGGCGTCGGGGTCTCGGTGCTGGATACGGTGGGGTATTTGATCTTCGGCTCGTTCTCGCGCAGCCGGTTGAACTTGGCAAAGAATTCCGGGGCGACGAACGACCACAGTTCGCTGCCGCCGGCGCTGGTGGTCTGGTTGCCGTCCACCGCCCGCAGCATGCCGTCGCCGCTACCGTAGAAGACCACGACGTCGTTGTTGCTGGCAGTGCCGTAGTTGATCGCCAGGGGGCGGGAATGGACCACGTCGCCATGGATGGTCGGACGCATCAGGTTGGGTGAGGGCGGCGTGTTGCCGCTGGCATCCTTGTACAACTGGTAGCTGCCGGAAACGTCCGTGGGGCCATCGCCGACGTTGATCCCCCGCACCCAGTTCACCAGCGTGGAACTGAGGGTGGATGAGGAAATCTGGGTGGTGTTGAAATCCACCAGGCTGGTGCAGGCGAGGGTGGCGCAGGTCTTGATGTTGCGGGTGTCCGTAGTCAGGGCGCGCAGCTTTTCGGCAATGGCCCCCCGTTCGACGATGTTGCCGTCGGGTAGGTCGGAATAAACCGAGATTCCCGAGGGTAGGGTCGGGCAGGCCGTCAGCGGCGTTTGCGCTTCTGGCACCCGCTGCCAGTAGGTGCCCGAGTCGGTGGTCCAGAAACTGGTGGCGCAAGCCTTGATGAAGCCCGTGTTGGCGCTGTCCACCGCGGCAGTGCCGGCCTTGTCGGCGAGGAACAGGGAGGTGTTGGCCCCTGTGCCGCTGACCGCGAATTGGTATTGCTTCAGGTTGCCCGCCCAGCGCGGCCGGGCCGAGCCGTCGGGACGGAACATGCCGATGAACACCTGGTTCAGGTAGGTGCCCTGGGTGTTGACGCTGACGGGCAGGGACGCCGAAGCGAACACGCTGTTGACGGCAGCGATCTGGGTGAAGATGTCCTTGAAGGCGTCGATCAAGCTCTTCAGGTCACCATTGATTTGATAATAGCCACTGGTGCCGGTGCCGCCGTTGAGGGCCATGGAACGGAGCAGCTGGCCTTGGTCGGCGTCCGGGCTGCCGTTGAAAATGTCGAGGGTGTAGGTATAGACCGGCTGCTGCCCGGCGGCACTGCTGACGTCGGTGGTGGCGAGGAACTGGGACCATTCGTCGGCGAAGCGGATCGACGATTTGTTGCTGACGCTGTACAGCTGGTTGGGCGAGTAGCCCAGGCCGGTCAGGGTGCTGTTGGTGGGCGGGGTGGCGTTCTGGTTGGTGCCGTATTCCTGGTTGGGGAACTTGTTGCCGATCAGGACGATGTAGTTCTTGCCGCAGCTGTTGGCGCTGGAAATGGGGCTTTTGTAGGTGCTCTTGCCGTTGTCGGTGAAGGCGCTGGCGTCTTCCAGGGTCGTGGGTTGCGAGTTGCGGATCGGGCCGAAGGCCGTGGCGCTGGCCGGGGTGCCTGCCGTACCGGTATTGGCATTGGCCGGGTTGGTGTAGCCACCGAAGTATTTGAATGCCTCGAACAGCGGTGCGCCGTATTCTGCCGACGAGGGCCCCTTGAAGTCCGGGGTGGTGATGTTGGTGGCGATGTTTTCCAGGTCGCTGGTCAGGCTGGCGCAGTAGGTGCTATCCAGACCCTTGATGGCGTGGCGGATATAGCCGGTGGTCACGCTGTTGGATGAAACCGTGCCTGCAGTGTTGTACAGCATTACCCCGGCATTGATGTTCAATTTGGTGCCTGTTCCGCACACCAGCTCGTTGATGACCAGCTTGAGGGCACGCATTTCCACCTGGCCCTGCTTGAGCGAGGAGTCGCTGCCGAACACCTGGGAGACGTAATTCTGGCAGGTGGTATCGGTCCCGCACTTGGCCAGAACGCCGGCCTTGGTCCAGGCCTGGTTGTTGGCCGACCAGTTGGATGAGTTGTCCACGAAGAACAGCACGTTGGGCGCGTTCAGGCTGGTGTTGCCCGAGGTGTACAGGTCGATGTCCTCGGCCCAGGCCGGGGCAGCGAGCAAGGCGATGGCAAGGGACAGCAGGGTCGGGCGTGAGGGAAAGGTCATGGCGGGCTCCTGATCAGCCGGTTACTTGCACTTGTTCTCTGCGTCGGTGTAGTCCATCCGGGCTTCGATACCCTGGCTGTGGGTCGCCTGGGCGCCGGTGGCGGGGTCGGTCACCACGGCCTGGACGTCGAACAGGGCGGTGGCGCACAGCGAGTTGTCGTTGAGGTTGCCCATGCCCGGGGTCACGATCACCACCCCGGATGAGGATTGGCCGGTGAAGCAGGCAGCATCGGTGGCGGCTACCGTGGGCGTGCCGGAGACGGTGGTGACCAATTCACTCTTCTTGATGTAGCGGTAGCGTTTGCATTTGGGCGCCTTGACCGTGACTTGGAGCGCCTTGGCGTCGGTGGAGGGGTCGTCCTGGGCCAGGCTCACCTGGGTGGTCGTGTCGGCGGTATTGGCGAGGAAGGTGCTGCTGTTCATGGCCTGGCCGAGGGCGTAGTTGGCGGCAGCGTCGGCTTCGGCGCGAAACTGCTGGTTGTTGACCAGTTGCAGGTTGGTGGTGGCCAGGCGCATGGCGGCCAGGGCCAGCAGGGTCACCAGGATCAGCATGATCAGGGCGATGAACAGTACCGCGCCGCGCTGTGCGGTCGAACGGGGGGAGGCGGTGGCCGGGATCATTGCCGTCTGCCTTGGGGATTGACGAAGTTGATGTAGGTGGTGAATACCCGGCGCTTGTAAGCATCGCCCGGTGCCGTGGTCAGCACCCAGTCGGCCATGGCGTAGGTCTTGTCGTTCACGTAACCGCTGGTCGCCTGGGTGGCGATACCCAGCAGGTGCAGTCGGGCTCCGACGATGTTGGGCCCTTGGTTCTGCCAGTTCGGGTTGGGGGGCGCGGTGTTCTGGGTGGCGGGGGGCCAGACGGTGGCCGAACAGGCGATGCTGTCGGTGGACACGCCGGAGTTGTAGATGAAGCAGTCCGGGCTGCCATCGCCGGTGGTGTCGATGCCGTATTCGATCTGCATGTTCTCGATGCCGTCGGCGATCAACTGCGGTGTGCCGACGGCTCCGTTGCCGATATCCACCTGCATCAACTGGTTACTGGTGTTGATGTAGAAAATGCGGCGGACATAGCTGCGGATCGGGGCCGCGGTGGTGCAATTCTTGGCACGCAGGGTAAAGGGCGAGGTGGCAGCATAGGCTGCCAGGACGGAGGGCGTAGTGGAATACTCGTCGCCGCATTCGGAAACCTGGAGGTACACCCTGCCCACAGTCAGGGTTTCGCAGTCGCTGGAGGTGCCGCCGGTCGTGCAGGTGGCGGCGCGCTGGACCAGGACGGCGTCGGTGTTGCTCTTGCGGTTGGTGGTGCAGCTGCTGAACGGATCGGGGGTGTCGGTCTGGTTGCTGCCCCGCACGAACAGGCCCATGGAGCCGTTCCAGTCGGCGAGGGATGTGGAGCAAGGGGCGTCGGTACTGCCGCTGACTGTGGCCAGGGTGCCATAGAAGCCCGCCAGGGACAGTTCGTCACGCAGCAGGTTGAGCGCGTAATTGCCGTTTTCCAGCACATCGGCGGAACGGTCCAGCTCGCGCCGGGTGCTGCTGTTGTTGACGAACAGTGCCACCAGGGCGCCCAGGACGATCAGACCGATGACCAGGGAGATCATCAGTTCGACCAGGGAAAAGCCGACCTGGGAGCGTCGTGCTGCCTTTGAAAAAAAGAAATGTGGCCCCATGGTTCAGCCTGTCAGTTGGGGGATCAGGACCCGGGTGGTGACGGAGCGGCGCAGACCGGCACCGAAATCGTTGTTGGCGGCACAGCGCCCGCCCGGCGAGGTGCTGGCGGGCTCGGCCTCGGGGCCGATGCCCTGCCAGACGACCACGATGAAGAAATCGGCCACGGCGCTGCTGGGATTGCTGGTGGCGATGATGCAGCCCCGGGCGCCGATCATGGCGCCGACGTTCTGGCCACCGCGGGTTTCCGAGGCTCCCTTGAGGGCGAGGCTCCAATTGCAGACGCTGCGTGAGGCGCCAGAGAGCGCAGTACAGGAAGTATAGGAATCCCCGGTGCCATAGACCGTGGGGCTCGTCCCGCTGCCGGCCAGGGTGAGGTAGCCGGCGGCGCCACTGACCGGGTCATCGTTGAGCAGCCCTCGGCCCGAGGCGATGTTGTCCTCCATTTCCCGGGCCAGGGCCAGGGCATTGGCGCGCTGGTACGACTCCATTTCGGCAATGGAGGCCTTGGATTGAAGGCCCGCCAAACCGAGCAGGCCGATGATCAGGATGACGATGGTGACCAGTACCTCGATCATTCCCACGCCGCGCATAGCGCGCCGGGAAGGTCCTGCCAGCAGCGGGTACATGGCCGGGCTCATGGGCAGGCTCCATCGCTGATCTGGGGGCGTCCCACCGTGTCCACGGTGACGCAACGCGTTTTGCTGCTGCCCCGGGCGGTCACCGTGATCTTGGTGTTGGCCCCGGCGCTGAGACGGCCAAAGCCGTTGTAGCTGATCGTGGGGGCGGCAGGGTTGAATGTCAGCCCCGGGGTAGCGGGCTCACTGCGCAGCGTAACGTCATTGTTGCTGGCGTCCTTATAAATGATCGTCCAGCCGGCCGCCAGGTCCGTGGTCTTCAAACTGACGCTGATGTTGCGCTTGATCGCTTCGCTGCGAGCCAGCATCAGTCCGTCGTGCAGCGCCGAGGTCGCCGCCCGGGCCCGTTGACTGGCGATCAGCTCGGAAAAGGACGGCACGCCTATTCCGATCAGAATGGCCAGCACGGCCAGCGCCACCATCATCTCGATGAGGGTGAAACCGGCGCGGGCGCGGCGGGCAGCGGTGGCGTGCATCACCGGCTCCAGTACTGGGCTGGGGTCTTGGCGCCGGTTTGATCCACCGTCAGCGTTACGTCGCCCGCCATCGAACCTTTGGGCGTTGCCGAAACGGTAAAGGTGGGAGGAGAGGCTGAGTTGCTCCCCGCCACGGAGAAGGTGTAATCCCCCTGGATTTCCGTGGGGACCGTGACCTTGATATCGGTTTGCGTTGTGGCGGTGAGGTCGGTGAAGAAGGCGTAGGTGCGATTGACCAGCAGGAAGTTGTGTTCCTTGGCTGCGATGTCCATCAGTACCGCCTGGGCAGAGGCCCGCTTGCCCTTCTTGATGTAATCCCGGTAAGAGGGATAGGCCACTGCAGCCAGGATGGCCACGATAGCGACGGTGATCATCAATTCCATCAAGGTAAAACCCCGGATGGCACGAGGGGAGGTCTGGGCTGTCATGGGTAGGTGCGACGTTGGCCTGGGGGAAAAGGATCGAGGCGGGATTATCGCCCGGGAACTGCGAATAAGATGCTGTTTCAATCTTTGCGTCATGGTAGAAGCTGCGTCCTCCCCCGGGTGAAAGTGGCGACCAGTGGCCCGTTGTCCGGATTGGACGGTCAGCAATGTTTTCGTGTTGTCAGATTGTTGTTTTACACGGCCGGGTGGTCGCGATAGAATTCGGGCCCCGCTGCATCGGGTCTGCTTGCTTTGTACAGAAGCTAGGCCCGCCGGGTGTGCCGGCGTAGCTCAGTTGGTAGAGCAGCGCATTCGTAATGCGAAGGTCGGGGGTTCGACTCCTCTCGCCGGCACCATCCATTCCTTGCCGCTCGTGAAAAGCCGCCTTGTGCGGCTTTTTGCTTTTGGGCTGTTGGGGCGGAGCGGCGGGAGGTGGGGACGGTGTTATCCTCTTGCCTTTTGCCCGCCCACGCGGGTGATCGACTGCGATGTGTGCGCTATGAGCCAGGGAGCCTGTTACCACTGCGGCCTGCCGATTCCCGAGGATGTCCATCTCTCGGTAGTTGTCGGGGGCGCCGAGCGTGCCTTGTGCTGCAACGGCTGTCAGGCAGTCGCCGAGGCGATCGTTGCCAACGGCCTGGATGACTACTACCGTCACCGCGATTCCCTGCCCGAATCGCCCCGTGAGGCGATGCCGGCAGTCGTCGGGGAGCTGAAGCTCTACGATCACGACGATTTTCAGAAGAGCTTCGTCCGGGCCCTGGGGGAGGATGAAAAGGAAGCCTCCCTGATGCTTGAGGGCATCACTTGCGCAGCGTGTGTCTGGCTCAACGAGCAGCACGTGGCCAAGCTATCCGGGGTGACCGGGGTCGACATCAACTACGCAACCCGCCGTGCCCGGGTGCGCTGGGACGACCGGAAGGTGCACCTTTCCGACATTCTGGCGGCCATCCGGGCGATCGGCTACCGGGCCCATCCCTACGATGCTGCGCGGCATGAGGAAATTGCCCGCCGCGAGCGCAAGGACATGCTGTGGCGCCTGTGGGTGGCCGGTTTCGGCATGATGCAGGTCATGATGTACGCCATTCCGGTCTACATCGCCGGCGACGGCGACATGAGCAAGGACATGGAAGGCCTGATGCGCTGGGCCAGCCTCCTGCTGACCCTACCGGTGGTGATCTATTCCTCGGCCCCCTTCTTCCGTAACGCCTGGCGGGACTTCCGCTTCCGCCGTGTCGGCATGGATGTGCCGGTGGCCATCGGGGTCGGCGTGGCCTTTACTGCCAGCGTCTGGGCCACCATTTCCGGCAGTGGCGAGGTGTATTTCGATTCGGTCACCATGTTTGTGTTCTTCCTGCTGGGGGGGCGCTTCTTGGAAATGGTGGCGCGCCAGAAGGCGGTGAGCGTGACCGAGGCCTTGGCCAAGCTGATGCCCGCCTTGGCCCTGCGTTTGCCCGCCGGAGCCAGTGCTGGCGGAGCAACCGAGCAGGTGCTGGTTTCGGATCTGCATCCAGGCGACCGGGTTCTGGTGAAGCCGGGGGAAACCATCCCGGCCGACGGGCGGGTGGTCGAGGGGGTTAGCGCCGCCGATGAGGCCCTTTTGAGCGGCGAAAGCAGGCCAGTGGCCAAGCGCCCGGGTGATCTGGTTACCGGCGGTGCCCAGAATGTGGAAAGTCCCCTGGTGGTCGAGGTCGAGGAGGTGGGAGAGGGGACTCGCCTGTCTGCAATCGTTCGCTTGATGGAGCGGGCCGCGGCGGAAAAGCCGCGTCTGGTGGAAATCGCCGACCGGGTGGCGGGACGCTTCATCGGCGCGATTCTGCCCATTGCTGCGGCAACGGCCCTGGGCTGGGCTTGGTACGATCCTTCTCAAGCATTGTGGATCAGTGTTTCGGTGCTGGTGGTGACCTGTCCTTGTGCATTGTCCTTGGCGACGCCGATAGCCCTGACTGTGGCCAGTGGCGCCTTGGCGCGTCATGGCGTGTTGGTGACCAGGGGGCATGCCATCGAGACCCTGGCCCGGGCTACCTGCTTCGTATTCGACAAGACCGGCACCCTGACCTTGGGGCAGATGCGGGTCGAGGGTGTGCACACCGAGGGGGGCGTCTCGGCGAAGGACGCCTTGCGCCTGGCGGCCTCCCTGGAACAGGCCTCGGCCCACCCGATTGCCCGGGCGCTGGAGCGGGCTGCCGAAGCTCAGGGGCTGGTGCTGGCGTCGGTCGATGGTGCCTCGGCCATGGCCGGTCGCGGCGTGGCCGGCAGGATCGACGGGGGCGAACTGCGCTGTGGCCGGCCCGATTATGTGGCCGAGCTGCATGGTCAGGCGCTACCGGCGCATATCCTGGCGGGCAGTGGCGCTTCTGGGACTCGGGTGGCCTTGGGCGATGGCCGGGGCTGGCTCGCCTTCTTTGACCTCGATGACGATATTCGGCCGGGAGCGGCGGAGTTGGTTGCCAGCCTGCGTTCCGATGGGTGCCGGGTTGTGCTGCTGTCGGGCGATGCGCCGGAGGCGGCGCAGCGGGTTGCCGATACGCTCGGTATTGTCGATGTCCGCGCTGGTGTGTCGCCCCAGGGTAAGCACGATGCGGTGGCGGAGCTGCAGGGCACCGGCGAGGTGGTGGCGATGGTTGGTGATGGGGTCAATGACGCGCCGGTGTTGGCCCAAGCCCAGGTGTCGATCGCCATGGGCGGTGGTGCTCCCTTGGCTCGGACGCAGGCGGATTTGGTGTTGCTTTCCGATAGCTTGGTCCATCTGCGTTTCGCCGTGGGGTTGGTGCGTAAGGCTTTACGCATCATCCGGGAAAACCTGTGGTGGTCGGTTGGCTACAACGTCGTCGCGGTTCCCCTGGCGATCTCCGGTCATGTCACTCCTTGGTTGGCCGGGATCGTCATGTCGGCCAGTTCCCTGCTGGTGGTCCTCAATTCCCTGCGGTTGCAGCGTCAGCCGCGCGTATCCGCTTGATCCCGGAGTCTCCATGGAAAGTCTTTATCTGCTGATCCCTCTCTCCGTGGTCCTGGTGTTCCTGATCGCCGTGGTTTTCTGGTGGTCGGTAAAGAGCGGTCAGTTCGAGGATCTCGAGGGGCCAGCCTACCGAATCCTGATGGACAAGGAGCCGGATGAGGGGCGTGTTACGCCGACGGCAAATGACAAGTCTGAAATGAAAGGCGGGAGCTAAGGCTATGTCGATCCCGCGTTTCTTCTCTTTTTAAGCGCTTGTCCTGGGCTGCTGGCGGTTTGATCTGGGTCAAAATCGATTCGTAGACCCTCGGCCATAATTCGCCTTGATCGCTGCCGCTATGCGGGGGCGGTCAGATTTGTTTCTCTGTTGGGGTTGGGGTGCGTGGAAACGCACCCTTTTTTTGTCTACTTTTTCCATCCCGGCCCCAGGATGTCTGAAACCCTAGTATCGGCGCGGGTTTTGTTCCCCGTAGCACCTGAATTGACCCAGATCAATAGCAGGTTGACCTATGTCAAAAAGCTCCCCGGGACCGTAAAATAGCATTCGCGATAGCTGCCAAAAGTGGGGGATGTACTACGGCCGTTTCATGGCTTGTAGTCCATTCATCAGGGAGGCGGCGCAAGATTTTTACTTTCTAAAAACTGAGGTGGGTCCATGTCGGAAACGCAAACCACATACAACTATAAGGTTGTACGGCAATTTGCCATCATGGCCGTCATCTGGGGCATCGTAGGTATGGCCGTCGGTGTCTTCATCGCGGCTCAGCTTGTCTGGCCCGATTTGACGTACGGCATTCCTTGGCTGTCCTATGGCCGTCTGCGCCCGTTGCACACTAACGCGGTTATCTTCGCGTTTGGTGGCTCGGCACTTTTTGCCACGTCCTACTACGTGGTTCAACGCACCAGTCACGTCCGTCTGTTCTCCGACGGTCTGGCCGCCTTCACCTTCTGGGGCTGGCAACTGGTGATCCTGCTCGCCGCCATTTCCCTGCCCCTGGGTTTCACTACCGGCAAGGAATACGCCGAGCTGGAATGGCCGATCGATATCCTGATCACCCTGGTGTGGGTTTCCTACGCCGTCGTGTTCTTCGGGACCATCGCCAAGCGTACCGTTTCCCACATCTACGTCGCCAACTGGTTCTATGGCGCCTTCATTCTGGCGGTCGCCCTGCTGCACCTGGTGAACTCCGCTGAAGTGCCGGTGACCCTGACCAAGTCCTACTCCGCCTACGCTGGCGTGCAGGATGCAATGGTGCAGTGGTGGTATGGCCACAACGCCGTGGGCTTCTTCCTGACCGCTGGCTTCCTGGGCATGATGTACTACTTCGTGCCGAAGCAGGCCGAGCGTCCGGTGTACTCCTACCGCCTGTCGGTGGTGCACTTCTGGGCCCTGATCTTCACCTACATGTGGGCGGGTCCTCACCACCTGCACTACACCGCGCTGCCCGACTGGACCCAGTCTGTCGGCATGATCTTCTCGCTGATTCTGCTGGCTCCCTCCTGGGGCGGCATGATCAACGGCATCATGACCCTGTCCGGTGCCTGGCATAAGCTGCGTGACGATCCGGTGCTGAAGTTCCTGGTCACTTCCCTGTCCTTCTACGGCATGTCCACCTTTGAAGGTCCGATGATGTCCGTGAAGACGGTGAACGCC
This sequence comes from Oryzomicrobium terrae, assembly GCF_008274805.1. Lineage (NCBI taxonomy): Bacteria > Pseudomonadati > Pseudomonadota > Betaproteobacteria > Rhodocyclales > Rhodocyclaceae > Oryzomicrobium > Oryzomicrobium terrae. The sequence goes on from NZ_CP022579.1 coordinate 901,081, forward strand.
CTGTCTCACTACACCGACTGGACCGTGGGTCACGTGCACTCCGGTGCTCTGGGCTGGGTGGCCATGGTGTCGATCGGCTCGATCTACTACCTCATCCCGCGCATGTTCGGCCGCAAGGAAATGTTCAGCATCAAGCTGATCACCGTGCACTTCTGGCTGGCGACCATCGGCGTGGTGCTCTATATCGCCTCGCTGTGGATCTCCGGCGTGATGCAGGGCCTGATGTGGCGCGCTGTCAATGCCGACGGCACCCTCACCTACAGCTTCGTCGAAGCGGTGAAGAGCTCCTATCCGTTCTGGGCTATCCGTTTCATCGGCGGTCTGCTGTTCCTCGGCGGCATGTTCGTCATGCTCTTCAACGTGCTCAAGACGGCATCCGGCAACAAGGCGGTGGAAGCCCCCGTGCTGACCCCGGCCGCTCACCACGCCTGATCTGAGGGAGGATCACCATGGTTTCGCAAGATAAAGTTGAAAAGAGCGTAGGCTGGCTCATCGTCCTCACCCTGTTGGTGGTGAGCGTCGGCGGCCTGCTGGAAATCGTTCCCCTGTTCTTCCAGAAGTCCACCACGACCCCGGTCGAAGGCGTCAAGCCTTACGACGCGGTGCGTCTGGTTGGTCGGGACATCTATATCCGGGAAGGCTGCTACAACTGCCACTCCCAGATGATCCGTCCGTTCCGCGCCGAGACCGAGCGCTATGGCCACTACTCGGTGGCGGGTGAGTACGTGTATGACCACCCGTTCCAGTGGGGCTCCAAGCGTACCGGTCCCGACCTGCACCGGGTGGGCGGCCGCTATTCCGACGAATGGCACCGCGCTCACCTGAACCAGCCCCGCGACGTGGTTCCCGAGTCCAACATGCCTGCCTACCCCTGGCTCGACAAGACCCCGGCGATCAATACCGTCGGTGCCGATGTGGAAGCCAAGATGAAGGCGCTGCGCAAGGTTGGCGTTCCCTATAGCGATGAAGAAATCGCCGGTGCCAAACAGGCCATCGAAGGGAAGAGCGAACTGGACGTCCTGATCGCCTACTTGCAAGGTATGGGCCTCGCGCTCAAGAACACCAAGTAAGGGGTCCTATGGACATCAATGATCTGCGATCCATCATGACCGTCGTGTCGCTTGCGACCTTCGTCGGTATCTTTTGGTGGGCTTATGGCAAGGGACGCAAGTCTCGTTTTGATGAGGCAGCGAACCTGCCGTTCGCAGATAAAGACGTGGATGAGGCGGAAACCCGCCTCGCCCGTCGGGACTAAAGGAATGGAATCATGAGCGATTTCGTTAGCGAGTTTTGGAATTTTTATGTGGTGGGCATCGTCCTGGCGAGCGTGATCGCCTGCGGCGTCGTCCTCTGGAGCCAGAGCAAGGTTAAGGTTGCTGGCGGCAAGGTCGAGACCACCGGTCACGTTTGGGATGAAACTCTTGAGGAGTACAACAACCCGCTGCCCCGTTGGTGGATGTGGCTGTTCTACATCACCGTGGTGTTTGCCCTGGTCTATCTGGTGCTCTACCCGGGTCTGGGCCGTTTCCAGGGCATCCTGGGCTGGTCTTCCGTCGGTCAGTACAAGACTGAAGTGCAAAAGGCGGATGCCCAGTACGGTCCGATCTACGACAAGTTCGCCAAGATGTCTCTCAATGAAGTGGCTGGCAACAAGGAAGCCATGGAAATGGGTAAGCGTCTGTTCCTGACCTACTGCATGCAGTGCCACGGTTCGGATGCGCGCGGCTCCAAGGGCTTCCCCAACCTGACCGATGCTGATTGGCAGTGGGGTGGTGATCACGAAACGATCAAGACGACCATCGCCGAAGGCCGTGTCGCCATGATGCCCGCCTACGGTGGTCAGCCTGATGTGATCGGTGGCGAAGCTGGTGCCAAGGAAGTGGCCAACTACGTCCGCTCCCTGTCTGGCCTGTCTAACGACTCCGCCTTGGCCGCCAAGGGCAAGGAGAAGTTCGAGAAGGTCTGCGTGGCTTGCCACGGTGCCGATGGCAAAGGCATGACCGCCCTGGGTGCTCCCAACCTGACCGACAAGGTCTGGCTGTACGGCAGCTCCGAAGCCACCATCGTTGAGACCATCACCAAGGGTCGCGCCAACCGCATGCCCGCCTGGAAGGAATTCCTCGGCGATGCCAAGGTGCACATCCTGACCGCCTACGTGCTGAGCCAGTCTGGCAACGCCGGCGAGAAGAAGTAAGAAGTAGTTGGCAGTAAGCCCGGTGCTGCCGTAGCGACGGCACACCGCGGATGCACGGGGTGAGGCTCCTCACCCCGTGCCATAACAAGAAGCGATACAAGCACGGACTTGTATCAAAATCGCACGGGTGGATTGATCCTCGCCAGAACCGCTGGCGAAGTCCGGTGATGTGTGATTCTGAAACAAGGCAGTGTTCTCAATGACTTCTCCCCTCGAAAAGGTCTCGGTCTCCGCCGACACCAAGTCCCCCGCCGCTCCGGCAGCCGCGTCTGAAACCTCCAGCCGCAGCCTCTATCAGAAGCACATCAAGATTTACGCGCGGCCAATCGCCGGTCATTTCAACACCACCCGTTGGGCTATGGTGTTCCTGACCCAGGCGATCTTCTACGGCCTCTGCTGGTTCGACTGGAATGGCCGCCAGGCCGTGCTGTTCGATATTCTTAACCGCAAGTTCTTCATGTTCGGCCTGGTTTTCTGGCCTCAGGACGTGATCTACCTTGCTGGCCTGCTGATCGTTTCTGCATACGCCTTGTTCCTGTTCACGGCAATGGCGGGGCGGTTGTTTTGTGGTTATGCCTGTCCCCAGACGGTCTACACCGAGCTGTTCATGTGGATCGAGAACAAGATCGAAGGCGACCGCAATGCGCGCATAAAACTCGACGCCCAGCCGATGAGCGCGCGCAAGCTACGCATCAAGGCGACAAAATTCCTGGTATGGGGGCTGCTGGCGTTCTGGACTGGCTTTACCTTCGTCGGCTATTTCACACCCATCAAGGAATTGGCTCACAGCCTGACGAGCTTCACCCTGGGGCCCTGGGAGGGCTTCTGGATGTTCTTCTATGCCGGCTTCACCTTGATGCAGGCCGGCTTCCTGCGTGAGCAGGTGTGCAAGTACATGTGCCCTTATGCCCGCTTCCAGGGGGTAATGTTCGATCCGGATACCCTGGTCGTGACCTACGACGAGGAGCGCGGCGAACCCCGTGGCGGCCGGCGCAAGGGGGTTGAACCCAAGTCGCAAGGTCTGGGGGACTGCGTCGATTGCGGGGTTTGCGTCCAGGTCTGTCTGACCGGCATCGATATCCGCAAGGGGCTGCAGTACGAGTGCATCGGCTGCGGTCTGTGTGTCGATGGCTGCAACCAGATCATGGACAAGATGAACTACCCGCGCGGTCTCATCCGCTATTCCACGGAAAAGGCGGTTGCCGAGCATTACACCCGGAGCCAGATGCTGGCGCATGTGCTGCGCCCCCGGGTTCTGCTCTATTCGAGCATCCTGGTGGTGATCATCATCGCCATGGGCTGGTCCATTGCTACTCGCATTCCGCTCAAGGTGGACGTCCTGCGCGACCGTGCCGTGCTCAGCCGCGAAGCCGAGGATGGCCGGATCGAAAACGGCTACATCCTGCGCATCATCAATGCGGCCGAGCAGAAGCGCCATTTCGAGATCGACGTGAGCGGTATCGAGGGGGCTGAAGTCGCCGGCCGCCGATCGTTGGAGATGGAACCGGCTCAGGTCGCGGAATTGACCGTAACGGTGCAAGCCCCGGCCGAGTCGCTCAAGCGTGGCTCCAATCAGCTCTTTTTCGACATCAAAGCAGCCGATGACAAGGCCGTGGCGGTCCACGAAAAAACCACTTTCCTCATGCAATAAAGGCAATCTCTGTGAGCGAACTCTCTTTGCGTACGTCCGGCAAACCCTGGTTTCGCGAGCCCTGGCCGTGGCTGCTGATGGCCGGCCCGCTGTTGGTGATCGTGGCTGGGGTGATCACCGTCTGGCTGGCGATCAAATCCGATGATGGCTTGGTTGCCGACGATTACTACAAGCGCGGCTTGGCGGTGAACCAGGACATCGGACGCGACCGCCGCGCCGGCGAACTTGGCCTGAACGCCGAGGTGGCCTTTTCGGAAGACCGCCTACGCCTTCATGTACGTCTGGCGCAGCGGGCGAACGAGGTGCTGCCGCCCAGTATCAACCTGACCCTGGTTCACCCGACCCGTCGGGGCCAGGATCAGTTGGTTCCCCTGACCCTCGAAAGTAAAGGGACTTACGTAGGGTCGCTCCAGGAGGCCATCGCTCCGGCCAGTGGCAAGCGCCATCTGACGCTGGAAGATCCCGAGGCCAGTTGGCGCCTGGTTGGCGAGTGGGATACCGACACAATGTCCGCAAACCTGCAGTCCGAGCCGCAAAAACAATAAGCAGGACGGCCCCGGGTTTTTTCAACAACAGGGAGGTGAGTTATGGCTTGGCAAGTACTGTTGGGTACCGACGTTGGTCTGCTCAGTCTGGCGGTGATCGTCGGCGTTATCCTGATGTCGGGGTACTTTGCTTGGTATTTCAATAAGAAAGTGAATGAAGAGTCCCGTACGAAAGGCGGGCTCTGACATTCGCGTATAAATAAAAAAGGGGCCTTCGGGCCCCTTTTTTGATGGTGCAGTGACTTCGCGCTCAGCGATATACCAGTACCGGGATCGTCGAGTGGGTGAGCACCTTGTTGGTCTCGCTGCCGAGCAGCAGGCCGGAGATGCCGCGGCGGCCGTGGGAAGCCATGAAGATCAGGTCGCAGCCGCTATCCTGGGCCGTGGCGATGATCGCCTCGTAGGGGACGTCGCTGGTGACGGCCACTGTCTTGCACGTCACGCCTTGAGCCTGGGCGAGTTCGGCTACGCCGGCGAGAAATTCCTTGGCCTGCTGCTCCGCCAGTTCGGCGAATTTTTCCGGCGTAGTGGGGTCGATCAGAGCGCCTTCACCGTAGTAGGTGATCGGGTATTCGGGCTTGGCGTAGAACGCCGTGACTTGGGCGCCGATTTCCTTGGCGAAACCGATGGCGCGCTTGGCGGCCTCTTGGGACAGCTCGGAACCGTCCGTGGGGACCAGAATGTGTTTGAACATGGTGCCTCCGCAAAATGACTTATTCGGGGTTATTCGCCTTCTATCGTACGCCCTTCGCCCCTGGGCGAAAAGCGTTGAAACGGGCCAAACTCCGCGCTGGGCGCGGGGCTTGGCGTGATGCAGGCTAAAGCCATGGCGCTAGCATGGATTTATGGTATATCCACCTGCTGCCTTCCATTTTAGATAGAGAACCGCTATCGGCCAGACCGATTGCCGAATCGGCGCGGCCGTCTGCGCGGAGCATAACGATGACCACTCCCAAACCTTCCTCCCAGAAACACTGCACGGTGGATTTGCGCGGGCTCAGTCCTTTTGAGACGCTGAGTGAAAAGCTCGCGCAGCAGTTCGATCCTTTTGGCGTGACCACCTCGCTGCTCAATGCCCAGATCGCCTGGTGGTTGCATCCCCAGGAGTTGACCCGGGTGCTGACCTGCCTTTCCGGCGATGCCCTGGCGCTACAGGCCCACATCATGCGCCGTGCCTGGGGGCTGCCATCCACCGACGTGGTAACGCCGGAGCCGGGCGATGCCCGCTTTGCCGACCCGGCCTGGGCCGAGGTGCCGACCTGGGATATCGCCAAGGAAACCTACCTGGCCATCACTCACCGTCTCCAGGACATGTACTTCGAGACGCCGGGGCTGTCGGACAAGGAGCGCCGCCGGGCCGCATTCTGGTTGCGCAAGTGGCTCAATGCCATGGCGCCGACCAATTTCTTCTGGACCAACCCGGTAGCCCTGCGCAAGTTTGCCGAGACGAATGGCGAGAGTGTGGCGCGCGGCTTCCAGCATTACTTAGAGGATATCCGGGCGGGCAATATCCGCATGGTGGACGAGGACGCCTTTGCCGTGGGCAAGGATTTGGCCACGACCCCTGGGCAGGTGGTGTTCCGCAACCGTCTAGTGGAGGTGATCCAGTACACCCCGACCACCGACAAGGTGCGCGCCATCCCCCTGGTGATCTTTCCCCCCTGGATCAACAAGTTCTACATCCTCGACCTGAACGCCAAGAAAAGCCTGGTCAGCTATCTGGTGGGCCAGGGCTTCACGGTCTTCCTGGCCAGCTGGAAGAATCCCACGCCCGAGATGGCCGAGGTCAGCTTCGACGATTACCTGCAAGAGGGCTACCAGAAGGTCATCGAGGCGGCGACCGCCATTGCCAAAGTGCCTCAGGTGCACGCCATCGGTTATTGCATCGGCGGCACCGGCCTGACCGCCTACCTGGCCTGGGCGAACCGCCATTATGGGGACCCCGCCAAGGTGCCGGTCGCCCACTGGACTACCCTCACCACCTTGACCGACTTCGCCCGTCCCGGCGATATCGAAGTATTCCTCGACGAGGGGGCCGTGGAGTGGCTGGAGCAGAAAATGGCCAAGCAGGGTTACCTGGATGGCAAGGACATGGCCTCCTCGTTCCGCATGCTGCGCTCCAACAGCCTGATCTGGCATTACTGGGTGCACAGCTACCTCTACGGCGAGCCGCTGCCGCCCTTTGACGTGCTGTTCTGGAACAGCGACACCACGCGCATGCCGCGGGCCATGCACAGCTACTACCTGCGCGAGATGTACCTGAAGAACAACCTGATCAAGAAGGACGCCATGACTCTGTCCGGCGAGCCCCTCGACATGACGCGCATCGTCCAGCCCCTGTTCGCAGTGACCGCCGAGGACGACCACATCGCCCCGTGGCGGCAGTGCTTCCACATCCGGCGCCACATTCCGGCGCCGATGCGCTTTGTCCTGTCCACCTCCGGCCACATCCTGGGCATCGTCAATCCGCCGGTGGATCCCCCCAAACGAGCCTACTGGATGGGCGACGTCGGCCACGGCCAGTCCAGCGAAGCTTGGCAGGAGGGGGTGAGCCGCCAGGAAGGCAGCTGGTGGCCGGCCTGGGTGGCCTGGCTGGACGAGCGTTGCGGCGAACGCGTGGCCCCGCCCAAGCCGCACCGGGCCTATCCTGCCCTGGGGGCGGCCCCGGGTACTTACGTGCTGGAATCCTGAATCCGGCGGATTCAGACCGCCGCCGCGCCCGTTTCTGCAAGGGCCGGCCGGCGGGGCGTTGGCCCGCACCGCACGTGGTGCAGCCCTTGGCCAACAGGGATTCCGACCAGGATTAACCTAGGTCAAAGGGGGGCTGGGGGGCTGTGCTATCGTCGCCGCTCTTCATCGGCCGGTCCCTGTCATGTCCCTGCATTCCCCTTCCCTCAAGATCCGCGGCAAATCCCTGCTCCCTGTCGTCCAGGGGGGCATGGGGGTGGGGATCTCCGCCCATCGCCTGGCTGGGGCGGTGGCCCGGGAGAATGCGGTGGGCACCATCGCCAGCGTCGACCTGCGCCGCCATCATCCCGACTTGATGGAAGAAACCGGGCGCTGCCGCGACAAGGCTCGGATCGACCGGGCCAACCTGATCGCCCTTGACCGGGAGATCCAGGCCGCCAAGGAAATGGCCCGGGGCGTCGGCCTGGTTGCGGTCAACGTCATGCGCGCCGTGTCCGAATACGCGGCCTGCATCCGCCAGTCCTGCGAGTCCGGCGCCGACGCCATCGTCATGGGCGCCGGCCTGCCCCTGGAACTGCCCGAGCTGACCCGGGACCATCCCACCGTGGCCCTGCTGCCGATCCTCTCCGATGTGCGCGGGGTGGCCCTGGTGCTCAAGAAATGGATGCGCAAGAACGTTCTGCCCGACGCCATCGTCATCGAGCATCCGGCCCATGCTGCCGGCCACCTAGGGGCGGCGCGCCAGGCCGACCTGGGCGATCCCCGCTTCGCCTTCGAAACCGTGATTCCCGGCGTGCTGCAGACCTACAAGGAACTGGGCATCGAATCGGAAAACATCCCGGTGATACCTGCCGGTGGCATCAACAGCCACGAGAAGGTGCGGCACCTGTTCGCCCTCGGCGCCTCCGCCGTGCAGCTCGGCTCGGCCTTTGCCGTGACCGAGGAGGGCGACGCGGACCTCGCCTTCAAGCAGGTGCTGGCCGGGGCCCGGCCCGAGGACGTGGTCGAGTTCATGAGCTGCGCCGGGCTGCCGGCCCGGGCGGTGCGCACCCCCTGGCTGGACAAGTACCTGAAGCGCGAAGAGAAGCTCCAGGCCGCCGCCAGCGGCGAGCACAAGTGCACCCTGGCCTGGGATTGCCTGGTGCAATGTGGCTTGCGCGACGGTCTCGCCAAGTTCGGCCAGTTCTGCATCGACAGCCAGCTGGCGGCCGCAATGCGCGGCGATGTGCAGAAGGGGCTATTCTTCCGCGGCGCCGACAGCCTGCCCTTCGGCGACAAGATCCGTTCGGTGAAGGAACTGATCCACTACCTGATGACCGGCGAGCGTCCCATCCTGGCGGCCTGAAGCGCCCGGCACACGGACTTCCGCTTCCTTGGCGCGGGCCGGCGGGGGCCTGGGGCGCGGCTTTTCTCACGGCTGCCTGCCTGAAACCCCGCGTCCCTATTGGTTTTTCAGCCGGTATGCCTGAAACGCGAGGCTGGGCGCGGTTCTCCAGCATGGCCTCGTGGAAATGCGCGCCACGCCTTGGTCTTGGCCGGGTAGAGCGCCTGGCCCTCGGGCTTTTGACAGCTATCAAGGCGCGGGGGGCGGGGCCTGTCGAGAATCCGTGGCATGTTTTCTAGCCAGGTAACCGAGATGTCCGCCACCCCATCGTTTGTTCCCGCCGCTCCAGGGAGTGCCGCCGCGACTTCCCTGTCCGGGCTGTTTACCAGCCACCACCGGCATTGCGACGAAGCCTTCGCGGTCGCCGAAAAAGCCGCCGCCGCAGGCGATTGGCCGGCTGCCGAAGCCGCCTTCGATACCTTTTCCACCGACCTGCTGGCGCACTTCGCCACCGAGGAAGAGCAGCTCTTCCCTGCTTTCGAGAGCGCTACCGGCATGACCGGCGGTCCGACGGCGGTGATGCGCCACGAGCACGTGCAGATGCGTGGCCTGGTGGCCAACGCCCGCCAGGCCCTGGCCGACCACGACGGCGATGCGTTTCTCGGCGAGGCCGACACCCTGCTGATCCTCATGGAGCAGCACAACCTCAAGGAAGAGAACATCCTCTATCCGATGTGCGATGCCCAACTGGCCGGGCAAGCCGCGGAACTGCTGCCGCGTTGCACGGCCTCATTGCAGAGTGGCGCGTAAGCGCCTGCACCCGGCACAATCCCGGTTTCCTTCTTTTTCCCCAACCTGGGGCCTTGCCATGAAATTGAACCTCGAAGCCCTCGACGGGCCGGTCATCGACGCCCGCGACCTGGAACCCCCCGAACCCTTCGTCCGCACCATGGCGGCCCTGGATGACATCGGGCCGGGCCAGTCCCTGCACCTGGTATTGCCCCGGGAGCCCTATCCCCTTTACAACGCCCTGGCCATGAACGGCTTCACCCACGACACCAGTTATAGCGACGATGGTTTCGTGGTGGTGCGCATCTTCCGCAAGTGATCGGATAACCCGGGTGGCCCGTTCCCCTGCCAACGTCCTGTCGTACGACCAGGCGCCGCCGCTGCACCTGCCGTTGCGCTTTTTCCTCACGGCGCCCCTGTTCGGCATGCTGGCCGGGGTGCTGATGCTGGTGAGAGGGGGGGGCGTGCTCGCGTCGCGCTGGACCGGCGAGGCCCTGGCAGTGACTCACTGTCTGACCGCGGGCTTCATGCTGCAGGTGATGCTCGGTGCCCTGGTGCAGTTCCTGCCGGTAGGCGCCGGGGTGGCGCTGCCCGGACAACGGCGCCTGGTGCCCCTGGTGCACGGGATCATCACCCTGGGGGCCCTGTCGCTGGTGGCGGCGTTTCTCAATGCGGGCACATGGGCCTTTCTGGTGGCCGGCATCTGTCTCGCCCTGGGCGTCGGCGCCTTCGCCGTGGCGGGGTTGATCGCCTTGCGCCAGCGCCTTGCCCTGGTGGGCACGGTGGGGGCGCTGCATCTGACCCTGCCTGCGTTGGTCGTGACCCTGGTGCTGGGCGTGTGGCTGGTGAGTGGCCTGGCCGGCCTGGCCAGCCCGCCGGTAATTCTGGTGACGACCTTGCACGCCGGCTGGGGGCTGTTCGGCTGGGCCGGCGGGTTGCTGGTCGGGGTTTCCCTGGTAGTGGTGCCGATGTTCCAACTGACCCCGAGCTATCCTTCCTGGATCGTCCGAGGTCTGGCGCCGCTGCTTACCGTTCTGCTGCTGGCCTGGACCGGCCGGGTGGTGTGGGGTGACGCCGAGGCCGGCCAAGGGGCGGGGGCGATCTTCGCCTTGCTGCTCGGTGCCGCGGCCCTCGGCTTTTGCCTGGCCACCCTCGGCTTGCAGCGGCGCAGTCGCCGCCCCTGGGGCGATCCGACTCAGCGCTTCTGGCGTCTTGGTCTGCTTGGCCTGGCCCTGGCCGCGGCCCTGTGGGGCGTGGGCGAGGCGACTGGCCTGGGGCGGGAACGGCTACCGCTGTGGGTCGGCATCCTGGCCCTGGCGGGGGGCTTCGTCCCGGTGATTTGCGGCATGCTCTACAAGATCGTGCCCTTCCTGATCTGGCTTGATCTGCAGAACCGGGGGCGTGGCCGGGTGATTCCGCCCAACATGAAGCGCCTGCTGCCGGAGTCCGGCATGCTGCGCCATCTCAACGTCCATCTGGTCGCCCTGGCGTTGCTGCTGATGGCTCCGCTGCAACCCCAGTGGCTGGCACTGCCGGCCGGCGCCCTGTTGCTGGCGGCGTTTGCCGTGCTCGCCCTGAACCTCCTGGGGGCGTTGCGGCTGTACCGCAGCGAACGCCGCCGCATGGACGAAACCCTTGCCGCCACCTAACCATGCCGACCGCCTACCTGATCCTGAAACACCTGCATGTCACCTGCGTGGCTCTGTCCGGTCTCGGCTTCCTGTTGCGCGGCGGGCTCATGCTGGCCGATTCGCCCCTGCTTCAGGCCCGGTTGCTGCGCATCCTTCCCCATGTCGTCGACACCCTGCTGCTCGCCAGCGCCTTGAGCCTGGCGGCGCTGCTTGGCCAGTACCCCTTCGTCGCCGGCTGGCTCACCGCCAAGGTGCTGGGGCTCATCGCCTACATCCTGTGCGGCACGGTGGCCTTGAAACGGGGGCGAACCAAGGCGGTACGGGTGCTGTTCCTGATTCTCGCCCTGGGCTGCTTCGCCTACATCGTCTCGGTGGCGCTCAGCCGCAATCCCTGGGGCTTTTTCCTGTTTCTGTCCTGAAAGTGCGTTCCATGTCCGCTTCCCTTCTCGGTCCGGCTGCTCCGGCCTTTGACGAACCCCTGGAAATGCTCGATGCCTGCCACGGCCGCATCGAGGCCCAGTTGAAGACCCTGGAACGGCTGGTCGAGCACCTGCCCCGGCATGGGGTGGATGCGGCGGCACGCCAGGCCATCGAGGGGGTGGTGCGCTATTTCACCGTGGCCGCCCCCCATCACCACGAAGACGAGGAGGTGGATCTGTTTCCCGCCCTGCACGCGGCAGTGGCCGGCCGAACCGGCGAGGATGACGAGGTGGCGGCGCTGGTGACACGCTTGCTGGCGGACCATCGGCGCATGGACGTGGCCCGGGACGCGATGCTCGACCATCTGGGCAAGTTGCTGGCCGGCGGAGCGGCGGACTTGTCGGCGGAGTCGGTGGCTGCCCTGGCGGCCCTCTACCGGGAGCACATCGCCCTGGAAACCGAGCAGTTGCTACCCCTGGCCAAGCGGGTGCTGCCGGCGGCGGTGGCGCGGGGGCTGGGCGAACGGATGGCGACCCGGCGCGGCGCCCCCATGCCGGGGTGAGCCCGGGCAGGCGATGAACGGCCGGGGCCGGGGTCAGCCCTGGCCGTGGTTCATCAGGCGCTTGAGGCCCGGGATGTCGAGGATGCGGATGTGCTTCTGCTGCACCGCGATCAGCCCTTCTTCCTGGAACTTGGAGAAGGAGCGGGAGACGGTTTCGAGCTTGAGGCCCAGGTAGCTGCCGATTTCTTCCCGGGTCATGCGCAGGTAGAACTCGGCAGGGGAATAACCTCGGGCGACGAAGCGCTGCGACAGGTTGAGCAGGAACGCGGCCAGACGTTCCTCGGCACGCATGGTGCCGAGCAGCATCATCACCCCGTGGTCGCGCACGATTTCCCGGCTCATCACCTTGTGAAAGTGGTTCTGCAGGGTCGGCACCTGGCGTGACAGGCGTTCCAAGTGGTCGAAGGGGATCAGGCAGACTTCGCTGTCTTCCAGGGCGATGGCGTTACAGGAGTGGTTTTCGTTGCTGATGCCGTCCAGCCCGAGCAACTCGCCGGACATCTGAAAACCGGTGACCTGATCCCGGCCATCCTCCATGATCACGTCGGTCTTGAAGAAGCCGCTGCGAATCGCATAGAGTGCCTCGAAGGGCTCGCCGGCGCGGTAGAGCAGGTCGCCGCGCTTGACCCGCTTGCGGTTCGAGACGATCTCCTCCAGCTTGGCCATCTCCAGCGAATTCAGCCCGAGCGGCAGACACAACTCGCGGAGATTGCAGTTGGAACAAGCGGTCTTGATGACCGAAAGATTGACGGTTTTCAAAGCCCGGTTTTCGGACATATCCAGTACTTTGCCCCTAGGCAATTTGCGGTTTGATCCAGGTCAACGTGAATCTGTTCCATACAATGAATACTACGGAACAACCCTCATCTTACCCTGCAATGGCGCCCCCGCTCTCCCCAACTTCCAACGCGTCCAACGTCGTCTTCGATCCTGAGATCATTCAGCGCTTCGATATCAGCGGGCCGCGTTATACGTCGTATCCGACGGCCGACCGTTTTGTTGAAGCCTTTGACGCCGATGCGCTCAAAGCGTGGCTGGGGAAGCGCGAGATCGGTGGTGTGGGCGGCCCGATGAGCGCGGCCGGACGTGCGCTGTCATTATACTTCCACCTCCCCTTCTGCAATACCATCTGCTACTACTGCGCCTGTAACAAGATCATCACCAAGGATCACGGGCGTAGCGCCAAGTACATCAAGTACCTGGGCAAGGAGCTGGCCCTCCAGGCCGAATACCTGGACGGCAGCCGTGACGTGGCCCAGTTGCATTGGGGTGGCGGTACGCCAACCTTCCTCTCCCACGACGAAATGCGCCAGTTGATGGGGCTGACGCGCAAGTACTTCAAACTACTCGACGGCGGCGAGTTCTCCATCGAGGTGGACCCGCGCAAGGTGGATGCAGAAACCGTCGCTGTGCTCGGCGAACTGGGCTTCAATCGCATGAGCATCGGCGTGCAGGACTTCGACGAGCGCGTCCAAGTGGCGGTGAACCGGGTCCAGTCCGAGGAAGAAACGGCCAACGTGGTCAGCGCGGCCCGAGCCAACGGCTTCCAGTCGATTTCCATGGACCTCATCTACGGCCTGCCGCACCAGACCGTGATGGGCTTCAACCGCACCCTGGAGCGGGTCCTGGCGATGAGCCCGGACCGCCTGTCGATCTACAACTACGCCCACCTGCCGCACCACTTCAAGCCGCAGCGGCGCATTCTCGAAGCCGATCTGCCCAGCGCCGATGCCAAGCTGCAGATCCTGCAACTGGCGATCAAGAAGCTCACCGAGGCCGGCTATGTCTTCATCGGCATGGACCACTTCGCCAAGCCCGATGACGAGCTGGCGGTGGCCCAGCGCCAGGGGCGGCTGCATCGCAACTTCCAGGGCTATTCGACCCATGCGGACTGCGACATGCTGTCCTTCGGCATCTCGTCGATCGCCAAGGTGGGGCCCACCTATAGCCAGAACGTGCGTACCCTGGACGAGTACTACGACCGCCTCGATGCCGGCCAGTTGCCGGTGTTGCGCGGCCTGGAATTGAGCGCCGACGACATCCTGCGCCGCTCGATCATCCAGGCCCTGATGTGCCACTTCGAGCTGTCCCTGGAGTCGATCGAGATTGCCCACCTGATCGATTTTCGTAAGTACTTTGCCGCCGAACTTGACGACCTCAAGGAAATGGAAGAAGCGGGTCTGGTCAAGGTGGACGACAAGTGGATCACCGTCTTGCCCCCGGGGCGCATGCTGGTCCGGGTGATCGCCATGGTGTTCGACCGCTACCTGCGTGCCGACCGGCAGCGCACCCGCTACTCCAAAGTCATCTGAGCGGTTCGCTCGGCAAGCACCTACGCGGACGGGGCGGCTTAGCCGCCCTGTTGCTTTACGACGTTGCTCCTTGGGCGCGTCGACACCTCTGTGCACGCAGCCGTTCCTGCCCCCGCCGCGGGCGTGGCTACATTGACGCACTTGTCACGAGTGACATCGGCCTGGCGCACCACCGGTAGTAAACTGTTTCCGTGGATTCCTTGACCCCCGCTTCCCTGCTGCCTTTCGTCCTCGTCGGCTTTCTTGGCGGGCCCCACTGCGTCGGCATGTGTGGAGGTATCGTCGCCGCCTTGGCCGCGGGCAGCGCTCCGGGGCGGCGGGGCGGTTTGCATCTTGCCTATAACCTGGGGCGGATCAGTGCCTATGTGGCTGCCGGTGCGCTTCTGGGCGCCCTGGGCGGCTGGCTCGGGGCCGGTGGGCAGTCGGCCATTGCCGCCCAGTGGCCGGTACGCACGGTCCTGTTCCTGCTGGCCAACCTGCTGCTGGTGGGCATGGGCCTGTACCTGCTCGGTCTGCCCCAATTGCTGCTGCCGCTGGAGCGGGGCGGGCAGCGTCTGTGGCGGCGTATCCAGCCCCTGACCCGACATTTTCTCCCGGTACGCTCGCCGCTTCAGGCGTTGCCCCTGGGCTTCCTCTGGGGATTCCTGCCCTGCGGTCTGGTCTATAGCGCCCTAGCGTCGGCCCTGGCATCCGGTTCGGCGGCAGGCGGTGCGGCCATCCTGCTGGCCTTCGGTCTGGGGACGTTGCCCAATTTGCTGGCGATCGGCTTGCTGGCGGTGCGTCTCAAGGAATGGGCACGCCACCCGGTGGTGCGGCGCGTGGCGGGCAGCCTGGTGCTGGCCTACGGGGCCTGGGGCTTGTTCGCTGCCGTGCGTCTGCTGGCAGGCTGATCCCGACCGGCCGCACCGGGGAGCGGTAAGCGACGAACGGAATGAAACCGTGAAAAGACAACGGGGCACCCTTGGGTGCCCCGTTGGCATTGCAGCGCAGCCCGGCGGCTGCACGCAGTGTTAGACCTGGGCCGAGGGGGCGTGCCGGGTCGGCTGGGACAGTTTGTCCCGCACCACCAGTGCCACGAACCAGAGCAGGGGTACGACCACCAGGGAATAAGTGATCCACTGGCCGTACTGGCCTTCCGGGCCCCAGGGCTCGGTGACGACGTGCCAGTAGTCGTTGTCGATGGGCAGCAGGCCGGTTTCGGTGTACTCGTGGAAGGCGTAGAAGACCAGCTGCAGGGCGAACAGGACGAGGAACACCGAGGTCACCTTGAAGAAGCGGTCGAGGCGGATACGGCTGCCGAAGCGTCCCCAGCCCCAGGCCACCAGGGCGGCAAGCAGCACGCCGAGGATACAGCCGATGGCCAGGTCCTCCATGCCCGAGCTGAACAACACGGCAGAGAGCATCAGGGCGGTTTCCATGCCTTCCCGGGTGATCATCAGCAGGACGAAGGCGAATACGCCGATCCAGGCGCCGGTGCCGGATTTGAGGCTGGCCGCTTCGATCCGGGCGGCGATGTTGGCCCGCATGTGCTTGGCGGCGGAGAGCATGTACACCACCATCGAAATCACCAGCACCGCGGCGATGGCCGCCAGGGTGCCTTCCCAGAAGGGCTGGCTCTCTGCCTTGCCGAAGAAGTAACCAGCGATGGACGAAGCGACCACCCCGGCACCGGTGCCCCAATACACCGCCGTGGTGAGGGGATGGCGGTTTGTCTGGCGCAGGTAGGCAAGGGTGATGGCCACGATCAGAAAAGCCTCCAGGCCTTCCCGCAGGGCGATGACAAGGGCTTGCATCATGGAACGTGTTCTCCGGAGCGTGCGGTGTCGTCCCGGGCCATGGGCCTGGGACGACACCAATACGACCAGTCTAGCCCAACACGGCGCAAATGAGAATGGTTCTCGGCGTCTTGTTCGATAACGGCTTCGTCCCAACTGGAGGGCGCTTTTGGACTGGGCGTACCGTGCTGCCGGTTCACGCAGCCAGCAAGGCGCGCCAGGGGCTGGCGTTGCATACCGCAGTGGGCCGTTAAGGGGGACCCATTCCGCGGATGGCACGCTTATGCTTGCGTTTTTAATGAGAATAATTATCATTTGTTTGCCGGGGGCCTAGCGTTTCCCGGCTGCCTGCAGATCCCACCTGGAGAACCACCATGAACGCCCTTGCCCAACCGCTGACCCAAGACGATGAAGCCGCCAGCATGGCGGCCAGCCTGCTCTACCTGATGAGCGAATACGCCGCCGAGGACAATCCCCTGCTGGCCGCCCTGGTGGCAGGCGAGCTGGCCGCCTTGGGCCGCCTGGTCGATCCCCGTTCGCCCCTGGCCTACATGGTTCAGCGCATGACCCGGCGCTGGCGGGCCCTCGCCCAGAGTCGCAGCGCCGAGGCCTTGCAGCGCGCCAGCGCGCCGCTGCCGGCGTAAGGAGCGGCCATGCCGATCCGCTTTCCCCTTGCCGCTACGCCCGCCAAGCCGGGGCCGGTCTTTGCCTTGGGCAGGGATGCGTCTGGCTTGTCCGAGAGCGGGATACCCGTCGCCGCGGACAGCGCCGGTTCGCGCCGCCGCCGCTTGTGGGAGGTCAAGCACCAGTACCACTGCCCGGTGATCGGCACCTGCCTGCCCATGGACGTGCTGCGCCGCCTGGCGGAAAAGGCCCGGGTGAGCGTGGAAGGCCTGTCCGACTTTGCCCTGCACACCCAGGCGGTGGGCCACGCGGAAAACCGCACGGCCTTTGCCGACCTGATGCAACGCGAGCTGGAGCGGCGCCACGCTCTGGCGGTGAAGCGGTTTGCCCCGGCCCGGGACGAAGCCGCCCTGTGGCAGCTGTGGTGCGACGCCGTGGCCCGAGGCGACGTGCCCGGCGCCCTGTGGGCGGTCTGGACCCATCCCCGTTGCGGCGCCGACCTGGCCCACCGCATCTATGGCGAGATCCACATGATCTCCCACCAGACGGGCGCCGGGCAGAATGCCGACCTGCAGCGCCTGGCCAGCCTGGCCGCCACCGTGGCCGACCTGCGCGGCAAGCTCGACAGCCTGACCGAACGGGCCGCCGAGCGCCTGGCAGAAAAGGTCGGCGAACTGGAAATCGTGCGCGGCCAGTTGGCGGGCCTCGAATCCGCCCTGGCCGAGCGGGACGCCCTGCGCCGCCGGGTCGCTGCCCTGGAGGCAGCCGCCGCCACGGCGGGGGCACGGGAAGACGGCTGGCGTTGCCAGGCCCAAGGCCAGGCACGACGGGCCGAAGCCGCCGAAGGGCAGGTGCGGGCGCTGGCCCGGGCCCTGGCCGAAACCCGGGAGGAACTGGCCGACATCCGCGCCGAAGCCCATGCCGCCGCCACCGCCCTCGACGCCTGGAGCAGTGCCGACACCCGCCCCTGTGGGGCGGCCTGCAATGCGGCGGCACCGGACCTGTCCGGCCGTGCGGTGCTGTGCGTCGGCGGCATTCCCGCCCTGACCGAGGCCTACCGGCTGATCGTGGAAAAGGCCGGTGGCCGCTTCGTGCATCACGACGGCGGCCTGGAGGACAACCCGAAAGCCCTGGACGGCACCCTGGCCGCCGCCGACGCGGTGATCTGCCAGGCCGGCTGCATCAGCCACGGCGCCTACTGGCGCCTCAAGGACCACTGCAAGCGCACCGGCAAGCCCTGCGCTTACCTCAAGCGGGCCAGCGTCACCAGCTTCGTACGCGGCGTGGTCCAGGTCGCCGAAGGCGCTGCCGAGACCGGGGCCGGTGCGGATGAGAAGGCCTATCGCTAACGAAATCGGCCGGTGACGTTGAAAAGGCCGGGGGGAGCATCCAGAATGGAGGACTGGACCGCCAGGCACCGCGGCGGTCGCCCCTGTGGCGTGACGCAGCTCGTACCCTCCCCGTAGTGGCGGCGCCCACCAGCCCCACTAATCCCATTAGTCCCCTTCCCCCACCTCAAGACACGGAGCCTGCCCATGAAAGGCGACAAGAAGATCATCACCCAGCTGAACAGCCTGCTCGCCGGCGAACTCACCGCTATCGACCAGTACTTCATCCACGCCGAGATGTACAAGGACTGGGGCCTCAACGCCCTGTTCGAGCGCATCAACCACGAGATGGAAGACGAGCGCGAGCACGCCCGCCAGCTGATCGCCCGCATCCTCTTCCTCGAAGGCACCCCGGACCTGAGCAAGCGCGAGCCGCTCAATATCGGCAAGGACACCCCGTCCATGCTGGAAAACGACCTGGCCCTGGAATATTCGGTGGTCAAGCACCTCAAGGAAGTCATCGCCGAGTGCGAAAAGGCCCAGGACTACGTCACCCGCGAACTGCTGGTGACCATGCTCGACGACACCGAGGAAGACCACGCCCACTGGCTGGAAAAGCAGCTGCGCCTGATCAAGCTCACCGGCCTGCAGAATTACCTGCAGTCCCAGATGAGCGGCGCCGCCTAAGCCTTTCAGGCTTTCGCCGCCGCGCCCCAAGCCCCCGCGATGCGGGGGCTTTTTGTTGGTTGTGGACGTGACCATTGGGTGGGGGCGCCTGATCGGCCACCGGGTTGGCCATTTCAGCTACTGCCCGGAAAGCCACGTCCCTGGACGATCTCCGAGTGGTGTGTCTGTAGATCAAGGACTGGCGCGGCGTTTCACGATACCAACGTGGAGATCGGCTACTGGCGCGGGGTTTCGCAGGGGAGGCAAATACGTTTGGGGAATTCGGGTACGGTGCGTGCCGTACCCGGAGCAGCCGGACTCAGTCGGCACAGTCGGCACAGTCGGCACAGTCGGCACAGTCGGCACAGTCGGCACAGTCGGCACAGTCGGCACAGTCGGCCGAGCCCGTGGCCGTGGCCGAGGCGTCGGCGCCGGCCTCGGGCACGTACACGATCGAGCCGTCCTGCATCCGGTAGGCGGTGCCGGCCTTGGCCCCCTGGCCTTCGCCGATGGCGCCGCTGGCCTTGTACTTCTCGCCCTTCTTCACCACCACCTCCATGGAGGGCTTGCCCGGATCGGTGATCACCGTCACGTCCTGGTGCGAGAAGGGATTCATCAGCGGGTTCTTGGCCACGGTGATGAGCAGGGCGGCGATCACCACCAGGAAGATGTCGATCAGGTTCACCACCGACAGGATCGGATCTTCGGTTTCCGGTTCGTGCAGGAGCTTCAAGGCCATCACGCCACCTCCTGGACCGGGTAGGTGGGCAGGGGATGGCCGTGCTCGGCGTGGCCGTCCCGCTTCAGGGCGGCAATCTCCAGCAGTTCCTCGGTCAGCCAGCGGCGGCGCACGTTCACCGCTCAGTGGGTGATCGAGGCGGCAATCAAGGCCAGGATCACGGCGGAAAAGGCCACCGTCAGGTTTTCCGAGACCTGGGCCAGGTTGCCGTCGGACAGGGATTTCAACGCCGGGCCCATGGGGATCATGGTCGCTAACGGGCTCGCCATCAGGCCGAGCATGGGGGCAGGCTGGCGATGCGGGCGTCCTCCAGGGCCTTGTGGGTGGCCAGGTCGAGCTCGTCCTCGCTCAGGCCGGGCTGGTCCGGCACGGCGGTGCCGATGCGGTGCACCAGGGCAGGGGGCAGGTGCCGAAGCTGCACGCGGGGCGCTGTGGCGGGCGGCACCACGCTGCCGGCAAGGCACGGCCCGGGTTGTCAGCGGCGAAGGGGCGACCCGGGCGCTCGGCGGAGCGGGGTCGAAAAGGAGGGCTGGCTGCCGACGCTGGAACCGCCGTGAGGGAAGCGGCGGGCGAGTGGGTTGCTGGCGCAAATCCGTCGGGAACCGCAAGGTTCGGGACGGCGGGTACTGCAACGGAAAGCTAACGGCAGGAAGGCCTGGCGGCCGGGTGGCTGGCGTGGCCCGGGTTTGGGGCCGTGCTGGCTGGCTGCTGCCCGCGGGGCAGCGAGCACCCGGCGGCGGGCCGGATCAGGCGCGGGGCCTGGTCGGGGTGCTACGGGCTACTTGGTCAGGATCAGCTTGTTTTCCCGCGTCAGGCGCAGGATGTAGGACTGGCCGGCGTGCTCGATGCGCACCGTCTTGCTGCCTTGGAACAGCTGGCTGCTGGACAGGACCGGGGCGCCGGCCTTGGCGCCGGGGGCGCCTCCGGTCGAGGCGCTCCGGCCGCCAGCCGCGCAGTCGTTAGCGGTGGTTGCCATGGGTGTCTCCGGGGAGGGTGATGAAACCGAGTTTGACCAGTCCGGCTTCCCGGGCCGCGCCCATCACCTCGGCGACACGCTGGTAGCGGGTCTCCCGGTCGGCGGACAGGTGCAGTTCGGGCTGGGGGGTCTGGGTGGCGGCGGCGGCCATCTTGGCGCGCAGGGCGGCGTCGTCCACCGGCTGGTCGTTCCAGTACAGCTTGCCGGCGCCGTCCAGGGCGACCCGCACCGTTTTCGGCTTGGCGTCGGTGGGCTGGGCGGCCACGTTGGGCAGGTCCACCTTGATCGCCTGGGTCATCAGCGGCGCGGTGACGATGAAGATGATGAGCAGCACCAGCATCACGTCCACCAGCGGCGTGGTGTTGATTTCCGCCATGGGGGCCTTGCTGCCCCCGGAAAAGGAGCCGAAGGCCATTTACGCGGCCTCCGCCAGGGGGCGGCCGGCGGCATTGACCGGGGCGGCGTGGCTGGTGCCGGTGTGGGGTTCGCCGCCAGAGAGCGGCTTGCCGGTAGTGAAGAAGGCGTGCAGGTCGTGGGCGAAGGCGTCCAGGTCGGCCTCGATGACGCGCACGGCGCGGGTCAGGGCGTTGTAGGCGAGCACCGCGGGAATGGCCACGAACAGGCCGGCGGCGGTCATGATCAGGGCCTCGCCCACCGGGCCGGCGACTTTGTCCAGGCTGGCCTGGCCGGTGGCGCCGATCATCGCCAGGGCGTGATAGATGCCCCACACGGTGCCGAACAGGCCGATGAAGGGGGCGGTGGAGCCCACCGAGGCGAGCAGGGTCAGTCCGTTTTCGAGGCGGGCGCTGGTCTGGGTCAGGCCGGAACGCAGGGCCTGGGTGATGAACTCGGCGCCGGACAGGCTGGCGGCCAGGGAGCCGCTGCCGTGGTGGCGCTGGTAGTGGTTGGCGGCCTGCTCGGCGCGGCGGGCCAGCAGGGCGAAGGCCCGGGCGTTGCCGGCTTCGAGCTCGGCGATGGCGTTGGGTACGCTGCGCGCCTGCCAGAAGGCGGCCAGGGCCGGCGTGGTGGCGCGGCGCAGGTTCCAGACGCGCCAGCCCTTGGCCAGGATGACGGTCCAGCTGCCGATCGAGAGCACCACCAGCAGCACGGCGACGGCGTGGGACACGAAGTCGCCGGCGGCCCAGAAGCCGGCCAGGTTCATGTGGGTTTCCGGTTGCATCTCAATTCTCCAAACTGAAAGTGATCGGTATTTGCACCCAGGCAGCGACCAGTTCGCTGCCCTGGCGGGCGGGAACGAATTTCCATTTGCGCACCGCGTCGAGGGCGGCGTTATCCAGGCGGCTGCTGCCCGAGGTGGTCTTGACCACAACCTCGTCGGCACTGCCGTTGGGCAGCACGTGGGCGCGCAGCATGACCTTGCCCTGTTCGCCCATGCGGCGGGACAGGGGCGGGTAGGCCGGTGCAGGGTTGCTCAGGTAGTCGGCGTCGAAGCGCGGTGCACTGACCGGGGCAGGGTTGCCGGCGGGGGCGCTCGGTGCGGCAGGAGCGGCTGCCGCCGGTGCGGCGGGGGTGGCCGGGGTCGAGGGTTGCGGTGCGGCGGCGATAGGGGAGGGGGCGGGCATCGCCGGTGCCGGAGCCGGCTTCGGCTTGGCCGGGGCCGGCTTGACCAGCGGCTTCGGCTCGGATTTGGCGGTTGGGGTGGCGGGGGCAGGAGGCGTCGGCGCGCTGGGGGCCGGCGGCAGGATGGAGACCATCAGCGGCGCCGGCGGTTGAAGCGGTGCCGCCGCCGGCGCCAGGGTAATGGCGGCGAGCAGCGCGCCATGAACGACCACCGCGGCACCGATCCAGCCCAGGTTGGTGCCGCGCCACAGCCGGTCGCTGTCGGCGACGACATACGGCTGGGGGGCGGAAGTGGGCAGTGCGGCGGTAGCGGTCATGGCAAGCCGGCTGGAGTTGAATAAATAAGAACGGTTCGCATTATCGAATTCACCTGAC
This sequence comes from Oryzomicrobium terrae, assembly GCF_008274805.1. Taxonomy (NCBI): domain Bacteria; kingdom Pseudomonadati; phylum Pseudomonadota; class Betaproteobacteria; order Rhodocyclales; family Rhodocyclaceae; genus Oryzomicrobium; species Oryzomicrobium terrae. Next base: position 923,261 of record NZ_CP022579.1, read on the forward strand.
GCATTGTCAAGAAATGTTGCGACCTGCCCACGCTAAGGGGGGTGGGCGGTTTCGGCCTTGATACAGGTGGCCTTTTACTCTTTCCTGGGCCCCTTGCCCTGTGACCTGATGCCGCAGGGCAAGGGCGGTGCGCGGCGTTTCACCGCCAGTATTTTTTGTCGAACAGGATGTTTGCCGCCGCGTTGATGCGGGCCGTCCTGTGGAACTGCCACCAGGCCGACAGGAGGGCGACGCCGTAGCCCTGGAGGCGGAGGCCGTCGCTCAGCATCTGCCGCCGGTTGTCCTCGATGCCGAGGATGTGGCCACTGCCGAAGCGGCCCCTGCCGCCGGATCAATCCGCCACGAGATCGCCCCAACGCACGGATGGCGACGACGCTATAATTACGGGCTGTCCAAAATTCAACGACCACTTTCAACGCAATCGGGAGCTTCACGCATGAACGTCAACGCCCTGTCCGCCGGCAAGGACCTGCCCAACGATATCAACGTGGTGATCGAAATCCCCGCCAACCAGCCCGGCATCAAGTTCGAGCTGGACAAGGATTCCGGCGCCATCGTGGTGGACCGGTTCATGGCCACCCCCATGCACTACCCCTGCAACTACGGCTTCGTGCCCAACACCCTGTCCGACGACGGCGATCCCACCGACGTGCTGGTGGTGGCCCCGGTGGCCCTGCCGGCCGGCTCCGTGATCCGTTGCCGTCCCGTGGGCGTGCTGCAGATGGAAGACGAAGCGGGCATGGACGCCAAGGTGGTGGCGGTTCCCCACTCCAAGCTGACCCCGCTGTACGACCACGTGAAGAGCATCAATGACCTGCCCGAGCTGCTGGTCAAGCAGATCACCCACTTCTTCGAGCACTACAAGGATCTGGAGCCGGGCAAGTGGGTCAAGGTCTCCGGCTGGGGCGACGTGGACGCCGCCCGTGCCGAGATCGTCGCCAGCGCCGCTCGCGCCCAGGCCAAGTAAGCACGTAACAGCGCCGACTTCGCCGAAAGCGGCATAGAATCGGCCGGGCCGCCGGAGTCGCAAGACCCGGTGGCCCTTTTCATTGCTCCCGTCCCTGATCCGAACCCCGACATGGCTTCCCTCCGTCTTGCCATCGCCCAGCTCAACATCACCCTGGGCGACCTCGCCGGCAATGCCGAGCGCATCCTCGCGGCCGCCCGGCGCGCGGCCGACCAGGGCGTGCGCCTGGTGCTCACCCCCGAGCTGTCCCTGACCGGCTATCCGCCCGAAGACCTGCTGTTGCGCCCCGACTTTTACCGGGCCTGCGACCGGGCCGTGGCCGACCTGGCCGCCCGGCTGCCCGCCGGCGTGGCGGTGGTGGTGGGCCATCCGGTCGAGATTCGGGGCGAGCGCTTCAACGCCGCCTCCATCGTCGACCGCGGCGCCCTGCGCGCCACCTACCTGAAGCGCCGCCTGCCCAACAGCACGGTGTTCGACGAGGTGCGCTACTTCAGCCCCGGCCCAGGCCCCCTGGTGGCCGACATCGACGGGGTCAAGGTCGGTCTGGCGATCTGCGAGGACGTCTGGTTCCCCGAGCCCTGCGCCGACCTGGCCGCCGCCGGGGCCGAACTGATCCTGGTGCCTAACGCCTCGCCCTACCACCTGGGCAAGGGCGCCGAGCGCCTGGACGTGATTGCCGCCCGGGCCCGGGAAACCGATCTGCCCCTGGTTTACGCCAACCTGGTGGGCGGTCAGGACGAGCTGGTTTTCGACGGCGGTTCCTGGGCCGTCCAGGCGGACGGTACCGCCGCCGCCCGGGCCCCCCAGTTCGAGGAAGACCTGCTGGTGCTCGACTACGCCGCCGGCCGTCTGACGGCGCCGCCGCCCCTGCCCGACCTGAGCCTGGAGGACGAGGTCTACCGGGCCCTGGTGCTCGGCGTGCGCGACTACCTGGGCAAGAACGGCTTCCCCGGCGCCATCATCGGCCTTTCCGGGGGCATCGATTCGGCCCTCACCCTGTGCGTCGCCGTGGACGCCCTGGGGGCGGACAAGGTCCGCGCGGTGATGATGCCCTCGCCCTACACCGCCGACATCAGCCTGGAAGACTCCCGCGCCCTGGTGCGCACTCTGGGTGTGCAGTACGACGAAATCCCCATCGCCCCGGCCATGGCTACCATGGAAGGGCTGCTGGCGCCGCTGTTCGCCGGCCTGGCGGCGGACACCACCGAAGAGAACATCCAGGCGCGCATTCGCGGCAACCTGCTGATGGCCCTGTCCAACAAGACCGGGCGGCTGGTGCTCACCACCGGCAACAAGTCGGAGATGGCGGTAGGCTACTGCACTCTCTATGGCGACATGGCCGGCGGCTTCGCCGTCATCAAGGACATCGCCAAGACCCTGGTCTACCGACTGTGCCGCTGGATCAACCGGGAGCGGGAGATCATTCCCACCCGCATCATCACCCGGCCGCCCTCCGCCGAGCTCAAGCCCAACCAGCTCGACCAGGATTCCCTGCCGCCCTACGAGGTGCTCGACGCCATCATCGAGGCCTACGTCGAGAACAACCGCTCGCCCCGGGAAATCATCGCCGCCGGCTATGCCGAGGCCGACGTGCGCCGGGTGGTGCGCTTGCTCAAGATCGCCGAATACAAGCGCCGCCAGTCTCCGCTCGGCATCCGCGTCACGCGGCGCGGCTTCGGCAAGGACTGGCGCGTCCCCATCACCAACCGTTATGCTGACGAATACTAAAATCCACTACCTAAGCGGGACCCGAGGAAGCGATCATGAAAAAAGTTGAAGCCATCATCAAACCCTTCAAGCTCGACGAAGTGCGTGAAGGCCTGTCCGAAATCGGCGTGACCGGCCTGACTGTCACCGAGGTCAAGGGGTTTGGCCGGCAGAAGGGCCACACCGAGCTGTACCGCGGTGCCGAGTACGTGGTCGACTTCCTGCCTAAGATCAAGGTCGAGATCGTGGTTGCCGACAACCAGGTCGATAGCGTCATCGAAGCCATCATCAAGGCCTCCCGCACCGGCAAGATCGGCGACGGCAAGATCTTCGTCTCCCCGGTGGAGCAGGTGGTGCGCATCCGCACCGGCGAAACCGACGAAGCCGCGGTCTGAACGCGGCGGGGCGTCGGGGTGGGCTAACCCGCCCCCGCCCCTTGGCCTCGTCGCCCAATGCAAACGCCCCGCAGCTGCGGGGCGTTTGCATTGGAGCGCCGACGGGGCGTTTTAACAGCCGAGGGAAAAGCGCGCGTCGGTCTTTTCCTTGCGCTGGGCCGTCCACCAATCCCCCTGGCTGGCCGAATGGGGCTGGCGCAACTGGCCGTCGATCCAGGCGATCTCCTGCAGCAAGGCCTCGCAGCGGGCCGTGTTGTCGGCAGCAACGGTCGTTCGGCGCGGGGCTGCCCGGGCGGCGGCGGCCTCCCGGGCGCGGCGCTCGTCGGCCATTTCGGCTACCCGGGCCTTGAGCCGCGCCAGTTCAGCCTGGGCGGCCGCGGGATCGCCCGTTGGGCTCGGGCGGGTGACGGCCAGCACCTGCTCGCCGGGCTGGCAACCCTGATCCCGGTAGGCGGTGCCGCCGCTGCCGCGGCACTTGTAGAGCAACCCGGCCGGAGGCGGCGCTTCCTCAGTGGCGACCTGGCGTCGCGGGGGAGAGCGAGACGGCTCCGGGGCCGCTGCCGCTGGGTCGTGGGGACCCGGGGCGGGCGGCGTTGCGCGGGGCGGCTCGCCGCGGACGACGAGCAGCGCGGCGCCCGCCATGACGCTCAGGGCGAGGATCAGGGACAACACGCGGGCGGTGAAAGTATCCATCGGGAAAAGCCAAAGGAATATGTCCGGAGTATAAATGCAGGGCTGTCCGGAACGCCCCGCCGCTCCCAATGTCTCTTAGGTTTCAGTCGTTCCCGCAGCGTCCGCCGCGTGCGTCGCGGCCCATCCTCAAGGAGTCCGTCATGAAGCGAATCACCCTGATTGCCTGTTCCCTTGCCACCGTCCTGACCGCGGCCTGCGCCTCGACCCCGCCCGACGGCAGCGCCCGCGCCGTGCTGGCGCCCAGCTCCGGCAGCAAGGTGAGCGGCGAGGTGGTGTTCACCTCGATTTCCGGCGGGGTGCGGGTCGAGGCCCGGGCCACCGGCCTGACCCCCGGCGAGCACGGCTTCCACGTCCATGAAGTGGGCGATTGCAGCGCCCCGGACGGCACCAGCGCCAAGGGTCACTTCAACCCCACGGGCAAGGCCCACGGCAATTCCACCATGGGCGAGCACCACGCCGGCGATATCCCCAACCTGGTGGCCGACGGCAGCGGCGTGGTCCGGCAGCGCATGGACGTGATGGGCATGAGCCTGGAAGGGCCCACCGGCATCATGGGCCGCGCCATCGTCATCCACGCCGACCCGGACGACTACAAGTCCCAGCCCGCCGGCAATTCCGGCAAGCGGGTGGCCTGCGGCGTGATCCGCTGAGCCTTCGCCGGCCGAGGTTGCGCCCCGGCTGGGACTGGCGTGCAGGCCAAAAAAAAGCCCCGGGGCCGAAGCACCGGGGCGGACGAATTTACGACTGAGGTGGAGTTCCGGGCCTGGCTGGGCCGGGGAACACCTGCAGTCTAGGCAGGGCGGGGCGGCGGCGGAAGTGACCGGATGCCGCGCGGCGGAAGGTCGCAGGGGCGCCGGAGCGCTAACACTAGCCCTTTGGTGCCCGCAGCAGGATCAGCAGGGCACCTTCGCCACCGTCCTGGGGCTTGGCCTGGCAGTAGGCGAGGATTTCCTCGCGCTGGGCCAGCCAGCTGCGCGACAGGTGCTTCAACACCGGCTCCCGGTTGGGGGAGCCCAGGCCCTTGCCGTGGATCAGGCGCAGGCAGCGCCGGCCGGCCTCCAGGCTGTCGGCGAGGAAGCGGCGCAGGGCCTCCCGGGCCTCGTCCCGGGTCAGGCCGTGCAGGTCCAGCTCGGCCTGCACCACCCAGCGGCCGCGGCGCAGGTCGGTGAGCACCTTGCGCGCCAGGCCGTCCCGCAGGAAGGCCGGCTCCACCCCCATGTCGAGGCGGTCCTCGAAGGACAGGGGCGATTGCAGGGCCTCGGCCAGCACCGCCCGGTCGTCCTCTTCACGCTTGATTGGTCGGGGCGGCGGCAGGGGCTTCTGCACGTCGGCCAATCCTTTGTCCTTGAGCGGGGCCACGGCGCCCACGGCGTGGGCGAAGAGGGCGCCCGGATCGTTGCCGACGGTGGCGGCCAGGTGGTCGAAGATGGCCGCATCGCCAAGCGGGGCGCCATTCTCCAGGGGGGTATCGCCGAGCGCCTTATCTGGCGCGGCTCTCCGGCCGTCCCGGTCGAAGATCAAGGCGTGGCGCGGGGTTTGGCGATGGCCAATATCCGCGCGGCCCGAATCCTTGAGGGGCGTGACCTCGCCCACCAGGGCGCGGAAGAGGTCAGGCGAATCGTCCGCCGGCAGGGGGCGGGATGGCGCCGTGGCGGGCGTCTCCACGTCCTTGAAGGTCGGCTGGACGATGGGCCGGGGGGCCGGCTTGGCCCGTTCCAGCGCGGCCCGGTTGCGGGCCCGGGCCAGGGTCGGGCTGGTGTCGGTGGCGCCCACGGCGGCGCGGAACAGGGCGGCAGGGTCGTTCTCCGCAGGGGCGGCAACCCGGGCCGCCGGCTTGGGCGCGGCCGGGCGGACCGGTGCGTCGGTCGGCGGCAGCCGGTTCTTGAGCTTTTCCAGGGCGGAAAAACCAACGCCCGTCGCGAGACGGGCGTGGTTCTTGGCCGCCGGGCCTTTTTTTGCCATGGCAGATCCCAGGTCGGGCGGCGGGGCTTACTGGCCCAGGCTGTCCAGGTAGCGCTCGGCGTCCAGGGCGGCCATGCAGCCGGTCCCGGCGGAGGTCACCGCCTGGCGGTAGACGTGGTCCTGCACGTCGCCGGCGGCGAACACGCCGGGAATGCTGGTCTGGGTGGCGTTGCCCTCGCGGCCGCCCTGGGTGATCAGGTAGCCGGTGTCGTCCATCTCCAGCTGGCCCTTGAAGATGTCGGTGTTGGGCTTGTGGCCGATGGCGATGAACACGCCCATCACGTCGATATCCTCGGTGGCGCCGGTCTTGGTGCTCTTCAGGCGCAGGCCGGTCACGCCAGAATCGTCGCCCAGCACCTCGTCCAGGGTGGTGTCGAACTTGATGGTCATCTTGCCTTCCTCGACCTTCTTGAACACCTTGTCCTGCATGATCTTTTCGGCGCGGAACTTGTCGCGGCGGTGGATCAGGGTGACGTGGCTGGCGATGTTGGCCAGGTAGAGTGCCTCTTCCACGGCAGTGTTGCCGCCGCCGACCACGGCGACCTTCTGGTTGCGGTAGAAGAAACCGTCACAGGTGGCGCAGGCGGACACGCCCTTGCCGGCGAACTTCTCTTCCGAGGGCAGACCCAGGTACATAGCCGAGGCGCCGGTGGCGATGATCAGGGCGTCGCAGGTGTATTCACCGGCGTCGCCGATCAGGCGGAAGGGCTTTTCCTGCAGCTTGGTGGTGTGGATGTGGTCGAAGATCATCTCGGTCTCGAAGCGCTCGGCGTGCTTCTGAAAGCGCGCCATCAGCTCCGGACCCTGCACCCCGTCCGCGTCCGCCGGCCAGTTGTCCACCTCGGTGGTGGTCATCAGCTGGCCGCCCTGGGCGAGACCGGTGATGAGCACGGGCTTGAGGTTGGCCCGGGCCGCGTAGACCGCAGCCGAGTACCCGGCGGGGCCGGAACCGAGGATCAACAGGGGGCAGTGACGGGTTTTGCTCATGGGGGGCTCGCTTTCTTCTCGGTAGGGTCGTTGAATGGGGGCGATTATACCCGCCTCCCTTTACGGCTTTTTTGATCGGATCGATAGGGGCGGGCTATGGTCGCCCCGGGGATCTCCCGCCACCGCAAAAACAGGCCGCGGGGCCAGGGCTGGCCGGCACCGGAAGCGGCGGCGTTTGCGGCGAGTTCCTCTATAATCGGGAAATATTTCACGTTTTCGGTCATTTCATTCCGCTGGGGAGTGTGCACACGATGGAACCTCGCAGTTCGACACCTGCTGCATCCCTGAGTCCCTTCGTCCTGCGCCGGGTCAACCTGTTCTCGCGCCTGACCGACGAAGAGTTGTCCCGCATCGCCCGCAACGCCCAGCGCCGCTCCGTCACCCGCGGTACTGTGGTGGTGCGCTCCGGCGATCCCACCGATTCCCTGTACATCCTGCTCACCGGCTCCGCCAAGGTCACCAACACCGACGATGAGGGCCGGGAAGTGATCCTGTCCCTGCTCGCCCCCGGCGACTTCTTCGGCGAAATGGGCCTGATCGACGGCAGCCCCCGCTCCGCCGACGTGGTGGCCCTGGAATCCTGCGAGCTGCTGCAGATTTCCCAGCCCGAATTCCAGCGCTGCATCGTCGACCACTTCGACGTCGCCCTGTCGCTGATGCGCGGCCTGGTGCAGCGCCTGCGCGTGGCCGACCGCAAGATCGAAAGCCTGGCGTTGCTCGACGTCTATGGCCGGGTCGCCCGGCTGCTGATCGATTTTTCCGAGGAAGAGGAGGGCCAGCGGGTGATCACCCGCAAGCTCTCCAAGCAGGACATCGCCAAGATGATCGGCGCCTCCCGGGAGATGGTCAGCCGCGTCATGAAAGATCTGGAAACCACCGGCTACATCCGCTGCGAGCCGGGCCGCATCATCCTCAACGCCGCCTGAGCCCCGGGGCGCTGGCCCCGGTCTGGCGGCGGAACGGGCCGGCCCCCTGCCCGGCCGGCGGGAAACGTCCCGCCGCGACGGGTCGTATAATGGCCCGCCAGACCCTTCTGAACGAGAGACCTCCGTTCCCGCTCCATGGCCCTTGCCTCAAAGACTGCTGCGCTCAATGACCGGGATGCGCCCCTGCCCGACAAGGTAGGCGGCCTGCTCCAGGAATTCCGCTGGCTGCTGCTGGTTCCCCTCTGCGCTTTTCTCGCCATCGCCCTGTGGGGCTTCGACGCCGGCGACCCCGGCTGGTCCCACGCCATCGGCAACACGGTGGTGCGCAACCCGGCCGGCCGCTTCGGCGCCTGGCTGTCCGACCTGCTCCTCTACCTGTTCGGCGTTTCCGCCTGGTGGTGGGTCGGCCTGATGGTGCTATTCATGATTCGCGGCTACCGCCGCCTCGGCGAAGTGGAGGCCGAGGCCGTTCCGCACCGTCCCCTGGCCCTTGCCGCCGTCGGCTTTCTCGTCCTGCTGGTGGCCAGCAGCGGCATCGAATCCCTGCGCTTCCATTCCCTGACCTCGCCCCTGCCCCTGGTGGCCGGCGGCATGTTCGGCGTCGAGCTGGCGGCCTGGGCCGAGCGCGCCCTCGGCTTCACCGGCGCCACCCTGGTGCTGATGGCCACCCTTGTGCTGGGCTGGAGCCTGTTTACCGGCATGAGCTGGCTCAACTTCTTCGAACGCTTCGGCGCCCTGCTCGAAGGCGCCTGGTTCGGCAGCCGGGGCCTGGTCGAGCGCTGGCAGGACCGGCGTATCGGCCGCGAAGTGGCCCGGGAGCGTGAAGCGGTGGTGGAAGTGGAACGGGAGAAGTTCGAGGACCACGAGCCGATCCTGATCGAACTGCCCCCCGAGCCGGAGGAAAAACCCTCCCCCCGCCTGGCCAAGCGCAAGGAGAAGGAACGCCAGCCGGCCCTCTTCCCCGAAGCGGTGGTGGGCGGACGCCTGCCCCCCCTGCACCTGCTCGACGCCCCGGCGGCGAGCAACGACCTGCCCGCTGCCGACACCCTGGAATTCACCTCGCGCCTGATCGAGCGCAAGCTGGCCGAATTCGGCGTGCAGGTGAAGGTGCTGGCCGCCTACCCGGGGCCGGTCATCACCCGCTACGAGATCGAACCGGCGGTGGGGGTCAAGGGCGCCCAGATCGTCAACCTGGCCCGGGACCTGGCCCGGGCCCTGGCCCTGGTGTCGATCCGGGTGGTGGAAACGGTACCCGGCAAGTCCTGCATGGCCCTGGAACTGCCCAACCCGAAACGCCAGGCGGTGCGCATTTCCGAGATCTTCTCGTCCCGGGCCTACAACGAAATGACCTCGGCCCTGACCGTGGCCCTGGGCAAGGACATCGGCGGCCAGCCGGTGGTGGCCGACCTGGCCAAGATGCCCCACCTGCTGGTGGCCGGCACCACCGGCTCGGGCAAGTCGGTGGGCATCAACGCCATGATCCTGTCCCTGCTCTACAAGAGCGAGCCGGAGGACGTGCGCCTGATCCTGGTGGATCCGAAGATGCTCGAACTGTCGGTCTACGAGGGCATCCCCCACCTGCTCGCGCCGGTGGTCACCGACATGCGCCAGGCGGCCAACGCGCTGCACTGGTGCGTCGGCGAGATGGAAAAGCGCTACAAGCTGATGAGTGCCCTGGGCGTGCGCAACCTGGCCGGCTTCAACGCCCGCATCAAGGAGGCGGAAAAGGACGGCAGCAGCATCCCCAACCCGCTCTCCCTCACGCCCGAAGCTCCCGAGCCCCTGCGCCAGCTGCCCTTCATCGTGGTGGTGATCGACGAACTGGCCGACCTGATGATGGTGGTGGGCAAGAAGGTCGAAGAGCTGATCGCCCGCCTGGCGCAAAAGGCCCGGGCCGCCGGCATCCACCTGATCCTCGCCACCCAGCGCCCGAGCGTCGATGTGATCACCGGCCTGATCAAGGCCAACATCCCGACCCGCATGTCGTTCCAGGTCTCGTCCAAGATCGACTCGCGCACCATCCTCGACCAGATGGGCGCCGAGGCCCTGCTCGGCCAGGGCGACATGCTCTACCTGCCGCCGGGCACCGGCTACCCGCAGCGGGTGCACGGCGCCTTTGTCGCCGACGACGAGGTGCACCGCGTCGTCCAGCACCTCAAGAGCCTGGGCAGCCCCGAATATGAGGAAGGCGTGCTCACCGGCGCCGGCGCCGACGGCGACGACGGCATGGGGGGCGGCGACGGCGGCGAGGGCGACGATCCCGAGAACGACGGCCTCTACGACCAGGCCGTGGAAGTGGTGCTCAAGACCCGCCGCGCCTCCATTTCCCTGGTGCAGCGCAACCTGCGCATCGGCTACAACCGAGCCTCCCGCCTCATCGAGGCCATGGAAAAGGCCGGCCTGGTCTCGGCCATGGACGCTCGGGGCGGCCGCGAGGTGCTGGCGCCCAAGCGGGAGGAATAACGGTGCCGGCGCCGCCGTGTCGTGCGGCGCCGCCCGTGGCCTGTGCTTCCCTGACCGACGCCGATTGCCGCCGCCCGTTTTTCCCGCCACCGCCGCGCTCCTGCCGACCTCCCATCTTTTTTCGCGCCACACGATTCGCCTCATCCGGCCCTATCGTCCTAATTCGCCTCAATTAGCCCCGCTTCCTGAATCCTCACCGTGTGCGCCGTCCGCGCCGCTCCGCTTTCCGCGGGGCCGGGCGGCCCGCCTCCTTCCAGGACCTGCCATGACCTCCCGCCTCTTTGCCTCGCGCCGCCTGTCCCTGTGGACCCTGGGTGCTGCCCTGGCCTTGCCCTGCCTGCTCCAGACCGCCCCGGCCTTTGCCGGCGGGGTGGAAAAATTAAAGAGCTTTCTCGAATCGACCCACACCCTGCGGGCCGATTTCAGCCAGACCGTCACCACCCGCTCCGGGCGCAAGCCCCAGGTGACCACCGGCCAGCTGCTCCTGTCGCGCCCGGGCAAGTTCCGCTGGGACCAGCAGAAGCCCTATCCCCAGCTGCTGGTGGGCGACGGCGAGAAGATCTGGCTGTACGACCCGGAGCTGAAGCAGGTGACGGTGAAGAAATTCACCCAGGCCCTGTCCGGCACTCCGGCGGCCTTGCTGGCCGGCGACAACAACGTGGAAAAGCGCTTCACCCTCACCGACCTGGGCGAGCGCGACGGTCTGGCCTGGGTCGAGGCCGTGCCCAAGCAGACCGACGGTGGCTTCGAGCGCATCCGCCTCGGCTTTGCCGGGGACACCCTGCGCGCTATGGAGCTGACCGACAGCTTCGGCCAGACCACCAGCCTCACCTTCCCCAAGCTGGAGCGCAATCCCAGCCTGCCGCCCGCCACCTTCCGCTTCACCCCGCCGCCGGGGGCGGACGTGGCCGGGGAATAAGCTGCTGCGCTTTGACGGCTGTGGCCGCCGCTCCGGGGCCATCCCGGGCCGGCGGCCGTCATCGAACTGCCATATTCGCCCGCTAGACTGGCGCCCGCCTGGGGCGCCTATTTTTTTGCCCGGGCTTCGGCCGAGCCCGGATGCTCCCTGGCCTTGCCCCGGGTTTCGGCCGGCTGCCGGTTGGCTCCAGGCCGGTTTCTGGTTTCCGGTCTGCGCCTGGCCAACTGCTGGCCTGCCGCTTTTTGACCCGCTTTTGACCCGCTGTTGACTGTTTCCCGGCCACTTGTCGTTTTTCCACGTTCGTTCGCCGCCGCGCAGGGCCCGGGTTGGGCCGCTGCGGCGCTTGCCTGAGGATGTTGCCGTGCCCTTGATCGCCGTTTCCCGCCTGGCCGCCCTGGCCACGCTGCTGCTCGCCTCGACGGGGCTGTGGGCGGCCGAGCCCATGAGCGGCGCCGGCTCCTCCGCGGCCCACCCGGTCTATCGCATCTGGGCCGAGCAGTTCAAGAAGGCCGGCGGCGCCGAGCTGGCCTACGACCCGGCCGGCTCGTCCGCCGGCCTGCAGAAGATCCGCGCCCGCCAGGTGGATTTCGGCGCCACCGACGTGGCCCCCAAGAGCGAGGAACTGGCCCGGGACAACTTGGTGCTGTTCCCCACGGTCATCAGTGGCGTGGTGCCGGTGGTGAACCTGCCCAAGGTCGAAGGCGGCAAGCTGGTGCTCACCGGCGAGGTCTTGGCGCGCATCTTCGCCGGCGAGATCGGCCATTGGGACGCCGCCGACATCCGCGCCCTCAACCCCGGCCTGGCCCTGCCGGCCAAGCCGATTGCCGTGGTGGTACGCTCCGACGGTTCCGGCACCACCTACAACTTCACCGACTACCTGGCCAAGGTCAGCCCGGCCTGGAAGCAGAAGATGGGGGTGGGCACTGCCATGAAATGGCCCGAGGGCGTTGTCGCGGCCAAGGGCAGCAAGGGCGTGGTCGAGGCCGTGCAGGCCACCGCCGGCAGCATCGGCTACGTGGATTACAACTACGTGGTCGAGCACAAGCTGAAAGCCGTGGCCCTGAAGAACGCCGAGGGCGCCGTGGTCGAGCCGGGCCCCCAATCCTTCCAGAACGCCCTGCTGCAAAGCCCGTGGATGCAGGGCGGCGACTTCACCCAGACCCTCACCAACCAGCCCGGCCGCGACAGCTGGCCGATCACCATGGGCACCTTCGTGGTCATGCCCCGGGTGGCGGACCGCCCCGAGCGCGCCGTGCCGGTGATCCGCTTCTTCACCTGGGCCTTCATCCACGGCGACGATCTGGCCAAGAAGGTCAATTTCGTGCGCCTGCCCAACTCGATCCAGGCCAAATCGTTCCGTGCCATCGCCAGCATCGTCGATCGCCGCGGTACCCCCATCGGCGTCGATTCCCTGCACTAGGCCCGCAGGCGCCCCTGGCGGGCGGCGCGGTGCCGCCCCTGCCGCTGCTCCTGCCACGGCCACGGCCACGGCCACTACCGGCGCCGCCGTCCGTCCCAATTTCGCGCCGATTTTGCCCTGATTTTCCTCAACTCCCGCGCCCCGCCCGGCTAAACCCTAGGCGGGGCGCGGCGTTTCAGAGGGTGTGCCTGGAAACCCGCGTGGATAGTGGCGATCCGAGCATATGTCTTGGAGAACCAATAGGGACGCGGCGTTCCAGCAGGGGGCCTCAGTGCTGCGGCGGCGGTTCGGGAAAGCGCACCACCGGGCCGACGGGCTCCCGCTCCGGCGGCACGAAGTCCGGCGCCGGCGGCCCGGCCGGACCCAAGGTGCGGATGAAGTGGTACACCGCCCGGCGGTCCTGGCGGCTCATGCGCTGCAGGGTGAACCAGGGCATGGGCGGCCGGCTCACCTTGCTGCCGGAAACCTCCAGCCACTCGGCCTCGCTGATCTGCTGCATGTAGTGGCGCAGATTGACCGGGTAGGTGGTGCCCCAGGGGCCGCGCCAGCCGAGCCGGTCGCCGATCAGCCAGTGCTGCTCGGGCACCTGGCCGCCGCTCACGGCGTAGCCCGGGGTGTGGCAATCGTTGCAGCCGGCAATCGTCACCACGTAGCGGCCCCGCTCGATCAGGGCGGCGGTGGCGGTCTTGCCGCCGCTGCTTTGCGCCATGGCGGCCGTGGCCAGCAACAGGGCCGCCACGACTACCGCCGCCACGATGACCTGCCGCTGCCAGGCGGGCATGTGCTGGTGATGGGGGGCGCTGGCCGCGGTCGCGGCGTGAAGATGGACGCGGGGAATCATCGGATTGCCTCCACGGGGCCGGGGGATACCGGGGTTCTGCTACCGGGATAGCCAGCGGCGGGCCGGGCGGCAAGGCCATGCCGTTAGTCCGTTCGGATCGGCTCCCGTGGGCTGGGTGTCAGGGGTGGCCTGTGCGCTTTCGCACGGCATAAATTTTTAACCCTTGTGCATAATGTCAGGCGACTGACAACAACCGGCCGGCACAGCACCGGCCTGCCCGGGAGGCGCTGTAACGCTTATGGCAACCCTGATTCCCGCCTATTCCACCTGCGCCGCGCGCATGACGTCGGGCGAAAAGCGCCTGGCCCAGCGGCTCGAAGCCAAGCTCGAAGACGACTACCTGCTCTGGTACGACGTGCCCGTGGGCCCGGCCAACCTGCACCCGGACTTCATCGTCTTCAACCCGCGCCGGGGCATCCTGGTGCTGGAGGTCAAGGACTGGAAGCTGGACACCCTTCAGGCCATGGACCGGGATCACGCCACCCTGGTCACCGCCGACGGGGTCAAGCAGGTGCTCAACCCCCTGGAGCAGGCCCGCCACTACGCCCATGCCGTGGCCGACCTGCTCAAGCGCGACCCCCAGCTGACGTTTTCGTCCGGGCGCGAGCAGGGCAACCTGTACTTCCCCTGGGGCTACGGCGTGGTGCTCGCCAACATCACCCGCAAGCAGTTCGACGCCACCGACCTGGGCGAGGTGATCGCCCCCCACCGGGTGATCTGCCGCGACGAGATGGAAGAGGGCGTCGATGCCGAGGCCTTCCAGCAGCGCCTGTGGGCCATGTTCCCCTTCAGCCGCAGCACTGCCCTGTCCCTGCCCCAGATCGACCGCATCCGCTGGCACCTTTTCCCCGAAATCCGCATCAACGCCCCGCTCCAGGGCAAGCTCTTCGCCGACCCGGACGTGGCGGACATCCCCGACATCGTGCGGGTCATGGACTTGCAGCAGGAACAGCTCGCCCGCAGCCTGGGCGAGGGCCATCGGGTCATCCACGGGGTGGCCGGCAGCGGCAAGACCCTCATCCTCGGCTACCGGGCCGAGCACCTGGCCCAGGTCTGCCAAAAGCCCATTCTGGTGCTTTGCTACAACCGCACCCTGGCCCACCGCCTCGCTCAGGTCATGGCCGCCAAGGGCCTGGCCGGCAAGGTGCTGGTGCACACCTTCCACCAGTGGTGCCGCGCCCAACTGGTGGCCTACAACGCCGGCCTGCCGGAAAAAGGCAACGAGAAAGACGGCGACCAGAGCGCCTACTTCGCCGCCATGGTCGAGCGGGTCATCGGCGGCGTGGACCGGGGCCTCATCCCCGGCGGCCAGTACGACGCCGTGCTCATCGACGAAGGCCACGACTTCGAGCCCGCCTGGCTCAAGCTCGTCACCCAGATGGTCAACCCGGACACCAACTCCCTGCTGGTGCTCTACGACGACGCCCAGGACATCTACGCCCGGGGCAAAAAGCAGAAATTCAGCTTCAAGAGCGTCGGCATCCAGGCCCAGGGCCGCACCACCATCCTCAAGATCAACTACCGCAACACCCACGAAATCCTGCAACTGGCCGCCAGCTTCGCCAAAGACCTGCTTCAGCCCGCCAGCGCTACGGCCAACGGCGCAGCGGACGAGGACGGCGTGCCCCGCCTCGCCCCCATCAGCGGCGGCCGCCACGGCCCCGAACCCCAGGTGATCCGCCTGCCCACCATCAAGGACGAGGCCGAGCACATCGCCGACCGCCTGAAAGCCGCCCACCAGACCGGCATCCCCTGGAACGACATGGCCGTGATCTACCACGACTACGCCAAGGTGGGGAAAGCGGTGATGGACGTGCTCGCCGCCAAACGCATCCCCTACACTTTCCACAAAAAAGCCACCTTCGCCCCGGACGAACACACGGTAAAGGTGCTCACCATGCACAGCTGCAAGGGCCTGGAATTTCCCCTGGTGGCGATCCCCGGCGTGGGGATCATGGAGCAGGAGGACGAAAAGCGCGATGAATATGCCCGGCTGCTTTATGTGGCGATGACCCGGGCGACACAGGAGTTGGTGGTGGCGGGGTGAGGGGAATTAGAAGTTAATTATGGCGATAAGACGCGGTATTTTACTAATTCCAAATACAGTTATGAGTCTGAAATTAATAGTTAAAATATTGAAAATGGTGATAACAAATGCATAAAGACTATGAGGAAGTGTGCAAAGCACTGGATGAACTGGCGGCCGTGATAAAGAATGGTTGGTCTGGTGATCAAACCTTTTGTGAAGCTTGGGGCTGGAACTGCCCTTCTGTAACACGCCATGATATGGCTGGGCTGGCCTCAAAGTTGGCGCAAGATATCAGAAATTCAAAGCCTGACACTGTTTCCCCAGCTCTGCAAACTTTTATTGCCGATATTCCAAGACGGCTTCAACTACTACGGAATCAAACCGTTCCGCAGTTTTGGGGAGGGAATAATGGACCGGCTGTTTCAGCTTATACGGCGACTCTGTCTTCACTTCGTGAGTCACTGATGCCAGTAATCGGTTGGCAACTGATCCCTGACATTAAGGTTATGCCCGGACATCTTGCTCGACGCCTGCGTTCGATTCAGGCTGAGCTGGACCAACTACTACCCAACAAAGAGAAAGTTGCAACTCAGCTAGCAGAAATCGATAGCGCCCATGCAGCAGCTGAATCATTACCATTGGACCTCAAAGCGTTAGCAGATGCGCGCGAGGCAACGTTAGCAAGTGCTGCTCAAGCGACCGCATCGTCTGAAAAAGCCCAAACCTGCGCGAAGGATGGAGAAGGCGAGCTTGTAAAACTGAAGTTGATGAGTGATGAGGCCAAAAAACTCGTCGCTCAGTGTGAAGAAGCATACCGAATTACTACAACGAAGGGCCTTGCTGCTGCCTTCGATCAACGCGCAATACTTCTTGCTCGATCCATGTGGGTCTGGGTCATAGGTTTGCTCGGTGCTCTTGCTGCTGGTACCTATCTTGGCGCTGAGCGTTTCCGTCTTCTATCTCAAGCCCTTGCATCTCCGGAGACTCCTTGGGGTCACCTGTTTCTCCAATTTTTATTGTCAGGTTTGGCTGTTGCCGCACCCGTTTGGTTTGCTTGGGTTGCAACAAAGCAAATTGGGCAGAGATTTCGACTCGCTGAAGACTACGGGTTTAAAGCGTCGGTTGCTAAGGCTTATGAAGGTTATCGTCGAGAAGCAGCCAGAATCGATGAGGAATTTGAATATCGGCTCTTTGGATCTGCATTAACTCGTCTAGAGGAGCCACCGCTTCGCTTGGTTGAGGCCGAAAATCACGGAAGTCCTTGGGGTGAATTTACGAGCTCTCCTGCCTTTAAGGCAGCACTTGAGAAAATGCCAGATCTACGAGCCACATTCGATAAGATATTCAAACGTGCGCAGCAAGGAAAGTCTTCATCCAAAGATGAGTCGATTGAATCCATGAAAAAAGCCCATGCTGATGCATGATTTTCGTATTCGTGGCATGGATAATATGTCCAGGGATTAGATTGTTCGACCTTTTGTCTAACTCTTTGGCTATAACTGGTAAAGGGCTATAAATCCGAAGAGGTTCTTCTATAGTTGTTTATCACTCCCAGTGATAGCGTGCTATGAGAGGATAGGTCTTCTCTCCACCCGCGCTATCATTCGCTCCATGAGCGACCTGTTTTCTTCCCTGGAGCCGCCCGTCCCTGAGGGCGGCTCCGTGCCTTCCGGGGTGGATGCCCCGCCGCCGCCCCTGGCGGAGCAGTTGCGGCCCAAGACCGTGGCCGAGGTGATCGGCCAGCAGCACCTGCTCGGGCCGGGCAAGCCCCTGGCGCTGGCGTTTGCCTCGGGCGAGCCCCATTCGATGATCTTCTGGGGGCCGCCGGGGGTGGGCAAGACCACCCTGGCGCGGCTGATGGCGGATGCCTTCGACGCCGACTTCATCGCCCTCTCGGCAGTGTTCTCCGGCATCAAGGACATCCGCGAGGCCATGGCCCGGGCCGAGGCGGCGCGGGCCCGGGGGCGGCGCACCATCCTCTTCGTCGACGAGGTGCACCGTTTCAACAAGGGCCAGCAGGACGCCTTTTTGCCCTACGTGGAATCGGGCACCGTCACCTTCGTCGGCGCCACCACCGAGAACCCGTCCTTCGAGGTCAATTCGGCCCTGCTCTCCCGGGCCTCGGTGTATGTGCTGCAATCCCTCACCGCCGAGGAGATGGGCCAGTTGTTCGCCCGGGCCCGGGAAAAGGCCTTCCCCGAGCTGACCTTCGACGAGCAGGCCCAGGAGCGGCTGATCGGCGTGGCCGACGGCGACGCCCGCAAGCTGCTCAACCTGCTGGAGCAGATCCGCACCGCCGCCCGCACGGCCAAGACCGCCACGGTGGACGGCGACTTCATCAACGCCGCCCTGGCCCAGCAGCTGCGCCGTTTCGACAAGGGCGGCGAGGCGTTCTACGACCAGATTTCGGCCCTGCACAAGTCGGTGCGCGGCTCCAACCCGGACGCCGCCCTGTACTGGCTGGTGCGCATGCTCGACGGCGGCGCCGACCCGCGCTACCTGTCGCGCCGCCTGATCCGCATGGCCTGGGAGGACATCGGCCTGGCCGATCCCCGTGCCGCCGAGATCGCCACCAGCGCCGCCGACACCTATGAGCGCCTCGGTTCCCCCGAGGGCGAGCTGGCCCTGGCCCAGGCGGTGATCTACCTGGCGGTGGCGGCCAAGAGCAACGCCGGCTACATGGCCTACAACCAGGCCCGGGCCTTCGTGCAGCGGGACGTGTCCCGGCCGGTGCCGATCCACCTGCGCAACGCCCCGACCAAGCTGATGAAGGAACTGGGCTACGGCAAGGAATACCGCTACGCCCACGACGAGCCCAACGCCTACGCCGCCGGCGAAACCTACCTGCCCGACGGCATGGCCGAACCCGGCTGGTACCAGCCCGTGCCCCGGGGCATGGAGGCCAAGATCGGCGAAAAGCTGGCCTGGCTGCGGGGGCTGGACGAGGAAGCGCGGCAAGAGGCCCGGGCCGCCGAACGCGCCCGGCGCGGCGGTGCGGCGCATTCTGCCAATGCCCCCACCCCTGGCGTGGCCCCGGCCGCTAAGC
The DNA here is from genome assembly GCF_008274805.1 of Oryzomicrobium terrae. Taxonomy (NCBI): domain Bacteria; kingdom Pseudomonadati; phylum Pseudomonadota; class Betaproteobacteria; order Rhodocyclales; family Rhodocyclaceae; genus Oryzomicrobium; species Oryzomicrobium terrae. Next base: position 941,616 of record NZ_CP022579.1, read on the forward strand.
CCGCTAAGCCCGCCATCCCCGCCATCCCCGCCAAACCCCCCAAGCCGCAAAGCGAGGATTGAGGCTGGTGGGCCGGCGATACATGAATTTTTTTAATATTTCCCGCAGGTAGGGCCGCGAAGGTCTAATACTGGCGCGGACCTTTGGTTTTAGCCGCGCCTGAAACATTAATTTTTTTCATGTATTGCCGGCGATCAGCGTCCTGGCGGTGCGCCCAGGTGCCGTCGTCAACGCGGCCGGCCTGGCCGCCACGGCCAGCGAAGCCGCCTTCTTCTCGGCTTATAATCTGCGCATTACGCAAATTCCTGTGCCACGCCGGCCCGCCGGGTTGTCGTGGCCTTTCATTTTCAGCCCACACCGCCATGCTCGACATCCAACTTCTCCGTTCCAACCTCGACCTCGTCAAAGAGCGCCTGGCCACCCGCGGCAAGGCCTTCGACCTGTCCGACTTCGCCACTCTGGAAGCCGAGCGCAAGTCGCTCCAGGCCCGCACCCAGGAGCTGCAGGCGGCCCGCAACAGCCTCTCCAAGCAGATCGGCATGTTGAAGGGCAAGGGCGAGGACGCCTCCGCGGTGATGGCCGAAGTGGGCAAGATCGGCGACGAACTGAAAGCCTCCGAAGCCCGCCTCAACGAGCTGCTGCCCAAGCTCGAAGGCATCGTCGCCGCCCTGCCCAACCTGCCCGCCGAATCGGTGCCGGTGGGCAAGGACGAGGCCGCCAACGTGGAGATCAAGCGCTGGGGCACCCCGCGCAGCTTCGATTTCGAGGTGCAGGACCACGTGGCCGTGGGCGAAAAGCTCGGCGGCCTGGATTTCGAGCGGGCGGTGAAGATCACCGGCAGCCGCTTCACCCTGATGAAGGGCGGCGTCGCCCGCCTGCACCGGGCCCTTGCCCAGTTCATGCTCGACACCCACACCCGGGACCACGGCTACACCGAGGTCTACACCCCCTACCTGGTGAACGCCGACAGCCTGTTCGGCACCGGCCAGCTGCCCAAATTCGAGGAAGACCTGTTCAAGATCCCCGCCGCCAGCGGTTCCGACGGCCAGGCCGAGGGCGCCGGGCGGGACTACTACCTGATCCCCACCGCCGAGGTGCCGGTGACCAACATCGTGCGCGACGAAATCCTCGCCGCCGACGCGGTGCCCCTCAAGATGGTCTGCCACACCCCCTGCTTCCGTTCCGAGGCCGGCTCCTACGGCCGCGACACCCGGGGCATGATCCGCCAGCACCAGTTCGACAAGGTGGAGTTGGTGCAGATCGTCACCCCCGAGGCCAGCGAGGCCGCCCACGAGGAGCTGACCCGCCACGCCGAGACCATCCTGGAAGCGCTGGAACTGCCCTACCGCCGCATCGTGCTGTGCACCGGCGACATGGGTTTTTCCGCCGCCAAGACCTACGACCTGGAAGTGTGGCTGCCGGCCCAGAACACCTACCGGGAGATTTCCTCCTGCTCCAACTTCGAGGCCTTCCAGGCCCGGCGCATGAAGGCCCGCTTCCGCAACGCCCAGGGCAAGCCGGAACTGCTGCACACCCTGAACGGCTCCGGCCTGGCGGTGGGCCGCACCCTGGTGGCGATCCTGGAAAACAACCAGCAGGCCGACGGCTCGGTGACCGTGCCCAAGGCCCTGGTGCCCTACATGGGCGGCCTGGAAGTGCTGACCCCGGCGGCCTGATCGCCGGAGCGGCGCCGGGCGTGGCGCTCATCGCCCGGCACCGCCCCGGCCGCCGATGCCGCGCAGTTGTGTTCCGCGCCCCGCGCCCCGCACCGGTAACTGCGTACCGCAATAAAAAACCCGCCAGTACTGGCGGGTTTTTTTATGACCTGGCCGGAAAGGCGCGTGGAATAAGGCGCTGCGGGCAGGCTACCTGGAGATCAAGGCAGGGTGCGGGTCTTCAGGGTGGCATCGCCAAGATCAAGTATTGGTGCGGTGTTTGTGGCGGTTGCTCTGCGGCGGCGCCTGGGGCGCCCCGGTGGGGCGGACCCTGATCGCGCCCCTATTCCCCGCTGCCGGCCGCCGTCTGCACCGTGCGGCCTCGCCCGGCGGCTGGTGCGGGTCGGGCGTGGGTCGGGCGTGGGTCGGGCGTGGGTCGGGCGTGGGTCGGACGTGGGTCGGACGTGGGTCGGACGTGGGGCGGGGCTGCGAGGGCGGCCCCGGGCTGGGCTTAGCGCTTCTTCGTTCCGCCCTTCCTGGCCACCGGCGCCAGGGGCACGTAGGCCTCGGCGTGGCGTTGCAGGATGTCGTAGAAGATGCGCACGTTTTCCACCAGGATCACCGCTTCGCCGCCCCGGGCGCGGCCGGACTTGAGGCGGCTGTAGTACTCGGGCCGGGAGAGCAGGGGCAGCACCTTCTTCATCTCGAACCACTGAGTCGGGTCGGCCCCGGTGGAAGGGGCGATGGCCCGGGCGCCGTTCATGTGGCCCATGCCCAGGTTGTAGGCGGCCAGGGCCATCCAGGTGCGGTCCGGTTCCTTGACCTCGCTGGGCAGCTGGTCACGCAGGTCGGCCAGGTAGCGGCTGCCGGCGCGGATGCTCTCTGCGGCGTTGAGGCGGTTTTTCACCCCCAGGTGGTCGGCGGTGTCCTCGGTGATCATCATGATCCCGCGCACGCCGGTGGGGCTGGTGGCGAGGGGATTCCACTTCGATTCCTGGTAGGACAGGGCGGCCAGCAGCCGCCAGTCGATGCCGGTGATGACCTGGCCGCGCTTGAAGTCCTGCTCGTAATCCGGCAGCACCGAGTGGATCGCCTCCAGGTAGGTGATTACGTCGGCGCGTTCAAGCCGGCGGATGTGGCCGAAGTAGCGGTCGATCAGCCGGGCCAGGGTGCCGTCGCGCTGGCTCTCGTCGAGAAAGGCGTTGGCCCGGGCGAGCAGGTCCGGGTCGCCGTCGGCGGGAAACAGCCAGGACACCGGCTTTTCCTCGCCAACGGTCAGGGTGGTCTGCAGGGTGGGGTAGTAGTTGCTCGCCACCTCCATCACCCGCGAATCGGTCAGGGCGTACTCGATGCGCTGGTCGGATACCGCCGCCACCAGGTCGAATTCGTCCCATTCCTTGTGCTCGATGATGGTGGGCGGCGGTTCGAGGCCGGTGATGGCCTTCAACCGGTCCACGTGCTTGGAGCCTTCGACCACGTGGATGGTCTTGCCCGCCAGGTCGGCCAGCTCGGTCAGCGGCAGGGAGGCTTCGTTCTGCACGATCACCTGGCGGTTCTTGCCGTAGGGCGTGGCCTGGACGAAGGAGTCGGCGTCCAGGTCGGGCAGGGGCAGCCAGCCGGCGCCGAAATGGGCCTCGCCGTCCTTGAGCTTTTCGTAGAGCTCCTGGTCGCTCTGGGCGATGATCAGGCGCACCGGCTTGCCGAGGCTGGCGGCGAACTGCTCCACCAGATCGGATTCGAAGCCCCGGCTGCCGATCTTGTCGGCACGCTGTTCCTGCTCGTGGGTGGTCAGCCGGTCCCGGATCACCACCACCAGTTCGTTGCTCGTCGCCAGCCGTTCCGGCACCCGGTCGCCGCACGCCACCACCCCGGCCGCCAGGGCGGCCGTCACCAGCACCCGGGCCATGCGGGCCAGGCGTAGCAACCAGGATGAGGGACGGACGGCGGGGCGGGCCCCGAGGGGGATGCATCCGGTCCGGTACGGGCGGCTCGGCATTGAGCGGCGACTCCTCCAGAAAGGAAGTGGGGACATGCGGGAAGGGCGCCATGATAACAGGCCCGATTTTTCACCCCGGCGCCCCCCGGCGGGGGGTGCAAGGCGAGGACGGTTAGGCTATACTGCGCGCCTTCCGGCAACGCACCCGCTGCGGCCGGGAAGTCTGCCCCCGGGGTCACCCGGGTTCCGGCAGCGCGCGGAGAGGTACCGAAGTGGTCATAACGGCGCCGACTCGAAATCGGATGGTCAGGGAAACCTGGCACAAGGGTTCGAATCCCTTCCTCTCCGCCACTCTTTCCCTACCCCCTATTGTTTCCCCTGCCGCCGGTAACGGCAGCACCGCCCATCGCTAGGCGCATTGCGTCCATCGGCGCGCCCGCTCGCGCGGCGCATGGTGCCGGCGGGCGGGCCTGCGGCTAGCTTGCCCTTGGGGTCAGTCCGCGCTGAGGCCCGCGGCCAGGGTCGCGGCGATGCGCGAGGCATAGTCGCGGCGGTAGAGCACGATCACCACCACCACCGTCGAGAACAGGAACAGCCAGGGGCTGACCACCCAGGTGAGGGCGGTCAGGCCGAAGTAGTAGGCGCGGATGCCCCGGTTGAATTCGTCGCCGGCCAGGGAATTGACCTCTGCCAGGCGGCGGGCGTCCTGTTCGCGCTTGGCCGGGTCGCCGGGGCTGGAAGGGGAAGGGGCGGCGCCGAGCAGGATCGAGAGCAGGTTGAACTGGCGCAGGGACCAGGTGAACTTGAAGTAGGCCACCACGAACACGCCGAAGAGCAGCAGCAACTTGAATTCGAGCAGGTCCCGTGAGGTGTGGGTGGCAAACGGCAGGTCGGCGGTGAAGGTGATCAGCTTGTCCAGGGTGCCGAGCACGGCGAACAGGCCGGCGATGATGTAGATGGTGGTGTTGGCGTAGAACGAGACGCTGGTCTGCAGGTTGCCGATCAGGCTGGCGTCCATGATGCGCACTTCCCGGGTGAGCAACTGGCGCGCCCAGTGCAGCCGGTATTGGTGGCCCAGGCCGACCAGGCCCTGGCGGGCGCGCTGGCCGTATTCGGAATAAAAGGCGTAGCCGAACCAGGCGGCGGCGAAGGCGAGCAGGGCGAGCCAGTCGGGCCAGGCGATTTCGGTGATCAGGCCTTTGAGCATGCCACCCATCCTTGGTAAAAATCGGCTGGCGATTCTGCCATAGTTCGGAGCGCTAAGCCGCCACGGGGCGGGGCGCTGCGGGGGCGAGCATCAGGCCGCCCACTGGGGCGCGGCCAGGGGATCGGCGTGCAGGCGGCTCTTGGCCGGGACGTGGCGGGCGAGAAAATCCATCTGATCGGCCAGGATGTGGCGGTTGCAGAGGATCAGGAATTCGGCCCGGTTGGGTATGTAGGGGGCGTAGAGCAGCTGCATGCGGGCTTCTTCCGGGGTCCGCCCGCCCTTCTTCTGGTTGCAGTTGCGGCAGGCGGTGACCACGTTCATCCACACATCGCGCCCGCCCCGGGAGACCGGGGTGATATGGTCGCGGGTGAGGCGGAAGCCCGAGCCCTGGTGGCCGCAATAGGCGCAGATGTGGCGGTCGCGGTGGAACAGTTCCCGGTTGTTGAGGGGCGGCACCCGGGCAAAGTCCAGGTGGCCCCGGGCCTGGCCGCGCAGGGCGATGATGCTGTTGGCGATAATGCGGGAGCGTTCCCCGGTCAACCGGGAAATGCCGCCGTGGAAGGTGAAGTCATGGTCGCCGGCGACCCAGGCCACCAGGTTGCGGGCGTAATAGAAGCAGGCCGTTTGCCAGTGGATCCAGCGTTGCGGCACGCCGTTCTGGTCCAGGGCAAGAATCAGGGGCAGGGCGGCCGGATCGAAGTCGGCAGGAAGCGAGGGAGAGTGCGGTTCCATGATGGCTGTCGTCGCGGAAAAAGGTCGCGCCGTGCCTTGCCGGGCAGGGAGCGCCGGGTGATTCATGGTCGTGCAAATTAGACCGGCGAATCGTCCGGGCGTTTCCGTATCCCGGGAGGGGGGGCGGGAATTCCCGGAGGGGCTGCCCGCCGCCCGCCCCAACGCGCATCCCAGGCCGGCCGCCGCGGTGCCGGCCTGGCGCTCCCTGGTCGTGCCCCTGCTGCTCTCGCTGGCCATGCATGGCCTGGCGTTGCTGGAGTCGCTGCGCCCTCCCGAACTGGCACCGGTCGCCCTGCCGCTACAGGCGCGGCTGGTGGCCGCCGAGGGGCGCCAGCCGGATCGGCCCGCGGCGCAGCCGCCATTGCCGCTATCGCCACCATCGCCGCCGTCATCACCCCGGCCGGCGCCACCGGCCACCCGCGCCAAGGCGCCTCCGCTGCCGGCCGTAGCGCCGCTTCCCCGGTTGGCACTTGCTACCCCGGCCACTCCCGCCACTTCGGCCACTCCGGCTCCGGCCAGTGCGCCCCCCGCTTCTCCCCCGCCGGCGGTCGCGCCTGCCGGGTCGGGCCCCGCCACGCCGAGCCCTCCCGGGGCTCGTCCGGACAGCGGGACCGGGGGGGCGAGGGAGGGGGCGCCGGCAGAAAACGCCGTGTCGCCCGATACCTTGCGTGCCTACACCATCGCCCTGGGGGCGTCGGCCGGGCGTCTGCGCCGCTATCCGGCCTTGGCGCGGGAGCGGGGCTGGGAGGGGCGGGTGGAAGTGGTGGTGGCACTGCTGCCCGGCATGGCTCAGCCACGGGTCAGCCTGAAGCAGTCCAGCGGTCACGAACTGCTCGACGAGCAGGCGCTGCGCATGGTGCGGGGGGCGGTGGATAACGTGCCGCTGCCCGAGGGCTTGCGCGGCCGGACGATCACCGTGCGCTTGCCGGTGGAGTTCTCCTTGGCCGCCGAATGAGTGGGGCCGGGCAGTGCGGCCGGGTCAGAAGGGTTCCGGCGGGGGCGGCAGGTCGCAGGAGTGGAGGCCGAAGCTACCGCGCCGGCGGTCGGCCAGGTAGGCCTCCAGGCAAAAGCGCACGCTACGGAAGGCCAGTTCCGGCCAGGGGATGTCGCTTTCGGCGAACAGGGCGGTTTCCAGGCTTTCTTCACCGGGGGCAAAGCGCCCCTCGTGCAGGCGGCCCCGGTAGAACATGTGCACCTGGTGGATGTGGGGCACGTTGACCAGGGCGAACAGGGGCAGGTCGGCGACCGAGCCGGGTTCCCCCGCCGGGGTCGGATCGCCGACCACGGTGGCGCAGGCTTCTTCCAGGGTTTCCCGGGCGGCGGCTTGGGCGGTGGTTTCGCCGTTTTCCATGAATCCGGCGGGCAGTGTCCATTTGCCGTAACGCGGCTCGATGGCGCGCCGGCAGAGCAGGATGCGTCCTTCCCACTCGACCACGCAGCCGGCCACGATCTTGGGATTCTGATAGTGGATGGTGCCGCAGTTGTCGCAGACGTGCCGATGCACCCGATCCCCTTCGGGAATGCGCAGGGTGACGGGGGCGCCGCAGTGGGAACAATAATTCATGGTGGACAGGTTGCCGCGGGTAAAGGAAGGGCGGGAAGGGCGGAAAAGGGGGCGAATCGATCAGGATCGGTCAATCCTGCAGTGTAGCGGAGATTGCCGGGGGCTTCGCGGGGCGCCAATTTCGTCACGGCTACCCGGCTGTTTTTGCCGGAAAGACGCGAAATATGACTTCGGATTTTGCCGCCCGGCCCAGGCTCCAGCTAGAATGCTGCCAACCAAGGCTGCGTTGTCACGAGTGACCCGGCCCCTCGAACGACAAACCGGTACCCGACACGAACGGGGCCGCCCCAGGGGATTTCATGTTTCTGATCATCGGCTATGTAGTCGTCCTCGGTTCCGTGCTGGGCGGTTTCATGCTGGCCGGCGGCCATCTGGGCGCGCTGATCCAACCGACCGAGTTGATCATCATTGCCGGCGCGGCTGGCGGCGCCTTCTTCGTCGCCAACCCGCCCAAGGCAGTCAAAGCGGTGTTCAAGGCCCTGCCTTCGGCCTTCAAAGGCTCGCGCTACACCAAGGCCCTTTACATGGACCTGCTGGCGCTGCTCTTCGAACTGCTCGCCAAGGTGCGCAAGGAAGGCTTGATGTCGATCGAGGCCGACGTGGAAAACCCCGAGCAGAGCCCGATCTTCGCCAAGTACCCTAGCATTACCGCCGATCACCACGCGGTGGAGTTCCTGACCGACTACCTGCGCATGATGGTGGGGGGCAACCTCAACGCCTTCGAGATCGAAAACCTGATGGACAACGAGATCGAAACCCACCACCACGAGGCAGAGGTCCCGATCTCCGCGGTCAACAAGCTGGCCGACGGCATGCCTGCATTCGGTATCGTGGCTTGTGTGATGGGGGTGGTGCACACCATGGAGTCGGTGGGTATTCCCCCGGCCGAACTGGGCAAGCTGATCGCCGCCGCCCTGGTCGGTACCTTCCTCGGTATCTTGCTGGCCTACGGTTTCGTCGGTCCGGTGGGCAGCCTGCTCGAGCATAAGGCCCAGGAAGAAACCAAGATGTACCAGTGCATGAAGGTGGTGCTGCTGGCGTCCATGTCGGGTTATGCCCCCCAGGTGGCCATCGAGTTCGGCCGCAAGGTGCTGTTCTCCAGCGAGCGGCCGACCTTCCGCGAGCTGGAAGACGAAATCAAGGCCCGCAAGGGCAAGTAAGCCGGGCTAAGGATATTTAGGTGAGCGACGACTCCCAGCGCCCGATTATCGTCAAGCGCATCAAGAAGGGTGGCCACGGCCATCACGGTGGTGCGTGGAAGATCGCCTATGCCGACTTCGTGACGGCGATGATGGCCTTCTTCCTGCTCATGTGGCTGCTCGGTTCGACGGCCAAGGGCGATTTCGACGGTATTTCCGAGTACTTCAAGACCCCGCTCAAGGTGGCGTTGTCGGGGGGCGAGAACGGTACCGGCGATTCGTCGTCGGTGATCAAGGGCGGTGGCAAGGACCTGACCCGTTCCGCCGGCCAGGTGAAAAAGGGCGAGATCGAGGCCAAGAGCAAATCCTTCACGATGAAGGAGGCCACCATGGAGTTCGAGCGCAAGGAAAAGATGATCCTTGGCGAACTGAAGAACCGCATCGAGGAGATGATCGACAAGTCGCCCTCGCTCAAGCAGTTCAAGAGCCAGTTGTTGCTCGACATCACCAGCGAGGGCCTGCGCATCCAGATCGTGGACGAGCAGAACCGCCCCATGTTCGACCTGTCCAGTGCCGAATTGAAACCCTATACCCGGGACCTGCTGCGCGAGATCGCCAAGATCCTCGAACAGGTGCCTAACAAGGTCAGTATTTCCGGCCACACCGATGCGGCCCAGTATTCCGGCGGCGCCCGGGGATTCTCCAACTGGGAACTCTCGTCGATGCGCGCCAACGCCTGCCGCCGCGAACTGGTGAACGGCGGCATGAACGACAGCAAGGTGCTGCGGGTGGTGGGCATGTCGTCGATCGTCATGTTCGACAAGAACGACCCGCTCAATCCGGTGAATCGCCGCATCAGTATCGTGGTGCTGAACAAGAAAACCGAAGAAGCCTTCCTGCGCGAGGGTGACCCCGAAGTCGATTTGCCGGCCGTCCCGGCGGAAAGCCTGGTGGGCACCTCCCTGGTGCCCGGTCGCTGATAGGGGGGAGCGGGCGGCGCTGCCGCTCCCGCGCGAAATCCGGCTCCCCGTCGGGTCACGGGAAGGGGGCTTGTTATGAGGTATCGTCCCGACCATGACTGACAGCAAGAAACCACCCATTGGCGGGATTCGCCCCTTAGGCTCGCTGCCCGGCAGCCACGGCAGTTCATTGTCCCGCCCGAGTTCCCCGACGAGTGCGCCGCGGCCGGCGGCTTCTACGCCCACTACTGCCACACCCCGTCCCGGCCTGGGGCGCCCTTTGGTTTCCCCTGCGACTTCTGCTCCCGGCGCCATTCCTGCCGCCAAGCCTCTGGGCAGCCGCCCGGCGTTGACCGGGCTTGGCGTCTTGCCCCCCCTGCCGCCCCGGGGCGAGGCCGGTTCCCAGTTGCGCGAGTTCGAATTCACCGCGGCCGATTTCGAGCGGGTGCGCAAACTGATCCATCAGTACGCGGGCATCTCCCTGTCGCCGATCAAGCAGGACATGGTCTATTCCCGCCTGGCGCGGCGCTTGCGCGCCACCGGCAAGCGCACCTTCGCCGATTACCTGGCCATCCTGGAAAGTGGCGATCGGGAAGAATGGGAGCGGTTCGTCAATTCACTCACCACCAACCTGACCTCGTTCTTCCGCGAGCCGCACCACTTTCCCATCCTGGCTGACCACCTGCGCAAGATCGGGGCCGGCCGGCCGATCAAGATCTGGTGCAGCGCCGCGTCCACCGGCGAGGAGCCCTATTCGATCGCCATGACGGTGGTGGAGGCCTTCGGCACGGCGGATGTGCCGGTGTCGATCCTGGCCACCGATCTGGATACCAACGTGCTGGCCACGGCGCAAAAAGGGGTCTATCCGGCGGAGCGGGTGGACAAGATGTCGCCGGAGCGGATCAAGCGCTTCTTCCTCAAGGGTACGGGCAGCCAGGAAGGGCAGCTGTGCGTGCGGCCCGAGCTGCGCAAGCTCATCACCTTCCAGCGGATCAACCTGCTCGAACCCAACTGGCCCGTCAAAGGTCCGCTGGATGCCCTGTTCTGCCGCAACGTGATGATCTACTTCGATAAACCGACCCAGTACAAGATCCTCTCCCGCTTTGCGCCCCTGATGCACCCCCTGGGATTGTTGTTTGCCGGCCACTCGGAGAGCTTCCTCCATGCGGCCGACCTGTTTCGCTCCCAGGGCAAGACCGTCTACGAGCTGGCGCGCCGCGCAACCGCCGGTTGATGGTCGGAAGCGCCTTTTCTGGGGGGAACCAGGCGCGCATCGGGGAGGTGCCCCGGCGGGATCGACCCCAGGGTGGGGATATAAAAATGACAAAAACGCGAGTGTTGGTCGTTGATGATTCCTTGGTCATGCGGCGCCTGCTGTCTGACCTTATCGCAGCTCCGGATTTGGAGGTGGTCGGCTCTGCCGCCGATGCTCAGACGGCCCAGGCCCGCATCAAGACCCTGGCGCCCGATGTGCTGACCCTGGATGTCGCCATGCCCGGCATCGACGGGCTGGCCTTTCTCGAACGCCTGATGCGTCTGTCGCCCTTGCCGGTAGTGGTGGTCTCCTCCCTGGCCGGCGAAGGGTCGGAAACCAACCTGCGCGCCCTGGAGCTGGGGGCTGTCGATGTGATCGGCAAGCCGCGCCAGGACGGCGCCGGAGGCTTTTCTGCCTATGCGGAAGAACTCCGCGAAAAAATCCGCACCGCCCGAGGGGTGCGGCTGAAGAAGCCGTCCGGTACGCCCCATCCGGCGGTATCGCCAGCGGCCCCTGGCCCAGGCCGTTTTTCCACCGGAACGGGCAAGGTGCTGTTCGTGGGGGCTTCGACCGGAGGTACCGAGGCGATCAAGACCTTTCTCTCCGGAATGCCTGCGGACTGTCCGCCCACTCTGGTGGTGCAGCACATGCCCGAGTCCTTTACCGGCTCCTTCGCCCGGCGCCTCGACAGCCTGTGCGCCCCCCGGGTGGTGGAGGCCCAGGGTAACGAGCGCCTGGAAGCCGGGCACGTCTTCATTGCTCCCGGCCATTCCCATCTGCTGGTCAAACGGACCCCTGCCGGACTGGTAACCGAATTGTCCCGGGCCGCACCGGTCAATCGCCATCGCCCGTCCGTCGACGTGCTGTTTGCTTCCGCTGCCGAAGTCGTGGGGCGCAATGCCATCGGTGTGATCCTGACCGGCATGGGCAAGGATGGCGCTCAAGGGTTGTTGGCCATGCGCCAGGCTGGTGCCCACACCTACGGGCAGGACGAAGCTTCATGCGTGGTGTACGGCATGCCGCGCGAGGCGGCGGCCCTTGGCGGGGTGGAAGAGGTGGCCTGCCTGAGCGAGATGGCGAGACGGGTTCTGGCCGGGCTGCATCGCGTCTAGGCCGGTGATACGGTAGCGGTACGGGATTGCGTGGCGAATGGGTATTTTTACCCCGGTGTTACAGCGAGGCCCAAGTATCATGCGGAGATAACCGTAGGCGCTTGGCCGAAAGCTGGGCGACCCGATAAAAGCATGTGGCCGGCATGACCGGTACGGCACTGGCGGAGGAGATGAACGAGATGAAAATAGGGACCAAGATTTCCCTGGCATTGGTGTTCGCCGTTGTGTTGGCCTTGGGGGTGGGTTATTGGCTCGGTCAAGGCGCTGTCCCGTTGGTGGCGTGGCTGGGCGGAGGGCTGGGGCTGGCAGTGGTGGCCTGGGGCGGCGGCGTTGTCCTGGCTCGTTCCCTGCTGACACCGGTGCGGGCGTTGCAGCTTGCCCTGGAAAAAACCTACGCCGATGGCGATCTGACCCGTCGGGCGCCGACGGATGGCGCTGCCGATCTCGTGGCCGCGGCCCAGGCCTACAACCGCCTGGTGGGGAGCATCCAGACCATCATCGGCAAGGTCTTCTTCAACTCCCGCGAAGTGGGGCGGGCGGCCCGGCAATTGGTGCAGGAGGCGAATCAGGTGGCGACCGGCTCGGCCCGGCAGCATGATGCGGCTCAGGCATCGGCGGGGGCGATGAACGTGTTGTCGGAGCGCATGGGCGAAGTCAGCCACCGTGCCGGCGAGACGGCTGAAATCGCCGAAACGGCCACCCAGCTCTCGGCGGAAGGCGAAGGTATCGTGGCCAACGCCTCCCGGGAAATGGAGCGGATTTCGGCCTCGGTGGAGCAGTCGGCCCAGGTCGTTCAGGCTCTGGGAGAGCGCTCTGAAGCGATTTCGGGGATCGTCCGGACGATTCGCGAGATTGCCGATCAGACCAACCTGCTGGCGCTCAATGCCGCGATCGAAGCGGCTCGGGCCGGCGAGGCGGGCCGCGGTTTTGCCGTGGTGGCCGACGAGGTACGCAAGCTGGCTGAGCGCACGTCGCTGGCCACCGGCGAAATTACCGGGATGATCGGTGCGATCCAGAGCGAAACCCGTTCGGCCATCGCCAGCATCGGCGCCGGTACCGAGCAGGCGACCCAGGGAGCGGCCCTGGCCCGCCAGGCGGCGGAATCCCTGGCGCGCATCAACGCAGGTGCCCGGGAAACCCAGGACAAGGTGCGTTCCATCGCCGCCACGATCGACGAGCAGAGCCGCAGTGGCCTGGAAATCGCCGCCCATGTGAGTGAAATCATGTCGATGGTCGAAGGCAACAGCGCTGCCTCGGAGGCGACCTTGCGCGAAGCCCGGCACTTGGAATACCTGTCGGCCAACCTGAATGAAATCGGCGATGTTTTCCGCCTCGGCGAGGCGGGTGACAAGGCCTTGGCGATCCACTCGGCCATGCCCGGGGTGGTCGAAAATGCGGCAAAAAGTGTTTCGGCGGCGTTTTCCCAGGCCGTGGCCAAAGGACGGGTGCGTCTGGAGGACTTGTTCGATGAGCAGTACCAGCCGATTCCAGGGACGCGGCCGCAAAAGTTCAAGACCCGTTTCGACGAGTTTGCCGATTCGGTCCTGCCGGCACTACAAGAGCCGCTGTTGCAGCAGCATCCGGAAATTGTTTATGCCATCGCCTGCGACGCCCGAGGCTACGTACCGACGCATAACCAGCGCTTTTCCCTGCCGCTTACCGGCGATGAAAAGAAGGATTTTGTCGGTAATCGCACCAAGCGTATTTTTGACGATCCGGTGGGCAAGCGCTGCGGTGCCCATACACAACCGTTCTTGCTGCAAACCTACCGGCGCGACACAGGGGAAATCATGCACGACATCTCTGCGCCGCTCGTCGTCGATGGGCGGCATTGGGGCGGTTTTCGCATCGGTTACCGCACGGAAGCATGACGCCGCTGCAATACAGAATGACGAAAATTGCGTGTATGCTCCGATTGAGCGGCTTTTCGTCTGAATCCGTTACAATTCGCCGCCCGCGCATCGCTGAATCACTGATTCCGAATATCCCGCGGCCTGGGAGAAACAATGTCTGAACTGCTGAAGAGCATCGACGCCCGGACCAAACTGGCCGGCACGAACAAATTGGAAATCCTCCTGTTTACCTTGGGAGAAGATGCCCGCAACGGCCGCAAGGAAACGTTCGGCATCAACGTCTTCAAGGTGCGGGAGGTCATGCGTACGCCGCCGATCACCTCCGCTCCCGAGATGCCGTCGTCGGTGGAGGGCATGGTCAGCCTGCGGGGCGCCCTGGTGCCGGTGGTGGATCTGGCCAAGTACGCCGGCGTCCAGACCGACTCCCCGCGCGACATCATGATCGTCACCGAGTACAACGGCCACACGCAGGGTTTCCTGGTGGAAGCCGTGGATACGATCCTGCGCCTCGACTGGAGCCAGATGCGGGTTCCGCCGGAAATGCTGGTGGCCGAAATGGGAGGCCTGGTTACCGCGGTGACCGAGCTGCAGGATGGCCGCCTGGTGATGATGATGGACGTGGAGAAGGTGCTGTCGGAGACGACGCGCTACGACGACGAATTCCAGTTCCGCACCATCCGTCCCATCGACAAGCCCAACTGTACCGTTCTCTTTGCCGACGATTCGATCGTCGCTCGCAAACAGATCGAACGCACCCTCGATGCCATGGGCGTGCGTTATGTGGCGGCCATCAACGGTCGCCAGGCCCTGACCGAGCTGGATAAGCTGGCGGCCTATGCTCAGGCCCTGGGCAAACCGGCCAGCGACGTGGTGAGTCTGGTGCTGACCGATATCGAGATGCCCGAGCTGGACGGTTACATGCTGACCAAGCAGATCAAGACCGATCCGCGCTTTGCCAACATTCCGGTGATCATGCATTCCTCGTTGTCGGGGATGTCCAATCAAAAGCTCGGTTTGTCGGTCGGGGTGGACGAGTATGTGGCCAAGTTCGAGCCGCAACGTCTTGCGGAAACCCTGGCGCGCCGCCTTGGCGCCGCACTGCCCGTTGAGACGGAATAAGGTTCGCAGGGGACGATGACCATGAATTTTGCTGAAAAGAAGAATCTGCTGGAAAGCGTCGATGCCCGCACCAAGCTGGCCGGCTCGAACCAGATGGAAATCCTGCTGTTTTCCCTGGGAACCCGGGAAACCTTTGGGATCAACGTCTTCAAGGTGCGTGAAGTGGGGCGTACCCCGCACATCACCAAAACTCCGAACATGCCCCGCGGCGTGGAGGGGCTGATCTCCCTGCGCGGCAATGTCATCCCCGTGCTGTCCCTGTCTTCCTTCCTGCAACTCGAAGGTGAAGTCCCGCCCATCGGCAAGTCGATGATGGTGGCCGAGTACAGCCGGCGCACCCTGGGCTTCCTGGTGGACGAAGTGGATCGCATCATCCGTGTCGACTGGGAAAAGGTGAAAGCTCCGGAATCCGTTCTGGTGGCGAACCAGGGACTGATTTCCGCCGTGATCGAACTTGGCGGCGGACACTTGGTGTCGATCCTGGACGTGGAGCAGATTCTGGCCAACGCCTTCGGCGAGGCAGTGGTGGTGGATATCCAGCCCGCCCGCGTCGAAGAGGACACCACCGTGTTCTTCGTGGATGACTCCATCGTCGCCCGGAAGAAAATTGCGGAAGTGCTCGACAAACTCGGCGTCAAGCACAAGCACGCTACCAACGGCGTCGAGGCCCTGACCCGCCTGCAGGCCATTGCCGCCCATTGCCAGCAAATCAACAAGCCGGTTCGCGACGAGATTCGCCTCATCCTGGTCGACGCCGAGATGCCCGAGATGGATGGCTATGTGCTGACCAAGAACATCAAGGCCGATCCGCGCTTCGACGGCGTACCGGTCGTCATGCACTCCTCCTTGTCCTCCGAAGCCAACCGGGCCATGGGCAAGGCTGTTGGGGTGGATGCCTACGTCGGGAAGTTCGACTCCGAAATCCTGGCCGACACCCTACGCCCCCTCGTGGAACGTTGATTCCTCCCGCCCGCCAGAGACTTATCTCCAAGAATTAGAACCGGAGTCACGCCATGTCCGATCCCAAGATGAAATTTCTGGTGGTGGACGATTTCTCGACCATGCGTCGTATCGTCCGCAACCTGCTCAAGGAACTCGGTTTCACCAATGTTGACGAAGCCGAGGACGGCGCCATCGCCCTGCAGAAACTTCAGGCAGGGGGTTTCGATTTCGTTGTGACCGACTGGAACATGCCCAACATGGACGGTCTCACGCTGCTGCAGACCATCCGTGCGACGCCAACGCTGAAACATCTGCCTGTGCTCATGATTACTGCCGAAGCCAAGCGCGAGAACATCATCGCCGCTGCCCAAGCCGGCGCGAGCGGCTATATCGTCAAGCCGTTCACGTCGGCGGTGTTGAGCGAAAAGCTACAAAAGATTTTTGAGAAATTGGGGGGCTGAGCCATGAGCAATCCCGCCAATTTTGGTGAAGCCGGCGACAACGCCGAACTTGAAGCGCTGTTCGATAGCATCGCCGCTTCCAGCGGTGCCCCTGCAGCTGCAGCACCGCCTCCGGCTGCTCCTGCTCCCGCACCGTCCGCAATTCCCGGTACGGGGGATTCGGATGAGTTGCAGGCATTGTTCGATTCGGTGGCTGCAACCGCGCCTGCCGCAGCCCCCGTCCCTGCGGCTTCCACCGCTGCTCCGGTTCTTGCCCAGGAGTCCATGGAAGAGGCCGCACTCCTCGAAGTTCCGAAGGCCCTGATTGCCGTGGCTGGAGCAGGCGAGTCCTGGCCGGGGCAGGACCGGGTGTTCAACCGCATCGGCCAGATGGCCCGCCAGTTGCACGACACCCTGCGCGAGCTGGGTTATGACAAGCTGCTGGAAAACACCATGTCGGTTCTGCCGGATGCAAAGGATCGGCTGGCTTATGTAGCCAACCTGACCGAGCAGGCGGCGTGCCGGGTCCTCAATGCCACGGATATCGCCAAGCCGCTGCAGGATGACCTGCAGTCGAGTGCCGAGGCATTGGGCGGGCGCTGGGATCGCCTCTACGCCAAGGAAATGTCGGTTGAGGAGTTCAAAACCCTGGCGGCGGAAACCCGGGACTTCCTCAAGACGCAGGTGCCGCAAAAGGCGGCCGCGACCAATGACCAGCTGATGGAAATCATGATGGCTCAGGATTTCCAGGATCTGACTGGTCAGGTCATCAAGAAGATTGTCAGCCTCTCCCAGGAACTGGAAAGCGGGCTGATGAAGGTGCTGGTGGAAGCCATGCCTGAAGCTCGGCGCAACGACGAGGTTGATAGCCTGCTTAACGGCCCCGTGATCAATCCCGAGGGCCGGAGCGATGTGGTTGGGAACCAGCGGCAGGTGGATGACCTGCTGGAAAGCCTCGGATTCTAGGAGCAACAACGATGAGCGATTTCGCCGGGATGGAGGACCTCCTGCAGGATTTCTTGCAGGAAGCCCATGATCTCCTGTCCGATGTGGACAACAAGCTGGTCGATCTGGAAAAGAACCCGGATGACCGGGGGCTGCTGAACGACATCTTTCGTGGCTTTCACACCATCAAAGGTGGTGCTGGATTCCTCAACGCCACCGAACTGGTGACGCTCTGTCACCTGACCGAGAACCTCTTCGACCGGCTGCGCAACGCCGAGATGCATCTGTCGCCGGAACTCATGGACCTGATCATGGCGGCGACCAAGGGCGTTCGCGATATGTTCGGCGAGCTCTCCGGTGGCGTGCAGCCCCGCCCGGCGGAAGAAGGGTTGATCGGAGCGCTTCGTACCACCCTGGAAACTGGCCTGGTACCTGGCGCCCCGGTGGTTGCCGCCCCGGTTGCCGCTGCCGCGCCAGCCGCGGCTCCGGTTGCGGCGACCGGCTCTGGCACGATTCCGGCCGGCCCTGATGGTGGCCCCGACTGGTCCGTCTTGCATGCAGCGATTACCGGCGTTCCCGCCGTTGTTCCGCCCCAGGCTCCGGCCGCCGCTCCCGTTGCGGATCCGGCTGCTGGCACCACGATGACCCCGGTCCCGCCGGCCTACGGTCGTCGCGCCGCCGACAAGCCCGGTACGCCGGCTCCTGCGGGACGGCGCGTTGAGGAGCGGGTGCGGGAAAACACCATCCGGGTCGATACCGCCCGCCTCGACCAGGTGCTCAACCTGTCCGGCGAAATCGGTCTGACCAAGAACCGGCTGACCAGCCTGCGCGTGGATATCCTGGCCGGCAAGAACGATGCGGACACCCTGCACGCCCTTGATCAGGCCGTCTCCCAGTTGGATCTGCTGGTTTCGGATCTGCAGAACGCGGTGATGAAGACCCGCATGCAACCGATCGGTCGCCTCTTCCAGAAGTATCCCCGTATCGCCCGCGACTTGGCCCGGCAATTGGGCAAGGACGTGGAGCTGGTCTTGGCCGGTGAGGAAACCGAGGTGGACAAGACCATGATCGAGGATCTGGCCGACCCCCTCATCCACCTCATCCGCAATGCTGTGGACCACGGTGTGGAAAATCCGGAAGACCGCGCCGCCGCTGGGAAATCGGCCAAGAGCCTGGTTCGTCTGGAAGCGCGCCAGGAAGGAGATCACATTCTCCTCATCATTGCCGATGACGGCCGCGGCATGAGCGCAGAACGCATCCGTGCCAAGGCAGTGGAGAAGGGGCTGATTTCCGAGGAAGAGGCCAATACCCTGGATGAGCGCCAGAGCCTCAACCTGATTTTTCTGCCGGGTTTCTCCACCAAGACCCAGGTGTCCGACGTGTCGGGCCGTGGTGTCGGCATGGATGTTGTCAAGACCAACATCCAGAAGCTCAACGGTTCCATCGAGATCCGCTCCGAACCGGGCAAGGGGTCGGTGTTCATCATCTCTCTCCCGCTGACCCTGGCGATTCTGCCCGTGCTGCTGGTGCTGCTGGGTGATCAGCCCTTTGCTCTGCCGCTGTCGTTGGTGCGGGAAATCCTGCCGGTGGATCGCACCAAGATCCAAGAAGTAGGCGGCAAGGAAACGCTGGTGGTGCGCGGCGAGATTTTGCCCGTGGTTTCCCTGGCCAAACTGCTGGGCTGGCCGCAGGAGCGCCCCGCCGAATATGGCGTGTTGATGCAGACGGCCGAGAAGAGCTTCATCCTTGGTGTGGACAACTTTGCGGGTCGCGACGACGCTGTGATCAAGTCCTTGGAGGACTTCCGTCCTCGTGGGGTGGCGGGTGTGACGACCCTGTCCAACGGTCAGATCGTGTTGATTCTCGACATGAAGGAATTGCTGGCCGATCTGGGGCAGCATCTGGAAGCGGATCCCCGCAACCTGCGTGCCCTGGAAATGCACTGATCGCGCTAATCGCTGCGAAGTAAAAAAAGCGGGGCGTATGCCCCGCTTTTTTCGTTATGAGCAAGCAGAATTGGATTATTGATAGGGGTGCTTGACAGCCGTTTTGTTTTATTTTTCCCATTAAAATAAATTGCTTAGCTATTTAATTTCCTGGTTTTTTTCTATAATGCCGGGAACCTAAAACGCACCCGGTATGGCTGAAGATAGCGATCTCGAACGAACAGAGCAGCCAACAGGCAGGCGGCTCGAACAGGCCCGGGAAGAGGGGCAGGTCCCCCAGTCACGAGAGCTGGGGGCTTTTCTCGTCCTCATCACCGGTGCATCGACGGTGTGGTTCATGGGGGGGTATTTCGTTGACCGCATGCTCAAGGTCTTCAAAAAGGGCATCGCCTGGGATCGTCAGCTCGCTACCGACTCCAATGTTTTGCTGGTTCGCTTGGCGGATGTGGCGACCGATGCTGTTTTCGCTCTCTGGCCTCTGTTTTTGGTGTTGATCATCGCTGCCGTCGCTTCTCCGTTTTTCCTCAACGCCTGGAATTTCTCCTCCAAGGCCTTCTCTCCGAATCTCAATCGCCTGAATCCCATGAGCGGGATGGGGCGCATTTTTTCCTGGAATGGCCTGGTCGAGTTGGCCAAGGCGGTCGTCAAGGCGGGGCTGGTCGGTGGCGTCGCCATCTGGGTCATCTGGCGTGAGATCGATCAGCTGCTGGGCCTGTCGTCCCAATCGCTGGAAGCGGGCCTGGCCGATGCCGGCCACCTGATGGCCTGGAGCTTCCTGGTGATTGCGGCGGCCATGGTGCTGATCGTTGCGGCGGACGTGCCGTTTCAGCTGTGGCAGTACTACGACAAGCTGAAAATGACCAAGGAAGAGGTCAAACAGGAAATGAAGGAAATGGAGGGTAGTCCCGAGGTCAAGGGGCGTATCCGTCAGTTGATGCGTGAAGCCGCTCGCAAGCGCATGATGTCCGCCATTCCCAAGGCCGATGTGATCGTTACCAACCCGACCCACTTTGCCGTGGCCCTGGCCTATCAGAGCGGCATGAAAGCTCCCAAGGTGGTGGCCAAGGGGATGGGGGTGATTGCCTTGAAGATCCGGGAGATCGGCACTGAGCACGGCGTGGCATTCCTGGAGGCCCCGCCCCTGGCTCGGGCCTTGTACAAACACGTCGAACTCGAAGCGGAAATTCCCGGTACTTTGTACAACGCCGTCGCCGAAGTGCTGGCCTATGTGTATCAACTGCGCCGCTACCGAAGCGAGGGGGGCGATTATCCGGTGCCGCCGCGGGATCTGCCGATTCCGCCGGAACTGGTGCCGCCGGCTCCGGCCGAACCGGCCTTGGCTGGAGCGCTAAATGGCTGACGCCACCGCAGCCCTGCGCGGCCTGTTCGGTCGCATGTCGCCTCAGCAGTTGGCGGGGCCGATCCTGATTCTGATGATCCTGGCGATGATGGTGCTGCCGCTGCCCGCCTTCGCCCTGGATATTTTCTTCACCTTCAATATCGCCCTGTCGATCATCGTCTTGCTGGCGGCGATCAATACCCAGAAGCCCCTGGAATTCTCGGTTTTTCCAACCCTGCTGCTGGTCACGACCCTGCTGCGCCTGTCGCTCAACGTGGCGTCGACCCGGGTTGTGCTGTTGCACGGTCATGAAGGGCCCGATGCTGCCGGCAAGGTGATCGAGGCATTCGGCCACTTTCTGGTGGGGGGCAACTACGCTATCGGCCTGATCGTCTTCCTGATTCTGGTGGTGATCAACTTCGTGGTGATCACCAAGGGTGCCGGCCGGGTCGCCGAAGTGTCGGCGCGCTTTACCCTGGACGCCATGCCGGGCAAGCAGATGGCCATCGATGCCGACCTCAACGCCGGCCTGATCGGCGAGGACGATGCCCGCAAGCGCCGCTCTGAAATCGCCATGGAAGCCGACTTCTACGGTTCCATGGACGGTTCGTCGAAATTCGTCCGTGGCGATGCCGTTGCCGGTATCGTGATCATGCTGATCAACGTCATCGGCGGCTTGATCATCGGCGTGCTGCAGCACAACATGGATGCCGCTACCGCCATGAAGCAGTATGTGCTGCTGACCATCGGCGACGGCTTGGTGGCTCAGATCCCGGCACTGATGATTTCCATTGCCGCCGGTATGGTGGTGACCCGGGTGGGCGATACCGAACCGATCGCCCAGCAGTTCCTCAGCCAATTGCTTTCCAACAGCCGCGTGATGGGCGTGACGGCCGTGATCGTCGGCGGCTTGGGCATCATCCCGGGCATGCCCAACCTGGTCTTCCTGCTCTTCGCCGGTGTGTTGGGCTACTACTCCTGGCGGCTGTCGAAGAAAAGCGAGGAGGTGGTCAAGAGCAAGCCTGTGCCGGTGCAGCCCAAAGCAGCGCCGGAGTCCCAGGAAGCGTCCTGGAACGACGTCTTGCCAGTGGATGTGTTGGGCCTGGAAGTGGGCTACCGTCTTATCCCGCTGGTCGACAAAGGGCAGGATGGCGAATTGCTCAAGCGCATTCGCGGTATCCGCAAGAAATTTGCCCAGGAAATCGGTTTTCTCGTTCCTTCGGTGCATATTCGCGACAATCTGGAGCTCAAGCCCAACACCTACCGTATCCAACTCAAGGGCGTGGAGATCGGTAGCGGTGATGCCTTCCCGGGCCAGTTCCTAGCGATCAATCCGGGGCGCGTCGCTGCCGAAGTCCCGGGTAACAAGACCATCGATCCTGCGTTTGGGTTGCCGGCGGTATGGGTCGATGCCACCCTCAAGGATCAGGCCCAGGCCTTCGGTTACACGGTGGTGGACGCCAGCACCGTGGTGGCTACTCACCTCAACCACCTGATCATGTCCCATGCCGCCGAGTTGCTCGGCCGCCAGGAAACCCAGGCCCTGGTGGATTACGTCAGCAAGGAAGCGCCCAAGCTCACCGAAGATCTGGTGCCGAAGGTCCTGCCGCTGGGCACCCTGCAGAAGGTCCTGCAAAACCTGTTGGACGAGGGGATCACGATCCGCGACATGCGAACCATCCTGGAAACCCTGGCCGAGCAGGCGCCGCGCAATACCGATGCGGACGCCCTCACTGCCCAGGTGCGCCAGTCGATGGGCCGTGCGATCATCCAGCAACTTTATCCCGGGGGGGCGGACATGCAGGTCATGGCCCTCGATCCGCAGTTGGAACGCATCCTCGTTCAGGCCGTGTCCGGCTCTGGCGAAGGAGCGACCATCGAGCCCGGCCTCGCCGATACCCTGGTGCGCGAAACCGCCACGGCGGCGCAGCGTCAGGAAGAACTTGGCCTGCCCGCCGTGCTGCTGGTACCCGGCAGCATTCGAGCCCTCCTGTCCCGTTTCCTCCGTCGCTCGGTACCCCAGTTGAAAGTCATTGCCCATTCGGAAGTGCCTGAGACCAAGATCATCAAGGTGACCTCGATCATCGGAGGTAGGTCATGAACGTCAAGAAATTCATTGCGGCCAACGCCCGGGAGGCGTTGCGCAAGGTCAAGGAAACCCTCGGGGCCGATGCCATCATCCTCTCCAATCGCGGTGTCGCGGGCGGGGTCGAAATCATGGCGGTGGCTGCTCGGGACATGGCGGCCATTGCGCCGGGGGCGTCCCGGGACGAGCAGGGCTTGTCCCGTCCTAACGTGATGCCGCGTGAACTGGAAAACAGCGACGATTACTCGGTCAGCCTGTCCGCCGCCCGCAAGGCAGCGACGGCACCGGTGCGGCCGACGCCGATGCCGTTGGCCGATCTGGCCGGTGGCGCGCCCCCCGCGCCGGAGCAACGTCCGGCGCCTGCCCGTAGTCTTGCTCCGGAGGCGGCGTATGCCCCATTCCGGCAGATTCGCCAGGAAAATCGCCAGGACCATGGTCCTGCGTCCCGAAATGCCGAACTTCCTCGTGCGCCGCAACCTTCCCACGAGCCCGCTGCCGCCAGCGAACTGCGCCGCGCGATTCGCCCCGAGGCGGCGCCGCGGATGGAGGAACCGGCGGTATCCCACGCCGTGATGGACGAACTGCGCGCATTGCGCAAGGTGGTGGAGCAGCACCTGGCGGGCTTCAGCTGGGCGGAGACCGGGCGTACCGAGCCGGGCAAGACCCAGGCGCTGGCCCAGCTTCTTGATGCCGGCTTTTCGCCACAATTTGCCCGTGATTTATTGTCCGGACTTCCCTCCGGGCTGGATGCCACCCAGGCCATGATGTGGGTCAAGGGAGCGGCGGACCGGTCTTTGATGACGCTGTCGTCCGACGCCGACATCATCGAGCAGGGGGGGGTCTATGCCTTGGTCGGTCCAACCGGTGTGGGCAAGACCACCACGACTGCCAAGCTTGCAGCCCGTTGCGTGGTGCGCCATGGTGCAGCCAAAGTCGCGTTGGTAACCACCGACGGTTACCGGATCGGGGCCCACGAGCAACTGCGCATTTATGGCCGCATTCTGGGGGTGTCGGTACATCTGGTCCGCGATGCTGCCGACCTGCGCCAGACCCTGGCGGAGCTTTCCCACAAGCACATGGTGTTGATCGACACCATGGGGATGAGCCAGAAAGACAAGCATGTACAAGAACAGATCGCCATGCTGGTATCCGGCGGCAGCGTACGCCGTCTGTTGCTGCTTTCCGCGACCAGCCGGGGCGATACCCTGGATGATGTGATCCGCGCCTATCGGGGGGAACAGCCAGGGGATGGCGTGGCGGGGTGCATCCTGACCAAGGTGGATGAAGCAGCCAGCCTGGCGACTTCCCTGGACGCGGTAATCCGTCATGGCCTGTCCCTGCATTACGTCTCCAATGGTCAGCGGGTGCCTGAGGATCTCCATCTGCCCAATCGCAACTACCTGCTGCACCGTGCTTTTCGTGATGTGCCTGGTACCTCGCCGCACCGCTATTCCGGGGTGGAATCGACCCTGGTGATGGCCAATGCCGGCTTGTCCACCACGGGTGGCGGCCATGGCTGATTTCTACGTCGACCAAGCTGCCGGATTGCGCCGCCTGTTCGGCCAGGAGCCGGTTCGGGTCGTCAATTTCATCGCGGGGCGGACAGGCGTTGGGAGGACCGTCGCCTTGGCCCAACTGGCCGCAACCCTGGCGCGCCAGGGTCAGGAAGTGCTGGTGCTTGATGAAAACATCCGCAAGCCTGTGGCCGATTTGTTTGGGGTTCCGCACCGCGCCGACCTGTTCCAGGTGATGAATGGCCATGTGGCGATGGCCGAAGCTCTGTTGCCCGTTTGTGCGGGTGTGACCGTGCTGCCGGTGGCCCGGGCGATCCGCGCCATGGCTGGCTTCAACCCGGCGCAGCAGCGCGCCCTGGTCGGCGCCTTGGAGCAGATCGACCGTCCAGTAGATGTGATCCTGGTGGATAGCGCCCAGGATAATCCGGCCGGGGTGTCTCCCCTGGGGTTGGCTGCCAGCGAAACGATGGTCGTGGTATCCGGGGATACCGCGGCCATTACCGAGGCCTATGCCTTGATCAAGCGGATGAGCATGACTTATGGGCGCCGGCATTTTCGTGCCCTGCTCAACAATATCCGCCTTCCGGAAGAAGCGGCGGCGATCTTCGACAACATGGCCCAAGTGGCTGCCAGCCGCTTGGGGGTGCGTGTGGACCTGGCGGCAACCTTGCCCCACGACGAGGCCTTGCGGCGCGCTGTGCAGGTTGCCCAACCGGTCATCGGCGCCTATCCCGATAGTCCGGTTGCTTATGCTCTGCGGATGTTGGCTGCCGACCTGATGACTTGGCCTGTCGCCGATTCCCAAGGACCGGGCGGGCTCGGACAGTTCACCCAACAGCTGTTACACTTGAGCCAACGCATAACGCCTGCCGCCGTCCACGCCGGATAGCCAGTACCAGAGCCGATGTATACCCCCGCCGGACAGCTGGACAGGGAGCAGCTGATCCAGCATTTTGCCCCGCTCGTCAAACGTATCGCCCATCACCTGATGGCGCGGTTGCCTGCGAGCGTGCAGGTGGATGACCTGGTCCAAAACGGCATGATCGGCCTGCTCGATGCCATCGGCCGCTACGAGAGCGGACTCGGCGCCCAGTTCGAAACCTATGCCACCCAGCGCATTCGCGGTGCCATGCTTGATGGCTTGCGCGAGAACGATTGGCTGCCGCGGGGAATCCGGCGTGAGTTACGCCGCGTCGAAAAGGCGCTACATCAGTTGGAACATGCCCAGGGGCGTTCCCCGACGGAGCTGGAACTGGCCGAGGCCTTAGGTATGCCCTTGGCGGACTACCAGCGTCTGCTCCTGGAGGCACGGGGGCATCAGATCCTCTATTTCGAGGATTTCTCCGAAGAAGAAGGCGAGTCGTTCCTCGATCGCCACGTCAGCGACGACGACACCACGCCGTTGCAACAGCTGGAAGAGCAGGCCCTGCGGCAAGCCCTGGTCGAAGGAATCGATGCGCTCCCGGAGCGGGAAAAGCTGGTGATGGCGCTGTACTACGAAGAAGAACTAAATCTGCGCGAGATCGGTGAAGTCCTCGGAGTCACCGAATCGCGCGTCTGCCAGCTGCACAGCCAGGCGATTGCCCGGCTGCGTGCCCGAGTCCTGGGCGAGGAGGGGAAAGTGAAGAAAACCAAGAAGGGGCGTCATGGATAAGATCAGCCTGATCGGCTTGGTGGTAGGTATAACCGCGATCGTCGGGGGACAAATTTTTGAAGGCGGGCACATTGGCTCTCTCATCCAGCCGACGGCCTTTGTCATCGTGATCGGCGGTACCTTGGGCGCCATTCTTCTGCAAAGCCCCTCGGCCACCTTCACCCGGGCGGTGCGTATGCTCAAGTGGGTGGTGTTTCCCCCCCAGGTGGAGTCGAAGCGTTTGATCGACCAGGTCGCGAACTGGAGCCAGATTTCCCGTCGTGAAGGTTTGCTCGCCCTTGAAGGGTTTATTGCCGCCCAGACCGACCCTTTTTATCGCAAAGGCCTGCAACTGCTGGTGGATGGCGCCGAGCCGGAGCGGCTGCGTGAAGTGCTCGAAGTCGAGATCGGCGCTTATGAAAACGATCTCAAGCTGGCGGCAAAAGTGTGGGAATCGGCAGGTGGCTATTCGCCCACCATCGGCATTCTTGGCGCAGTGATGGGCTTGATCCACGTGATGGAAAACCTGACCGACCCCTCCAAGCTTGGGGCCGGTATCGCTGTGGCCTTTGTTGCCACGATTTACGGGGTTGGCATGGCTAACCTGGTCTTGATCCCCATGTCGAAAAAACTGCTGGCCTATGTCGGCCGCCTGGTGACCGCGCGGGAAATGTTCGTGGACGGCCTAGTGGGGATCGCCAACGGGGATAATCCGCGCATCATCGAAGGCCGCATGCGCGGCTACTTGGGCTGACGGTCATGGCACGGCGGCGGCGTGGCCACGAGGAGGAGCACGAGAATCTCGAACGCTGGCTCGTTTCCTACGCAGACTTCATCACCTTGCTGTTTGCCTTCTTCGTGGTGATGTATGCCATTTCCTCGGTGAACGAGGGTAAGTACCGGGTTTTATCCGACTCTCTGGTCTCGGCCTTCCGCAACGTTCAAGTAGTCGGTGCAGGGCAGATGAACATCGTTACGCCGCCCAACGCCTCGATCAAGCAGATCGTGGTCAAACAGGATCCGCAGACTGCTGCGCGTCGGCAAGCCCAGCGCGACAAGATGCGCAACGTGGCCCAGGACATCTTCCGGGCTCTAGCCCCCTTGGTTCGACAGGGCAAGGTTCGGCTGGTGGAAACCGACAAGGGGGTGACCATCGAAATCGCCGACAGCGTGCTGTTTTCCCCAGGGCAGGCGCAACTGGAGCCGACGTCGGCCCAGGCGTTGCGCATGGTTGGCGAAGTGCTGGCACCGACCGAGTTTCCAATCGTGGTCGAGGGGCATACCGACAATGTGCCGATCCGCACGGCCTTGTATCCCTCCAACTGGGAATTGTCGGCGGTGCGTGCCACCACGGTGCTGCGCCTCTTTGCTGATGCCGGGGTGTCGCCCCAGCGGCTGACGGCCATTGGCTACGGCGAGCACCGGCCAGTCGAGGGCAATGACACTCAAGAGGGGCGGGCACGTAATCGGCGGGTTTCCATCTTGATCGAATCGGCAATTCCCGCCGAGCCAGAAGTGCCACCGCCGGCTGCGCCGCCCTCTGCCCCGGTTAGCGGCGATGGCGTGACCCCGTCCCCGGCGGCGGCTTCGGCAGTGGGCGCGGCCCTTGACGGCGGTGCCGGGAGCGGGGGACGCTAGGTCTTCTTTATGGGATAAAACAGAACGCCCTCCAGTGGAGGCGTTCTGTTTTTGTATTCGAGAGATGAGGCGTCAGACCGAATCAATCAGGCGGCTGCCGGTCCCGCCACCCCCGAGCCTTTGGCCGTCCGGACCATAAACGTCTGCGGCGGGGGCTTGGTTGCGTTGGAGGAGTACCTGTAATGCGCCGCTGGTGTTTTGCATGCGTAGGGCGATCAACTGCCCGTTCTGCTCGTTGAGTTGCTTGGCCCGTTGCGCCTGGTGTTGCAGTTGTGCCCAGGTATGGCGTATTGCCGGTGTTCCGTGGGCAGCAAGCCAGGCGTCGATTCCCTCGCGATCTGCCGTGTACCCCTGGGATTGAATCAGGCGGTTACGTTGTTCCGCGAATTGGTTGAGCTGTTGGACCAGCAGTGCTTTGGCGGCAACGATATCTTCCAATGCATCCACACGCCCGGCGCTCAGATCGGCCTGCTCGCTCTCGAGCAAGGCGGCAAACTGCGTTACGGCTGCCACTTCTTGGGAGAGCGTGCTGGCAAAGGTGTCGGCAGCGGAAGATGGTGGAAGCAGTCCCATGGCGATGGAGGATGGCAGCGCGGCTTGGCGCTAGTCAGGCCTGGCGACCACTCGCCCGTCCCGGGCTGCCTTGAATCAGTTCCCGGGCGGTGTCCAG
Source organism: Oryzomicrobium terrae (assembly GCF_008274805.1). NCBI lineage: Bacteria > Pseudomonadati > Pseudomonadota > Betaproteobacteria > Rhodocyclales > Rhodocyclaceae > Oryzomicrobium > Oryzomicrobium terrae. The sequence continues at coordinate 969,300 of NZ_CP022579.1, forward strand.
CAGTCGGTCGGCAATGGCGCCGGAATTGATCGAAAAGCGACCTTCGCTGATGGCTTGGCGGATCGCCGCAATTCGGCCTGCATCGAAGGGTGAGTCGGTTTGTGCCGTATCCTCGCTGCGCGACAGGCTGACCCGAACGTCCTCGCCCGAAGAGGCTTCGGCGGTGCGGGTCTGTTGCCGGGTGCGCACATCGGTAGCGGCGTAGCCACTAGAGGTGCTGGCGGGAGGAGTGGCAGAGGGTGAGATTTTCACGGTAGGCCTCTGAAAATAGTTTCCTTGCAAATTCTATCGGCAAAAAAGCGAGAAACTTGAGGCCCATCGAACATATTCCGATGCCGAACACGGCAACCGGTAACGAACCCGCTGTAATTGTAGCGGATTACGGGGCAGGCGGGCCGGTCGCTTGTCGGGCCCGATCTGCAATCAGTAACTGAGTTCTACGATGCCGCCTTCTCGGGCGATGCCGCTGACGGTTTGACCGTTGCCTGTCCGTACTTGTGCCATCTGCCCCTCGGCAGCGTTGGAGAGCGCTGTGCCGTCGGCGCTGGCGGAAAATCCCGCGCCTTGGGAGATCAATTTGACGGGTTGGCCTTGGCGTACAACCAGTGGAGCGATTAACTGGTCGCCACGAATCGGCTGACCTGCGGCGATGCTGTTGCGTAAGCTTTTACCCGCCAATTGATTGACGTCGGTGATGACGCCTGCGGGCAAGGCGGCCAGATCGCCACTGGCCAAGGCCACGTCCGCAGCCTGCAGGGGCTGATTGGGTGCCAGGGGCCGTGCGGCCACCAGGTAGTTGCCGGCCACGCTCACGGTAACCGGGACAAAGACGGTCCATCCTGCTGGAGCGTTGCAGCGTACCCCCACGGTGCTGCGCCCCCAGAGGCGGGCTCCATTCGGTAAAAATGCCTCAACTGTCGGGCATGGGCTCAGCTGAGTACGAGGATCGAGCGCGCCGATACGGGTGGTGACTCGGCCTGGCAGGCCCTGTGTCTGGGTCGCCAGGAACCGGTCGACAGCGTTGATCACCACGGCCTCCATACCCGTGTTTTGGGCGTGGGCAGGTGTCGAGGCTAGAACTGGCAGGGCGGTGAACAGCAAGGCAAGCAAGCGGCGCATAACGGAGGCAGGAGGGTGGGGGCAAGGGGCATTGTGCCCCAGCAATCCCGTTCCCGGCAAAACTTGCCGCCGGTAAGGTGGCGGAGAATGGTTTGCCGATTTGCAGGGATAAGCAGGAGGCTTGCGGCGGCCTGGGGCGCAAGGCTGGAGGGCGGTAGCACGGCAAGGAATGGGGCTGGCATGAAATCCGCTTAAGGAGAGTCAGTCAAATTTCTCCGCGAGGGTACCGTGGCCAATAAGCTCGATCAGCTCATCAACGTCCAGCGCCAGGCGCTCGGCGTGCGCGCCCAGCGCCAGCAGATCCTGGCGGCCAACATCGCCAACGCGGATACCCCCCACTACAAGGCGCGGGACATCGATTTTCAGTCGGTTCTGGCGGACTCCCTGGCGGGCAAGAATCAGAGCAGCGGCGTCGATCTGTCCCGCACCAATGCGCGCCATCTGGCCGGCACCGGTACGCCCTCACCGTTCCCGGTGCTGTACCGCCGCGATACCCAGTCGAGTGTGGATGGGAATACCGTCGATATGGATACCGAGCGCGCCGCTTTTGCCGACAACTCGCTGCACTACGAGGCGGCCGTGACCTTCCTTACCGGCCAGTTCCGCACCATGCAGACCGCCGTGCAAAGCAACAACGGCTGATCCGGCGCGCCCGGACGACGAACAGGAATCTGAATCATGAGCATGTTGAGCGTTTTCAATATTGCCGGCAGCGCACTCACTGCCCAGTCGATGCGGCTTAATACCGTGGCCAGTAACCTGGCCAACGCCGATTCCCTGGTGTCCGCCGATGGCCAGCCCTACAAGGCCAAGCAGGTGGTGTTCGAGGCCACTCCGATGGGGACGACCCAGGCGTCCATGGGGGTCAAGGTGCAACAGGTCGTGGATAGCGCAGCGCCGCACCGGCTCGTCTACGACCCGCGCAGCCCAGCGGCCAATGCCGATGGCTACGTGACCATGCCCAATGTGGATGTGGTCGAAGAAATGACCAACATGATTTCTGCTTCGCGCTCCTACCAGACCAATACCGAAGTCATGAATACGGCCAAGACCTTGCTGCTGCGCACCCTGACCCTGGGCCAGTAAGGCCGCCGACTCTTCGATAGGAATTCATCATGGCAACCGTGCAAAACTCCACCAGCCAGACGGACGACGTCCTGGCGGCTTACCGCCAGTCCACCTCGTCGACGAAGAAAAGCGCCACTGAGGAAATGCAGGACCGCTTTCTCAAGCTGCTCGTCACCCAGTTGCAGAACCAGGATCCGATGAATCCCCTGGACAATGCCCAGATGACCCAGCAACTGGCGCAAATCAACACGGTCAGCGGTATCGAAAAGCTCAATACCACCATGACCCAGATGATGGGGTTGTATAACTCGGCGCAGGCCATGCAGAGCGCCTCGTTGCTCGGGCGGCATGTACTGGTGCCGGGCTCCGATCTGGCCCTGGGCGAGAAGGGGGCGATGGGGGGGGTGGAGTTGGGCGCTGCTGCCGATGCCGTGACGGTTTCGATCAAGAACGCCGCGGGTGAAGTGGTGGCAACCGAGCAGCTGGGAGCCAACTCCGCCGGCAGCTTTGCCTTTATCTGGGATGGCAAGAATAGCGATGGTGAGGCCCTGCCTCAGGGGAACTATACCTTCGAGGTGAGTGCGACCCAGGGTGGCAACAAAGTGACCGCGAATGCGCTGGGACTTGGCACGGTAAGTGCTCTTGTTCGTGGAACCAATGGCGGCTTCCAGCTCGATCTTGGCAGCGGTCTCGTTAATTTTGAAGACGTGCGCCAGATCCTCTGAGTCCGGTTGCAGCAACAGAACAGCAAATAACAGGTTAAGGAGCCAAGCATGGCATTCCAGCAAGGTTTGAGCGGACTCGGCGCTTCGTCCAAGGCCCTCGATGTGATCGGCAACAACGTCGCCAACGCCAGCACCGTGGGATTTAAATCGGCCAGTGCGCATTTTGCCGACGTCTTTGCCAATTCCCTGTCCGGTTCCGGCGCCTTGCAGGTGGGTATCGGTACTGCCCTGGCCTCGGTGGCCCAGCAATTCACTCAGGGCAATATCACCACGACCAACAATCCCCTGGATATCTCGATCAACGGCCAGGGGTTCTTCCGCATGAGCCAGAACGGCTCTATCTCCTATACCCGCAACGGCCAGTTCCACCTGGACAAGTCCGGCTACATCATCAATGACCAGTCCCTCAAGCTGACCGGCTACCCGGCGGACCCGAACGGGGTGATCGTGCCTTCCACTCCCCAGGAATTGCAGATCAGCTCGGCCAACCTGTCGCCGGTGGCGACGGGGGCGAGCGTGGGTGCCGCTTTCAAAGGGGTGTCGATCAACGGTCTCAACCTGGATTCGCGTGCGGAGTTGCCGGCAGCCTGGTCCAGCACCGTCTCCCCGGCGCCGGTGCCTCCCGCAACGCCGGTTGGTCTGGAAACGGTGGATCCAAAGTCGTACAACTACTCGACTGCTGTGTCGATCTACGACTCCCTGGGTAACCCCCACACCATGACCTATTACTTCCGCAAGACTGCCACGCCGGGGCAATGGGAAGTACGGGCCAACGTCGATACCACCCGGTTTGCCAACGTGGACCTCGGTGCTGGCGCGGGGGTCCCCATCAATCTGCAGTTCGATAGCAACGGCAAGCTGACGTCGACGATGCCGATTGCCGCCGTAACGATCGATCTTGCCGGTCTCTCTGCCGACCAGATCGCTGCGGGCATCAACAAGCCGAATAGCGCTACCACGCCGCTCAAGTTCGGCCTCGATTTCACCGGCTCGACACAATACGGTGCTACTTCCGGCGGTGGTCGCCTGGAGCAGGACGGCTACACCTCGGGGCGCCTCAACGGGATTTCTGTGGGTGAGGACGGTGTTATCCAGGGGCGCTACAGCAACGGCCAGGCACGCAACCTGGGACAGGTGGTGCTGGCCAACTTCCAGAACCCCAATGGTTTGACTAGCCTGGGCGGCAATCAGTGGGCCGAAACCTCTGTGTCCGGTCAGCCGACCGTTGGAGCTCCCAACTCGGGCAGTCTGGGGACGCTGCAATCCAATTCCGTCGAGGAATCCAACGTGGATCTCACTGCGGAGTTGGTGAACATGATCACCCAGCAGCGTAACTACCAGGCCAATGCCCAGACCATCAAGACTCAGGACACCATCATGAACACTCTGGTGAACCTGCGCTAACGTCCGCTAACTTCGATCCGACTGCGACATCACGATGGACCGCCTGATTTATACGGCCATGACCGGCGCCAAGCATGCCTTCCTGAGGCAGGCTGGGGTTGCGCACAACCTGGCCAACGCATCGACCACCGGCTATCGCAGCCAGGAACACCAGTTCCGCGCGGTGCCGATCCAGGGCGAAGGCATGCCGACTCGGGCGTTCGTGGTGGATGCAGCGGTCAAGGATGTGCTGGACCAGGGGCCGATGAGCTTTACCGGCCGTGCCCTCGACGTCGCCATCAAGGGGCAGGGCTGGATCGCCGTTCAAACTCCCAACGGCCAGGAAGCGTATACCCGGGCCGGCAACCTGCAGGTCAGTGCCAATGGCCAGCTGCAGACCCCCGAGGGTTACGCGGTGCTGTCCAACAGCGGTCCGATCGCCGTGCCCCCGGACAACCGGGTGTCGATCGCTCCGGACGGCACCGTGTCGGTGGTGCCTCTCTTCGGCACCCCCAACGTTACCGATGCGGTCGGGCAGATCAAACTGGTGAACCCGGACCCGGCCAGCCTGGAACGCAGTGCCGACGGCCTGTTCCGCCAGAAAAACGGCCAGCCGGCCGATGCCGACCCCAATGTGCGTCTGGCCACCGAAACCCTGGAAGGCAGCAACGTGAACGTGGTGGATACCATGGTGAGCATGATCTCCATTGCCCGTCAGTTCGAGATGCAGGTGAAGATGCTGCAAACCGCCGATACCAACGCCCGGAGCGCCGACCAAGTGCTCGGCGTGAACAGCTAACCGACTAGAACAATAAGGATCGGCCCCCATGATTCGTTCGCTATGGATCGCCCGTACCGGCCTCGACGCCCAGCAGATGCAGCTGGACGTGATCGCCAACAACCTGGCCAATACCAGCACTAACGGCTTCAAACGGTCCCGGGCGGTCTTCGAGGATCTGCTCTACCAGACCCTGCGCCAGCCCGGAGCCCAGTCGTCGCAGCAGACCCAGGTGCCTTCCGGTCTGCAGCTCGGCACCGGGGTAAAGCCGGTATCCACGGCGCGCATCTTCACCCAGGGCAACCTGCAGAACACCGGCAACTCCCTGGATGTGGCGATCAACGGCAACGGCTTCTTCCAGATCCTGATGCCTGACGGCACCATCGGTTATACCCGGGACGGTTCGTTCCAGCGTGACAACCAGGGGCAGTTGGTCACCTCCAGCGGCTATCCGCTGCAGCCCAACATCACCATCCCGCAGAACGCCCTGACCATCACCATCGCCAAGGACGGCGTGGTCAGCGTCACCCTGCCGGGTACACCCAACCCGCAGCAGCTGGGTCAAATCCAGCTGGCCAGCTTCATCAACCCGGGTGGCCTGCAGAGCCAGGGCGAGAACCTGTTCCTGGAGACCGCCGCCAGTGGCGCCCCCCAGCCGAACATTCCGGGGACCAATGGCCTGGGGGTGCTCAACCAGAATTATGTGGAAACCTCCAACGTGAACGTGGCCGAGGAACTGGTGACCATGATCCAGACCCAGCGCGCCTACGAACTCAATTCTAAGGTGGTGTCCACGTCCGACCAGATGCTGGCCCGGCTGACACAGCTCTAAAGTAAGGCGCCAGGGCTAGCAAGGAGGCTGTGATGAATGCTCTTACTCGATTGCATGGATGGGTGATGCCGGTCTTGGCCGGTGCGTTGGCCATCCTGAGCGGTTGTACCTCGGTGCCGCCGACCAACGTGCATCAACCGATGACGGCCCGTCCCCAGGCGCGACCGGAAATTGTTGCCGGTAACGGCAGTATTTTCCAGAACGCCAACTTCCGCCCCCTGTTCGAGGACCGGCGTGCCCGTTTCGTGGGCGATACCATCACGATCAGCATCACCGAGAACACCAACGCGTCGACCAACCAGGCGACCAAGGCCTCGCGGGATGGCAGCATCAAGGCGGCGGTGCCGACGTTGAGCGGGTTGCCCGGCAAGAGTTTCCTCGGCATGGGGCTGGATGCCTCGTCCAATACGTCCCTGGATGGCAAGGGTCAGTCCAACAACACCAACGTGTTCTCCGGGACCATTACCGCCACGGTGATCGAGGTGCTGCCCAATGGCAACCTGCTCGTGTCCGGCGAAAAGCAGGTGTCGGTGGGGGCACAACAGGAGTTCGTTCGCCTGTCCGGCGTGATCAATCCGCTCTTTGTCGGCCCCAACAACACCATCGCCTCGTCCCAGGTGGCCGATGCGCGGATCGAGTACAAATCCGCTGGTTTCATCAGCGAAGCTCAGGTTATGGGCTGGTTGGCACGATTCTTCCTTACAGTTCTCCCGTTCTAAGTCGATTTCTCGGGAGGGGCCATGACCGGTCCTCGTAAGTCTGTTCGTGGTGCGGCGGCGATGCTGTGCCTTGCCGCCGTGGTTGCCCTGGTCGCCTCGACGCCGGCGCGTGCCGAACGTATCAAGGATCTGGCCTCGGTGCAGGGGGTGCGCAGCAACCAGCTGCTTGGCTACGGCCTGGTGGTGGGCCTGGATGGTAGCGGTGACCAGACGACTCAGACCCCGTTTACCGTTCAGAGTCTGACCAATCTCCTTTCCCAACTTGGCATCAACTTGCCGGCCAACGGGCAGCCTCCCCAACTGCGCAACGTGGCGGCGGTGATGGTGACGGCCGCGTTGCCGGCCTATGCCAAACCGGGGCAGCAAATCGACGTTACCGTCTCGTCCATGGGCAATGCCAAGAGCCTGCGGGGCGGTACCCTGCTGATGACGCCGCTCAAGGGGGCCGATGGCCAGGTCTATGCCATGGCACAGGGCAACCTGTCGGTTGGCGGGGTTGGTGCGACCGCTTCCGGCTCCAGCGCCCAGATCAACCACCTCTCTGCCGGGCGGATTCCGGCCGGGGCGACGGTGGAGCGCGAAGTGCCGACGGCGGTCGGTCAGGGCGGCTATATCCATTACGAATTGAATACGGCGGATTTCGATACCGCTCGGCGCATCGTCGACGCCATCAACCGGGAGGTCGGACCGGTGGCTCAGGCCGTCGATGGCCGCCAGATCCGGGTGGCGGCGCCGGACGATCCGAATGCCCGCATCGCCTTCCTCGGTCGCCTTGAAGGCATCGACGTCAAGCCGGCCATGCTTCCCGCCAAGGTCATCCTCAATTCCCGTACCGGCTCGGTGGTGATGAATCAGACTGTGCGGGTCGATCCCTGCGCCGTGGCCCACGGCAACCTGTCGGTGGTGATTGGCAGCCAGAATGCGATCAGCCAGCCCAATGCCTTCTCGCAAGGGCAAACCGCGGCCACCAGCAACGCGGATATCCAGATCAAGCAGGACGGCACCGCCTTGATGAACGTCCGCGCCGGGGCCAACCTGGCAGATGTGGTCAAGGCGCTCAATACCCTGGGGGCCAAGCCCCAGGATATGGTGGCGATCCTCCAGGCGATGAAGGCGGCAGGCGCCCTGCGTGCCGAACTGGAAGTGATCTGATCCGGAGTACACTGGCGTGATGAAGGCTTACGACCCCTCCACCCAGCGACTGGCCGGCGATCTCCGCACCTCTGCGGACATCAAGGCCAAGATGGCCACCGACCCCAAGGGGGCGCTGAAAGAAGCTGCGCAGCAGTTCGAGGCCCTGTTCCTGCAACAGGTGTTGAAAAGCATGCGTGACACCGTTCCCCAGGACGGTCCCTTCGATAGCGAGGCCACCCGCTTTTACACCGGCATGCTCGATCAGCAGTTGGCGACACGCTTGGCCAGTTCCGGCCGGGTTGGGCTGGCCAAACTGATCGAACAGCAGTTGGGGCGCAACATGGGTCTCTCTCCCGATGTTGTCGCAGCGGGTGCGGCTAAGGATGCGGCACAGCCTGACGTGGCTACGCCGACCCCGGAGCAGTTGCTCAACGGGCTGCGGTCAAATTTGCCGGAGGGCATGGAGACGCTGCCCCCTGGCCTGCAAACCAAGGTGGCTGCTGCGCTTCAGTCCCTGGCGAGCGAGCAGCAGCGGGCCAAGGTGATGGAAGCCGGTCGGGCGGCAAACCTTGCCACCTCTTCCGTGGCGGTGGCGCCGGCTGGTGGTGATGGACGCAGCGATGGCAGTCCGGCGCGTGATTTCGTCAGCCGGATTTGGCCTCATGCGGTGGAAGCTTCGCGCAGTACCGGGATTCCGGCCCAGTTCCTGGTGGCACATGCCGCTCTGGAGTCGGGGTGGGGGAAGAGTGAGATTCGCCGCGGTGACGGCTCTTCTTCCTACAACCTGTTTGGGATCAAGGCCGGCCGCAGCTGGCAGGGCGGGGCTGTGGAGGCCGCAACCACCGAGTACGTAGGGGGCGTCGCCCAGCCCAGTCGCGAGAAATTCCGCGCGTACGGCTCCTATGCCGAGGCGTTTCGCGACTACGCGAGCCTGCTGCAGCGCCCGCGCTTTGCCGGCGCGCTTAATTCAACCGATGGCACGGAGTTTGCTCGATCTCTGCAGCAAGCCGGTTATGCCACGGATCCGATGTACGCGGACAAGCTTTCCCGCATCATCAACGGCGCCACCCTGCGCCAGGCACTCTCGGGCTGAGAACCCACGTTGTAAGGACGTTTTCGCCTGATGCAGCTGTTCCCGTTGGCTGACCCCGGCTCAACTTTTTCTGATTGCGGCCGTAGACAAGGCCAGTCGGGAGCATCAAATGACGGGCATATTCAGCATCGGGGTCTCGGGCATCAGCGCTGCCCAGTACGGACTTCTCACCACTTCGCACAACATCACCAACGCCAACACGGCGGGGTACAACCGGCAGGTCATTTCTCAGGCCACCAACGTTCCCCTGCCCACCGGCGCCGGTTTTGTCGGCCAGGGTACCCATGTGCAGACGGTTCGCCGCATGTACAACGAGTACCTGTCGCAGCAGGTGGCCCAGTCCCAGACCTCGGCCAGCGAGCTGGATACCTATTACAAGCAGATCTCCCAGATCGACAACCTGTTGGCGGATTCCAATGGCGGGCTTTCCCCGGCCCTGCAGGAATTCTTCAAGGGGGTCCAGCAGGTGGCGGCGAACCCGGCCAACGAAACGGCCAGGGGAACCATGGCGTCCACGGCGGTGACCCTGGCAGCCCGCTTCCGCTCCATGGAAGACAAGCTGACCAAGATCTACGAGGGAACCAACCAGCAGATCACCAGCACGGTTTCCCTGATCAACTCCTATGCCAAGCAGATCGCTCAGATCAACCAGCGCATCATCGAGGCCGAGGCGGCGACTAACCAGCCGGCCAACGACTTGCGTGATCAGCGCGACCAGTTGGTGTCCGATCTGAACAAGGAAGTCCGGGTGACCACGCTCACCCAGTCCGACGGCAGCTTCTCGGTGTTCATCGGCTCCGGCCAGCAGCTGGTGGTGGGCCCCCAGGTCAATCAACTGGGTACCCAGCCCTCGGCTGCCGATCCGTCCCGTATCGCCGTGACCCTCACGACTGGCAACGTCGCCCAGGAAATGCCGGAGTCGATCCTCAGCGGCGGCAATCTGGGGGGCTATCTGACTTTCCGCTCCGAATCCCTGGACGGGGCGCGCAATACCCTGGGCCAGATGGCGGCTTCGGTGGCGCTCACTTTCAATGCCCAGCAGTCCTTGGGCCAGGATCTGCTCGGCAACGTGGCCGGCGATACCGGCTTTGCTTCCCAGCTGTTCCAGATTTCCCAGCCCAAGGTCATCCGTAACGCCACGGCGACTAACACCGCCTCGTTCACGGCCAGCCTGCAGCAGCCCCAGTCCAACGGCAACTTCAATACCCTGCTGACCAACAGCGATTACGAGCTGCAGTTCGGTGCCGGTGGCGCCTACAACGTGGTGCGGCTGTCGGATAACCAGAGCGTGGCCAGCGGCACGGTGGCGAGTGTGCCGCCCGCCACCACCACGGTCAGCTTCGACGGGGTGCAACTGGATATCAGCACCGCCGGTGCCAACGGCGATCGCTTCACCATCCAGCCGACCAAGGAAGTGGCTCGCAACTTCAACGTGAACTCGGCGGTTTCCGGCGATCCGCGGCTGATTGCTGCCGCCACTCCGATCCGCGCCAGCGCTGCAACGGCCAACCAGGGCGATGCCACGATCACCCAAGGGACGGTGGGTTCCGGTTACCTGCTGCCGGCCACCCCCTTGACCTTGACGTACACGACCTCTGCCATCGCGCCGCCGAGCCCGTCCAGTACTGGCCTGAGGGGCTTCCCGGTAGGGGCAACAGTGGTCGTGACCAATGCTAGTGGCGTGGCCACTAGCACCACCATCGCGGCGGCCGGTGATGCGGTTGCCTTCAACTCCGGCGATACCATCACCATCAACGGGCCCACGGTCAATAACGTCAGCTTCAGCATCAGCGGTACCCCCAAAGCGGGCGATACCTTCACGCTGGCGAAGAACACCGCCGGAACCACCGACGGCCGTAACGCCAACCTGATGGGCTTGCTGCAGACACAGAAAACCATGGCCGGCAACACTGGCACCGGCCAGGGAACATCGACCTTCCAGGATGTGTATGGCTCCCTGGTGGGGCGTATCGGCAACAAGACCCGGGAGGTTCAGGTCAATGGCGATGCCCAAAAAGCTCAGCTGGAGCAGGCCACGGCCTCCCAGCAGGCACTTTCCGGGGTGAACCTGGATGAAGAAGCGGCCAACCTGATCAAGTACCAGTACATGTACCAGGCGTCGGCCAAGATGCTGCAGGTTGGATCGACCATCTTCGACACCATCCTGTCCATCGGCCGCTAAGACGGCGGATAGCCGAGCAAACAGCCCGTAGCCGTTTAAGTAACAGTGGCCCGCGATAAATCGGCGCCAGCGAGGAGAACACCATGCGCGTAAGCACCGCCCAAATTTACGACACCGGGATCTTCGGTCTCCAGCGCAATCAGTCGAACCTGTTGAGCACCCACAACCAGCTGTCGACCGGCAAGCGGGTGATCAATCCGTCCGACGATCCGGTGGCCTCGGCCCGGGCCCTGGTGCTGGATCAGTCCAGGAGCGTCAACAGCCTGTACCTGGACAACCAGAAGACGGCCAATAACAACCTGAAGCTGGTCGAGGGCACCATGAGCTCGGTCAACGACCTGCTTCAGCTGGTGCGTGACCGGGCGGTAGCCGCGGGCAACCCGTCTCTGACCGAAAAAGAGCGGACCGACATGGCCACCGAGCTGGAGTCCCGCTTCCAGGATCTGGTCGGTATCGCCAATTCCCAGGATGGCACCGGCCAGTACCTGTTCGCCGGCTTCCAGGGGGGAAACAAGCCCTTCATCGTCAATTCCGCCGGTGGCGTGCAGTACCAGGGGGACGATGGCCAGATCGAACTGCAGGTCGAAGCCTCGCGCAAGATTGCCATTACCGACTCCGGCAACGACATTTTCATGCGCATCCGGGACGGTAACGGCAACTTCACCGTCAATACCGGCGGTAACGCCCTGAATCCCCCTTCCGGCCTGAACATGGGCACCGGGGTGATCGACAAGGGAGCGGTGACCGATCCGTCCAAGTGGAATGCCGCCGGCAATTCCGGCAACTTCACCATCAAGTTTGCCCGGGACTACACGGCCAATCCGCCCACCACCACTTACGACATTGTCGACAACGTCAGCGGCAACTCCTTGTTCACCGGGGCACCTCCTGCGGCCGCCGGCCCCCTGCCGGGTGGCGCTTTCATCCCCGGGCAGACCATCAAGCTCGCCGGCGGAGCCTTCGATTCCGGCGGTCAGGTGACCATCACCGGCCAGCCCGAAGACGGCGACAGCTTTACCGTGGCACCGAGCAAAAGCAATCAGGACATGTTCCAGACCATGCGTGACCTGATCAATTTGCTCAAGAGCCCGCCGGTGCAGACGGCCGGGCAGAAGATGACCCACAGCAACCTGGGGGCTGCCGCCACCAACTACACCAGCGAGGGGGCCGGCAATACCGAGATGGCCAACAAGCTGGGCGCCATCATCACCAATCTCGATCAGTCCCTCGACAAGGTGAACAAGGTGCGGGCCTCCCAGGGGGCGCGCATGAATGAACTGGACTCCCTGACCACCGCTGGGCAAGCCCTGGACGTGCAATACCAGTCGTCGATCTCCGATCTGGTGGACGTGGATTACTACGACGCCATCTCCAAGCTGTCCAAACAGTCGGTACAGTTGGAAGCGGCACAGAAGTCCTTTGTGCAGATCACCGGCCTCGGACTGTTCAAGATTCTCTGATGCCCTCGATCCTTCTCCGCTCGCCTGGCGGGCGTCGTCCTGGCGTTCGGGCCGGCACGCTGACGCTGTGTGGGGCGGCGCTATCCCTGGTGGCGGGGTGCTCCAATTTGGATGGCACCTATCCCAGCACGTCGTCGGTGATTCCCAACGCCAAGGTGCAGTTGACCGCGGCCAAGGCATATACCTTCGAGCAGATCGCCCTGACAGCAGGGGCGGGGGCCATTCTTTACCTGGTCTACGATCCGCTGGCGCCCAATTGGAGCATCCAGGAAGTGCGCCTCGACGATCGCACCTACCGCATGGCGCTCAAGCTCAAGCGCTTCCATATCGGTGGCTCGGGCGAGGCCTCCCAGATCTTCCGCCGACGCGCCGAACAATTGCGCCGCGAAACCGGCGCCGCCTCCTACCGGGTGCTGGAATACACCGAAGGGGTCGAATCGGGCACGCCCCAAGCGCAGCGGGTGGCCGAAGGGGCTGTGGAACTGGTGGCGGGGGCCTTCCCCCTGGCCGAGCCGGTGTCGGCGCCGACCACGCCCCGTTCCAACTTCTACCGCGACTAGCGCGCGCCGCTCCGCACGCCCGTCAGGGCTTGAAGATCAGCAACGAGGCATTGATCGACTGATCGATCAACTGGCTCAACGGCGCCACCATCGAGGGCAGGGACAGGGATATCAGCACCATGCCCATGGCCAGGGTGATGGGAAAGCCGACGGCGATCAGGTTGAGCTGGGGGGCAGCCCGGGACAGGACCGCCAGGGCGATGTTGGTGATCGACAGCGCCACCACCACCGGCAGCGCCAGCAGTAATCCCCCCGAGAACATCAGGGCCGAGAAGCGGACCAGGTTGAACCAGGAGTCCGGGTGCGGGAAGGGCGAAAACACCGGAATCAGGCGAAAGCTCTCCGCCACGGTGGCGATGATCGTCAGATGGCCGTTGAGCGAGAGAAACACCAGCAGGGCGAACAGGTTGATGAATTCGGTGACGACGGCCGTGTTCGCCGAGGAGTGCGGATCGTAGAAGGTGGCGAAGGACAGGCCCATCTGAAAACCGATGAATTCACCGGCCACTGAGATGGCGGCAAACGCGATGCGCATGGCGTAGCCCATGGCCACGCCGATGACGATCTGCTGGCCGAGGAGGAGCAGTACCACCAGGGAGTTCGGCTCCAGGGGCGCCGGCGGGGGCGGCAGCAGGGGGTGCAGCCCCAGGGTGACCGCCAGGCCGAACAGTAGTCGCACCCGGCGCGGTAAGGCCGTGCTGGAGAAGACCGGGGCGACGGTGATCAGCGACAGTACCCGGACCAGGGGCAGAAAAAACGACAGGATGAAGGCGTTGAAGTCGCCGCTGGAGATCGAGAACATGGCGCTCGGGGCGTTCGCCTGGGCGGCCTTTTAGCCGATCAACTGGGGAATGGCGGTAAACAGCCGGGTGATGAAATCCACCGCGGTCTGGATCATCCACGGACCGGCGATGATCAGGGTGGCGAACATGGCCAGCACCTTGGGTACGAACGACAGGGTCGCCTCGTTGAGCGAGGTGGCGGCCTGAAAGATGCTGATGAGCAGACCCACCACCAGGGCGACCGCGAGCATCGGCCCGGACAGGAGAATGGTGGCCTCTACGGCCTGGCGGCCGATTTCGACGACGGTACCGGTATTCATGGTGCAAAGCTCTGTACGAGGGAACCCAGGACCAGGTGCCAGCCATCGGCCAGCACGAACAGCATCATCTTGAAGGGCAGCGCCACCATCACCGGCGACATCATCATCATGCCCATGGACATCAGGGTGGCGCCCACCACCATGTCGATCACCAGGAAGGGAATGAAGATGATGAAGCCGATCTGGAAGGCGGTCTTCAACTCGCTGGTGACGTAGGCGGGCACCAGGATGCGCATCGGCACGTCCTCGGGCTTTTCGATGCGGTCCACCTTGGCGAAGCGCGCGAACAGGGCGATGTCGGCCTCCCGGGTCTGGCGCAGCATGAACTGCTTCATCGGCACCGAGGCCCGTTCGATGGCCTGGGGAAAGGTGATCTTGTTTTCCGACAGGGGCTGGTAGGCGTCCTGGTAGACCTTTTCCAGGGTCGGCGCCATGACGAAGAAAGTCATGAACAGGGAGAGACCGATCACCACCTGGTTGGGCGGCGCCATTTGCAGGCCGATCGCCTGGCGCAGCATCGACAGCACGATGACGATGCGGGTGAACGCCGTCATCATCAGCAGCGCTGCCGGGATGAAGGTCAGGGAGGTGAGGAACAGCAGCGTCTGGATCGACAGCGTGTAGTTGGTGCTGCCACCGGGGCCCGGGGTGCTGTTAAAGGCTGGCACGCTCTGAGCCAGCACTGGTGCGGCACTCAGGGCAAGCAGGCCGAAGATGCCCGCCAATAGGGCTTTTCCAGGCAGGCCCCGTGAAGATGGCCGACTGGCGCGGGGTTCCGCGAGGTGGTGATCAGGAACGGACGGAGCCATGACGGCGATCGATGAATTCTTTGAGTTTGTCGGCAAAGGGCGTGAGCAGCTCCGCCGGCGGCGGTGCTTCACCCTTGGGCAGGGTGTGCAGCGGCGTGATGCCTTGGGCGGTGATGCCCAGTACAAGCCAGGTATCGCCCACCTCGACGATGACGATGCGTTCCCGGGTGCCCAGGGGCAGGGCGGCCACTACCCGCATCAGTCCGCCTCCTAAGCCCCGCTGGCCTTGAACTTTGCGCAACCAGTACGCAGCGGCCATGAGCAGGATGAGGACCAGGATCAGGCCGAGCAGGGCTTGCAGAAGGCTGCCGGCGGCGAGCGGTGCTGCGGTACCGATGGCGGTGGCCGCATTTGCCGCCGTACCCGGAGGCGTTGCCGTGGCCCCGGCGGCCATATTCTCCCCTTCTGCCCGGGCCAGGGGCGCGGCCAGTAGCAAGGGCAGGCAAAGGCGGGAAAAGCGCCAGAAAAGGGAAAGGGGCATGAGGCTCGGGGACGCGTGCTTGAGGCGGGGAGATAAACCGCCCTATGGTAATCGAAGCCAGGGCAAATAAAAAACCGCCCGAAGGCGGTTGGACGGTACGTGGCACCCGTGAAAGGGCGGCCGGGCCGCGGCAGTGGCGCTTATCGGCCCAGCTTACGCATCCGCTCTGACGGGGTGATGATGTCGGTGAGGCGAATACCGAACTTGTCGTTCACCACCACCACCTCGCCCTGGGCGATCAGGGTGCCGTTGACCAGCACGTCCATGGGTTCGCCGGCCAGGGCGTCGAGTTCCACCACCGAACCGTGGGCCAGTTGCAGCAGGTTCTTGATGGTGATCTTGGTGCGGCCGAGTTCGACGGTGAGCTGGACGGGGATGTCCAGAATCATGTCGAGCTCTTTCATCATGCCGTTCTTGGACGATTCCTCGCCGAAGGACGGAAAGATGGCGGCAGGCTGGGCGGCCGGAGCGCTGCTGCTGGCAGCCTCGTCGGAGACGGCCTGCTCGGCCATCGCGGCGGCCCAGTCGTCTTCGCTGATTTGATCCTCGCCGCCGGTGTTGGGATTTTCCTGATTGCTATCCACGTTGTTTTCCAAGTCAGCCATGCTGCTCTCCCGTGTCGATCGGGGTGGGCGCGGGAGGGTCGAGCAGGTCGGCGTTAACGAAGCCCTCGACCTTCAGGGCGTACTGCCCGCCTTGCTGGCCGTAGCGGCAGGTCATGACCGGCACGCCGTCCACCGAGGCGGTGAGTTTTTCCGGGATGGTGACGCCGATGACGTCACCGGCTTTCATGTTGAGCACCTGACGCAGGGACACGGTGGCCTGGGCCAGGTTGGCGACGAGCTCCAGTTCCGCCCCTTGCAACTGGCGGCGCAGGGTGGCGACCCAGCGCTTGTCGGTGGACAGGTGGTCGCTCTGCATGGTGCTGTAGAGCAGATCGCGGATCGGCTCCAGCATCGAATAGGGGAAGCAGATATGCATATCCGCCGCCGCACCGCCGAATTCCAGGGTGAAGGTGGTGGACACCACGATCTCCGAGGGGGTGGCGATGTTGGCGAACTGGGAGTTCATTTCCGAGCGCACATACTCGAACTTGAGTTCCTGCACCGGCTTCCACGACCGTTCGTATTCGCTGAACACCACGCCGAGCATGCCCTGGATGATGCGCTGCTCGGTGGGGGTGAAGTCGCGCCCTTCCACCCGGGTGTGGAAGCGCCCATCGCCGCCGAACATGTTGTCCACCACCAGGAACACCAGGTTCGGATCGAACACCACCAAGGCCGTGCCGCGCAGGGGTTTGGCGATGATCAGGTTGAGGTTGGTCGGCACCACCAGGTTGCGGATGAATTCGCTGTACTTCTGCACCCGGATCGGCCCCACCGACACCTCGGCGTTGCGGTGCATGTAGTTGAACAGGCCGATGCGCAGGTAGCGGGCAAAACGCTCATTGACCAGTTCCAGGGTGGGCATCCGCCCGCGGACGATGCGCTCCTGGGTGCCCAGGTTGTACGCACTTACCCCGCCCGTGGCGGCGACTTCGGCCTCGGGCTCGTCAGTTTCCCCGGTGACGCCTTTGAGTAGGGCGTCAACCTCTTCCTGAGAGAGGAAATCCTGGGCCATGGGGTGGGTGTCCGGTTAAGGGGCGGTTGCGGGGTTACTGGATGATGAACGAGGTGAACAGGACTTCCTTGACCGGGCTCTCGGCTTTCTTGCCCTTGGGCGGCGGATCGAGGGTCACGTTGATGGTTTCGCGCAGTTCTTCGGCCAGTTTTTCCTTGCCTTCCTTGCTGGTGAGCTCGGAGGCCTTTTTCGACGACAGCAACAGGGTGATCTGGTTGCGCAGCTTGGGCATGAAGACCTTGAGCTTCTCGCCATCGGTCACGTCTTCCAGCTCAACCGAAATACCGACTTGCAGATACTGATCCCCCTGCTCGGGCACCAGGTTGACCGTAAAAGTTTCCAGGGCCTGGAACACGGGAGCATGCGCTTCCTTCTTCTTTTTCTTCGGCTTTTCCTGCTGGACCACGTCCTCGTCCTCGTCAGCGTGATCTGACTGCTTGAGCAGCAGGAAAGCGCCGCCGGCCAGGACGACGAGCAGAATGACGGACAGCAGGATGATCAGTAGCTTGGCGTTGCTTTTCTTCGGCGCGGCTTCGGCGGCCTTGGCTTCGGTCTTGGCCATGCACTCTCCCTAGAGGTAGTTGTTTGCGGTGGGGCGGGAACCGCGAGACCTGGATCGGACGACCCGGGCAGGCCAGTGTGCCATGTCGGTCATAACGGCCCGGAAGGGCCGGGACTGTATGGCTGGCGAGCAGAAAAGTCTCAAACGATTCGGATCAAACGGTGCCCTTACGCAAATGTGTCTACCAGACCAACACCTTGCCGGATCGGGCCCGAACGTCCGGATACCCCGTCGGCGCCTAGTATAGCAGTGGCCTCACCGCCACCTCCCTCGCCGCCCTGGCCCTTGCCGGCGCTACCCTGGCTGAACGAGCGGGGGTTCTGCTGTTGCTGTGCCATTTGCTGCTGTTGCGCCATGGATTCGCTGCCGACGTTGGTCTGGCCCAGGGATACCCCGGCGGTGGCCATCATGTCACGCAGGCGCGGCAGTGCGGCCTCGATGGCTTCCCGGACCTCGGCATGGGGAGAAATGAAGGTGGCGCTGGCTTTGGCGTCAGGTCCCACGTGGATGGTGACCTCCACCGGCCCGAGCTGGGGTGGGTTGAGCGTCAACTGGGCGCTCTGCTGGTCCTGCTTCACCATCCAGACCACTTTTTGGTTGAATTCTTCGCCCCAGCGGGCGTCGCGCACTGGAGTCTGGACGGTGGTGTCGTCGGTGGCAACTTGGTGGGGCTGGGCGTGGGTGGCACTGGGATTGGTCAGGGGCGTCGGCGGAGCGTCCGTGGCGGCAAGCTTGACGTCGGCATCCTTCAAGGCGGCATCGAAGCCGGCAGTTTTTGCCGCTTTGCCGCCATCTGCCGCCAGGCCCAGCAGCGGCGATTCTTCGCTGGGTGTCGCCATGGCTTCGCTCGGGGTGCCGGTGGTGATGGCAATGCTCGGCTCGGCCTTGTCGCCGGCGCCTGCCGCCGGAGCCACTTTGGTGGCGGGCTGCGGGGCGAGGTTGAAGGCCGCTTGCAGTCCAGCCATGAAGGCCGCGGGATCGGTCAGTTCGCTGTCCTCACCGACCGCGGGCTCGGCTTTGCCCTTGTCGCTGCCACCGGGCACGACGATCTCCTGGGTGCCGCTGCCGCGCAACTGGGCGAGCAGGGCCGCCATGAAATCCCCTTTGCTGGTCGGGGCGGTCTCGTTCGCGTCGCTGGCGTTGCTGTTGTTAACGCCAGCATTGGCCGAGGCCTGGGCAGGTGGCGGCACCACCTTGGCGATGGCAGAAGCAGTAGCGGCAGAAATTCCCATGAGGCCCTCGTGCACAAGCAGGCGAAGTTTTTGTCATGGGGTCTTTAGCAAGGGATATGCCAGTAGCCGGTGGCAGTGGCCGGAATGACCGGGTAGTAGTCTGTTTCAACCCGTATGCGCAGGTAGAGCTGCCGGGTGTGGTGACCTATTCCGGCTTGAAGCGGCGCGCGGCAAATTCGTCCTGGAATTTCTGGTCGCGCTTGTTTTCCACTAGGCGCTCGCCTTCCTGACGCTTGTGGAAGAGGGTGTCGATGGCTTTCAGCTTGTTGCGCTGGTGTAGCCACTCGGCCTGACCTTCGGCGGTGCGCAGCTCCGATGCGGCGACGGCGGCCCGCTGCTGTGCGATGGCCTGGTCGATGCGGTCGATGAATACCTGGTAGTTACGCCATACTGCCAGGGAAACGCCCTGGGTGCCGGCGTCGTGGAAGCGTGCCACGTATTCCTCCCGGTACTGGACGAGGAGTTGCAGCTTTGATTTGGCGTCCTGTTCGGCCGATACCAGAGCACCTAGGGCGCGGGTGGCATCGTCGACGCGATCTTGCATCAAATCGATGAGGGGTTGGAGCGATGCGGCCTTGGCCATGGATGACAGACGGGATTGTTGGTGGCGTATTCTGGACCTCAAGCAGACAGCTTAGTCCGACTGACGCCAAGGTCAAACGCCGCCGGGGCTAAACAGCTGCTCCAGTTGGGCAATGCTGTCCGGATAGGTGGAGCGCTCCCCCAGGTTTTGCACGAGAAAGGCTTCGAGCCGGGGAAAAGCACTGACCGCCTGGTCGAGCAGGGGGTCCGATCCGGGCGCATAGGCACCGACGGCGATCAGGTCGCGGGAGCGCTGATAGCGCGAGAAGAGTTGCTTAAAGCGGCGCACGTGGTCGAACTGTCCCGGGGTGATGAGGTTCACCATGGCCCGGGAGATCGACTGCTCGATGTCGATGGCCGGATAGTGGCCGGCATCCGCCAGGGAGCGGTTGAGCACGATGTGACCGTCGAGGATGGCTCGGGCCGAGTCGGCAATGGGGTCTTGCTGGTCATCGCCCTCGGCCAGCACGGTGTAGAACGCCGTGATCGAGCCGCCGCCGTCCGGTCCGTTGCCGGCCCGCTCCACGAGTTGGGGCAGTCGGGCGAAGACCGAAGGGGGATAGCCCCGGGTGACCGGCGGTTCGCCGATGGCCAGGGCGATTTCGCGCTGGGCCATGGCGTAGCGGGTCAGGGAATCCATGATCAGCAGCACCTGGTGGCCCTGGTCGCGGAAGTATTCGGCCAGGGTGGTGGCGTAGGACGCGCCCTGCAGGCGCATCAATGGACTGGTGTCGGCGGGGGCGGCGACCACCACCGCACGGGCCAGACCCTCCTCGCCAAGGATCTGCTCGATGAACTCCTTGACTTCCCGGCCCCGCTCGCCGATCAGGCCGACGACGATGATCTCGGCCTCGGTGTAACGGGCCATCATCCCTAGTAGCACCGATTTACCCACGCCGGAGCCGGCGAACAGGCCCATACGCTGGCCCCGACCGACGGTGAGCATGCCGTTGATGGCGCGCACGCCCACGTCCAGGGTCTGGGCGATCGGCGCCCGGGACATTGGGTTGACCGGTCGGGAGTGTAGCGGACGCATTGCCTCGGCATGGAGTGGCCCGTGGTTGTCCAAGGGGCGCCCGGCGCCATCCACAACCCGGCCGAGCATGGATTCGCCAACCGGGACCAGCTTGGTCCGGTCGGCGGCACGGCGGCGCATCAGGCGAGGCTGGTCGAGGCGCGGTTCGGCAACCGTGCTCTCGTAGGGGGCGACCCGGGCCCCCGGCGAGAGCCCGTAGATATCGTCCGACGGCATCAGAAAGAGCTTTTCACCGTGGAAACCGACCACTTCAGCTTCCACCGGCGCGCCGCCAACCGGCATGATTTTGGCCGAACTGCCAAGCGGGAGTTTCAGGCCGGCAGCCTCCATGACCAGACCGTTGATGCGGGTGAGCTTGCCAGAAACCAGTAGCGGCGCGGCGCTATCCAGGCCCTCGCGGCACTGGGACAACAAGGTCTTTAGCTTGGCGTGCCGGTTGACCGGCTGCGGGGCGCCGCTATCGACCGGCGTTTCGATATCCGGAGCAGGGGGGGCTGCCGGCTGAATTTGATCGGGTTCCACGCCAGGTTATTCCAGCCAATCCTGGTGGAGGCCGATGGCGTCCAGGGTGCGTTTCCAGCGTGAGGCCAGGGTGCCGTCCACTTCACTACTGCCGGCTTCGACACGACAGCCTCCCGGCGGCACGGACATGTCCTCCACCACCCGCCAGCCGGCGTGCTGGATCTGCTCGCCCAGGTGCTCGCGCACCAGCGTTGCATCGTCCGGGTGCAGGTAGAGCAGGGGGCGCTCGGCATGGGGCAGGGCAACCAGGGCCTCCCGGACCACTGCCAGCAGTAGCTCGGGCTTGACTCGCAGAGCCTGGCGAATGACCTGGCGGGCCACTTCCAAGGCGAGGGCCAGCACGTCGTCGGCCACGGTTTGATCGAGGTGGCGCGCAGCCCCGTCGAGTTGTTCGGCCAGGGCCGCCAGCCGGGCGGCTTGGGCATGTACCTCGGCCAGGCCTTCATCGCGGCCGGCGGCATGGCCCTCGGTATAGCCCTGGTTGTAGCCCTGCTCACGGCCTTCGGCATAGCCGGCGTTATGACCGGCTTGGCGCGCCTCCTCGTGGATATGCTCAAGCTCCTCCGCCGTGGGCAGGGGCGTCACCGGCAACTGGGAATCGGGGAGTTCGTGAGATTCCACCGTGGCTGGCGGCGGTTCCGGGGGGGCATCGAAAGCTGCCAGCTCGTACCGTTCGTAGGCAGTGAGCTTTTCTTTGGGAATGTAGTTCTCGGCCATGGATCAAAAATGCGCTAACACCAGGGGGCAGGGGGTCAGACGAACTGGTCGTCGCCCTTGCCACCCATGACGATCTGGCCTTCGTCGGCAAGGCGCCGGACGATCTTGAGGATTTCCTTCTGCTCTGCTTCCACTTCGGACAACCGCACCGGGCCCTTGGCTTCCAGGTCTTCGCGCAGCATTTCGGCGGCACGCTGGGACATATTCTTGAAGATCTTCTCGCGCAGCCCTTCGGAGGCGCCCTTGAGCGCCAGGATGAGGGAATCGGACTGGATTTCGCGCAGCAGCAGCTGTACCGAGCGGTCGTCCAGATCGTTGAGGTTCTCGAAGACGAACATCTCGTCGAGGATCTTCTGGGCCAGGTCAGGATCGTACTCGCGGATCGAGTCGATGACCGATGTCTCGTTGGCGGTACCCATGAAGTTGAGGATTTCGGCCACGGTGCGTACGCCACCCATGGCGGCCTTCTTGACGTTGGCCGAACCGGAGATGAGGCCGAGCATGACGTCGTTGAGTTCTTTCAGGGCCGCCGGTTGGACGCCTTCCAGCGTGGCAACGCGCAGCACCACGTCGTTGCGCAGGCGGTCGGTGAAGTAGGAGAGGATTTCGCTGGCGTGGTCGTGCTCCAGGTGTACCAGGATGGTGGCAATGATCTGGGGGTGCTCGTTCTTGATCAGATCGGCCACCGTCGGGGCGTCCATCCACTTCAGGCCTTCGATGCCGTTGGTCTCGCCGCCTTGGAGGATGCGCGAGATCAGGTTGGTGGCCTTGTCGTCGCCCAGGGCCTTGGTCAGCACGCTGCGGATGTAGGCATCGGTATCGACGTGCAGCGATGCTTGTTCCGAGACGATGGCGTGAAACTCTTCGAGCACCTGCTCGATGCGCGCCCGGGGCACGGATTTGAGGCCGGCCATGGCGTGGCCAAGCTTTTGCACCTCCCGCGGGCCGAGGTGCTTGAGTACTTCCGCGGCATTTTCCTCGCCCAGGGCGATGAGCAGGATGGCGCTCTTTTCAACGGCTTCGTCAGTGGCTGCCATGGGGCGTTACCAGGAGGAGTGCTGCGCCGATCAGGCGCCGCCGTCCATCCAGTCCTTGATGATGTTGGCCACGGCCTTGGGGTTCTCCTTGGCCAGTTCCCGGGCTTCGGCAAGCTTCTGCTCGAAGGGGTTGATATGGAGGATGGTGCCGTCCTCGTCCTCGATGGTTTCCATACCGGGTTCCTCTTCCTCCTCTTCTTCCTCGGGAGGGGGGAACATGGTCTTCAGCGCCGGGCGGATCACCATCATGATGATCAGCATGACGATGCCGGCCACCGCCAACCACTTCAGCAGTTCCTTGCCGAACTCGATGGCCTCAGGCTGCTTCCACAACGGAATTTCCAGGGTCGTCTTGTCGCCCAGGTTGAACGGTGCGTTGGCTACCGACAGGGTGTCGCCCCGGTCCTTGTTGTAGCCCATGGCCTCACGCACCAGATCGTTGATCTGTTTGATCTCCTGCTCGTTCAAGGCCCGTTCGATCACCTTGCCGGTCTTGTCCTTGTCCGGCCGGTTGTTGACCACCACCGCCACCGACAGGCGGCGGATGTTACCGATCGAGCCCTTGGTGTGGCGGATGGTACGGTCCACCTCGTAGTTGATGGTGGAGTCCTTGCGGGTGTTGACTGGCTGGCCGGCGGAATAGATCGGTGCGGTCACGCCGGCGGCGTCGATCTTGCCCGGTGGCGGAGGTTGCTGTCCGGGGGCAAGAGGCTGGGCACCGGTGCCGCCCACGTTGGGTTGGGTCAGGGGGGCGGTGGCCGGTACCGGCGGCTGGTTGCTCAAGGCGCCGGGAACGCCCTGGGCCGGTGGGTTGACGTTGGCCGTTTCGGAAATCTGCTGGCTGCGGATGGAAATATCGGGTGGCGAGCCGTTGGGGCGATAGCTTTCGGCGGTCTGCTCGTTCTGCGAAAAATCCACGTCGGCAGCCACCTGAACTCGGGCGTTGCCAGGGCCGACCACCGGTGCCAGGATGTCGTCGATGCGCTTGATCACCGAGGCTTCGACCTCGCCGACGTACTTGAGCTGGGTGGGGTCGAGGCCGGCTTCGATCAACTTGCTCTTGAGTTGGGAGAGCAGGTTGCCCTGCTGGTCGATGACCGTGACGTTGGCGATTGGCAGTTGCGGTACGCTGGAAGCGACCAGGTGCTGGATGCCCGCCACCTGGGCCGGCTCCAGGGCCCGCCCCGGGTAGAGATGCACCATCACGCTGGCGGTGGGCTTCTGCTCTTCGCGGACGAACACCGACGGTTTGGGAATGGCCAGGTGTACCCGGGCGTTCTCGACCGTGGCCACTGACTGGATGGTGCGGGACAGTTCGCCCTCCAGGGCGCGCTGATAGTTGACCTGTTCGGCAAACTGGCTGATGCCGAATTTCTGGTTCTCCATCAGCTCGAAGCCCACCAGTCCGCCTTTCGGCAGCCCCTGGGAAGCGAGGCGCAGGCGGACTTCGTGAACCTTGTCGCTGGGGACCAGAATGGCGCCGCTACCGTCGGAGAAACGGTAGGGAACGTTCATCTGCTCAAGGCTGGCGATGATGGTGCCGCCATCTTTCTCCGACAGATTGGAGAACAGCACCTTGTAGTCGGGCTGGCGGCTGGCCAGCACGGCACCGACAATCAGCGCGACCACGGCGGCCAGCGCCACCATGAGGATGATCTTTTGCTGGTTGGTGAGCCGGTTCACCCCTTCCCGGAGACGGTCCAGGGGCTTGGTCGCAGGCGGCGGAGCCTGCACGGCATCGGCTGAGGTGTCGGTGGCGGCCGCCATGTTAGGTGATTAGGTCTCGGTGAGAGGTCGCGCTAGCGGAGTCGGATGAAAAGGGCCGCAAGGCCGGGAAAATGTCCAGCCCGGGCGATTTTGCCGGGTGGGCTCCGAAAAGCGAAAAAATTCCGTGAAATATTCTACTATGGCGGCCGTAAACAAGGGCCAGTTCTTGCTGGTCGTGATATCGCCCCGCGAGGTTCTGTTGTGACCGATGCCGATCGCATGACGGAGGTGAAGGCCGAGGAATTGCAACGGGCCTTCTCCGTTTTCAACCAGGTTTCCCAGGAGCTGACCCAGGCCTACGAGGCGCTTCAGGGGCAGGTGGTGCGCCTGACGTCTGAACTGGAAGTGGCCAACGGTAAATTGCGTCGCCAGTACCAGGAAAAGGAAGCCTTGTCCGAGCGCCTCTCCCTGCTGCTCAATGCCTTGCCGGCGGGGGTGGTGGCGGTGGATGGGGCCGGAGTGGTGACCAGCACCAACCCCGCGGCCCAGGAAATGCTCGGTCGCGACCCGGTCGGTCTGGAGTGGCGCCAGGTGTCGAAAGAGGTGCTGCGGCCTTCCGCTACGCCGGACGAGTGGTGCCACGGCGAACGGCGCCTCTCCACGGCGGAAAGCCCCCTGGATTCATCGGGAGGGCGGATCGTCCTGCTGCACGACATCACCTCCGCCCACGCCATGAAGGCCAGCCTGGAGCGCAGCCAGCGCCTGGCGGCGATGGGCGAGATGGCCGCGTCCCTGGCCCACCAGTTGCGTACCCCTCTGGCCACGGCGCTGCTCTATAGCAGCAACCTGGGGACCCCCGACCTGGCCGATGATGCGCGCATGCGCTTCGCCGACAAGGCGACCACCCAACTCAAGCGGCTGGAGCGCCTGATCCAGGACGTGCTGCTGTTCGCCCGGGGTGAGAGCATCGGCCGGGAGGTGGTCTCGCTGGACGGGTTGATGCTGGAAGCGTCCCTGGCCGTCGAGGCGCTGATGCGCCGCCAGGGGGTCGAGTTCATCGTCGAGGGCGCGGCGCCGGGGCTGGTCGTGGTCGGCGACCACAAGGCCCTCTCCGGGGCCCTGATCAACCTGCTTGAAAATGCCTTGCAAGCTTGCGAGCAGCGCAGCGCGGCCGGAATCGCCCCGGCGGTGCACCTTGCCTTGACGGTGTCCGGAGGGAGGGCGTACATCGCCGTGCGCGATACAGGCCCGGGTCTTGCTCCGGAAATGGTTGCGCGTATTTTTGAGCCCTTTTTCACCACCCGGGGACAAGGCACCGGTCTCGGCCTGGCCATCGCCCTCGGCGTGGCCCGGGCCCATGGCGGTACCATCGATGTCCGCTCCACCCCGGGCGAGGGCGCCGAGTTCATCCTCGAACTGCCCGCCGGCACGGCGCCGGCGGCGAATCCGGCGTCACCCCCCGAATACTGATTGCTTTCACTGTCATGACCACCCTGCCCATCCTGGTTGTAGAAGACGACCCCAATCTGCGTGAAGCCATTTGCGACACCCTCGAACTGGCGGGGGAGCCACTGGTCGCCGTGGATTCTGGTCCGGCGGCGATGGCGGTGCTCGATTCCCGACCGGTGGGCATCGTCGTCTCCGATGTGCGCATGGAGCCGATGGATGGCATCACCTTGCTCAAATCGATCCGCAGCCGCTGGCCGCACCTGCCGGTGGTACTGATGACCGCCTTTGCCGACGTGGATCGGGCAGTGGAGGCCATGCGCGCTGGGGCCTGTGACTTCCTCATGAAGCCCTTCGAGCCCCAGGCCCTGCTCGCCCACATCGCCCGCTACCGGCTGCCTGACATGGCCGGCGATGCCGGTGTGGTGGCCGCCGATGCGGCCTCGCGCAACCTCTTCTCCCTGGCAGCCCGGGTGGCCCAGACCGACGCCACGGTGTTGCTCACCGGCGAATCCGGCGTGGGCAAGGAAGTTGTCGCCCGCTACATCCACCGCAACTCGGCGCGCCGCGACGGCCCCTTCGTTGCCATCAACTGTGCGGCGATTCCCGATAGCCTGCTCGAAGCCACCCTGTTCGGCTACGAGAAGGGCGCCTTCACCGGCGCTACCCAGGCCCAGGCGGGCAAGTTCGAGCAGGCCCAGAACGGCACCCTGCTCCTCGACGAAGTGACCGAAATGCCCCTGTCGCTGCAAGCCAAGCTGCTGCGCGTGCTGCAGGAACGGGAGGTGGAACGGGTCGGCGGCAAGAAGCCGGTGTCCCTGGACATCCGCGTTGTCGCCACCTCCAACCGGGACATGGCCGAGGCCGTCGCCAAGGGTATCTTCCGCGAGGACTTGTATTACCGCCTCAATGTCTTCCCCTTGCCGATTCCGTCGCTGCGGCAACGGCGTGCCGATATCGTGCCCCTGGCCCGGCACTTTCTTGCCGACCGGGGCGGCAAAATCGGCCGGCCGGGCTTGTCCCTGACACCGGCCGCAGAGCACACCCTGACGGTTCACGACTGGCCGGGCAACATCCGCGAGCTGGAAAACGTCATGCAGCGGGCGATGATCCTGGCACCGGCCGACCGGGTCGATGCCGAGCATCTGCATCTGCCGGCTCGGCCTGGTGGCATGGTGACACCGCCAATGGCCGCGCCGGTACAGCCGACGGTGTCGGACTTTTCCCCAATGCCCGTCCAAACTCCGCACGGGGAGCCATTCTTCAGTGGTGTCCCCTTGGGAACCAATATCCACGCGCCTTCCAGCCTCCCCCCCGTGGAGATGCCCGCCCAGCCTGCCTTTGCGGCCGCCTCGGTTGCTGGTGATATGTCGCTTGGCTCGCCGCGCCGTACCGAGAACATGCGGGATCTGGAGCGAGAGCACATCCTGGAAACCCTGCGCGCCGTCGGCGGTTCTCGCAAGCTGGCCGTGGAGCGTTTGGGAATTTCCGAGCGTACTTTGCGTCATAAGCTCAAGCAGTACCGGGAAGCGGGGTTTCTCAAAGAGTGATGTCCCTACAGCCCAGCTGCCACTGGCCGTTAATGGTGAGAGGCCGCTTGTGAGATGGGTGGAAGAAATGCCGAGCGTTGGCTACTTCTGGCAGTTGGCCCCTGGTAGTTGGCCCATTTCCTGCTAAAGTGAGGGAAGATTTTAGGAAGACCTATGGACAGCAACGGAATCAATGACCTTCTCGGCCAGATGCGCGCCACTGCCGCCCTGGCCGCCGGCAAGCCGGCCCAGGCCGGAGCGGATGCCGCCGCTCCGGGCGGGGTTGATTTCGCCCAGGTTCTGCAAAATTCGATCAATCAGGTCAACCAGACTCAGCAGCAGGCGCAATCCATGGCGGAGAACTTCTCTGGAGGTGATCCCAACGCCAACCTGCACGAGGTCATGATTGCCCTGCAAAAGGCCAACGTTTCCTTCCAGGAAATGGTTCAGGTACGTAATCGCCTCGTGGCGGCCTATCAGGACGTGATGAACATGCAGGTGTAAGGCCTGTTTGCAGCGAGTACGGAAAAAAGGCCGGTATCGTCAGATACCGGCCTTTTTCGTTGTTTCGTTGCTATCTGCGGTATTCCCTTGCGTTACAGCATGCCGCTTTCCCGCGCCTTGCGTTCCCGTTCGATGCGGGTGATGTAGCGCTGAATGGCGGAAAGGCGAGCACCGGAGAGGTTGTCGAATTCGCAACCGATACGCAGGTAACTATTGCCGCTTTTGTTGGTGAGGAAAAATGCGTTGCGCACGATCATGTTGAAATTGATCGTACCTTCCTCCGGCAATTCTAGGCGGCAGTTGCTAAACGCGCTGTCGACCGGAAAGTCCTTGCGGTCTGCGGGCAGCATCAAGCCGATCCCGCCGCCGCTGATGTCGAGCACCGTAGTTTCCAGAATGCCTTCCTCGGTCGGAATGAAGCATTTGAGGGGGCTCGCCAATGGCGTGGAAAGGCGGAAATACTCCCGTCGTTGCAGGCGCAGGATCGATTCGGGGATGGCGCCGGAAAACGCTGGCCGTCCTTCGTAGGTCGTTGCGCTCAGGCCGGGCAGGGAAAACTGGACTTTTACCTTGTCCAGGGACGAGGTGAATACCACCTTGTCGGCCCCCTGGACCTTGCGGTTCATTTCGTCGTTGCTGCCGTAATCAAACACGAGCTCATCCCCATCCACCTCGATCAGGGAGGTGAGGAAAAAGGAGTTGCCGTGGTCGAAATGGGCGGTGACCATGCAGCCCTTTTGTTGGAGCGCACGGAGCAGGAACAGCATTTCACTGCGGGAGAACAGCAGGTACTTGCTGTAATGGTCTGATTCTTCGAGATCGAAGGGCGAGGTCAGATTTTCTGCTCCCTGCGCCTGTTCGTTATCGGGCATGTTGTATCTCGTGGGCCAGCGGGCAAATGGTGGTGCGGATGGTGCGATCCCTCAGTCTTTGACATGAGCGGCATGAGACTGGGTGCCCTGATTTGCGGCAGAAGTTTAATCCATCCACGGCGGGATCGGCGCGAAAAAAGTCCGTGTTACGGCGAATTCACGGCCTGGTCAGGTCGTATTGGGTGGGCCGGACCTTTGAACAGCGGGGGCGTTTCGTTGGATCCGCCGCTTTCGATGCGATACAGCCAGGCAAGCAGTTCGGCAACGGCCACGTAGAGCTGGGGGGGGATGCGGTCATCAAGATCGACCTGCATCAGTAAGGCCACCAACTCTGGTGATTCATGCACGTAGACGCCATGTTCCCGGGCACGGGAAATGATTTCCTCGGCAATCACGCCCCGTCCCTTGGCGACGACCCGGGGCGCAACGTCCGCCTCGAGATAGGCCAGGGCGACCGCGCTCTTGAGGTTGTCAGCCTTGGTCATGGCGCTGGATATCGACGGCGGTGAGGGCCAGCCCGGCATCGGCCAGGGCCTGGTGCAGGGCCGGGGTGGCGTTTTGCAGTCGCTCGCTGGTTTCGGCCGGCGCCGTCATGTGCAAGGTAAGGTTGCTGCCCTGGAGGCGTAGTTCGGCGTCAATGCCTCCCAGGGAGGGCAGCTGCAGGTGCAGGCTGGTCTGCCAGCGGGGGGCTTCCTCCCCACCACTGCTCCGTTGCTTTTCCTCTTCGCTGATTTCCCAGCGCATATCCTGCCCCGGCCAAACCTGGCCCTGCCAGGCAAATACCTGATTGGCCAGGGCGGCGAGCTGTTGCTGCACTAGCTGCGTGGCTTCGGGGGCTACGGCCGGGGTGCCCGCGCCTGGCAGACTGGCGGGCGGTGGTAAGGGGGATTGGGCGGCCGATGCTGCGCTTTCGTTTCGCGAGGAGGTCAATAGCGGTGCGTCGGCTGGCCCGGCGGGGGACGTTGCGGCGGTGGAGGGTAATGTCAGCAGTCGCGATAGCTTCCCCTGGGGTTCGGCCAGGAGCGCTTCCCGCGGCATTTGACCTCCGATCCACTTGCCTTGATGGGATTCATAGAACATCCCACTGGTGCCAACCGCCTGCTGCAGCGCGCGGGCAAGCTGTGGCGTTGCCGTATCGTCGTTGGGGGGGGTGGCGAGAATTGGTGCGCCGCTATTGAGGATTGCCCCCTTGTTCTGGGCTTGGGAGTTGTCCCCACTCAACAGCGTGCTGATCAGCTTGCCGGCTTGGCTCAGACTGGCGGTAACGCCAGAAGGCGGTGCCTGTTCTTTTTCGCCAACCTTGGTGAGGAGAGCGAGGGCCAGTCGGCCGTCGTTTTCCACCACCTCCAGTTCGAGGGAGTCCCCTGACTTGGCTGAAAACGGTAGGGCGAGTACTAACTCCCGCTGTGCCACCATCGCCCGGTAAGCCCCGTTCGGCAACTGTGCCTGAATCTCGGCCAAAACCCGTTGCCCAGGAACGAGATCGGACAGCTTGTCCGAAATCTCGCTTGCCGGGGTAAGGGGCTGAACCGTGCTCTCGCTGAGCAGCCTCAGTCGAGAAGCCAGGTCGGCGGGGATCATGCTCATGATGGCGCGACCGGAGTGGTGTCAGTCAGAACGGCGACGTGCAAACCGCCGCTGGATAGGGCTCAGGAGGGGAGTGCGCCCCAGCTTTTCAGTAACTTGCCTGCATGGGTCAGCCAGGGACCGACACGTTCTTGGACTTCGCGATCCAGATCGAGCACCCGGCGAAAGATTTCCTGCTGGCGCGGGCTGAGCGGCTGGCGCGGACCATCCAGCGCACGCAGACGCCGGATCTCGGATTCCCACTGGCTGCGCTGCTCCATCAAGGTGGTGAGGGTGTCCCACTCTTGTTTGACGGCAGCAGCAAACATTTCCTCCGAACAGCTGAGGAAAGCCTCATAGGGGTCTGATGATCCCGTGGCAGTGATGGACATAGGGTTGTGACGTTGGTGCTATCGGGCGGCGGGGGCGGTTTCGGGGCGGTCGCCGATTTCTTCCCAGGCCGAG
This sequence comes from Oryzomicrobium terrae, assembly GCF_008274805.1. NCBI lineage: Bacteria > Pseudomonadati > Pseudomonadota > Betaproteobacteria > Rhodocyclales > Rhodocyclaceae > Oryzomicrobium > Oryzomicrobium terrae. The sequence continues at coordinate 1,000,142 of NZ_CP022579.1, forward strand.
TGGATTTGGGCGAGCAGCCCCAGTACTTCGTCCAGTGCGGCTGGCTCGTTCTTCAGGTTGGCAAAGAGCAGACGATCCGACATGTATTCGTACAACGCTTGGAGCTGTACAGCCAGGCTGCCGCCGGCCTCAAGATCAAGGCTGGCCTTGAGCCCATTGTTGATGATGTCGATGGCTTTGGAAATGGAGGCGCCTTTGGCGGCAATTTCCCCATTCGACATCTGTAACTTGGCGGCAAGAATTGCCGCTTTGGCGCCTTCAAACAGCAGCAGAATCAGCTTGTGCGGGCTGGCCGATTCCACCGATGTTTCCACGCCCACCGTTGCATAGGCGGCAATGGGGTTGCGGCTAACAAACATGTAAGTCCTTTGGGCCCGCCTTACTTGCTCAGGCTGGCCAGTTGCTGGGTCAGGTAGGTGCTGGTCTGGTTCATTTTCGACAAGAGCGTATCCAGCGCCGTGTATTGTGCCCGATAGCGCGCTTCAAGAGCGGTCAGGCGGGTACTCAGTTCGTCGCGGCGCTTGCCGATATCCTTGATCGTGGCGTTGATGCCGTCCGTTTTGGCGTTGAAAATGCCCTTCGAATCCAGCAGGCCGGTCAATACCTGATCAAGGTGCTGAGCGAAACCCCGGTCGAAGGTGACCGTGCCGCGGTCGCCAAGCGTATCGCCCTTGATGGTCAATTTCAGCCCGTCTGCCCCGCCGGAGCTGCCGGTCAAATCCTGGCCACTGCCCAAGGCGGGGTTGCCGCCAATGGTGCCGGCAACGTTTACACCGACAGTGTTGGTCCGGGAGGCGCCAAACAGGCTGGAAGCGCCGTCACCCGAGACGGTTACATCGGACGTGGAGCCGTACTTGTTTGACGTGATCTTCAGCGCCCCCGAGCCCGTGCCGCTGGCCGTGGTGGTGGTGCCAAATAGCGCGCTGGCTCCGGCGCCTGCCAAGGTAATCTGGGATGTTGAACCGTAAGAGGGAGAGGTCAGTGAGAGCACGCCATCCTTGACGTCGACCTGTATTTTGCCGGCACCGAAGGCGGTGTTGATCTTGCTCTGCAGGTCATTGACCAGATCGCCTGGATTGGCGTAGCTGGCAGCCAGGGTAATGTCCTGTCCGGTGCCCCCGTCCAGGCCGATGTTCAGCGTGGTTCCGCCGGCGGCGGCCAGGTTGGCTGCCGTGCTACCGGTAAGCTTGGCCTGGGTACCGTCGAAGCCTACCGCCACACTGCTGCCGGCGCTGCTGATGGCTCCAGCGCCATTGACCTTGGACTGAATCTCGGCGATCAGTTGCTTGGGGGAATAGTTGCCGGTCGCCAGGGTGACCGTTGCCGAGATGCCGTCAACCTTGAAAGTCAGTGTCTTGTTGCTATCGTCGATAGTGTAGGTCGGTGCGGCACTGCCAATCAGTTTGCCCTGGGTGGCCAGTTGGGTGATGTTTACCGCGTAGCTGCCCGGTTGTGCATTCTTGTTCGCGGAAGTGAACGAAACCAGGCTGTCAGTGGACTTGCCCATGCTGGCAAAGAGGGCTGCCACATCTTTGGTGGTGTCGCTGAAAGCGTTACCCAACTTGGTCGAATCGATCGCCAAGGTGCCATTCTGTTGCTGCGTGATGCCAATATCCGAGAGGCGGCGGAAGCCGCCGGCAGCAGCCGTCAAGGGGGTGCTGATGGCAGTACGCAACTGGGAGATGGCCGTGCGCACGGTAGCGTCGCCTTGCAGGATGGCTGATGTCTTGGTACTGGCGTCGTACTTGGATGCGTCGCCTAGGGCCTTGATTGCATCGTTGTAGGCCTTGACGAAGCTTTCCACCGCCTTGCGACCGTCGCTGTTGTCGCGGTTGACCGTTACCGTGGTGGTCTTGCCGACCTCGGCCTTGGTCAGGTTGAGGGAAACACCCTCGATCGCATCGGTAATCAAGTTGGAAGACTTGGTGATCGGAATACCATCGATCACAGCCTTGGCATCCTGGGCCGACAGGGTTTCCGTCATGTTCTTGCCGCTGCCGGCAGCTTTGGTCTGGTCAAAGGCGATTTGCGACAAACCGGTACCATCGTCGTTGTTGCCGTCGCTATCTTCTACCGTGATTTTCAGGCTGTTGGCGGTGCCGCTGTCCTTGGACGAAATGATCAGCCGGTTACCGCTGCCGTCGTTGATGATGGACGCGTTGACGCCAGCGTTTGCCCGGTTGATGGCATCGCGAATGCCTGCCAGGCTGCTGTCGGCAGGGTTGATGGTGATGGTGGTGGGGCTTTTGTTGGGGTTGGCCGAGAACGTGTTGCTGGTGCTGTCGTAGGTGCCGAACTGGATGGTGACCTTGCCTTGCCCAACCGCCGTATTCGTATTGGTGAACAGGCCAGACTTGACCTTCTGCGCTTGGGCGAGCGCCTGGACTTCCACGGAGAAGCTACCCGTCGCCGCAGTGGCTGAGGCGGTTGCCGTCAGATAGTCGCTGGTGCTGGTGGTGGCCTTGAGCGTCGAGAACTTTGAGGCATCCTTGAGGCCGGCCAGAGCGTTTTGGAGTGAGGCCAGAGAACCCTTCAGAGAACCATAGGCAGAAATCTGCGCCTGGTAACTGGCTTCCTTTGTGTTGAGCGCCTGCAGCGGTTGCTGCTCGATGGCCATCAGTTTGCTGACAATGCCATTGACGTCGAGACCGGAGCCAATGCCGGGAGAGGTGATTGCCATAGTTGAACTCCTTTACGCTCAAAACCCGTACGCAAGCAGTACGGGGGCGGGGTCAGGCCTTTTGATTCACCAGCAACCCCTGAATGCGGTCCAATGCCTTGGCAATGGCCAGCATTTCTTCGGATGGGATCTGGCGGATGACGTCCTTGGTGGTGGCGTCTACTACCTTGACGACCATTTCACCAGTGTCATCATCCACCTGAAAACTCAGATTGCTGTTAATCGTGTTGACGAATTTCTGCACATTCTCTGCCGCATCGTTCAATTCAGCCTTGGAGGCCGGCTGACCGGGCGCAGCATTCGAATTGGTGTTAGCAGAACTCGTGCCATCCTGTAGTGCCGCTTTTTGCGCCGCGCTTCCGGCGGCAGGTGCGACTTGGGGCATGGCACCCGTATTTTGCATCCCTGTTGCTTGAACGTTCATGGCAAACCTCCTGAATTCTCAAGGAGAGAGGGCGCGGGAGCGTTGCCGCTACCGCGCCCCTTAGGCTGAACTAGCCTTTCAGCTTATCGCAGGAGCGACAGCACTTGGTTGGGCAGCGCGTTGGCCTGGGACAGCATTGCCGTACCCGCCTGTTGCAGGATCTGGCCACGGGTCAGGTTGGCGGTTTCTGCCGCGAAGTCTGCATCGCGGGTCCGAGAGCGGGAGGCCGACATGTTCTCGGAGGTGGATTGCAGGTTGGCGATGGTGGTTTCGAAGCGAGACTGGAGAGCACCGAACTTGGCGCGCTGACCATTCACTGCAGACATCGCTGCATCCACGATTGCCAGGGTGCGCTGGGCGGCATCCACCGAACTGACGTCAAGATCGCTGACCTTCTGCAACTGAGCCGATGCAGTGGTGCCGGTGAAGAAGGTAGTGGCCGCAGTGGTCGCAGTGGTGGTGATACTGAAGCTCTTATCAGAGTCCAGGGTCAGCTGACCATTCACCGTAGTGCCTTGGTTGGCGCCAACAGCCTGAGTGCCGACGTTGATGGATGCCGCTGCACCAGAGGAGGCGTTGCCGATGGCGATGCTTTCGCCGGAGGAGTTAAGCAGGGTGATGCCGTTACCGGCATCGTTCACCCGAGCGGTGACGCCAGTCTTGGAGGAGACGTCGTTGAAAGCGTTGACCGCTGCAGACAGACCATCGGCATTCACTGCGGAACCCACGGTGAAGGAGATCGTAGAGGCAGTGGTGTTGTCCGAGTAGACATCCAGCTTGTAGGAGGCCCCTGCCGTGAGACCGGTCATATCGATTTCGGTCTTGGCAGAAGCAGTAACGCCAGTGTTACCGGTAGCCTTGTTGATATTGGCGGCTACAGTCTTGGCGCTGTCGCCGGCGCTGACAGTCACAGTCTTGCTGCCCACGGCGCCGTTAATCGTAACGGTATCTGCGGCGATGGCGCTGGTCGGTTCCGTGCCGGCAACATAGGCCACGGCAGTCTTGGCGGTGGAGACCGCAGTACCCAGGGACGAATTGGCAGTCAGATCGCCACGGCTATTGGTGGCAGTGGCAGCTTGGGAACCGATCCGGTAGTTACCGTACTGATTGGTCTGGAAGTTGGCAGTGGTGGCCTGGATCGACTGACCAGCATTGGCGCCGACCTGGAAGGTGGCGGTGCCGAAGGAACCGTCGAGCAGCTTCTGGCCGTTGAACTCGGTGGTGCCGGCGATGCGGTTCAGTTCCGAGGTCAGCTGACCAACTTCGGCGTTCAGGGCCTGACGGTCGGAAGCGGAGTTGGTGGCGTTGGAGGATTGCACTGCCAGTTCGCGGATACGCTGCAGAATGTCGCCGGAGGACTGCAGGGCGCCTTCAGCCGTTTGCGACATGGAAATGCCGTCGTTGGCGTTGCGCTGAGCCTGGCTCAGACCGCGGATCTGGGCGGTGAAGCGCTCGGAAATGGCCAAGCCGGCGGCGTCATCCTTGGCGCTGTTGATGCGCAGGCCGGAAGACAGACGCTGCAGGGAGGTCTGCAGGGAGCTTTGCGAGGTGTTCAGGTTCCGCTGTGCGTTGAGCGAGGAAACGTTGGTATTGATGACGGAAGGCATGACTTTCTCCTTAAGAACTCGAAACCGGCTCGGCACCTACCACGCACTGACCGGGATTGCTTTCGGGTAACTACCCTTGTGTCCTTTTACGGCGTGGTGCAGGGGAAACTTTAGAGGGTTTAGCTATTTTTTTTTCTGGTCAGGGAGTCCTGCTGTAATCCCTGGCCAGCGCAGTCCCTTATCCGTTCCGACTTGCCCCTTCCCCTTGGGCAGAAAGGGGGCGGATTGGGGACGTAGTGGTTTGGACTGTCGCATCAGTCCGGTAACCAGGCCCGGGTCCAGTCATCAAGGTGCTCCTCAAGGAGGTAGTGGGTACGAATGTGGGCTTGCAGTGCATCGCCCTCTGCGGCACTCCGCTGTGGGTCATGGGCAAGCTCACGAATCGCTTTGATCCAGTCTTGGGCTCGGTTTCGCAGGCGAGTGACCGGGAAGGTGCCTTGGTATGGCGTGATGTCAGTGCAAATGACCGGGTAACCGAGAATTCCGTACTCAAGGAGCTTGAGCGAACTCTTCGCCTCATTGAAGGAGTTGATCTCCAGCGGGGCGATGGCCACATCGAGGTTCAGGCGGGCCAGCGCCGCCGGATAGGCGTGCATCGATACAGGGGCGTGGATTTCACGCAGATGGCGGTGTAGCGAGGCCGGGGGCGTGCCCAGAAAGATCCAGTCCACCTCATCGGACAAGGCTTCAATCACTTCGCTAATCATTGCGAGATCGCCCTCATGGCCGAGCGCCCCCGCCCACCCGACCCGTGCCTTGCCGGAGCTGCGACGGGTGGGCGTCAGATCGCGCCAGAGTTCGCCGAGCAGCCGGTTGGTGGCGACACGAATATCGTCGTGCCAATGGCGAAACGCCTGGGCCAGGGGAGGGGTGGAGACCACCAGTCGATCGCAGAGAGTGGCCGCGCGCTTAAGCCGGGCTTCCAGATCCGCCGGGAACCGACCGCGGTGGATGCTCTGCAGCGGGATCTGGGTCATCAGGTCGTCCATATCGAATAGACGTATGCCTTTCCCGTATTGTTTGCTTTTCTCTAGTTGATCAAGCTGCAAGTCCGTATAGGGGTGCTGAAAAACGAACACGTCAGGTGAAAGGCGCTCGATTTCAACCGGGTTATAAAAGGTGGTGCTATTGCAACCTTGTACCCGTCCTGCTGAGGCGAGCGCTTGCAGGGGGGCTGCTACTCGATAGTGCCCGCATCCTTGTTGATCGGCCGGCTGGGCCAAAACCAAAGGAACAGGGCGCCAGGGCAGGGGGTTGTGCGCTAACCATTGGTCCTCGTTGGGGCGATAGGCGGGCGTCGTCATGCTGTGCAGACTGTTGTAATACGGGTCCCGTGCTAGGTGATGGCGCCATTGGGCCAACAGGTTTTCCTGCTCTTGGGACCATTGAGTCGCTCTGGCGCTAGGTTCGAGTGGTGCTGCGCGGACACCGGAGGCAAGCCGAGATGGGCCATCGTGAAGTAATGTTGCCTGGGGCGTCCAAACGATGCGCCATTTTGCTTCGCGCAGGCGTAGGCAAAAATCGACCTCCGGAAGGAATACCGGGTAATGCACTTCATCGAAACCGCCCAGGTTGTCGAATATGTCCCGGCGGATTAGCAAGCATGCGGCGCTGGCCGCTGATACTTCCTGGTCAAGCGCGTAACGACCGAGATAGCCGGGATCTTCAAGGACAGCCCCTTCACCGATGAGTTCTGCGCTGCCGGACAGACCGAGTGCAATCCCCGCATGCTGGAGTCGCCCGTCAGCACTGAGCAAGCGTGCGCTTACCGCACCGATTTCGGGGCGCTCGATATGGGCGACCATACGCACCAGCCAGTCCGGGTGAAGGGCTGCGACATCGTCATGCATGAACAACAGATGCTGGCCTGATGCGTGGCGCGCGCCAAGGTTGAAGAGCGCAGTCAGCGTTGCATCCTGAGGTGCGGCGACTACCCGAAGGCCTGCGTTCCCCATGGCCTGCAATCCATCCAGAAAATTTCGTGCGTCCGGGCTGCTACTGGCATGGTCGATGACGAGGATTTCCAAGTTTGAGTAAGTCGTCTTGCCAAGTAAGGATTCGATGCAGCGGCTGAGTTGTGCGAGTCGGTTGCGGGTCGGAACAATGATGGAAACCAATGGCTGGCTTGCCAGCTGGTATTCGAGACGGAAACTGCCGGGTAGTGCGCCGGGAGTGAGTGTTGCGGATGTGTTGGTACGCGCCAGATGTTTTTCGACGGTCCGCCGGACACTTTCAAGGTCCACCGGGCGGCTATCCTGCCGGTGGAGCTGAGGCGCATTCAGGTGCCCCACAGCACTGACCTTGAAGCGCTCGGCAATCTTGAAGAGCAGATCAACGTCGGGATTGTCGCCGAGTTCAGGATCGAAACCGCCGGTGGCCATGAATGCATCCCAGCGTGCCAGAACAAGGCCCTCGACATAGGGTTGGCTGCAGGCCAACGTGGGGTCGAAGTCTGGCTTTAAGCGTGGTGAGTGTAGCTGCCCGTCTTCGGCGATGAGATCGTCATCGCTAAAGAGCACTCGCCAAAGCGGATTGCGCCGAACGGATTCAGCAGCTACCAGCAGGGCCGACGGGGTCAGCCGGTCTCCACAGCGAATAAGCCCAACCCAGTGTGTATCCTCTTGAATCAGCGCCTGATTGGCTGCTTGCAGCGGAGCGTTGTCAGCCCGTATCCAATGGAGTCGGCTGCTTTCGAGTCCGGGTGGTGCATCGGCAGGAGCGACAATCGTGAGCAGGAGGTTGTCGTAGAGCTGGCTGGTCAGTGAATTGAGTGTTGCCACCAGCGCATTTTCTTCACCGGGTTTGAGCAGGGCGACGAGGTGAAAGCGGGTTGTGAGTTTGCCCTCTCTGAGCAAGTGGTCGTAGTGCTGCGCATCGAGCTTCGAGAGCGCGAGTGAATCAAGCCAGGTTTGGTAGTCGTTAATGACTGCCTTATCCCCTGTGATGGCTTCCTCATTGGCGACGACTTGGGCTGGCGTAGCAGTTTGGATCTGGTTGGCCAGTTCACCAAGGGTGATGGATTTCCCCCCGGCGGCGCGGGGCGTGTCACCCAGTGCTGTGTAGATACGCGACAGTAATTGGCGCGCAGCGTCGTTGCCGGGGTCGTTCTGCAGTGCGTCCAGAGCGAAGCCATGGGCAGCGGCGATCGCAATTTTGGGGGACGGGAGATTCATCTTCTCCATTTGTCCAAAAAAGCGTGCTTCCAAGGCGAGGCAGGTCTCGGCCAATCGCACCTGGACCGCGGCGCTTTCCTTGCGATGTTCCGGTGTTCCAGGGCGGTGCCGGAAAACAGCCAATTTTTCCAGCGGCCAGCGATGCATGGCGCGGATGGCTACGCTGGCTGTTTCGTAGAGAGGGCCGAAGCGTTGTGCCTCTGGACTGGCGGCATAACTGAGGTTGTCCCCGTGAACCCGGTAGTCCAGCCATACATCGTCGACACGTAGTAGTTCGTGGCGGTCGAGCAGACGCAACCATAAATCGTAATCTTCGACGTAGTTGAGACTACGGTTGAAGCCGCCAATTGCATCAAGCGCCGCGCGGCGGAGCAGGACCGAAGGACCGCACAAAAAATTGCCCTGCAGTAACTGCCAACGTAAGTCCACAATTTCTTGGTTAAAAAAGTCGTGGCCTGGCCGAGGAGCGAGGGGGCGTCCTGCACTGTCAATGTAGCTGGCACGGGAGAATACAGCCGCGAGCTCGGGAGTTTTGCGTAGTTGAGCGACGGCTTGTTCAAGATGTTTCGGGCGGGTGATGTCATCGGCCCCTAGCATCGAGACGAATTCCCCTTGAGCTTGGCCCAAGGCAACATTGACGGCAGCAGCCTGCCCCCCGTTTTCTGACAAAAAAATCGCCTTGATCCGCTCGGGATATCGTTGCCGATAACGTTCAATCAGGGCCGGGCTATCGTCCTGCGATGCGTCGTCCACTATGATCAGTTCCCAGTGAGGATAGGTCTGGGCGAGTACTGAATCGATGGTGGCGCTGAGAAAGCGGGCGTAGTTGTAGGAAGGAACAATGACGCTGACGAGATTGTTTTGCAAAACTATCCCCAAACTCAATTGGTCGTGCTGACAAAGAAGCTGCGCACGGCAGCGCTGACAAATTCACAGGGTACCCCAGGCCACATCGGTAAACTTAAAGTTTGCCGTGCCCAGGATTCGCTGATGGGGAAACTGCCCGCACCCCAGCCCAGGTCGCGATAAGCCCCCTGAAGGTGCGGAGGGGTTGGATAGTGAACCAATGTTTCCACACCGTTACGCTTCAAGTGGGCTTGGAGAGTGTCGCGCTGCGGGGTACGGATGGTAAACAGATGCCATACGGGTGATGCCCACGCTGGCGTAGTTGGCAGGATCAGCCCGGGCAGCCCGGCGAGAGCCGCTAAGTAGTGGTTGGCTGCCACTTGGCGGGCTTGATTGTCAGTGTCCAACAGGGGGAGCTTGCAGCGTAGAAAGGCAGCCTGTAATTCGTCTAGGCGCGAGTTCCAGCCCTGTTTTTCATGCTGATACTTGGCGACTGCGCCGTAATTGCGTAGTTGGCGAAGGCCATGAATCAACTGAGGATCATTGCTAACAATTGCGCCTCCGTCACCCAATGCGCCAAGATTCTTGCCTGGATAAAAACTGAAGGCAGCAGCATCCCCCAGGCTTCCGATCCGGGATCCGTTCACGCGAGCGCCGTGGGCCTGGGCCGCATCCTCGATCAGACGGATGTGCCGCCCGCCGATCACTTGACGAATTGCGACAATGTCTGCGGGTTGTCCATGCAAGTGAACCGCAATGACCGCTCGCGTTTTGCTTGTGATGGCCGCTGCTACGCGTGTGGGGTCGATGTTTCCCGTGAGCGGGTCAGGCTCGACGGGTACCGGTCGGGCGCCGCTGTAGGTCACCGCCAACCAGGTGGCGATAAAGGTATGGGCGGGAACGATCACTTCGTCTCCTGCGCCGATACCGTATCCCCTCAGGATCAGATGCAGTGCGTCCAGTCCATTGCCCACCCCCAGGCAATGCTTCGCTTCACAATAGGCAGCAAATTCCTGTTCGAAGGCTTCAACTTCCGGTCCTAGAACAAACCAATTGGAATCGAGTACCCGCATGGCGGCCGCATCCAATTGGTGGCGTAAGGGGCGATGGATTGCTGCAAGATCAAGAAATGGAACTACGCTGCTCATCGCAGGCCTTTCGCCAACTGGAGAGCCGCTGCGGAGAAGTCGTTGTAATTGCGGAAATAGTCAGCCTCATCATAGATATCCGAGGCCAAAACCATGCATACGGAGCCTGACGAAAAATTATCGATCTCCCGCCACATCATCGGGGCGATATAGAGCCCGTAGTAGGATCGGTTGAGGTGATGGCGTCGTTTGTGGGTGCCGTCATCCAGAACGATGTCAAAGCTGCCGGACATAGCAATCACTACCTGGTGCAGGTTGCGGTGTGCATGCCCACCGCGTTGAGCACCACCTGGAACGTCATACAGGTAATAAACCCGCTTGATGTCGAAGGGGATGTGATGACCGCCCTCAACAAAAGTAAGGTTGCCGCGAGGGTCGTGGATGATCGGAAATTCAATGATTTCGCATTGTTCAATACCCATGGCCGCTCCATCGATTAGGGGGGATTTACCCATAGCTGCGACGGTGTGTCAGGGCTAGGGTTTTCAGTACGGGGTGGATGATATAGAACGTGGTGCCCTCCTCTGGTTGTTTTTCTCCGGTGGGTAGGGCAAGGGTGTCAACGTAACGACTCAGGGCTTTGATCAGTACAGCGGCCCGCAGTGTGTTGTCGTAGACGTAGTCCACGTCGCAGCCTGGTGGAGGGGGCGGATATTGGACTCGCTCTAGCAACTGGCCCGTATCGAGCCCCGCATCCAGGCGCATTAGGGAGGCACCTGGGGGCTCGCCCATGAGTAGGGAGTAGTAGACCGTGGTGCTGCCGCGGTAATCCGGCAGCCAACCGCCATGTACATGGAGCACTGGCGCCAAGTCGAGAATTGATTGTGGAACCAGCTGTCCCGGGTAACCCGAAAACACGATACCTGCTATCGGTTTTTGGTTCTCCAGCGTTGCATGCAGGGGAAGTGAGGCAATGTCCGGGCTGTCTACGCTATGCCATGCCCAACCATTGTTGAGCAATGCTTGCTCCAGGGAAATTCTGGCATCCGGCCATGCGTTGCCGAGAATGGGATTTCCCACGCCGAGTGCTGTTTCGGGAACGGGCTGGGCGTCTGTGTCGGTTCCATAGACGACAACTTCCGCAGGCCGTAGGCCGGCTGATCCGAGTGCCTGTACGTAGACGCTGCTCCTGGCTGTTCGGGCCAGGAGTAAGGTGATATGTGGCAGGAGCGTCATTGGTACTCTGTTTTGCTGCGGAGTTCGGCTTCAAGGGTGGCAACGCACTCGGCTTCGTCGTGGATACGCTGGGTGAGTGTGAGGTGTTGTTCTGTTGTCATGTCTTCCGCATAGGCACAAAGCAGATCCAGAACCTTGAGCAAGGCGTTTAGATAGGTGAGTCGTCGTTGGCAGCGCCATGCACGGGTGAGGAGCAAGGCAAAAGCCAGATACCGATCCAAGTTGCGATAGTCGCTACTTCGTACCCCGCGTCCATGTGGGTCGAGATAAGCGTAAAGACGGTGACCCGCCTCAAAGCGTTGGACAAGATTGTCGATTGCGGGCCAGAGGGGGGTGAGGGTAGGTGAGGTCGTTGCAAGTAACTGACAGCAGTTATCGATCACCTCGTCAGTACTCTGCCAGTCAGGTTCCGGGGATGGGGCCGGAGGGTCGATTGCGGGCGAGAGCGTGCCACGGCAAGAGGATGTAAGGGCTTTACGCCGACTTTCCCGCCACAAAACCAAATATGAGTCGTCCGAAACTGCAAGGTAATCGTAGCGAGGGCGATCATCGAGCGGATTGCCGCATGAAAAGGGATAACCGTTCACCAAAGGTCGTTTCCGGAAAGAGCTTGCATGATTTGTTCGGCGTGAAGCTCCGGTGGCTCATGGGTACGCCCGGTGTCAAAGATGAAATCCGGCGTTGATGGGGGGGGGAAGGGAATGTGCACGCCTACCACATTTGCCATGCGTCCTTCTGCTGCCGCTTGGTAGAGCCCTTTCGTATCCCGTGTCCGTAAAACGGCCTGTGAGGGGTTTAGGAATACTTCCCTATAGCTGGAGTAGCGCGTGCGATTAGCCAACAGAATGTCGGGAAATATTGCCAGTATGCTGCATACAACATTGATTTTTTGGGCGTCGAGCCAGGCGCAGATGGCGGCGATACGTTCGGCATTGCGCCTCCGTCCGTCCAGGGAATAGGCATTGGGATCGCCAGCGTCGTTGCAGAAGGCGCGGATTATGTCGCCATCGACATGGACGACGCCCTTGCCTTCCTGGCGTAGACGAGTGCAGAGGGCTGCTCCGAGGGTGCTTTTCCCCGAACCGGAGAGACCTACCAGCCAGATAACCATTCAGATTTCCGATAGATGCAATGATTTTGTGATGTGCTCGATATTTTGCAGGATGTCGGCAACGACTTTCGAGGAAAAGCCGTAGTACGGAGCAAAGAAGATTTTACGTAGTTGGGCCCTGATGCGGCGCTGCTCTTCCCAAAGGGTGGCATTGTGTAAAGTTCTACGAATGATTTGGGTATCTGGGGTGCTGACATGGGGCAACACGGCGCGCAACTCCGCATCGGCCGAAGCCGTCCCGACAAGAGGATCGTTAACAGCTCCCGGCAGATCGAGGAGAAGGATGCTTTTATCGACGTAAATACCGCCAAACATGGGGCCGCCGTAATCACAAAGCAGGTAGTCGGCAGCTACGTAGCACATCACATTGTCGATTGGGGTGTCGATTACGGCAGTGAATGGCAATTGGCGGAGAAAGGCGGCAGCCCCCGGATCCGATTCGTCGAGCAGGGGGTGCAGCTTGACGACGACGTTGTATTCATCGGTTAGTGCGGAGATCGCTTGCCCGTACTGACGTATCGACGCTAGTTCTCCCCAAGTCGGGAGCCAGACGATGGTTTGTCGATCGGGGATGCAGGCGAATTCACGCAGGACAGTGGCTTTGTCGAATTCCCCATTGAAAAACCCATCAAAGCGGGGGTATCCCACTTCCAGCTTGAGGGTGTTTTCGCAGTAGGCGAGGCGTTCGGCTTGGAAGGGGCCGAAGCAGAGGATGAGGTCGTACAGCTTGTTCCAGTCGGCGAAATTCCACTGGGCTTTGCCCAAGGCGTACATCATCCGGATATTGTAGTCGCCCAGCTCCTGCAGGATATTCGGATCACCGGCAGAAAAAGGGTGGTTGGACACGAGGTGGCTGAAGTGGCGCCCCTGTTGTCGTGCTACCTCCACCGGAATGGCGTCAATTCCGTGCGCCTGATAGAAACGACAGAGTGATTGCGGATCTTCGTGGACGTTGCCGACGATTACGGTGTAAGTGCCGCTGCCCAACTGCTTCCAGATGCGGTGATAGTGGTTGTATAGATCAGCGCTGTGCACCATGAAGCCCACGCTGGCAAGCTTGCCGGAAACCCGGTGGGTTGGTGCCGATGGTGAGGTTGTACGGGGAGACGTGCCAGTACACAATTGCTGCCAGGCTACGGGCGTTAAGCGGGAGAGGATTCGCGGGGCTAGGGTTGTCATCTCCGCCGGTGGCGGTGATGGCGTGGCTTCTACTTGCTCACGCTCAAGCTCTGCACATTTCTGCTCCAATACTGCGATTCTGGCTTCGTATTCCTGGTTTAGCTGAGCTAGGGGGGAGTTGCTGCGAAGGTCTTTTAGCAGGCGTGCCCAGACGATTGGAGAAAGACATGTGTGCCGTTCCAAAATGTCGCGGATGGCGAATATGGCATCTGGGTCGGCAGAGTCTAGGTGCAGGATTTGCCCGTACAGTTCGAGGGCCCGATCCAGGTTGGCTTGTGCATGATGTATGGGGGCGAGCAGCCGCAGCGTGGCGATATCGCATGCGTTTTGCTGGCTTGCTTTGATCAGCGCAGTTTCAAGCAAATCCTGAGCCGCTACGGTGTCCCCTTGGTCTAAGGCATAGTGGCCAAGATCACGGTAGGCTGCCCAGCAATCAGAGTCGCTTTCCGCGAGTCGAAGCAACGCTTCAATCCCTGCCTGGACGTTTCCGGCGGCGAGCTGCGCCTTGGCTTCTTGGTAGCATTTTTCGTCGTTGGCAGACATGCGAGGGGCGCTTCAGGTTAGGTTGGTGTTATTCAAAAAATGACATCATCCCAGTGACGGGCTTAGGCATGGATGGGCAGTGTCAAAGTCGGGTCCCCGTCGTAGAGAGCCAGGTCCTGAGCCGAATCGACCTCGCCCCAAGGCATCTCATTCCGTGCGAGGGCGATGGGGGCGCCGCAGGCGAGAAGCCTCGAGAGCAAGCTAGTCATGTCCAGCTTCTTGGCTGTTTCCATCGGAAGCCCCTCCAACAAGGTTTCCACTTGTGCCCAGCCGTGGGGGGTGAAGTGCAGCAGCCCCATGTACTGTCCGGCGACCTCTTCCGAAGTGCTAGGACGTTGGCCAATCTCAAGAAGAATGTTTCGGGTGCTATCGAAGCGGAAGGTTTCGGCGTCCTCTAGAGGATCGCTGAAGCGTCGGCACCATAACTCCAACCAAGCCGGGTCATAGGCGATTCCGATGTCGGCTCGGCTCGCTATCAAAGCTCGCACTGGCTGGGAGCTGTAAAAGATATCCGAGTAGCTGACGATGCAGGGTGAGGTTCGCAGCCATTGGCTGGCCTGCGTCAGGGAGTGGAGCATATTGGTGTGCTGCCAGTCCGGATTATGGAAAATTGGCAAACCGTAGCTTGTCAAGCGTTCGGCCCGGTAGCCGCTGACCAGCCCGATTTCTTCAATACCTGCATCCCGCAGGGCTTCCAGTTGCCAATCGATCAAGGGGCGACCTTTGAGGCGGACGAGTCCCTTGGGAGTTTCGTTGGTGAGGTTACCCATTCGACTGCCTCGGCCGGCAGCAAGAATGATTGCTTTCATAGTCGGTTTTGAATCAGTAGTTTTGTTGCCCGTGCCAAGTCATCTGGGGCAAAGGGCGCTTGTCGCTCGGGGTGCCACATCCAGCCTTCCCAAGGCAAGTCGAGGTGGCCTATGGCTTCGATTGTGCCATCAGGCGCTCGGGCCAGGATGCGGTAGGTGTCCGGTGCTGTCGCGAGCCCCCAAGCATGGTAGCTGTTCACTATTTGGGTAATTTCGCCACGGATTGGGTGGTGGTGGGCGACGTGTCCTGCCACCTTAATAAGAGGAGCTCCGGCGTTGGTTGCCATCATCTGCATGCCGCGGCAGATGCCAAGGAGGGGAAGGGAATGTTCTTGGGCGTATTTGAGTAGTCCCTGCTCTGTATGGTCACGGTCAGGTACTGCACCAAGGTCGTTGCCGCCGGAAAGAACGATGGCATCCGGGCGCAGGTGGGCGAGCCAGGCTGGCAGCGCCTCCGGATAGTTAGGAACCGGGATGCCTAGGCCGCCGATGGCTTCAATGAACTGCACAAGGCGCCGATCGAGGGCGTCGCGGATTTCCTGGCGTTCAGGATAGTGGTCGCAGCGCTGGCTGACGGCAACCAATTTCATGGCAGCACGACGACACGCCGGGAGGCGCAGTCAAGAACTAATTGTCGAGCTTGGCTCCACTGAGCGAACAAGCGCTCTCCTGCACCGATAACGGCAGGCAGCCCCATTTCACCGGCCCGTATGGCCATGTGGGAATTAACACCGCCGTAGGCCGTAATCAGTCCGGCGATATCGTGCGAGAAGAGCCAATCAAAACCGGGATCGGCACTGGGAATGGCGACGATGGCACCACGCAGTGCCGTGCTATTTTCCGGGGTGACGACCGGCGCAGTCACCGATTTTTGTGTGATGAAGTTCGGCTCGGTCTCCGGCAAGTGAAAGCTCCATACATCCTGCGGGGAGGTAATCAGGGGAGGGAGCCATAAGCGGCGCGTTTTTTCGTAGCGGGTACGTCCTTGGGCGATACTGTGTGCGAGCAATTCCCGTGCGTCGCCGCAGCCAGTGTGCAACTCACTAAAGACGGCAGCATCGGCAAACGACATGTCCTCGACCGAGAAGCCAAGTTCAGTCCCGAGTCCACGCATCAAGGCCATGGCATCGCTCAGGTTGCGGGTGAACACGAACTTGGCGTACTCGCGCAGTTCGATACCCGCCTGAAGGAAATCGAATAGTCCGACCACATCGATTTCCAGGCCGTGGTCCTCCAGTAAGCGGTCAATACGGCGGATTTGATCTAGCTGAAGAGAAAAGGGGCGACGTTCTCCCGAAGGGGGCTGCGCGTCATGTCGCCAAGAGAAATAATCATCCGGGGCTTCATCGTAGCGCGCCGAGAGAATATCGTAGGTGCCTGGACGCAGATGGCCATATTTTGCGAGGAAAGTGGTTCGCTCGAGGTTGGTGGTGTCCCGAGCTAATTGTCCGCTGACCGTATTTAGGCTGCTCATGAAGCCGTCGTAATCATCCTGGGAAAACACGCCGGTGCTGACCAGTGATTTGAGCATCTGCACAGCGATGAACCCTGCCCGTGCCAACCCAGCGAAGGGAAGGGTGCCGTACCGTTTGCAGTCTTCGAGAAGCCAGTAAATCCTGGTAATGGAAGGAACATCTGCAGCAAGAATTTTCTCTCGTCTCTGGGTCAAGGTTGCCAGTTTGTGCTGATCGGTACGCCACAGGCCCGTGGTGGGATGGATGATCTGGTTGGTTAGTCGGCGCAGACTATTGGTCAGGGTTTCCTGTTCTTGGGCAGAAAAACCGTGCTCACTGAGTTTGGACAAGCGCTGGGGCAGGTCAAGGGTATAGCAAGAAAAGACAATTTCGAACTCGACCTTGTCATGGAGCGTTGGTGCAGCCAGCAGTCGATCCATGTAGTAATCAACTAGGCGATCGGCTAGGCCACCTTCAATATCGCGTGGTATGAAGGAATTGAAACTGACTCGGACATCGATATAAGGCTGTCCGTGCAGATGCACCATTAGCGGGAAACTGCGCAGATTCTTGTAGCCGTAGTTGTGGCGCTGATAAGCCCAAGTCGCATCAGTGATCAACGTACGGTAAAGGGAGAGCGCTAGCGGGCGAGGGCGGGTGCCGATGATCTCAGCTGGATTCCAGTCGGGCATTACGCCAAAGACGTTAGAGCGGCCGTGCAGGAAGGGGTGAGGCTTTAATCCCTGAGCGACTTTGGTTTCGATCAGGGCTAAATCATGAAAATGGATATCTGCTGAAACTGGTGAGGTGGACAGTACGAGAGGCCTGACCTGCAGCAAATATAAGCATTCCCTTTCATCGTTTTGTGTTACTGCGAATTCAATATCAAGAGGTTGGCCGGAGAAATAACCTTCCAACTCGTCAAGTAAGGCCAATATCGGCGCCATCTTGGTTGGCGGTTGGACTTTTGTCCCTTGTGCGTGGACGAAAGTGATACCACTGCTGCCACCTGTAATGGCTGCAGTATCACTGCCTTCAACGTAATTGACGATTCGGTAGGGGGCTCCGCTCTGAGGGTCGCAGGTAAAAGCGACGCCGGTACGTATCACCCTGCTGAGCATCGGTTGAACTAGAACCTCGTCATTAGCACTTTCTGCGGTACCGTAAGAGGCCAGCACATCATCTATAGCCTGTTGCAAGGTCTTGGGTTCGAGAACATCGCGAATACTTATAAAACGACCCGCGTTGGACGCAGTCCTCTGATCTTCTTGGAGGGAACTGGATCGGACAATCAGGGGGATATTGCCGAATATTTCGCTGAGGTGCTTCTGAATAACTGCCCGATTATTCTTCCAGTCATTTGCTGTAAAGAAGCTAATGGGGGCGATTTTTGCTATTTTCAGCACTCCTTCGAGTGCTGCTAGTGTTCTAGCTTTTGTACTTAACGGAATTGCCATTCAAGTCACTTGTTAGATTGTTGATCGCCACATCATAAGCAATATCTAATCATTTTCTCTTATGGCGGGAACGGAGGCTAAGATATAAATCTCACCTGCAATATCGGGATAGCGTTCGCCAAGCTGCATGAAGGCTTCCAGCATCTCTGGTGTCCAATGTTGTTCAATTTGTCGGTTGGACACTGGCTTCATCCAGTAACCACCAAATACTTCAATGTTGAGTCCTGCCTGGTAGAAAGCGCTGCGGAAGGTTTCCGGAGTAAAAACCCGGCGATGGCCATGGTGGTGATCCATCTCGTTTAGGGCGTCTTCCTGGGGTAGAAGGCCCATGATTACTGCTGCCTGACGGTGTATGGAACGGGCATTGGGGACGGCAGCAAAGAGGCGACCGCTATCTGGCTTTAACCATTGCTTGGCCCGGGTCAGAATATCAACTGGATTCTGAACATGTTCAAGCACATGCCCTAAGATGATGTTGTCGTATTGCTCTGCAGGGGAAAAGTCCTCAAACAAGGAGTGCACAACTTGTGCTTGAGGAAAACGTTTCCGCAGATCGTCACAAAATAGGCGCGAACCTTCAACCAGGGTGAGGCTTTGGCCGGTAGTAGCGAGGAGCTCGGTCATCACACCTTCGGCTGGCCCCATCTCAAGAAGGGAGGATCCCGTCAGGTAACGCTGGGCGATGTGAAAAGAATGCTTGATGGTCGCCGCATTGGCGCCAGCGGCATATAGCGAAACGTTTGAAATGCGTTCCAGATGGTCTTGCTCGTCGTGGGGCACTTGGAGTTCCTCGAGGAAATTTTGATATTTGACGCTATTTATTGGTGAGAGATGAATTCCAGCATCAACCCGTTTCTGAACATGACGAAGCTGATATTGCGCCCACCGAAGGCGATGGCCGAAACCGGCGCCACGGTTATGCGAGCTCGCTGGTTGCGTGCCCAGGCTAACGCTTCCTGCAGGTCTCCAACCTGATAAGCAAAGTGATACATCTTGATTCCCGCATTGAGCCAGGGGGTTAGGGTAGTTGCCCCAGGGAGATTTTCCAGTAGCTCGATGCGTGGGCCGGGCCCCGTGAGAAAACAACCGGCCACGCCCTGAATGGTGTCGGCAAATGTTTCACCTTCTTGACGGTAGCCGAGTAGGGTAAAAAGACCTCGTTCCTTTGCCAAAGATGTGGTCGCGTAGCCGATGTGGTGAAATTCGAAGTCGGTCGGCAACTCAGGCACCGACGAGGTTTCAAGCACGTTGTAGCCTCCGGGCGGTCATCTGAGCTAATTTCTCCAGTTGGGGGGCGATGTACTCCCAAGATGAGAGGTCTGTCTGGTGTTCTACGGCGTCGACACGGCGGTCGCCAAGGTTGAAATGGCCAGGCAGGAGTCGGCGAGCGGTAATGCCGCACGAGTCATGGAAAGACACCACCTTAATGTTGTCCGCCATCGTCCGGCAGAACACGCGCTCCAGTTTTAGCTGTTCAAAGGCGCACCGGTAGATCAACCAGGCACTCTCAACCGCAGCCAAGGAGGTGGGCTTGAGAATCCAGCGCCCCCATTCGCCACAGGCAGCGTTGGAGTCAATGTCGTAGATAGAAATCAGCCCTTCCGCCGCGCCTGTTACGCGGCTCTCCACCACGAAGTAATAGTCGCCGGGGCGGGTGTAGTAACGCTTCAGCCAGGCCAATTGATCATCCAGACTTGGCGAGGTGGCGTGCAGGTAACGGTTTAACGCTGAATTGTTGCGCAACTCCAGCACCAGTAGCGCATCTTCGTCTGTAATCGGGCGCAGTCGGAAGGCAGGCCCAGACAGGGAAATGTCATGCCGCATGCCGGGCCAGTGCTCTGTCTACAATGTGGCTCACGCTATCGAGACCGGGGAGTTCCTCTTCTGAGAATTGCAGGCCAAGTTCGTCCTCCACGGCAAAGATGACCTCGATGTGCTTGAGAGAATCCCACTGGGGGGTGTTTTTGCGCGTGCTGTTGGGATGTACAGGGCACTTTAGCACTGTAGAAAGTACCGTCAGCACGACGGCTTCAATCTGCTGGCTATCCATATTCGGTAGGGATTCCTTGCTTATGCTTGGGTTAGAGTGACCCCCGCAGCGGGGATGAAGTCGATCAAGCGCTGCGCTGGGATGAGGTGGTGGCCGGGGTCGGGGGGGGCCTTCAACTCGAGCAGTTGCGCCAACCAGTTCAGGGCTGGCTGATTGCGGGGACCATGCTCGACCCGAAATATGACTTCCTGGCAACCTACGAAAATTGGCATGCCTCGCAGTGCGGGAAGAATGATGCTGTCTTCCAGATTACGGCCCATGGCCCGGCAACTAACGCAGAGTTCTTCCACCACCAGTTGTGCGCCCCGGCGCTCAGCGACAATTACTGCAATGACACCGCTGTCCGACAGGCGGTCAGTGAGTTGGACACTGGTCACGCAGGCATTGCTCCCTCCCAGCCGCTGGGCCAGATCAGACTGGTTCAAGCGGCGCAGGGCGAGATTAAACTGATTGGTTTTGTGGCATAGATCCGCCAGCCGGGTCAGCTGTTCCACAGGGTCGTGCCGGTAGAGCAGAGTAACCTGGAGGCTCCGAAAATATTCTGCAGGGTCGGTAATGCTCTTGGCCAGTGCTTCTCGTTCGGCACCTGCCTGTAGGTCGGCAATGCGTTTGGTATCGTCGCTTTCCACCTTCCAGCGCCACAGGCCCGGGTAGAAATGAATTGCTTGGAGAGTCTGGTTGGCCTCCGGGGGCGCATAGACCGTATGTGTCTGAGGATGTTGGCGGGTGACGCTGGCCAGTTCCCCCGGATTGTCATCTACGAACAGCACAGCGTCAGGTGCGATGCGCAGGGTCTGGGTGATGCGGGTGATTGCTGCGGCTTTGTCGCCCCAGGAAACCTCAATAGCGGAAAAGTCATCCCATCGCAGCGGGTAGTCCGGGCGTTGGGCGAAGAGTGCTTCCACGTCGGGACGCTCGTTTCGGGAAACCAGGGCAATGAAAATCCCCCGTTTTTGCAAGGACTTGATGTAGCGCTGCAGTGCGGCATGGCCAGGCGTCAGTTGTACTCCGTCGATGCCATCTTCACCGAGGACCCCCGCGTGCAGGGTATTGTCCAGGTCCAGAGCCACGGCCTTGATTGGCGGCCGCAGGGCTCCAGGTAGCCAGTGACAGGCTAGTTTTCTGGCCAGGATTACTTGGGCAGCGTTGCTGAGAGGCGAGCCAGTTAGGCCAGAAGAGCGCTTATCCAGCAATGGCACCTTGGCGTCGGAGCAGGCGGCAGCCAAGTCTGCAAAATAAACGGCGGGAATACTGTCAGACAGGGTCTGAAGTACTGCCCCGTTTTTTGGGTCTGCACACCAGGTAGCAAGCAGGATGGGGGCTGTGGTGGCGGCACGCAGGACCCGAATCCTCCCCTCGAGCCAAGTGCACCAGTCGGCGAAAGGTAGGGTGATGCGGCTGCTATCTAGCCATAGCAGTTCAGCATCCGCAGGCCTATGCTCTGTAAAAGTCAATATATCATCATAGTCGCTAATACGAAATTCCGCCCGACCACCGCCAAAGGAAAAATAGGGTGCTGCAAGCGGGACCAAGGATTCAAAACCATGGTTACGCCAAACATTGACCGTTACCAGTGGGGCGTCAGTGCCAATCTCTGGTTGACCCAGAAGAGTGAGACGAGACGGCCGGGAGGCGAACAAGGCTGCTTGGGACTCGAATCGCTGAATGGTATTCATGGCGGAGGTATGAGTAATGCCGGGGGCTTGATTCGTTTTGTGATTACCGAGCGAGAAAGTTTGCGATAGCGGATGTTGCCAAAGCGGTGGGGACGGTGAAATCAGACTGGTACTCGTAGCCCCGCAAGGCGAAGTTTTTCAGCAAGTCGCCAACGACATAGGCTAATTCCTGTCGGTTGATTTTGGCCAGGTTGTTGAAGTAGTTGTAATTGATATGGGGATGGTAAACGGTGAAGAGCAGGATTTTGGCCCCGGGTGGTGCAAAGACCATGTTTGCCATGCCAGCTCCGGTCCCGCCCGCAATCATTTCGGCCGTGGAGAATGTCCGGATTTGCTCGGCAAAGCTCATTTTTTCCGGATAAACCAATTCGAACCCGTGTGCGCAGAAAATCGTTTCTATTTCCTCCTCGTTGAGAAAACGCCGGTACTTGGTCTGATTCTTTCGGGAAATCCAAAGGCGGCGCTGCTTGCTTTCGGTTGCGGCAAATTGTTCCAGTAGTTTGCCGCGGAAGTGGGCAATGGCGGCAGGCTGAAAGGTGGCTTCTGCCGGGGCAGGTGATTTACCTGGCCCCAGCTTGTTCTGGAAATAGCTGATCGGAGTGCTGGGGAAATAGAGGTGATCGACACGATGTAGTGACGTGCTGCTCAAGGGGATGATCGGGCGCTGCTTTCCGGCTAAGGCCTGCAACGAATCGATTTGTTGGGGGTAGAGATTGTCGTTGACCAGCAAGGGGGTCTGTTCTGGCAGATTAGCCTGGTCTATGGCATGAAATCGTGTCAGAACCTCGGTGACCCAATGTGCGTAGTTTTGCGGAGAGTCCGAGAGCATGTAGATCCCGGTGTCGATGGTTTTCTGCGAAATTGAGAGGTCGGCGATTGTCAGGGTGTTATTGGCAGCAAAAGGAAGGCTATTGTCCTTGCTGATGGAGTCGCCCCGACGGAGTGCGGCCAAGCAGTTATAAATAGCCGTTTTCTGATCGTTAACCAGGATGACCTCACGCCGTGGAAAGACCAAGGTGTTTTTCAGTTGGGTAAAATAAGCATGGGGGATTCTGACCTGTGCAAACTGGGCGTCGCTCGTGTGACCGAAAAAAAGTGGCGGAGCAACTTCCCACTCCTGTTCCGGGAGGGTTTCAACCGGTGGGGAGCCGTTGTCGTTTGCCCATTGCTCGGCAGAGCGGACATCACATAGGGTGCGGATTGGCTGCGCGGGTTTGTTTTGCCGGGCCCGGAGCTCTTGTGCTGTGTTGTAGGTGTTCTCCGCCTCTTGGTAACGATCCTGGGCGAACAAAATCTTGGCCAGCAGTTCTGGATACATGGCTTGGCTTGAGGATGAGGCAATTGCTTGCAGGCAGGCTTCTTCGGCAGCAGCAAGATCGTTCAGGCTGAAAAACAGCTCGCTCAATGCGTGAAATGTGTCGCTATGACGAGGATTGATGGCGAGAGCCAGTTCAAAGGCCTGGGCTGCCGATTGGTAGTCCTCAAGCTGCATATGGCATAACCCGATCCGGTAGTGAATGTCGGCATTGCGCGGATCAATTGCGGCAGCCTGGGAAATGACCTCCAGCGCTTTTGTCGGATAGCCTTGGCGAAGCAATGCCTTGCACAGATAAAGATAGGGGCGGCTATCCGTAGGCGCGAGTCTGACCGCTTGCTCGGCATAATGGACTGCATCTTGTTCTCTGGCAGCCTGGGTTTCGACTGCAGAGCAAAGGTTCAGCCACGCGGTCACTTGCTGAGGCTCGATGGCCAGGGAGCGATGGAGTAATTCCTCTGCTTCGGTCAGGCGATGTTGCTCGCTGTAAATCACCGCTAGGTTGTTCAGTGCATTGAGGTGCTGGGGATGGTCTACCAGGATCGCTGCGTAGATTCGGGCAGCATCGGCGGATCTGCCTTGCTGATAGAGCGCATAGCCTTTCTCATCCAGATAATTGCTATTGGTTGGCGAGCAATCCAGCGCATATTCCAGATGCAGCAGCACCTCATCCCAGTCTCTGTTCTTTCTGGCTATCAGGGCGCGCACGTACTGCAGAGTGCCATCATCGTCGACATAGCCAGGCTGCAGGCACAACGCTTCAGCTGCACTCAGGTTGTTCGATCGGATCAGTAGCATTACTTCGTCGCGTCGTGTTGAACTCTGCTTGATGGGGGCGACATCTGTCATGATCGTGATGTATATGCGCGGATGGGAGTGGGCCTGAAATTAATAAAAAACGCTCACCGAAGTGAGCGTTTTTTATTCAGTTTGACCATATTAGCCGAGAAGTTTCAAAACGTTCTGCGGCAACTGGTTGGCTTGGGCCAGCATCGCGGTACCGGCTTGCTGCAGGATCTGGCCCCGGGTCAGGTTGGCCGTTTCTGCGGCGAAGTCTGCGTCACGGATACGAGAGCGGGATGCGCTCAGGTTTTCCGAGGATACCTGCAGGTTTGCGATGGTGTTCTCGAAGCGTGCTTGCAAGGCACCGAACTTGGCGCGTTGTCCGTTGGCGGTAGATAAGGCTGCATCGACGATCGCTAGAGTTCGCTGTGCGGCATCCACCGAACTTACGTCCAAATCACTCACCTTCTGCAGTTGGCTGGATGCGACCGTGCCAGTGAAGTAGGTGGTTGGGCCGGCGGCAACACTAGATTCGACGCTGAAGCTCTTGTCCGAGTCCAGGGTGAGTTGGCCTGCAACCGAAGTGCCATTGCCTGCCGCCACGGTTTGGGTGCCCACGTTGATGGAGGACCCGGACGAGGCGTTGCCGATGGCAATGCTTTCTCCAGTGGAGTTGAGCAGGGTGATGCCGTTGCCGGTGTCGTTGATTCGCGCCGTGATGCCAGTTTTTGACGAGACGTCGTTGAAGGCGTTGACTGCTGCGGATAGACCGTCCGAGTTGACGCCCGCGCCAACAGTGAAAGACACCGTGACGGCGGTGGTGTTGTCGGAGAACACATCCAGCTTGTACGACGAGCCGGCGGTAAATGCACTCAGATCAATCTCGGTTTTCGCCGTCGCCGTTACACCGGTATTGCCGGTTTGCTTGTTGATGTTGGTGGCGACGGTTTTAGCACTGTCGCCGGCCGTGATGGCAATCGCCTGGCTGCCAATAGAGCCATTGACCGTTAGGGTGTCACCCACAATTGCGCTGCTCGGAGCCGTCCCGGCAACATAGGCAACAGCCGTCTTGGCGGCAGAGATTGCAGTACCCGGGGTCGACCCCATGGTCAGGTCGCCCTTGGGGTTGGTCGCCGTAGCGGCGACGGCGCCGATCCGGTAATTGCCGTATTGATTGGTGGAAAAGTTTGCCGTGGTCGCCTGGATGGTCTGGCCGGCGTTGGCGCCGACCTGGAAGGTCGCGGTGCCAAAGGTGCCGTCCAGCAGCTTCTGACCGTTGAATTCAGTGGTCTTGGCGATCCGGTCGAGTTCGGATGTGAGCTGACCGACTTCGGCATTGAGCGCTTGGCGGTCAGAGGCGGAGTTGGTGGCGTTGGACGATTGCACCGCCAATTCGCGGATCCGCTGCAGGATGTCGCCAGCGGACTGGAGGGCGCCCTCGGCCGTTTGGGAGAGCGAGATGCCGTCGTTGGCGTTGCGCCGGGCCTGGTCCTGGCCACGAATCTGGGACGTCATCCGCTCGGAAATCGCAAGGCCGGCGGCGTCGTCTTTGGCGCTGTTGATGCGCAGACCCGACGACAGACGCTGCAGCGAGGTCGACAGGGAGCTCTGGGACGTATTCAGGTTCCGTTGCGCATTGAGCGACGGAATATTGGTGTTGATGATTTGCGGCATCGTGATCTCCTCGTCGGGGCTGCGCCCCAATACAAGCCGGACAGTGTGCTGGTGAAGGCCGGAACCAAGCCGGCACGCATGTCCGACTTTGACGAGGAGGATTTAGCATCTACTGTGCCAACCTTGATTTTCCCTGGCAGGAAAAGGGTTGGCAGGGGGGGCGGCGGTGGTAGGGCAAAGGCGGGGCGGCAAGAATTGCCGCCTGCTTGCCGGGAGGGGGCGGCAAGTGGATCGCTAGTCTGGCGTATTGCTGGTGGGGAGGGCGGCCAGGCCGTCCAGTTACCTTCTGGCTGTCGGTCCAGCAGACGATTTCTGCGGGAACATCGCCAAGAACAAGGCGGGGTGCGGGGGGGCGATCAGCCCTCGATCACCCGGTTCTTGCCGGTCTGCTTGGCTTCGTACATGGCGGCGTCGGCGCGGGCCAGGGCAGTTTCCTCATTGTCCCGGTCGTTGAGTTCGGTGACGCCGGCACTGAAGGTAATGAGCAGCTTCTGGTTGTTGTGCAGGAAGAAGCGCCGGGTCAGCTCCCGTTGCAGGCGCTGTACGGTCTGTACGGCCTCGTGCCGGGTGGTGTTGGGCAGCAGCAGGAGAAACTCTTCGCCGCCGTAGCGGGCTACCGAATCCTGAGGGCGCAGGCCGTCGCGGATCACCTGGGTGAGGTGGATCAGGGCTGCGTCGCCGGCCTGGTGGCCGAGGGAGTCGTTGAGCTTCTTGAAGTTGTCCACATCGAGCAGGCCAATGCACAGGGGGGCCCGGTAGCGGCGGCTGCGGGCCATCTCCTTTTCCAGGGCCTCGTCCAGGCCGCGCCGGTTGAGGGTACCGGTGAGCTGGTCGTGGCGCACCATGGCGCTGGTGCGGTCCAGTTCAGCCTGGAGTTGGGCAATGTGGGCTTCCGCCTGTTCCACCCGGGAGCGGGCCGCGTGCAGTTCGTCGCGGGTACGCTGGGTGTTGAGTTGGGCGACCCGGGTCTGGCGCATCACTTCGTCGAGTACCGAACCCAGCTCGGCCAGGCTGTTGGCCGAGGAAATCTTGCCGGCAAAGGCCTCCAGCTTGTCGTGGTATTCCGAGGTGCTCTCGGAAAAGTCGGCCAGGTGGTCGACGAAGCCAGCGAGCATCTGCTTCAGGGCTTCCTTGGCCTCCTGCAGGCTCTGCTTGAGCTGGCTCTGCTTGAAGATCACTTCCTTGAGACGCCGCTCGGCATCTTCCAGGGCGCGGATGTCGAGAGGACGGGCCACCAGGTCGCGCACGATTTCCATCTGGCCGTGCAGCCACTGGTCGTCGAGGACCAACTCGCCGACGTTTTCCACCAGCAGGCCGAACAGGCGCAGCAGTTCGGTGCGGATCTCGGCCTGCTCGCCGGTGAGAATCTCCATCTTGAAGGCCAGGTGTTTGACCTTGGTGGTCAGGGTGCGCAGTACCTTGACCGACTTGGCGGCACGCATGGCGACGGCCAGTTCGTCCAATTGCTCTGCCACGGCCGTATCGCGTACCACTGGCGCCAGGGCCGTCTCCAGGGACGTGGCAAGTAGTTCGCGCAGATCGGCAAAGGCTTCCAGATCCTCGTCCGGAGCGCTGCCGCCGAAGAATTGGGAAATGCTGCCAAAACCTCCCATGAACTGGGAGCCGGTCAGGCCGGTGCGGCTGGTCGTGGCGGCATCGGGCATGGCCTCCGCCTCATTGGCCGGAGCAAGGTCGCCCATGGCGTCCGGGCTGTCGAGCCCGGCGCTGGCGTCGCCCCAGCCCTTGATCAGGCCCTGCAGGCGCGGATACAAGGTGTCGTCGTCCTGGCTGGCCAGCACCCGCTGCAGGCCTTCGCGCTTGCGGGCCGGGGTCAGGCCAGGTTGGCGCAGTTCCCACAGGCGCAGCAGTTCACTGATCAAATTCCCCCAGCCGGCCCGGTCCTCCAACGTTCGGGCGTGCTGGGCCAAGCCGTCGCGCAGGCCGTTCCAGCCGCTTTTCTGCACGCCGTCCTCGAGCAGGCGAGCCAGACGCAGCTGTGCCGGGGTGGCACGGGGCAGGGCTGCCACCAGAGAGCGCAGCACCGCGTCAGGCAGGGCGTCGCTGCCGTCGTCCTGGGTGCCGGCGATCTCGTGGTAGAGCGCGCGGTAGTTGGCGGGCGTTGGGGGGATGCGGCGCGTTGCCAGACGCAGCAAGGCTTCGCGGGCAATTTCCAGGGGGTTGGTGTCGGCGTTCGCCATGATGAACAGGAGGTGAAAATGGGGAGGATGCCGGGGAGCCGGGCAGTGCTCAATGCGAGGATTGTACGGCCGAGACCGGGATTCCGTAGCGACGTAGTGCGCACCTCGGCCGTGTTGCACGTGCTTGGGCTATAATCCGCCCGCTGCGGTTTTGCCGGTATAGCTCAGTTGGTAGAGCACCTGCCTTGTAAGCAGGGGGTCTCGGGTTCGATTCCTGATGCCGGCACCAGATTTCTGGCGGAACACCGTTGCCGTTGTACCCCGAGTTGTACCCGTATTGCGAAAAACGCCCGGTGCTTTTGGCCCCGGGCGTTTTTTGTTTCTGCACCCCACTGCCTTTGCCTTGGGCGGGGCCTACACGGTGATGAACTGGAAGCTCAGCCCACTACCCAGTAAGGTGAACGGCCCGCGCCGCGCCTGATTCACCGGCGGCCCCGTGCCCGCCGGTATCTGGTATCCAGCGCCCCGCGGCCGCCACCATCCCTTGCCTCGCTTCCACCCACTTCCATGAGTTCCGCCGCTGTGCCCGCCTCTCCGCTCTCCCCGTCCTCCCTGCCCGCCGTCACCATCCTGTGCCGTCGCATCCGCGTGCGCGGCCTGGTCCAAGGGGTGGGCTACCGCCCCTTTGTCTACCGCCTGGCCTTCGAGCTGGGGTTGGCCGGCTGGGTGCGCAACGACGCCGAGGGCGTGGACATCGAGGCTCGGGGCGCGGCGCCGTTGGTGGAGCGCTTCGTCGCCCGGCTGCGGGCCGAGGCGCCGGAGTTGGCCCGGGTTGAGGCGGTGGAAGTGCGCGAGGCCGCGCCGGAGCGGGGCCTGCCCGGCTTTTTGATCGTCGAGAGCCGGGGCGGCCAGGGCACCAGCACCCGCATCGGCCCGGACAGCGCCCTGTGTCATGACTGCCTGGTGGACCTGTTCACCCCGGGCAACCGCCGCCAGGGCTACGCCTTCACCCACTGCACCCACTGCGGACCGCGCTACTCGATCACCCGGGAATTGCCCTACGACCGGGCCCGCACCAGCCTGGCGCCCTTCGCCCAGTGCCCAGCCTGCCTGGCCGAATACACCGATCCCCGGGACCGGCGCTTCCACGCCGAGGCCAACTGCTGCCCGGCCTGCGGCCCCCAACTGGCCCTGCTCGGCGCCGACGGGACGCCCCTGGCGGACGGCATCGACGACCCGGTGGCCGGTGCGGTGCGCCTGCTTCGGGCCGGCGGCATCGTCGCCATCAAGGGCTACGGCGGCTTCCACCTGGCCTGCGACGCCCGCAATCCGGCCGCCGTGGCCGAGCTGCGCCGGCGCAAGCACCGGGAAGAGAAACCCTTCGCCGTGATGGTCGCCAACGTGGCCAGCGCCGCCGCCGTGGCCGACCTGTCCGGCCCCCTGGGGGCCGAGGCCGCCGGCCTGCTGGAACTGCCGGAGCGCTCCGTGGTGCTGCTGCGCAAGGGGGCGGGCACCGATTCCGCCCTGCCCGGGGTGGCCCCGGGCCTGGCCTGGATCGGCGCCATGCTGCCCTACGCGCCGCTCCACTACCTGCTCTTTCACGCCGCCGCCGGCCGGCCCGCCGGGCTCGACTGGCTGGGGGCGGCCCAATCCTTGGTGCTGGTGATGACCAGCGCCAACCCCCACGGCGAGCCCCTGGTCACCGGCAACGCCGAGGCGGTGCAACGCTTGGCCGGCATCGCCGACGCCTTCCTGCTCCACGACCGGGACATCGTCATCCGTAGCGACGATTCGGTGATCCGCCTCGACGGCGGCGGCGTCCAGTTCGTGCGCCGCGGCCGGGGCCAGACGCCGCGGCCGATCAAGCTCAAGGACGACGGGCCGACGGTGCTGGCCTTCGGCGGCTACCTGAAGAACACGGTGTGCGTGATGAAGGGCCGCGAGGCGATCCTCTCCCAGCACGTCGGCGACCTGGACAGCCCGTCCACCGTGGCCTTCCTCGAAGAAACCGTGGACCACCTGCTGCACGTTCTCGACGCCACGCCCGATCGGGTGGCCCACGACCGGCACCCGGACTTCCCCTCCACCCGGCTGGCCCAGGCCTTCGCCGCCGCCCGGGGCATCCCGGCGCTGGCGGTGGGTCACCACCATGCCCACATCGCCGCCGTGCTGGCCGAGAGCGGCACCCCGGCCGACCACCCGGTGCTCGGCCTGGCCCTGGACGGGGTGGGGCTGGGGGATGACGGCGGCCTGTGGGGCGGCGAACTGCTGGAAGTGTCCGGCGCCGGCTGCACTCGCCTCGCCGGCCTGACGCCCCTGCTTCTACCCGGCGGCGACAAGGCCGCCCGGGAACCCTGGCGCCTCGCCGCCAGCGCCCTGTATCGCCTGGGGCGCGGGAACGAAATCGCAGCCTTCGTCGCCCGTCGCTATCCCGGTCAGGAAAAGGTCGAGGGGGCGGCGGTGATCGCCCGGATGCTCGGCCAGGGCGTCAATTGCCCGCCCACCTCCAGCCTGGGCCGCCTGTTCGACGCCGCCGCCGGCCTGCTCGGCCTGCGCGCCGTGCAGCGCTTCGAGGCCCAGGCCGCCATGGAACTGGAAGGCCGGGCCGACCGGCAGCGCCGCCAGGCCGGCCACGCTGCCGCGCCCCTGGCAGGCGGCTGGCGCATCGATGCCGCCGATGCCACTGGCGCCCTGGATTTCGCCCCCCTGCTGGCGGCCCTGGCCGACTGGCCGGTGGAAGCGGGCGAGCGGGAAGGTGCCCTGGACGCCGCCGCCGACCTGTTCCACGCCACCGTCGCCGCCGGCCTGGCGGACTGGGCGGCCCAAGCGGCCAAGGCCCGGGGCCTGGGCTCCGTCGCCCTGGGCGGCGGCTGCTGCCTCAACGCCCTGCTCGTCGCGGACCTGCGCGCCCACCTCAACAACCACGGCCTGGCGGTGCTCGAAGCCCGCCAGGCCCCGCCCAACGACGGCGGCCTGGCCCTCGGCCAGGCCTGGGCCGTCCGCCATCACATCCATGACTGATCCGACCCTCGCCCCCTACCTGGCCGCCTCGCCGATCATCGACGCCGACCATCCGGACATCCGCCGGGTGGCCCGGGAACTTGCCGCCGGGACTGACGCAGACGGCGATGCCACCCCCCTGGCCGTGGCCCAACGCTGTTTCGAATTCGTGCGCGACCGCATCCGCCATAGCTGGGACTACCGCAACGACGCCGACAACCCGCTCACCTGCACCGCCTCCGACGTGCTGCGCCAGCGCACCGGCTACTGCTACGCCAAGAGCCACCTGCTGGCGGCCCTGCTGCGCGCCAACGGCATTCCCGCCGCCCTGTGCTACCAGCGCCTGACCCTGGTGCCGGGGGGCGAGCGCTACTGCCTGCACGGCCTCAACGCCGTCCATCTGCCCGGCCACGGCTGGTACCGCATCGACGCCCGGGGCAATAAGCCCGGGGTGGAGGCCCGCTTCACCCCGCCGCTGGAGCGGCTGGCCTTCGCCCTGGACTACCCGGGGGAGGTGGATTTCCCCGGCCTGTGGGCCGAGCCGGTGGCGGCGGTGACCGAGGTGCTGCAAGGCTGCGCCAGCGTGGCCGAGGCCATGGAGCGCCTTCCCGATGCGGCCGTGCTGCCGGCGGCGCCCTTGTCCCTGACCCTATCCCTTTCCCTGGCCCAATCGCGCCAACCCGCTTTCAAGGACGCCTGACCCATGTGCCTGGCCATCCCCGCAAAGATCGTCGATCTCCTGCCCGACGACGGCGCCCGCATCGAGCTGGGCGGCGTGCGCAAGGAAATTTCCCTGGCCCTGGTGGAGGGCGTGGCGGTGGGCGACTACGTGATCGTCCACGTCGGCTACGCCCTGACCCGGCTCGACCCGGACGAGGCGGAAAAGACCCTGGCGCTGTTCGCCGAACTGGACGACGAACAGCGCCAGGAGGCCCTAGCCGCCAGCCTGGCCAACGCGTAAGGAGGCCGGGATGAAATACGTGGACGAATACCGGGACGGGGCGCTGGCCAAGGGGCTGGCCGCCGCCATCGCCCGGGAGGCCGACCCGGCGCGGTGCTACCACTTCATGGAGTTCTGCGGCGGGCACACCCACGCCATTTCCCGCTACGGCGTCGCCGACCTGCTGCCGGCCAACGTGCGCATGATCCACGGCCCGGGCTGCCCGGTGTGCGTGCTGCCCATCGGCCGGGTGGACCAGGCCATCCGCCTGGCCCTCGACGTAGGCGCCATGGTCTGCACCTACGGCGACTGCCTGCGGGTGCCGGCCTCCGGCGGCCTGTCGCTGCTCAAGGCCAAGGCCCGGGGCGGCGACGTACGCATGGTCTATTCCAGCCAGGACGCGGTGAACCTGGCCCGGCAGCACCCGGACCGGCAGGTGGTGTTCTTCGCCATCGGCTTCGAGACCACCACCCCGCCCACGGCGGTGGCGATCCAGCAGGCCAAGGCCCTGGGGCTGACCAATTTCTCGGTGCTGTGCTGCCACGTGCTTACCCCCTCGGCCATCTCCAGCATCCTCGAATCTCCCGAGGTGCGCCGCCTCGGCCTGGTCAAACTGGACGGCTTCATCGGCCCGGCCCACGTTTCCACCATCATCGGCAGCCGGCCCTACGAGTTCTTCGCCGAGGAATACCGCAAGCCGGTGGTGATCGCCGGCTTCGAGCCCCTGGATGTGATGCAGGCCATCCGCATGCTGGTGCGCCAGGTGAACGAGGGCCGCGCCGAGGTCGAGAACGAATTCACCCGGGCCGTCACCCGGGACGGCAACCGCAAGGCCCAGGCCCTGGTGGCCGAGGTCTTCGAGCTGCGCCGCGAGTTCGAATGGCGCGGCCTGTCGGTGGTGCCCTACAGCGCCCTGAAGATCCGCGCCGCCTACGCCGGGTTCGATGCGGAAAAACGCTTCGCCCTGAGCTACGCTCCGGTGCCCGACCACAAGGCCTGCGAGTGTGGCGCCATCCTGCGCGGGGTCAAGCGTCCCCAGGACTGCAAGCTGTTCGCCACCGTATGCACGCCGGAAAATCCCATGGGGTCGTGCATGGTCAGTTCGGAAGGGGCCTGCGCCGCCCATTACACTTATGGTCGTTTCCGTGACTATTCCCGCGACCATGCGGCGCCGGCCCCCGCCCCCGAGGGCGTGCCGGCCTGACCGGCACCGCTGCCGCCCACCGCCATGAACCTGCTCACTGCCGCCCAACTGGGCATCCTCGACGATTCCGGCGCCGCCATCCTGACCCTGACCGAGGGGC
The DNA here is from genome assembly GCF_008274805.1 of Oryzomicrobium terrae. Classification (NCBI taxonomy): domain Bacteria; kingdom Pseudomonadati; phylum Pseudomonadota; class Betaproteobacteria; order Rhodocyclales; family Rhodocyclaceae; genus Oryzomicrobium; species Oryzomicrobium terrae. The sequence continues at coordinate 1,032,629 of NZ_CP022579.1, forward strand.
TGGAGGAGGCGGACTTCTTCGCCACCCGCCTGACCCGGGAGGAGGTGGTGCGCCACCTGACGGCCATGACCCAGACCGTGGCCAACATCCCCGCCGAGGTGCGCGAGCACATGCCCGAGGTGAACTGGGAAGGCTGGACCATGCTGGGCTGGGAGTTGAAGGGCCAGCGCCGCGACGACCGGGGCAGCGTCTGGTTCGGCGTGCGTTCCCTGGTGCCCGCCACCCTGCTGTGGCTGCGCCTCTATCGGCAGAGCCGGCCCGAGCTGTTCGAATTCTTCGCCGGGGCCGACGCCGCCGGCCTTGGCAACCTCAACAATCCCGATAATCCTGACAGCGACTCTCCGCGGAATTGAGCCGATGAAACGCAACTACGTGCGCCCCCTGGACCTGAAGAATGGCCGCGTCGACATGACCCACGGCGCCGGCGGCCGGGCCTCGGCCCAGTTGATCGCCGAGCTGTTCGCCCCGGCCTTCGACAACCCGGCCCTGCGCCGCGGCGACGACGGCGCCGTGCTCTGCGAGCTGGCCGGCCTGCCCCTGGGCGCCCGCCTGGTGATGGCCACCGACGCCCACGTGGTGTCGCCCCTGTTCTTCCCCGGCGGCGACATCGGCGCCCTGGCAGTGCACGGCACGGTCAACGACGTTGCGGTGATGGGCGCCGAGCCGCGCTGGCTGTCGGCCAGCTTCATCCTCGAAGAAGGCTTTCCTTTCGCCGAGCTGAAATGCATCGTGGACAGCATGGCCGCCGCCGCCCGCAGCGCCGGGGTGCACATCGTCACCGGCGACACCAAGGTGGTGGAACAGGGCAAGGGCGACGGGGTGTTCATCTCCACCACCGGGGTCGGCGTGCGCCGACCGGGGGTGGAACTGAGCGGCGCCAACGCCCGGGTGGGTGACAGTGTGTTCGTCTCCGGCCCGGTGGGCGACCACGGCGTGGCCATCCTCTCCTGCCGCGAGGAACTGGCCTTCGATTCCCCCATCGTCTCCGATAGCGCCGCCCTGCACGGCCTGATCGCCGACCTGCTGGCGGCGGTGCCCCAGGTGCGGGTGCTGCGCGATCCGACCCGGGGCGGCCTGGCTACCACCTTGAACGAGATCGCCGCCCAGTCCGGGGTCGGCATCGCCTTGGACGAATCCGCCATCCCGGTGCGCCCGGCGGTGGCCGCCGCCTGCGAATTCCTCGGCCTGGACCCGCTCTACGCCGCCTGCGAGGGCCGGGTCATCGTCATCGCCCCGGCCGAGGCCGACGCCCTGGTGCTGGCGGCCCTGCGCGCCCATCCCCAGGGCCGGGAGGCGGCACGCATCGGCAGCATCATCGAGGACCCGCATCACTTCGTGCAGATGACCACCGCCTTCGGCGGCACGCGCATCGTGGACTGGCTCACCGGCGAGCAGCTGCCGCGCATCTGCTGAGAGTAGTTTATGGAAAACGGCGCTTATTTGATAAGACCCGCAAATGAAAGCGCATTCTCGCAGTACAGGATGGTCGGTTAGACCTGGCAGGCATCGGCAAGACGACTTCCAGTGGCACATTGCCCTGACGACCCGGTTCTAGGCCACGGCGCCACGCAGAAACAACAAGGCCCGGCGGATCTGGCGATCCCCGGGCCTTGTGCTTGGTGCGCACTGCTTCAGGGGGCTGTGCTGGTATGGCCGAGCAGGCTCGACAGCTGATCTGCTGCCGCCTTGAGGGCGGTGATCGGGGCGCTGTCCATGCGGCTGTCGAGGTGACCGATGGCTCCCAGGGTGGTGATCGCCGCCACCATTTCACCGGTGTAGTCGAAGACCGGGGCGCTGAAACCATTGACTCCAGGGGAGAGGCTGCCGCTGACGTGGCCGACCCCGTTGGCCCGGGCTTCGATTTGGCTGGCCTCGAAGTCACGCTTCAATTCCGCCAGGGACGTGCCGGAGTTGAGGGCCAGATTCTTCATTTCATCCTCGGCAATACGCTTCAGGGCCGGGCTGCGCAGAAAACTGGCAAAGGTGCGGCCGGTGGCCGAGGTTGTCAGGGGTAGAACCGTCCCGGCACGCAAGGTGACGGTGATCGGACCTGGGGGTTCGGTGAGGCGGACGATGGTGGGGCCCCGGTTGCCCCAGACGGCCAGGGCCACGGTTTCGTGGATGGCTTCGCACAGTTCGTCGAGGATCGGACCGGCGATACGAACCGGGTCGAGTCGCCCCAGGCAGGCCAGCCCCAGTTCCAGGGCGAAGGGGCCGAGAGCATAGCGGCTGCTGGCCGGGTCCTGTTCCACCAGGCCCATGCGTACGAAGCTGACCAAGTAGCGGTGCGCTTTGGCCGCCGGCATGCCGGCATCCCGGGCCAGGTCACGCAACATGGTGGGCCGCCCCGAGGTGGCCAGGGCGCGCAGCAGGCGGGCGCCGACTTCAATGGATTGAATGCCCTGGCGTGGTTTGTCGAGGTCGTTGGACATGGTGAGAATCGATTATGAAATGCTTAATTGTAGCGCCGGCGTGGCGGTAAGACGAAGCTATAATCAATGATCGTATGCGAGCGGGCTGTCAGCAACCTTCCGCAGCATCAAAAAACATAAACGAGGAGACAACCGATGGCTTCGTCCCACCTTCCCCCGGCCGGCCGGGGACGGCGCATTATCCTCCAACAATTCTCACTCATGGGTACCGCCGCCTTGCTCGGTTCGTTGCCTGGCTTGGGGCGGGCGGCGGAAGGTCTAGAGAAACCCAGGCTGACCATCGCCGTAGGCGGTAAGGGGTTGTTCTACTACTTGCCACTGACCATTGCCGAGCGTCTGGGGTATTTCAAGGAGGAGGGGCTTGCCGTGGAGATCGTCGATTTTCCCGGTGGGGCCAAGGCCCTCCAGGCCCTAATGGGCGGAAGCGCCGATCTGGTCTCCGGTTCGTTCGAGCACACGATCGGGTTACAAGCCAAGGGACAGTCGATCAAGGCCGTGGCCTTGGAGGGGCGTATGGCCGGCATCGTCTTGGCGATGCGCAAGGACAAAGCAGCTACCTTCAAGTCCCCGAAGGATCTGAAGGGCATGAAAATCGGCGTGACGGCGCCGGGATCGAGCACCAACATGTTCGTCAACACGCTGCTGGCCAAGGATGGGCTCAAACCCGATGCGGTGTCGATTATCGGCGTGGGCGCTGGAGCCGGGGCTGTGGCTGCCATCAAGCGCGGCGATATCGATGCAGTCGCCAACCTGGATCCGGTGATCAGCATCCTGGAAGTTGGAGGCGATGCCCAGCCGGTCGTGGATACCCGCACCGAGGCGGGCATGCAATATGTGTACGGTGGTGCCTACGCTGCTGGCTGCATCTATGGAACCCATGAGTTCATCGGCCATAACCCGCGCACCACCCAGGCGGTGGTCAACGCCATGGTCCGCGCGGTGCGCTGGCTGCAAAAAGCCACCCCGGAGCAGGTGGTCGCTACGGTGCCGCCCGAGTTCTATGGCAACGACCGGGGGTTGTACAAGGTTTCGCTGATGAAGAATACGGCGGCGTTCTCACCGGACGGCGCCATCAGTGCGGAGGCAGTGCAGAACGTCTATAAGGTGTTGCGCAGCTTCGATCCCACCGTTGCCGGTGCGAAGATCGATCTGAGCAAGACTTACGACAACAGCTTCGTGCTGCAGGCCCTCAAGAAATACAAATAGGCCTAAAGCGCAGCGCCGCAGCCATCCCGCGCCGTGGCGTGGGGTTCTCACCATATTAGAAGAACGCCATGCACCAGCCTGCTCTATCCCTGGCGGCGGTCAGTGCCGCCTTTGCCTCCCCCGGTGGTGGCCGCTACACGGCCGTTGCCGAGGTGTCCCTTGATATTGCCCCAGGCGAATTTGTTTCGGTGGTCGGCCCTACGGGCTGTGGAAAATCCACGCTGCTCAATATGGCGGCAGGGCTGCTGGCGCCCTCGACCGGCGTGGTTCGCGTGTTCGGCGACGTATTGCAGGGGATCAATCTGCACGCTGGTTATATGTTCCAGGCCGATAGCCTGATGCCCTGGAAGAGTGCTCTGGATAACGTCATGGCCGGCCTGATCTTTCGCGGCATTAACGAGGCGGACGCCCGCGAACAGGCGCGCTACTGGCTCCAGCGCGTCGGGCTCGCGCAGCACGGTGCCCGTTACCCCCACCAATTATCTGGTGGCATGAAGAAGCGGGTGGCTCTCGCGCAGATGCTGATTCTCGACCCCGAAATCATCCTCATGGATGAACCGTTTTCGGCATTGGATATCCAGACGCGCCAATTGATGGAAAACGAACTGCTGGATCTATGGTCGGCCGATCGCAAGTCGGTACTCTTCATTACCCACGATCTGGAAGAAGCGATCGCCATGTCGGATCGGGTGGTGGTGCTGTCGGCGGGGCCGGAATCCCACCCTATCGGCGAATTTGCCATCGACCTGCCGCGCCCCAGGGATGTGGCGGAAATTCGCCTGACGCCTCGATTCATCGAATTGCACACGCGAATCTGGGGAGCAATGAAGGACGAGGTGCTGAAAGGCTATGCTCAAACACAGGGGGCGATCGTGTCGGTCGAAAGTGGGCGGCGCCATGTATAACGCCAAGAAGGTTCCGAGTGGGTGGCGGCTGCGCATTTATCAGGCCCTGGTACTGCTTGCGCTGTTCTTCCTGTGGTGGGGACTCACCTCTAGTGGCGTGCTCCCCCCATTCTTCTTTGGTGAACCCGTGCGGGTTTTGGTGCGAATCGGCGAGTGGTTCGTGAGCGGCGATATCTTTCCCCATCTTGCGGTCACATTGGTGGAAACGGTCTTGGCGTTTGTTTTTGGTACCGGCCTCGGATTGCTGGTGGGGTTGTGGCTGGCCTTGTCACCAACCGCGGCAGTCCTGGCTGATCCTTATATCAAGGCTGCCAACGCCATGCCCCGAGTGATCCTGGCTCCTATTTTTGCCGTGTGGTTCGGTTTGGGCATTGCTTCCAAGGTTGCCCTCGGCATCACCCTGGTGTTCTTCATCGTTTTCTTCAATGTGTACCAGGGTATCCGTGAGGTCAGCCCTGTGGTGTTGGCCAACGCGAGAATGCTGGGGGCGAGCCGAGCCCAGTTGCTGCGCCATGTGTACCTACCTTCGGCGATGAGCTGGGTTTTCTCCAGCTTGCACACCTCGGTGGGTATGGCGTTTGTCGGTGCGGTAGTAGGGGAATACCTGGGGTCGGCCAAAGGCGTGGGCTACCTGATCCTGCAGGCCGAGGGAACGTTCGACATCAACACCGTGTTTGCCGGTATTCTTGTGCTAACGACATTTGCCTTGATCCTTGACGGGCTGGTCAGCCAAGTGGAGCGTAGGCTCCTGGTATGGCAGCCGCGCCAGGGGGAAACCGAGAAAATCTAAGCAGGGCGCCCAGCGCCCTTCATCGTTTGCAAAGGGGATTGAGGATGCGTGCAGTGATGGTGGCCAACCCGAAGGGCGGGGCAGGCAAAACGACGCTTGCCACCAATCTGGCGGGGCATTTCGCCAACGAAGGCAACAAGGTGACGCTCTGCGATCTGGATCGACAGCAGTCATCCCTGCGCTGGCTGGCCTTTCGCGATGGGGCGCATCCGCCCATCAACGGTGTGTTCGCTGGCAACCAATTGGGCTTCTCGCCTCCCTCTGGTCAGGACTGGGTGATCCTCGATGCGCCAGCCGGACTGCAGGGCTACAAACTTAGCGATTACCTGCGCAGCGTCGATAAGGTCATCGTTCCTGTCGTGCCTTCAGTATTCGACATGGCGGCAACGGAGGATTTTCTCAACTCGCTCCGCTCGGACCTGCGTGGCCGGCGTGGTGTGGTGGGGATCGTGGCGATGCGTGTCGATCCTCGTACCAAGGCGGCCGCCATGCTGGAAGAATTTCTTAAGCACTTCGATCTCCCGCTGTTGGCCTACCTGCGCAATACCCAGAACTACGTCAATGTTGCAGCAGCAGGGGCGTCACTGTTCGATCCCCCCCGGGCCAAGAACAAAAAAGATATCGAGCAATGGCAAGGGGTGTTGCAATGGCTAAGCGCCTAGCGTATAGTTCGCCCCTCTTCGCAACGCCTTGTCGTTTCGATGCCACACAGCAGCAACGGCGGCGAAATAAAAAAACAACAGGGGGTTGACGAACTTCTGAGAAGTGTTTAATATTTCGCTTCTCTGATCGATGCAACGACGATTCAAAACAACGTTGCAGCGGGCGCGGGGTGGAGCAGTCTGGCAGCTCGTCGGGCTCATAACCCGAAGGTCGTAGGTTCAAATCCTACCCCCGCAACCAATTGATCTTTAAAAATTGAACAGCCGATAGGTGTAGGTGCTTGGCTAAGTGGAGACCGACTTCGGTTGGTTAAAGTTAGTAAGGCGCTTGCACATAGATAGGTAGTTTTCGAATTACCAATTCTTGTCAAGCCAGCGAGAGATTGAACTGAAGAGTTTGATCCTGGCTCAGAATGAACGCTGGCGGCATGCCTTACACATGCAAGTCGAACGGCAGCATGACCTAGCTTGCTAGGTTGATGGCGAGTGGCGAACGGGTGAGTAATGCATCGGAACGTGCCTTTTAGTGGGGGATAACGTAGCGAAAGTTACGCTAATACCGCATATTCTCCGAGGAGGAAAGCAGGGGACCTTCGGGCCTTGCGCTAGAAGAGCGGCCGATGTCGGATTAGCTAGTTGGTGAGGTAAAGGCTCACCAAGGCAACGATCCGTAGCGGGTCTGAGAGGATGATCCGCCACACTGGGACTGAGACACGGCCCAGACTCCTACGGGAGGCAGCAGTGGGGAATTTTGGACAATGGGCGAAAGCCTGATCCAGCCATGCCGCGTGAGTGAAGAAGGCCTTCGGGTTGTAAAGCTCTTTCGGCCGGGACGAAATCGCATTCTCTAATACAGGATGTGGATGACGGTACCGGAATAAGAAGCACCGGCTAACTACGTGCCAGCAGCCGCGGTAATACGTAGGGTGCGAGCGTTATTCGGAATTACTGGGCGTAAAGCGTGCGCAGGCGGTTGTGTAAGACAGACGTGAAATCCCCGGGCTCAACCTGGGAACTGCGTTTGTGACTGCACGGCTAGAGTACGGCAGAGGGGGGTGGAATTCCACGTGTAGCAGTGAAATGCGTAGAGATGTGGAGGAACACCGATGGCGAAGGCAGCCCCCTGGGCCAGTACTGACGCTCATGCACGAAAGCGTGGGGAGCAAACAGGATTAGATACCCTGGTAGTCCACGCCCTAAACGATGTCAACTAGCTGTTGGTGGGGTTAAACCCATTAGTAGCGTAGCTAACGCGTGAAGTTGACCGCCTGGGGAGTACGGCCGCAAGGTTAAAACTCAAAGGAATTGACGGGGACCCGCACAAGCGGTGGATGATGTGGATTAATTCGATGCAACGCGAAAAACCTTACCTACCCTTGACATGCCAGGAACTTGCCAGAGATGGCTTGGTGCCCGAAAGGGAGCCTGGACACAGGTGCTGCATGGCTGTCGTCAGCTCGTGTCGTGAGATGTTGGGTTAAGTCCCGCAACGAGCGCAACCCTTGTCATTAGTTGCCATCATTCAGTTGGGCACTCTAATGAGACTGCCGGTGACAAACCGGAGGAAGGTGGGGATGACGTCAAGTCCTCATGGCCCTTATGGGTAGGGCTTCACACGTCATACAATGGTCGGTCCAGAGGGTTGCCAACCCGCGAGGGGGAGCTAATCCCAGAAAGCCGATCGTAGTCCGGATCGCAGTCTGCAACTCGACTGCGTGAAGTCGGAATCGCTAGTAATCGCGGATCAGCATGCCGCGGTGAATACGTTCCCGGGTCTTGTACACACCGCCCGTCACACCATGGGAGCGGGTTCCGCCAGAAGTAGGTAGCCTAACCGCAAGGAGGGCGCTTACCACGGCGGGGTTCGTGACTGGGGTGAAGTCGTAACAAGGTAGCCGTAGGGGAACCTGCGGCTGGATCACCTCCTTTCTAGAGTAAATACTGCTTGGTCAAGTACCTACAGCCTATCGGTTGTTCAAGTTAGCTGCACAGACGGAGGGTCTGTAGCTCAGTCGGTTAGAGCACCGTCTTGATAAGGCGGGGGTCGTTGGTTCGATTCCAACCAGACCCACCAACGTTTGAACCTGTTCATCGTTGGCTTATCAAGATGGGGGATTAGCTCAGCTGGGAGAGCACCTGCTTTGCAAGCAGGGGGTCGTCGGTTCGATCCCGTCATCCTCCACCACGCACTCGCGTGTCTGATCGGCTGTTCAGGATGAAATCCGAAACAACAAATGGTAAGCAATTGCCGGTTGCTGTTTCTGGTTTTAACCAGACTGTGCTCTTTAACAATACGGAAGTAGGTTGTATCTCTGGTTGCCGACAACCAAGACCAGAGATACGGTTGTGATTGCATCGTGCGTACCGGCAAGTCAGCCCGGTACGTCACAAGCTGAGTATGCTTCCTGTGACGCGTCTCGTAAGAGATCTTAGCGTTATAGGATCAAGCGACTAAGTGCATGTGGTGGATGCCTTGGCGATCACAGGCGATGAAGGACGTGCAAGCCTGCGAAAAGCTCCGGGGAGCTGGCAATGAAGCTTTGATCCGGAGATGTCCGAATGGGGAAACCCACTCCGCAAGGAGTATCCCAGACTGAATACATAGGTCTGTGGAAGCGAACCCGGCGAACTGAAACATCTAAGTAGCCGGAGGAAAAGAAATCAACCGAGATTCCCAAAGTAGTGGCGAGCGAAATGGGACCAGCCTGCACGATATAGCATCTACGTTAGAAAAACGGAATGGAAAGTCCGGCCACAGAGGGTGATAGCCCCGTATTCGAAAACCTGGGTGTGGAACTAAGCGTGCGACAAGTAGGGCGGGACACGTGAAATCCTGTCTGAAGATGGGGGGACCATCCTCCAAGGCTAAATACTCGTGATCGACCGATAGTGAACCAGTACCGTGAGGGAAAGGCGAAAAGAACCCCGGGAGGGGAGTGAAATAGATCCTGAAACCGCATGCATACAAACAGTGGGAGCCCCCTCGTGGGGTGACTGCGTACCTTTTGTATAATGGGTCAGCGACTTACGTTCAGTAGCGAGCTTAACCGAATAGGGGAGGCGTAGGGAAACCGAGTCCGAATAGGGCGTCTTAGTTGCTGGGCGTAGACCCGAAACCAGGTGATCTATCCATGGCCAGGATGAAGGTGCGGTAACACGCACTGGAGGTCCGAACCCACTAACGTTGAAAAGTTAGGGGATGAGCTGTGGATAGGGGTGAAAGGCTAAACAAACCTGGAAATAGCTGGTTCTCCCCGAAAACTATTTAGGTAGTGCCTCAAGTATCACTCTCGGGGGTAGAGCACTGTAATCGTTGGGGGGGTCATTGCGATCTACCCCGCGATAGCAAACTCCGAATACCGAGAAGTGCCAGCTTGGGAGACAGACATCGGGTGCTAACGTCCGGTGTCAAGAGGGAAACAACCCAGACCGCCAGCTAAGGTCCCAAATGATATGCTAAGTGGGAAACGAAGTGGGAAGGCATAGACAGCCAGGAGGTTGGCTTAGAAGCAGCCATCCTTTAAAGAAAGCGTAATAGCTCACTGGTCGAGTCGTCCTGCGCGGAAGATGTAACGGGGCTCAAGCATATAACCGAAGCTGCGGATGTCCTTGTGACATGGTAGGGGAGCGTTCTGTAAGCCTGCGAAGGTGTCTCGTAAGGGATGCTGGAGGTATCAGAAGTGCGAATGCTGACATGAGTAGCGATAAAGCGGGTGAAAAGCCCGCTCGCCGAAAGCCCAAGGTTTCCTACGCAACGTTCATCGGCGTAGGGTGAGTCGGCCCCTAAGGCGAGGCTGAAAAGCGTAGTCGATGGGAAACAGGTCAATATTCCTGTACCTCGCTGTAATGCGATGGGGGGACGGAGAAGGTTAGGCCAGCCATCTGTTGGAATAGGTGGTTTAAGCGTGTAGGGAGATCCTCTAGGCAAATCCGGAGGGTCAATCCTGAGGCGTGATGACGAGTCTGCTTGCAGACGAAGTGGTTGATACCCAGCTTCCAAGAAAAGCCTCTAAGCTTCAGTTACAGCGGGACCGTACCGCAAACCGACACAGGTGGGCAGGATGAAAATTCTAAGGCGCTTGAGAGAACTCAGCAGAAGGAACTCGGCAAATTTGCACCGTAACTTCGGGAGAAGGTGCGCCTCAATAAGGTGTAGTCCCTCGCGGGCGAAGCCGTAAGAGGTTGCAGTGAAATGGTGGCTGCGACTGTTTAATAAAAACACAGCACTCTGCAAACACGAAAGTGGACGTATAGGGTGTGACGCCTGCCCGGTGCCGGAAGGTTAAGTGATGGGGTGCAAGCTCTTGATCGAAGCCCCGGTAAACGGCGGCCGTAACTATAACGGTCCTAAGGTAGCGAAATTCCTTGTCGGGTAAGTTCCGACCTGCACGAATGGCGTAACGATGGCCACACTGTCTCCTGCTGAGACTCAGCGAAATTGAAATGTTTGTGAAGATGCAATCTCCCCGCGGCTAGACGGAAAGACCCCATGAACCTTTACTGTAGCTTTGCATTGGACTGTGAACCGATCTGTGTAGGATAGGTGGGAGGCTATGAAACCAGGACGCTAGTTCTGGTGGAGCCGTCCTTGAAATACCACCCTGGTTTGTTTGCGGTTCTAACCTAGGCCCCTGAATCGGGGTCGGGGACAGTGCATGGTGGGCAGTTTGACTGGGGCGGTCTCCTCCTAAAGGGTAACGGAGGAGTACGAAGGTACGCTTAGAACGGTCGGAAATCGTTCGCAAAGTGCAATGGCAAAAGCGTGCTTGACTGCGAGACCCACAAGTCGAGCAGGTGCGAAAGCAGGTCATAGTGATCCGGTGGTTCTGTATGGAAGGGCCATCGCTCAACGGATAAAAGGTACTCTGGGGATAACAGGCTGATACCGCCCAAGAGTTCATATCGACGGCGGTGTTTGGCACCTCGATGTCGGCTCATCTCATCCTGGGGCTGTAGCCGGTCCCAAGGGTATGGCTGTTCGCCATTTAAAGAGGTACGTGAGCTGGGTTTAAAACGTCGTGAGACAGTTTGGTCCCTATCTGCCGTGGGCGCTGGAAGTTTGAGAGGGCCTGCTCCTAGTACGAGAGGACCGGAGTGGACATTCCTCTGGTGTACCGGTTGTGACGCCAGTCGCATCGCCGGGTAGCTAAGAATGGAAGAGATAACCGCTGAAAGCATCTAAGCGGGAAACTCGCCTCAAGATGAGACTTCCCTGGAGACTCGATCTCCCTCAAGGGTCGTTCAAGACCAGGACGTTGATAGGCTGGGTGTGGAAGCGCAGTAATGCGTTAAGCTAACCAGTACTAATTGCCCGTGAGGCTTGATCCTATAACCCTAAGATTCACAGCGGCATACCAGCACGCAATCACAACAACCAACCTACTCCCGTATATCGGCCGACTGCATCCACAGTCGCCCCAAGCTTCGCTTGGCGGCCATAGCATCTTGGACCCACCCCTTCCCATCCCGAACAGGACCGTGAAACGAGATCGCGCCAATGATAGTGAGCTTCCGCTCGCGAAAGTAGGTCACCGCCAGGCTCCCCATAAAAACCCCTGTTAGCAACCGCTAACAGGGGTTTTTTACTTTCATCCCCCCCCAATCCCCAGACCCCACGAGAGAAATCCTCTCCCTAGTCCCGCACCCCGGTCGGGAACCCCCTGCGCCGGGGACACGCTTGCATAAACACAGGCTAACGTCGTGCACTCAAGACTTACGACTCCCGGCAGAAGCACGCGCCAAGGCTTCCTCCCTAACCAGTTGCCCCACACCGCAGATCAAGTGGGCGAGCGGCCCCCTGGCTCACGGAACAGCAGCGGCCCTGTCTGATCAAGCACGCTCAACGCGCTGATTCCAGACGCGCTCTGATAAACCGAGAATCCCAAAGTCAGAATCCCCCCCTCTCTCTGTGCGCCTGTGCGGGCGTAACAAGGGCTGCAACGCGTCAGCACGGCTGACGATCTCCTCTATCCTTGATACCCCACAAACAGCATCAAATTACGTACCGCGGAGGGTGCTTTCATGCGGTGTGTGGAATCCTTTATAATCCCAGGGTTTTGAGTCTTTCATTTCCATTTAGGGACCAGCGTTATGAGCAACGAGCAGAAAGTGGACTGCGGAAGGCGGCGGCTAGTCGTCACCACCGCGGCCGTGGGCGGTGTGGGGGCGTTGACGGCGCTCGTGCCGTTCGTCTCCAGCATGCTGCCCTCCGAACGGGCGAAAGCTGCCGGCGCGCCTGTCGAGGTGGACATCAGCAAGCTTGAGCCAGGCCAGATGATGACTGTGGAGTGGCGGGGTAAGCCGGTGTGGATCATCAATCGCACCAAGGACATGCTCGAGACCCTGCCGAAGCTGGACGAGGCTGTGAGCGATCCCAAGTCCGACAAGGTTCAACAGCCCGAGTATTGCAAGAACGAAACCCGTTCGATCAAGCCCGAGCTCCTCGTCGCTGTCGGCATCTGTACGCACCTCGGCTGCTCGCCATCCTCCAAGTTCAAGCACGGTGCCGAAGAAGGCATGGGGGCTGATTGGCTGGGGGGGTTCCTCTGCCCGTGTCACGGTTCCACCTTCGACCTGGCTGGCCGCGTTTTCAAGAACAAGCCGGCGCCGGATAACCTGGTGATTCCGCCGCACATGTATCTGTCTGACACTCGCCTGATTATCGGCAAAGACGAGAAGGGGGCATAAGTCATGGGTGCCAATACCAACTTCGAAAAATACAAATCGGACGGCTCCCTGGCTGGGAATGTCCTGGAGTGGGTCGATGCGCGCTTCCCGGCAACTGCCATGTGGAAGGGCCACCTGTCCGAGTACTACGCTCCGAAGAACTTCAACTTCTGGTATTTCTTTGGCTCCCTAGCCCTGCTGGTGCTGGTGATCCAGATCGTTACCGGCATCTTCCTAGTGATGCACTACAAGCCGGATGCCTCGATCAACGCCAACGGCATTCCCGTGGCGTTCGCCTCGGTCGAGTACATCATGCGCGATGTGCCCTGGGGCTGGTTGATCCGCTACATGCACTCCACCGGTGCGTCGGCGTTCTTCATCGTCGTCTACCTGCACATGTTCCGCGGCCTGCTTTACGGTTCCTACCGGCAGCCCCGCGAACTGATCTGGGTGTTCGGTGTGCTGATCTTCCTGTGCCTGATGGCTGAGGCCTTCATGGGGTATCTGCTGCCCTGGGGCCAGATGTCCTTCTGGGGCGCCCAGGTGATCGTGAACCTGTTCTCCGCCATTCCGCTGATCGGTGAACCGCTGTCCGTGTGGATTCGCGGTGACTTCGTGGTGGGCGACGCGACCCTGAACCGCTTCTTCTCCTTCCACGTGATCGCCGTGCCCCTGGTGTTGATCGGCCTGGTGGCTGCTCATATCCTGGCCCTGCACGAAGTCGGTTCGAACAACCCGGACGGCGTGGAGATCAAGAAGCACAAGGACGCCAACGGCATTCCTCTCGACGGCATTCCCTTCCACCCGTACTACACGGTGAAGGACATCGTCGGCGTTGTGGTGTTCCTGATGGTCTTCTCCTGCGTGGTGTTCTTCGCTCCCGAAGGCGGCGGCTACTTCCTGGAGTTCAACAACTTCATCCCGGCTGACCCCCTGAAGACCCCGCCGCACATTGCGCCGGTGTGGTACTTCACCCCGTTCTACTCCCTGCTGCGTGCGATGGTGTGGCCGATCCTTGGTCTTGACGCCAAGTTCTGGGGGGTGGTTGCCATGGGCGCCGGTGTGGTCATCCTGGCCTTCCTGCCCTGGCTTGATCGCAGCCCGGTCAAATCGATCCGTTACCGTGGCCCGATCTTCAAGACTCTGCTGACGATTTTCGTGATCGCCTTCGGCATTCTTGGCTTCCTCGGTACCCAGCCGCCGTCCTACGCGTTCTTCGGCGTGATCCCGGGCGCTCCTGTCGCTCAGATCCTCAGCCTGTACTACTTCCTGTTCTTCCTCACCATGCCCTGGTGGTCGAAGATCGACAAGTACAGCCCCGAACCGGACCGTGTGACGAAGTAACCGGGATGCACACCATGAAAAAACTTCTTACTGCATTGCTATTCGTTCCCCTTCTCGCTTTTGCTAGCGGCGGGGAAGTCCATCTCGACAAGGCTCCCGATGTTCAGGGAGACAAGGCGGCGCTGCAAAACGGTGCCAAGCTGTTCGTGAACTACTGCCTGAACTGCCATGGTGCGTCCTACGTCCGCTACAACCGTCTGACCGAACTCGGTCTGACCGAAGAGCAGATCAAGGACAACCTGATGTTCACCGCCGAGAAGATCGGTGAGCCGATGCGTGTCGGTATCCGTCCGGACGAAGCCAAGAAGTGGTTTGGCGCAACTCCGCCGGATCTGTCCGTGATTGCACGGGCCCGCGCTTCTGAGCATGGTTCCGGTGCCGACTGGCTGTACACCTACCTGCGTTCTTTCTACCGGGATGAGAACCGTCCCACCGGCTGGAACAACGTGGTGTTCGAGAACGTCGGCATGCCGCACATCCTCTACGAACTGCAAGGTACCCAGGTGCTGAACGCCGAGCACAAGCTCGAACTGGCTGTACCGGGTAAGCTGGCTGCGGCCGATTACGACAAGCAGGTTGCCGACCTGGTCGGTTTCCTGGTGTGGATGGGTGAGCCCCAGGCTCAATTCCGCAAGCAGCTCGGTCTCGGCGTGCTGGCCTTCCTGGCCGTACTGTTCGTTGCGGCCTACGCCCTTAAGCGTGAGTACTGGAAAGACGTGCACTAAGCTGTAAAAGGCACAGCCAGGGAAGCAGTTTCTCCCTGGTCTTCGGCATCGGCGGTAACGGTGATCTTCAGATCGCCAAACCGTCGGTGCCGTTTCCGTTTTGATGGGGGGGAGCGCTGATAGCTGCCCATCCAGTCGTTTGTTGATCGCCGGTTCGTGTCAGTGACGGATCGGCCCAAGAAAAGTGAGGGCTTGAAACATGATGAACCTTTATTCGGGAACCACTTGCCCCTTCAGCCACCGTTGCCGGATTGTGCTGTACGAAAAAGGCATGGACTTCCAGGTCATCGACGTGGACCTTTTCAACAAGCCGGAAGACATCGCCGTCATCAACCCCTACGGCCGCGTTCCGGTGCTCGTTGAACGGGATCTCATCCTCTACGAGCCGAACATCATCAACGAGTACATCGACGAGCGCTTTCCGCACCCGCAGCTGATGCCGGCCGACCCGATCCAGCGTGCCCGCTCGCGCCAACTGCTGTCCGGCATGGAGCGCGAGATCTTCGTGCACATGGAAGTGCTGGAAAAGAGCAACGCCAAGGCCGCGGAGAAGGACAAGGCCCGGAACGAGATCCGTAACCGTCTGACCGAACTGGCCCCCATGTTCACCAAGCAGAAGCACATGCTCGGCGACGAGTTTTCCATGCTTGACGTGGCGATCGCCCCCCTGCTGTGGCGTCTTGACCACTACGGCATCGAGTTGGGCAAGACGGCGGCGCCGCTGATGAAGTACGCCGAGCGCATCTTCAGCCGCCAGGGCTTCATCGATGCCCTGACGCCGCCGGAAAAGGTGATGCGCAAGTAAGGCTGGCTCGACCGGCCTCCGGTACGGGGCGAGATTTCTCCGTACCACAGGAGACAGACATGCAAGACGATCAGTACGACGACGAGCAGGGGGAACCTCTGCCGTCCACCAAGCCTTACCTGTTGCGTGCCCTCTACGAGTGGTGCTGCGACAACGGCTTTACGCCCTATCTGGCTGTGGCAGTGGACCGTCGCAGCCGGGTGCCGATGGAATTTGTGCGCGACGGGCAGATCGTCCTGAACATCAGCCCGGACGCCACCAACCGTCTGCAGATGGGCAACGATCTGGTGACCTTCCAGGCACGCTTCGGTGGTCAAGCCCGGGATATCTCTGTCGCCGTGGAGTGCGTGGCGGCGATCTACGCTCGGGAAAACGGTGCCGGCATGGCCTTTGAAGTCGACGAGCTGGATGACCAGAACGCCGGTCAGGGTCAGGACGCGCCGGCGGTGGCTCAGGATGTCGAGCCCGAGCCGCCGGCTAACCCACCGGCCAAGCCGGGTCGCCCTCATTTGCAGCGGATCAAGTAAGTCCCGTACAAGTCTGGGTGGATTGCACCACCATGAAGCGCCCCGTGCCCTTGGCCGGGGCGTTTTTTTTGCACAATCCGGCCCACTCCCAGGTTTTATGGCATGGCACGGCTGTTGCAATGCCGATGCAGGAGACTGCCATGACCCATGAAACCCGATCTACCTGTTGCTACTGCGGCGTCGGCTGTGGTGTTCTGATCGCGCATGACCAGGAACGCATTACCGGTGTGCGGGGCGATCCGGACCATCCCGCCAACTTCGGCCGCTTGTGTACCAAGGGCGCCAGCCTGCATTTGTCGGCCCGTCCCGAGAGCAGGCTGCTGCACCCGCAACTGCGATCCCGTGCTCAGGACGGAAGACGGGGAGCACCTCGCCGGGTGCTGTGGGATGAGGCCCTCGACCATACCGCGCAGCGCTTCGCCGAGATCGTCCGGGCCCATGGTCCGGACAGCGTGGCTTTCTACCTGTCCGGGCAATTGCTCACCGAGGACTACTACGTCTTCAACAAGCTGGCCAAGGCCCTGATCACCACCAACAACGTCGATACCAACTCGCGCCTGTGCATGTCTTCGGCCGCGGCCGGCTACAAGCTCACCCTGGGGGTAGATGCCCCCCCCTGCAGCTACGAGGACATGGCGCTGGCCGACTGTCTGTTCATTGCCGGTGCCAATCCGGCGGTGGCCCACCCGATCCTCTATCGGCGCATCGAGGATGCCCGGGCGGCCAATCCCAAGCTCAAGGTCATCGTCGCCGACCCGCGGCGCAGCGAAACCGCTGCCCAGGCCGACCTGCACCTGGCCCTCAAGCCCGGCACCGACATCGCCCTCTACCACGGCATGCTGCACGTGATGATCGCGGAAGGATTGTTGGATGAGGCCTATATCGAATCCCACACCGAAGGCTTCGACGCCCTGCGCAAGATCGTGCGCGAGTATGCCCCGGATACTGCCGCCGTCCTCACCGGTGTGCCCACCGCCGACATCGTCACCGCTGCCCGCTGGTTCGCCCAGGCCGGCGCCGCTCTCTCCCTGTATTGCCAGGGCCTCAACCAGTCGACCCACGGCAGTCACAACAATGTCGCCCTGATCCACTTGCACCTGGCCACCGGCCAGATCGGTCGGGCCGGTGCCGGTCCCTTTTCCCTTACCGGGCAGCCCAACGCCATGGGCGGGCGCGAAGTGGGGGGGATGGCCCACCTGCTGCCCGGCCACCGTGAGGTGGCCAACCCGGACCATCGGGCCGAAATCGCCAGGTTCTGGGGTGTTCCCTGGCTGTCACCCCGGCCAGGGCTGAAGGCCATCGACCTGTTCGCCGGCTTGAAGAGGGGTCACGTGAAGGCGGTGTGGATCGCCTGCACTAACCCGGCCCAATCCCTGCCGCACCAGGCCGAGGTGCGCCAGGCCCTGGCTGCGGCTGAATTGGTGGTGGTCCAGGAGGCCTTTGCCGACGCCGAGACGCTGCGTTACGCGGACGTGATCCTGCCCGCTTCGACCTGGGGGGAGAAAGAAGGAACAGTGACCAATTCGGAGCGCCGCATCAGCCGGGTCCGTGCTGCCGTACCGCCGGCCGGCGAGGCCCGCGCCGATTGGGCCATCGCCTGCGATTTCGCTCGGCGTCTCGGGCGTGAACTGGGCCTGCTGGCAGCCGATGCCCTGTTTGACTACCCGGACCCGGAAGCCATCTTCGACGAACACCGCCGTAGTACCGAGGGGCGCGATCTCGATATTGGCGGCCTCAGTTACGCCACCCTGGAGCGGCAAGGCCCCCAGCAATGGCCTTACCGCGTCGGCGCCAGCGGCGGCACGGCAAGGCTCTATACCGATGGGCGGTTCGAGACGCCCTCCGGGCGAGCCCGCTTCGTGCCTTGCCGCCACCAAGGCACGGCGGATCGAACCGATACCGCCTTTCCCTTTGCCTTGCTATCCGGCCGCATGCGCGACCAGTGGCACGGTATGACCCGCACCGGTACGGTACCGCGCCTCTTCAACCAGGAAGCAGAAGCCCTGCTGCGCCTACATCCCGCCGACCTGCGTCAGATCGGTCTTGACGAAGGGGGATTGGCCCGGGTCGCCAACGGTCGGGGCAGCATCATCGTGCGGGTCAAGGGCGATGCCGGCATGCGCCCAGGGAGCGCCTGGCTGCCCATGCATTGGGGCGAGCGCTTCATGTCCAGCGCCGGGGCCAACGTCCTGACGCCAGCCAGCGTCGATCCCATTTCCGGCCAACCGGAACTCAAGCACGCTGCGGTGCGCATCGAGGCCGCGGCCTTGCCCTGGCAGCTGGCGGTGATCCAGCGGGTCAGCGATGCCACGGCCGCCGCCGCGCTGGCCCAGGCGCGTCAATGGCTCGGCCGTTTCTCCTACGCCGCGGTGTCCTTCCATGGCGGCAAGCGGCCGGTAGTCATCCTGCGCGCCGCTGCAGAGGCGGCTGCGTCGCCCGAAATGCTGGCCGAGCTTGATCAGGCCTTCGGCCTCGAGCGTCCGGGAGGGCTGTCCTACGCGGACCCGGCCCGGGGCGTGGCCAAGCGAGCTGCCCTCGACAATGGCGAATTGACGGCGATCCGCTTGGCCGGAGAAACCCTGGCTAGTGCCTGGCTGCCGGAAACCCTGGCGGGGGCGGGGTTGGATGCGGCCAAACTGCGCTTCGCCCTGGCGCCCATCGCCACACCGCCGGCCGACCTGGGCCCCCCCCGGGAAATCGTCTGCAAGTGCGCCGATGTGGACCGCCAGACCCTGGTCGCGGCATTTGCCGCCGGCGAAAGCGTGGCCATGGTGCAGGAACGGCTAAAATGCGGAGGCTACTGCGGCGGTTGCGTGCCCGATCTGCGTCGCCTGCACGGGGCCGCTCAGGCACCCGCTGTCGGCCAGGCGGCCTGAAGCAAAACGACAACAAGGAGACGCCATGAATTTCGCGCAGTTCATCAAGGAAATCGGTCGGGGTGCCGAAGGCTCCAAGGATCTGACCCGTGAAGAAGCCCGCCAGCTCTACGGCGCCATGCTCGATGGCGGCGTACCCGACCTGGAGTTGGGGGCGATCCTCATCGCACTGCGCATGAAAGGCGAGTCCAGCGAGGAAATGACTGGCTTTCTCGGGGCGGTCCATGAGCGCCTGCCGGCGCTGCATGCCCCGGCCGGGCGTATCCGTCCGGTGGTCATTCCCAGCTACAACGGCGCCCGCAAAGGGGCCAACCTGACGCCCCTGCTGGCCCTGCTGCTGACCCGCTTCGGCGTGCCGGTGCTGGTTCACGGTGTCCTTGAAGGCTATTCCCGGGTGACCACGGGGCACGTCTTCCGTGAACTGGGCATCATGCCCTCCACGTCCCTGGTGCAAGCCCAGCAGGCCCTCGATGAGCGCCATCTGGCCTTTGCGCCGGTGGCGCTGTTTTCACCGGGCCTGGCCAATCTGCTGTCGGCCCGGGGCCGGCTCGGTGTGCGCAATAGCGCCCACAGCCTGGTGAAGATGCTCGATCCCTTCCGTGGCGCCGGAGTGCTCCTGGTGGCGGCCACTCACCCGCCCTACATGGATATGATGCGCGAGGTGATTCTGGCGTTCGAGAGCCGTGCCCTACTGTTGCGCGCCACCGAAGGCGAGCCGTTCGCCAATCCGAAGCGCCGACCGCGTATCGAGTATCTGCACGAGGGGATGAGCGACATCCTGTTCGAGGCCGAGCACGAAAGCCTCAAGTCACTGCCCCAACTGCCCGAGGCGGCGGATGCCAAGACCACGGCACAATGGATCCGCAAGACCCTCGACGGGCATGGCCCGCTGCCTTTGCCGATCCTGCACCAGTTGGCATGCTGCCTCTACGCCAGCGGCTACGCCGAGGACTTCAATCAGGCCAAGGCCATCGTTGCGGTGGAAGGGCTGCCAGTCGGCCAGTTGTAACCCGCTAATCAGACCGCTCCGCCGCCTGGCACATCGTCAGGCGGCTCGTGGTAGGTGCGCAGTTCGTCGCGGCCGGCCTGCTTGGCCTGGTACATGGCGGCGTCGGCGTGGCAGAGCAGTTCCTCGACATCGCGGCCATGGTTGGGGAAGAGGGCAATGCCGATGCTGGCGGTCACGCTCATGGCGGCAACGCCCAGTTCGAAGGGCTTTTCGAAGGCAATCAGGATCTTCTCCGCCACTATCCGGACGTCCTCTTCGCTTTCCACCTCGGGCAGCAGCACCACGAATTCGTCGCCCCCGAAGCGGCATACCGTATCCATCTGCCGCAGACAGTCGGTGAGACGCACCGCCGCCTCCTTGAGCACGGTGTCGCCTGCGGCGTGGCCTAGCTGATCGTTGACCGCCTTGAAACGGTCCAGGTCGATGAACAGGATACCGACCATGCGGTGCATGCGTCCCGCCACCACTAGCGCCTGCTCAGCCCGGTCGATGAACACCGGGCGGGTCGGCAGCCCGGTCAGGTTGTCGTACTTGGCGGCACGCTCCAGCAATTCCTGCAGGGCCTTGCGCTCCGAGATGTCGCGGGCTTGGATGAGCAGCAGGGGACGGCCGCGCAAGTGGACGGTGCTGGTGCGCACTTCGACCGGGAACTCCTCGCCACCGGCACGGCGGTAATGGGCCTCCGTGGTCGAAATCGCGGGCGGTCGCCCCTCCGGCGCCAGGGGCTCCGGTGCGGCGCTGCTCACCGAGATTTCGATCTGGTCCATATTGGTCGCCAGCAGAGCCTCACGGGTATAACCCAGGCCGATGCAAGCCTGCTGGTTGGCCTCGATGATCTTTCCTGTCTCGTCGAGCACCAGGAGGATGTCGGCGCCATGCTCGACCAGGTGGTGAAAGCGTTCCTCGCTGGCGGCCAGTGCCGCGGCCTGCCGTTCCATCTGCAGCAGTTGGCGATTGATCACCGAGAGCAGACCACCAATCAGGCCGATGCTTACGGCGGCGGCCAGTCCGATACGCCAGGCGTTGAGCCGCCAGGGACTCAGCAGTTCATGCTTGTCCAGTGAAACGGTGCTGATGATGGGGAAACGCTGTCCGGCGCGGAAGCTCACCAGCCGTTGGCGATGGTCGATGGAACTGGTGGCCTCGTAGGTGCCCTGGTATTCCTGCTGGTCGATCTGGGTAAACAGTTCGCTGCTGCGAAAATCCCGGTCGAAGGCGGCCTCCACCCGGGGCGCCCGCACCAACAGATGCCCATCGCGGCGCAGCAGGATGGCGGTGCTACCTTTGAGGGGAAGCACCGCGTTGAAAAAGCTTTCGAAGTAGTTGATGTCGATGGAGGCGACGACGACGCCGAGAAACTTGCCGTTGCTGCTTTCCATACGCCGGCTCAGGGCGATCTGCCAGCGCTGGCTGATGCGGCCGATGTGGGCCGTCGAGATGTACAGCCCGGTATCGCGGCGCATGGCCTGGGCGAGAAAGTAATCCCGATCGCTGATATTGATCTGGCGTGCCTGGGCAAAGCCGGAATAGGCCTGCATGTCGCCCCGATCGTCGGTCACGTATAGCGCGCTGATGCTCGGCACCCCGATGCGGTGGTCGCGCAGCATGTCTTCCAGGCGCTCGGGATCCTGGCGGTAGCTGGCCAGCCCCTGGCGGGCCAGGTTGTCCTTGGCCCCCTTCAGGGCCAGATCCACCGCCTCAAGGGTCAGCTCGATCTGTTCGCTCAAGGCCAGGTTGACCACTTCGGCCGTTTTTCTGCCGGCTTCCATGGTTTCCATGCGCAACGAGATCAGGGTGTACAGCGCCAGACCAACGGCTGCGACCAATAACACCCCTCCCATCCCCCATAGGGTATGGCTCGGGTGTTCTCCGTTGTGCAAATGGCACGTCGCCCCGTCCGTTGGGGGGACGGGGGCAGAGAGCGGGGGCGGCTGATCAGGCGGGGCGTTCATTCGGTAATGGTCCCTGTCTGCTTGTTTTAGTCCATTGGCGTATCAAGCGCTCGTCCGTTTATCGCGCTGATCCCGGCCCTTGTCGTTCTCATGGGGTAAAAACAGTGGCACTGCTCTGGTGCGTTGCCCCGGTGCTAGCGTTGGTGTCGGGCGTTTTCTTGGTGCACGGGCATCGGCCGTTGTGCTGGTTTTATACAAAAACCCTTTAAAAACATATGGGTGTATTCTGGTACGGGGTTTGCTAAATAGCCAGTAGCAGCCCACTCGCGATCAACGGCGACCGCGACGTCCCCGACGTGACACCGATGTCATGTGCTGAAACGGATTTTTCGGTTTCAACCGCCCCCTTGCGGGGCCGCACCAGGAGTCGCCGCCATGAACGCGCCCGCCCCGTCGTCCGCCGCAGTTCCCGCTTCCGCCGCCTCGTCCCGTTTCGCATCGCACTTCCCCGTGCACAAGCCCCGCCTGGTCATGGTTGGCAACGGCATGGCCGGTTGCCGCACCCTGGAAGAGCTGCTCAAGATCGCCCCGGACCACTACGACATCACCGTGTTTGGCGCCGAGCCCCACCCCAACTACAACCGCATCCTGCTCTCGCCGGTGCTGGCCGGGGAGATGACGCTCGACGAGATCGTCCTCAACGACCTGGCCTGGTACGCCGACAACGGCATCGCCCTGCACGTGAACAAGAAGGTGGTGCAGATCGACCGGGCCAGGCGCCTCGTGATCGCCGAGGACGGCACCACCGTCCCCTACGACCGGCTGCTGCTGGCCACCGGCTCCACCCCCTTCATCCTGCCGGTGCCGGGCAACGCGTTGGACGGGGTGATCGCCTACCGGGACATCGCTGACACCGATGCCATGATCAACGCGGCCCGGACCCACCGCCACGCGGTGGTCATCGGCGGCGGCCTGCTCGGCCTGGAGGCGGCCAACGGCCTCAAGTTGCGCGGCATGGACGTGACCGTGGTGCACATCGGCCCCTGGTTGCTGGAGCGCCAGCTCGACGAGGTGGCCGGGCGCATGCTGCAGCAGTCCCTGGAAGCGCGCGGCCTGACGTTTCTTCTGCAGGCCCAGACCGAGGCCCTGGTCGCCGATGCGGCCGGCACCCGGGTGCGGGCCGTCCGCTTCAAGGACGGGCTGGAGATTCCCGCCGACCTGGTGGTGATGGCCGTGGGCATCCGCCCCAACACCGCCCTGGCCGAATCCGCCGGCATCCATTGCAACCGGGGCATCGTCGTTTCCGACACCCTGCAGACCTTCGACCCGCGCATTTACGCCGTGGGCGAGTGCGTCAGCCACCGCGGCATCGCCTACGGCCTGGTGGCGCCCCTGTTCGAGCAGGCCAAGGTGTGCGCCAACCACCTGGCCCACCACGGCATCGGCCGCTACCAGGGCTCGGTGACCTCCACCAAGCTCAAGGTCACCGGCATCGACCTGTTTTCCGCCGGCGACTTCATGGGCGGCGAGGGCACCGAGGAAATCGTCCTGCACGACCCGGCCGGCGGCGTCTACAAGAAGCTGGTGCTCAAGGACAACAAGCTGGTGGGCGGCGTGATGTACGGCGACACCGCCGACGGCCCCTGGTACTTCCAGCTGCTCAAGGACGGCCGCGACGTGCACGAGCAGCGCGACCGGCTGATCTTCGGCCAGTCCCTGGCCGGCGACGTGGGCCACCAGGGCCAGAACAGTGCCGCGGCCATGGCCGACGACGCCGAGGTGTGCGGCTGCAACGGCATCACCAAGGGCACCATCGTCAAGGCCATCAAGGAGCAGGGCCTGTTCACCCTGGACGAGGTGCGCAAGTGCACCAAGGCCTCGGGTTCCTGCGGTTCCTGCACCGGCCTGGTGGAGCAGATCATCGCTTCCACCATCGGCGGCGCCTACACCCCGGCGGCCTCGGACAAGAAGCCCATGTGCCAGTGCACCGACCATGGCCACGAGGCGGTGCGCCGAGCGATCCGCGAGCAGCACCTGACCAGCGGCGCCGCCGTCCGCCACTTCCTGGAGTGGAAGACTCCCGACGGCTGCGAGAAGTGCCGTCCAGCCCTCAACTACTACCTGATCTCCACCTGGCCCCACGAGGCCAAGGACGACCCCCAGAGCCGCTTCATCAACGAGCGGGCCCACGCCAACATCCAGAAGGACGGCACCTACTCGGTGGTGCCGCGCATGTGGGGCGGGCTAACCACCCCGGCCGAACTGCGCGCCATCGCCGACGCGGCGGAAAAGTACGCCGTGCCGACCCTCAAGGTCACCGGCGGCCAGCGCATCGACCTGCTCGGGGTGAAGAAGGACGACCTGCCCAAAATGTGGGCCGACTTCGCCGCCGCCGGCATGGTCTCGGGCCACGCCTACGGCAAGTCGATCCGCACCGTGAAGACCTGCGTCGGCTCCGAGCACTGCCGCTTCGGCACCCAGAAGTCGATGGACATGGGGATCAAGCTCGAACGCATGCTGTTCGGCATGTGGAGCCCGCACAAGGTCAAGCTGGCCGTTTCCGGCTGCCCGCGCAACTGCGCCGAGGCTGGCATCAAGGACGTGGGGGTGATCGGCGTCGATTCCGGCTACGAGCTGTATGTGGCCGGTAACGGCGGCATCAAGACCGAGGTGGCCGAGTTCCTGGTCAAAGTGAAGAGCGACGAGGAGGTCAAGGAATACGCCGGCGCCTTCCTCCAGCTCTACCGGGAAGAGGGCTTCTACCTGGAGCGCACCGTCCATTACGTGCAGCGGGTCGGCCTGGACTACGTCAAGCGCCGCGTCGTCGAGGACGGCGAAGGCCGCCGCCAGCTCCACGCCCGCCTGATCGACGCCCTCAAGGACGTGCCCGACCCCTGGCTGGAGCGGGTGCAGGGCGCCGAGCGGCACGAATTTGCCACCATCGAGGTCTGAGGAGAGCCCCATGAGCAGCGACGCCATGATCGCCGTCATTCCCGCCCCGGCCGCGGCCACTGGCCAGGCGGCCCCGGAGTGGAAACGCATCTGCCGAATCGACGAGATTCCGCCCCTCGGCAGCCGGGTGGTCAAGCCCCAGGGCAAGCCCGCCATCGCCGTGTTCCGCACCGCCGACGACCGGGTCTTCGCCCTGCACGACCACTGCCCCCACAAGGGCGGGCCCCTGTCCCAGGGCATCGTCCACGGCACCCGGGTGACCTGCCCGCTGCACGGCTGGAACATCGGCCTGGACGACGGCCAGGCGGTGGCACCGGACGTGGGCCACTGCGGCAGCTTTGCGGTGAAGGTGGAAGCGGGCGTGGTCTGGCTGGCCGTCTGAAGCCACGCCAAGCCGAAAAAAGGGGGCCATGAAAGCATCCACGTTGCCGGAGCGGCGCCATTGGTTGGCGGGGGGTACGCTAGCCCTGGCGCTGCCCCTGGGGGCTGTCGGTGCAGCGGAGGCATGGTGCTATTCCTGGGGCTCGGTGCGATCAACCTGACGGGCCGCCAGCCCATGCTCTGATAGCGCTGCCCCACGCGCATCGGCCAATTGCGGCAATCGCTGCAATTGCTGCCGTGGGGCGGCCCGATATTCGCGCCAGCGCCTGGATGCTTCCCTGGGACAGTTCGGCTGTCCTCGACTACCGGCTGGGGATGGCCTGCGACACTGGTGTCGCCGTCCTCTCGCTGCTCTTGAACCCTTGAACCCTTGAACCTTCTCCCGACAATCCGGTTCTTAGCCAGGTAACACGAGAACGCTCTCCACAATGCTATCCTCGCTTTCCTTATGACCGCTCCTGCAGCCCTCATCCTCTTTGCCCACGGCGCCCGCGATCCGGACTGGGCCCTGCCCATGCACCAGGTGCGTGCAGCGCTGCTGGCCCGTGCCCCCGACACCCGGGTCGAACTGGCCTTTCTCGAATTCATGACGCCGGAACTGGTGCCTTGCGTCGAGGGCCTGGTCGCCGAGGGGGTCCGCCACATCGCCGTGGTGCCCCTGTTCATCGCCCAGGGCGGCCACCTCAAGCGCGACCTCCCCCTGCTCCTTGAGCAACTGCGCGCCCGCCATCCCGGCTTGCGCCTCGACCTGAGCCCGCCGGTGGGCGAGGCGCCGGCGGTAGTCGCGGCCATGGCCGACTACGCCCTCGGCCAGCTGCCGGCCCAAGCCCGTTCCTGACGCGTCACTCCTGCGCTAAGGCGCCGACGGCCCATGGCAGGGCAGGGCGAGGTGCTGGCGCACTGCCGTGGTGCGGCCGGCGGGCAGCACGGCTGGGTATTCCCTTGATCATTCGGCTAGGTCGTTGATTTTCAACGAATCGATTTCCTGGCCCGGGAATTGCTGAACGGACGTCATTGCTTCTCCTTGCGACGCCCAGCTCCTGCTGACCCGGCCATGACGTATTCCTCCGCTTCCTCTCCGACCGCCCTGCGGGTGCTGGTGATCGACGAATCGCAACGGCGCGGTTCCGATCTCTGCGCCGGCCTGGCCCTGGCCGGTTGCCAGGTCGCGGCAGTGCTCGCCGGGGCCGGCGACCTGCCGCGCCAGGTGGAGGCGGTGAAGCCCGATGTGATCCTGATCGGCACGGACAACCCATCCCGGGACACCCTGGAGCACCTGGCGGCAATGAACCGGGAGATGCCGCGACCGGTGGTGATCTTTGCCGACGAGGGGGACCAGGTCTGCATCCGCAACGCCATGAAGGCCGGTGTCGCCTCCTACGTGGTGGATGGCCTGGAGCCGGCCCGGGTGAAGCCGGTGATCGACGTCGCCCTGGCCCGCTTCGAAGCCGACCAGGCTTTGAAGCGGGAGCTGGAAACCACCCAGAAGAAACTTTCCGAACGGCGCCTGGTGGAACAAGCCAAGGGGCTGCTCATGAAGCTCAAGGGCCTCGATGAAGACGAGGCCTACAAGCTGCTCCGCAAGCTGGCCATGGATCGTGGCCAGCCGATCGGAACAGTGGCGCAGAACGTGCTGGAAACGGCGCGGTTGTTGTTGTGACGCGGTCTTCGCGTATCGATCTCCTCTTGCATCAACTTGACCGGGCTCCCTTGGGAGCCCGTTTTTTTTGCCAAGGCGCTTGGGGCTGTGGTGATGACCGGCTGGAAAGGCGCGCCAGTTCTCGTGATCCAGGTAGGTGCCGCTGAAAGCAAGAACTGGCGCGGAGTTCCACGAGGTATGCCTGGAGATCCTTTGCTGGCGCGGTGATTGGGCAGGGGGCCAACGAAAAGCCATCAGATCGATGCCCTTGCGGCCCGGTGCCGCCAATCCCCTCTTTTGTGCGCTGTGCAATGCAAAAGGCACGCTTCCAGTGCCCAGCGCGTTGTTTTGGTTTGGCCTGTAAATTTGGTTTATTTGCTTTAAAACAATGGGTTATTCCTGATTTTTGAGGGTGGCACGGCGGTTGCTAAACGGTAAGTGACCGTGCCAAGGGCGGCGCGGTCGAGTGGCATGGACAACGGCGTCCATCCCGACGGGTTCCTCCTCCTCCCGTCGGGGTGAGACGCCGTTTTTTTCGCCCAGGAATTCCGCGTGGCCGTTGCGTTGTTTGTTCCGTTTGCTTCGTCTGCGCCGTCAGTTTCGATCGTTTTGCCGACTTGTCCGGGAGCCGCACATGAACCGCCTGAACCCTTTTACCTGTTCCTCTTCCGCCATTTCTGCTCCGGGAGCTCCCCATGACGCATCCGCCGACCCGGTGGGCGTCGATGCCCAGCGCCGTTCCTTCCTCACCGCCGGGCTGCGCCTGTCCGCCGGTGCCGGCGTGCTGGGGATGGGTGTGAGCGCCGGGGTGGGCAGCCTGGTGCCGGGCGAGGCCCGGGCCGCCGGGCCCGCTCCCGGGGCGGCCAACGCACCGGAAAAGAAGGAGGTGCGCATCGGCTTCATCCCCCTCACCGACTGCGCCTCGGTGGTGATGGCGGCGGTCAACAAGTTCGACGAGAAGTACGGCATCAAGATCATCCCGAGCAAGGAGGCCTCCTGGGCCGCGGTGCGCGACAAGCTGGTCAACGGCGAGCTGGATGCCGCTCACGTCCTTTACGGCCTGGTCTATGGCGTACAGATGGGTATCGGCGGGCCGAAGAAGGACATGGCGGTGCTGATGGGCCTCAACCAGAACGGCCAGGCCATCACCCTGGCCAACAAGCTGCGCGACCTGGGCGTCACCGACGGGGCCGGCCTGAAGAAGCTGATCGCCAGCAAGCCCGGGGCCGGCGCCGAACTCACCTTCGCCCAGACCTTTCCCACCGGCACCCACGCCATGTGGCTGTACTACTGGCTGGCGGCCCACGACATCAACCCGCTGAAGGACGTCAAGACCATCACCGTGCCGCCGCCGCAGATGGTGGCCAACATGCGGGTGGGCAACATGGACGGCTTTTGCGTCGGCGAGCCGTGGAACAACCGGGCGATCATGGACAAGATCGGCTTTACCGCCGTGACCACCCAGGAGGTGTGGGTGGATCACCCGGAGAAGGTGCTGGGCACCACCGCCGACTTCGCCAGCAAGCACCCCAACACCAGCCGGGCGATGATCGCCGCCATTCTTGACGCCAGCCGCTGGATCGACGGGTCGCTGGCCAACCGGCGCGCCACCGCCGAGACCATCGCCCAGAAGTCCTACGTGAACACCGACCCCGAGGTGATCCTGGAACGCATGCTGGGCCGCTACAGCAATGGCCTGGGCAAGAGCTGGGACGACAAGAACCACATGAAATTCTTCAACGACGGGACGGTGAACTTCCCCTACCTGTCCGACGGCATGTGGTTCCTTACCCAGCACAAGCGCTGGGGCCTGCTCAAGGAGCACCCGGATTACCTGGCGGTGGCCAGGAAGGTGAACCGCATCGACCTCTACACCCTGGGCGCCCAGGCCGCCGGCGTGGCCCTGCCCAAGAGCGAGATGCGCACCTCCAAGCTGATCGACGGGGTGGTCTGGGACGGCAAGGACCCGAAGAAGTACGCCGACGGTTTCAAGGTCCACGCCTGACTGCGATGCGACCTGCCCGCCCCGCGCAGCCCCACCGAATTGATTGCATGAGAAGGAGTCTGCCATGACCACCTGCAGCGCCACCGCCGACGACCTGCCCCTGGGCGGTCCGGCCGCCGCCACGCCGACGACAACCCCCTCTGCTCTGGAAGCGAGGCTGGACGCCAATCTTCAGGCATCCCCATTGGAGAACCGCGTGGAATCTCGCGCTCCAGCCACCCCCTCTGAAACCCCGCGCCCCGCCTTGCTTTCCGGCAAGGGGGGGAGGGGAGGCCAGGGTGGCGACGCCCTCCTGCGTCTGACCAAGGCGGTGCTGCCGCCCCTGCTCGGCCTGGCTGCCTTCGTCGCCATCTGGTACGTCGCCACCCTCTCGGGCGGCAGCGGCATTCCCGGCCCGGTGGCCACCTGGCAGGAAGCGGTCAAGCTGTTTGCCGACCCCTTCTACCGCAACACCCCAAACGACCAGGGCATCGGCTGGAACGTGCTGGCCTCGCTGCAACGGGTCGGCATCGGCTTTGGCATCGCCGCGGCGGTGGGCATCCCCCTCGGCTTTCTGATCGGCCGCTTCGACTTCCTGGCGCGCATGCTCTCGCCCATCATCAGCCTGCTGCGCCCGGTGTCGCCGCTCGCCTGGCTGCCCATCGGCCTGCTGGTGTTCAAGAAGGCCGACCCGGCGGCGACCTGGACCCTGTTCATCTGCTCGATCTGGCCGATGATCCTCAACACCGCCGCCGGGGTGAAGCAGGTGCCCCAGGATTACCTGAACGTGGCCCGGGTGCTGGCCCTGTCCGAGTGGCAGGTGTTCACCCGCATCCTTTTGCCGGCGGTGCTGCCCGCCGTCCTCACCGGGGTGCGCCTGTCCATCGGTGTGGCCTGGCTGGTGATCGTCGCCGCGGAAATGCTCACCGGCGGCGTCGGCATCGGCTTCTGGGTGTGGGACGAGTGGAACAACCTCAACGTCGCCCACATCCTCATCGCCATCGGCGTCATCGGCATCGTCGGCCTGCTGCTCGACCAGGGCCTGATGCTGCTGGCCAAGCGCTTCACCTTCGAATCCCGCTGATCCCCCCTTTCAGGAGATACCGCCATGGCTAGCGCAACACCCATTGACCGCCACGCTGACAAGTTCGTCGATATCCAGGGGGTGGAACAGGCCTTCGCCACCAAGCAGGGCCGCTTCGTCGCCCTGCGCGACATCGACCTGGCCATCGCCAAGGGCGAGTTCATCACCCTGATCGGCCACTCCGGCTGCGGCAAATCGACCCTGCTCAACCTGATCGCCGGCCTGACCACGCCCACCGCCGGCGCCCTGATCTGCGACGGCCGCGAGATCGCCAAGCCCGGCCCGGAACGGGCGGTGGTGTTCCAGAACCATTCCCTGCTGCCCTGGCTGACCTGCTTCGACAACATCCACCTGGCGGTGGAGAAGGTATTCGGCGCCAAGGAGGGCAAGGCCAAGCTCAAGGCCCGCACCGACGCCGCCCTGGAACTGGTGGGCCTGACCCATGCCGCCGCCAAGTACCCTCACGAGATTTCCGGGGGCATGAAGCAGCGGGTCGGCATCGCCAGGGCCCTGTCCATGGAACCCAAGGTGCTGCTCATGGACGAGCCCTTCGGCGCCCTGGACGCCCTGACCCGAGCCAAGTTGCAGGATGAGCTGCTGAAGATCTGCGAGGCCACCCGGGCCACGGTGGTGATGGTCACCCACGACGTGGACGAGGCGGTGCTGCTGGCCGACCGGGTGGTGATGCTCAATAACGGTCCGGCGGCCACTATCGGCGAAATCCTGCCGGTGCCCCTGGCCCGCCCCCGGGACCGGCTGGCCCTGGCCGCCGATCCGGCCTACCTGGCCTGCCGCCAGGCGGTGCTCACCTTCCTCTACGAAAAGCAGCGCCACCCCCAGCCCCTGGCGGCATAGGGGCTGGCACGCGAACGGGAATACGTCGGTACGGGGCGCGAAAAACGGGAGCGGCGGCCGGGCGAGGAGCCCGCGCCGCCGCTGCTCAGCCGGCAGGAGGCCGGCCTAAACCCCCTCATCCAGAGGGGTCGGAGGGACTGGTACGGATGGAAACGAATTCCGGGAACGGGGGGCGTTCCCGCATGCCCGCCACCCCCGCCTCCCGTAGGAGTCGGGGCGGCGGGCGTTACAACGCGATTCGGTATTCCTTACGGCAAGGGATGGCGGTGGCAGAACTGCTGGTAGTGGCTTACCAACTCCCGGGCGAGATCGAAATCCTTATGGTTCAAGGCACTTTCGATATCGTCCAGCATCATCGTGTGCAAACAACACAGACCTTCAGTGGATTGCAGCATCTCACTGGCCATTTCCGTCGCCACGATATCGGGCACATGCTCGTGCTGGGCAACGGTGGCAATTTCATCGACGTCCAGGTCGGTGAATTCCATACATTCCTTCAAAGACAGCATCTCGACCTCCTCGGAAGGGTTCCCGCACGCCCCAAGTGGGCCGGGCCTCGTTCCGCAATAAATTAAAAGAACCGCCCGGAGCAGAATCTCCGGATCGGCGGGTCGGCCAGCAGGGAGGATTTATGGGTATTGTAGGAGGTGCCTCTTTGTCGCGGTGTTATTGGTGAGGTCACTCATTTTTTATAGTGGTGGATACCGGGTATTGCAAGCTACGTGTTATCCACAGGTTTTTCGGTAAAAATCACGGTGCGCCATTAATATTTTGATTAGAAACGTTTTTTTGTGATTCGAGGCGTGGTTTTTATGCCCCGAAATGGTGCGTTGACACAATGTTTAACCAAGTTGGCGATAGCGGTTGTGGTCACCCCATGATCTGTGAATAATTCGCAAAAAGTCGCGCCAAAGCGACGGACTTCATGCGCATAAAAAGGGATGGCCATGGATCGGATCGCGGATAGCGCAGTCGACGTGGGCGGGGTGGAAAAGGGGATGCAGGGCATGCATTCGAAAATGCATTCGGCTGCGGCGACCTTGCCTGGTGAAGGGGCCGCCGTCTTCAGCCATGAAACCCTGATGGACGTCGTGCACGATCCGGTGCCACTCAATCTGCGCCTGCGCCGTCTCCATGCCCTGGTGCAAGAGCGCTACGACTTCATCGAGCGCATCGCCGTGGTGTCCTACGAAGCCCAGACCGACCGGCTCAAGACCTTCGTCCATTCCTCCGGCGGCGACGAGCCCTTGTCGTTCTACGAGAGCCGCCTCGCCGCTTCCAGTTCCCTTTCCCAGATCGCCGCGACCCGCAAGCCGCGGGTGGTCCAGGACCTGGGGGTCGCCTACGGCCGACGGAGCGGTGAGCACAGTCTGCGCATCCGCGGCACTGGCTACGCCGCCAGCTACACCATGCCCGTGATGAACCACGGCACCCTGGCGGGCTTTCTCTTCTTCAACTCGCGCACACCGTGGGTGTTCACCACCCCGGTCCTCGACTACCTCAACCTGGTGGGGCATGTGCTCTCGCTGATGGTGGTCAACGAACTGGTCTGCGTCGGCACCCTGCTCTCGGCGGTGCGCACCATCACCCATATCGCCCAGTGCCGCGATTTCGAAACCGGCAGCCACCTGGAGCGCATGGCCCACTATTCCCGCGTGATCGCCCTGGCCGTGGCGCCGCAGCGACAGCGGGACGATGCCTTCGTCGAGCATGTCTTCCGCTTTGCCCCGCTCCACGATATCGGCAAGATCGCCGTGCCCGACGACCTGTTGCAAAAGCCGGGGCGGCTGACCGACGAGGAGTTCAAGGCAATCCAGGCCCATACGGTGAAGGGCGTCGAGATCATCGACACCATGCTGGATCAGTTCGGCCTCTCCGGCGTGCCCCACACCGACATGCTGCGCAACATCGCCCTGCACCACCATGAAACTCCGGATGGTCTGGGCTACCCCCACGGCCTGGCCGGCGAAGACATTCCCCTCGAAGCCCGCATCTGTGCCGTGGCCGACGTTTTCGATGCCCTGACCAGCAAGCGCCCCTACAAGGACGCCTGGAGCAACGAGCAGGCTTTCGAGTTGCTGCAACGCCAGGCCGGACCCAAGTTCGACCCGGACTGCGTGGCGGCGCTGCTGGCCCAGCGCGAGGAGGTGGCCCGCATCCAGGCTGAGTTCGGTGAAGACCGGCTAGGCTAGGGAGCCGCTCGCGTGGGCTCCAGGCCGCGCTAGTGCCTGGGGCTTAAAACACCAGGGCGTCGCCTACCAGGCTGCCGGCCTGTTCGAGCCGGGTCAGCGTGGGCAGTAAATCGAGCCCGGTGGCGGTCTTCAAGGATTGGGCGCGCTGGCGCAGATCGGCCATGGCCTCGGCGAGAGGCTCACCGGTGGCGGCAAAGGCCACCGCGTTGCCGCTGTCGCAGGACGGAAAGACCAGGGCGCGCCCCGCGCTGGCGTTGCGCAGCCGCTCGACACTGCCCATGAAGCCCCTATTGCGCCCGAGCAGGTTCACCGTGAGCAGGCCGCGCCGGGTCAGGCGCTTCATGCAGCCGGCGAAAAAGCTCTCGTCGCCGAGCCGGCCGGTGCGGGCGTCCGGGTCGAAGCCGTCCACCAGAATCCAGTCCCAGGCCCGGGTGGCCTCGGCGATGAAGTCGGCGCCGTCGGCGATGACGATCTCCAGCCGCTCCGATTCCTCCGGCAGTTTGAACAGGTGCGCCGCCATGGCCACCACCCGCGGGTTGATCTCCACCACGGTCAGCTTGGCCCCCGGCACGTGGTGATGCAGCCAGCGGGTCAGGGAGCCGGCACCGAGGCCGATCTGCAGCACCGAGCGGGGCCAGCCCCCGGCCGTGTCCGGACAGGTTTCGCCTTCGCCGCGCAACAACAGGCCCGCCATCATTTCCCGGGTATAGGCCAGCTCCAGATCGTAGGGGCGGCGGATGCGCATGGCGCCCTGAACCCAGTCCGAACCGAAGTGGAGGTAGCGGACTCCGGCGGTTTCACTTACGTCGATGGGGTGGTTCAGGTCGTAGTCAGGGGAACGGCGCAGCATGGCAGGAAAGGAAGGAGCGGTGAGACGGAACCAGGACTTTCCCCTGGCAGGCAGGGCAGCATTGTCCCATAGGTTTTTTTCACCGAGATTGTGGGAAGAAAAGTCAGAATCTCTGACAAAAGTCATAGAATTCGTGCCTGCTCTTTTAGGGGCACAAAATAACTCAGAGGGATGGATTGAGCCGAGGCCAATGATGACTATCAAACAGAAATTACTTTTACTTATCGTCAGTGGCGTATTGGCGCTGGTGTTGGTGGGGGGGACCGGTCTGTACGGGACCAAGCAGACCGAGAATGGCTTGCAGGAAGTGGCGAGCAACTACATGCCCTCGGCCATTCAGTTGCTGGTGGCCAGCGAGGCCCAGACCGATATTTCCCGGCGCGCTGTCGAAGCGTCCGGTTGGGAGCGGGAGTTTTCCGACCGTGCGCGCGAGGGAATCGCCAAGTCCCTTGAAATGAAAAAAGCGGCGTGGAAGCGTGCCGAGGATGCGCTGGCCAAGTATGCGGCCCTGCCCATGACCGACGAGGAGCGCAAGACCTGGGACAGTTTCCGTGCTAGCTGGAATACCTGGAAGGCCGGTGGCGAGAAGCGCGATGTGATTCTGGATGCGCTGTCCAAGAGCACCAGCGAGGCCGAGTACAGGGCCCTGTTTGCCGATTTCCACAAGCTTGGGGTAGGTCAGGGCAAGCTCTACCTGGAGGCGGAAGAAAAGCTGAACGCCCTGGTGAAGATCAACGTGAACAACGCCGAGGCTCAGGGTAAGGCGGCCGAAGAAATGGCGGCGCGGATGCAGACCACCGATATCGTGGTGGTGACCGTCGGGATCGTGATCCTGCTGCTGGTCAGCTTCTCGGTGTTCCGCGCCATCATGGGCCCGCTCAAGGCGACCCAGGAGGTGGTGGAAAGCATTTCCGCCAACAACGACTTCACCCGTCGTATCCCGGTCAGCAGCCAGGACGAGATCGGCGTCATGGTTGGCGCCTTCAACAAGCTGATCGGCAACGTTCAGGAGTCCTTGCGCGAGATCCAGAGCCACGTCGGCGAGATCCGCGGCTCGGTCAGCACCGTGGCCAACGCCGCCCATGAAGTGGCCCTCAGCTCCGCCAACCAGAGCAGCTCCACGTCGAGCATGGCCGCGGCGGTGGAGGAAATGACCGTCTCGATCAACCTGGTGGCCGACAATTCCGGCGCCGCCATGGACCTGGCGCGCAAGTCCGGCGACATCTCCAACGAGGGCGGCCGCATCATCGATGAAACCGTGGCTGGCATGCAGGGCATCGCCGCATCGGTGGGCGAGGCCGCCCGGGTGATCGAAACCCTGGGACAGGAATCCCAGCAGATTTCCGCGGTGGTCCAGGTGATCAAGGAAATCGCCGACCAGACCAACTTGCTGGCCCTCAACGCCGCCATCGAGGCGGCCCGAGCCGGTGAGGCCGGGCGCGGCTTCGCCGTGGTGGCCGACGAGGTACGCCAACTGGCCGAACGCACCACCAAGTCCACCGGCGACATCGGTCAGCTGATCGGCAAGATCCAGATGGCCGCCAACGGCGCGGTGAGCGAGATGCAACAGGTGGTCAGCCAGGTCAATGAGGGCCAGACCCTGGCCAACGACGCCGGCAGTCGCATCGCCGAGATCCGCGAGGCGGTGCAGAAGGTGGTGGATGCGGTCACCGAGATCAGCAACGCCCTCAAGGAGCAGGGCGCCGCCAGCCAGGAAATCGCCAAGCACGTCGAGTCCATCGCCCAGATGACCGACGAGAACCACGCCGCCAGCGAGAACACCTCCACCGGCGCGCAGCAGCTCGATCACCTGGCCGAGGAAGTCAGCCAGACCATCGCCCGCTTCAAGGTCTGAGGATTGTTCTCACGACGTACGCATCAGGCGGTGATGCAACAACCGGCCGGTGGCAGTTCGCCCCGGCCGCAATGAAAAACGGGGGCCGAGGCCCCCGTTTTTCATTGGTTGTTCCGCGCCGTGGCCGGCCTAGCGCTTGGTGCCGTCATTCGTTGCCGGCCTGGGCATGATGAAGGCGGCGCAGGGATCGGAGCGTTCCTCCCGAGGGGAAAACCAGACCACGTCGTAGCGTTCCGGGCGGGCTTCCGGATAGTCGGCCAGGGCGTTGGCGCCGTCACGCCATTCGATCTGGCCCACGGCCAGGACCGCGGTTGCGGGCAGGCCCCGGGCGACGATCCGGGTCGGCACCCCCAGGTCGCGCCGGGCGTGGCCGTTGCCCAGGATGGCGACGGCACCGCCTTCGTCGGCGGGGCTGTCGAGCAGGGCATCGGCCAGCATGCCGTCGCGCCAGCGTTGCACCGCCGCCAGACGGCCCGCCAGTTGCCGGCCGGCTTCGCTGTCGAGCTGGCCGCAATGGCCATCGGCGACCTCCTGCCGTTGGGCCTGCTCCTGGCTGGGGCTCCAGCCCGTTTCCAGCGCCAGGAGTTGGCGTTCTTCCTTGGGAATGGCGGCAAAGCCCTGGCGGGTCACCGGTTTGGCCCGCTCCCGGGAAACGTTGCCGGCCCGGATCGGCAGGCGGTGATCCAGGGCCAGGGCCACCAGGGGGGCATAGTCGTGCCAGGACCAACCGGGCGACCAGTGGCCGGCTGCGCGTAGCGACTCGGCGCTGACCCCGGGGCGTTGCTGGATGGCGTTGAGGGCTGGCTGATGCTCGCTGTCGAACTGCTCCATCACCAGGGCCGGACGGCGTCCGGCCGCCACCATGGTGGCCAGCAGATCACGCTGGCGGCGGTGCTGCTCCCGGTTGTCGTGAACCTCGCCGAGCAGTACGTAGGGGCTGCGGACCAGCAGGGCGTCGAGCTCGGCCCGGCTGAGGGCGCGGCGGGCCCGGGTATCCCAGATCAGCTCGGGGCCGACCTGGGGGGCGCCGGCCTGGGGCGTGGCCGCCGCCGCTCCGCCGGCGGCCTGACTGGCTGGGGCCGGCAGGAGAAAGGCTACGCCCAGGGCCGCCAGCAGGGCGAAGCACTGGATTTTTTCTGCCCCGCGGATGGGAACTGGTCGGCGCAGGGGGCTGGCGCGGAGGGCGGGGTGGTGAGCGGGCATCGGAGACCTGGCGAAGAAGGGCGGCGGTGGCGCGAGCAAAACCCCGATGTGCGGTACGGCGGGGCGCGTGAGCAGATTCTAAGCCGGGCCCTGGCGGGCGGGGGCGCTGTTTTGTCACGGCGCCGTAACCCGCGCCGGGCAAGATGCGGGGCCCCCGACCGCGTTGCCGGTTCTTCGAGGAATGCCCCTCATGGTCTTTCGCCCCGCCCACCTGCTCGGCAAGTACCGGGACCTGATGCTCGCCGTGACCCTGTTCCTGATCCTGGACATGGGGGTGCTGGCCTTCAACGTGGTCACCTCGCGCCAGATCGAGGAAGACGCCGCCCGCATCAACACCGCTGGCGAACTGCGCATGCTGTCGCAGCAATTGACCAAGGCGCTGCTCACTCTGCAGCAGGAAACCCGGGACGAACTGCCGACCCAGACCAGCCTGGCGCAACTGTCCGAATCCCGGGAGGCGTTCAATGCCGCCTTGGCCAAGCTGGTGGCGGGCCAATCCGCCGGGGAGGGGAGCGCCGCCAGCGAAGGGCGGGAACTGCTCGATGCTCTGGAAAAGACCTGGCGCCCGATCGACCGGGAAGTGGCGCCGGTGCTGGGCAGCCTTGCACCCGGCATGAACGACATCGCCCCGGCCGCCACCATGGCCGTGGCACGCAACACCCGGCTGATGCAGCAGGCCGCCGACCTGACCGAATACCTGGAACAGACCGCCCTGACCAAGGCGGCCCAGATGCGCCAGATTCAGATCGTCGCCATCGGCCTGGCCTTCCTCAATTTCCTGTTCATCGTCTTCAAGTTCCTGCGCCGCTTGAATGCCAGCGACCGGCAGGCCGAGGCGGCCCGCCAGGAGACGGCGGAAATCCTCCAGACCGTGCGCGAAGGCCTGTTCCTGCTCTCCCGCGACGGTCGGGTCGGCAGCCAGCGCTCTGCCTCCTTGCCGACCCTGCTCGGCCGTCCCCTCGATGGCGGCGAGGATTTCGCCGCCCTGCTCGGCCAGCTGGTGGACGCCAAGCATGCCGAGGCGGCCCGGGATTTCATCGACCTGCTCTTCAACAAGAAGGTCAAACCCTCCCTGGTGGCCCAGCTCAACCCGCTGCACGAGGTGGAGGTGCGCGACCTGGGCGGCCAGCGCCGCGGCCCCCGCTTCCTCACCTTCGAGTTCGACCAGGTGCGTGCCGGCGAGCACGTCGGCGCCCTGCTGGTGACGGTTTTCGACGTGACGCAAAAGGTGCTGCTGGCCCGGGAACTGGCCGGGGCCGAGGCCCGCGCCGAGAGCGAGATCGGCCTGCTGTTGCAGGTGCTCGACCAGGACCCGGCCCAGGTGGCGGATTTCCTGGGGGTGGCCCGGGAACGTATCGATACCATCAACCGGGAGCTCCAGGGCGTGCGTCCGACGGCGCCGGCCTACGGCCAACTGGCCGGGCAGATCGCTCGTCTGGTGCATACCCTCAAGGGTGAGGCCGGGGCCCTGGGCCTGGCCACCGTGGAACGCCAGGCACATGCCTTCGAGGACGTGCTGGCCGACCTGCGTGGCCGCCGCGACTTGGCCGGCGACGACCTGATCCCGGTGGCGGTGGCGGTCGGCGAGCTGCTCGAACAGGTCACCCGGGTCGAGGCGATCCTGGCGCGGGTGCGCCGCTTTGCCCGGCCGGAAGCGAGCGGGACGGAACGGACCGCGGCCCCGGTGTCCCTCGCGAGGCTGCTCCAGCCCATCGAAGGCCTGGCCTTGCGTATCGCCGAGGATCTCAACCGCAAGGTGCGCCTGGAAGTGGCGGCGGCGCCCCTGCCGTCGATTCCCACCGCCCTGCGCCGGCTATTGGCGGAAGTGCTGCCCCAGCTGGTGCGCAACGCGGTGGTGCACGGCATCGAACCCGAGGATGAACGCAGCCAGGCGGGCAAGGCGCCCCACGGCACGATCCGCATCGAGGTGGCGGCCAGCGCGGGGGGCGAGGGCGGCGCCGGGGACTACACCGTCACGGTGCGCGACGACGGCCGCGGCCTGTCGCCCGAGCGGCTGCGCCGCCGCTTGGTGGAAACGGGGCTGAAGACCCCCCAGGAGGCAGCGGCGATGCGCGACGACGCGGTGCTGGCGATGATCTTCCAGCCGGGTTTCTCGTCCCTGGACGCAGCCCACCTGCATGCCGGGCGCGGTGATGGCCTGGCGGCGGTGCGCGATTCCCTCACGGCCCTGGGCGGGCGGCTGCGCATCAGCTCCCGGCCCAACGCCTTCACCGAATTCACCCTGCTGCTGAAAGCCCCATGCCCCGTCAACTGATGATCGTGGATGACTCGATGATCGTCCGCAACCGCATCGCCCGCCTGTGCAGCGACGGCCGCCTGGCTGGCCTGGCCATCGTCGCCCTGGCCGGCGACGGCGCCCAGGCCCTGGAGCTGGCCCGGGCCAAGCGCCCCGATCTGGTCACCATGGACCTGACCATGCCGCACATGGACGGCGAGGCCTGCATCGAGGCCATTGCTGCCGAGTTGCCGGACACCCGCATCCTGGTGGTCTCCGCCCTCTCCGACAAGGCCACGGCGCTGCGCGCCCTGCTCAAGGGCGCCCACGGCTTTCTGCACAAACCCTTCAAGGACGAGGATCTCGTCTGCGCCCTGACGGAGTTGATGGATTGATGCTGCACCGCGACCTGAAAGCGGAGGACATCGAGGTGTTCTCCCAGGCCCTCGTCGAGTATTTCCAGGTCACCACCGGCGAGGCTGCCCTGGTGCGCTCGGCCTACCTGCTCGATTCGGGCGAGCCGGCCCTGTGGAACGACTTCAACGGCCTGATCAACGTGACCGGCGGCTACAGGGGCTCGGTGTGTTTTTCTGCCCCCCGGGAAATGCTCTCCCACGTGCTGCTCCTGGCCGGCGAGCAGGTGTTTACCGACGAGCGCCATTCCGACATCGTCGGCGAAATCGCCAATACCCTATCGGGCCGCGCCCGGCGGCACTTTGGCGAAGGCCTGGAGATCTCCGTGCCGATCGCCTTTCCCGGCCGGGTAGCCACCGCTCCTTCGGCGGAAACCTTCACCAGCCTGCCTTTTGCCATTCCCCTGGCCTGGTACGGCTACCAGGCCGACCTGGTGGTGCGCCTCGACCGGCGCAGCTAGCGGATCCCGGCCATCGGGGCGGCGGGCCGCCGCCGTTGCAGCAGCGCCCACACCAGGTAGGCCACCACGATCAGGTTGGCCGCCAGGGTGACGAGTTTCAGCGACGACACCCCGTGGACCAGCTCATAGACCTCGATCGGCACGTATATGGCGCCGCTCACCGCGCCCAGCCATTCGGCCCAGGCCCGACCGCGCCACAGCCCGTAGGCTTCGGTAAAGCGCAGGCCGGCGTAGGCGCTGGCCAGACTGGCCAGGCCCCACAGGCGCTGGTCGGTGAGATCGGCGGCCAGGGCGAGAAAGATCCGGGGCGTGCCCCGGGCCGGGTTGAGGTGCAGATGCCCGACCAGCGCCTCGGCCAGGGCCTGGGCATCGCGATGCACCAGGGCAAGCAGTCCAAAACCGGCCAGCAGCACCAGGGCGCCCTTGAACGCTTCCATGGCGGCGATGGCGCGCAGGCCGCGCGGCAGGGGGCTCTCCATGGAGGGGCTCAATCGCGGCGCCTGGCCATGTGCAGCATATGCAGGGTGATCTTGCGCACCTCCTGCTTGCTCAGATCGATGTGGGCCTTGATCAGGTACTCGGCATCGGCGGCACGACGTTGAAGCACGGCGCGCAGGATGGCACCGTGCTCGTCGTAGGTGGCGGCAATGCGCGGCTCCTGGGTGAAGTCGAGGCGACGGATGATGCGGATCTTGTCGGTCACCTCGCGGTGGATGCGCGCCAACTCCGGGTTGCCGACGGCGGCCACCAGGCCGCTGTGGAAAGCCTCGTCCAGGTCGGCTACCGCCTGGTGGTCGTCGAGGCGTTCCTCGGGCGGCACCAGCCAGGCGGCCTTGAGGCTGTCCAGCGCGGCCGGGTCGGCAGGCCCGGCCTGGTCGCACAGGCGGCGCAGGGCCGCCTGTTCGAGAATGATGCGTACGTCGTAGAGTGCGTCGAAGTGGTCGAAGTCGAGAGGGCGCACCTGCCAGCCGCTACGGAAATGCACGGCGAGGAGGCCTTCCCGCTCCAGGCGGTAGAGGGCCTGGCGCACTGGGGTGCGGCTGGCGCCGGTACGGGCGGCCACCTCGCTTTCGGTAAAGCGGTCGCCTGGGAGCAGGCGAAAGTCGGCGATGTCGTCCTTGATCCGGGCATACACCCGCTCGGCCAGGTTCTCCGGGCGGGGACGCGGGCCGGTGGCCGCGGGGCGGGATGTCGTCTCTTCCATGGTTGGATTCCGGGCAATGGGTCGGGCAATGCCTGAGGGCTGGCAGCGTCTTGGTGCGATGCCTTTGGGGTAAGCCTACGCCAACCCGGCGTAGCGGGGGAGGCAGTACGAGCCGGCCTCCCCGCGCCGCCGCCGGATCAGGCGTTCATCTCGCGCTTGAATACCTCCAGGGTGTGGGCCTTGACCCGGACGAACTCGGGGTGGCTCATCACCTCGGCGCTGCGCGGCCGGGGCAGGTCGAAGGGCACGATCTCGGCGATGCTGGTGGGCCGGCGGGTCAGCAACAGAATCTGGTCGGCGAGAAACACCGCATCCTCCAGGTCGTGGGAGACGATCAGCATGGTCACCCCGGTAGCCAGCTGGACTTCCTGCAGCTTGTCGCGGATGAACAGGGTCATCTCGAAGTCCAGGGCCGAGAAGGGCTCGTCGAGGAACATCACCTCCGGCTTGGGCGCCAGGGCACGCATGATGCACACCGTTTGCTGCTGCCCGCCTGACAGCTCGTAGGGATAGCGGGACAGGTCGAAGCGGATCTCGAACTGGGCGATCAACTCCTCGACCCGGGCCTCCACCTCGGCCTTCTTCATGCCGCGCCGGATCAGCGGGTAGGCGATGTTGTCCCGGGCGGTCAGCCAGGGGAACAGGGCGTCCCGGTAGTTCTGGAAGACGTAGCCGATGGTGGTGTCCTTGAGCAGCTTGCCGTCGAACAGGATTTCGCCGTCGTCGATGGGGATCAGGCCGGCGACCATGTTCATCAGGGTCGATTTGCCGCAGCCGTTGGGGCCGAATACCGAGACGATGCGTCCCCGGGGCAGGTCCAGGTCGAGACCGGAGTAGAGGGGGTGGCCGGCGAAGGACTTCTTCAGACCACGGATGGTGACGTGGGTGCCGGGGGCTGCGGGCTGCACCGCCAGGGGCGCCAGCGCAGGGGCTGGTGCGAAGGGATGGACGAGCTGGTTCATGCTTTTCCGCTCCAGTGGACGATCTTCTTTTCGATCAGCAGGAAGCCCAGGTTGAGGAAGTACCCCAGGGCGCCGGTGACTAGGATGGAGGTGTACATGTCCTTGACGTTGAACACCTGCTGGGCGTCGATGATGCGGTGGCCCAGGCCGGTCTCGGAGCCGATGAACATCTCGGCGACGATGACGATCACCAAGGCCATGGATACTCCGGTACGCAGACCGACGAAGGTCTGGGCCAGGCTCTCCATGAGCATCACGTCCTTGAACACGTGCCAGGACGAGACCCCCATCACCTGGGCCGCCATGACCCGGGTCTTCTTGGCGTTCATCACCCCGTAGGCGCTGTTGAACAGGATCACCAGCACAGCCGCGAAGGCAGCGATGGCGATCTTGTTCACGTCGGTGATGCCGAAGATCAGCAAGAACAGCGGGATCAGGGCCGACGAGGGGGTGGAACGGAAGAAGTCGATGACGAACTCGACGCTGCGGTAGAGCCGTTCGCTGCTGCCCAGGGCCACTCCCAGGGGCACCCCGATCACCGCGGCGATACCGAAGGAGACCAGGGTGCGGTACACCGTCGCCCCCAGGTCCGGGGTCAGGCTGTTGTTGCCGAGGATGGTCACCAGGTGGCCGAGGGTGTCGCCGGGAGGCGGCAGGAGGATCGGGTTGATCCACTTGGCGCTGACGGCCAGTTGCCAGACGGCAAACAGCAGGAGCGGCCCGATCACGGGCAACAGCCGTTGGCGCAGGGGCGATGTCATGAGGGTCATGATGGTTCTCACAGGTAATGGGGGCGGGACGGCGGGGGCGGCCTCAACCCTGGTAGATGAGGGGCTTCACCGCCAGCGGGGCCGAGAAGATCTTGCGTTCGGCCAGCACGTCGAAGTACTTCTGGAAGTAATCGAGGTCGCTCGGCTTGAACTGGTTGTGCATGACGAAGCCGGGCAGGGGCACTTCCTTGACCAGGGCCTCCTCGATGCCGGTGAAACCGTCCAGGTGCTGGCGCACTTCCGCCGGCTTGGCCAGGATCAGTTCCACCGCTTTTGCGTAGGCCGCCACGTACTTGCGTGCTTCCGCCGGACGCTCCTTGAGGAAGGCGGTGGTGAGAGTGGCTGCGCCACCAAACCAGGGCGCCTCGGCATTGCCCAGCACGTACTTCGAGATCACCCCGGTTTCCAGGGTGCGGGCCATGCCCTTCAGCCGGCCGATGGTGCCGGTGGGTTCCAGGGCATAGACCCCGTCCACCTGCCCCGCCGCCAGAGCGGCCAGGTGCTGGCCGACGGGCAACTCGGTGACCTTGGCGTTGGGATAACCGTTCTTCTCGAGAATGATC
The DNA here is from genome assembly GCF_008274805.1 of Oryzomicrobium terrae. Lineage (NCBI taxonomy): Bacteria > Pseudomonadati > Pseudomonadota > Betaproteobacteria > Rhodocyclales > Rhodocyclaceae > Oryzomicrobium > Oryzomicrobium terrae. The sequence goes on from NZ_CP022579.1 coordinate 1,076,072, forward strand.
TTGGTCAGGGTCACGTTCTGAATGCCCGGGCCCGTGGCGATGCGTTTGCCCGCCAGGTCGGCGATGCTTTTGGCCGGGCTGTTCATGGGTACTAGGAACTCGTCGAGCACCAGCTTGTGGTTGGATGGGTTGGAGCAAATGATCTTGAGCAGGTTGGGGGAGGTCAGCTCGGCCAGCCCGAGGATGCCGGTGGCGGTACCGTTGGCCGAGCCCTGGATGCGGCCGGCCACCATGGCCTCGCCGATCTGCTGCGGGCTGGCGAACTTGACCCCCTCGACGTTGAGCCCGGCTTCCTTGAAGAAGCCCCGTTCCAGGGCCACGTACAGGGGCAGGCCGCCGACGATCGGGTAATAGCCGATGGTGATCTTGTCGCCGGGGGCCGCCAGGGCCGGGGTGGACAGGCTCAGGCCGCTGGCGGCCAGGGCCGACAGGGCAGCGGCCTGGCCGAGGAAGCGGCGGCGGCCAGGCTGGAGCGGCGTGGCGGCATCCAGGTCGAGGGCCAGATTGGCAGCGGGGGAGGCAATGGTCTTCATGGTCGTTCCTTTCGGGAGAGAGGCGAAGGTGAAAGCGGGAAAGGGGTCAGGCAGCGAGTGAAGCCGCTGGCGCCGCAGTGGCCGTGCCGGCTAGGAAGGCACGCCAACCGCCGTAGGCGGTGATGTCGCGGGCCCCGGCCAGGGCCCAGGGTTCGCAGATGAAGCCCTTCACCTGGCGGCCGTCTTCCAGGGTCAGGGTGCCGATGCCCAGGGGCGGTGGCACCTCGGCGACGAAGGTGGCGAAGCCGGCGATGGGCACGTCCCACAGCTCCACCTCGATCGCAGCCCCGCCACCGGCCTCAGTACGCGCCAGGCCCGGCTTGGCCGGCACGGTGTCGGCCAGGGCATAGAGGCGGTAGTCGGGGGCGGTGCGGCAGCGTTCCGCCAGGGTGGCGCCCCGGCTGGTCAGCTGGGGGTTGAGGGGCATGCCCGACAGATGGGCGCCGACCACCGCCAGGCGGATGGTGGCCGGGGCGGCGGGGGGCAACGGGAGGCGCTCGGCCGGCAGGGGGCGTCCGGTGGCGCCCAGGGGCAAAGCTAACCCGGCCTGCCAGCGGGCACCCAGGCGGGCCAGGGCATGGTCGCACCAGGCCAGGCCGATCAGGCTGATGCCGGCGGGCAGGCCGTCGTCGCGCAGGGCCGCGGGCAGGGCCAGGGCCGCCAGGTCGGCCAGGTTGGTGAAGTTGGTGTAGATGCCGAGGCGCGAGTTGAGGGCCACCGGGTCGGCCTCCACCGCGGCGATGGTGTAGTGGGTCGGAGCGGTCGGCACCAGCAGGGCGTCGAAACCGGCCAGGGCGTCCTGGATGGTGCGGGCCAGTTCGGCGCGCCGGTATTCGGCCTTGAAGGCGTCGGCGGCGGAGTAGCGCACCGCTCCTTCGAGGATGCCCCGTACTACCGGGTGCACCGCCTCGGGACGGGAGGCGAGCAGGATCTCGGCGGCGGCGAAGCGCTCCGCCACCCAGGGGCCCTGATAAAGCAGGGCGGCCAGTTCGCTGAAGGGGGCAAAGTCGATCGGCACTATCTCGGCTCCCAGCTCCTGCCAGCGCGCCATGGCGGCGCGGAAGGCGGCCTCAGCCCGGGCATCGCCGAAGAACTCCAGGGTGTCGGGCACGGCCAGGCGGATCGGGGCGGCGGCGGCCGCTGCGGCTGCCAGGGCCGGGCGGGAGTAGGCATCGGCCGCGTCGTAGCCCCCGGCAATATCGGCCACCAGCAGGGCGTCCTCCACCGTCAGGGCGAACACCGAAACGCAATCCACGGTGCGGCAGGCCGGTACTACGCCGTGACTGCTTAGCCAGCCCCGGGTCGGCTTGAGGCCGACGATGTTGTTGAACGAGGCCGGCACCCGGCCGGAGCCGGCGGTATCGGTGCCCAGGGCGAAGGGCACCAGCCCCCGGGCCACCACCGAAGCCGAGCCGGAGCTGGAGCCGCCGCTGACATAGCGCGAATCGAAGGCGCAGGGCACCGCGCCGTGGGGCGAGCGGGTGCCCACCAGACCCGTGGCGAACTGGTCCAGGTTGGTCTTGCCCACCACCAGGGCCCCGGCGGCGCGCAGCCGGGCCACTACGGTGGCATCGGTGGCGGGTTGGTAGGCAAACTCCGGACAGGCGGCGGTGGTCGGCCAGCCGGCCACATCAATGTTGTCTTTGGCAGCGAAGGGAATGCCGTACAGCGGCAAGCGGCTCAGATCCCCGTCCACCGCGGCGAGCCGGGCGTCGAGGTCGGTGAGCAGGGCGTCGCTGCGGGCGGCATCCAGGCGGCTGATCCAGGCCGTATCGGCGGCCCCCTTGGCATGTGCGGCCACCAGGGCGGTCAGGACATCCCGGGCCTGCAGGCGGCCGCTGCGGTAGGCGGCTTGCCAGTCGGTGATGGTCCAGCCGGGCGAGGGGAAGCAGGTAGTGGACATGTGTGAATCCTCACTTGGATACAAGATCGTGAGGAACACACAGCAAACCGGATGCCAGGTTGCGGTCAGGAAAGTAAGCTGGACCGGCTTCTGCCTTTATTTCATATGGTTATGTTTTTTAAAAACCATTCGGCATGGTTTGGAATGCTGGTGGCCATTGTGGGCAAGGGGGCCCACCGACGTCGCGGGCGCACCGACATGGTGCCTTGAGGCGTGGGGCGGCACAGCCGTGAGGCGCGGGACGGGGTAATGCGGGGGGGGGGGAGGCGGATGAGGTGTGGGGTAGGGGCGTGGTCTCCCCGACAGGAATCGAACCTGTATTTAGCGCTTAGGAGGCGCTCGTTCTATCCATTGAACTACGGAGAGGGAAGCCGGAGACCGACGCGGCGCGTATTGTAGCCGCGCGGGGCAGCCGGGCAAAATGCCGCGGCCGGGGAACCGGCGGGGGTGGCACCGGTCCTTTCTTGGAGACGACCGCGAACCGCCCCCGAACCGCCCTTGAACCTTTTCACCGCTGACCGGACTTTGTCATGAAACCCCTCATTCTTGCCCTGGTCGTTCTGGCCGGCGTCTTCCTCGCCTTTCGCGTCGCCGCAGCCGACAAGGCGCCCCGTGCGCCGGAAAGTGGCGATCCAGCGCCGGACTTCATCCTGCCCGATGCCGCGGGGACCCCGGTGGCGTTGCAGAGCTTCCGCGGCCGTTGGGTGGTGCTCTACTTCTATCCCAAGGACGACACCCCGGGCTGCACCGAGGAGGCCTGCCAGTTTCGCGACGACTGGGCCCAATTGCAGGCCCTGGGTGTTCAGGTGCTGGGGGTGAGCGTGGACGATTCGGCCTCCCACGCCGCCTTTGCCAAGAAGCACGGGCTGCCTTTTCCTTTGCTCGCCGACGTCGGCGGCACCGTGGCCAAGGCCTATGGCGCTTACGCCGACTGGGTGGTGTTCAAGTTTGCCAAGCGCTACACCTTCCTAATTTCCCCCGACGGGCGCATCGCCCGGACCTACCTCAAGGTCGATACCTCGAAGCACAGCACCGAGGTGATCGCCGACCTCAAGCAATTGACCGGGCGCAACTGAGGCGCCGTCTTCCATTTCGTTGCCATCCCACGCCCCCAGGGCACCTTCGGGTGCCCTTTTGTTTGGTGAAAGACGCTGTTAATGGTCTAAAAATAAGTTGAATCAGCTTTGATTTGGAAAAAACGCAGCGATAGATTTTGAGTGCGACACGGGCGCGATTTTTCCGGGATTTCCCGCCCAATCGCGGCCCTGTTACTGGGCCCCGCGCCGATGCTCGATCGCCCTCCATCCATGGTCGTCACCTCCTGCCCATGACCCGATTCGACACTATCGACCTCGCCATCCTGGACGCCCTGCAACAGGATGGGCGCATCACCAACGTGGCCCTGGCCAAGAAGGTGGGCCTCAGTCCGACGCCCTGCGTCGAACGGGTGAAGACCCTCGAAGCCGCCGGGGTGATCGCCGGCTATGCCGCCCGGCTGAGCGCCGAGCCGCTCGGCCTGGGCCTGCTGGTGTACATCGAGATTTCCATCGACCGCACCTCCCAGCGCGCCTTCGAGGACTTCCGCCGCGCCGTGGTAACGATTCCCGAAGTGCAGGAATGCCACATGGTGGCCGGTAGCTTCGATTACCTGCTCAAGGTGCGGGTGCCCGACATGGCTGCCTACCGCATCTTCCTGGGCGATGTCCTGTCGCGCCTGCCGGGCATCCGCGAAACCCACAGCTACCCGGTCATGGAGGTGGTCAAGGAATCGTCCCTGCTCGGCCTGAACCCCCTCAAGGCCCAGGCCCGTCGCGGCACCTGAGGTTGCTCCCGGGCCCAACTCCTTCCACGCCGACCACCGCCATCCACTCTCGTCGCTGCCACCGAGACCGCCATGCCTGCCGACCCTTCCCCGCCCCCGGCCGCCACGCCCCAAACGGCGCCTTCGTCCCCCGACCTGGAGCGCTTGCGCCAGGCCATCGCCGCCCTGCACCGTCGCGACGAGGCGGCCTGCGTCGCCGCCCTGGCTGCCGAGGCCGGCCCGGTGTTCGCGCCCCTGCGCCCGGCCATCGCGGTGGCGGCCGAGGCCCTGGTGACGGCGGTGCGTGCCCAGCGCAGCGGTGCCAGCGGGGTGGACAGCCTGATGCAGGAGTTCTCCCTGTCGAGCCAGGAAGGCATCGCCCTGATGTGCCTGGCCGAGGCCTTGCTGCGCATCCCCGACCAAGCCACCGCCGACCGCCTCGTCCGCGACAAGATCGGCCGGGGCGACTGGCAGGCCCATCTGGGCCACAGCCCGTCCCTGTTCGTCAATGCCGCGGCCTGGGGGCTGATGATCACCGGCAAGCTGATTGCCCCGGTCGGCACCGGGGCGCTCAGCGGCGCCCTGACCCGTTTGATCGCCCGGGGCGGCGAGCCCCTCGTTCGCCGCGGTGTCGATTTCGCCATGCGCCTGCTCGGCCAGCAGTTCGTCCTTGGCTGCACCATCGCCGAGGCCCTGGAGCGCAGCCGCGAAGCCCAGGGGCGCGGCTATGCCCACTCCTACGACATGCTCGGCGAAGCCGCCCTGACCGCCGCCGATGCCGGGCGCTACACCGCCGCCTACACCGCCGCCATCCACGCCATCGGCCGCGCCGCCCAGGCCCATGGGCCCCGCGGCGCCACGGCCGGGCCGGGCATCTCGATCAAGCTCTCGGCCCTGCACCCCCGTTACACCACCCTCCAGCGCGACCGGGTGATGGCCGAATTGCTGCCCCGGCTGCGCGACCTGGCTGCCCTGGCGCGCCACTACGACCTGGGCCTCAACATCGACGCCGAAGAGGCGGACCGGCTCGACCTGTCCCTCGACCTGTTCACCGCCCTGGCCGCCGACCCGGCCCTGGCCGACTGGGACGGCCTGGGCTTTGTCGTCCAGGCCTACCAGAAACGGGCCCCGGCAGTGGTCGACTACCTCATCCAGCTGGCCCGCCACCACGGCCGGCGGCTGATGGTGCGCCTGGTCAAGGGGGCCTACTGGGACAGCGAGATCAAGCGCGCCCAGGTCGACGGCCTGGCCGACTACCCGGTCTATACGCGCAAGGCCCACACCGACCTGGCCTACCTGGCCTGCGCCCGGCGCCTGCTTGTCGCCGCCGCCGAGGGGCGGATCTATCCCCAGTTCGCCACCCACAACGCCCATACCGTGGCCGCCGTGGCGGCCCTGGCCGAGCGGCTGCAGGTGAGCGATCGGGACGACTACGAATTCCAGTGCCTGCACGGCATGGGCGAGACCCTCTACGACCGGGTGGCCGGGGCGGCGCGCCGTTGCCGCATCTACGCCCCGGTGGGCAGCCACGAGACCCTGTTGCCCTACCTGGTGCGGCGCCTGCTGGAAAACGGCGCCAATTCGTCGTTCGTGCACCGCCTGGTGGACGAGGCGGTGAGCGTGGCCGAGCTGGTGGCGGACCCGTTGCTCGCGGTTCAGACCACCGGGGGCTTGCCCCATCCCGGGGTGGTGGCGCCGGCGGCCCTGTTTGCCGGCTTGGCCCATCGCCGGGGCAATTCGGCCGGGCTGGACCTGGCCAGTCCCTGGGAGCTGGCCGCCACCGCCCTGGCCCAGCGCCAGCTGGAAAGCCGGCGCTGGCAGGCCGCGCCCTGCCTGGCGGAGAAAGGCGCGCCCCCGGGTCCCGTGCACCTAGTGCGCAACCCGGCCCGCCGCGACGAGGTCGTCGGCGAGGTGCGGGAGGCCAGCGCTGCCGAGGTGGAACGGGCCCTGGCCACCGCCACTGCTGCGGCCCCGAGGTGGCGCGGGACCGCTCCGGCGGCCCGGGACATCCTGCTCGACCGGGCCGCCGACCTGCTCGAAGCCGAGCGCCCCGCCTTGTTTTCCCTGGCCGTGCGGGAAGCCGGCAAGACCTGGGGCAACGCCGTCGCCGAGGTGCGCGAGGCAGTGGATTTCTGCCGCTACTACGCCGCCGAATTGCGCGGCGGAGCCGTTGCCGCCGAGGCCTGGGCGCCCTACGGGGCGGGGCCGGTGGTGTGCATCAGCCCGTGGAATTTCCCTCTGGCGATCTTCGTCGGCCAGATCAGCGCGGCCCTGGCCGCCGGCCATCCGGTCATCGCCAAACCGGCCGAGCAGACCCCCCTGATGGCTGCGGCGGCAGTGGCGTTGCTGCACCGGGCCGGCATCCCCCGGGACGTGCTGCAACTGCTGCCGGGCCCCGGCGAAACCGTCGGGGCGGCCCTGGTGGCCGATCCCCGGGTGGCCGGGGTGGTGTTCACCGGCTCCACCGAGGTGGCCCGCCTGATCCAGGCCAGCCTGGCCCGGCGCGGTGGCGGGGGCGAGGTGCCCCTGATCGCCGAAACCGGCGGGCAGAACGCCCTGATCGTCGATTCCTCGGCCCTGCCCGAACAGGTGGTGCAGGATGTGCTCGCTTCGGCCTTCGACAGCGCCGGGCAGCGCTGTTCGGCCCTGCGCGTGCTGTGCCTGCAGGACGAGATCGCCACGCCGCTGCTGGCCATGCTCACGGGCGCCCTGCAGGAGCTGGCCTGCGGCGATCCGGCCGACCCGGCCCGGGACATCGGCCCGGTCATCGACGCCGAGGCCCAAGCGCGGCTGGAGGCCCACGTCGCCGCACTGGCCGCCGCCGGCTGCCCGGTCGTGCGCCTGCCCCTCGCCCCGGAATGTGCCGCCGGTACCTTCGTCGCGCCGACCCTGATCGAGATCGACCGCCTCGACCGGTTGCCTGGCGAAGTGTTCGGCCCGGTGCTGCACGTGCTGCGCTACCGGGCGGCGGAACTGCCCCAGCTGGTGGCCGCCATCAACGCCACCGGCTACGGCTTGACCTTCGGCCTGCACAGCCGCATCGACGCCACCGTGGCGACGCTGACCCGTCAGGTGCGCGCCGGCAACCACTACGTCAATCGCAACATCGTCGGCGCCGTGGTCGGGGTCCAGCCCTTCGGCGGCGAAGGGCTCTCCGGCACCGGCCCCAAGGCGGGCGGGCCGTTGTACCTGCAGCGGCTGGGCGGCGCCCGCCAGGTGGCGCCCAGCCTGCTCCACGGCGCGGCGGTGCGGGTCACGCGCCGGGACGATTCCGCCCTGGCGCCGTGCCAGGCGCTGGCGGCCTGGGGACAGTCCCTTCTGCCGGCGGAGCCGGCAGGGGGGGCTGGGGGGAGGGAAGGGCTCATCGGCGCAGATGGTGCGGACAGTGCGGACAGTGCCGAGCATCCGGACGCCGCGGTTGCGGAAACCTTGCCTGCGCGCTGCCGCCGCTACCTGGCGCTGTCGCTGCTGCCGTGGCGCCTGGAGCTGCCCGGCCCCACCGGCGAAGCCAATACGTTGAGCTTTGTCCCCCGGGGCCGGGTCGGCTGCGTGGCGGCCACGGCGGATGGCCTGCTCGTTCAACTGGCGGCGGTGCTGGCCACGGGCAACGTCGCGGTGCTGGCGGACAACGCCCCGGCCCGGGCCCTGCGCCCGCGCTTGCCCGCCGCGTTGCTGGCCCGGGTGGAGGTGGCGACGCTGGAGCCCTCGGCAGCATTGGAACCCCAGGCATCTCCGGCGATGGCCGGCCAAGCGCCAGGACTGGCCGCCCTGTTGGTTGAGGGCCCCCCGGAATTCCTGGGCGCCTGGCGCCGGACCGTGGCGGCCTGGCCGGGGGCCATCGTGCCGGTGCTGGGGCCGGACGAGGCGGGCGACTATCCGCTCTACCGGCTGGTGACCGAGCGGGTGGTGAGCATCAACACCGCCGCCGCCGGGGGCAACGCCGCCCTGATGGCCCTGGGGGCGTGAGCCTTACGTCCGCGGCCCGCTGCCGGCCGGTGGCAGGGATGGCGGAGCCGCAACGGACTCGTGCCGGGGCGAGCCCGGGAGGAGGCGGTGATGCGCATGGACAAAATGTCTCACCCCATGCTTGAATCCTTCCCCCCTGCCTGCCTTCTCCCCGATCCTCGCCATGAACGCCGATTCCCTCGCTCCTGCCGCCGCGCCGCCTCTGCTCCCCCCGGCGGCGCCCTGGTCCGGCTTTTCCGTCCTGGTGGTCGATGACGAGGCCGGCATGCGCGCCTTTCTCGAGCGGGCGCTGACCGCCCGGGGCTGCAATTTCGCCGCCGCCGGCAGCGCCGAGGAGGGGGCCGAGCTGATTGCCCGGCAGCACTACGACGTGCTGGTGCTGGACATCTCCCTGCCGGGCAAGACCGGCATCGACTGGTTGAAGGAGCTGAAAGCCCCGGGCAACCCCCAGTTCGCCGGCGACGTGATCCTGATCACCGCTTTCGCCGACATGGAAACCGCCATCAACGCCCTGCGCGCCGGGGCGGCGGATTTCATCCTCAAACCCTTCCGCCTCGACCAGATGGTCAATGCCCTGCGCCGCTGCTTCGAGCGCACCAAGCTGACCCGGGAAAATTTCGTGTTGCGCCGCGAACTGCGCGAGCGGGCCGACGTTTCCGGCGAACTCGACGGCATGGTCGGTGATTCCGCCGTGGTGCGGGAGTTGAAAGCCCTCATCCACCGGGTCGCGCCCCTGCCGTCCACCGTGCTGATCCAGGGCGAATCCGGGGTAGGCAAGGAAGTAGCGGCTCGGGCCCTGCACAATCTGTCGCCCCGGGCGAGCGGCCCCTTCGTGCCGGTGAACTGCGGTGCCATCGCCGCCGAGCTGATCGAATCCGAATTGTTCGGCCACGTCCGGGGCGCCTTCACCGGGGCCAAGGAGAACCGCAACGGCCTGTTCTACTACGCCCACGGCGGCACCATCTTCCTCGACGAGATCGGCGAACTGTCGCCGGCGGCCCAGACCAAGCTGCTGCGCGTGCTCGAAGAACGCATGGTGCGGCCGGTGGGCTCGGAGCGGGAGCTGCCGGTGGATGTGCGGGTGATTGCCGCCACCAACCAGGACTTGTCCGCCGAGGTCAGTGCCGGGCGCTTCCGTCCCGACCTGTTCTACCGGCTCGAAGTGATGACCCTGAACATCGCGCCGCTGCGCAGCCGGGCGTCGGACATCGGCCTGCTGACCCGCCACTTCCTCGCCTACTACGCCCTGCAGTTGGGCCTGCCCCGGCTGGAGGTGAGCGCCGAGGTGGCGGCGGCCCTGGCGGCCTACCCCTGGCCGGGCAACGTGCGCGAGCTGAAGAACTTCGTGCAGCGCTCCCTCATCCTCGGCGCCTTTCCCCTGGAAACCCTGGGGGGCCACGGTACGCCGGCCGCTACCGCCGCCCGGGCCGGCGGCCCGGCGGCCAGCAGCGCACCGCTGGTGGGGGAGGGGGAATCCCTGACCCTGGAAGCGGTGGAAAAGCGCCATATCCTGGCCGTGCTCGCCCAGTGCGACGGCAACAAGTCCCAGGCCGCCCGGGTGCTGGAAGTGTCGCGCAAGACCCTGGAACGCAAGTGCGCCGCCTGGGGCGTGTGACCGTGCCGGGACGGTGCGGCCGCGCCACCGCCCGGGAGTCGGCATGGTGATCCGCACCCTGTGCGCCTGGTGCCGGCGCGGTCGCACCCTGTTCCGTCAGTCGGTACGGGCCAAGCTGATGTTCATGGTGATGGCCCCCCTGTTCCTCGGGGTGCCGACCCTGCTGGTGCTGGTGTGGATGTGGGGGGCCGAGACCTACCACCGCCTGCTCACCTTCAAGATCGGCTCGGACCTGGTGATCGCCCACGAGTACTTCGACCGGGTCAAGCAGGGCACCGGCAACGACCTGGCGGCCATCGCCCTGTCGTCCCGGCTGCAGACGGCCCTGCGCGGCGAGCGGGTGGCTGCCGGCCTGGTTCACGAGTCGCCCCTGGTCACCTACCTGGATGCGATCAAGCGCCAGTACGGCTTCGATTTCCTGTTCTTTCTCGACACCGACGGCTACGTGCGTACCGTGCCCCGGGATTCGTCGATCGCCGGCAGTCGGGCCCGCTGGCCGGTGGTCTCGGCGGCGGTGAGCGGCACGGCCCAGGTGGCCATCGATGTGATCGACGCCGCCGAGCTGGGGCGCATCGATCCGGCCCTCAAGGCCCGCGCCCATTTGCCCCTGGTCAACACCCCGGCGGCCGCCCCGGACAAGCGCCAGGAGGAAACCCGCGGTCTGGTGATCCACGCCGCGGTGCCGGTGTACGACGCCGACCACCATTTCGTCGGCGTGCTCGAAGGCGGCATGTTGCTCAACGGCAACCTGGGCATGGTGGACCGCATCAACGGCATCGTCTACCGCGAAGGCTCCCTGCCCATGGGCAGCCAGGGCACCGCCACCCTGTTCCTGGGCGACACCCGCATCGCCACCAACGTCCATCTCTTCGAAGGCCGCCGGGCCCTCGGTACCCGGGTCTCCAAGGCGGTGCGCGACAAGGTGCTGGGCCAGGGCGAAACCTGGCTGGACCGGGCCTTCGTGGTCAACGACTACTACGTGTCGGGCTACGAACCGCTCCACGACAGCTTCGGCGAACGGGTCGGGATGCTCTATGTGGGCTTCCTGGAAGCCCCGTTCCGCATCGCCAAATGGGTGGCGATGATCACCCTGTTCGTCTTCTTCGCCGTGATCTCCATCGCTGGGGCGGTGCTGTCGCTTAGTTGGGCCAAGGGCATCTTCGAGCCGATCGAGCGCATGAACCGCACCATCCAGAAGATCGAGGCCGGCGACGGGGCGGCCCGGGTCGGCCCGGTGGACAGCGAGGACGAGATCGGCCGCCTGGCCGGGGAGTTCGACCACCTGCTCGATTCCCTGTCGCACCAGCGCGACGCCCTGAAGCGCTTCGCCGACGACCTGGACCGCAAGGTGGCCGAGCGCACCCTGGCCCTGGAAGAGGCCAACGCCACCCTGCGCCAGGCCCAGGCCCAGCTGGTGATGTCGGAGAAGATGGTCGCCCTGGGCGAGCTGACCGCCGGGGTGGCCCACGAGATCAACAACCCGGTGGCGGTGATCCAGGGCAACCTGGACGTGCTGCACGAAATCCTCGGCCCTGGTGCCGAGCCGGTGCTGCAGGAAATCCACCTGATCGACGCCCAGGTGCGGCGCATCCAGCAGATCGTCACCCGTCTGCTGCACTTCGCCCGTCCCGCCGATTTCGCCGGCCAGGAGGAGGTGGTGGACCCTAACGCGGTGATCGCCGACTGCCTGGTGCTGACCCGGCACAACCTGCAAAAGCGCGCCATCGCCGTCGAGCAAAACTTCGCCACCCGGCGCCAGGTCACCTTCAACCGCAACGAACTGCAGCAGGTGATGGTGAACCTGATCGTCAACGCCGTGCAGGCCATGCCCGAGGGCGGCACCCTGCGGTTGTCCACCGCCGACTGGAACGACGCCGACGGCAGCGCCGCCGGCGTCACCCTGAGCGTGCGCGACAGCGGCGCCGGCATGGCCCCCGAGGTGCTGTCGCGCATCTTCGACCCCTTCTTCACCACCAAGAAGGCCGAGGGCACCGGCCTCGGCCTGTCCATCACCTACGCCATCCTGGAGCGCCACGGCGGCCGCATCACGGTCAACAGCGAACCCGGCCAAGGCAGCGAGTTCGTCGTCTGGCTGCCCTGCGGCCTGGCCTGCTACGACCCCCAGCGCCTGGCGGCCGGCCCCGTCGATGACGCCGAAACAAAATTGACCTCCCCGGAACGCTAGAGCTGGCGCGGTTCTCCACGGTGTATTCCTGGAGAACGAGCATTGGCGCGGCGTTCAGCGATGCCATGCCGAAAGTCCGCGTCCCTATTGGCTTTCCGGCGCATGCCTGTTTTTTGTGCGACGCGTCATGTGCTTGAGACACCAGGCTTTTTACGTTTTATCCACAGCCCTGTCCCCAGTTTCTGGGGAAAGTGGGCGCATTCGGGCCGGGGTGCCGGGCACTTTTTGCGCCGGCGCCTGTCCATCCCACGTCCCACCCGCGGGGATAGCCATTCCAACAACAGGAGAAACAACCATGACGATCAAGGTCGGCGACCGCCTGCCCGCAGGCACCCTCAACGAGTTCATTTCGGTGGAGACCGAAGGCTGCGCCCTGGGTCCCAATACCTTCAAGGTCGAGGACCTGGTCAAGGGCAAGAAGATCGTTGTCTTCGCCGTGCCCGGCGCCTTCACCCCCACCTGCTCCAACCAGCACCTGCCCGGTTACCTGGCCCACTACGATGCCTTCAAGGCCAAGGGCGTGGACGAGATCTGGTGCCTGGCCGCCAACGACGCCTTTGTCATGGGCGCCTGGGGCAAGGACCAGCAGGTGGGCAGCAAGGTGCGCATGATGGCCGACGGTAGCGCCGAATACGTGGGCAAGCTGGGCCTGCAATTGGACCTCACCGCCCGGGGCATGGGCCTGCGCGCCCAGCGCTTCGCCATGGTGGTGGAGGACGGCGTGGTCAAGGCCCTAGCCGTGGAAGCCCCGGGCAAGTTCGAGGTGAGCAGCGCCGAGGCGGTGCTGAAGAGCCTCTAAGCACGAGGCTGGCACTGCTGGCGTCCGATGGCCGTTGATGTCGGCGCTATGCCGGCCTGGTCCGCCGATCAGGTCGGGGTGCCAATACGAGTTTGGGGCCAATAAAAAAGCCCGCCACGCGTGTTGCGTGGCGGGCTTTTTTTATCGTGGGGCCGTCTGGCGTCGGAGCCGTCGTGGTGTCGGGACTACCCGGTGGGAGTCGGGGTGGGGCGCCGCTTACAGGCCGCCGAAGACCTTCTTCAGCAGGGCGCTGCCAGTACCCACCGGATCTTTGCGGATGGCCTTTTCCTGCTCGGCGATCATCAGGAACAGGCCGTCCAGGGCCTTGCGCGTCACGTAGTCGTCCAGGCTGGCGTCCTTGGCATCGACCAGGCCCAGGCCCGCAGCGCGGCCGGCCAGTGCGTCGTACTGGGGTTTGACCTGGAGCCGGTCGGTGGCTTTTTTGACGATGGGCAGGAATTTCTGCGTCAGTTCGCCGGAGGTGGTCTGGCGGAAGTAGTCGGTGGCGGCGTGGTCGCCGCCGGTCAAGACGCCCTGGGCATCCTGCACCGACATGCCCTTGACCGCCTTGAGCAGTACCGGCTTGGCTTCGACCACTGCCTGTTCGGCGGCGTGGTTCATGGCGTCCACCACCTCGTCGGCCTGCTTGCCCATACCGGCCATGCGCAGCATGCCCTCGGCCTGGGCCAGGGCGCCGGGCAGGGGAATCTTCACCCGAGAGTCGCCGAGAAAGCCGTTGGTCTTGCCCAACTGGCCGACCGCCACCTCGGCGCCGCGGGAGAGGGCTTCCTTCAAGCCGGCCACCGCGTCGCTATTGCTCACGGCGTTGGCCAGGGGCGCGGCCAGGGCGAGCACCAGGCCAAGGACGGCGGGGGAAAGGAACGAGCGGGGCAGGCGGATCATGGCCGAATCTCCGAAAGGGGGTGTGCCATGGTGGCAAGAAAGGCCCGGAGCGGCAATGCCGGAGTAAGCGGCCTTGCTGCCGCCGGGGTGCGGCCCCAGGCTCAGGCGGCGGGCGGCGCGTTGCCGGGGCGGTGCAGCAGGATGGCGTTCATGCGCGGTGCATCGGGCACCAGGTCGGCCAGGGTGTAGTCGTCGAAGGTGGCGTAGAGGGCGGCAAAGGCTTTTTCCACCACGCTGCTCAGGCGGCAGACCGGGGCGATGCGGCAGCTGCAGGGCTCGTCCGCCAGGCACTCCACCAGGGGGGCGCTGCCCTCGCTGGCGCGCACGATCTCCCCCAGGCGGATGTCGCCGGGCTCCCGGGCCAGGCGGATGCCGCCGCCCTTGCCGCGCACCGATTCGATCACCCCGCTGCGGGCGAGCTGGTGCACCACCTTCATCAGGTGGTTCTCGGAAATGCCGTAGGCCGCGGCGATCTCGGGAATGGTGACGAGCCGGCTGCGCTCCATGGCGAGGAACATCAGCACCCGCATGGTGTAGTCGGAAAAGGCGGTGAGCTTCATGGCCGGCGGCCCTTATTAAGATGTAAAAAAAATATTGCTTTTAAAAACGACGGGGCTTACGATAAAGCTGTATTTATTTTACAGCTTTAAACCGACCTGACCAGCGCCGTTGCCGTACCAGCCGGAAACCGCGTTCATCCTTCAAGGAGCCTCGCCATGAGCACTACCGTCATCGACAAGACCACCATCGACGTGCGCGAGATCGCACCACGCCTGCGCCATCCGCTGATCTTCGACACCTTCGACGCCCTGGCGACGGGAGAAGCCCTGTTGCTGGTCAATGACCACGATCCCAAGCCGCTCTTCTACCAGTTCCAGGCCGAATCCCCGGGCGAGTTCACCTGGGAGTACCTGGAAAGCGGCCCGGACGTCTGGCGGGTGCGCATCGGCAAAGCCCAGGCCGGTACCGCTCCGGCACGGGCGTGCGGGCACTGACCGCCGCCCGCGCTGACGAAGCCGGGCGGACCGGATGGTTCAACGCGACCGCCTGAACTTCACCGCCGTAGCCGCTGTCACGACCCAACACAAGGAGGCTGCCATGGACTACGACCCTGAACCGGACCCTCGCGGCTGTGCCGTGCCTTCCGCTGCAGCGGGGGCGCAGGCATCGGGAGGCAGCGTCGATCGCAACGATGGCGAGCAGGAAAAATGGACTTACGAGCGGGTGCTCTCGCTGCGTTCCTGGACGCCGCGCCAGCTGTCGTTCCGCACCACCCGCAGCCCGAGCTTCCGCTTCACCCCGGGCCACTACGCCCGCCTAGGGCTGACGGGGCCGGACGGCAACGTGGTATGGCGCCCCTACTCGGTGGTATCGGCCGCCTACGACGAGTACCTGGAGTTCCTGGCCATTCTCGTGCCCGAGGGAGCCTTCTCGACCGGGCTGGAGAAGCTGCGGGTCGGCGATGCCCTGCAGGTGGATAAGGCCAGCTACGGCTTTCTCACCGTCGATCACCTGGCCCCGGGGCGCGATCTGTGGCTGATCGCCAGTGGCACCGGCCTCGGGCCGTTTCTCTCGATCCTGCGCGACCCGGCGGTGTGGCAGCGCTTTGAACGCCTGGTCGTGGTGCACAGCGTGCGCCAGGCCGCCGAACTGGCCTACCGGGACGAGATCGCCGCCCTGCCGCAGCATCCGTTACTCGCCGAGGGCCGGGCCGAGCTCGTTTATCTGCCGGTGGTCACCCGGGAACCGGGCGCCACGGTGCTGACGGCGCGCATTCCCCAACTGGCCAGCGATGGCCGGTTGGAAGCGGCGGCCGGCGTGCCCCTCGATGTGGCCACGGCCCGGGTGATGGTCTGCGGCAATCCGGAGATGGCTCAGGCCATGCGCCAGTTGCTGCGCGAACGGGGATTCGCCACCGGCCGCCGCGGCATCCTCGGCCAGATGGCCTTCGAAAACTACTGGTAGCCCGGCCGCTACCCCCCCTTCTCATAGGATTTCGATTATGACAGCCCGCCTTTCCCTCGATAAAGACAAGGTCAAATTCGTGCTGCTCGAAGGCATTCACGCTTCGGCGGTGGAGGCCCTCCATCACGACGGCTATGGCCAGGTGGTCAGCCACGGCAAGGCCCTCACCGACGCCGACCTGGTTGAGGCCATTGCCGACGCCCATTTCGTCGGCATCCGTTCGCGCACCCAGCTTACCGCCGAGGTGTTGGCCCAGGCGCCCAAGCTGGTGGGTATCGGCTGCTTCTGCATCGGTACCAACCAGGTGGATCTGCTTGCCGCGGCCCGCCAGGGGGTGCCGGTGTTCAACGCCCCGTTTTCCAACACCCGCAGCGTCGCCGAGCTGGTGCTGGGCGAGATCATCATGCTGATGCGCGGCATCCCGGAAAAGAACGCCATCCTGCACCGGGGGGGCTGGGTCAAGAGCGCTGCCAACTCCTACGAGGTGCGCGGCAAGACCCTGGGCATCGTCGGCTACGGCCATATCGGTACCCAGATCGGCGTACTGGCCGAGCAACTGGGCATGTCGGTGCTGTTCTACGACATCGAGACCAAGCTGGCCCTGGGCAACGCCCGGCCGACGATCAGTCTGGAGGAGCTGCTGGCCAGCGCCGACGTGGTCAGCCTGCATGTGCCGGAGACCCCGGCGACGCAGAACATGATCGGTGTCGACCAGCTGGCGCGCATGAAGCCGGGCGCGACCCTGATCAACGCTTCCCGCGGTACCGTGGTGGATATCGATGCCCTGGTGGCGGCCTTGGAGTCCGGACATCTGCACGGCGCGGCCATCGACGTTTTCCCCGAGGAGCCGAAGGGCAACGACGCCACCTTCGTCTCGCCCCTGATCCACTTCGAGAACGTGCTGCTGACGCCCCATATCGGCGGTTCGACCTCGGAAGCCCAGGCCAGCATCGGCCGGGAAGTGGCGGCCAAGCTGATCCGCTACAGCAACAACGGCTCCACCGCCTCGGCGGTCAATTTCCCCGAGGTTTCCCTGCCCGAGCACACCGGCAAGTGCCGCCTGCTGCACATCCATCGCAATGTCCCCGGGGTGCTGGCCCGGATCAACGAACGCTTCTCCCGGGTCGGCATCAACATCGCCGCCCAGTTCCTGCAGACCACCGCCGAAGTCGGCTACGTGGTCATCGACGTGGATGCCACCGCCAGCCAGATCGCCCTGGACGAGCTCAACGCCATCGACGGCACCATCCGCTGCCGGCTGCTCTACTGACATGAAGCGCCATCCAGCCTTGTTGATCCTGTCGCGGGAGCACCACGCCGCCCTGTCCCTTGCCCTCGCCGCCAAGCGGGCGGTCCAGGTGGGGGAGGGGGAGGTCCGGGCCGTGGCCCGGCGCGCCCTGGCGTGCTATCGGGACGAGTTGCTGCCCCATTTCGCCGTCGAGGAGGAAACCCTGCTGCCCCTCCTGGAGCAAGCCGGGGAGGTTCAGCTGGTGCGGCGAACCCTGGACGAGCATCGCCAGCTTCACGAACTGGCGGCGACCTTGGCTTCGCCCGTGGTGGATGGGGAAGTGCTGCGCCGCTTCGGCGAATTGTTGGCCGACCACGTGCGCTTCGAGGAGCGTGAACTGTTCGACGCGGCCCAGGCGCGCGGCGTGGCCGATGGACTGCCCGCTGTGGAATCACGTTCAGCTGCGGCTTCGTCCTGCCGGCTGGCCTGACGGGGGGGCGGCGGCCTTACGCTTTGCCTGTCAGCCCCTTGGCGGGGGTGGCCAAGCCCCGTTCGTACCAATCTCGGCTGGCATTGACCGTCCGCACCACCAGCAGCATCGCCGGCACCTCGATCAGCACTCCCACCACCGTGGCCAGGGCGGCGCCCGAATCAAAGCCGAACAGGCTGATGGCGGTGGCCACTGCCAGCTCGAAGAAGTTGCTCGCCCCGATCAGGCACGACGGGCACGCCACGGCGTGGCTTTCGCCGACCCGACGGTTGAGCCAGTAGGCCAGTCCGGCGTTGACGGCCACCTGGATGACGATGGGCACGGCGAGCAGGGCGATCACCAGGGGCTGGGCCAGGATTGCCTGGCCCTGGAAGGCGAACAACAGCACCAGAGTGGCAAGCAGGGCGGCGATGGAGGCCGGCTGCAATCGGGCCAGGGCCCCATCGAGCCGGCTGGCACCGCTGGCCAGCAGGTGGCGCCGCGCCAGTTGGGCGAGGATCACCGGGATGACGATGTACAGCCCCACCGATACCGCCAGAGTGTCCCAGGGCACGGTGATCGCCGACAGGCCGAGCAGCAGCCCCACCAGGGGCGCGAAGGCCACTACCATGATCAGATCGTTGAGGGCCACCTGGCTCAGGGTGAAGTAGGGGTCGCCGTGGGATAGCCGGCTCCACACGAACACCATGGCGGTGCATGGCGCCCCCGCCAGCAGGATCAGGCCGGCCACGTAGCTATCGAGTTGGTCCGCCGGCAGCCAGGAGGAAAACAGCTGGCGCACGAACAGCCAGCCGAGGAAAGCCATGGAAAAGGGTTTGACCAGCCAGTTCACCGCCAGGGTGACGGCGATGCCCCGGCCGTGGGCCTTTACCTGGCCCAGGGCGGAAAAATCGATGCGCATCAGCATCGGTACGATCATCACCCAGATCAGCAGCCCCACCGGCAGGTTGACCCGGGCGATTTCCCAGCCGCTCACGGTCTGGGCGACTCCCGGTGCCAACTGTCCAAGGCCGATGCCGGTAACGATGCACAGGCCTACCCACAGGCTCAGGTAGCGCTCGAAGACGCTCATGGAGGCGGTCAGCGATGGTTGGGTAGATGGCTTCATGCGGCGATCTCCGTGCCGATGCGGTTCAACTGTCGGGCCAGTTCGGCGCGATTTCCCACGGTGAAGCTGCCGGCGGGCAAGGACAGCAGGGCATCGATGCGTTGGCTCAGGGTCGTCCAGGTGGCGGCGAAGGCGGCACGGCGGGTGGCGTCGTCACCGGCGACGGCGGCCGGATCGGGCTGCCCCCAGTGGGCCCGTGCCGGTGCTCCGGGCCAGATTGGGCAGGCTTCGTCGGCGGCATTGGCGCAGACCGTGATCACCAGGTCGATGGCCGGTGCGTCGGGACGATCGGCGGCGAATTCATCCCAGGACTTGCTGCGCAGACCGCCCGTTGCCATCGCCCGATCGGCCAGAAAGGCCAGGGCATCCGGATTGACCCGGCCGGTCGGCCGACTACCGGCGCTGTAGGCGTGGAAGGTGACGCCGTCGGATCGGCCCGGCGCCGCTCCTCGACTGGCGAGCAGCACCTCGGCCAGGATCGAGCGGGCCGAGTTGCCGGTGCACAGGAACAGTACGTTGAATGGCGAGGGCCGGAGGCTGGAACAGGAACTGAGGGGCGGGTTACCTACCTCGCAGGACGATGCGCCGCCCGGGGTTCCGGCGCAGCATTCGGCCGTGAGAAACGCCACCAGTCCGCCAATCTCGGCGAGGCAGGGCCGGTAGCGGACGTAACGCCCCTCCGGGAGGGCGGCCACCAACCCGGCTTCGGCCAGGGTGCGCAAATGAAACGACAGGGTGTTGGGCGCCACCGCCAGGGCGCTGGCCACTTCGCCGGCAGTCAGCCCCTCCGGCGCGTGGCGGATGAGCAGGCGGTACAGGTCGAGGCGGGTGCCTTGGGCGAGGGCGGCCAGGGCACGGGTAGCGGTTGTTGTGTCCATGCTTCGATATTTCAACAAGTGTCGAAATATTCTTGGGCAAAATCCCCTCTTTGACAACCGGCAGCCGTTCGCACCACGCCGTGTTAGCGCAGCCCGGACAGATGGCGGGTGTGCTCCGAGACGGCGGTCTGGGCCGGGCGCTGTCCCTGGCGGATTTCGTCGGCCTGTTCTTCGAGCCGGGCAGTGAGGAAGTCGAGGAACACCCGTACCCGGGCCGGCATGCGCCGCGAGGGCAACAGGGCATAGGCCGGCATCGGCGGCATGTTCCAGTCCGCCAGTACCGGCACCAGTTGGCCGCTGAGCAGGTCGTCCTGAACCAGGGGCAGGGGCAGCACGGCGATGCCCAGGCCCTCCAGGCATAAGCGGCGCACCATGCTGATGTTGTTCATGGTGCAGCGCCCGCCGATGCCTACGGTCGTCCGTTCCCCCTCCCGGCACAGGCTCCAGGTGGTCTCCGGGCGGACCAGGGTGATGCGCAGGCACTCGTGCAGCGCCAGTTCAGCCGGGTGGGCCGGGGTGCCGCGCTCGGCCAGGTAGGCCGGGCTGGCGTAGAGGGCGCGGCCAACGGCGGCGAGCTGACGCACCACCAGGTTGGCATCCGAAGGCAGGCCCATGCGGATCGCCACGTCGAAGTGCTCTTCCATGCCGTCGGTACGCCGCGGCGACAGGTCCAGGTCGAAGGTGATGTCCGGGTAGCGCTGGGCGAAGGCGGCGATATAGGGCGCCATCCACAACACGCCGAACTCCACCGGCATCGACACGCGCAGTTGGCCCCGGGGCGAGTCGCGCAGATCCTGGAGCTGGGCGTGGGCGGCCTGGGCCTCGTCCACCAGGCGGCTGGCCCGCTCGAAGTAGTCGCTGCCGGCCAAGGTCAGGTCGATGCGCCGGGTGGTACGGGTCAGGAGCTGGACCCCGACCTCCCGTTCCAGGGCGGTGATGCGCCGCGACAGCGTGGACTTGGGCAGGCGCAGGGCGGCGGCCGCCGCGGTAAAGCTCTTCTGCCGTGCCACCTCGACGAACAGGGCCATGTCACGCAGCAGGTCGGTGTTGGGCGAGGGCAAAAACGCCGGTGGAATGGGGGAGGTGGGGGAGGGCATTGTTGCTCCAATGAAACAATGTGTCCCATATTGGTGGCTTTATCGGCCCTAGTAAAGGGGGGATCATGGCCCCTCGTTTTTACTCGAGGGCCGCCATGATCACCTTGCGCCCAGCCCAGGAAAGGGGCCATGCCAACCACGGCTGGCTCGATTCCTGGCACAGCTTTTCCTTCGCCGACTACTTCGACCCGGCCCACATGGGCTGGGGGCCGCTGCGCGTCATCAACGACGACACCGTGGCGCCTGACCAGGGGTTTTCCACCCACGGCCACCGGGACATGGAGATCATCAGCTACGTCCTCGATGGTGCCCTGGAACACCGGGACAGCCTGGGCACCGGCTCGGTGATCCGTCCTGGCGAGGTGCAGCGCATGAGCGCCGGCCGGGGCATCTTGCACAGCGAGTACAACCCTTCTTCAGTAGAACCGGTGCATTTCCTGCAGATCTGGATCGAGCCGGCGGTGCGCGGCATCGCCCCCGATTACGAGCAAGTGGCCCTGGCCCCGCCGGGCGAGGGCGGCGGGCTACAACTGGTGGCCTCGCCCCAGGGCGGCAACGGGACGGTGCGCCTGCACCAGGACGTGCGCCTCTACGCCGCCCACCTGGGGGGCGGCCAGTCAGACTCCCTGAGCCTGCTGCCGGGGCGGCTGGCCTACGTCCATGTCGCCCGGGGTTCCCTGGTCCTGAATGGCCTGGCCCTGGGGGATGGCGATGGGGCTCGCATTGGTGATGAATCCCTCCTGGAACTGAGCGCCACCGGGACGGGGGCCGAGGTACTGGTGTTCGACCTGCCGCCGGGCGACTGATCCGCCAACAACGGCCGTCCGGTCTTTGCCGGCACGGCCCTCTTTGATTCTTCCGGAGTTCTCGACGCCATGAATCGTCATTCCTCTCCGTTCCCGCCGCGCCTCCTGGCGGCGGCCGTGGCCCTGGCCGGGGCGGCCAGCCTCACCGGGTGCGCCGTAGTTGCCCCGGGACCGGTGCCATTGGCCTATGCGCCGGAGGCCCTGGAACAGGCCGCTGCCCAGCCGGCGCGGCCCTGGCCCCAGGCCGGCTGGTGGCACGGCTACGGCGATCCCCAGTTGGACCGCTTGATCGACACCGCTCTAGCCGGCAACCCCAGCCTGGAGGCGGCCCGTGCTCGGGTCGAACAGGCCCGCCGCCAGGCCGATGTCCTGGCCGGGCGCGACAGCCTGCAGGTGGGGGCCCAGGCCTCCACCGACCGGATCAAATATTCCGAGACCTACATCATCCCGCCGGCAGTGGCCAAGAACCTGCAGACCGACAGCCTGCTCGCCCTTAGCCTGTCCTGGGACCTGGACCTGTGGGGGCGCAATCGGGAGGCCGTGGCCGCCCGGCTCGGCCTGGCCCGGGCTGCCGAGGCGGATGCCCACCTGGCGGCCCTGGCGTTGTCGTCCCGGGTCGCGGCGGTCTACTTCGACCTGCTCGCCGCCTGGCAGGAGCAGGGCCTGGTCGAGTCTCGCCAGGGGCTGGTGGCCGATCTTTCCGCCGCCGCCGGCCGCCGTGTCGCCGCCGGCCTGTCGCCGGCCACCGAGCGCCTGCTGCGCGAAACCAGCCAGGAGCAGGATGCCGCCCGCCGCGCCGCCCTGGCCGCGCGCATCCAGACCGATCTGGCGGTGCTCGCCGAGCTGAGCGCCAGCGGCCGCCCAGCCGCAGCGGATGCGCCGACGTTGCGCCTGCAACCCCGCCCCCTGCCGGTGGCCGACCGGGCCGGGCTGCCCGCCGACCTGTCGGCGGAACTGCTGTTGCGCCGCCCCGACCTGGCGGCCCTGGAGGCGCGCTGGCAGGCGGCCGTTCATGCCAAGGCCTCGGCCCGGGCCGACCGGCTGCCCCAGTTGTCCCTGTCGGCCCTGCTCGGTTTCCAGACCCTGACCTTCGACAAGCTGCTCAATGGCGCCAGCGGCACCTATTCCCTGGGGCCGGCCTTGTCCCTGCCGATTCTCGACGGCGGCGCCCGAGCGGCCACGGTGGCCCTGCGCGACGCGGAAATCGACGAGGCCCTGGCGACCCTCCGTCAGGGCGCTGCCGCCGCCCTGCGCGAAGCGGTCAGTGCTGCCGCCAGCGTTGCCAGCGAGAGCCAGCAATCCCTTGCCCTGGCCGGCGCCGCGGCCCGCCAAGCTGAGGTGGCCCAGCGCACCGAGCGGCGTGTCGCCGCCGGCCTCGATCCGGCGCCGGCCGCCTGGGACGCCCGCTACCGGGCGCTCCAGGCCGAGCAGGAGCGCCTCGCCGCCGACACCCGGCGCCTTGCCGCCGATGTGGCCCTGGTGCGCGCCCTGGGGGGCGGTTACCGGCAGTCGGCCGAGGCCGCGCCAGTGTCGCCTGCCACCGCCACCACCAACGCTCCGGCAGGCGCATCCTCCTTTTCCAGCCCCGCGGGTAGCCTGATCCGCCCGGTGGGCCTTGCCTCCCCCAAGGAAACAAACCATGGCTGAACAAAACAATAATTCCTCCAACGGCGCGTCCTCGTCCCGTAACGGCGGCGCCACCAGCCCGGCCCGCAAGCGCGGCCTGCGTCTGGTGGCGGGGCTCTTCCTAATTGGTGTGGCGGCCTTTGTCGTGTGGTACCTGACCGTCAGCCGTTACCGGGAAAGCACCGACAACGCCTACGTGGCTGCCGATTCGGTGACCGTGGCGTCGCGCATTGCCGGCACGGTCCAGGCCGTGGCCGTGGGCGAGACCGACGGGGTGCAGCCCGGCCAGTGGCTGGTCCGCATCGACGACCGGGACGCCCGGGTGGCCCTGGCCCGGGCCCGGGCCGAACTCCTGGAAACGGTGCGTGACCTGGCCCAGTTGCGGGAACGGGAAAAGAGCCTGGGCGCCCAACTGGCGGCGCGCAACCTGGAGCTGGCCGAGTCCCGCGACAACCTGGCCCGGCGCGAGCCCCTGGCCGCCGACCGCACGGTGTCCGCCGAGGAACTGGCCCACGCCAAGTCGGCGGTACAACTGGCCGAAGCCCGCGCCCAATCCGCCGAACGCGAGCGTGCTGCGGTGAGCGCCGCCCTGGGCGAGGGCTCCCTGTCGGCCCACCCCCGGGTGGATGCGGCGGTGGCCCGCTACACCCAGGCAGCCCTGAATGCCTCCTACACCACCATCGCCGCTCCGCTGGCCGGGGTGGTGGCCAAGAAGGCGGTGCAGCCTGGCCAGGTGGTGGCTCCCAACCAGCCCCTGCTGACCCTGACCCCCCTGGGGGGCGCCTGGGTCGAGGCCAACTTCAAGGAAAGCCAGCTGAAGAATGTGCGCATCGGCCAGCCGGTGACCCTGGAAGCGGACGTCTACGGCAGCAGCGTCGAGTATGAAGGCACCGTGGTCGGTATCGGCGCCGGGACTGGCGCGGCCTTTGCCCTGCTGCCGGCGCAGAACGCCACCGGCAACTGGATCAAGGTGACCCAGCGAGTGCCGGTGCGTATCGCTCTCAAGCCCGATACCGTGGCCAAGTACCCGCTGCGGGTGGGGCTGTCGATGGACGTGACGGTCAACACCAAGGATCGTAGCGGCGCTCTGCTGCCCACCGCCAGCCCGGCCCAGGCGCCCCAGGCCGCGGCCAACGACGAGGCGGTGCTGAAGTCGGCCGAGGACGAGGCCCGGGGGTGGGTGCGTACGGCGCTGGGCGAATCCGCCGAGCGCGGTGAGCGCAACGTGTCGAGTGCCGCGCCAGCCGCGAAGGCGAAAGGCTGACATGGGGGCCGCCCACCACGATGACCGGCCGCCCCTGGAAGGGGCGGAACGCCGGCTCATCACCTTCTCCCTCTCTCTGGCGGTGTTCATGCAGGTGCTCGACACCACCATCGCTAACGTCGCCGTGCCCACCTTGGCCGGCGATCTGGGGGTGAGTGCCTCCCAGGGCACCTGGGTGATCACCTCCTTTGGCGTCGCCAACGCCATCGCCCTGCCGCTGACCGGCTGGCTGGCGCGGCGCTTCGGCGAGGTGCGCATGTTCACCCTGGCGACCCTGGCCTTCGTCGCCGCCTCGCTGCTGTGCGGCTTTTCCCAGAGCCTGGAATTCCTCATCTTCGCCCGGGTGTTGCAGGGGTTAGCCGCCGGGCCCATGTTCCCCCTGGCCCAGAGCCTCATGCTCGGCGCCTACCCGCCCCACCAGCGTGGCATGGCCATGGCCATCTCGATGATGGTGGCGGTGGTCGGGCCGATCGCCGGTCCCCTGCTCGGTGGCTGGATCACCGATAGCTTCCACTGGTCCTGGATCTTCTTCATCAACGTGCCCGTCGGCATCCTGGCCGTGGCCCTGTCCTGGCCGGTGCTGAAAGCCCGGGAAAGCCGCACCGCCCAGGTGCCTATCGACCGCATCGGCCTGGCCCTGCTGGTGATCGGCGTCGGCGCCCTGCAGCTGATGCTCGACAAGGGAAACGAGCTGGACTGGTTCGAATCCCCCGAGGTGATCGTTCTGGGCGTGATTGCCGCCCTGGGCCTGGCGCTGCTGGTGGTGTGGGAGCTGACCGACGAACACCCGGTGGTGGACCTGCGCCTGTTCGGCGAAGCCAACTTCGCCTTCGGCACCCTGGCCATCAGCCTCGGCTACATGACCTTCATGGGCGGGGTGGTGCTGTTCCCCCTGTGGTTGCAGACCACCCTGGGCTACACCGCCACCTGGGCCGGGATCGTGTCGGCACCCATCGGCGTGCTGCCGGTGATCCTGGCGCCCCTGATCGGCAAGAACATGGCTCGCCTAAACCTGCGCTGGGTGGTGACCCTGGCCTTTGCCGTATTCGCCTTCACCTTCTGGTGGCAGAGCCACCTGACGCCGGGCGTCGATCCCTGGCACCTGGCCCAGCCGCGCTTCGTCCAGGGCATTGCCCTGGCCTGCTTCTTCGCGCCGCTCACCACCATCATTGTCTCCCGGGTGCCGCCCGGCCACATGGCCTCGGCCATGGGCCTGGCCACCTTCCTGCGGGTGCTGGGGGGCAGCTTCGGCACCTCGCTGACGGTGGCCTACTGGGATCACAAGACGGCGGTACACCACTCGGAACTGGCCGAGCGCATGACCATCGCCAACGATCCCTTCAACAGTGCCCTGGCCGGTCTGCAAAGCCTGGGCATGAATGCAACCCAGGCTCTCGGCACGGTGGAGCGCCTGCTCAACCAGCAGGCAGTGACCAAGGCCACCCTGGATGCCTTCACCCTGGCGGCGCTGATGTTCGTCGGCTTGTCGCTGCTGGTCTGGCTGACCAAGCCGGTGAAGGCGGTGGGAGCGCCTCCGCCGATGGAATGAGAGAGCTGTACGGTTTTCGTTCTTGCCTCTCCCGTTGGCCCGCGTGGAAATTGCCGTTCCGCCGGGCCAACGGCGTTATTGCTCTCGTTATTTGTCAGGTTGTCTGCTAAGTTGCGATTAGGACAAAAAGTCACGCATTGCGACATTTTGTCTCGGACACTTTGTCCAGTAGTACCTATGATTCCGGCATCCGACTGATTTGTCGGTCTTTTGCCGGGGCGTGGTGGGCGGCACGGTTGTTGCAGTTGAGTGACTGTTTCATTCGTTGTTTACGACCCAAAAGGAGGGGAAA
This sequence comes from Oryzomicrobium terrae, assembly GCF_008274805.1. Classification (NCBI taxonomy): domain Bacteria; kingdom Pseudomonadati; phylum Pseudomonadota; class Betaproteobacteria; order Rhodocyclales; family Rhodocyclaceae; genus Oryzomicrobium; species Oryzomicrobium terrae. Next base: position 1,102,080 of record NZ_CP022579.1, read on the forward strand.
TGCAACTCTCAAGGCGCCAGTTCTTCAAGGTCTGCGCCGCGGGTGTGAGCGGATCCTCCATGGCCGTGCTGGGCTTTTCGCCCACCGCCGCCGTGGCTGAGACCCGCCACTTCAAACTCGCCCGGACCACGGAGGTCCGCAACACCTGTCCGTATTGCTCGGTGGGTTGCGGCATCATCTTGTACAGCTTGGGGGATCGGGCCAAGAACGCCCACGCCGAGCTGATCCACATCGAAGGGGACCCGGATCACCCGGTGAACCGCGGCACCCTGTGCCCCAAGGGGGCCGGCCTGCTCGACTTCGTCAAGAGCAAGAACCGCCTGAAGTTCCCCGAAGTGCGCGAGGCCGGTTCCGATCAGTGGAAGCGCATCTCCTGGGACGAAGCGTTCACCCGCATCGCCAAGCTGATGAAGGCCGACCGGGATGCCAACTTCGTCGCCAAGACCGCTGACGGCTTGACCGTCAACCGCTGGCTGACCACCGGTTTCCTCGCCGCCTCCGCCTCCAGCAACGAATCCGGCTACCTGACCCACAAAGTGGTCCGTAGCCTGGGGATGCTCGCGTTCGACAATCAGGCTCGCGTTTGACACGGCCCCACGGTGGCAAGTCTTGCCCCGACGTTTGGCCGCGGCGCGATGACCAATCATTGGACGGACATCAAGAACGCTGACGTTGTGCTCATCATGGGCGGCAACGCCGCCGAGGCGCACCCCTGCGGTTTCAAGTGGGTGGTGGAAGCCAAGCAGCACAACAAAGCCAAGCTGGTGGTGGTGGACCCGCGCTTCAACCGCTCGGCGTCCCAGGCGGATTTCTACGCCCCCATCCGCACCGGCACCGACATCGCCTTCCTGGGCGGCGTCATCAACTATCTGATCGCCAACGACAAGATTCACCACGAATACGTCAAGTCGTACACCGACATGACCTTCATCGTGCGTGAGGACTACGCCTTCGAGAACGGCATCTTCTCCGGCTACGACGAGGCGAAGCGCAAGTACGACAAGAGCTCCTGGGAATACGAGATCGGCAAGGACGGCTACGTCGCCACCGACCCGACCCTCCAGCACCCGCGCTGCGTCTTCAACCTGATGAAGGCCCATTACTCCCGCTACACGCCGGAGATGGTGGAAAAGATCTGCGGCACGCCGAAGGACAAGTTCCTCAAGGTGTGCGAGATGATCAGTTCCACCTCGGCGCCGAACCGGGTGATGACCATCATGTACGCCCTGGGTTGGACCCAGCACTCCACCGGCTCCCAGATGATCCGGACCGGTGCCATGGTGCAACTGCTGCTGGGCAACATCGGCAAGGCGGGCGGCGGCATGAACGCCCTGCGCGGTCACTCCAACATCCAGGGCCTGACCGACCTGGGGCTGCTCTCCAACCTGCTGCCGGGCTACATGACCCTGGCCGGCGAGAAGGAGCAGGACTTCCAGGCCTACCTCAATGCCCGCACGCAGAAGCAGATGCGCCCGGGGCAGCTGAGCTACTGGCAGAACTTCCCCAAGTTCCTCGTCAGCAACCTCAAGGCCTGGTACGGCAACGCGGCGACCAAGGAAAACAACTACGCCTACGACTACCTGCCCAAGCTGGACAAGACCTACGACGTGCTGCAGGTCATGGAGCTGATGCACCAGGGCAAGATGACCGGCTACGTCGCCCAGGGCTTCAACCCCCTGGCCTCGTTCCCGAACAAGGCCAAGGTGGGCGCTGCCCTGGCCAAGCTCAAGTTCCTGGTAATCATCGACCCGTTGGCCACCGATACCTCCGAGTTCTGGAAGAACTACGGCGAGTTCAACAACGTGAACAGCGCCGAGATCCAGACCGAGGTGTTCCGCCTGCCCTCTACGTGTTTTGCCGAGGAAGACGGGTCCATCACCAACTCGGGCCGCTGGCTGCAGTGGCACTGGAAGGGCGCCGAGCCTCCGGGTGAAGCGCGTACCGACCAGGAAATCATGGCCGGCCTGTTCCTCAAGCTGAAGGAGATGTACAAGAAGGACGGCGGCGCTTTCCCCGACCCGATCCTCAACCTCACCTGGGGCTACAAGATTCCGGATTCCCCCAGCCCCGAGGAGTTGGCCAAGGAGTACAACGGCAAGGCGCTGACCGATCTGCTCGATCCCAAGGACTCGACCAAGGTGATCAAGAAGGCCGGCGAGTTGCTCGATGGCTTCGCCCAGTTGCGCGATGACGGCTCCACCGCCTGCGGTTGCTGGATCTTCTCCGGCGCCTGGACGGAAAAGGGCAACATGATGGCCCGCCGCGATAACTCCGATCCGTGGGGTAATGGCCAGACCCTCAACTGGTCCTTCGCCTGGCCGGCCAACCGTCGCATCATCTACAACCGCGCCTCCGCCGACCCCTCCGGCAAGCCCTTCGATCCGAAGCGCAAGCAGGTGTGGTGGGACGGCACCAAGTGGACCGGCTCCGACGTGCCCGACTTCAAGGTCGACTCGGCCCCCGAAGACGGCATGGGTCCCTTCATCATGAACCCCGAGGGCGTGGCCCGCTTCTTCGCCCGGGGCGGCATGAACGAAGGCCCGTTCCCCGAGCACTACGAGCCGTTCGAGTCGCCCCTCGAGGTGAACCTGATGCACCCGAACAACCCCAAGGCCCGCAACAATCCGGCTGCCCGGGTGTTCAAGGGCGACATGGAAGCGTTCGGCAAGGCCAAGGAGTTCCCCTACCCGGCGACCACCTACCGTCTCACCGAGCACTTCCACTACTGGACCAAGCAGGTGGAGTCCAACGCCGTGATCCAGCCGGAACAATTCGTCGAAATCGGCGAGGGCCTGGCCAAGGAGAAGGGCATCGTGGCCGGCGACCGCGTCAAGGTCAGCTCCAACCGCGGCTACATCAAGGCCGTGGCGGTGGTGACCAAGCGCATCATGCCGATCACGGTGGACGGCAAGACCGTGCATCAGGTGGGCATTCCCATCCACTGGGGCTTCAAGGGGGTGGCCAAGAACGGCTACATCGCCAACACCCTGACCCCGTTCGTGGGCGATGCCAACAGCCAGACGCCGGAATTCAAGTCGTTCCTGGTGAACGTCGAGAAGATCTGAGGAGACCGCCATGCCTTTGCAATCACTAGACATCGCGGCCCGTTCGGCGACCACCACACCGCCGCCCGGCATCCGCAAGACCCTCGAAGTCGCCAAGCTCATCGACGTCACCAAGTGCATCGGCTGCAAGGCCTGCCAAGTGGCGTGCATGCAGTGGAACGACATCCGTGACGAAGTGGGTGAGAACCACGGCACCTACGACAACCCCCGGGACCTCACCGCAAAATCCTGGACGGTGATGCGCTACAGCGAGGTCGAATCGCAGGAACGGGGCCTCGAGTGGCTGATCCGCAAGGACGGCTGCATGCACTGCGAGGACCCGGGCTGCCTCAAGGCCTGCCCGTCCCCCGGTGCCATCATCAAGTACGCCAACGGCATCGTCGATATGCAGCAGGAAAACTGCATCGGCTGCGGCTACTGCATCACCGGTTGCCCGTTCAACGTGCCGCGCATCTCCGAAAAGGACAACAAGGCGTACAAGTGCACCCTGTGTTCCGATCGGGTGGCGGTGGGCCTGGAGCCGGCCTGCGTCAAGGTCTGCCCCACCGGCTGTATTTCCTTCGGGTCCAAGGAGGACATGAAGGACATCGCCGAGGAGCGGGTGGTCGAGCTCAAGGAACGGGGCTACGGTAACGCCGGGTTGTACGACCCGCAAGGTGTGGGCGGCACCCACGTGATGTACGTGCTGCACCACGCCGACAAGCCGGAGCTGTACAACAACCTGCCGCCCGACCCGGCCATCAGCCCGATGGTTTCCCTGTGGAAGGGGGTCACCAAGCCCCTCGCCACCCTGGGCCTGGCCGCCGTGGCGATCGGTAGCCTCTTCCACTACGTCACCAAGGGCCCCAACGAGGTGTCCAAGGAAACGGAGAAGGAAGTCGAGAAGGAACTGGAAGAGGAGGGCAAGCAATGAAGCGCGATCCCAACGACCTGCAGCGTTACACCGCCTCCGAGCGGGCCAACCACTGGGTGGTGGGGATCAGCTTCATCCTGATCGCCCTGTCCGGCCTGGCGCTGTTCCACCCGGCCTTCTGGCCCCTGTCCATGCTGTTCGGCGGCGGCGTGTGGACCCGCATCATCCACCCCTTCCTCGGGGTGCTGATGGTGGTGTCCTTCGCCGCCATGGCGGTGCGCTTCTGGAAGCTCAACGTCATGACCCCGACCGATTGGGAGTGGCTCAAGCGGGCCAAGGAAATGGTCAACGGCGACGACCACAACATGCCGATCATGGGTAAGTACAACGGCGGTCAGAAGATGCTTTTCTGGGCGCTGGTGGTCTGCATGGCGCTGTTGTTCGTCTCCGGCATCCTGATCTGGCGCGCCTACTTCTCCGGGTTCTTCCCCGTGGGCGTGGTGCGTCTCGGGGCCGTGGTGCACGCGGCGGTGGCGGCGGTGATGATCGCCCTCATCTTCGTCCACGTGTATGCCGCCATCTGGGTCAAAGGCACCATCCGGGCCATGTGGTACGGTACCGTGACCCGCCCCTGGGCCAAGCAGCACCACCGTGCCTGGTACAAGGAAATGACCGGCAAGTAAGCCGCGCCGGTCGTGCCGCCTGCCGCCGGGGTTCCGCTGGCAGGCGGTTGTTTTTCCACCACGGCGCGGAGCTTCCGCGCCGTGGTGTTTTCCGACGATAACGATAGCGATCCCCGACACTCCGCCATGACTGCCCCGATCATCCCCATCAAGTCCGTTCTCTCGGCGGAAGAAATCGCCGCCCAGGGGGCGCCGGTCCCCGATACCCTGCGCCTGCCCGCTGCCGATCTGTTCGTCGCGCGGGCCGCTCGCCTCAAGTCCCTGGCCAATGGTCATGCCATGGCCGAATTCCTCAATTTCTGCGCCGGCCTGATCGATGCCCAGCAACAGGCCCTGGCTGCCCTGACCCCGGCGGCTCGCCCCGACGAGGCGCGCATCGCCCTGTGCCGCAGTCACGACATGCCCCTGCTCGACGCCCAGGGCGGCGAGCTGGATGCATCGCCGAACGGCGTCTTCGGCCAGGCCCTGGCGACCCTGCTCAAGGCTGCCCAAGGTTTCGCCCCGGCGCCGGCCCGGGACATCATCGCCCGTCTGCAGGCCCTGCCCGCCGATCAGGTGGCCAAGGAAGCTCGCCTGATCCTCAAGGCCGAATCCGGTTTCGACACCGGTTACGCCCCCTTCCTTGGCGCCGCCTTGCAGGTGGACTGGACCCATCGCGCCCTGGCCCTGACCAAGGGCGATGTGTTCGTGCGCGAAGAGGGCAGCCTGTGTCCGGTGTGCGGCAGCCACCCGGTCGCCTCCGTCGTGCGCATCGGCGAAGGCGGTCACGGCGTGCGCTACGCAGTATGCGGCCTGTGCGCCAGCGAGTGGCACGTCACCCGCATCAAGTGCGTGCCCTGCATGAACACCAAGGGCATCGCCTATTCCGCCCTGGAAGGCGAGGGCGCCGAGCGCTTCAAGGCCGTCCAGGTGGAAACCTGCGACGAGTGCAAGTCGGCCCTGAAGCTGGTGTCCCTGGAAAAAGACCACAACGCCGAGCCCTTCGCCGACGACCTGGCCACCCTCATGCTCGACATGCTGGTGGACGACGCCGGCTATCATCGTGCCGGGCGCAACCTGTTCTACTTCGCGCCCTGATTTTTTCATCTTCCTTTCCACTTTCCCTTTAAGGATTCCCCCATGACGTCCATGGTCCATGGCCGTGGGGAAGGGCAGCCGGCGGCGGACAACGCTTCCGCCGCCGCCGCCCTCCGCGCCCTGCCTTCCACCGACCAGCTGCTGGCCGCCGCCGACGATCTCCTCGAGGCCCACGGCCGCCAGGAAACCACCGCGGCCCTACGCGCCGCCCTGGAATCCGCCCGGGAGCGCATCCGGGCCGGCGCCGCTGTTGCCGTCACCTCTGCCGAACTCCTCGCCGAAGCCCGGGGCCGCCTGGTCGCCCGGGCCACGCCCCACCTGCGCCCGGTGTTCAACCTCACCGGCACGGTGCTGCACACCAACCTGGGCCGGGCCCTCTTTCCCGAGTCGGCCATCGCCGCCCTGACCGAGGCCCTGATCCACCCCGCCGCCCTGGAGTACGACCTGGCCAGCGGTGGTCGTGGCGACCGGGACGACCTGGTCAATCCGCTCATCCAGGAACTCACCGGTGCCGAGGCGGTGACGGTGGTCAACAACAACGCCGCCGCCGTGCTGCTGCTGCTCAACACCCTGGCCAAAGGCAAGGAAGTGATCGTCTCCCGGGGCGAGCTGGTGGAGATCGGCGGCGCCTTCCGCGTGCCGGACATCATGAAGCGGGCCGGCGCCAAGCTGATCGAGGTGGGCACCACCAACCGCACCCACCTGGCCGACTACGAGGCGGCGATCACGCCGCGCACCGGCCTGATCATGAAGATCCACACCAGCAACTACGCCGTGGTGGGCTTCACCAAGAGCGTCGGCACTTTGGAGCTGGCCGCCCTGGCCCACCGCCACGGCCTGCCCTTCGCCGAGGACCTGGGCAGCGGCGCCCTGACCGACATGACCCGCCTGGGCCTGCCCAAGGAGCCCCTGCCGCAAGAAGCCCTGGCCGACGGCGCCGACCTGGTCACCTTCTCCGGCGACAAGCTGCTCGGCGGCCCCCAGGCCGGCCTGATCGTCGGCCGCCGCGACCTGGTGGCCAAGATCAAGAAAAACCCCCTCAAGCGCTGCCTGCGCGTCGGCAAGCTGACCCTGGCGGCCCTGGAATCGGTGCTGCGCCTGTACCGGGATCCGGACCGGCTCACCGCCACCCTGCCCACCCTGCGTCTGCTCGCCCGCCCCGCCGCCGACATCCGCGCCCAGGCCGAGCGCTTGCGCGCTGCCCTGGCCCCTGCCCTGGAAGGCGCATGGATGCTTGATCTGCGCGATACCGCCTCCCAGATCGGCTCCGGCTCCTTGCCGGTGGAGCGCCTGCCGTCCACCGCCCTGGTGATCGCTCCGGCCGAGAAGAAAGGTGCCGGCGGCCGCCTCAAACGCTTCGAAGCCGCCTTGCGCGGCCTGCCCCAGCCGGTCGTCGGCCGCCTCCAGGACGATGCCCTGTGGCTTGACCTGCGCTGTTTGCGTCCGGAGGACGAGGCCCGCTTCGTCGCACAATTCATCGCGCAATTCGCCCCAGGAAAGTAACCCGCCATGCTGATCGGCACCGCCGGCCACATCGACCACGGCAAGACCACCCTGATCCGTGCCCTGACCGGCGTCGACACCGACCGGCTGCCCGAGGAAAAACGCCGCGGCATCTCCATCCAGCTCGGCTACGCCTACCTGCCGGACGGGGCGGCGGGGGAGGGGGCTGGTACAGGTAGCGCCGCCGACTTCGGCTTCATCGATGTGCCGGGCCACGAGAAATTTATCCCCACCATGCTCGCCGGCGCCGCAGGCATTGACCTGGCCCTGCTGGTGGTGGCCGCCGATGACGGGGTGATGCCCCAGACCCGGGAGCACCTGGCCATCCTCACCCTGCTCGGCATCGCCCAGGGCGGCGTTGCCATCACCAAGTGCGACCGGGCGGACGCTGCCCGCATCGCCCAGGTGGAGCGAGAGGTGGCCGCCCTGCTGGCGGGCACGCCCCTGGCCGGCTCGCCCTGCTTCCCGGTGGCCGCCGCCAACGGCCCGGCCGACCCGGGCGTGGCGACCCTCAAGACCTGGCTGCTGGCCCAAGGTGGCGATACCGGCGCGGCGCGGGACAAGGTGGATGGCCGGGGCTTTCGCCTCGCCATCGACCGCAGCTTCGCCCTGGCCGGCGCCGGCACCGTGGTCACCGGCACCGCCTTCGCCGGCCGGGTGCAGGTCGGCGACAAGCTCACCGTGTTCGCCCCGGAGCGAGGGGTGGCGGCAACGGTGCGGGTGCGCAGCCTGCATGCCAACAACCGGCCGGCCGACGCCGGCCATGCCGGCCAGCGCCTGGCTCTGGCCCTGGTGGGCATCGACCACGGCGCCGTGGAACGGGGCGACTGGCTGGTGGCGGACTTCCTCGCCCGCCCCGCCGAGCGCACCCGGGTGGACGTGCGGCTCTCCCTGCTCGCCGACGCCCCCCGGCCCCTGACCCACTGGAGTGCGGTGCATCTGCACCATGGCGCCGCCCAAGTCACCGCCCGGGTGGCCCTGCTCAACGAAACCGGTACCCTGGCGCCCGGCGATTCCGGTTACGCCCAGTTGGTGCTCGACCGGCCCCTGGCGGTGTGTCACGGCGACCGGCTGGTGCTGCGCGACGGCGCCGCCCAAGCCACCCTGGCCGGGGCGGTGGCCCTGGACCCCTTTGGCCCGGCGCGGCGGCGCAAGAGCCCGGAGCGCCTGGCCCTGCTTGCCACCCTGGAAGTCGCCGATCCGCAGCGGCGCCTGCACGCCTTGATCGATGCGGCCCCCTGGGGCGTGGATTTGGCCGAACTGGCCTGCGCCCACAACCTGGCCGCTGCCGCCCACGTGCCGTCCGACCTGGCCTTGCCGCCCGGCGCCGTGCTGGCGCCCCGCGCCGGACGGGTCTTTTCCGCGACCCGCTGGCAGGCGTTGCAGGACGTGGTGGCGGCCCGCCTGGCCGCGCACCACGAGGCCTTTGCCGATGAAGTGGGGGTGGAGCGGGAGCGCCTGCGCCGCATGGCCTTGCCCCAGCTGGCATCGACGGCCTTCTTCGACCTGCTCGAAGCGCTGCGCGATGCGGGCCGCATTGTCCTTTCCGGGGCCGCCTGGCACCTGCCCGAACATACGGTGGAGCTGGATGCCCGGGAACGCCTGCGGGCCGAAAAGCTGCTGCCCTGGCTACGGGACGAACCCTTCGACCCGCCCTGGGTGCGCGACATTGCCCAACGCCTGGGCGAACCGGAAAGCGAAACCCGGCGGCTCCTCAAGAAGCTGGCGGCCCGGGGTGAGGCCTACCAGGTGGTGAAAGACCTGTTCTATGCGCCCGAGGCCCTGAGCCGCCTGGTGGCGATCGTCGCCAGCCTGGCCGGTGCGGGGGAAGAGGGCAGTGAACCGGGCCGGCTCGGGCTGGTCAAGGCCGCCGATTTCCGCGATGCCACGGGGCTCGGCCGCAAGCGAGCGATCCAGATCCTCGAATATTTCGACCGGGTGGGCTATACCCGGCGCATCGGTAGTGGCGCCGCCCAGGCCCATGGGCTTCGGGGCGAGCCGCCGGTCAGGTAGAATCCGCCCACCCGAGGCCGGCTGCAGCGGCGCCGGGGCGTTGTTTGTGTGTTTCTCGTCAGTGCGGAAGGGCGGCGTTCCCCGGTGGGGCGGCCGGTCTTCAAAACCGGAGGGGGCCGTCAGTCGGTCCCCGGTGGGTTCGACTCCCATTCCCTTCCGCCAGTCCCCCGCCGTAATAATCCGTGCCGGGAGGCAAGGAGGCCGTGATGAGTAAAACCGCGCTGAATATCCACGAGGCTGCCCAGGTGCTGGTCCAGGCGGCATTCTCGACCCACGATGCGGAAGTCGCGCTGGCCCAGGCGATCGAGCACGGGGAGTTGCACGCCAACGTCAAGCGCTGGGCGTCGGAACAGTGGGCCGGTAAGCAATTGCCGGGCAACATCGTCCCCGTGGAAACCTTCATCGAGCGAACCGACTTGAACGCCTGGTTGGCCGCCAAAGGATTGGGCGTCCGCGCCGATTGACGGCGCGACCCTGCAGAGGCCGCACCCGTAGCCGTAGGCCTATTGTCCGCACCGACGCCGGTCTGGCGGGCCCCGCGCGGGCGTAGGCGACGTGGCCGCTCCAGGGCTGCATTTCCTGGCTTTTGCCGGCCAGCCTGCCGGGGATGCTTTGCCTATCACTTGTCCACTACCACCCCAGATGCGCGTGCTAGCTCCCGCTTGAGATGAAACTCCCGCTCGAACGACTCATTCTCTCGGCCTTCGCCATCGGCTTCGCGGTGTTCGTTGCCGCGGCCTGGTTGGCGATCAAGGACGGGCGCGCCTACCTGGAGAGCGAGCAGCGCATCTTGCGCATCAACGAAACCCTGCTGGCCTTGGAGCAAGTGCTGGGCAACCTGCGCGATGCCGAAACCGGCCAGCGCGGCTACCTGCTGACCGGTGAGGCCGGTTACCTGGAGCCCTATTTTCGTGCCAATCGGCGCCAGGATCAGTTGCTCGCTTACTTGCGCGAGCGACTCGACGACGACCCCCAGTGGGCACCCCTGCTCGACGAAATGGAAACCCTGCGTCGGGAGAAGATGACCGAGCTGGCCTTCACTATCCACTTGCGCAACACCAAGGGCCTGGAGGCGGCCATGCGCGTGGTGGATAGTGGCCAGGGCAAGGAAACCATGGACCGGCTGCGGGTGGTCATCGATTTGCCCTACCACACCAAGCAGGACGAATTGCGCCAGGAAGTGGCCGACAGCAAGGAGCGGGCGCGCCAGTCACGCTTCAGCCTGATGTTCTTCGGCGGTATCACCCTGCTCGGCCTGATCGGCACCTACTGGGCGGTGGCCGAGGATATCCGGGGCAAGCGCCTGCTGCGCGAGCGGCTTGCCCATGAGGCCACCCACGATGCGCTCACCGGGCTGCCCAATCGCCGCTATTTCATGGACTGGCTGACCCGCCTGGTGGCCCAGGCAGAGCGGCGCGGCCGGCCGGTGGCCCTGCTGTTCATCGACCTGGACGGTTTCAAGAGCGTGAACGACCGCTTCGGCCACGAGGTCGGCGATGCCCTGCTCCAGGAGGTGGCCAATCGCTTCCAGCGCCTGGTGCGGGAAAGCGATGTGCTGGCACGCTTGGCCGGCGACGAATTCGCCGTGTTGATGCCCGAAGTGGCTTCCCCATCGGATGCGGAGCACCTGGCCCGGCGCCTGATCGCTGGACTCGATCCGGCCGCCAACCGGCCGTTGCTGCGGGCCCAGCCCGAAGCCTCGGTCGGCGCCAGCATCGGTATCGCCCTGGCCAGCGGCGGTAATCCGGATATGCTGGTGGCCGAGGCCGACGAGGCCATGTACGCGGCCAAGGCGGCCGGCAAGAACTGCTTCCGCCTGGCGCCGCCCCGGCCGGTTGCGGCCGCTGCCGCCACCCTGCCCGACGCCTGATTGTTGAGGCGTTGCGGCGTTTTTCTGTCCCTTCCCGAATCCTGCAACCCATGTCCGAACTGCGCGGCTGCTCCTTCCCCGACGACCTGCTCTACTGGCCGGAAAACCACCTGTGGTTTCGCCGCGACGGTGACGGCCTGCTGACCGTCGGCATCACACCCCTGGGCCTGGCCCTGTCCGGCGAGATCATCCTGTACTCGCCCAAGCCCCTGGGGGTGGAGCTGGATCCGGGGCGTTCCTTCGCCCTGCTCGAAGCGGGTAAGACCGTTTTTCCGATCAAGACGCCCCTGACGGTGCGCATGGCGGCGGCCAACCCGGCTCTCGATCCCGTCGCCACACCACTGAACAAGGACCCCTACGGCGTCTGGCTGGCCCGTCTTGCCCCACTCAAATGGGACGAGGAGCAGGGCGCCCTGCATCCCTTTCCTGCCGCCCGAGCCGAATTCGAACGGATCATGGACGTGTATGCCTTTAGCGATCCGGCCAGCTTCACGCCGCCCCTGACCCTGGAGCACCTGCGTGACTACTGAGGCAAGCGCACCGCCCCTGGCCACCCGCCTGGCGATCCTGGTCTGGGGGGCCGACCCCGAGGCGCCGCAGCGCTGCGCCACCCCCTTCTATTTCGCTGCCACGGCGGCGGCCTTCGACGCCGAGGTGGAGATGTACTTCACCGCCCGGGCCGTGGAGCTGCTGCGCGCCGGCGTGGCCGAAACCCTTCGGGCGGCCGAAGGCGACGCCAACGCCGCGGGCAAGACGGTTGCCCACTTCCTGCGCGAGGCCGCGGCCCTGGGCGTGAAAATGTTCGCCTGCCCCACGGCCATGGCCGCCCAGGGACTGCCCGCCGCCGAACTGCGCCGCGAAGTCACCGGCCAGGCGGGGGCGGCGGCCTACATCGGCCGCACCCTGGATCCGGCCTGGCGGACATTGACCTTCTAGCAACAGGGATGGGGTTGCCGGTCAAAATTGGCCATCGTACCGATGCGGTGGGGCGGCGAGCTGGGGTATAGTCCGCACATAACTCAACCTTTGGCGATACTCTCGGGAGAACGGTCATGACTTTTGTCGTCACCGACAACTGCATCAAGTGCAAATACACCGACTGCGTGGATGTCTGTCCTGTCGATTGCTTCCACGAAGGCCCCAACTTCCTGGTGATCGACCCGGACGAGTGCATCGACTGCTCGATCTGCGTGCCCGAGTGCCCGGCCGAGGCCATCTACGCCGAGGACGACGTGCCCCAGGCCCAGATCCAGTTCATCGCCCTCAACGCCGAGCTGGCCAAGCAGTGGCCGGTGCTGGCCGAGAAGAAGGATTCCCTGCCCGACGCCGACGACTGGAACGGCACCCCGGATAAGCTCAAGCACCTGGAGCGCTGACCGCTTGACCCTGCGCGATACCGCTCCCACGCTCCACACCCTGCCGCCCGGCCCGGACTTTCTGGACCGGGCGGCGGTCTTTGTGCTGGACGCCTTTGCCGCCGCCGGCTGCGATCCCGGCCAGGGCTGGGTGATCGCCCCCAACCTGCATCTGGCCGGGGAACTGCGCCGGGCCATTGCCCGGGCCGCCGGGCGCCCCATCCTGCTGCCGCGTTGCGACACCCTGGTGCGCCTGGCCGCCGCCCAGCCCTTGCCGCCGGGCTGCCCCGATCCCCTGCCGGATTCTGCCCGCCTGCTGCTGCTGCGCCAGGCCCTGGCCGGCCGGCCCTGGTTTCACGACCGGGCCCTGTGGCACGTCGCCGCCGAACTGCTCAACCTGTTCGACGAACTGACCGCCCACGCGGTGCGCCTGCCTGGCAGCGCCGAGGATTTTGTTGCCCGCCTGGAAGCCGCCTACCGCCTCACCGCCAGCCAGCCCCTGGCCATGGAAGCCCGCCTGGTGCACGAGCTGTGGCGGGTGCTGAGCGACGATCCCCGTCCCGACAGTGCCGCCGCCCATGCCCTGCGCCTGGGCGCCCTGGCCGAATCCGCCAACCGCCCCCTGGTGGTGGTGTGCGAACGTCCCTGGGAAGGCGCCGAGGCCGAGTTCCTCGCCGCCTATGCTCGCCATGCGCCCCTCACCGTGATCCACCCAGCGGAACGGGCTGCCGTGGCCGCGCCCCTACCCCGGGTTCTCGCCGCCGCCTGGCCGGCGGCCCGGAACGGCGATGGTGCCGGCGAACGGTCCGTGCCACCCCTGGCCGAACGGGCCCGGGCTGTGGCGGCGGAGCTGGCGGCCGCATCGGGCGTGGTCACGGCCGCCAGCCAGGCGGAACCGGAGGTCGACACGGCGGCAACCCCGTCGCCCGCTGCAGCTTCCCGCCCCTCCGATGCTCCTCTGTCCGACCGGCTCGCCCTGATCCCCGCCCGGGGCCGGGAAGCCGAGGCCCGGGCCGCTACCGCCCAGGTGCTGGCCTGGCTGGGGGAGGGCCGTACCCGCCTGGCCCTGATCGCCCAGGACCGTCTCACCGCCCGCCGGGTGCGCGCCCTGCTGGAGCGCTACGGCGTGCGCGTCGCCGACGAGACCGGCTGGAAACTCTCCACGGCCCGGGCCGCCACCCTCACCGACAGTCTGCTCGAAGTGGCCCTTGGCCAGGCCGGGCGTCACCGCAGCGAGGCCGGTGGCGGGCAGGGCGGCGCCTACCACCGGGACGTCCTCGACCTGGCCAAGTCGCCCTTTGCCCTGGCCGACTGGCCGGCCGGCCGCCGCGAGGCCGCCGCCACCGCCTTGGAAAAGGCCGTCGCCCGAGCCAACGTGCGCACGGGCCTGGACCGCTTCCGCCGCGCCCTGGCCCAGGAGGCGGAACGCCTCGGCCGGGAAGGGGCTGCGCCGGCCCCTTCCGCCGAGGAGCAGGCCCTGGCAGCCGCCCAGGATCTGCTCGCCCGCATCGAGGAGGCGATCAACCGCCTCGGCCGCCGCGCCGCGCCCCTGCCCGAATGGATCGGCCGTCTGACCTGGGCCCTGGAAGGGTTGGCCGCCCTGGAACCGTTGTCCGGCGACGCCGCTGGCGAAGCCCTGTTGACCCTGCTTGCCACCCGGGCCGAGGAACTGGCCGGGGAGACCCTGCCGTTCACCCTGGCCGACTTCCGCCAATGGCTCGACCGGGAATGCGAGGCCGAGACCTTCCGCGACCGCACCATCGTCAGCCCGGTGGTCATGACCCACCTGGCCGCCGCTTTGCTGCGCCCCTTCGACGGCGCCCTGATTCTCGGCGGCGATGCCGAACAACTGGCACCGCCCCGGCCCGAATCGGCCTATTTCAACCAGACGGTGCGCCGCGAATTGGGTTTGCCCGCCCCGGACGGCGCCGCCCGGCTGGAGGCCGATCTGTCCCTTTTGATCGCCACCGTGCCCCGGGTGACCGTGACTTGGCAGGAGGAGCGGGACGGCGAGGCCCGCCTGCTTGCGCCGCCCCTGGACCGCCTCTCCCTGCTGCACCGCCTGGCCTGGGGCGACGACCTGAAGCGCTCGCCCCTGGGGCTGCCCGAGGCGCCGCCCCCGGCCACGTTGGCCGACCTGCCCCTGGTTCCCTTGCCAGCACCCCTGGCCCAGGCCGCCCCGGTGCTTACCCCGGGCGACCTGCCCGAGGCGCTGACGGTAAGCGCCCTGGCCGACCTGGTGGCCTGCCCCTACCGCTTCTTCGCCCGCCGCGTGCTACGCCTCGGCGAGGCCGACGAGGTGGCCGAAGGCCTGGACAAGGCCGGCTATGGCGAATTGATCCACGGTGTGCTGGAACGCTTCCACGGCGCCCATCCGGTCATTGCCGCCCTGGCGCCAGAAGCGGCCCTGGCCGAACTCCAGGCGGCGGTGGACGAAGCCTTCCGCCCGGTGGTGGGCGACCACTACCTGTCGATCGCCTGGCGCCTGCGCTGGGAGGCCCGCCTCACCGCCTATTTGGACTGGCAGCGGCAGCGGGAAGCCGCCGGTTGGCGCTGGCAGGCCGGCGAACAGGCCTTCGCCCGGGCGCTGCCCCTGGCCGACGGCGGCGTGGTGACCCTGAAGGGGCGCATCGACCGTATCGACGTGCACCCGGACGAAGGCACCGCCCTGTTCGACTACAAGCTGAAGCGCATCGACGCCCTGAAGAAGGCCTTGCCCGAGGACGTGCAGCTGCCCGCCTATGGCTGGATGGCCGCCGAGGGCCTGGCGGCCCAGGGGCTGGCCGAGGTCGGCCAGGCGGCCTACGTGGCCCTGGACGACGCCAGCGTCGGCCAGGTGTCGGTGGAGGGCGACCCCGCCGCTGCCGGCCTGGCCCAGGCCGAGCGCTTGGCACGGGCCTATGCCGACATGCGCGCCGGCACGCCGCTGCCCGCCCACGGCAGCCTCAACGCCTGCGCCTGGTGCGAGGCCGCCGGGCTGTGCCGCACCCCGCACCGGGAGTAAGGGCCTGACTTCGGCGCCGACGCGCACCCTCGCTTGCTCCCCGTCTTCTGCCCAGACCTGCCCTGCCAACTCCCCTTGCTTCCCGTCCATTTCCCTTTTTTGCCGCGCCCCCGCCCATGACCACCGACGATCTGATCCGCCAAGCTCTCGATCCGCGCCGTTCAGTGGTGGTGGAAGCCTGCGCCGGCAGTGGCAAGACCTGGCTGCTCGCCTCGCGCATCCTGCGTCTGCTGTTGGCCGGGGTGGCGCCCTCCGAGATCCTGGCCATCACCTTCACCCGCAAGGCCGCCCGGGAGATCGAGGAACGGGTGCGCGGCTGGCTGCGCGACATGGCGGTGGCCGACGACGCGACCCTGGCCCGCTTCCTGGCTGAGCGGGCGGTGCCCATTCCCGCGGCCGACCAGCAGCAGGCCCAGGCCGATGCCCTGCTCAGCCGCGCCCGGGGCCTCTACGAGGCGGTGCTGGCCGCCGAGCCGGGGCTGTCGGTGCATACTTTTCACGGCTGGTTCCTGCAATTGGCCGCCAGCGCGCCGCTGACCGCCGGCTGCGCCGGCGTCTCCCTGGCGGACGCCCCAGCCCGGCTGCTGGCCGAGGTCTGGGAAGCCTTCGCCGAAGAGCAAGGGGCGGCCCCGGATACCCCGGTGGCCCAGGCCTTCCTGCGCCTCCTGGCCGAACAGGGGGGGGAGGGGGCTTACGCCCTGATGGCCGATCTGGCGGGCCGCCGCGCCGAGTGGATGACCCTGGTGGGCGAGGATGAGGACGAGTCGCTGGCGGAGGGTGACCCCGACGGCGGGGCGCCCCTGGCGGCTGAGCGGGCGCTCACCGCCCTGCTGCCGGCCCTGAATCTGGATCAGCCGCCAGCACCGGACGATGCCTATGCCGCCCTGTTTGCCCCGGGCTGGAATCTGGAGTGGCAGGCTCTGCTCGGTGCCCTGGAAGCGGGGACGGCCAAGGAACAGGACCAGGCGGCGGTATTGCGCCAGGCCCTGGAAGAATGCGACCCGGCGCGCCGCTTCGAGCTGCTCTGCGCCATGAGCCTGACCAAGGAAGGAGCGCCTCTGGCGCGCAAACCCAGCGCCGCATCGGCCAAGCGCCTGGGCAGCGAGGCGGCGGCCGAGGCCTTCGTCGCTCGTCATTACCGCCTGTGCGAGGACTTGCTCGCCTGCCGTGCCCGGCTGGCCAACGCTGCCTGCTACGCCTTCAACAGCGACGTGGCCCTGGTCGGCGCCGCCTTCCTCGACGCCCTGGAGCGGCACAAGGCTGCCCGGGGGGTGATCGACTTCGTCGATGCCGAATGGCGTGTGGCCAAACTGCTCGCCGACGACACCCAGGCCGCCTTCCTCCAGGCGCGCCTGGACGCCCGCTACCGCCACATCCTGCTCGACGAGTTCCAGGACACCAACCCGCTGCAATGGGCCATCCTGCGCGGCTGGCTGGCGGCCTATCCGGAAGGGGAGGTGGCGCCCCAGGTATTCCTGGTGGGGGACCCGAAGCAGTCGATCTACCGCTTCCGCCGCGCCGAGCCACGCCTCTTCGCCGCCGCCGCCGATTTCCTCGAACAGCACTTCCATGCCGTCCGCCTGGCCCAGGACCGCACCCGGCGCAACGCCCCGGCTATCATCGCCGGGGTCAATGCCCTGTTTGCCGCCGAGCCCCTGTTCACCCCCTTCCGCGACCAGGAATCCCTGGCCGGCGCCCTGCCCGGACGTATCGAGCTGCTGCCCCTGGTAGCTGACGAGGCTGCAGAGGCTGAGGGGGGCGAGCAGGGCGGTGAAGGCGTGGGGAGCGCCGCGAATGCGACGGCCGGAGCTCCGCCCCTGCGCGACCCGCTGCGTCAGCCCGAGGAGTTGGTCGAGGATTCCCGCCGCGAGCGCGAGGCACGGCTGCTGGCCGCCACCATCGCCCAGGCGGCGGGCCGCTGGGCGGTCTACCCCCAGGGCGCCGGCGGTCCGGTGCGGTCGGCCCGTTACGGCGACTTCCTCATCCTGTCCCGCACCCGGCGGGGTTTTGCCCCGGTGGAAGCGGCCCTGCGCGCCGCCGGCATCCCCTATGTGGCCGCCTCCCGGGGCGGTCTGCTCGGCACCCTGGAAGCCCGGGACCTGGCGGCCCTGATCGCTTTTCTGGTGCTGCCCGCCGACGACCTGGCCCTGGCCCAGGTGCTGCGCTCGCCGTTGTTCGACTTTTCCGACGCCGACCTGCTGGCGGTGAGCCGGACCGGAGGCGGCCCCTGGTGGCTGCGCTTGAAGCGACTGGTCCAGGGCGAGGCGGGGGATGTGCCGGGGGACGCCGGGCGGGATGGACGGGAGGAAAGCGCCCCCGCCGATGCTGCCGCCCTGCCGCGCCGCCGTCGCGCTGTGGTCCTGCTCGGCCGCTGGCGTCGTGCCGCCCTGGAACTGCCCGCCCACGACTTGCTCGACCGGATCTTCCACGAAGGGGAAGTGTTGACTCGCTACCGGGCTTGCGTCGGTGAGGCGGCCTACGGCGCCGTCGCCGCCAACCTCCAGGCGGTGCTGCAGCTGGCCCTGGACCAGGGCGGCGGCCGCTACCCGAGTCTCCCCCGTTTTCTCGACGCCCTGCGCGAACTGGCCGAGGCCGATCCAGAAGAGGCCCCGGACGAGGGCGAGCTGGACGAGGCCAACGGCACCGGCAACACCGGCACTGACGGCGGCCGGGTACGCCTGCTCACGGTGCACGCCGCCAAGGGCCTGGAAGCGCCCTTCGTCTGGCTGGTGGACGCCAACGCCCCTGGGGGCGGCCGCGCCAATTCCGCCGGCTGGGCGGTGGAATGGCCGCCGGAAGCCGAGGCCCCGGCCTGGCTGGCGGCCTGGCGCAGCGACGACCGCAAGCATTCGGCCCTGACCGCCTGGTTCGACCAGGAAAAGGCCCTGGCTGAGCGGGAGGCCCTCAACCTGCTCTACGTCGCCATCACCCGGGCCAAGCAGGGCTTCTTCGCCAGCGGCATCGTGCCCAAGCGGACGGTGAACGCGCCCACCCCCTACAGTCGCATCGAAGGTGCCCTACGCCGTCTCGGCGCCCTGGCGGAAGAGGCAGAGGCCGGGCAGGGGGCTGCCTACGGCGCCGCGCTGGACGGGGACTTCGCAACCCCATCCCCGGAACCCCGCGCCCCTATTGGCTCTCCGGGCAGCCCCCTTGAAGATGCCCGTCCTGCCTTGCTCTCCACGGTGCCCCTTCCTGCCGCCCCCATCGGTGAGCGGCGCGCCGAGCAGGGTGAGGCCGAGCGTTACGGCACGGCCCTGCATGCCGCCCTGGAGGCCCTCTCCGACGGCCTGCCCCTGCCCCAGTCGGCCGATCCGTTGTTGGCCCGGGCCTACGCCGCCGGGGCCAAGCTGTTTGCCCACCCGGATCTGGCCCCCTTCTTCGACCCGGCCCGCTACAAGCGCGCCTGGAACGAGCTGGAGATGGGCCTGCCCGACGGTTCGGTATTGCGCGCCGACCGGGTGGTGGAAACCAGCGATACGGTGTGGGTGGTGGATTACAAGTCAGGCACGGCGGATACGCCCCGGCTGGCCGATTACCGAGCCCAGGTGCGCGGCTACTGCTCTACCCTGGCAGCCCTGTTTCCCCTGCCGGTGCGCGGTGCCCTGATCTTTGCCGATGCAACGGTGGTGGAGGTCTGAGCGCCGCGGTGCGACGGGTGTGATTTTTCTGGCGTGCGTCAGCGTGGCGGGGGCAGAATTACTCTTCCCCAAAATGGGGTGATGCTCTACCATCCCGGCATCAAATTTTTAGCAACGGATGGCCCGGCGTTCGCAGCAGAAGCCGGCGAAATCCGATAAGGGGAAGACAATGCAAGTCCGGGAAATTCTGCGTATCAAGGGATCGGTGCTGTTCACCGCCATGCCCCAGCAGACCCTCGATGGCGCGGTGGAAGTGATGGCGGACCACGACGTGGGCTCCCTGGTGGTGATGGGCGGCGGCAAGATGGTGGGCATGCTCACCTTCCGCGAAGTGCTCAAGGCCGTGGCCAGCCGTGCCACCAACTACTGTGGCGGTGCCCTCGACCAGGTCAAGGTCGAAGAGGTGATGATCCGCAACCCGGCCTTCGCCACCCCGGACATGGACGTCAACGACCTGCGCCGCCTGATGATCGACCAGCACCAGCGCTACCTGCCGGTGATGGACGGCGAACTGCTGATGGGCGTGGTGTCCTTCCTCGACGTGGCCAAGTCGGTGCTCGAAGAGCAGAGCTTCGAGAACAAGATGCTCAAGAGCTACATCAAGAACTGGCCCGAGGGCGAAAGCGGCCCAGCGGCCTGAGGACGGCGCTGCCAGGCTCCACGACAAGACGGTCACCCACGGGTGGCCGTTTTTCATTGGTACGTCGCCTCCCCTTCGGGCAGGGTGATCATGGTGTTTTGCGGGGGTGTTCCCGTTCGGCAAAAAATCGGTAGAATCGATGACATCAAACGATCGTTTGAATTAACCGCCCCGGAACCGACATGCCCGGCCGAGGGCTGCAGCCGTCGCTTCGAACGGTCCACCAAAAACCAAGGCATCCCATTGGAGGAGAACACATGGAACACCTGGATCAGGCCGACCGGCCATGGCTGAAGAGCTATCCGCCGGGAGTCCCGGCTGAGATCGACGTCAATGAATTCGCCTCCCTGGGCGAACTGTTTGAAAAGAGTTGCGCCAAGTACGCCGACCGGGTGGCCTACCTGAACATGGGCGTGGGCATTACTTACCGGGAACTGGAACAACGCTCCCGGGACTTTGCTGCCTATCTTCAGGACGTCATCAAACTGCCCAAGGGCGCCCGGGTGGCGCTGATGATGCCCAACGTGCTGCAGTACCCGGTGTGCATGTTCGGCATCCTGCGCGCCGGCTATGCCGTGGTGAACTGCAACCCCCTGTACACCCACCGCGAACTGGAGCACCAGCTGGCCGATTCCGGCGCCGAGGCCATCGTCGTGGTGGACAATTTCGCCCACACCCTGCAAGAGGCCCTGCCCAATACGCCGGCCCTGAAGCACGTGCTGATCACCGGCCTGGGCGACTTCTTTCCGGCGGTCAAGCGCACCCTGGTGAACTTCGTCGTGCGCCGCGTCAAGAAGATGGTGCCTGCTTGGTCGATCCCCCGCGCCGTGCCGCTCAACCGGGCCATGGCCCAGGGCGCGGCGGCCCGCTTCACTCCGGTTCAGGTGGTCCACGACGACATCGCCTACCTGCAATACACCGGCGGCACCACCGGGGTGGCCAAGGGTGCCATGCTCACCCACCGCAACATCATCGCCAACGTGCAGCAGGCCCACGCCTGGATCGAGCCCTTCCTCCAGGGCGAACACCAGCTGGTGATCACCGCCCTGCCGCTCTACCACATCTTCGCCCTGACAGCGAATTGCCTGACCTTCATCAAGGAGGGGGCGACCAACGTGCTCATCACCAACCCGCGGGATATCCCCGGCTTCGTCAAGGAACTGGGCAAGTACCCGTTCACCGTCATCACCGGGGTGAACACCCTGTTCAACGCCCTGCTCAACAACCCGGACTTCGCGGCGCTCGACTTCAGCCACCTGCGTGCCACCCTGGGTGGCGGCATGGCGGTGCAGAAAGCGGTGGCGGAGAAGTGGAAGAAGGTCACCGGCCGCGCTCTGGTGGAGGCCTACGGCCTCACCGAAACCTCGCCGGCGGCGACCATCAACCCCCTCGACATGACCGAGTTCAACGGCGCCATCGGCCTGCCCATCTCCAGCACCGAGGCCTCTATCCGCGACGACAACGGCAACCCCCTGCCCATCGGCCAGCCGGGCGAGCTGTGCATCCGCGGGCCCCAGGTGATGAAGGGCTACTGGCAGCGCCCCGACGAGACCGCCGGGGTGTTCTGGGCCGACGGCTTCCTGCGCACCGGCGATGTGGGGGTGATGGACGAGCAGGGCTTCGTGCGCATCGTGGATCGCAAGAAGGACATGATCCTGGTGTCCGGCTTCAACGTGTATCCCAACGAGGTCGAGGCGGTGGTGGCGATGCATCCCGGGGTGATGGAAGTGGCCGCCGTGGGCGTGCCCGACGAGCGTTCCGGCGAGGCGGTGAAGATCTACGTGGTGAAAAAGGACCCGGCCCTCACCGCCGAGGCCCTGATCGCCCACTGTCGCGACAACATGACCGCCTACAAGGTGCCGCACCTGGTGGAGTTCCGTGACGAACTGCCCAAGACCAACGTGGGCAAGATCCTGCGCCGCGCCTTGAAGGACGAGGCCAGGCAGGAGGCCGAGGCGCGCAAGGTGGCCTGAAGCGGCGCCGGTCTGGTTCTTCCGCTGCCCGTACTGTCGGCGTTTGTCGGACGGTGCGCGTGGCGCGAGTGGCGATTGGTCGCCCACCCAACGAAAAAGCGCCCCATGGGGCGCTTTTTCGTTGGGGCCGGACCCGGCTACGGCCAGGGCGACGGAGAGCGTCGGCGTCTTACAGCACCATGGCCGCGATCCAGCCGGCGGCCAGCACCGGCAGGTTGTAGTGCATAAAGGTGGGCACCACCGTGTCCCACATGTGGTCGTGCTGGCCGTCCACGTTGAGGCCGGCGGTGGGGCCCAGGGTCGAGTCCGAGGCCGGGCTGCCCGCGTCCCCCAGAGCGCCGGCGGTGCCCACCAGGCAGACCACGGCGGCCGGGGAAAAGCCCAGTTGCAGGGCGAAGGGCACGTACAGGGTGGCGATGATCGGCACGGTAGAGAACGACGAGCCGATGCCCAGGGTGACGATCAGCCCCACCACCAGCATCAGCAGGGCGCCGACGGCCTTGCTGCCGGCCACCAGTTGCACCGAGTTCTCCACCAGGGACGCCACGTGGCCGGTGGCCTTCATCACCTCGGCGAAGCCGGCGGCGGCGATCATGATCAGGCCGATGGTGGCCATCATGCGCATGCCGTCGGCGAATACCGTGTCGGCGCGCTTGAGCGGCACGGCCCCGCCGGCCACGCACAGGGCAAAGCCGGCCAGGGCGCCGAGCAGCATGGAATCGGCCCACAGCTGCACGGCAAAGGTGACGGCCACCGCCAGCCCGGCCACCGTCAGGGAGCGGGGCGTGTAGGGCGTGGATTCCCGCTCCACTGCATCGATAGCCGCCAGGTCGTAGCGACGCGGCCGGCGATAACTGACGAACACCGCCAGCAGCAGGCCGGCGAGCATGCCCAGGGCGGGAATGGTCATGATGCCGCTCACGTCCAGGCGGGCGATGACGTCGGCGCTCAGACCAGCCTTCTCCACGTTGCCGAGCAGGATCTGCTTGAGAAAGATTTCGCCGAAGCCCACTGGAAACCACATGTACGGGGTGATCAGGCCGAAGGTGAGCAGGCAGGCCACCAGGCGCCGGTCCACCTGCAATCCGGCCAGGGTGTGCAGCAGGGGCGGCACCACCAGGGGGATGAAGGCGATGTGGATGGGCAGCAGGTTCTGGGAGGAGATCGCCAACAGCAGCAGGGAGGCGAGGATGGCCCACTTGATCCGTCCGGCGTTGCGCCCCGGTGCGGCGGCCAGCCGTCGTTCGAGGACGTCGGCCAGGGCGTGGGGCAAGCCCGATTCGGCCAAGGCCAGGGCGAAGGCGCCGAGCAGGGCGTAGGACAGGGCCACCCCGGCGCCGCCGCCCAGGCCGTTGTTGAAGGCGGCGAGGGTGGCTTTCAGGTCGAGCCCGCCGATCAGACCGCCGGCCACGGCCGAGAGCAACAGGGCGATGACCACATGGACCCGGGCCAGGGAAAGGCCCAGCATCAGGGCGACAGCGATGAGGACGGCGTTCATGGGGAAAGTGTTTTCAAAACAATGGCATGGCCGGTTGGCCAGGAAAGGCGCGCACCTTACCGGATGGGGGCGGGCTTGGCTACCGGCCGCCACCGGCTCCGTGAAAAATTTTCTTGCACCGCCGCAATTTTTGGTCGAAACTTTGCGCTTATCCGCAGTTTTGCGTGGATGGTTATCCTCCGTCCTCGCGGTTTGATTCAGACGTTACCCACGTTGCTCCCAGCCGTCCCATCGGGCGGTTGCTGTAGCGGCTTATTGCCTCCGTCGTTCCCTCGACCTTTTGACTTTTTCGACCGCCAAAATCATGTTCCGCACCCTGGTCGTAGTCCCCGTCGTAGTCGTCGTAGGCGTAGTCGTTACTACGCCGGCGCGGGGTTGCGCGAACTGAACGAAGCGGTCCAAGACCGAACCGAATCCAGAAACCCCCGCCGGCGACACCGGCGGGGGTTTTGCTTTTGGCGGACTCCTTGCCGGTGACGAACCGATAGCCCAGCGACCTGGACGCGGCGATCCGAACCCGAGAATCTCAAGGAGCCTCCATGACCACCCCGACGACCCCTAGCACCGGCAGCGGCAAGACCCTGACCATGACCGGCGCCCAACTGACCGTGCGCCTGCTCGAACGCCAGGGCGTGCGCATCGTTTCCGGCATCCCCGGCGGCGCCATCCTGCCCTTCTATGACGCCCTGTCCCAGTCCAAGGCGATTCGCCACGTACTCGCCCGCCACGAGCAGGGGGCCGGTTTCATCGCCCAGGGCATGGCCCGGGCCACCGGCGTTCCGGCGGTGTGCGTGGCCTCGTCCGGCCCTGGCGCCACCAACTTGCTGACGGCGATTGCCGACGCCAAGCTCGACTCCATTCCCATGGTGGCCATTACCGGCCAAGTGCCCCAGAGCATGATCGGCACCGATGCTTTCCAGGAAGTGGATACCTACGGCCTGACCATCCCCATCACCAAGCACAACCTGATGGTTGGCTCGGCCCACGAACTGCTCGACGCCATTCCCCGCGCCTTCCGCCTGGCTGCTTCGGGCCGTCCCGGCCCGGTGCTGGTGGATATTCCCAAGGATGTCCAGGCCCAGACCATCGAACTGCCCGCCGACGAATCCGCCTGGCCGGCCCCGGGTGTGGCCGATCCCCTGCCGGAAGTGCCGGCAGAACCCCTGGCCACGGCGGCCGAGATGATCAACAGCGCCAAGCGGCCGATCCTCTACCTGGGCGGCGGCGTGGTGCACTCCGGTGCCTCGCTGTTGGCCACGGCCCTGGCCGAAAAGGCCTCCCTGCCCACGGTGATGACCCTGATGGCCCTGGGCGCCATGCCGGTGGATCACCCCCTGTCCCTGTCCATGCTCGGCATGCACGCGGCGCGCTGCACCAACCTGGCCCTGGAAGAGTGCGACCTGCTGATCGCCGTGGGTGCCCGCTTCGACGACCGGGCCACCGGCAAGCTGGCCCAGTTCTGCCCCCAGGCCCAGATCATCCACGTGGACATCGACCCCTCCGAGCTGGACAAGCTCAAGGCCGCCCATGTCGGCCTGCACGGCGACGTGGGCCAGGTGCTGAAGGGCCTGCTGCCCCTGATCAAGCCGGTGATCCGCGAAGAGTGGCTGGGCCGCGTCGCCCAGCTCAAGCGTGATTTCCCCCTGGCCATGCCCAAGGTCGAGGATCCCCGCAGCCACTACGGCCTGGTCAAGGCCGTGGCCGACGCCCTGGACGATTCGGCGGCCATCGCCACCGACGTGGGCCAGCATCAGATGTGGGTGGCCCAGGCCTACCCGCTGCGCCGGCCGCGCCAGTGGCTGACCTCCGGCGGCCTCGGCACCATGGGCTTTGGCGTGCCTGCCGCCCTGGGCGCCGCACTGGCCGAGCCGGAGCGCACCGTGGTGTGCTTCACCGGCGACGGCAGCCTGCTGATGAACATCCAGGAATTCGCCACCCTGGCCGAGGAAGACGCCAACGTGAAGGTGGTGTTGATGAACAACGCCTCCCTGGGCCTGGTGTACCAGCAGCAGACCCTGTTCTACGGCGAGCGCACCTTCGCCTCCAAGTACAAGGGCATCCCCGACTTCATGGCCCTGGCCAAGGCCTTCGGCCTGGATGCGGTGGATCTGGACGAGGCAGCCGACGACGACGGCGCCCGGGCCATGCTCGGCGAGGCCCTCAACCGCCGCGGCCCCTGCCTGATCCACGTCAGCATCGACGTGGCCGAGAAGGTGTTCCCCATGGTGCCCCCGGGCGCCGCCAACAAGGAAATGATCGGCTAAGCCCCGGGAAATGGAGACCAACATGAACGCAAGCACTCAATCCGAACGCCAAGCGCTGGCCTGCACCGTGCTCGAACTCGACGTGAACAACCACGCCGGGGTGATGAGCCACGTCGTCGGCCTGTTCTCCCGCCGCGCCTACAACGTCGAAGGCATCGTCGTGCTGCCCCAGGGCGATGGCGCCACCAGCCGCATCTGGCTGCAGGTGAACGAGGACGCCCGCCTCGACCAGATGGTCAAGCAGGTGGAAAAGCTCGAAGACGTGCTGGCCATCCGCCGCCACGGCGCCCAGCATCCGGTGTTCGAGCGGCTGGCGGAATTCTCCCGCGCCTGAGCGGGCCCGCCTCTGGCGGTTGCCGGCCAAGCCAACGGGCCACCTGCGGGTGGCCCGTTGGCGTGATGGGGAGGCGTTGTGCTTGCTGCCGGCGGCGCTGGCCAAGCCCCGGCCGCGGCCTACCTCCGCCCGGTCTTCCCCGCTGGACGGAACAGTGGTGAGCGTCCATCCTGAGGCCATTGCCACCGCTTTTCTCCGTTTCCCATGCTCAAGCTCAAACGTGCCTACGAACCTGCCGGTCCCGACGACGGATGCCGGGTACTGGTGGACCGCCTCTGGCCCCGGGGGGTGACCAAGGCCCAGGCCCACCTCGATCTTTGGCTCAAGGACGTGGCGCCGAGCACCGGACTGCGCCAGTGGTTCGGCCACGATCCGGCCAAGTGGGACGAATTCCGTCGCCGCTACCTGGCCGAGCTGGCCGAGCCCGGCCCGGCCGCTGCCCTGGCCGAATTGCAGCGCCTTGCCGCCGACGGCCCCCTGACGCTGGTCTACAGCACCCGGGAGGAGGCGCGCAACCACGCGATCGTGCTGCGTGAGGTGCTGCAGAGGCGCCGCGGCCAGGACGGCCGTTAGCGCCTCGCCCAGACGGCGGGGGCGGTGGCCGACGGAGAGGGGGGGGTACGCCGGGGGCGTTGCCCTGGCGCAGATGCCGCAAGCGCAGCGCAGAGTCACCGGGACCGGAACCGCTTCCCGATCCGGTGCGGCAGCCGCCGCTCCGCCAGCGAAACACGGGGCAGCACGCCACAAAAAAGCCACCGGCGGAACGGTGGCTTTTTTGTGGTGCATGGCTAAACCCAAGGAAGCACGGGCATCTTCACGGTGCCACTCTGGAAAGCCGCGTCCCTATTGGCTTTCCAGAGGGTCTGGTTGAAGGTCCGCGCCCCTATTGGGTTTCCGGGCAGCGTCCGATGGACTCAGTCGTTGGCCGCAGCGCCGGCGATAGCCTGGTCCATGGCCTGGCGCAGAACCTCCGGGCTCTGGGCACCGGAGACGCCGAGGCGGCCGCCGAAGATGAAGAACGGCACGCTGGACACGCCCATCTGCTGCACCCGCTCGGCCAGGGCCTGGACCTCTTCTTCCTCGGCGTCGCCGGCGAGAAAGTCCAGGGCGCTCTGGTAGTCCCACCCGGCCGCATCGGCGATGCGCGCCAGCACCTCGTGGTCGCCCAGGTTGCGCGGTTCGACGAAGCTGACCATGAACAGGCCTTCCACCAGATCGCGGGTGGCCTGGGGCAGGGTGCGCTGCACATGGTGGATCAGACGGTGGGCGGCCAGGGTGTTGGCCCGCACTTCGATGCGCTCGAAGGCGAAGGGAATGCCCACCTGGTTGCCTGCCTCCTTGATCCGGGCCCAAGTCTCGGCCAGCTTTTCCGGGCCGCCGAACTTGGCTTCGAGGAAGGGGCGGTAGGGCTCGCCCTGGGGCGGCGTATCCGGGTTGAGGAAGTAAGGCAGCCAGCGGATGGCCACCGGCAGCTCGGGGCGGTCGCGGCGCAGCTCGGCCAGGGCCGCTTCGAGGCGGCGTTTGCCGATGTAGCACCAGGGGCAGACCACGTCGGAGACGATGTCGATGGTAAGCATGGGAGGTCTCGTAATTCGCGAATCGGGCGGGGGGAACCCGGAATGGCCCGCGGGAGGGCCCGGAGTCACGCCGCGGCGGTTGGGTGCGCAATCCTACGCCAGTCGGCGGCCAAACGACAAAGCCCCGCCGAAGCGGGGCCGGGGTGACGCGCGGGCCGGCCTACTGGAGTTGATCCTTGACCTTTTCCAGGGCGGCCTGGGCGCACTGGTCGTCCAAGTGGCCGCCGGGGGCCCCGCCGATGCCGACCGCGCCGATCACCTCGTTACCCACCCTGACCGGCACACCGCCGCCCAGGAGCAGAAAGCCGGGAATGTGCACCAGATTGGCGGCCCCGGGGGACTTCTGGCTGCCTTCCATCATGGCCTGGGTGGCGTTCTTGGCCGATGCCGAGGTGTAGGCTTTTTTCAGGCTCGCTTCCAGAGTGTGGGGGCCGGCGTTGTCGGCACGTTGCACTGCCTTCACCTGGCCGGCCCGGTCCACCACGGTGGCGGCCACGGCATAGCCTTTTTCCTGGCAAGCGGCGACGCTGGCAGCGGCTATCTGGTTGGCCAGCGCCAGGGACATATTCTTCTCGCTGCGCACCTGGGCCTGGGCCGGGGCGGCAAAACAGGCGGCGGTGAGGGCAAGCAACAGGGTGGGGGCGAAGCGCATGGCAGGTCTCCTCGAGTGGGCGGATCGGGGCGCGATTGCTCCGACAAACGCTTATCCAGTCTAGGAAAGCGCGGCCGTCGTCGCCATGGGACGATTGGCCAGGGCAGCCTGGCAGCGGCCGATAGGGGCGCAGGGCGTGTCAAGCATGCCGGCATGGCCCGGCGCGACGCCTCATTGCCCTGTGATACACTCGAAAACCCTTACGGCGCTTGAATTCAACGGGTTTTTTCATGTCCGGCAACACCTTTGGCACCCTCTTTACCGTCACCTCCTTCGGCGAATCCCACGGGCCCGGCATCGGCTGCGTGGTGGACGGCTGTCCCCCGGGCTTGTCCCTGACCGAGGCCGATATCCAGACCGACCTGGACCGGCGCAAGCCCGGCACTTCGCGCCATGTCACCCAGCGCCGCGAGCCGGACGAGGTGGAGATCCTCTCCGGGGTGTTCGAGGGCAAGACTACCGGCACGCCCATCGCCCTGTTGATCCGCAACACCGACCAGCGCAGCAAGGACTACGGCAACATCGCCCAGCAGTTCCGCCCTGGCCACGCCGACTACGCCTACACGCAAAAATACGGCTTCCGCGACTACCGCGGCGGCGGCCGCTCCTCGGCCCGGGAAACCGCGGTGCGCGTGGCGGCCGGGGCGATTGCCCGCAAGTGGCTGTTCGAGCGCTACGGCGTCTCCATCCGCGGCTGGATGCACCAGCTCGGCCCCATCGCCATTCCCTTCGAGTCCGCCGAAGAAATCGGCCAGAACCCGTTCTTCGCTCCCAACGCCGCCATCGTCCCCGAGCTGGAGGCCTACATGGACCAGCTGCGCAAGGACGGCGACTCGGTGGGTGCCGGCATCACCGTCACCGCCACCGGCCTGCCGCCGGGCTGGGGCGAACCGGTGTTCGACCGGCTCGACGCCGACATCGCCTACGCCCTGATGAGCATCAACGCGGTCAAGGGCGTGGAGATCGGCGCCGGCTTCGCCAGCATCGCCCAGCGGGGCACCGAGCACGGCGACGCCATGTCGCCCCAGGGCTTCCTCTCCAACAACGCCGGCGGCGTGCTGGGGGGCATTTCCACCGGTCAGGACATCGTCGCCCGCATCGCCATCAAGCCCACCTCCAGCATCCGCACCCCGCGCCAGTCGGTGGACGTGGCCGGCAACCCGGTGATGGTGGAAACCTTCGGCCGCCACGACCCCTGCGTCGGCATCCGCGCCACCCCCATCGCCGAGGCCATGCTGGCCCTGACCCTGATCGACCATGCCCTGCGCCACCGCGCCCAGTGCGGCGACGTGGTGTGCGCCACGCCGCGCATTCCCGGGGCCGTCTGAGCCCCGTGCGGGGTAACGCTTCGCCTGTAGTGCCTGCCACCGTATCCATCCATGCCAAGGGAGCTAACAAAATGGTGATCGACCCCCACGACCTGCATCATGAATTTCCCGAGTACCGGGACGTCATCCACAGCCTGAAGGTGTCCAACACCCACTTCGCCCGCCTGTTCGGCGAATACCACGTGGTCAACAACGAGGTGGTGAAGGCGGAAGAGGGCAGCACCCTGCTCGGCGATGCCGAGCTGGAAGCCCTGAAGAAGCAGCGCCTCAAGCTCAAGGACGATCTCTACGACATGCTCAAGAGCCACGTGCCGGCCTGATTCCGGACGTGCCGCAACGCGGGGGGCCTGGCCCCCCGCAGTCGTTTGGTCCTCCCGCCCTTTCGCTGCACCATCGCCTTCGCATTCCGCCGCCCGCGCTTTCCGCTTCCGACACCGTTCCATGCCCCTCGCTCCCGGGCTGCCTTACTGGCGCCTTTCCGGCTACTACTTCTTCTACTTCGCCTACGTCGGGGCGTTCTCCCCCTATTTCGGCCTGTACCTGCAGTCCCTCGGCCTGACGGCCTGGGATATCGGCCTGCTGATGACCCAATCCCAGGTGATGCGCCTGTTTGCCCCGGCCCTGTGGGGCTGGTTCGCCGATCGCACCGGCAAGCGCCTGCCGGTGGTGCGCTGGACCTCGGTGGCGGCGGTGCTGGGCTTTTGCGGCTTCTTCTTCGCCGAGCGTTTCGCCACCCTGATGGCGGCCATGATCGGCATGGCCTTCTTCTGGAGCGCGGCCCTGCCCCTGGTGGAATCCCTGACCTTCGACCACCTCAAGAGCGAGGCGGGGCGCTACAGCCGCATCCGCATGTGGGGCTCGGTGGGCTTCATCATCGCCGTCGCCGCCGGTGGAGCGCTGCTTGACCGCCTGCCCATCGCCGCCATCGTGCCGATCGTGGCCACGGTGCTGGCGGGGATCTCGGCCCTGGCCTTTACCTTGCCCGAAACCCGTGGTGGGCTGCACCATGAGGCCGCGCCCGGCGGGCTGCGCCAGATCCTGCGCCAGCCCCGGGTGCTGGCTCTGTTGGCAGCCTGCTTCTGCATGTCGGCCACCCATGGCGCCCTGTATGTCTTCTATTCGATCTACCTGTCCGACTATGGCTACAGCAAGGCCATGGTGGGGGGCATGTGGTGCCTGGGGGTGCTGGCGGAGATCGCCGTGTTCTTCTACATGGCCCGGCTGATGCGCCGTTTTACCCTGCGCCAGATCCTGCTCGCCAGCCTGGCGGCGGCGGTCCTGCGTTTCGTCATGATCGGCTGGGGCATTGGTTCCCTTACCGTGCTGGTGGCGGCCCAGTTGCTCCACGGCATCACCTTCGGTGCCTACCACGCCGCCGCCATCGCCGCGGTCAACCGCTGGTTCCCCGGACGCACTCAGGCGCGGGGGCAGGCGCTTTATTCGAGCCTGTCGTTCGGGGCCGGGGGGCTGGTTGGCGGTATGATTTCCGGATACCTATGGGACGAGATCGGCCCCGCCTGGGTCTACACCCTGAGCGCCGGTTTTGCCGTGATCGGCTGGCTCCTCGCCGCCCGCTGGGTGCGCGAGGAGCCGCCCGAAGTCACGCCGTCCGCCTCTATCAAGGGAGAAACTGCATGAAATCGATGTGGGGCCTAACGGCTCTGGCGGTGCTGATGGCGGCCTGCCAGACCGTGCCGCTGACCGGCCGCAGCCAGCTACTGCTGACCAGCGAATCCGAGGAAACCAAGCTGGGCCTGAGTTCCTATCAGGAAGTGCTGCAGAAGGAAAAAATCTCCACCGATCCGGCAGCCAACGCCCTGGTGCAGAAGGTGGGGCGGCGCATCGCCGAGGCTACCGGCAAGACCTCCTACCAGTGGGAGTTCAAGGTCATCGACAACGACAAGACCCTTAACGCCTTCTGTCTGCCTGGTGGCAAGGTAGCGGTCTATACCGGCATCCTCAAGGTGACCCAGGACGAGGCCGGGCTGGCCACGGTGATCGGCCACGAGGTGGCCCACGCCATCGCCCGCCACGGCGGCGAGCGCATGAGCCAGCAGATGGTGGTGAGCGGCCTGACCGCCGCTGCCGCCCTGTCAACCAGCGACTCCAGCCGGCGCAACCTGTACCTGGGGCTGCTCGGCGCCGGGGCCACGGTGGGGGTGCTGCTGCCCTATTCGCGCCTGCAGGAGTCCGAGGCCGATCGTATGGGCCTGATCTACATGGCCAAGGCCGGCTACGACCCCCGGGCCGCGGTGGCCTTCTGGCAACGCATGAGCGAAGCGGGCAAGGACCAGGCCAAGCCGCCGGAACTGCTGTCCACCCATCCGGCCGACGCGACGCGCATCCGCCAGCTCGAAGCCCTGATCCCCGAAGCCCAGACCTACTACCGGCCGCGTTGAGCGGACCTGCCGCTTCTCACGGACCTGCCCCGACCCATGGAATCCCGTATCCGCTTCGATTGGCGCGACCTGGAGCTGTTCGTCGCCGTGGCCGAGACCGGCAGCATCGCCCGGGCGGCGGAGCGCAGCCATACCGTGGCCTCGGCCGTCAGCAAGCGTCTGGCTGACCTGGAACGGGAGCTGGAAACCCCGTTGCTGGAGCGGCACAGCAAAGGGGTCGGCCTGACAGCTGCCGGTGCAGCCCTGCTCGGCCGTGCCCGCGGCTTGATCGAGCAGGCCCGCCAGGTGGAGCAGGAGGTGCGCGGCTACGGTACCGGCCTGTCGGGCATGGTGCGCCTCTACGCCAATATTTCGGCCATCGTCGAATTCCTTCCGGCGGCCCTGGCCAGTTTCGGCCGGGAGCATCCGGGCATCCGGGTGCACCTGGAAGAGCACGTCAGCGACGCTATCGCCCGGGCGGTGGTGGAGCAGGTGGCCGATCTGGGTATCGTCAGCGACCAGCCCCAGCGCGATGGCCTGGAGCTGGTGCCCTTCCGCACCGACCGGCTGCAACTGCTGGTCACCCCGGACCATCCCCTGGCCGGGCGCGGCAGGGTGCGCTTTGCCGAATCCCTGGATTACCCGCTGGTGGGGCTGCCTGCGACCAGCGCGTTGCATGCCCGATTGCAGCGCGAGGCCGCCGATTCCGGGCGGGAACTGCACCTGCCGATCCGGGTATCGAGCTTCGATGCCGTGTGCGCCATGGTCGCCGCCGGCCTAGGAGTCGGCGTGGTGCCCCAGGCCGCCACCACCCCCTATATCGCGTCTCTGGGGCTGGTGGCCCTGAGCCTGGACGAGGACTGGGCCCTGCGCCAGCTATTTCTCTGCCGACGGGCCGGTGAGCCGTTATCGCCGGCGGCCCAGCGCCTGTTCGCCCACCTCTGCCAGGCGTGATTGCCAAAAAGCGGCGCCCTTTCGGCGCGCGCGAGGGGGTAATTTGCCATCGTTTGTGGCGATGGCAAGTTCGTAATCCATCGCTACCAAAGACGGCTTCGCCCGGGCATTCTAGCCGGACGTGAGGGCATGGCCTTGGTGTAAGATTTTGCCCTCTCCGCTTCCGCCCAGCGCCTCCCTTGGTGCGGCCGGGAGCCTTTCGGAGACGTTTTTTCGAGGAAGCAGGCATGGCGCAGACGCTCTACGACAAACTCTGGAACAGCCACGTCGTCCACCAGGAAGCGGACGGCACGGCAATTCTCTACATCGACCGCCACCTGGTGCACGAAGTCACCAGCCCCCAGGCCTTCGAGGGCCTCAAGCTGGCCGGCCGCAAGCCCTGGCGGATTTCCTCCATCGTCGCCACGGCGGACCACAACACCCCCACCGAAGGCTGGGACCCGGCCCGGGGCACGGCCACCATTGCCGACCCGATCTCGCGCCAGCAGGTGGAAACCCTGGACGCCAACATCAAGAGCGTCGGCGCCCTGGCCTACTTCCCCTTCATGCACGAGCGCCAAGGCATCGTGCATGTCATCGGCCCGGAAAATGGCGCCACCCTGCCCGGCATGACCGTGGTCTGCGGTGACTCCCACACCTCTACCCATGGGGCCTTCGCCGCCCTGTCCTTCGGCATCGGCACCTCCGAGGTGGAGCACGTGCTCGCCACCCAGACCCTGCTGATGAAGAAGTCCAAGGCGATGCTGGTCAAGGTCGAGGGCACCCTCGGCGCCGGCGTCACCGCCAAGGACATCGTGCTCGCCATCATCGGCAAGATCGGCACCGCCGGCGGCACCGGCTACGCCATCGAATTCGCCGGCTCGGCGATCCGCGGCCTGACCATGGAAGGGCGCATGACCGTGTGCAACATGGCCATCGAGGCCGGTGCCCGCGCCGGCATGGTGGCCGCCGACGAGACCACCTGCGCCTACCTCAAGGACCGCATGTTGTCGCCCAAGGGTGCCGAGTGGGATGCCGCCGTGGCTTACTGGAAGACCCTGCACAGCGACGAAGGCGCCCAGTTCGACCGGGTGGTGGAGTTGCGCGCCGAGGACATCCAGCCCCAGGTGACCTGGGGTACCTCGCCGGAAATGGTGGTGGGGGTCAATGGCCGGGTGCCCGACCCCGCCGCCGAGACCGATCCGACCCGCCGTGCCGGCATGGAACGGGCCCTCCAGTACATGGGCCTAGCCGCCAATACCCCGATCAGCGAGATCCCGGTGGATGTGGTGTTCATCGGTTCCTGCACCAATTCCCGCATCGAGGACCTGCGGGCTGCCGCGTCCGTGGCCAAGGGCCGCCAGAAGGCCGCTTCGGTCAAACGCGTGCTGGTGGTGCCGGGGTCCGGTCTGGTCAAGCACCAGGCCGAGGCCGAAGGGCTGGACAAGGTTTTTCTCGCCGCCGGCTTCGAGTGGCGCGAACCGGGCTGTTCCATGTGCCTGGCGATGAATGCCGACAAGCTGGAGCCACAGGAACGCTGCGCCTCCACCTCGAACCGCAACTTCGAGGGCCGCCAGGGACCCAACAGCCGCACCCACCTGGTGAGCCCGGCCATGGCCGCTGCTGCCGCCGTGACCGGCCATTTCACCGACGTTCGCCAATTCAGCTGAGCGGGAGCACGCACATGCAGGCATTCACCCTTCTCGACGGTCTCGTCGCCCCCCTCGACCGGTCCAATGTGGACACCGACGCGATCATTCCCAAGCAGTTCCTGAAGTCGATCAGGCGTTCCGGCTTCGGCCCCAACTGTTTCGACGAGTGGCGCTACCTGGATCATGGCGAACCTGGCGTGGATTGCGCCACCCGCCCTAAGAATCCGGACTTCGTGCTCAACCAGCCGCGCTATGCCGGTGCCGAAATCCTGCTGGTGCGGGCCAACTTCGGTTGCGGTTCGAGCCGCGAGCACGCCCCCTGGGCGTTGCTCGACATGGGGTACAAGGCGATCCTGGGCGAGTCTTTCGCCGACATTTTCTTCAACAACTGCTTCAAGAACGGCATCCTGCCGATCGTACTGCCCAAGGCCGAGCTGGACGAGCTGTTCGCCCAGGTGGACGCCGCGCCGGGCTACAAGCTGGTGATCGACCTGGCCGCCCAGACCGTGACCCGGCCCGACGGCAAGGCGATTGCCTTCCAGATCGACCCGTTCCGCAAGGAATGCCTGCTCAACGGCTGGGACGACATCGGCCTGACCCTGCGCCACGCCGACAAGATCCAGGCTTTCGAAGCCAAACGCCGCGCCGAACAGCCCTGGTTGTTCGCCTGATTCACGGGCCCTGTGCGGCCTGTCTGTGGAAATTCCGAAGCCCCGCCCTCCCGGCGGGGCTTCGGCTTGACTAGAGAAACGACATGACGAAGAAAATCTGCGTACTGCCGGGTGACGGCATCGGTCCGGAAATCACCGCCGAAGCGGTCAAGGTGTTGCAAGCCCTCAATCTGGGCCTGGAAATGGAAGAGGGCCTGCTCGGCGGCTGCGCCGTGGACGCCACCGGCAACCCCTATCCGGAGGCCACGCAAAAACTGGCTCAGGAAGCGGACGCAGTGCTGCTCGGCGCCGTCGGCGGCCCCAAGTGGGACAACCTGCCCCGGGAACAGCGCCCCGAGCGCGGTCTGCTCGGCATCCGCAAACAGCTGGGCCTGTTCGCCAACCTGCGCCCGGCCATCCTCTATCCGGAACTGGCCAACGCCTCGACCCTCAAGCCCGAAGTGGTGGCCGGCCTGGATATCCTGATCGTCCGCGAACTGACCGGCGACATCTACTTCGGCCAGCCCCGTGGCATCGAAGTGCGCGACGTGGACGGCCAGCAGCAGCGCTTTGGCTTCAACACCATGCACTACACCGAGTCGGAAATCCGCCGTATCGGCCGGGTTGCCTTCGAGGCCGCGCGTAAGCGCAACAAGAAGTTGTGCTCGGTGGACAAGATGAACGTGCTGGAAACCACCCAGCTGTGGCGCGACGTGATGAACGAGCTGGCGCCCGAATATCCGGACGTGGAATTGACCCACATGTTGGTGGACAACGCCGCCATGCAGCTGGTCAAGGCCCCCAAGCAGTTCGACGTGATGGTCACCGGCAACATGTTCGGCGACATCCTGTCCGACGAAGCCTCCATGCTCACCGGCTCCATCGGCATGCTGCCCTCGGCCTCCCTGGACGCCAACAACAAGGGCCTCTACGAGCCGTCCCACGGTTCCGCCCCGGACATCGCCGGCAAGGGCGTGGCCAACCCCCTGGCCACCATCCTCTCCGCCGCCATGATGCTGCGCTACACCTTCAACCTCGAAGAGGCTGCGCTGACGGTGGAGAACGCGGTGAAGCGCGTGTTGGCGCAGGGCTACCGCACCGGCGATATCTACGAAACCGGTACGAAACGCGTTGGTACCCGGGAAATGGGCGACGCGGTGCTGGCCGCGCTCTAAGGGCGAACAACGCGGGCACGCGCGCGCTGTGCGCGCGAGTGCCCGCTAACGTGCTAATGTTTGGTTTGTTACGGTCGTAATCCGGTTACAGGTTTTTTCGTTATCAAGGTTGGCATCATGAAAAAGGTTGGTCTGGTTGGTTGGCGGGGGATGGTCGGTTCCGTCCTCATGCAACGCATGCAGGAAGAAAACGACTTCGCGCTCATCGAGCCCGTGTATTTCTCTACCTCGGCGGCGGGCGGCAAGGCCCCGGTCTTTGGTGGCAAGGAAGCGGGCACCCTGAAGGATGCGAATTCCATCGACGAACTGAAGAAGATGGATATCGTCATCACCTGCCAGGGCGGCGACTACACCAAGGAAGTCTTTCCCAAGCTGCGTGCTGCCGGCTGGAACGGCCACTGGATCGATGCGGCCTCTTCGCTGCGCATGGCCGACGACGCGGTGATCGTGCTCGACCCGGTCAACCTGGACGTGATCAAGAACGCCCTGGCCAAGGGCGGCAAGAACTGGATCGGCGGCAACTGCACCGTGTCGCTGATGCTGATGGGCCTGGGCGGCCTGTTCAAGGCCGACCTGGTGGAGTGGGTGTCCGCCATGACCTACCAGGCCGCCTCCGGCGCCGGCGCCCAGAACATGCGCGAGTTGCTCGCCCAGATGGGTGCCCTGCACGACGCGGTCAAGGGCGACCTGGCCGATCCGGCCTCCGCCATCCTCGACATCGATCGTAAGGTGGCCGAGACCATGCGCTCGTCCGCTTTCCCGACCAAGAACTTCCGCAACACCCCGCTCGCCGGCAGCCTGATCCCCTGGATCGACGTGCCCGTCGATAACGGCCAGTCCAAGGAGGAATGGAAGGGCGGCGCCGAGTGCAACAAGATCCTCGGCAAGCCGGCTTTCCGCTCCGCCGGCAGCATTCCCATCGACGGCCTGTGCGTGCGCATCGGCGCCATGCGCTGCCACTCCCAGGGCCTTACCATCAAGCTGAAGAAGGACGTGCCTCTGGACGAGGTGAGCGAGATCATCGGTACCGCCAACGACTGGGTGAAAGTGGTGCCCAACGAGCGCGAGATCACCGAGCGCGAGCTGACTCCCACCGCCGTCACCGGCACCCTGACCGTTCCCGTCGGCCGCCTGCACAAGCTGGCCATGGGTCCGGACTACCTGGGCGCCTTCACCGTCGGCGACCAGCTGTTGTGGGGCGCCGCCGAGCCGCTGCGCCGCATGCTGCGCATCCTGCTCGACGCCTGACCGGAGGGGCGGGCGGAGTAATCGCCCGCTCTTTCAACGCTTAGCAAAAAGCCGGGAAAACAAAGGGTTGTTGTTCCCCGGCTTTTTTGTTTGCGTATCTGTGGTACCCGGCATACGAACATGCCGAAGATATATTGTCACAAAGAGGTTTAGCTTGATTGGCTAACTTCATGATGTTATTTTAAATATTCCAATTTCGACGCTCAGGGGTGGCGCCGTGAAAAAAGAACGTCATATGACCTTTCCTCTTCGCACCGGCCTGCGTGCTGGTGTCGTGGCAGTTTCTCTGGCCATTTCCCTGGGCATGGCCCCCCTGGCAGCTGAAGCGGCCGGGCTTGGCAAGCTCAAGGTTTACTCGGCCCTCGGCCAGCCCCTGCGGGCGGAAATCGAACTCAACGCCACCAAGGACGAGCTGTCCGGCATGGCAGCTCGCCTGGCGTCCCAAGAGACCTTCAAGCAGGCCGGGATCGATTACGCCACGACCCTGCTGGGCATCCGCTTCGCCATCGACAAGAAGGACGCTTCCCGGCCCGTGATCCGACTGAGTTCGGATCGGCCGATCAACGACCCCTTCGTGGACATGCTGCTCGAGATCGACTGGCCAGCCGGGCGCCTGGTACGCGAATACACCTTCCTCCTCGATCCGCCGGAAATTTCCAGCAAGGCGGCCCAGGTTGCTCCGGTGGAAGCCAAGACCTTGCCTGGAGTGGCAGCGGCCGAAGGCCCCGTGGTGGCCAAGGAACCGCGCAGCATCAAGGCCGCTCCCCGAGTACGCGAACGCGCCGAGCCGGTGCCTGCGCCCAAGTCCGGCGAGCCGGCCGACACCCATCTGGTCAAGAAGGGCGAGACCCTGCGCCAGATCGCCGCAGCCGAGCAGGTGGAAGGCGTCACCCTAGAGCAGATGCTGGTGGGGCTGTATCGCGCCAACCGCGACGCCTTCGACGGCAACAACATGAACCGGTTGCGCGCCGGCCGCATCCTGGCTGTGCCGGACAAGGATGCCCTGGCGGCGGTCAGCCCGAGCGAAGCCAAGAAAATTGTCGTCGCCCAGTCCGCCGACTGGAATGCCTATCGCCGCCGCCTGGCCGGCCTCGCCGCTGAAAGTCCGGCTCGCGAGGAAAGCGGCCGGCAAGCTGCGTCGGGCAAGGTTTCTGCCCGGGTGGACGATAAGGCCGCTCCCGTCAGCGAGGCCAAAGACCAGGTCCGCGTCTCCCGTACCGAAACGGCCAAGGGGGGCAAAGGGGGCAAGGCGGGTGCTGGCGTGCAGGAAGAGGATCTGATCGCCAAGGAAAAGGCGCTCAAGGACGCCAATGAGCGCGTCGCCCTGCTGGAAAAGAATGTCAACGACCTGCAGAAGGCCCTGGAGCTGAAGAGCCAGAATCTGGCCGATCTGCAGAAGCAGGCTGCGGGCAAGTCCCCGGCCGTCGCTCCGGCTGCTCCGACGCCGGTCAAGCCTGCCGAAGCGGTACCGGCCACCGCCGCGGCGCCGACCCCGGCGGCCCAGCCGTCCGAAGCGCCTGCCGCTGCCCCGAGTGTAGAAACGCCCAAGGTCGAGGAAAAACCGGCAGAGCAGCCTGAGCAGGCGAAGCCGGAAGAGGCCGCCAAGCCGCCGGCACCGCCTGTCGAGCCGAAGCCGGCCGCCAAGCCTGCTCCAGTGGCTCCGCCTCCTGTGGAAGAGCCGAGCCTGGTGGACGATCTGCTCGACAATCCGACCCTGCTCGCAGGCGGAGGTGGGGTGATCGCCCTGCTGCTCGGCCTGGTGGCTTACCGGCGGCGCAAGGCGGCGCAGGTCTCGTCCCATTCCGACACCATGCCGATGACCACCAGCATGCCCAGCCAGCCGAGCCTGGGGGCAAACTCGGTGTTCAAGAGTACCGGTGGCCAGAGCGTCGATACTTCCAATACCCCGGTGACCGATTTCAGCCAGGCAGGTCCGGGCACCATCGACACCGACGAAGTGGATCCGGTAGCCGAGGCCGATGTTTACATGGCCTACGGTCGCGATGCCCAGGCCGAGGAAATCCTCATCGAGGCCCTGCAGAAGGACCCGAAGCGCACTGCCATCCACCTCAAGCTGCTCGAGATCTATTCCAACCGCAAGAGCGTGAAGCAGTTTGAAACCCTGGCCTCCGAGCTCTACGCCATTACCGGCGGCGCCGGCAGCGATTGGGAGAAGGCGGCCGCCCTGGGGGCCACGCTGGATCCGGGCAACCCGCTGTTCGCCACCCGGGGCGCTGCGGCCGCACCGGCTGCCGACCGCGGTGAATCGGCACGCAGCCCAGCCCTGCCAGGCGCCATGGCGGAAGTGGCGGCAGCAGCAACTGCCGCTACCGCTGCGGTGACCCTGGCCGAGCCGTCCACAGCTTCCGCGGCTG
The DNA here is from genome assembly GCF_008274805.1 of Oryzomicrobium terrae. Classification (NCBI taxonomy): domain Bacteria; kingdom Pseudomonadati; phylum Pseudomonadota; class Betaproteobacteria; order Rhodocyclales; family Rhodocyclaceae; genus Oryzomicrobium; species Oryzomicrobium terrae. The sequence continues at coordinate 1,141,818 of NZ_CP022579.1, forward strand.
AAGCGCCCAAGCCTGCTGCCGATGAAGGCTTGGCCGACCTGCTGGCCTCCCATGGCGTCGAGCCTCTGGCTCTCGATTTCGATCTGGGCAACGCCCTGGACTCGGCTCCTGCGCCTGCTGCCACGGGGGGGCTGGAGGGTCTAGACGTGCCGGCTGAGCCTTTGCCGGAACTGTCCCTGCCGGAAATGGGCCTGGGCAGCATGGCAGAAGCGCCTGTCCTGGAAATGCCCAAGTCCGATCTGGAACGGACCATGACTCAGCCGGAAGCGGCGCCCATGGACTTCTCTCTGGATGAGGCCTTACAAGGTGAAACAGAGAGCATCGATCTGGATCTGCCGGTCGTTTCGGACGAGGCCTCGGCAGAGCATTCCCTGGATTTCGAGCTGGATCTTGGTCCGGCCGACACGGCGGCGGCTCCGGCGGATGCGCCGCTTGAGGAACTGGTGGTTCCTCCCGCCGCTGAGCCGGCGGTGGCGCCGAAACCGGCGACAGGCGAAGAGGGCGGTGACAGCGGCTTGGAATTCGATGTCCAGCTGACCGAGTCCACCGTGCTGGGCGATGCCCTTCAGGCCCGCTCGTTCGATCTTTCTTCGATCAGCCTGGATCTGGACCAGCCGGTGCGCAGCGATGCGACGCCCGAAGAAACCGTGATCATGGCTCCGGCTGAGACCCCGATCGATTTCGGTGCTGAAGGCGCCGATGCGCCCCTCGACCTGCCGCCCGAGCCGGCGGCCAATGATGAAGCGCGTTGGCAGGAAGTGGCCACCAAGCTTGATCTGGCCAAGGCCTACGAAGAAATGGGCGACGTGGAAGGGGCGCGGGAACTGCTCCAGGAAGTGCTGGCCGAAGGCAATGCCGCCCAGCAGGAGCAGGCCACGGCCATCATCGCGCGCATGGGGGGCTGAGCCGCCTTCCTGCCGCACGCTACTCGCCGCCAATCCCGGGCGCTACAATGCGCCCAACCCGAAGCGTCGCCGACCCCCTGGGGCCTGCGACGCTTCGTTTTTGCCAACCCGGACTACCCGCCTGCACCTTGTGAGCCGGGCTGTGCCGAGGCGTAATCCGGCCCTGTTCGCCGTTTTTCCTCCTCACCTTGCTTCCTCACACAGTGCTCCTCTTCCGCCACCCAGCCCTTCGCTTGGCGACCTGTATCGTCCTGCTGCTAGCGATCCAGTTGGCCTGGGGACCCTGGCTGGTCCTGCTGGTGGTGCCGCTGGCCCTGTGGGGTGGTGCGGCAGCGGATTTTCGCCGGCTGCTGCGGCGCACTCGCTGGCTGCTGCTGTCGCTCTTTGCCGTATTTGCCCTGGGTACGCCGGGGAGTGTCTGGTGGTCGCCGTTAGGGATGTGGGTGACTCGGGAGGGAATGGGTCTGGCGCTGGAACATAGCGCCCGGCTGGTCGCGGTGCTGGCGGTTGTGGCTGGGCTGCTGGCCAGCACGGCGCCTCAGGCGTTGGCGGCAGGGTTGCTGACCCTGTTGTCCCCCTTGGGGAGGCTTGGCCTGCCGGTCAACCGGGCGGTGGCCCGGCTGGTGCTGGTGTTGCAAGCGATCGATAGCGTGCCCCGCCGGGCCGGGCAGAGCGAGCTTGCGGGCACCTGGCGGTTCAGTCTGGCATCGCTGGTGGGGATGCTCCCAAGTGACGGAGCCGGAGAAGCGGGCCGGGCCGAGGTGCTGGTCATTCCTCAGCGTCCGATGGCCGTGGGCGAGCGTTGGGGACTGGCCGTGCTGGGGCTGGTGGCCATGGTGCTGGCGATAAGTTTGATCGGAGAGGCTGCGTGAGGATAGTGCTGGGGCTGGAGTACGACGGCCGGGGATTTTCGGGCTGGCAAACCCAGCCGGCGGGGACCGGACTGCAGGATGCCCTGGAGGCGGCCTTGTCGCGCATCGCCGGTCATGCCGTGGCGACGATCTGTGCCGGGCGCACCGATGCCGGCGTCCATGCCACGCACCAGGTGGTGCATTTCGACACTGCCGTGCAACGTCCTGATTCGGCCTGGGTGCGCGGGGTCAATACCTACCTGCCGCCGACCGTGGCGGTGCGTTGGGCGACCCCCGTAACCGACGATTTCCATGCCCGCTTTTCCGCTACCGGGCGGCGCTATCGCTATTTGCTGCTCAACCGGGCACAGCGTCCGGGGCTGGCCCGGGGGCGGGCCGGCTGGTTCCACCATCCGCTCGATGTGGCGGCCATGGCCGAGGCGGCGACCGTGCTGCTGGGTAGCCATGATTTTTCCGCCTTTCGCGCTGCCGAATGCCAGGCTAATTCGCCGGTGCGTACCATCACCCGGGCCGAGGTGCGCCGTCACGGCGAGTGGCTGGTGTTCGATTTTGCCGCCAATGCCTTTTTGCACCACATGATCCGCAATCTGGTGGGCAGTCTGGTCTATATCGGCAAAGGGGCCCATCCGCCGGCCTGGATGGGGGAGTTGCTGGCGGCCCGCAATCGGACTCTGGCCGCCCCAACCTTCTCACCCGATGGCCTGTACCTGGCCGGGGTCGATTACCCCGCTGAATTCGCCCTGCCCGCCGCGCCCGAAGCGGGCGAGGCATTTCCCTGGATCACCCCATGACTCGCTCCTTTTCTGCCGTAACGCCGCGTATCAAGATCTGTGGCCTGACTCGGGAGGCCGACGTCGATGCCGCCGTTGCCGCCGGTGCGGATGCCCTGGGTTTCGTCTTCTACGCCAAGAGCCCCCGGGCGGTGACGGCCGCCCGGGCCGCCGAATTGGTGCGCCGGGTGCCGCCTTTCGTTACGGTGGTCGGATTGTTCGTCAATCCAGCGCCGGACGAGGTGGAAGGGGTGCTCGACCATGTTCCGCTCAACCTGCTCCAGTTTCACGGCGACGAGGGTGAAGCCGACTGCCGCCGCTACCGCCGTCCCTACCTCAAGGCGGCGCGGATGAAGGCTGGAGTCGATCTGCTAAAATACGCGGCTGACTTTCCTTCGGCCCGCGGCCTGCTGCTCGATACCTTCGTCGACGGCTACGGTGGCAGCGGGCAGACCTTCGACTGGTCCCTGATTCCGGCGCCGGCCGAACGGGACTTTTCCATCGTGTTGTCCGGTGGGTTGGATGCCGGCAACGTGGCCGAAGCCATTCGGGCGATCCGGCCGGCTGCGGTGGATGTGTCGTCCGGCGTGGAGCTTCACGTCGATGGCAAGGCAGTCAAGGGCATCAAGGATCCGCAGCGGATCCAGGAATTTATCGCCGCGGTGCGCGGAGCCTGAAGAGGCTGTGTCAGCGTGCTTGCGGCAAGGAGTTGGGCATTTCTCATGAGGACGTCGATGCGTAAGACCCCCGGGGGGCAAAGCCGCCGCGCTTGGCGTTGCTTCCTGGCCAACCACACCTGACCGGAGCGGCTTCAGGCCTTGGCCTGAACACCGTTTGCCCGGCCGGGCGCCTGCGTGTGCGGCCCGCCGGTTCTGCTCCCCCGTCCTTGTCAGGAGAACACCATGACTGCTCCGAACGTGAATCCCGCTACCACCGATTTTTCCAATTACGACTTGCCTGACGCCCGCGGCCATTTCGGTCCTTACGGCGGCGTGTTCGTCTCCGAAACCCTGATCGCCGCCCTGGAAGAGCTCAAGGAAGCCTACGCCGAGGCCCAGCGCGATCCGGAATTCCGCGCCGAGTTTGAGTACGAGCTCAAACACTACGTCGGTCGGCCCAGCCCGATCTACCACGCCCGCCACTGGTCCGAGAAGTTGGGTGGCGCCCAGATCTACTTCAAGCGCGAAGACCTCAACCATACCGGCGCCCACAAGGTGAACAACTGCATCGGTCAGGCCCTGCTCGCCCGGCGCATGGGCAAGCCCCGGGTGATCGCCGAAACCGGCGCGGGGCAGCACGGCGTGGCCACCGCCACCGTGGCCGCCCGCTACGGCATGGAGTGCGTGGTGTACATGGGCTCCGAGGACGTCAAGCGCCAGGCCGCCAACGTCTATCGCATGAAGCTGCTGGGCGCCACCGTGGTCCCCGTGGAGTCCGGTTCCAAGACCCTCAAGGACGCCCTCAACGAGGCCATGCGCGACTGGGTGACCAACGTCGGCAATACCTTCTACATCATCGGCACCGTGGCCGGCCCTCACCCCTACCCGATGCTGGTGCGCGACTTCCAGTCGGTGATCGGCACCGAGGCCATCGGCCAGATGCAGGAGCAGGTGGGCCGCCAGCCCGATTACGTGATCGCCTGCGTCGGCGGCGGCTCCAACGCCATGGGTATCTTCCACCCCTACATCCCGGTCAAGGGCGTTGAGCTGATCGGCGTCGAGGCGGCGGGGGAGGGCATGGACACCGACCGCCACGCCGCCAGCCTGCAAAAGGGCCGTCCCGGCGTGCTGCACGGCAACCGCACCTATCTGCTCCAGGATGCCAACGGCCAGATCATCGAGACCCACTCGGTCTCCGCCGGCCTCGACTACCCGGGCGTCGGCCCCGAGCACGCCTGGCTCAAGGATTCCGGCCGGGCCAGCTACGTCGGCATCAGCGACCACGAGGCCCTGCAGGCCTTCCATGACTGCTGCCGGCTCGAAGGCATCATCCCCGCCCTGGAGTCGTCCCATGCCCTGGCCTACGCCGCCAAGCTGGCGCCGACCCTGCCCAAGGACAAGGTGCTGCTGGTGAACCTGTCCGGCCGGGGCGACAAGGACATGCATACCGTGGCCGAAAAATCCGGCATCCAGTTCTGACCGAATGCCGAGGAGGGTTTGACCATGTCCCGTATCGCTACCGTTTTTTCCCAGCTCCAGGCCGCCGGCAAGAAGGCCCTGATCCCCTTCGTCACCGCCGGCGATCCCGATCCTGCGCAAACCCTGCCGGTGCTCAACGCCCTGGTGGAGGCTGGCGCCGACGTGATCGAGCTGGGGGTGCCGTTCTCCGACCCGATGGCCGACGGCCCCACCATCCAGCGCGCTTCCGAGCGGGCCCTGGCCAAGGGCATGACCCTGGCCAAGGTGTTCGAGATGGTGCGCGCCTTCCGGGCCGGCAACGCCACCACGCCCATCGTCCTGATGGGCTACGCCAACCCGATCGAGGCCATGGGCCTGGAGGCTTTTGCCCAGGCCGCCGCTGCCGCCGGCGTCGACGGCGTGCTGGTGGTGGATTACCCGCCCGAGGAGTCCGCCGAGTTCGCCGCCGCCATGCGGGCGGTGGATATCGATCCCATCTTCCTGCTCGCCCCCACCTCCACCGATGCGCGCATCGCCCAGGTGGCCGAGGTGGCCAGCGGTTACGTCTATTACGTCTCGATCAAGGGCGTGACCGGCTCCGCCACCCTCAATCTGGCCGAAGTGGCCGCCCGCATCCCCCTGATCCGCCAACGCACCGGCCTGCCGGTGGGCGTGGGCTTCGGCATCCGCGATGCCGAGACCGCCCGGGGCATTGCCGCCATCGCCGACGCGGTAGTGGTGGGCAGCCGCCTGATCGAGGAGATGGAGCGCCATCCCGCCGCTCAGGCGGCCGAGGCGGTGCGCGCCGTGGCCACCGACATCCGCCGCGGCATCGACGCGGCCTGACCCTTTCAACGAATTCCCTTTGCTGGAGACCCCGAGTCCATGTCCTGGCTGAACAAGCTCCTGCCGCCCAAGATCAAGCGTGAAGGCGGCCCGCGCAAGAACTCGCCCCTGCCCGAAGGCCTGTGGCGCAAGTGCCCCTCCTGCGAGGCGGTGCTCTACGCCACCGACCTGGAGAGCAATCTTCACGTCTGCCCCAAGTGCGGCCACCACAACCGCATCAACTCGCGCCAGCGTCTCGACCTGCTGCTCGACACCGAGGGACGCTTCGAGATCGGCGCCGAGGTGCTGCCGGTGGATAGCCTCAAGTTCAAGGACAGCAAGCGCTATCCGGACCGCTTGGCGGATGCCATGGAAGACACCGGCGAGACCGACTCCCTGGTGGTCATGCAAGGCGCCATCAAGACCCTACCCGTGGTGGTCGCCTGCTTCGAATTCGACTTCATGGGCGGCTCCATGGGCTCGGTCCTGGGCGAGCGCTTCGTGCGCGGCGTCAAGGCGGCCATCGAGCAGCAGGTGCCTTTCATCTGCATCACTGCCTCCGGCGGCGCGCGCATGCAGGAAGGCCTGTTCTCCCTGATGCAGATGGCCAAGACCACCGCGGCCCTGACCAAGTTGTCGGATGCCCAGCTGCCCTTCGTCTCGATCCTCACCGACCCGACCATGGGCGGCGTGTCCGCTTCCTTCGCCTTCGTCGGCGACGTGGTGATCGCCGAGCCGAAGGCCCTGATCGGCTTCGCCGGTCCCCGGGTGATCGAGCAGACGGTGCGCGAGAAGCTGCCCGAAGGCTTCCAGCGCTCCGAGTTCTTGCTGGAGAAGGGCGCCATCGACCTGATCGTGGACCGTCGCGAAATGCGCGACAAACTGGCCCAGCTCATCTCCATGCTGCAAAAGCTGCCTGCGGCGGCTTGAGCGCGTCCCTCCTTCTGGCTTCACCCGCCGGGCCGTTGCCGGTCCGGCGGCGAGAAATGGCAATGTCCGACCGTTCCCTCTCCGCCTGGCTCACCCACCTCGAATCCCTCCATCCCCGCGGCATCGCCGGCATCGAACTGGGGCTGGAGCGAGTCGCCCGGGTCAAAGCCGCTCTCGGCCAGCATGAAACCGTGCCGGTCATCACCGTCGCCGGCACCAACGGCAAGGGCTCGGTGTGCGCCTATCTCGCCACCATCCTCGATCGGGCCGGCTACAAGGTGGGCTGCTACACCTCGCCTCACCTGGTGGCCTACAACGAGCGGGTCACCCTCAATGGCGTGCCCGTCGACGACGCGGCCCTGTGCCGCGCCTTCGCCCGGGTCGAGGCGGCTCGCGGTGGCGAGGCCCTGACCTATTTCGAGTTCGGCACCCTGGCGGCATGGGAAGTGTTCGCCGAGGCCGGGGTGGACGTGGTGGTCCTGGAAGTCGGCCTGGGTGGCCGGCTCGACGCGGTCAACGTCTATGAACCGGACGTGGCGGTGGTCACCGGCATCGCCCTGGATCACCAGGATTTCCTCGGCCCGGATCGGGAGGCCATCGGCCGCGAAAAAGCCGGCATCTACCGGGCCGGCAAGCCCGCCCTGTGCGCCGATCCCAAGCCCCCCCAGTCCCTGCTCGACGCGGCGGCCAGTGTGGGCGCCGACCTACGCCTGCTCGGCCGTGATTTCGGCTTCGAGCGCAGCGCCGAGGACCGGCAGCAATGGCGCTTCTGGTGCCGCAGCGGCGCCGAGGTGCTGCGCCGTTCCCTGGCCTATCCGGGCCTGCGCGGCGCTACCCAGTTGCGCAATGCCTGTGTTGCCCTGGCCGCCCTGGATACCCTCAAACTACGCCTGCCGGTGGCCATGGGGGCGATCCGCCGCGGCCTGATGGAAACCGAACTGGCCGGCCGCTTCCAGGTGCTGCCCGGCCGTCCCGCCGTGGTTCTGGACGTGGCCCACAACCCGGATGCGGCCAAGGTGCTGGCCGACAACCTGGGGGGCATGGGCTTCTTCGACCGTACCTACGCGGTGCTGGGTATGCTCGGCGACAAGGACATTGCCGGCACCCTGGCCCCCCTCAAGGGCAAGGTCGATTATTGGTTGCTGGCCGATCTGGCGGTGCCCCGTGGTGCCACGGCGGCAACCCTGGCCGAGGCAATCGAGCGCCACGGCCTGGGCGGTACGGTGGAAACCTTCGCCACCCCGTCGGATGCCTTTGCCGCCGCCGCGAAGCGGGCAGGGGAGAGTGATAGAATTGTCACCTTTGGATCGTTCTACACCGTGGCCGACGTGCTGGCCCGGGTGCGACCGGCCCGCCAGGCGCACTGATCCTATCCGTCCGCCGCTTTCCCCCTTCTTTCACTTGCTCTGGATTCCCTTCCGCCTACCGGCATGACCGACAACGACGCGCAACTCCTCCTCAAGAAGCGCGCCCGCCGCCGCCTCGTGGGTGCCGTGGCGTTTGCCTCCCTGGCCGCCGTGATCCTGCCGATGGTTATGGACGAAGCGCCACCGCCGCCGGCCACCGACGTGCAGATCGTCATCCCCGAACGGGACATGCCGAGCAAGCCGTCGACTGCTCCCAAAGTGCCGGAGTCCGTCGCCGAGCCGGTTCCCGCCACGCCGGCTCCGGCCAGCGCGCCCGCCCCGGCCCCGCTGCCGGCGGTGTCCGTTGCGCCGCCGCCGGTGGCCGCCGTGATTCCGGCGGAACGCCCGGCCGCGCCGCCGGTCGAACCCAAGCCCGTGGATACCAAGCCTGCCAAGGCGGCTGAAAAGCCCGCCGAAAAGCCCGCGGCCAAGCCTGCCGAGAAGCCGGTGGAAAAACCCGCAGCCAAGACCGCCGAGAAACCGCTGGAAAAGGCCGCGGAAAAATCCGCCGACAAGCTCAAGGCCGACGCCCGCAACGACGCCGATGCCCGCCGGGCCGCCGACCTGCTCTCGGGCAAGTCCGCTGCCAAGGCCGAACCGGCCGGTGGGGGGGGCGCCTACGTGATCCTCATCGGCGCCTACGCCAACCCGGCCAACGTCAAACAGCTGCGCGCCAAGTTGGACGAAGTCGGGGTGAAAACCTATACCGAAAACCTGGAGTCGCCCCAGGGCGCCAAGACCCGGGTGCGGGCCGGCCCCTTCGCCAACAAGGACGCAGCCGACAAGGCCCTGGACAAGATGAAGCGCATCGGCGTTTCCGGTGTGGTGGCCCCCAAGCCGTGATGCATTGCGATGATTCGCTGCGCATGACTTCCGGCGGGCTGGTGCTGTGACTTACTTCGACTACGCTGTTATCGCCATCCTGCTCTGCTCGGTCCTGCTTGGTGCCTGGCGGGGCGTGGTCGGCGAAGTGATCGCTTTAGTTGCCTGGGTGCTGGCCTTCTTCGCCGCCCGGGCCTTCGGCGATGAGGTGGGGGCGACCTTCCTGGCCAAGGTCATCGCCGATCCGTTCTGGCGTACCGTGGCCGGTTGGGTGCTCGTCTTTTTCGCCGTGCTGGCCCTGATGGCCTTGGCACGGCTGGCGGCCCAGGGGCTGCTGAAAGCCCTCGGGCTGGGATTTACCGATCGGGCGCTGGGGGTGCTGTTCGGCCTGCTGCGCGGCGCCCTGATCGTCTTCGTACTGGTGCTGCTGGGCGGGATGACGTCCCTGCCGAAGCAGTCCTGGTGGGCCAACGCCCAGTTTGCAGCTCCCTTCGAGACGGCGGTGCTGGCTTCGCGCCCGTGGCTACCGTCCGAAGTCTCGAAACGAATTCGCTTCAAGTAAGGTGCTTTATGTGCGGGATCATCGGCGTAGTCGCCACCTCTCCGGTTAACCAGCTGCTCTACGACGGCCTGATGGTGCTCCAGCACCGCGGCCAGGACGCAGCGGGTATCGCCACGGCGGAAGGCAATACCTTCCACATGCACAAGGGCCCGGGCCTGGTGCGCGACGTGTTCCGCACCCGCAACATGCGGGCGCTGCCCGGCAACTGGGGCATCGGCCACTGTCGCTACCCCACCGCCGGTTCAGCCTGGAACTACGCCGAGGCTCAGCCATTCTACGTGAACTCGCCCTTCGGCATCATGCTGGCGCACAACGGCAACCTGACCAATGCCCCCATGCTCAAGGAGCAGATGTTCGTCCAGGATCGCCGCCACGTGAACACCAACTCGGACTCCGAGGTGCTGCTCAACGTGCTGGCCCACGAACTGGCCGCCGCCGCGCCGGGCATCCGCCTCGATGCCGCTGCCGTGTTCAAGGCAGTCGAAGGCGTGCATCGCCGCGTCAAGGGCGCCTACGCCGTGGTGGCGATGATCGCCGGCGTTGGCCTGGTGGCCTTCCGCGACCCCTACGGCATCCGCCCCCTGGTGCTCGGCCGCAACGAGAGCGAGGGCGGCACCGAATGGATGGTGGCGTCCGAATCCGTGGCCATGGATACCCAGGGCTTCGAAGTGGTGGGCGACGTGGCCCCGGGCGAAGCGGTGTTCATCGACCTGGAGCGCAACCTGTCCCGCGCCCCCTGCAGCCTGCAGGTGACCCCGGCCCCCTGCATTTTTGAGTACGTCTATCTGGCCCGCCCGGATTCGGTACTGGACGGCATCTCGGTCTATGAGACCCGCCTCAACATGGGCGAGAAGCTGGCCGCCAAGGTGCGCCAGACGATCGACCCGGCCGAGATCGACGTGGTCATCCCCATTCCCGATTCTTCCCGCCCCTCGGCCATGCAACTGGCCGAAGCCCTGGGCATTCCCTACCGGGAAGGCTTCGTCAAGAACCGCTACATCGGCCGCACCTTCATCATGCCCGGCCAGGCCACGCGCAAAAAGTCGGTGCGCCAGAAGCTCAACACCGTGGCCCAGGAATTCAAGGGCAAGCGGGTGATGCTGGTGGACGACTCGATCGTGCGCGGCACCACCTCCCGCGAGATCGTCGAGATGGCCCGGGCCGCCGGCGCCCTCAAGGTGTACTTCGCCTCGGCCTCGCCCCCGGTGCGCTTCCCCAACGTCTACGGCATCGACATGCCGACCCGGGGCGAGCTGATCGCCACCGGCCGTACCGACGCCGAGATCGCCCAGGTGATCGGCGCCGACGCCCTGGTCTACCAGGACCTGGAAGCGATGAAGGAGTCGGTCACCCAGTGCAATCCGGCCATCACCCGCTTTGATGCGTCCTGCTTCGACGGCATCTACGTCACCGGCGACATCGACGCCGCCTACCTGGACGGAGTCGAGCAGAACCGGGGCAAGCACGACAGCAAAAAGACCAGCGAGGACGATTCCAACGAGTCCCAGCAGGTCGAACTGACCGTGGTCGCCACCGCCTCGGACCTCTGATCATGAGCCTGCCCCCCGATCTGCAACTGGATACCCTGGCGGTGCGCGCCGGTCAGGAGCGCAGCCAGTTCAACGAGCACGCCGAGGCCCTCTATCTGACCTCCAGCTTCGTCTTCGAGAGCGCCGCCCAGGCGGCAGCGCGCTTTGCCGGGGAAGAAGAAGGCAACGTCTACTCGCGCTTCTCCAACCCCACCGTCACCGTTTTCCAGGAGCGCCTCGCCGCCCTGGAAGGGGCTGAGGGCTGCGTCGCCACCGCTTCGGGCATGGCGGCGATCCTGGCCCTGGTGATGGGGCTGCTCAAGGCCGGCGACCACATCGTTGCCTCCCAGGGGTTGTTCGGCGCAACGATCCAGCTGCTCACCAACATCCTGCCGCGCTTCGGCATCCAGACCACCCTGGTGCCCCAGACCGACGCCGCCGCCTGGGCGGCCGCCGTGCGGCCGGAAACCAAGCTGCTGTTCGCCGAGACCCCGTCCAACCCCCTTACCGAGGTGGCCGACATTCGCGCCCTGGCGCAGATCGCCCATGCCCACGGTGCTCTGCTGGCAGTGGATAACTGCTTCTGCACCCCGGTGCTGCAACGTCCCCTGGACCTGGGGGCCGACCTGGTGGTCCATTCCGCCACCAAGTACCTGGACGGCCAAGGCCGCGTTCTGGGCGGCGCCGTGTGCGGCCGCAAGGCCCTGACCGACGAGGTGCTGAAATTCCTGCGCACCGCCGGTCCGTCCCTGGCGCCGTTCAACGCCTGGGTGCTGCTCAAGGGACTGGAAACCCTGAAGATCCGCATGATGGCCCAGTCCGCCGCCGCCCTGGAGCTGGCCACCTGGCTGGAAGCCCACCCCGGCGTCGCCCGGGTGTTCTACCCCGGCCTGCCGTCCCACCCCCAGCACGCCCTGGCCATGGCCCAGCAGAAGACCGGCGGGGCCATCGTCTCCTTCGAGGTCAAGGGCGGCCGTGCCGAAGCCTGGAAGGTGGTGGACGCCTGCAAGCTGCTGTCGATTACCGCCAACCTGGGCGACACCAAGACCACCCTGACCCACCCGGCCTCCACCACCCACGGCCGCATCAGCCCGGAAGCCCGGGCCGCCGCCGGGGTCAGCGAGGGCCTGCTGCGCGTCGCCGTCGGTCTGGAAGCCGTGGCCGACCTGCAGGCCGATCTGGATCGGGGGTTGTCAGGACGCTAAGGGCTGGCAGCCGCGCCGCGGCCGGAGTGCTGGGTACGCACTGCGGGTCTGGCCTGGCGCCCCTCCCGTTCGACCGCACCGCCTGACCCCCAACGATCACGCCGCCTTCGGGCGGCGTGATCGTTGGGGCCCGAGCCTCCTGGCGTGGAGTGAAAACGGGGCCGATCGCCGTGCCGTGGAGCAGAGTGGGGAAGGGGCTGGCAGGGGAACGTGTTACACTCGTCCTCCCTGATTGGCCCCGCGGCACCGCCGTGGATCGCCAGCCTTTCCGGGCCGTGTACCAGTCTGACGGCCCGTCCCGACGAGCGATGTCGCTCTCCCGGTAGTTTTCTCCCTCCCTGACGAGCTTCCCCAGACTGACCTGCCGTTTCTCAACGCGCAGGTGGTGGGCTCCCGGAGCACTATTCCATGCAGTTTACCGACCTGGGCCTGGCGGCCCCGATCCTGCGCGCCATCGAGGCCCAGGGCTACACCACGCCCACCCCCATCCAGCAGCAGGCCATTCCCGTGGTGCTGGCCGGCCGGGACCTGATGGCCTGCGCCCAGACCGGCACCGGCAAGACCGCCGGCTTCACCCTGCCGATCCTGCACCTCCTGAGCCAGAAGCTCGGCGCCGCCGAGAAGAGCCCCCTGTCCAAGAGCCTCAAGCGCCCCCGCGCCCTGATCCTCACCCCGACCCGGGAGTTGGCCGCCCAGGTGGAAGAGAGCGTGCGCACTTACGGCGCCCACCTGCCCCTCAAATCCCTGGCCATGTTCGGCGGCGTCGGCATGAACCCGCAGATCCAAGCCCTGCGCAACGGCATCGACATCCTGGTGGCCTGCCCGGGTCGCCTGCTCGACCACGTGCAGCAGCGCACCGTGGACCTGTCCGGCGTCGAAATCCTGGTGCTCGACGAAGCCGACCGCATGCTCGACATGGGCTTCATCCGCGACATCCGCAAGATCATGGCCCTGCTGCCCCCTGCCGGCACCCGTCAGAACCTGCTGTTCTCGGCCACTTTCTCCGACGAGATCAAGGAGCTGGCCCGGGGCTTCCTGCACAACCCGGAATCGGTGGAGGTGGTGCGCCGCAACACCCCGGCCGAAGCCGTGGCCCAGACCGTCATTCCGGTGGACAAGGACCGCAAGAAGGACGCCCTCTTGCACCTGTTCGAGAACCGGGGTTGGCACCAGGTGCTGGTGTTCACCCGCACCAAGCACGGCGCCGACGCCCTGGCCCGGCGCCTCGACAAGGAAGGCATCAAGTCCGCCGCCATCCACGGCAACAAGACCCAGGGCGCCCGCACTCGGGCCCTGGCCGAATTCAAGTCCGGCAAGCTGGTGGCCCTGGTGGCCACCGACATCGCTGCCCGGGGCATCGACATCGACCAGCTGCCCTACGTGGTGAACTACGAGCTGCCCAACGTCCCCGAGGACTACGTGCACCGCATCGGTCGCACCGGCCGGGCCGGTGCGGAAGGGGAAGCCTATTCCCTGGTCTGTGCCGACGAGCGCACCTATTTGCGCGACATCGAGCGCCTGATCAAGCGCGACCTGGAACGGCTGGTGCTGCCCGGCTTCGAGCCCACCGAAGGCCCGTCCAGCGCACCCGCCAACCCGCAGCGCCAGGGCCGGGGCGGCCAGCCCGGCGGCCGCGGCAACGGCGGTGGTAATGGTGGCAACGGCGGCCGTGGCGCCCCGCGGGGCCAGGCCCCGCAACGTGCTTCGGGCAATGGCCGCCAGGAACAAGGCGGGGCGCGGCGTTCCGAAGGGGGCGGCCCGCGCGCCAATGCTGGCGCGCCTTCCCAGGGACGAGGTCAAGCCAATCCCAACGGCCACGCTGGCGCACCGCGCCGCGAGGCCCGTCCGGACGATGGCCGCAGCCGCGCCGGCACCCCGGCGGAACCCCGGGGCGAACGCCATCCCGAGCGCAGCCACGACCAGCACCCGGAACGGCGCGGCGGCAACGGCGGCCGGGCAGCCCTGCTCGGCGGCGGTCCGGGCCACCGCAACGGCAGCCGGGGGCGCTGAGCGGTTGCAGCCGACTTGATTGCCGCGCCGGCTTCGGCGCTATAATCGACGCCACTGCATAAGGGCGGGAAGACGCGAGTCTTCCCGCCCTTTTGTTGGTCCCGAGATTCGTGTTTCGTGAATGAATCGCCCCGGAACTGGTAGACACCTCTGAGCCTTAAACTTAAGGCTCATAGGGAGGTGTCATGAGCAGCAAGCGCTACACAGAAGAATTCAAGGTTGAGGCGGTCAAGCAGGTCACTGAGCGGGGCCATCCGGTGGTCGAGGTGGCGAGCCGGATCGGAGTGTCACAGCACAGCCTGTATGCGTGGCTCAAGCAATACAGCCTGCCGGCAGAAGCTCCGCAAGAGCAGCAGAGTCAGTCTGCCGAAATCCGGCACCTGAAAGCCGAACTGAAACGGGTCACCGAGGAGCGCGACATCCTAAAACAGGCCGCGGCGTACTTTCCCAAGGAGTCCTGGTAAGGTACGCGTTCATCCAGAGTCAGGAAGCCACGCACTCGGTGCGGTGCCTTTGCCAGATGATGGCGGTCCATCCCAGCGGCTACTACGCCTGGCGGGCTGAGCCTCTATCCCGGCGGCAGAAGGATGACCAACGCGTCGGCGGTCTCATCAAGCAGTCCTGGCTGGAGAGCCGGCGGCGTTTATGGCTACCGGAAGATTGCCCAGGACCTGCGGGACCTGGGCGAACGCTGCGGCAAGCACCGGGTCTATCGCCTGATGAAGCAGGAAGGACTGCGTTCGCAGACCGGCTATAGGCGGCGGACAGGCAAGCATGACAGACCTTCCGCCGTGGCGCCCAATCGGCTAGAGCAGCAGTTCAAGGTGCAGGCCCCCAACCAAGTCTGGGTCACCGACATCACCTACATCCGAACCTACGAGGGTTGGCTTTATCTTGCCGTGGTCCTGGACCCGTTCTCCCGCCAAGTCATCGGCTGGTCCATGCAGTCCCGGATGGAGGCTGGGCTGGCCATTGATGCCTTGCTGATGGCGGTCTGGCGGCGCCAACCCAAAGGCGAGGTCACCATCCACTCAGACCAAGGGAGCCAGTTCAGCCGCTTGGAGTGGCGGTCCTTCCTGAAAGCCCACAACCTGGTGGCCAGCATGAGCCGACGGGGCAACTGCGACGACAATGCCGTGGCCGAGAGCTTCTTCCAGCTCCTCAAACGGGAGCGGATACGCCGGAAAATCTACACGAATCGGGAATACGCCCGGCGGGACATCTTTGACTACATCGAGCTTTTTTATAACCCAAAACGTCGCCATGGCCACGCCAATGGCCTGGCTCCAGTAGAGTTCGAGAAGCAGTATTTCAGCAAGCTCGGGAGTGTCTACTAAAGCCGGGGCGATTTCAGTCCATTTGGCGCCATGGTGTTCAGAAACGCCCACTGATGCTGAAGTTTAACGATTGTGACGTGGTCACCGCATTGGCGGCGTTGTGGGTGTATAGCAACATTATGGACAGGCCATTCTTTAGCAGCAGACGTCCGCCCAGCGTCAACAACCATTGCTTGCTTTCTTGCACACCGTCGCTGAAGCTGTAGATCGGGCTGGACAGGCGGGGGTCGGCATAGGTCATCGTGGCCTCGCCTGCGCCCTGCAGATTGCGCTGGTAGGCCACACGTGCCTGCGGCGTCAGTAGGCCGACCGGTACAGCTATGTCGAACTGGCCGCGCAGGCCGAGGTAGGCGGTATCGTTGCGCACGGACTGACTGAAGTAAGTGAGAGCCCCGGGGCCGCCGCTTTCGGTGTAACGGCCGAGCGTGGCGCGCGCCAGATCTAGCCGCACGTAGGGGGCGACCAGCCAGTCCTTGCCGCGCCACTCATAACCCACGGTCGTCGAGCCAAATACCTGATGGCCCTTGCGCGAGCCAGATGCGACCACACCCGTATCGGTGATGCGCCGTGTCAGATCGAAGTGCAGTGCGCCATAGCCGGCCAGTACATCGATGTACAGGTGGTCGAGCGGTCGCACACTGGCATAGGCCACTCCCATGATGCCCTGGCCGTTGCTGCTGGCGCTGTCGTCATCGGCAAGATAGGTGTTGCGGCTGTAGCCTGCGCCCAGGCCGGCGGTGATCATGCGACTGAAGCGATAGTCGCCGCCGAAGCTCACGCCCGACGTGGATAGGCGCGAACCACTCTGGACGGCGCTGCCCTTCTGACTGGCCAGGTCGAGTACGCCACTGATCCACCAGGCGATGTCGCGGCGGACGCTGGCGCCGGTCGCCTGCGGCAGATCGGGCATTTTGTCATTCTGTCCGCTGGTGGCTGTCGGCGCGCTGGACGCGCCCAGCGCCGTCTTACGCAGGCCGGCGCGCAGGTAGGCCAGTTCACTGCCCTGGTAGCTCACGATATCGCCAACGTGCGCCCAGGTAGTGGGCTCGCGAAGTGGATCGTTAGTCTGGCCGAAGCTCAGGCCGAATGAGGACTGCGCACCGCTATCACCGTGCAGGCTCTCCAACCGCTGCGTGAAGTTAGCCAGATGCGCCGTCGCGAAGCGCTGCACCGCTTGGTTTTGCGCGCGGACGATGGACCTGACGGCGGCGTTTTGGGCTGGATCGGCCAGGGCCGCATAGGTAAAGCCGGCGGTGACCGTGGCCGTGCCGCTGGCGGCGACCACCACGATGTCCACCGAGCCTGGAGCATGGGCGCTGGTGATGACCACCAGTTCGGTATCACTGTTGGAGATGATGCGGGCGGCTGCACCACCGAAGCTCACCGAGCTCGCGCCGGCTAGGCGTGCTCCGCTGATGGTCACGCGGGTATTGCCCAGCGCACTGCCGGTGGCTGGCGAGACGCTACCGGCCGTCGGTCGGATACTGGCCACCGAGACGCTCACGCTGCTCGAGATGAGACTGTTGTTGCTGCTGTCGCCGTTGTAGACGGCCGACAAGTTATGGCTGCCGACTGCCAGCGTGGACAGCGTGAGGCTGGCGCTCGGCCCCGATAGCGGGACGGTACCCAGTGTGCTGGCTCCGTCCATGAAGCTCACGGTACCGGTGGGCGAGGCGCCACCCGCCAGGGTTGCGGTCAGCGTCAATGGGGCCTGTTCGTTGAGGGTGGCTGCTGAACTCGCTAGGGATAAGGTTGGCGTCGCCTTTCCCATGCTGACCGTCACTGCTGCGGAGGTGGCCGCTGTGTTATTGCTGTCGCCGCTGTACTGGGCGCTGATGTTGTGGCTGCCGATGGCCAGGGTGGAGGTGCTGAAGCTAGCCGTGCCGGAGGCCACAGCGACCGTAGCTAGGGTGGCTCCCCCATCGCGAAAGATGACGGTGCCGCTGGGGGTGCTGCCGGTGATGGTGGCGGTGAGCGTCACGTTGCTGCCTAGGCTGGCGCTGGTTGGCGACGCACTCAGGGCCACAGCCGCGGCGACCTTGCCGACGGTGACGGTCACGGCGCTGCTGTTGGAAGCGGCGTTGTAGGTGTCGCCTGAATAGTTAGCGGTGATTGTATGGGTGCCGCTGGGGAGCGTGTTGATGGCAAGCGATGCCGAGCCACCCGAGATGCTGGCCGTGCCGAGTGTGGTGCCGCCGTCCATGAAGGTCACCGTTCCCGTGGCGGAGGCACCTCCTGTGAGCGTGGCGCTCAGGGTAACCATGGTGCCGTAAGTCACTGAGGTGGAAGAGGTCGACAGCACAAGTGAGGGTGTCAATTGCGTGATCGCGACGGTGGCGATGGACGAAGTAACGGCGGCATTGATGCTGTCGCCGCTGTATTCAGCGCTCAGGCTGTGCGTACCAATGGTCAGGGTGTTGGTGGTGAAAGTGGCGGTGCCACCGGAAACGCCGATCGTGCCCAGCGTGGTGCTGCCATCCTTGAAAGTGACGGTGCCGCCGGGCGCCGCGCCGCTCACGCTGGCAGTGAGCGTGATCGTGCTGCCGTAGGCGGCGCTGGCGCTCGAAGGATTGAGTACCACGGTCGGCGTTAGTTTCGTCACGACCAGTGTCGTCGATGGCGAAGTCGCACTGTTGTTGTAACTGTCACCGGCAAACACGGCACTGATTGAGTGGCTACCCACCGATAGTCCCGAGAGGACGTAGCTCGCACTGTTGCCAGATAGCGTTGCAGACCCCAATGTGATCCCGCCATCCTTGAAGGTGACGTTACCGGTGGCGGAGAGACTGCCGCTGAGCGTGGCCGTTACGACCGGCATAGCACCGTAGACGACTGAACTGTCCGACGTGCTGACCGAGAGCGTAGGGCTGTTGAGGGCGATGATCAGCGAGGATGCCGAGGAAGTGGCCGCGGCGTTGCTGCTGTCCCCCGAATAGATCGCTGTGATGGTATGCGTACCGACCGACAGATTGTTGATGGAGAAGGTGGCCGCGCCGCCGGACAGTGTACTGGTCCCGATGGTGCTTGTGCCATCCTTAAACGTGACGCTGCCGGTGGGGGAATAGCCGTTGCTGACCGATGCCGTAAAGGTGACGTTGCTGCCGTAGGTCGTCGACGAAGTGGAGTTTGTCAGCGTGATGGTGGGTGTGGCCGAGGCGACCGTGACGGTCAGCGGAGACGAGGTAGTGCCATCGCCATTGAAGACTGCCGTCAGCGAGTGGGTACCAGGTGCCAGGCTGCTGATGGACAGGCTGGCGCGGTAAGAGGAGATGCTGATCGTGCCCAAGTTCGTGGAACCGTCCTTGAAGGTCACCGTGCCGCTACCGGAAAAGGTTCCTGCCAGGTTGGCGGTCAGCGTCACGGCATCGCCATATGATGGGCTAGCCGATGAACTGCTCAAGGAGATGGAGGTCGGCGTGGCTGCTACTGCCGTGACGGACCACTTTTCGGATCCCAGCACATTATTGCTACTGTCGTAGGAGGTGATTGTCAGAGTAGAGGTTCCGGCCTTTGTAGGCGTTCCTGATATGACTACATCGTAAATATTTCCTCCTGAGTCCGTTGTAAGTCCATTATCCCAATTCTCATAGGAGTAGTCCTGCATGTAGCAGTTACTGCAGCTCGGCGTGATGGTGGCGCTGTAGGCAACGCCAATCGTCGCGTTGGGCAACGCTGTTACCGTCTGGGCCTTGGCCTCTTGCAGGCATCCAAGCAGCAGAAATAGGATGGCGACTATCCATAAAAATTCCGGCTGCTGGTAAATTCTTCGTCGGGTTTGAATTTGCTCGGCCGGTGTAGACGGGCGGTCCGATACTACGTCTTTTTCGAGACTCATTTTTCTAATTTCTGGCAACGCCGCCGTCAGTTCCAAGCGAGAGCAGGAGTCTCGTTCCCGGCGCAAAGACGAGTGGGCGCCCGGCTGCCATGACGGCAGGGCATGAATGCATTCGTTGCTTGAGCAAATGGGCGAAGAGGGGGCTGAGGAGGAAGAGGCAATGATGGCTTGCGATACGCATGCGCATTACCCTGTCAGCGCGAATGCGAGGCGAATATACTTAAAATGGGTGCAGAAAAAAATAGTACAAATGGAGTAGGTAGGAGCGGAGTTGCATTGCCTGGGCTGGTGCCTGGCGAAGCGCTACAGCCCCAAAATGCACGCGGTTCTATCAGACTTTTTCGACCCTGGATGGTAGGTGCGATTCTGTGATCCAAAGGCTTATCCATTCCGAAGTGGCACGGTTATAGTTTTAGGTACAGCCTTTCCCAGCGTTTCCACCGTTCCGCCCTGCCGCAAACGATCATGGCTCCCAGGCAACCCGCGCACCCCCAGTACGCTGCACAACGCGCCATCCCCACCGAGGACGGCCGGGTCTTCTACGACATGGCCGACCGCGACAATCCCTGTGCCGGTTGCGGCGCCTGCTGCCGGCACTACCGGGTGTCGTTCTACCAGGGCGAAACCGACGATTACCCGGGGGGCCAGGTGCCCGCCACCCTGACGGTGCCGGTCACCCCGTTCCGGGTCGCCATGCGCGGCACCGAAACCGGGGGCGGGCCCTGCGTCGCCTATGGCGCAGACGGCCGCTGTGGCATCTACGCCCAGCGCCCCTCGCCGTGCCGCGAGTTTCCGGCGTTCCTGGACGACGGTTCCTGGAATCCGGAATGCCTGCGCCTACGTGCCCTGCTCGGCATTCCCCTGCCGGCGGAGGAGCAAGAGAGCACCGCGACGCCTGCTGGCGTTGTGGCCGCGTCCGACCCGGAGCCAGTGCATCTGCCAATGGTCGAGCTGCCGCCCCGGCGTGCGGCTGCTCCGTCCGACACGTCCCGGGACGTTGCTTCCAGCGCCCAAATCCTGCCCTGGCCGGGTGCTGCGCTCACCACTACGCCGGATTCCCCTGACTCCCCGGGTTCCCCGGACGAGGAGCCGCCCAATAGTCCTCCCCTGGCGGCCTGAATTCCTCCCCGGCGGGGGAGCGCACGCGCCAGCAATGGCGGAAGGGGGCGCAGGGGCGCGGCTGCCGCGCCTCCTGACTGCCGTGCTTCCGGGCGCTAAGGTGTTACCTTCCAGGCACGTTATCCGATGCCCGGCCCACCCTTCCTGAGATTTCCTGCCATGACCGTTGCCGCCCCTTCCCACCCTGTCGCCACGGATGCCCTGGTGGCGGCCCTGTGCCAGGCCCGTCGTAGCAACCAGACCGTGACGGCGGCGCCCCTGGCCGCCACCCTGGCCGATCTGGCACAGGCTTACCGGGTCCAGGACGAGGTGGCGCGGCAGCTCGGCTGGTGGCAGACGCGGGCCGCCGTCGCCCACTGGAAGGCCGGCGGGCCAAACACCGCCACGCCGCCCAGCTACGCCCCCCTGCCGCCCGCCGGGGTCTGGCAGGCCCGTGCCGGGGCCGCGGCAGACGCGACCGGCCAGGGCTTCCATCTGATCGGTGTCGAGGCCGAACTAGCGTTCCGTCTCGGCCGCCCGGTGAGCGCGGCCGAGGCCGCCGCCCTCGATGCCAGCGCGGACCTGGGCGGCTTGCTCGACGGCCTGTGCGTCTCCATCGAACTGGTGGATTCCCGCTGGCAGGAAGCCCTGGCCGCGCCCGACCTGCTCAAGGCCGCCGACCTGCTTTGCCACGGCGGCCTGGTGCTGGGCGAATGGCAGCCCTACCAGCCCTGGTCGGGTCATGACTGGGCGGCCCAGAGGTGCGCCCTGGAGGTGGATGGGCGCGTGGTGGCGGAAGGGGCGGGCGGCCATCCCTGCGGCTCGCCGACCTGGGTGATTGCCCACTGGCTGCGCCACGCCACCGCCGGCGGCGCCACCCTGGCCAAGGGCAGCGTGGTCACCACCGGCGCCTGGCTGGGGGTGCATTGGGCCGCGCCGGGGCAAACCCTGACGGTGCGCTTCGACGGCATCGGCACGGTGAGCGTGCGGGTCTGATCGACGGGCACGCCAGTGCCCGCCGTCCGGTGGATCGGGCGAGGTTGCTTCGCCGGACGATAGATCAGAAAAACTGATGCAATCGGCCGGTGGAAAAGTAAAGGTCCGCGCCAGTCTTTGCGTTCGGCGATGGGCCGGTCGGAATGCTTCAAGAAAATTAAAGCATTGGGGCCGCCCCGAAACATCAGGACACTGCGGCGGGCGGGCGCATTCCGTTGTCCGGGGGGGACGTGCCGGGTCGGGCAAGGGCGGCGTGACGGTGCGTGGGACAGCGTTGTCGCCGCGACGCCAGCGCGGGGTCTTGCGCCAGCAATGCTCCCGGCAATGTCAGCGGCCTGCGCTCGGGTCTGGGTGGCGTGGGGTGAAAAGGGCGAAGCGGCACCTGGGCGGGGCCGCTGCGGCGCTAGTGCCGATGCCGGCCGTGCCGCCGTGGCCATGCCCGCCACCGCCGCTTTCTGCTCTCCGCCCTCGGCTTTTACTCCGCCCGCCGGATCACCGACAGGATCTGGTCGCCGTAGCGGTCGATCTTGGCTGCGCCGACCCCGGGCACCTGGGCCAGGTGGCCCCGGGAGGTGGGGCGCATCTCGGCGATTTCGCGCAGGGTCTTGTCGTGGAAGATGACGTAGGCCGGCACGCCCTGTTCCTTGGCCGCCTCGAAGCGCCACTGGCGCAACTGCTCGAACAGGGGCGCGGCTTCCGGCGACAGGTCCTGGCTGGCCTTGAGGCGCGAGCCGCTGCCGCTGGAGCTGGACTTGGCGCGCACCGTGGCGCGGCGCATCTCCACCGTCCGCTCGCCCTTCAACACCGGCCGGGCAGCCTCGGTGAGCTTTAGGGCGCCGTGTTCTGCCAGCTCGGCGCGCAGGTAGCCGCCGGCCACCAGCTGGCGGGCCACCGACTTCCAGACAGCCTCGTCCAGGTCCTTGCCGACGCCGAAGGTGGGCAGCTGGTCGTGGCCGTATTCCTTGATCTTGGGGTTGGCCTTGCCCCGCACCACGTCGATCAGGTGGGTGGCGCCGAAGCGCTGGCCGGTGCGGTAGGCGGCCGAGAGCAGCTTGCGCGCCGCGTCGGTGCCGTCCCACAGGGTGGGCGGATCGAGGCACACGTCGCAGTTGCCGCAGGGCTGGCTCGCCTCGCCGAAGTAGTCGAGCAGCACCACCCGGCGGCAGCGCGGCGTTTCGCAGTAGGCGAGCAGGGCGTTGAGCTTCTGGGCCTCCAGGCGCTTCTGCTCCTCGGGGGCGGTGGAATCGTCGATGCGCGAACGTTGCAGCACCACGTCCTGCAAGCCGTAGGTCATCCAGGCCTCGGCGGGCTCGCCGTCGCGGCCGGCCCGGCCGGTTTCCTGGTAGTAGGCCTCCAGGCTCTTGGGCAGGTCCAGGTGGGCGACGAAGCGCACGTCGGGTTTGTCGATGCCCATGCCGAAGGCGATGGTGGCGACCATGATCAGCCCGTCCTCGCGCAGGAAGCGGCGCTGGTTGGCGGCGCGCACCTCGGTGCCCAGGCCGGCGTGGTAGGGCAGGGCGGCAAAGCCTTCGCCACTCAGCCACTCGGCGGTTTCCTCGACCTTCTTGCGCGACAGGCAGTAAATGATGCCGGCCTCGACGCCGTACTCCTTGCGCCGTCCGCTGAGGAAGGCGAGCAACTGGCGCTTGGGCGTGTCCTTTTCCACCACCGTGTAGCGGATGTTGGGCCGGTCGAAGCTGGAGACGAACACCCGGGCCTCGCCGAGGCCCAGGCGGGCGATCATCTCGTCCCGGGTGGCGTGGTCGGCGGTAGCGGTGAGGGCGATGCGCGGCACCGCCGGGTAGCGCTCGTGCAGGGCCGAGAGCTGCAGGTATTCGGGACGGAAGTCGTGGCCCCACTGGCTGACGCAGTGGGCCTCGTCGATGGCGAACAGGGCCAGCTTGCCGGTCTCCTCCAACCGGTCGAGCAGGCTCCAGGAGCGGTCGGTCATCAACCGTTCCGGGGCGATGTAGAGCATGTCCAGCTCGCCAGTGAACAGCTGCCGCTCGATCTGCTGCACCGTGGAAAAATCCAGGGTCGAGTTCAGGTAGGCGGCCTTCACCCCCGCCTGGGTGAGGGTCTCCACCTGGTCTTGCATCAGGGCGATCAGGGGCGAGATGACGATGCCGACGCCGTGGCGCAGCAGGGCCGGAATCTGGTAGCACAGGGACTTGCCGCCGCCGGTGGGCATCAGCACCAGCGCGTCGCCGCCGCCGGCCACGTGGCTGACGATCTCGCCCTGGCGGCCGCGGAAGGCCGGGTAGCCGAAGATGTGCTGGAGCACATGCAGGGCCTGGTCGGCCAGGGCGCCGCTGGCGGGAGTGGAAACGTCGAGGGCGGGGGGAGCGTCGGAGACGTCGGAAACGTCGGAAACGTCAGAAATGGCGGCAGACACGGGAAGGGGACGTTGGCGGAAAAACGGCGGAAAGCAGGACAGGTCGGCGGACCGGGCCGGCGGGCGGGTCCGGTGGCGGCACCCGTTGGCCCCAGGCGGCGTGGTATGGCCGCTGCGGCCGGCGCGGCCAGACTCGGGTGGCGAATGCGCTATTCTACCCGCCCCGACCCCCTCCCTTGCCCGCCATGCGCCGTTTTCATCGCCTCGCCGTCATGCTGCCCGTGCTGTCCCTCCTGCTCCTGGCCGGCTGCGCCGCCCTGATGGGCTATGCGCACAAGCCCGAGGTGTCCCTGTCGTCCCTGCAGGTGGAAGGCATCACGCTGTTCGAGCAGCGCTTCCGCTTGCTGCTGCGGGTGCGCAACCCCAACGACCGGGACCTGGCCGTCGATGGCCTGGAATTCACCCTCGACCTGAACGGCGAGCCCCTCGCCCGGGGCCTGTCGGCGGAGGCGGTGACCGTGCCGCGCCTGGGTGAGGCCACCGTCACCGTGTTCGCCACCAGCGACCTGAACGGCTGGCTCAAGCAGTTCCGCAAACTCAAGCGTGACGGCGACGGCAATCTGCCGGAACGCCTGCCCTACCGGCTGAAAGGCACGGTCAGCAGCGGCAGCCTGGGGCGCATTCCGTTCACCCAGGACGGCGAGGTGCCGGTAGCCGCCCTGCTCAACGGGACGAAGCGCTAGGCCCGCTCCCTGCGCCACCGATCCAGGCGGCAATGGCGCCCACCACCTCGGCTTCCTTGCCGTTGTAGCCGTGGTAGGCCCAGGCTTCGCATGGGTCGCCCTGGCTGGAGCCGCCCTCCACCAGCAGCAGTTCGTGGCGTGGCGTGGCGCCGAGCTTGTCCATCAGGCGCGGCAGGTAGCCCGGGCTGCACAGCTTGCAGCCGTCGTCGCGGTGATGCACCACCAGCACCGGAATGGCCAGGGTGGACAGGTCCAGTTCCGGCACCGCCTGGCCGCGGGGATCGGTGAGGATCGACGAGGTCAGCACCAGCCCGTCCGGCCCGTCCGGTGGCGCCAGCCGGGTGGCCACGTAGGCGGCGGACTGGGTCCCCCGGCTGGTGCCCACCAGCCACACCGGCACCGGGCTGTGCCGGCGCAGCCAGGCGATCACCGCCCGGACGTCGGCGACGTGCTCGGCCGTTTGGCGAAAGCCCGTGAGAAACGGCGCCGACTGCCGGTCGGAAGGGGCGTCGAGCACCGCCACGTTGAAGCCCTGGGCGACAAACTGCGCCCGGGTGCGCACCAGGAAATTGCCGTTGCCCCATTTCATGCTGCCGTCGTCCAGCAGCTGCAGGCCGCCGTGGCCGCCGGCGAAGAGGATCACCGTGGCCCGGGCCTGGGCTGCGGGCAGGTAGAGAAATTTTTCGCTGACGCCGTCGCGGCTGGGAATTTCCACCACCGGCCCGGGGGGCGCGCTGGTCTGGGCGTGGAGGGGCGCAGCGGCGCCGAGCAGGGCGGCCAGGAGTACGCCGAGGCGAGGGGCAAGGACGGAGCGCAGCAGGGTGGGCAGAGGGGACATGGCGGCGGTCGGGCGGCGATGAGGCGGGACGCAGCGGAGAAGGGCGGAACGATGGATGCGGCGGAAGGTACAGAACCTTCTGGATAGGCACAATGCGCCGCCGCGGCGCCAACGGTCATGCGGGCATGATACGGTGTGCCACATACCTCGGCCCGAGCACATGGCATGGCCAAAGTCCGCGCCAGTATTGGATCTCCACGATACCCCCCTGGAAAACCGCGCCCCTGCTTGTTTTGCGGGCAGGCTGTCATGTGATTGAATAAACAAGCGGTTTTTCGTCTTATCCACAGGGTTGCCCACGGTTTTTGGGGACAAGCCCCGCCAGCCAGGAGAATCGTCCCATGCCGGACGCCGCCCCGCCCGAAACGCTTGCCACGCCCGCCACGCCCTCCCCGCTTTCCGGGCCGGCCCACGCCGCCACGGCCGAAGCGGTGCTGGCGGCCCTGGCCAGCGATCCGGCCCGGGGCCTGACGGCCGCCGAGGTCGAACTCCGGCGCACCCGTTTCGGCCCCAACCTGCTGCCCGAGGCGCCGCCCCTGCCCGCCTGGCGGCGCTTTCTCGCCCAATTCAACCAACCCCTGGTGCTGATCCTGATCGCCTCGGGGACCGTCACCGCCTTTCTCGGCGAATGGGTCGATTCCGGCGTGATTTTCGGCGTGGTGCTGGTCAACGCCATCGTCGGCTACCTGCAGGAAGCCAAGGCGGTGGATGCCCTGGCCGCCCTGCGCCGCCTGCTGGCGGCCCACGCCCGGGTGGTGCGCGACGGCGTGCGGACCACCGTGGCCGGCGCCGATCTGGTGCCCGGCGACATCGTCCTGCTCGACGCTGGCGACAAGGTGCCGGCGGACCTACGCCTGATCGCCTGCCACGAGCTACACATCAACGAGGCCATGCTCACCGGCGAATCCCTGCCGGCGGCCAAGCACCCCGCCCCCCTGGCGGCGGACACCGGCCTGGCCGACCGCCTCAATCTGGCCTATTCCGGCACCCTGGTGACCCGGGGCACGGGACGCGGCGTGGTGGTGGCCACCGGCCGGGCCACCGAGACCGGCCGCATCTCCACCCTGGTGGCCGAGGCCGAGAGCCTGGACACCCCGTTCACACGCAAGATCGCCCGCTTCAGCACCCGTCTGCTGTGGTTGATCCTGGCCCTGGCCGGGCTGACCTTCGCCGTCGGCGTGGCCCGGGGCCAGCCGGCGGTGGACATGTTCATGGCCGCCGTGGCCCTGGCCGTGGGCGCCATTCCCGAAGGCCTGCCGGCGGCGGTCACCGTGGTGCTGGCCATCGGCGTCAAGCGCATGGCGGCGCGCCGGGCCATCGTGCGCAAGCTGCCGGCGGTGGAAACCCTGGGCGGCGTCACCGTCATCTGCTCGGACAAGACCGGCACCCTGACCCAGAACGCCATGACCGTCCAGGCCATCTGGGCCGGGCGGCGCTTCTACGCGGTGAGCGGCGGCGGTTACGCGCCCCACGGCGACATCCGTCCGGATGAGGCGGGGGATGCCGCCCCGCCACCCGCCGCCTCCGCCGACCCCATCGCTCCCGCCGCCGCAACTCCGCTCTCGCTGCCACTGCCGCTCCCGGGCGCCCTCGGCCAGACCCTGCTCGCCGGCCTGCTTTGCAACGACGCCACCCTGGCCGAGGTGGACGGTCGCTGGCAGGTAAACGGCGACCCCACCGAAGGGGCGCTCCTCGCCGCCGCCGGCAAGGCCGGCCTGGGGGCGGCGGAACTGCGCCGCCACCCGCGCCGCGACGTGCTGCCCTTCGATTCCCAGCGCCAGTACATGGCTACCCTGCACCCGGTGGCGGGGGAGCATGAGGGGCACGACGGCCATGGCCGCCATGCCCTGTACGTGAAGGGCGCGGCGGAGCGCCTCGCGCCCCATTTCACCGCCTGGCTCGACCCCGACGGCAATGAGCGGCCCTGGGACGCCGCCGCCGCTCGGAACTTTGCCGCCGCCCTGGCCCGGCTGGCCGGCCAGGGCCTGCGGGTGCTGGCCTTTGCGCGCAAGGCCCATGACCTCGGCGATGCGGTGGGGGAGGTCGGCCCTGCCCTGGACCATCGCCAGGTGGCCGGCGGGCTGGTGCTGCTGGGCCTGCAAGGCATGATGGACCCGCCCCGGCCCGAGGCGGCCCGGGCCGTGGCCGCCTGCCGCCAGGCCGGGGTCCAGGTGAAGATGATCACCGGCGACCACGCCCTGACCGCCGCGGCCATTGCCCGCCGGCTCGGTCTGACGGTGCCGGAAGAGGAGGCGACAGGGGCAGCGGTAGGGGATTCCGCACCGGGCGAGGCGCCCCGCCAGGCCTACAGCGGGGCCGAATTGGCGGCCCTGGACGACGCCGCCTTCGCCCAGGCGGCGCGGCAGTGCCACGTCTTCGCCCGGGTCGAGCCGGCCCAGAAGGTGCGCCTGGTAACGGCCCTGCAAGCGGCCGGCGAGGTGGTAGCGATGACCGGCGACGGGGTCAACGACGCCCCGGCGCTGAAGGCAGCCGACATCGGCGTGGCCATGGGTGAGGGCGGCACCGAGACCGCCCGGGACGCCGCCGACATGGTGCTCACCGACGACAACTTCGCCACCATCGTGGCGGCGGTGGAAGAGGGCCGGGGCGTGTTCGACAACCTGACCAAGTTCGTGGTGTGGACCCTGCCCACCAACCTGGGCGAAGGCCTGGTACTGGTGGTGGCCATCGTCGCCGGCCTGGCCATTCCCATCACCCCCCTGCAGATCCTGTGGATCAACATGACCACGGCGGTGCTGCTCGGCCTGACCCTGGCCTTCGAACCCATCGAGGCCGGGGTGATGGCCCGCCCGCCGCGCCACCCGGAGCGGGGGCTGGTGGACCGGGTGCTGGTGGTGCGTATCCTGGTGGTGGGGCTGCTGCTGGTGGCGGGCAGCTTCCTCGTCTTCAACGGGAAGCTGGCCTCCGGCGGCACCCTGGCCGAGGCCCGCACCCTGGCGGCCAACCTGTTCGTGCTGGGTGAAACGGCCTACCTGTTCAACTGCCGCTCCCTGCATCAGGCCCCCTGGCGGGTGCCCCTGTTCGGCAACCCCTGGTTGTGGGCCGGCGTCGGGCTGATGCTCGCCCTCCAGGCCGCCTTCACCCACCTGCCGCTGATGAACCGCCTGTTCGGCACGGCCCCCCTGTCCCTGGCCGAATGGGGCCTGGTGGCCGGCCTGTCCCTGGTCGTGTTCGTGGTGGTGCTGGGGGAGCGCTGGTGGGGGCGGCTGGGGACGGCCAAGGGCGGGGCGTAATCCCGATTTTCGGGGTGGGGCGCGTCCGGCCCCCCCCGCCGTTACTGCTTTAGCGGTACACCGGATGGCGCCGGCACAGGGCCACCACCTGCTCCCGCACCCGGGGCGCCACCTGGGCGCTGGTGCCGCATTCCAGGGCGTCCAGCACGTCGCACAGCCAGCCCGCCAACTGCTCGCATTCCGCCACGCCGAAGCCCCGGGTGGTGACGGCCGGGGTGCCGATGCGCAGCCCGGAGGTGACGAAGGGGGAGCGCGGGTCGTTGGGCACCGAGTTCTTGTTGGCGGTGATCCAGGCTTCGCTGAGGGCCGCGTCCGCGTCCTTGCCGGTGTAGGGCTTGGCCGACAGGTCGATCAGCATCAGGTGGTTGTCGGTGCCGCCGGAGACGATCCCGTAGCCGCGCCGTTGCAGCACGGCGGCCATGGCCCGGGCATTGGTCACCACCTGGCGCTGGTAGGCGGTGAACTCGGGGGCCAGGGCTTCCTTGAAGGCCACCGCCTTGGCGGCGATGACGTGCATCAGCGGGCCGCCCTGGATGCCGGGGAACACCGCCGAGTCGAGCTTCTTGTAGAACTCCTCGCCCTGACCCTGAGACAGGATGAGGCCGCCCCGGGGGCCCCGCAGAGTCTTGTGGGTGGTGCTGGTGACCACGTGGGCGTGGGGCAGGGGATCGGGGTATTCGTCGGCCGCCACCAGCCCCGCCACGTGGGCCATGTCCACCCAGAAGAGGGCGCCGGCCTTGTCGGCGATGGCGCGCATGCGCGCCCAGTCCTTGTGCCGGGAGTAGGCGGAAAAGCCGCCGATGAGCAGCTTGGGCCGGGTCTTCAGGGCGATGCGCTCCATCTCGTCGTAGTCGATCAGCCCGGTGGCCGGGTCGAGACCGTAGGGGACGATGCGGTAGTGGCGGCCGGAGAAGTTGGACGGGTTGCCGTGGGTCAGGTGCCCGCCCTGGGCCAGGTTCATGCCCATCACCGTGTCGCCCGGATTGACCAGGGCGAGAAAGACCGCGGCGTTGGCCTGGGCGCCGGCATGGGGCTGGACGTTGGCGTAGTCGCAGCCGAACAGGGCCTTGGCCCGTTCGACGGCCAGGCGCTCGGCCACGTCCACGTGGGCGCAACCGCTGTAGTAGCGCTTGCCCGGGTAGCCCTCGGCGTACTTGTTGGTGAACACCGAGTCCTGCACGGCCATCACCAATGGGCTGGCGTAGTTCTCGGAGGCGATCAGTTCGGCGTGGTCTTCCTGGCGGCGGGCTTCGCCGGCGATGGCCTCGGCCAGTTCGGCGTCGAAGTCCTTGAGTTCAGCCAGGATGGCGGAGTGGTCGTGCATGGTGATGCTCCCTGAAGTGTCGGGATGGTCGGATGGTTTATGCGCCGGCAACGGGGTCGGTGCGGCGGGTGGGGAAGGTCGGGGCCGGCATCCGCTCACGGGACGCCATTGGTAGGCCAGTAGTGGCTGTCCGGCAGAGTGCGGGCGCCGAAGATGGCCTGGCCGATGCGTACCACGGTGGCGCCTTCCTCGATGGCGATCTCGAAGTCGCCGGACATGCCCATGGACAGCTCGTCCAGGCCGATGCCGGCGGGGGCGTCCTGGCGCAGCAGGTCGCGCAGCTGGCGCAGCAGCGCGAAGCAGGCGCGCACCCGGGCCGCTTCGGCCGAGAACAGGGCCAGGGTCATCAGGCCACGCACGCGCAGGGCGCCAAAGGCGGGCAGGGCGCGCAGGAAAGCGGCGGCCTCCTGCGGCGCCAGGCCGTACTTGCTGGCCTCGCCGGAGGTGTTGATCTGAACGAACACGTCCAGCCCGCGCCCCTCGGCTTGCAGGCGACGGTCCAGGGCCTCGGCCAGGCGCAGGCTGTCCAGGGCTTGGAATTCGCTGGCGAAGCGCGCCACCCGCCGGGCCTTGTTGGTCTGCAGGTGGCCGATGACCGACCCGCGCAGGTCCGCCAGGTCGGCCAGGGCTTCCCATTTACACTGGGCTTCCTGCACCTTGTTTTCGCCGAGCTGGCGGCAGCCCGCGGCGTAGGCCAGACGCAGGTGGGCTGCGTCGAAGGTCTTGCTCACCGGCAGCAGGCGCACCTCACCGGGGTCGCGGCCGGCGCGCCGGCAGGCGGCGGCGATGCGCTCCCGGACCGCCGCCAGGTTGTGCTTAAAGTCGGCGACGCTGTCGGCCCTGGGGTAGCGGCCGTGCCGCTCGTGCCAGGTCGGCGTACTGGACGTTGCAGGCGCTCCGGACGTTACCGACGTATCGGGCGGCGCAGGCCGCGGGGTGGGCATCACTTGACCCTCCCGCCGCTGGCGGCAGGTTCGGCAACGAGTGGCATGGCTGGTCCGGCCGCCGGTTTGTGGTTCGGTTGATGGCCCGGCGGGCGGCGCGGCAGGCTGCCGTTGAGCGCCGCGTAGGCAACCAGGCCGATCAGCAGCCCCCAGAAGGCGCCGCCGATGCCGAGCAGCTTGATGTTGGCGGCAGCGGCCAGGAAGGTGATCAGGGCGGCTTCCCGAGACTTGGCGTCGGCCATGGCGTTGGCCAGGCTGCCGCCGATGGTGCCGAGCAGGGCGAGCCCGGCCAGGGTGGTGATGAAGGTGGCGGGAAAGGCCATGAACACGGCGGCCAGGGTGACGCCGAAGACCCCGACCAGGATGTAGAAGGTG
Source organism: Oryzomicrobium terrae (assembly GCF_008274805.1). Taxonomy (NCBI): domain Bacteria; kingdom Pseudomonadati; phylum Pseudomonadota; class Betaproteobacteria; order Rhodocyclales; family Rhodocyclaceae; genus Oryzomicrobium; species Oryzomicrobium terrae. The sequence continues at coordinate 1,172,850 of NZ_CP022579.1, forward strand.
CCCGCGGCGATACCGGCGATCCAGCGCTTGGCCGGGTCTTCGTGGGCCTCCTTGCCGGTGCAGATCGCCGCCGTGATCGCGGCGATGTTGAAGGCGTGGGAGCCGAACGGCGCCATGAGCAGGGAGCCCAGGCCGGTGACGGTGACGATCGGGTTGGCGCTGGTCGTGAAGCCGTCGTTGCGCAGCACCAGCATGCCGGGCATGTATTGCCCGGTCAGGGTGATCAGGAACAGGGGCAGGGCGACGCTGAGCAGGGCGTTGAGGGAGAAGGCCGGGACGGTGAACACCGGGGCGGCGAGGCGCAGTTCCAGGCCCGATAGGTCGACGCGTCCCTGAAGGAGCAGGAAGGCCAGCCCCAGGGTGAGGATGCCCACTACGGCGTAGCGGGCGGTGAAGCGCTTGAGGACGACGTAGGCGACGATCAGTAGGCCGGCGAGCAGCGGGTCCACGCTCATGCCGCCGAAGGCGCTGATGCCGAATTGCAGCAAGATGCCCGCCAGCAGCCCCGCGGCGATGCCCGGCGGGATCAGTCGGATGACCTTCTCGAAATAGCCCGACAGGCCGAGCAGGACGAAGGCGGCGGCCGAGATCAGGTAGGCACCCACCGCCTCGGCGTAGGGCGTGGTGGCCAGGGCTGTGACCAGGAAGGCGGCGGCAGGCGTGGACCAGGCGGTGATGATCGGCTCCCGGGCCACCCAGCTGAGGAAGAGGCCCGTGATCCCCACGCCGATCGACACCGACCACACCCACGAGGCGGTCAGTTCCGGGCTCAGGCCGGCCACCTTGGCGGCCTGGAAGACCAGGATGAAGGTGCCGCCGTAATTGACGATGACCGAGATCAGGCCGGCCACGACCGGGTGGGTGAGATCGCCGAGGCGCAGGGAGGGAGGTGGGTGGGAGGACGGCATGGGTAGGCTCCTTGAAGGCCCGGCGCTTGACCTGGGCTTGAAGCCGATTTATACGGCGTAAATGGCCGGATGTTCCCCGCCACTTTTTTCAAGGTGTACCTGCCAATTGTTCAAGCATTCCCAGCTCGAATCGGTCAAAGCCTGGCTGGCCGACCCCGCCCAGGCGGCGTTGCCGCTGCACGCCCGCATCCAGCGCGCCATCCGCCAGTTGATCCTGGACGGCGCTCTCGGCGTGGGCAAGCCGCTGCCGGCTTCCCGCGCCCTGGCGGCGTCCCTGGGCGTCTCCCGTGACACGGTGGAGGCGGCCTACGGCCAGTTGCACGCCGAAGGCTTCATCGAGCGGCGGGTAGGCAGCGGCAGCTTCGTTTCGGAAATGGCCCAGCGCGCACCCAGCCGGGGGCAATTGCGCCGCCGCGAGTCGTCGCACGTCCAGGGGCCAACGCTCAGCCAGCGCGGCGCCGCCATGTTCAAGGGCGGCGGCGTGCGTGACTTTCTGGCACCGCGCCCGTTCGCCCCTGGCGTGCCGGAGACCCGCAGTTTTCCCTTGTCGACCTGGGAGCGCCTGGAGCGGCAGGTGTTGAAGGAATATGGCTATCGGGCCCTGCAGCATAGCGATCCCCAGGGCATGGCGCCGTTGCGGCGGGCCATCGCCGACTACGTCAACCTGGAGCGCGGCGCCCATGCCAGCGCCGAGCGGGTGCTGGTGCTGACCAGCTCGCAGCAGGCCATGACGCTATGCGCCAACGTGCTGTTCGATGCCGGCGACCGCATCTTCATCGAGGATCCGGGCTACCACGGGGCGCGCCGGGCCTTCGATGCGGCTGGTCTGGAGTGCGTGCCCATCCCGCTCGACGCCCAGGGCATCCTGGTCGAGCGTTTGCGCGCCGATCCCCGTTCGGCCAAGGCCGTCTCCCTGACGCCCTCGCACCAGTTCCCCACCGGTGCCACCCTGGCGCTGGATCGGCGCCTGGCGTTGATCGACTGGGCGGAGCGGCAGCAGGCCTGGATTATCGAGGACGACTACGACAGCGAGTTCCACTACGCCGGCAAACCGACGGCTTGCGTGCAGGGGCTGGACCCCCACGAGCGGACGATCTACATCGGCACCTTCACCAAGTCCCTGTTCCCTGGGCTGCGCATCGGCTACCTGGTCTTGCCGCGTGCCCTGGTGGCGCCGATGACCGTGGCGCGCACCCTGCTCGACGGGCACAGCGCCTCGATCGCCCAGTTGACCCTGGCCCGTTTCATCGACGGCGGTCACTTCGGTGCCCACGTGCGCGCCATGCGCAGCGTCTATGGCGAACGGCTGGCGACGCTGGTCCGCCTGGTGCGTACCCATCTGGCCGGCTACGTCGAACCCCGGGTGCCCATTGGCGGTTTGCAGATGCCTTGCGTGCTGACCTGCGACATTCCGGAGCAGGAGGTCATCAGTGCCGCACGCCGGGTTGGCCTTGATTTGATGGGGCTGACCGGGCTCCATGCGGCGGAGCCCCGGCAGGCCGGCTTCCTGCTGGGATTTGCAGCCTATACCCCCGATGAGCTGGAAGCGGCAGTCAAAACCCTGATCGGTGTGTTCCAAGCGATGCAACGTTGATGCGCCGTTGGTGGCACGGCACATAGTGTTGGCGCAACGGCGAATCGACTAATCGACTAATTCCCGGCGCTCCCGGAGCGCAGCGATCGGAATGCCCGTCGGAGGCTGCTGTTCCGGAGCTGAGTGCGGAATGCGGGGCGACGCCCATGGCGCGGCCGGCGGTTCAGTTCACTGCGGGGATTCCGTGGTGCCGTTGTCTGCGGGCTTGACCGCACCGTCATCCAACTCGATACCCCAGTCACCGTGCAGGTACCAGTCGTCGCCGATCATCTCGGCCGGATGCAGGGTCCGCCCTGAGCCGTTGCCGCATTGCAGTGAGTCGGCCGGGCAGTATTTGTCGCAGCCCCAACAGATCCGCTCCGGGTGCTTGGGGTGCAGGGGGAATTTCTTGGCCATGGTCAGGCCTCCATCATGGAGGGCGTCGCTTTTGGCGGCGCCACGCAAGATCAAGCCGAACCAGCGCCGGGGGAACCTTCAGGTAGCGCCGCGCGGCGTTGGACGGTATATACCTGAGCAGATTACTCGGCTATTGCCCCAAGCGTTTGATGGCGATCAAAAACGTGCCATTGCGCCTGTCACTTTCGCTCGCAAGGGCGTGGTGGGCGGGCAAAAAAAAGAGGCGGGGGAGCGTCCCCCGCCTCTGGCGGCTTGATCAGGCTACAGGCTCGGGCAATGTGCCCCAGGTCTCAGTGCTTGGCCGGTGTGTGGCTCTTGGCCGGAATGAGCAGGCTGGCGATCACCGACAGGACGAGTAGGCCGCCCACGGCGCCCAGGGACAGGGCCACCGGCATGTGGAAGAAGTCGACGATCAGCATCTTCACGCCGATGAAGGCGAGCACCGCGGCCAGGCCGTACTTGAGCAGGTGGAAGCGGGCGGCCATGTCAGCGAGCAGGAAGTACAGCGCCCGCAGACCGAGGATGGCGAAGATGTTGGAGGTCATGACGATGAACGGGTCGGTGGTGATGGCGAAGATGGCCGGAATCGAATCCACGGCGAAGATCACGTCGGTGATGCCGATCAGCACCACCACCACGAACAGGGGCGTGAACCAGCGTTCGCCGTTCCTGGTCACCGCCAGCTTGGCACCGTCGTACTGGGGCAGCAGCTTGAGGTGGCCGCGCATCCAGCGCAGGATCGGGTTCTTTTCCAGGTCCGGCTCGTGCTCGCCGCCGAAGGCCATCTTGGCGCCGGTAAACAGCAGGAAGGCGCCGAAAACGTAGAGGATCCAGCTGAACCGGGCGATCAGCCAGGCGCCCACCAGGATCATGATGGCGCGCAGCACCACCGCGCCGATGACGCCCAGGATGAGGGCCTTCTTCTGCTGTTCCGCCGGTACGGCGAAGGCCGTGAACAACATGAGGAAGACGAAGATGTTGTCCACCGACAGGGATTTTTCGATCAGGTAGCCGGTGAGGAATTCACCGGCCTTCTGGTTCGCCAGTTCCCGGCCGCCGTGGGTGTCCAGCCAGAACCAGAGGAAGGCGCAAAAGGCCATCGCCAGGCCGACCCACAGGGCGGACCAGGCCAGGGCCTGCTTGATGGTGACGGCGCGGGAGCCTTTGCGCTCGACCGCCAGCAGGTCCACTAGGATGGCGACGATGACGAAGACGACGAAGCCGCTCCACCACCAGACGTTGCCGATGCTCGTTTCCATGATTGTGCTTTCGGAATGTGGGCGAAAATTAGGGGAGGGTTACCAGTGGCTGCGCGGATCGTCGATGCGGCGGGCGTCGCCGTCGATGACCCGGCTCCGCGGCGCGCCGCTGGCTGCGTTACCCGTCGGAGTGCCCCGGCGGGCGCGGGCCATGGCCGGCTCGGCGCCATGGGGCGTGGTCACCACCGGGGTGAGGCGGCGCAGGAGCGAGACGATCAGCTTGCTGGCCAGGCGCAGCGAAGCGCGGGTTAGGGCAGAGCGCAGGGGGCGCAGGAGGGTATGGAGGGAGAACATGGGCTTCCTTTCGCAAGTGAGTCGGAGCGACCCTGCCGGCCTGGGATCGGGAGATCCGAATGGTCAACGAAAAAGACCTTTGCCGGGCGGCAAAGGTCTCGCTTGCGAAGGGCCGGGGCAAGGTTGGACTGGTGTTACCAGTTACTTGTCGCGACTCGCCCGCCGGGCCGGGCATCTGACGGGTCAGATGCCGTATTGACGACTTCGGCGGTACAGCTACTCCCCTTTGTGGGTTGCGGAGCTAACTGTACGGGCCGCCGTCGCTGCGGTCAAGCCCGGGTCAGGGAGTGCTGGCTGGGCGGTCGTCCGGCGCGCTGCCCGTGCCACCTCAAACGGTCTGCTGCAGCGGGTGGCGGGCCAGGGCTTCGCCGTCCCAGGTCAGGTACTCGCCCCGGGCCGTGCCGTCGGCCTCGTGCCAGTCGGCCAGCACCCAGCGTTGGGTGTGGATGCCGTCCACGATGTGGTCGTGGGTGGCGGGGCGATGGGTATGGCCGTGGATCACCGTGGCGTAGCCGTGGCTGCGGATGAAGTCGTCGGTGGCGCCCGGATTCACGTCCATCAGGTATTCGGCGCTGGTGCCGGCCTTTTCCGCCTTGCCGGCCTCGCTCTGGGCGCGCAGCCCCATGGCGATGGCGATGCGCTCCTGCAAGGGCTTGGCCAGGAAGGCGGCTTGCCATTGCGGGTTGCGCACCTGGGCGCGGAAGGCCTGGTAGGGCAGGTCGTCGGTGCACAGGGCGTCGCCGTGGGTGAGCACGAACTGCCATTCCGGGGTGGACAGCACGTAGGGGTCGGGCAGCAGGGTCACCCCGGTTTCCGCGGCGAAGACCTCGCCCACCAGGAAGTCCCGGTTGCCGTGGAGGAAAGCGATGGCCAGGCCGGCGTCGCTGGCCGCGCGCAGCCAGGCTTTCACCTGGCGGCTGACCGGGTCCATGCCGCCGTCGTCGCCGACCCAGGCTTCGAAGAAGTCGCCCAGGATGAACAGGCGCTCGGCCTGCCGCGCCGGGCCGTTCAGGTAGTCGCCGAAGAGGCGGACCAGGCCGGGGGTGGCGGGGGAGAGGTGCAGGTCGGAGATGAAGTGGAGCATGGCGGCGGATGCGGGATCGGGTAGTTGGGGTCTGGATGGAAAAACGCTCCCGGCCGAGTGCCTCGGGGCGGGAGCGTCGCGTCTTGCGGTGAAGCCGGGGCTTAGACCACTTCGGCCTTGGTGATCACCACGTCTTCCACCGGCACGTCCTGGTGGAAGCCGGAGCGGCCGGTCTTGACGCCCTTGATCTGATCCACCACGTCGGTGCCTTCGACCACCTTGCCGAACACGGCGTAGCCCCAGCCGTTGGCGTTGGGGGCGGTGTGGTTGAGGAAGTCGTTGTCGGCAACGTTGATGAAGAACTGGGCGGTGGCGGAATGGGGATCGCTGGTGCGGGCCATGGCCAGGGTGTACTTGTCGTTCTTCAGGCCGTTCTGGGCTTCGTTCTGGATCGGGGCCTGGGTCGGCTTCTGCTTCATGCCCGGCTCGAAACCGCCGCCCTGGATCATGAAGCCGTTGATGACGCGGTGGAAGATGGTGTTGTCGTAGTGACCGGATTCCACGTAGGCGATGAAGTTCTTGGCGGATTCGGGGGCCTTTTCCGCGTCGAGTTCGATGCCGATGACGCCGAAATTGGTGTGCAGCTTGATCATGGTGGTCCTTTCGGGGTGGGGCGGGCCCTGGCCGGTGGCGGCCGTGGGGGCGTCGCCCCGAGTGGGGTTGGAATTGTTGTGTGTTTGGTTGTGTGTTCGGTGGGGGGTTACTTCTTGGCCGGCGGAGCATCGGCCGGGGCCGGCAGCACCTTGACCGACTGGATCACCACCGGCTGCAGCGGCACGTCCTGGAAGTAGCCCTTGTTGCCGGTCTGCACCTTGGCGATCTTCTGCACCACGTCCAGGCCCTGGGTCACCTTGCCGAATACAGCGTAGCCCCAGCCGTCGCGGCTCGGGTAGTTGAGGGGAGCATTGTCCACCAGGTTGATGAAGAACTGGGCGGTGGCCGAATGGGGGTCATTGGTGCGGGCCATGGCCAGGGTGCCGACGGTGTTCTTCAGGCCGTTCTTGGCCTCGTTCTCGATCGGTGCCCGGGTCGGTTTCTGGCTCATTTCCGGGGTGAAGCCGCCGCCCTGGATCATGAAGCCGTCGATGACGCGGTGGAAGACGGTGCCGTTGTAGAAACCGTCGTTGGCGTACTGGAGGAAGTTGGCCGTCGATTTGGGCGCCTTGTCGGCGTACAACTCGGCGACGATCTTGCCCTGGTTGGTCTGAATTTCGACGAAGGGATTGGCGGCGAGGGCGGCCACGGAAACCAGGGTGGCGGCAACGCCAAGCAGGATGCGCTTCATCAGGGACTACCTCCGGAGAGTAAGGCGGGATGCGGGGTTTGCGGGGCCCTGCCTGGAGATCAAGGCAGGGCGCGGGGTTTGGCTAGGGGAGTGGCTGCCGATGGTTCAGGCAGCCCCTTCGTAGATGATCTTCCAGGCCCCGTCCTCGCGGATCCAGTACTGGCGCTTGCGCGAGGTCTGGTTCACGTTGTTGCTGCGGTAGTCCTGGGCAAAGGTCACCACCACCATCTCGTCCTTGCCCGGGTTGCGGAACATGGAAACGTTGGAAATGCCGACCTTGATCCACTCCTTGCTCTCGTTGACCTGGCGCTTTTGCTGGGCGAAGGCAGCGTAGCTCTGGCCATCGCCCTGGAAGCGGCGCGAGTAGTGGCGCAGGAAACGCTCGGTGTCGCGGCTTTCCCAGTCGTTGCGCCAGGAGTCCATGGTGCGGTTGAGTTCGGAGCGTTCCTTGGCCCAGTCGTCGATGGAGGTCCATTCCACCGAGGGGCTGATGATCACCGGCGTCAGGCCGATCTGCAGGTTCTTGGCCAACTGGTTGAGGTCGGTGTTGGCCAGCACCACGCAGCCGTCGGAAGCCTTGGGCGGGCGGGAGAAGGTGTCGGACGGCGTGCCGTGCAGCCAGATGCCGTGGCCGCTTTTGCCGTTGCGCTTGTCCCACTCGTTCGGGTAGTTGATCGGGAAGGCGCCGCTGCCGTAGAAATCGCCGATCTTGCGCGGCTCCAGGGACGAGGTGACGTGATAGACGCCGATCGGGGTCTTCTTGTCGCCTTCCTTGCTCTTCTCGGCGCCGAGCTTGCCCTGGGTGATGTAGTAGTCGGCGACGAAGTGGGGACGGCCCGACTTGGCGTCGTTCTCGTACAGGTAGAGGCGCGACTTCTGGGTATCGACGACGATGGCGTAGCGCTGATCCGACTGCAATTGCAGCAGGTAGCGCGGCACCACGTCGGCGTTGGGCTTTTGCCGGTAGGCCTTGAGCCGGGCGATGGCCTCGGCGCGCAGGTCGGCCACCTTGTCCGGCGGAGCGTTGCTGGCAGCGCCGAAGGCGTTGATCGGCCGGGTCCGGGCGAGCAGCAGGTCACCCTTGATCAGGTGGCCGAGGCGGAAATTGGGGTATTGCTTGAGCAGCACATCGGTCTGCTCCAGCGCCGCATCCAGCTTGCGCTGCTCGATGGCGGCGAAGATGCGGTTGAGCAGGGGCTCGGGGCCGGAATCCGAATAGCTGGGCGAATCGCTCGGCACGGCCTCGGCAGCGGAGGCTGCTTTCGTGGCGGCAGGGGCCGCCGGCTTGTCGGCGCGGTGGGACGGGGCGGCATCGACGCTGGCGGACAGCAGTTGGGCAGCGAGCAGGGCGGCGCCGACGAGGGGCACCGCCAAGGGGTGAGGCGTGAAACGACGTGCAGGACGTACAGCTGGGGAGGACATTAGCTACCTACGCGCTCCTGTTGGATCAACCAGCGGCTGCCGCTCTTGGTCAGGACCAGAACCTTGGCGGCGGAGGACTTGAGGGTGGCCGACTTGTAGTTCTGGCGGAAGCGCACGGTGGCCTTGTCGCCCTGGAAGGACACTTTGATGTCGTCGACACCGACCTGGATCTGGCCGGGTTTGTTGATGCGGCTGGCGCGCTCGGCTTCCCAGTCCTTGCGTTTTTGCCCGTTCGGCACCTGGAAGTCGCTGGCGTAGGCGGCCAGGTAGCCCTTCACGTCCTTGCGGCTCCAGGCGCTTGCCCAGGCTTGCACGGCCTTGGTCACGGCGGCTTCGTCGCCGCCGGCCTTGGGTTCGTCGGCCTTCTTCTCTTCGGCCTTGGCCGGCTTGGCTTCAACCGGCTTTTCCACTTTTTCCGCCTTCTCTGCCGGCTTTTCCAGCACCTTCGGGGGCGGCGCGACCGGAGCCGTAGCGACCGGGGCAGGCGCCACGGCGGGCTTGGCCGGTTCAGGGGCGCGGGCATTTACCGTCGGTGCGGCGCCGGTGGTGGCCGAAACGGCCGGGGCGGCGGTAGCGGCAGGGGCTGCCGCCGGGGCGGGACGACTGCCCGGGCGACCCGAGGTGCTGATCAGTTCGCGGATCAGGGACAGCTTGGTCTGGGCGCCGGCATTGGACGAATCCAGCTGCAGGGCCTTGTCGTAGGCCTGGCTGGCCAGTTTGGAATAGACGTCACCCAGGTTCTCGTGGGCGGTGGCGTAGGCCGGGTGGGTGCGGATCGCCATTTCCAGGGCGGTGCGGGCCTTGTCGTACTGCTTCTGCTGGGCGTACAGCACCGCCAGGTTGTTGTAGGGCTCGGGCAACTCCGGGTAATCCTCGGTGAGGCGCTGGAAGACGACGATGGCGTCGGCCGGGCGGTTCATCTCGGTCAGGATCAGGCCCTTAGTGAAACGGCCCTGGGCATCCTTGGGGCGGGTGGCGATGTAGGCATCGACCCGTTCCAGGGCTTGGGAATACTGCCCCTGCTTGATCAGGCGCTGGATATCCGGCAGCGAATCCGCACCGGTCGGCCCGTTTGCCCAAGCCTGGGGCATGGCGACGCAGAGGGAAGCGGCGATGGCCAGGGTCGACAGAACCGGGCGCAGGGAGGCTGAGATACGGAGCGGGGAAAAGCGCTGAAGGCCAGTAGTGGCACGGGTTTGCGAGGGATGGAGGCGCATCGTTGTGCTATACTCGGCGGGTTTCTCGTTGAATGGGTGCCGCAGTCGGCAGACGTTCGGCCACGCTGGGGCGAACGCTCAAAAAAATCCCGCCGATTTTACCAAGAAAACGATTGCCGAGGGCGCCCCGGGACAGCGGGGAGCCGCCCCGGGTTCCCGTGTATTGCCGGCTTTCTTCCGCCGCTGCCGTTTTTTTGCCACACCTGGCTTTTTAAGGTCCGTCCATGCTGAAAATCTACAACTCCCTCGTCCGGGAAAAGCAGGAATTTCACCCCATCGAACCCGGCAAGGTGAGGATGTACGTCTGTGGCATGACCGTCTATGACTACTGCCACCTGGGCCACGCCCGGGTGCTGGTGGTGTTCGACATGGTGCGGCGCTGGCTGCGCGCGTCGGGCTACGACGTGACCTACGTGCGCAACATCACCGATATCGACGACAAGATCATCAAGCGGGCGGTGGAGAACGGCGAGACCATCCGCCAGCTCACCGACCGCTTCATCGCCTACATGCACGAGGACGCCGATGCCCTGGGGGTGGAGCGTCCCGACCACGAACCCCGCGCCACCCAGTTCGTGCCTCAGATGCTGTCGATGATCGGCACTCTGGAAGAAAAGGGGCTGGCCTACCAGGCCAGCGGCGGCGACGTGAACTACGCAGTGCGCAAGTTCCCCGGCTACGGCAAGCTGTCCGGCAAGTCCCTGGACGATCTGCGCGCCGGCGAACGGGTCGAGGTGCAGGCCGACAGCGGCAAGCACGATCCCCTCGACTTCGTGTTGTGGAAGCACGCCAAGGCCGAGGAACCGGCCGAGGTGAAGTGGGCCTCCCCCTGGGGCGAGGGCCGTCCTGGCTGGCACATCGAGTGTTCGGCGATGAGCTCGTCCCTGCTCGGTACCCACATCGACATCCACGGCGGCGGCCAGGACCTGCAGTTCCCCCACCACGAGAACGAGATCGCCCAGAGCGAGGGCGCCCACGGCCACGGCTTCGTCAATTACTGGATCCACAACGGCTTTGTGCGGGTGGACGACGAGAAGATGTCCAAGTCCCTGGGCAACTTCTTCACCATCCGCCAGGTGCTGGAGCAGTACGACCCGGAAGTGGTGCGCTTCTTCATCCTGCGCGCCCACTACCGCAGCCCGCTCAATTACTCCGACGCCCACCTGGACGATGCCCGGGGCGCCCTGACCCGGCTGTACACCGCCCTGCGTGGGGTGGAGGCGGCCGCCGGCGGGGTGGATTGGAACGAGGCCCACGCCCAGCGTTTCAAGGCGTCCCTGGATGATGACTTCGGCACCGCCGAGGCCATGGCCGTGCTGTTCGACCTGGCCAACGAGCTGAACAAGACTCGGTCCCCCGAAACCGCACGCCAGCTGAAGGGTTTGGGCGCCGTGCTCGGCCTGCTGCAGCGCGATCCGCTGGAATTCCTGCAAGGCGGCCCGGTGGCCGAGGAAGGCTACGCCGCCGAGCGCATCGAGGCCCTCATCCAGGCCCGGGCCGAGGCGAAGAAAGCGAAGAACTTTGCCGAGTCCGACCGCATCCGCGACGAACTGAAGGCGGCCGGCGTGCTGCTTGAAGACGGCCCCGGGGGGACTACCTGGCGCCGCGCCTGACGCATCGCCAGACGACAGTAACGACAACGGCCCCGCAGTGGCACTGACACTGCGGGGCCGTTTCGTTGACCGATGATGGGCCGGTCGTGTTGTCCGGGGGGGCGATTACTGAATGAACTGGCCGTCGCCGCGCAGGATCGACAGGTCGATGAAGGCTGAGCCGCTGTGCTGGCCGGGGCGGAAGTCGATGGTGTAATCGCCCAGGTCGAATTGGCGCAGGTTCTCCAGGGCCGCGATGAACTTGCCGCGGGTCAGGTCCTTGCCGCTGCGGCGCAGGCCTTCGACCAGCACCCGGGCGGCGATGTAGCCCTCCAGGGAGGCGTGGTGGGGTTCGCCATTACCCAGGGCGTCCCGGTACTGGCGAACTACGCCGCTGCCCCGGCTCCAGGGTGAGGGCACCACCTGGGCGATGACGATGCCGGCGGCGTTGCCGCCCAGCTCACGGCGCAGCAGGGCGGCGCTCGCCACCGACAGGCCAAAGAATTGGGGCGGATTACCAGCCTTCTGGTATTCGCGCACCACCGCCACGGTCCCCTGGCCTGCTGTGGCCAGCACCACTGCGGCCGGATCGGTCAGGCGCAGCGCGGCCACCGTGGCCCGGGCGTCGAGATTGATCGGGTCGATCGCCGCCACGGCCGTGGGTTTGAGCTTGAAGCGGGCCATGGCGTCTTCGAAGCTCTTCTGTCCGGCCTTGCCGAAGTTGTCGTTCTGGTAGGCGAGGGCAATACGCTGGATGCCCAGGGTGACCAGATGCTCGACGATCTTGTTCATTTCGTTGCCGTAGCTGGGGCGCAGGTGAAACAGCACCGGGCTTGGCTTGCTGCGCAGGACGTCAGCGCCGCTATAGGGGGCGAGGAAGGGGCTGCCGGCCTTTTCCGCCAGGGGCAGGGCGGCCAGGGTCGAGCCGGTACCGGCATAACCGAACAGGGCGAAGGCCTGGTGCTCCTGCAGCAGCTTGCGGGTGTTCTCCTCGGCCCGTTTCGGGTCGTAGGCATCGTCCAGGGTGACCAGTTGGATGCGCCGTCCGTTCACACCCCCTTTGCCATTGACCTGGTCCAGGTAGAGCCGGATGCCCCTCGTGTACTGGATGCCGTTTTCCTCCATGGGGCCGGACAGCACTACCGATTGACCGATGACGACGGTGTCGGTGCCGACACCCGGTTCTGCCGCAGCATGCAGTGGCAACAGCGTGGACATCAGCAGTACGGCCAGACCGACCCGCTGGAAAAAGCCGGGGGGGTGAGAATTTTGGGCAAATAACGACATGTTTCCTCCTCTGACTATTCTTCTCCCGGCCGGAAACGGCCGGGGTGGGCCCTAGCTAGTTTACTTAAAATTCTTAAATATAGAATTTATTTTGTATTGAGGAATTTTGGTTAAATACTTGGCGAAACCGGGCGGCGAAAAAAAACCGCCGCACCAGGGTGCGGCGGTTTCAGGAGGCGTGTGGGGGTTAGCGCAACACCCGGCCACCACTGCCGATCACGGTCAGGTCCACATAGCGCGAGCCGCCGTGGTCGTTGGGGGAAAACCCGACCCGATAGCCGCCCAGATCGTAGTTGCCCAGGCTTTCCAGGGTGGTCACCAGCTTTTCCCGGGTCAGATCCTTGCCTTGCTTGCGCAGTGTTTCCACCAGCAGCTTGGCGGTGATGTAGGCCTCGATGCCGTAATAGGAATACTTGGCCTGTTGTTTGCCCATCAGGCGCTGGTACTCGCGCACCACCGGGGTGGCTTCGTTCCACGGATAGGGCATCACCTGGGAAATGCCGATGCCCCGGGCGTCGTTGCCCAGTTCTTGCACCAGCAGATCGGCCCCTACCGGCGAGAGGGTCATGAACTGGGGGTTCTGGTCGATCTTGCGCATCTGCCGGACGAATTCGGCGGTGGGCTTGTACAGGGTCACCATCACCACGGCCTGGGCGCCGACCTTGGAAATGGCCTGGACAGCCTTGCTTACGTCCACCGAGTTGCGCTCCACCGTGCCCACCGCCGACGGGGTCAGCTTGTGCTTCTTCAAGGCGGCGATCACCCCGTCCAGTCCGGACTTGCCGAAACCGTCGTTCTGGTAGAACACGGCGATGTTGGTCAGGCCCAGGGAGACCAGTTGGGTGACGATGGCCTCGGTTTCCTGGGCGTAGCTGGCTCGCACGTTGAACATGTAGCGATTCACCGGGGTGCGCAGGGAGTCGGCGCCGGAGATGGTGCCGATCAGGGGCACCTTGGCGGCGGAAAACACCTCCATGGCGGCGGTGGTCGGCGACGAGCCGTAGAAGCCGAGCAAGGCGAAGACCTTCTTGTCGTCGATCAGGGCGCGGGTATTGGCCACCGCCCGGTCGGTTTCGTAGCCATCGTCCAGGGCCACCAGTTCGAGCTTGCGGCCACCGACGCCGCCCGCCTTGTTCACCTGGTCGAAATAGGCTGAGATGGTTTCGCGCATCTCCTGACCGTAGGCGCCGTTCGGGCCGGAAAAGGGCGAGGACATGCCAAGCAGGATCGAGGTATCGGTGACCCCGGTTTCCGCCACCGCGGCGGTGCCGGCCAGGGTGGCGAACAGACAGCCGACGAGTGATGCCGCCGTGCGAAGCCATTTCATGAGGTTGTCTCCCGAGTGTAATTGACCGCTAATGGAAGCGGGCAGAATGGGCGTCGCACCTGACGCGGAGCTTACAAGGGCGGGGGCGCGGTCGGGCGGCCGCCGGCGCCGGATTCGAGGGACGGTGCCTCCGGCCATCGAAGACGCAGCGCTGCGGGCGCTGGGGATAAAAGAAAAACCGGCCGCGAGGGCCGGTTTTCAGATGCTGCAGTAGGGTAGGGCTTGGGGGCGGACTTACTCGCTGAAGAAAGCCTTGACCTTGTCCATCCACGACTTGGTACGTGGATTGTGTTTGTCGCCACCTTCGCCCATGGTCCCTTCGAACTCCTTGAGCAGTTCCTTCTGCTTGTCGGTCAGGTTCACCGGGGTTTCCACCACCACATGGCACATCAGGTCGCCGTGAGCGTGGCTACGCACCCCCTTGATGCCCTTACCGCGCAGGCGGAACACCTTGCCGGTCTGGGTCTCGGCGGGGATCTTGATCTTGGCCGCCCCGTCCAGGGTGGGGATCTCGATTTCGCCGCCCAAGGCCGCGGTGGTGAACGAGATCGGCATTTCGCAATGCAGGTCGTCATGGTCGCGCTGGAACACCGGGTGGGCCTTGAGGTGGATCTGCACGTACAGATCCCCCGGGGGGCCACCGTTGACGCCGTGCTCGCCCTCGCCGGAGAGGCGGATACGGTCGCCCTCGTCCACGCCGGCGGGGATTTTCACCGCCAGGGTCTTGTGCTTCTTCACCCGACCGGCGCCGTGGCAGTCGTTGCACGGATCGGCGATGTAGCGGCCGGTGCCGTGGCACTTCGGGCAGGTCTGCTGGATGGAGAAGAAGCCCTGCTGCAGACGCACCTGGCCGCTGCCCTGGCAGGTGGGGCAGGTCTGGGGCTGGGTGCCCTTCTTGGCGCCGGAGCCGTGGCAGGTGTCGCATTCCTCCATGGTGGGGATGCGGATCTTGGTTTCGGTGCCGTGGGCGGCCTGCTCCAGGGAGATTTCCAGGTTGTAGCGCAGGTCGGCGCCGCGGTAGATGTTGGAACGGCCACCGCCGCCGCCTCGGCCACCGCCAAAGATCTCGTCGAAGATGCCGCCGAAGGCATCGCCGAAGCCGCCGAAGCCGGCTCCGCCGCCGCCCATGCCGGCCTGGGGATCGACCCCGGCGTGGCCATACTGGTCGTAGGCGGCACGCTTTTGCGCGTCGGAGAGGATTTCGTAGGCCTCCTTGGCCTCCTTGAATTTTTCTTCCGCCGATTTATCGTCCGGGTTGCGGTCCGGATGGTGCTTCATGGCCAGCTTGCGGTAGGCCTTCTTGATCTCGTCGTCGGACGCATCGCGGTTGACGCCGAGGATCTCGTAAAAATCGCGTTTGGACATGGCGGTCTGAGCAGTCAGAGGTAAGCGGCAATAAAGAGAGCCGGGGAACGGGACTGAAAGTAACGGCGAAGGGTGAGGGGGAGGGAATGCCCCTCGCGCCTCACCCTCCTGATCTCAGCGGATCGAGGTTACTTCTTGTCCTTCACCTCGGTGTACTCGGCGTCCACCACGTCGCCTTCGACCGTCTTTTCCTGCTGGGCGCCGGGCTGAGCACCGGCTGCACCTGCGGCACCCGCTTCACCCTGCTGCTGGGCGTACATCTTTTCGCCCAGTTTCTGGGAGGCTGCTGCCAGGGCCTGGGTCTTGGCTTCGATTTCGGCCTGGTCGCCACCCTTGATTGCGCCCTCGACTTCGCCGATGGCCTTCTCGATGGCTTCCTTCTCGCTGGCGTCGAGCTTGTCGCCGTACTCGGTGAGGGACTTCTTCACCATGTGCACCATGGAGTCGGCCTGGTTGCGGGCATCCGCCAGCTCATGGGCCTTCTTGTCTTCCTCGGCGTGGGCCTCGGCGTCCTTCACCATGCGCTGGATTTCCTCCTCGGACAGACCCGAGTTGGCCTTGATGGTGATCTTGTTCTCCTTGCCGGTGGCCTTGTCCTTGGCGGACACGTGCAGGATGCCGTTGGCATCGATGTCGAAGGTCACCTCGATCTGCGGCGTGCCGCGGGGCGCCGGGGGGATGCCTTCCAGGTTGAACTGGCCCAGGCTCTTGTTGCCGGCGGCCATTTCGCGCTCGCCCTGCAGCACGTGGATGGTCACGGCGCCCTGGTTGTCGTCGGCGGTGGAGAACACTTGGCTGGCCTTGGTCGGGATGGTGGTGTTCTTCTGGATCAGCTTGGTCATGACGCTGCCCAGGGTTTCGATACCCAGGGACAAGGGGGTCACGTCGAGCAGCAGCACGTCCTTGACGTCGCCTTTCAGCACACCGCCCTGGATGGCGGCGCCCACGGCCACGGCCTCGTCCGGGTTCACGTCACGGCGCGGTTCCTGACCGAAGAATTCCTTCACCTTGTCCTGGACCTTGGGCATGCGGGTCATGCCGCCCACCAGGATCACGTCGTGGATGTCGCTAACCTTGAGGCCGGCGTCCTTGAGGGCGACGCGGCAGGGCTCGATGGTGCGCTCGACCAGATCGTCCACCAGGGATTCCAGCTTGGCCCGGGTAAGCTTCATGGTCAGGTGCTTCGGGCCGGTGGCCGGGTCGAAGGCGATGAACGGCTCGTTGATCTCGGTCTGCTGGGAGGAGGACAGTTCCTTCTTGGCCTTTTCCGCGGCGGACTTGAGGCGCTGCAGGGCGAGCACGTCCTTGGACAGGTCCACGCCCTGTTCCTTCTTGAACTCGCCGACGATGTAGTCGATCAGGCGCTGGTCGAAGTCTTCGCCGCCCAGGAAAGTGTCGCCGTTGGTGGCCAGCACTTCGAACTGCATTTCGCCGTCGATGTCGGCGATCTCGATGATGGAGATGTCGAAGGTGCCGCCGCCCAGGTCATACACGGCGATCTTGGAGTCCTTGCCGCCGGCCTTGTCCATGCCGTAGGCCAGGGCGGCCGCGGTGGGCTCGTTGATGATGCGCTTGACTTCCAGGCCGGCGATGCGGCCGGCGTCCTTGGTGGCCTGGCGCTGGCTGTCGTTGAAGTAGGCGGGCACGGTGATGACGGCCTCGGTCACTTCTTCTCCCAGGTAGTCCTCGGCGGTCTTCTTCATCTTGCGCAGCACTTCGGCGGAAATCTGCGGCGGGGCCAGCTTCTGGTCGCGCACTTCGACCCAGGCGTCGCCGTTGTCGGCCTTCATGATCTTGTAGGGCATCAGGTTGATGTCCTTCTGCACTTCTTTTTCTTCGAAGCGGCGGCCGATCAGGCGCTTGACGGCGAACAGGGTGTTCTTGGGGTTGGTGACGGCCTGGCGCTTGGCCGGATCACCGCACAGAATCTCGCCTTCCTCGGTGTAGGCGACGATGGAGGGGGTGGTGCGCGCGCCTTCGGAGTTCTCGATGACCTTGGGGGTGCCGCCTTCCATGATGGCGACGCAGGAGTTGGTGGTACCCAGGTCGATACCGATGATCTTGCCCATGTTGGTTCCTTTCAATGAGGGGCGCGGTGTAGGCGGGGCGTGGGCCCTGGTGTTACACGCACGCGGTCAATACGATTTCTGATTCTTAGATAGGGGCCGGCGGCAGGATTTCAAGCCCCCGCAACGGCAATTCTTGGCGGGCCGTTCAGCCCTGGGCCACGGTGACCATGGCCGGGCGCAGCACCCGGTCGTTGAGCACGTAGCCCTTTTGCAGCACGGTCACCACGGTGTTCGGCTCCTGGTCGGCGGGCACCATGCCCACGGCCTGGTGGCGATGCGGGTCGAACTTCTCGCCGGCTGGATTCACCTCGGCCACCCCGGCCTTGTCGAAAGCGCTGGCCAGTTGCTTGAGGGTCAGTTCGACGCCGGAGGTGAGGTTTTCCAGACTGGCGTTGGCGGTGTTGGCGGCAATGGCCGCTTCCAGGCTGTCCTTGACGGCCACCAGGTCGAGGGAGAACTTCTCCACGGCGAACTTGCCGGCCTTGAGCACTTCCTCGGCAGAGCGGCGGCGGATGTTGTCGGCCTCGGCCACGGCGCGCAACCAGGCATCGTGCTTGGCGGCCAGTTCGGCTTCCAGTTCGGCAACGCGGGCGGCAAGGGCAGCCGGGTCTTGAGAGACGGCATCGCCGAGAGGCGCGTCGATAGTGGCTTCCGGGGCAGGGGCTGCGGAGGTGTCCGCCTGGTGCGGATCCTGGGGCAGGGGAGTCTCGGACATGGTTCGGGGTCTCCAGACGACTAGATGAACAATTTCTTCCAGTTGGGGTGCCTTTGCCGCATTTCAAGCCCCGCCAGGAAAAAAAGAGCGTGCTTCTGCTAGCATGCTTGCTCCCGAGCCCGCATTCGCATCCAGGCGTTTCTCGCCCCGGAGCGGCGGGTGGTCAAGATTCCAGTGGGCGGGGCCGCACCCGCCACGACAAGAGGCGCAACTACCGTGGCAGGCGCAGCCAATCAGCCAAAGAACATCGGTCGCTACGAGGTGCTCCGCGAACTGGGCAAGGGGGCCACGGCCACTGTCTATCTGGCCCGGGACCCGGACAGCGGCCGCGAAGTGGCGATCAAGTACGTGCGCTTCGGCGGTGCCGGTGGCGCCGCCCTGTCGCGCCGGCTGCTCAAGCTGTTCAATACCGAGCATGGAGTCGGCCAGCGCCTCGACCATCCCAACATCGTCAAGATCTACGACGCGGTGGTGGAGAGCACCGGCAAGGAACCCCGCGCTTACCTGGTGATGGAATTCGTCGATGGCACGGCCCTCGACCAGTACATCCACATCGACCGGCTGCTGCCCTTCCACAAGGTGGTGGGCATCATCTTCAAGTGCTGCCTGGCCCTCGATCATGCCGCCCGCCAGGGGGTGGTGCATCGGGACATCAAGCCGGCCAACATCCTCATCGACAAGGAGGGCAACCCGAAAATCACCGACTTCGGCCTGGCCCTCAATCTGCAGAAGGACAAGGACCGGGATTCGACCTTCGTCATGGGGGTCGGCTCCCCGGCCTACATGTCGCCGGAGCAGGTCAAGGGCTATCCGCTCAATCATAAGACCGACCTGTATTCCCTGGGCGTGCTGCTCTTCCAGTTGCTCACCGGGCGCCTGCCGTTCCGTGCCGACAACCCGGCCTCCCTGGTCTATAAGATCGTGAACATGGAGCCCCCCGCCGTGTGCGCTCTCAACCCGGCGATCCCGGCGGGGATGGACCCGATCCTCAAAAAGGCCCTGGAAAAGGACCTCTACAACCGTTATCGCAGTGGCGCCGATTTCGCCAAGGATCTGTCCTCGGTGCGCTACCAGATCCTCGACGACGAGGACGATGTGGCGGAACGGGACCGCAAGCGCTTCATGACCCTGCGTGGCCTGCCGTTCTTCCGCCGCTTCGAGGACGTGGAATTGTGGGAGATCCTGCGCATTTCCACCTGGCAGGAGGTGCCAGAAAAAGTCGCCCTGATCCGCGAACTGACCCTGGACAAGGTGTTCGGCGTGATCGTCTCCGGCCAGGTCGAAGTTTCTTACCAGGGGCGCAGCCTGGCCCGCCTGGAAAGTGGCGAGGTGGTCGGGGAGATGGCCTACCTGGACCCGGAGCAGGGGCCGCGCAGTGCCACGGTGGTTACCCTGGCGCCAACCGTTTTTCTGGAAATCAGCGCCGCTGCCATGGCCCTGTCCTCCGATGAATTGCAGGAGCGCTTTCACCGGGCCATCACCGGCATCCTGATTACCCGCCTGCGCCAGGCCAACAAGTCCCTGGCCAAGCTCGGGGCGGTCGCGGTGCGGGGCAGCGCGCCCGCGCCCAAGGCCGCCCCGGGGGGGCTGGCCCTGCTCGACTGACGGTTGGGGCAGGTTGCGCGAGGGTTCGAGGCACGGATGGCCCGGCCGGCCGGGAGTGCCGGCGCATGCTTACCTTGTCGGGCACAGGGCTGATGCCACAACTCCTGGCCGACCACAGGGGGGCTGTTGGCGTTGTTGTTGTGCCACCGGCCAACGCCCGCATGTCCTGCCCGGCCTACGTTTGCAGACGGTGCCGGGTGCGCTTGTAACATGCCAGACAACTAATGGCGTTAGGCTTCCGGAGCCGCTGCCTGCCGCGCGGCGGCGCTATGCCGGGCTGGGCATGGCCGTCTCAATGCCGTGAAGGTGATCCGTCATGCAAGTGCTTATCCGCCGTAACGGCAAACTGGTCTTTCTCACCATCGTTTGGCTGGCCGTATTCCTGCTCGCGCTGCTGCTCAGCCTGCTGCTCGATCTGGCGGAACAGACGCTGCCCTTGAATCTGGTGGTTCGTACCGGGGTGAGTACCGCCATCATCGTGCTGGCCTTGAACCTGTTCCTGGTGCCGCGGTTACGCGCGCTGCTTGGCGAGGGCTAATCGGCTGGCGAAGGGATAGGTACCAGGAGGCTCGGGGACGGTGCCGATGCTGATTGCCGCCGGCTCGCGCAACTCGCGGCCACCTCTGCTGACCGGGCGTTACGCCGTGGGGTAGGGTCGAGGACGCGATGCGCGGTGGGCGTTCTGTCTCCGCATGGGCCGGACCAAAACAAAGGGCACCCGCAGGTGCCCTTTGTCGTTACCACTCCGGCTATCGATCAGGTGCGGAAGCGGCCCACCGCGCCCTGCAGCGAATCGGCCAGGGCTTCCAGGGCCTGGGCGGCCTGGGCGGTTTCTTCCACGGCGCCATTGTTCTCCTGGGCCATGGCGGCGATGGCGGCGATATTTTCGGCCACGTCGCCGCTCACCCGGCGCTGCTGCTCGGTGGCGGCGGCGATGGTGTCCAGGCCGTGGCCGACTTCGGTAACCGAGCCGTTGGTGGCCTGCAGGATGTTGGCCACCCCTTCCACCGAATGCTGGCTGGCAGCCAGGTTGGTCAGGCCCGATTCGATGGCGGTGCGCACCTGGACCGACTGGGCCGACAGGCTGTCGGTGATCGAATCGATTTCGCTGGCGGAACGGGACGACTTCTCGGCCAGCTTGCGCACTTCGTCGGCGACCACGGCGAAGCCGCGGCCGGCCTCGCCGGCCCGGGCAGCCTCGATGGCGGCGTTGAGGGCCAGCAGGTTGGTCTGCTCGGCGATGTCCTTGACCTCCTGGGTCATGCGGGTGATGGCGTCGGTACTGCGCACGAATTCGGTGACCGTGTCGGCCATGGTACGCACATTGTGTTCGACACCCTTCATCTCGCCGAGCAGCTGGTTCAGGCTGCGATTGCCTTCGTCGGCCCGGGCCAGACTCTCCTGGGATTGCTGCTGGACGTGGCTGGCGCTATCCGAGATCGAGACGATGCTTTCCACCAGTTGCTCGACCGCGCTGGCGGCCTGGACCGACTGCTCGTTCTGCCGGTGGGAGCTGGCCGCTACCCGGCCGGCGGACTGGGACAGGTCGTGGGCCTTGCCCGACACCTGGCCGGCGGCGGTGCTGACCTGGCGCACCAGATTGGCGAAGTTTTCCATCAGCTGGTTGAAGACGCCGGCGGCCTCGCCGATTTCGTCTTTGCCCTTGACCGGCAGGCGCCGGGTCAGGTCGCCGTCGCCCTCGGCGATGTCGCGTAGGCCGCGGGTCAGCTGGCCGATCGGCTCGGTGACGAAGTGGCGGGTGAACAGGTAGATCACCAGCAGCAGGCCGATCACCACCGCCACGGCGGTGGCGGCGATCTTGACACCGAAGCTGTTGACCGCGGCATCGACGTCGGACAGCGAGACCTTCATGCTGACCACGCCGAGCACGGTGCCTTCCGGCACCTGGTGGCACATGATGCAGTTCTTGCCCAGGTAGTTGGTGGAGGCCAGGGTCGGGTTCACCACGCGCAGGTAGCGGCCGTCGCCGTCGTCGCCTACGGCGACGAAGGGCTTGCCGCTGCCCATCACCTGTTTTTCCACATCGTCGAGGGGGCGGGTGGATTTGGTGTCCGGACCGAACACCTTGGAGACGGCTTCGCCGCGCACCACGTGCAGGTCCTTGATGATCGACAGCTGCTTGATCTGGTCGAGGAACACCTCGCGCTGCCCCACGGTGCCGGTGATCATCATGCCGGTGAGGCCGGCCATGGTCATCTCGTGGATGCTCTTGGCGAAGCTTTCCGCTTGATTGACGGCGGTATCGCGGGTGACTGCGGTTTCCCAGACGATCATGCCGCTCCAGGCGGCCACCAGCACCAGCCAGATCGCGGCGGTCAGACGAACCCAGATGCTCCAGTCGGCGATACGCTTCATGAGACCCGTTACCTCCCAATGGCCATGGCCCGCGAACGGGTGGCCTTGTTTTTAGTAGGCCTGGGGCGGGTGTTCGAGCCCGCCGCCGGCAGGGGCGTGTCGCCCGATTTGCTTCAGGCAGCCACGTCTATCTGTTGGATTGTGCCAGCCGCTCCCGACTCGTGCAAAAACACGCCGGTGGCGCGGATCTGCGCCTGGAGCCGGTTGGCGCTGTCCTTGAGGTCGAAAGGGGTGGCCTGGCCGGTGGTGGAAAGAGCGCCGATGCCTTGGTCGGCAAGGGATTTGAACACCGGGCCGTTGGCGCCGAGGGTCCAGGTACCGAGGTGGGGGAAGGCTGGGTCGGCCTCGTCGATCCAGCCGTTGCCGTCCGCATCGAGGGCGGCCAGTTCGGCAAAACCGTTGCCGCTGGTCGGACCGAATAGCTCGCGGCCGTCGTTCACCTGACCGTCGCCGTTGCGGTCGAAGGCGAGAAAAGCGCTGCCGCTGGCGACAAAGGGCAGGCTTTCCTTCTGTCCATCGCCATTCAGGTCGAAGGCGACCTTCAGGTCCGACAACTGGGCGGCGTTACCGTTGAAGTTGAGCACCAGCGGGTCCCGCATCTTGGCGTCACCCAGGCGCAGGCGTTCGCTGTAGGTGGCCTCGAACTGGCGGCTCATGGTCAGGGATGCCTGGAAGTTGATTTCCCGGCCGTCGGCGGTGCGCACCACGCCGTTGGCGGCGAAGGTGGTGGTCTCGCTCTCCCGTACCGTTTCCTTGTAGTCGTACTCGACGCCGAAACCGGCCCGTTGCGCGGCGGCATTGCCGGCCTGGGCGTTGCCGTTCGGATCGGGTGGGGCAGACACGTCCGTCGCGGCCGGGGCGCTGATGTCGCGGGCGTTGAAGAGTTGAATGGTCTGGCCCGTGAGCATTTCGATCACGGCTTTGAGCAGCTTCATGCGCGGGTCCAGGCCGTTGTCGCCGTTCGGGTCGCTGGCGGCGACGGCCTGGCCCACGGGATTCTGGTTGGCTGCATTGGCGCTGTCGTTTTGCTGGGCCGCCAGGGCCGCCTGGGAAAGTTCCACCAGGGGGCGCAGCGCGTCCGGCACGCCCGAGGCGCCGTTGCCCGAATTGATTGCACCGGCCGCGCCGGTCTGGTTGGTCGGGGCGCTCTGGCCTTCGAAATCGGGGCGGCGGTCGCCAACCCAGGCGCGCAGGCTTTCGCTGACCTCCCGCTGGGATTGGGCGGCGTGGCTGGAGCGTTGCTCCAGGATGGACTGGGTGATGTGCATGGGTGGGCTCCGGGCGCGGTTACCCATGCGTTAACGGCCAAGATGACGAAAGCTTAACCTGGGCCAAGACCTAGGATTGGCGCGGGTCTTCACGGCATGTGCCTGGAAGTCCGCGCCAGTCCTCGCGCTCCGGGCAGGTATCGTGAAGATGCCCGCCCCTTCTAGGGGTTGGCCCGATGCTTGGCCCTAAACTGGGCCGACACCTGGCCCCATTACTCCCGGGCGCCGAGCAACCGCGCCCGGGCCACGGACTCGGCCAGGCCCTGGTCGTCCCGGGGCGCTTTGGTTGGCCAGCCGGCCAACTGGCGCTCGGCCAGGTCGGCCAGGGCGGCGATCCAGTCGGGGCGCTCGTTGAGGCAGGGCAGGTAGTGGAAGACCTGGCCGCCGGCATTGAGGAAGTCGGCCTTCACCTCCTGGGCGATCTCCTCCAGGGTTTCCAGGCAGTCGGCGACGAAGCCCGGGCAGAGCACGTCCACCCGGGTCACCCCGTCCTGGGGCAGCTTGGTCAGGGTCGGTGCGGTGTAGGGCTGCAGCCACTCGGCCTTGCCGAAGCGGGACTGGAAGGTGGTGAGCACCTGCTGTTCGGGCAGCCCTAGGGCCCGGGCGAGCAGCCGGGCGGTCTTGTGGCATTCGCAGTGGTAGGGGTCGCCCAGATCCAGGGTGCGCTTGGGCACGCCGTGAAAGCTCATTACCAGCCGGTAGGACGGGTCGTTCTCGGCGGGCTTGCCGTGGGCCTGCCAGTGCTCGCGCACGCTGGCGGCCAGGGCGGCGATGTAACCGGGATCGTCGGCAAAGCTGCGCTGGCTGCGCAGCTCGGGCTGGTTGCGCAGGCCGGCGAGCCACTGGCCGGCCTGGTCGAGCACGGTGGCGGTGGTGCTGGCCGAATACTGGGGGTAGGCGGGCAGCAGCAGGATGCGGGTGTGGTTCTCGGCTTTGAGCCGGTCGAGTACCTCGGGCAGGGCCGGGCTGCCATAGCGCATCGCCCAGGTGACCGTGACCCGGTGGCCGCGCTCGCCGAGCAGGCCTTTCAGCAGCTTGGCCTGGCGCTCGGTGTGCACCTTGAGGGGCGAGCCTTCCGGGGTCCAGATGGTGGCGTACTTGGCGGCGGACTGCTTGGGCCGGGTGTTGAGAATGATGCCGTTGAGGATCGGCCACCACACTGCCTTGGGGATTTCCACCACCCGGGGGTCGGAGAGGAATTCCTTGAGGTAGCGGCGCACCGCTTCGGGGGTGGGGGAGTCGGGGGAACCGAGGTTGACCAGCACTACGGCGGTTTGGGGCGGGGTACCGTGCTTGAACGGGGGCTCGGGCTGGAAGCGGGGCATGGCGGTCCTGTGGCGGATTCTGGTTCTAGGGAAACTGGTCTCAGCGGTGGCGCCGAGAAGCGGGATTGCAGAGCGGTTCTGGGCAACCGGCGCAGGCGCTGCCGGCCGGTGCCGGCAGGGTCAGGCGGTGGCCTGGTAGGTGAGGGCGGAAGAGAGCAGCCGGGCGGTGATGTCCACGATCGGGATGACCCGCTCGTAGGCCATGCGGGTCGGGCCGATCACCCCCACCGAGCCGATCACCTGGCCGTTGGCCTCGTAGGGCGCGGTGACTACGCTGCACTCGTCCAGGGGGGCGATGCCCGATTCGTTGCCGATGTAGATCTGCACCCCATCGGCCTTGTTCGACAGGTCGAGCAGGCGTACCAGGCCGGTCTTGTGCTCGAACAGGTCGAACAGCTCGCGCAGGCGGCGCACGTTGGACGAGAGGTCGTCCACGTCGAGCAGGTTGCGCTCGCCGGAGATCACGTAGCGTTCGCTGCTTTCGCCCAGGGTCTGGTCGCCGACGGCCAGCACCGCGCTCATCAGCCGCTGCAGGTCGGACTTGAGTTCGCGCAGTTCGGCGTCGAGGCGGCCGCGTACCTGATCGAAATCCAGGCCGGCGCAGTGCTGGTTGAAGTAGTTGGCGGCGGTGACCAGTTCCGAGGGCGAATAGGCCGTCTCGGTGAACAGGATGCGGTTCTGCACCTCGCCGTCCGAGGTGACGAGGATCAGCAGAATGCGTTTTTCCGACAGGCTGAGGAACTCGATCTGCTTGATGCGCGGCGCCTGGCGGCGCGGTGCCACCACCACTCCGGCAAAATGGGACAGGTCGGACAGGATGCGCGAGGCCGAAGAGAGCAATTGTTGGGGCTGGCCCGGGTCGAGCTGGTGCTCCAGGGCGGCGATCTGGCCCTTTTCCAGGGGTTGCACGGTGAGCAGGGAATCGACGAACAGCCGGTAGCCCCGCGGCGTCGGTACCCGGCCGGCGGAGGTATGGGGGCTGGCAACGAAGCCGGCCTCCTCCAGGTCGGCCATCACGTTGCGGACCGTGGCGGGGGAGAGGTCGAGGCCGGAATACCGGGACAGGGCGCGGGAGCCGATGGGCTCGCCTTCGGCGATGTACCGTTCGACCAGGGTCTTGAGTAGGATGCGGGCGCGTTCGTCGAGCATGGCCTGCTAATGTTACCGAAAAGGGAGCCAACAATAATGCCGCGTACTAAAACCGGGGGCCGTCAGGTGGGGCGAGTCCGGCGGCGGCGATGTTTTGTGGTTTAATTTTGCCATGCCACAGTCGTTCAGCACTCCCCGCACCGTCGCCCTCATCGGCAAGTACCACAGTCCCGAGGTGGCCGACACCTTGCTGGCCCTGGCTCAGGCCTTGAGCGACCGGGGCGTCAGGGTTCTGGTGGAAGCCGATACTGCCGACAACATCGCCGGCTTCGGTGCCGCCAGCGGCCACGGCCTGGCGACCCATCACACCCTGGGCGGCCTGGCCGCCTTCGAGGCCGTGGATTTCTCGGTGATCGGCGATCGGGCCAACGTGGCCATCGTCGTCGGCGGCGACGGCACCATGCTCAACGCCGCCCGCAAACTGGCCCGCTACAAGGTGCCGCTGGTGGGGGTCAATCAGGGCCGCCTGGGCTTCATGACCGACATCGCTCGTTCCGACATGCTGTCGTGCCTGGACGATCTGCTCGAAGGCCGCTTTACCCCGGAAAACCGCCTGCTGCTCGGGAGCGAGGTGATCCGCGGCGGCGAGGTCGTATCCGCCAATGTGGCCCTCAACGACGTAGTGGTGGACAAGGGAGCCATCTCCCGCCTTATCGAATTCGAGTTGTTCATCGACGGCGAGTTCATTTACAGCCTGCGCGCCGACGGCCTGATCGTGTCCACCCCGACCGGCTCCACCGCCTACTCGCTGTCGGCCAACGGGCCGATCCTGCATCCGACCCTGGGCGGTATCGCCCTGGTACCCCTCTGCCCCCACGCCCTGACCAACCGGCCAATCACCATTCCGGATTCGGCCGCCATCGAAATCCGCATCCTCTCGGCCGACGATTCCCGGGTGCACTTCGACGGCCAGGTGACCCAGACCTTGTGCCGCTACGACAGCGTCCGCCTGTTCCGCTCCGAACACAGCGTCTGTTTCCTGCACCCCCCGGGCTACAGCTATTTCGCCATGCTGCGGCAAAAGCTGCAGTGGAGCGAAAAGCCCAAGGGCACCTGATTCTTTCCCTTCTTTTGAGACCTTCGCGCCCATCATGCTGCTGCGCCTGACCATTCGCGATTTCGTCATCGTCGACCGCCTCGAACTCGAGTTTGCCCAGGGATTCGGCGCCTTCACCGGGGAAACCGGGGCGGGCAAGTCGATCCTGGTGGATGCGCTGGCCTTTGTCCTCGGCGAGCGGGCCGATAGCGGCCTGGTGCGTGCCGGTGCCGCCCGGGCCGAAGTCACCGCCGCCTTTGAGATCGCCGCCCTGCCGGAAATCCGCCAGTGGCTGGCGGAGCAGGATCTGGCCAGCGCCGACGGCGACGACGAGTTGCTGCTGCGCCGTGTGCTGGAAGCCGGCGGCCGGTCTCGCGCCTACATCAACGGTAGCCCCGCCACCCTGCAGCAACTGAAGGCCGTGGCCGAAGGCCTGGTGGATATCCACGGTCAGCACGCCCACCAGTCGCTGCTGCGCGGCGATGCCCAGCGGGCCTTGCTCGATGGTCAGGCCGGGCTGCGCGACGAGGTGCGGGCCGTGGGCGATGCGTGGCGGGCCTGGCAGGACGCTCGGGAAT